>JBHLKY010000020.1:0-44391 GCA_048886185.1 Candidatus Hermodarchaeota archaeon
CTTCGTATTAGTGAAATAGGAGCTGTAGTTCAAGAAACCATTGAAGATTTTGGATATAAACCTATCTCAAATTTAACTGGTCATCAAATGCAGAAAGGAATTCTTCATACTGGAATTTCGATACCCAGTGTAAAATCTACTCCATTTTCTCAAAGAACAAAGTTAAAAGAAGGGGATATTCTCGCTATAGAACCCTTTAGTACTCTGGGAAAAGCAGGTTATGTGGAAGCAACTGGTCTACCATTAATTTATTCATCAAAAGACAATCCAAAAACAGAAATAGGGAAAATTTTAAAGAAAAGATTTCAGATTCTTCCTTTTTCTCTACGATCAGCTGACCTGTTTCTAAAGAATTTGCAAAAACCAACTGACAATTTGGTTGAAATTATGAAAAAAGATAATTTCCATGGTTATAGTCCTTTATTCGAACAAACTCATGGTTTTGTTGCACAAGCAGAACACACAGTTTTAGTAACAAGTAATGGAGCGAAAATCCTTACATAGCTATTTTTTATATAGTTCTTTTCGCAATTTGAGCCTCTATATTTAATAAAGCAAGACTGCTGAAATACCGAATACTAGGATCCTTTTCCAGTTTGTGTTGTATTAATTCTAACAGTTCAGGAACAGCTGACACTCCCCCACGATAACCAAGAGCTTCGGCTGCTAATTCACGTACGGTGTAAACCCGATCTGTCTTAATTGCTTGGATTAATACTGGAGAAATTAAAGAATCATAACCCTCAAAATGACCTAATGCATGAGCACTAGCACTTCGTACAGTATTAGCCTTATCCCCCTTAAGTAAAGAAATTAAAATATCAATGATTTTATGTGTATAATACTCATTCGTAACCAACTCTGGAGTATCAATGATGGCTGTAAGAAATTCAACAGCTTCTTGTCGCCATTCAACCTCTAAGGTTGGTTTCAGATATTCGAGTACTAACGGAACATCTTTGATATTAGCCCAAGCTGTTAAGATTTCTAAAAGGAATGGAACGATTTTTTGGTTCATTTTATCCTTCAAAAGCATGTGGATCTCTTCACTATGGTATATCGGATTTAATTTGGAAATAGCCCAAGCTGCTTGTCGTCTTACAAAAGTATCATCATCAATTGTTAACCTATCTAAAAGAAATGGAAAGGTTGTTTCATCCTTTAATTGTCCAAGAAAGGTACATATTGCTGCTCTGAGAGAAAAAGACTGGGAAGTGGCTAAAATGTTTAGGATAAAAGGGAGATCGTTATTTTGAAAGTTATAATTATCTTTTAAGTGTGGAATAAAATTTTCCAAGGCCTCCAGGACTAATTCTCGAATAGGAGATTTGTCTTTCCTGAAAATAGTAAGTAAACAATTAGCTGCTTCTGGTACAGAATTCATCCGGGCTAAAAGTGCTATCATCCCACTACGAATGTTTGATTCTAATTCAATCGAGCCAGCTGCATAACAAATTCTTTGTATAAGCTCAGAAGATGCTGGTTGGATCTGTTCAATTGACCATGCTGAAATAGATCGAACATAAGAATCCTGATCTTCTAATCCTTTAAGTAATGCAGCAATTGCTTGTTGTGATTTAAGATTCCCCAATGCTTCAGCTGATGCTTCACGAACGGAAAAACTTGGATCCGTTGATAAAGCATCAGATAGTTCAGGAAGAGCATCAAAAGACGAGATCGTCCCAAGGGCATTAGCAGCGGCTGCACGGACACTAGGGATCCCATCATACTTTAATTTTTCGATTAATAATGAGGATAATTCAATTATTCCCCATTTACCCACAATTTCAATAGCCTTTTTTCTTAACAAAGGATTATGATCTGTTTCTATGATCAATTCTAATAAATCAATTAGTTTTGGATCATTAATTTCTCCCAATGCATCAAGTCCAAGTTTTCGAAGAGATGAAGACTCGTAAGTAGTTTCGACAAGGCTTATTATGTAATCTTGGAGACTAGTAGCGAGAACTTGAGCTTTTTTAGCTTGATGAAGAATTCCACGGAGGATAGAGGCTCTAATTTCATCATTAAAACGATATTTATATAATGAATCTAGAAGAATTGAAGAACTAATGCTTCCAGTACAATAACCAACTAATTCTAAGCAATATCTTAAATGACACTCTTTTTGAATGAGATCCTTCAATCGAAAAGCTGTGTTATTGTTATCACTTTCCTCAGTCACCTTGAGGAGGATTGAAGAGAGGCTAATGAATAGCTTGTCAATTGTTGCTGAATCAGTTTCAGCCTCAAACCAATTTAACATTGCATCAAGGACTTCAAAATGACCAGTAAGACTCATTGCAATGATTTCACGAACCTCAGGGTTATGCGAGCGTGAGAAAGTCATCAATTTGTTTATCAAACGGAATGATTTCCGTTGGGCGAGATGAGATGCGATTAAGGCTTTAACTTGAAGATCGGGATCTTCTTCAATTGTCTGCAATAGGAAATCCTGGATAATTTTTATATCAGGTGCTTCAACCATAGGAAACCGCCCAAAATCAAAAGAAATAGTGAATTTGTAAACATTTGACTTATTGGCACTTTCCTATCCTTGATATTTATAAATCCTCGAATACAATCTTCTTATAACATTGTGAAATGTATATTTTGAATATATCTTGAGATCAAACAATACCACTAAATTAATACAAACTAAAAACCAAAGAGGACAGTTTGATGTATGTCAGAACGAGAACAGAATAAGATTGCTGAAGATGAATTATTGGAAAATCTCACTCAGATCATGTTTTTCCCATCATGGAGTAAATTAATTCAATCTGAATCCTTTTTTGGGTTTTATTTAAACCAACCTGTCTATGAAGTAATCAAGGATAATGTTATTCTATTGCCTGATCTTGTTCTTACAGGATTAGAAGAAACTACAGGAGAACCCTTTATATTCCTAACTGGGGTTGGAACATATTATGTGCAATTTCGGTTAAGACCTGGAGAAATTATAACTGATCATCGTGAGCTTACTGGTATTGTCCTACCTTTAGACATTTATGATAAAGCTCAAGATGTAACAGGATCAATGGTTAATTCTGAAAAACTGATGATGACTGAATATCTGGTTTCCATTCCTTTTTCCTTATTATTTGAAAAACAAACAACCCAAATGTATCTTAGAGGTGTGGTTGCTAGGAATGTTATTCATCCTTATAAAGACTGCTTCAACCAATTTTTAAAAGTCTGTAGTGATCCTAATAGTTTAACGAAAGAAGAAGGATTCAAAGTTCTTTCAGGAGGTTTATCAACTCAAATTCCACTCTACAACAATGAACTCTTAACAGAAAAAACATTAGCTAATTATTCTAAAATTACGGCTGGTCTAAAAAATATCCAACCTAAAGTAGGAAAAATACTTTCTGATCTTCAGTTGGAGGATGAGTCAATGAGAAATTCGATTTTTGAAAAAATTAGTTTAATTAAGAGAGATTATGTCGAATTAGGATATCCTCGCCTATTAGATTGGGTACCATAATAATCTATTCAATTTCCTTTTCTCGTTCTCTATGGCTAGAGGCTTAAATTTTTAGTTAAAAACTGTAGGAGAATTTTATTAAATTCCTCCGTATTTTCATGAACAATTCCATGATCACTATCGAATTCAATAACATCAGCCTGAGGAAGATGTTTTTTTAATATCTCAATTACTATTGAAGGATTGACGCTATCCTTGCTACCATAAAGCATTAAAAGAGGAACCTTTATTTGTTCAAGCTGTTGAAAGTAAGGAGTCAATCGCTTATAACGTCTTTTTACTGAGATATAGGTTTTATATTTTTGAACTCTCTTTACTATCACCCATAAAAATGAAATCAGATAACTTCTGTTTTGACCAATTCGCTTCTCTTTTGCCATAAAATTCCATGATCGCGTTATCTTACCAAGAAATGGACGAGGACTCACAAGGATTATTCCTTGTACACTTTCAGGATATTCTAATGTATACATTAAAGCTAATGTTCCACCAATACTATAACCTACAAGGATTGGTTTTTGTTGGAGTTGTAATTGAGTCAATAAGAATCGTAAATCAAGGATATGATCAGATGTTTTGTGTTTTTCCACCTTTTTACCAATGCTAGATTTTCCATACCCACGTAAGTCAGGTGCTATCAGTTGGAATTGAGATAATAGTTTCGGATTGTTTAATTGATGGCCCCAGTGGGTTTGTGAACTTCCTAAATATCCATGGATAAACACAACTGGGTATCCCTCGCTAATTTTCCCAGTGTGGTAATAGAAAAGACGATATCCGTCGCGAGTGATGTGTGGCAATTATACTTGAACTCCAACCTGATATGGACGATTTTTATTGGGATTAAGTGATTGTACAAAGACTTTCTATCATTATGATAATGGTATCGAAAAAATTCTACCTCTATTACTTAAATCTTCTTAAAATAATCATCATATCTTGAAATTCTGATGTAGAAACAAGAATAAAATAAGATTATTCACTATTCCAAAACTGGGGTAGTAGCGAATGATCCACAAAATGGGCATGAAAATGGCCGAATTTTGGATCTATTTTTCTCTGTTTTCACTGTAAAAACATGAAAGCAATGACCACAAGCGATTTTTAGCTTAACTTTCGACATTCTAATATTAATAGGTTTACTGTGTTATTCATCCCCTATAAAACCTACTGGCATAGGATAATTAAATACTGTTCCCTTACTAGCCATGAATCCATCAATTTTATCACGAAATTCTTGAGTAACTAGATCAATCCACTTGAATATCTTCTGTGAAATGCCTATTCCTTTTTATCAAAGGATTATAGATGATAGAGAATTTTCATTACCAATTTGTAATAATTTTTTAAAGTCTTGAAGTTGAATAACTCGAATGAGTATGTAGATTATTCATTGCTATCCCTAGTAATGGAAATCATAACTTTCGTAGTAGACCGAAATGAATTGAATATTGATTTGACTAACAATGAATCTTCAAAAATTAAATTTAGAAAATTTTCGAAGCATACCTCGTTTAGCACTAAACAATCTCCAGAAATTGAATTGTTTCATTGGTCCATATAATTCAGGGAAGACAAATGTATTAGATGCAATTTCTATCTTTTGGGATCCCTTTATTCGTGCCAGAGTGCAACAAAACCAATTGAAAACAGAAAGTTTAGGCCAAGAATTACAACAGGCTCCTCCAATTCTTTCATTTATAAGTAAATCAAACGTTATTCGAGGGATGTTTGAATTAAGGATAGATAGAACACTTGAATCTTGGCGTAGAAATGACTATCTTCGTGAAATCTTCGCAAAAACTGCTTCACTCCATAAAAAAAAACAGTCATATGATTTTTTCGACAAATTCCTTGAAAAAATAGAAGTAATGGTGAATCTTTCAGAGATTTCAGCTCTCAAATTTGATATGCTCCTTTCTCAAGAACAATTAATGTTTACTGAACAGAAATGCTTTTTACAACTAAAAAATGATGAAATAATACCATTTAAATCAAACAACATTCCAATAATCCAACAAGCAATAGGATCAGTATTTTTCAGACGTTTTCAAGAAAATTCTGAACATGAGTTCCTAAATGAAAATATTTCACGAATAATAAAGAATAAGGATTATACTGCAATAACAGCAATTGAAAACTTTTTAAAGGATGTAGTAGGGCAGGAATTTGTTTTTGAGTTAGGAAACAAACAAGACGTACAGATTACAATTGAAAACGCTTTTTCAAGCCCTCTTTGGAGAATGTCCATAGGCAGTATTAGAATTATATCTCTAGCATATCTTCTAACTGCAAGTCCAGTAAATCAGATTATTATAATAGATGATCCAGGATTATATCTTCATCCGAAAGGGGAACGAAATCTTGCCAGAAAGCTCGAAACTTTCTCAGTTGATCATCAAATCTTCTTCTCTACTCATTCAACAAGATTATTGATTGGTCATGCGTTTCTAGTAGAGCTCAATAAAGGATGGACCAAAGTTCGCCCTATCTATGGCGAAAAATCAATGAAGAAAGTTGTAAAACTACTAGGTATTAGACCATCAGACTCTCTTGGAGCTGATGTTGTTGTTTTCGTAGAAGGAAGAACAGATGCAAGAGTTTTTCGAGTGTTCGAAGATATTATACTAGACAACCAATTTCAAGGATTTCGCAACAGGGTTTCTTATATTGGAGTTGGTGGATGGACAAATATGAAGTTTGTTCTTTCTATTGAACTTCTGAAAAGTAAGTTTGTTCGGAGTCGGGCGGTGGCAATTACTGATGGCGATATCATTGATTCTGAAACATACCTTAATATTAAAAAGAACTGGGCTTCAGTTTTTCCAGAAAGTACATTCTTTTCATTAAAAGCATCTAGTATTGAAACTTTGTTCCTCAATAACCCAGCTGTTTTTTTAAGGGCAATTCCCATGAAATCTAAGGAACATCCGCCCATAGAAGAAATCAAAGATTTCATCGCAAGGAAAAGAGAAAGAAAAGTACTAGATAAGAAAATTATGTTAGAAATTTTAGAGAGATATTTTAGTGGGAGACGATATGGATCTACTATGGCTGAACTTCTTGCAAAGAACTTCAAGAAAAATGAAATTCCAGATTATTTGATTGATTTCTTCAAAGAACACATTATTTATTAATTCTTGAAGAAGACATTTGTAAATCCTGTCAAAATAACAAAGTACTTAAGCAAGTTTTAATGTTATGAGTATAAAACAACCCCACAAGATGGACGTCGGATGCCTAAGATATTACTCCTCGGATTACCTAAAGCTGGAAAATCATCAATACTCAGAGAATCATATGAGAAAATAACTAAATTAGAAGAGAATCCATATAAAAATAAGATACTTAAAGTCAAATCTCTCGAAAAAATTCTTCATATTGAATTCCAAGAAGTAAATTCTATTGAACACTTCTCTGAAGAAGAAATCGAAGAAACATTTTCGAATGTTCAAGTTGTTTTATGGGTGTTGGATGTTGCTGAGGAAAGCACGATTTCAATTTCTCTGTTTCATTGGAAGAAGACTATTAAATATTTAAAAAAATACTCCCCATTTGCATCAAAATTCATTTGTTTTCATAAAACAGATTTATTAACCATAGAAGATGAAAAAACCTTCTTCAACACATTAAAAAATGATTTTCAAGTTGATCTTGAAGGAAACGTAAACTTCTACAACACCTCCCTAACAGATGAATCACTGTTAGCTATGATGGCTCAAATCATGAAAATGATTCACGAGTCATCATTTGAGATAAAACAAGCCCAAAATAAAATGACCGAATTTTTAAATGCTAATGAGGATTTTTATGGTGTTACAATTCTCTCTTCGGATGGATTACCGGTTACTGAATATGGTGAAAAGGTTGAATATGTTATTCTACCAGCCAATTTATGGCTTGGCGCCAATGAACGATTAAAAGAAGCATTTGGCACAAAAACACTATCTTGCACAATACATCTTGACGATCAATATTTAATCTTTTTTGATATCGGATCCGATTTATTATTAACGACAGTTGCTAAGAAAGAAGCTCCTTTGCAATTTTCATTTATAAGAAGTGACTTATTAGCACAATCTCTACGTGAAATTTTTGGTTCTTCTCATTAACAATCAATGTTTTCTTTTCTTAGTCATTTTAACTTCTCTTCTTTAGCAAAGTCACGGTTTAATGAAAATTCCTTTAGAATCTCTTTATCCTTTGTTGTATTTTTTTTAGCTACAAGACGTGCAATAACTTCACCAATCCCTGGTCCAAGCATATATCCTTGACCGCACATCCCCACTGCATTAATATATCCTTCAATTTCATTAATTGGACCCACAATGGGACACCCATCAGGAGTCATGGGATATAAACCACGCCAAGTACGCCGAACACGGATGCTTTTGAGTCTTGGAAGTAAATTAATCATTCTTTTTGCTATTTGTGGTAGAAAAACACTTGTTTCTCGTCTATCTGTTCCTACAATAAGAGGGTGTGGTGTAAGACAAAAAATTATCTTTCCCTCTCTATTCTGGTAAAAATAATAGTTCGTAGATCCTTCTGAAGGTCGAATATCTACAATCATTGGTGAAAAGAATCGTTTAACTGGCTCTGTAATACCTGCTTCATGAGAATCAGGAATTACAGGAACATTAGAGTCTATCATTCGAGCAATATCTCTCGCTTGAGCCCCTGCAGCATTAATTATGTATTGTGATTTATGATTATCCTTGAGAGTCTTTACAGATAGTATTTTTTTCTTATTATTAGTCTTAATATCTATTACTTTTTCTTTGAATTTAAAATTTACTCCATAATTCTGTGCTTGACGATAAAAAGCATTTATAGCACGTAATGGGGAAGCATTGCCATCCTTGGGTGAAAATGTTCCTCCCAGAAGCCCATTCCTATTAATTCCTGGAATTAATTCCATAATTTTTTCAGGCTGTAAAAAATCGATTTTCAACCCATATTGTTTTTGGAACTTTACAGTTTCCTTCAACATTTGTTCATGGGCTTCATCATAGGCTACAAAAGAGTATCCACCTTGTATCCACTCAATATCATCCCCAAATTTCTCCTCCCACTTTGAAAATATCTCTATAGAACGTTGACACACCCATATTTTCGCTTTATGGGAATGAGTTGCTCTTATCCCTCCAATTGCGTGTTTATTATCTCCACATCCTACAGAAGGAGCACTATCTAGCACTAATGTCTTAAGGCCCTCTTTACCCATAGCTAATGCCGTGGGAACACCTACACTGCCTGCTCCAATGATAATGCAATCATATTCAGTCAGTGATTCTTCACTTCCTTAGCACAGGCAAAGACCTCTAATGGTACTTCTACAAATAACGGTCGTTGTGTTCCTTGAGTGACTAAGTCGTAATCAATACCTTCCTCCTTAAAAATTCTATTAATTAACGCGGTACATGTTTTTCCACCGCAGGCACCCATTTGAACGTGTGTAAGAGCTTTTAATTGGTTGATATCTGTTACACCTTGACGAATCCAATATTTTATTTCTCCAGCTGTTACACGCTCGCACCTGCATACAATTGCGTCATCTAGCACTGGTGGTTTATGATAGATTTTTAATGGTTCCGAAATTTTATCCAACTGTGTTTTTATCCCAATGGCGTATTTTGCAACTTCCTTAGGCAGCTTAACAGTAATTAAGAGAGTTCGTGGATATCTCTTAAGTTTTCTAATTCGTTCGATAGGAAATTCACCCAATACTCCTTCATTACTCATTATTGTAATCTGTTCCCCTTTTTCTATGCTTTGGTCAGACATTTCATGAGGTAAAGTGACAAATGGATTTTCTTTATCTTTCCTATAGTCTAAAAGTGAAATCGCCAGTCCTGGACAAACTGCAACACATTTTCCACACCCTGTACACATTTTTTCTCCTTTAAAATAAGGCAAGCTTGTTATTAAGTCATTTTCAGTCTCTATCTGATGTTGAGGACAAACTGTAGTACAAGGATTACAAGGAATTTCTTGATCACAGTGAAAAATAGGGAAAATCCCATCTTCCTCAGGAGGAACCCCTCTTGTTTTAGGTTTTGGTGGGGGAGATTTCATAATCTGAGCTTTTTCTTCAAGTTCATCAAGCTTTTCCTCTGTGTTGATACCAAGTGAATGAAGGATTTTTACTGCTTCTAATCGGCCTGTAAAAATTGCTGCAGATGCTTCTGCTATTTCTTGAGCGTCTCCTGCTACCCATGCGTCAAATCCAAATTCCTTAGCTTTGATAAAGAATTCATTAACGGGATCCAACCCAACAGCGATTAAAATAGTATCACACAAAAATGACTTCTCAGTACCTCGGACAATATCCCAATTTTGGTCTAGCTGAGCAATTGTTATTGATTCTACTTTATCATCACCATTAGCAGAGAGGATTGTATGACTTGTATAAATAGGGACACCTAAACGACGGAGCTTATTTTCATGAACTTTATACCCACCACATTGTGGTAATGCTTCAACTAATCCAACAACATTGATTCCAGCCTGTAAAGCATGATAACCTGCGATTAATCCAACATTACCCCCTCCAACAATGAATATTCTATTGGCAGATTTTACTAGATCACGATTAACTAAAGTTTGAAAAGCTCCTGCTCCATAAACTCCAGGGAGGGTATCTCCTGGAAAAATAAGCATCTTTTCCCTTGCACCTGTAGCTATAAGTAGTTTCTTTGGTTTTACCAACCTATATTCTGTACTTTTTATAATTCCGACAGTTTTATCGCTATAAACGGCAATTGCTGTACTTGATAACCATATATCAACATTTGAAAACGATTCTAATGCTTTACCGAGTATTTCAGCGATTTCAATACCTCTCTTTCCAGCAAAAACATCTTGTATCGAACCGAAGAACTTATGGGATTGAAGAACGAGCTTCCCTCCTACACGATCCTTATCATCAACTAGAATTACTTTAAGCCCTTTTTCACCCAATATCTTGACTGCAGAGAGGCCTGCAGGTCCTGCCCCTATTACAAGAACATCTGTCTCATCCAGAGGGATCTCACCAAAAGTAACTAAAGAATCATCCTCAACTAGTTCGGGTACACCATGACACCTTTCTATTTTCATCCCCTCCTCTAGTCGAGTCATACAAGACTTTACAGGCTTTCCATTAACAAGCACTGTGCATTGAGCACACTGATTATTTGCACAAAAAATACCTTGAGGGCTGTTATCTTTAATATGATAGCCAAATACCTTAATACCATTCATGAATAAGGCCGAGGAAATAACTAAACCCTCCACGCCTTTCATTGTTGTTCCCTCCCATATGAATGATATTTCCTTCAATTTAGGAATAGAAAGAATAGGGTGTTCAGAAATTCTATTTAACATTTAGTATCCTCTTTTTATACCACAGTATTAACAAAAAAAAGTATCAATTACCAAACATGGTTTTTCAGGGATCTATGGTTAAATTGACTTTATCTATTAATTCTCTTTAATATTAGCGTTGTCTATGGGAAAATAACTCCCTAAAGTTTTAAACTTATTTCTTGAAAGTTCTTATATCTCAACTGCTTATCAATAAATACGTTTGATTCAAAGCTAAAACAAAACTAGGGAATAAAAAATGACTCCAACACCAGAATCTCAAGCTGCTTTAGATATCTTACGAACATTCCCAGCAGAATTCAAATGGTATCTCATCCCATTATTTGCTATAATTGTTTATATGTATGCAGTGGAAATTGAGAAAAAAAATTGGAACCGTGTTCTAGCTGGTTTAGCTTTTTTTGGAATGGATCTTTTTAACGAAACATGGAATGCTCTTATACTTTATTTTACTGATTACTCTGCATTTTGGACGTGTGCTGGGGAAACAGGATTTTTAATTTTCGTTGGATTAAATATTGAGATTTCTTTGATGTTTGCGATGGCTGGAATCGGTTTTACTAAGATGCTTCCAGAAGATAAGAATTTGAAAATTGATTTGTCTCACATTAAAATTCCAATTAAAATTCCTAATCGATGGGTGTTTGCCGTTGGTAATTCAATTTTCTGTGTATTTATTGAAATTATTTTAAATGCAGCAGGAGCTCTAATATGGGAATATTCATTCTGGAATTCATCCTTGATTGGAGTCATTCCAATAATTGTTTTCGGCTATCTTCATTTTATGATCGTTTCTTTCTGGGTATATGATATGGAGAAGATTAGAAATAAGATTCTTGTGGTTAGCGGAATTTTATTATACGATTTAGTCGCCATAAGCCTTTTTGCTATTATTCTTGGCTGGATCTGAACCGAGTACTAAGTATCATGGATTTCCATCCCTAAAGTAGCATCTGTTATAGTTATTCTTGCTAGATAACATCAAAATGTGAACCAAATTTACTAAATAGAAATTAAAATTCAATCCTCATCCTTATGATCTAAAAAGACATGTAATCATATCATCTGACTTTCAAGTTTTTTGAAAGATCTCATAAAAGAAAATTAAGTCAAGGGTTCTTCTTTTATTTTGGTTGAAAAACAGCATAAAAAGTAAGAAAATTCTTTAGAATAACATGAAATAATGGTATCTCTTAATCCTGAAAGATTCCAGAATCAACAGAGAAAATAGCTTTTTAAATGAACTGTAGAGTCAAGAAAAAGCATTATAGGTGTTTAATGTGAGGAATGATCAAACCGATAAAGAAATGCAACAATTTCTTGAAAAGATTATGGCTTTTGCAAACAAAACTGGTATTGCATTTATTACTGGAAATATTTATGGGGGTCTCGCAGGATTCTGGGATTTTGGGCCAATTGGAGTAGAGATAAAGAATCGCATTAAAGACACTTGGTGGACTGATTTTGTCCGCAATCGTGATGACATAGTTGGTTATGAAGGATCAATAATCACTCATCCCAAAGTATGGGAAGCATCAGGCCACTTAACAAGTTTTAATGACCCTCTGATTTTTTGTCAGGGTAAGTGTAAAAAGAAACACAGACTAGATCATTTAGTGGAGGATCAACTGAACATTCGTACTGAAGATCTAGATATTGCCGATCTAGGGGAAATTATCAAAGAAAAAGGGCTAAGATGTCCTGATTGTGGAGGTACTTTTGGCGAACCTGTCACTTTCAACTTAATGTTCAACACATACATCGGGCCTGTACAAGATTCAGCTTCTCTTGCCTATTTGCGTCCAGAAAATGCCCAACTCATCTTTTCTGGATTTAAAAATGTCATCGATTCTACACGTGTAAAAATACCATTTGGAATAGCACATACAGGGATTGTTTTTAGAAATGAAATTTCCCCCCGTAATTTTCTTTTTCGAGTAAGGGAGTATGAGCTAATGGAATTTGAATACTTTACAAATCCAGAGAAAACAAACGAATGTCCTTATTTTGAAGAAATAGCAGAATTAGATATCAATGTATTATCACAAAATGATCAAGGTCAAAATCATGAAAAAAAGAATCTAGAGGAAGACTATCGAGTCATGAAAGTAGGTGAGGCATGGGAAAATAAAATATTCAAGAATAAATGGCAATTATATTGGCTAACTATTTTCGTTTACTGGTTTATTGAAGCATTAGGGATACGAGGAGAAAAATTACGGTTAAGACAACACATGAAAACAGAATTAAGTCATTATGCTTTAGACACATGGGATTTAGAATACAAATATCCTTTTGGTTGGAAAGAACTAATGGGATGCGCGAATCGAACTCAATTTGACTTGAACCAACATCAAATGCACTCCAAAATCAAAATGCAGTTCATTGAGCAGACTGAAAACGGATTAAAAAGATATATTCCGTATGTTGTAGCTGAACCCTCTGTCGGATTAGGTAGAATCCTTCTAACTGTAATTGCTGAAGGTTATACAGAGGAAGTTGTCAAAGGGCGTAAGCGTATTGTTTTGAAAATTCATCCGCGGCTAGCACCTTATGATGTTTCAGTTTTCCCCTTACAAAAAGATGAGAAAATTTTCGCTAAAGCACGAAGTATTTTTGAAAATCTTCGTAATAATGGATTTATTGTCCAATATGATGACAGTGGTTCGATTGGAAAACGCTATAGGAGACATGATGAAATTGGTACACCATTTTGTGTCACGATCGATTATGAAACCTTGGAAGATGAACAAGTGACAATAAGGATTCGAGATACAATGGAGCAAGTAAGAATTCCAATAAAAAACCTCCATAAAGAGCTAAGTTACCGAAAGAAGCATTATAAGATGAACTGAAGCATTATTGAATTTTGAGTGGATTTTATGGTTTCCTCAGACAATTTAAATTCATCATTTTTTGGTGCTACAGTCGAAGATATTGATGAAGGAAATTTAATTGTATTAGGCATTCCTTGGGATTTTTCTTCTTCTTATAGAAAGGGGTGTACAAAAGCTCCTGAAACATTACGTCAAGCAACTTCAGGAGAATTATATAATACGTATACAGAAGCCATGGTTAATATTAAGGATAAATGGCAGATATTTGATGCGGGAGATGTTAATATCTCATCAAATGATGCCATGACAACTCGAAACGAAGTCTTAACCAAATTAAAACGAATTAGCAATATTGAGAAAGATAAACGATTTCTTTTTCTAGGAGGAGATCATCTTTCAACTTATTTTTGCTTCTTTTCGCTTTCTGAAATTGGATTCTTTCAAGAAGATAATAGTGCAATAATTTACTTAGATGCCCACCCAGACTTATACTATCAGTATAAAGGGGATATCTATTCTCATGCTTGCGTATTACGACGTATTATTGATCAAACAAGGATAAAACCAAGTAATATTATTCAATTTGGAATCCGAGCTAGTACCAATGAACAAAGAGAATTTGCCCATAATGCGGGAATTCAAACTATTACTAAGAGGAAATTTTTGGAAAAAGGAGCATTAGAAATAGCAAACATGATTAAAGGCATGTTTTTAAATAATCCTAGTAAAATCTATTTGTCTATCGACCTAGACATTTTAGATCCTGCTTTTGCACCTGGTTTAGGAAATCCAGAGCCTGGGGGACTAACTACTCGAGAATTAGTTTCATTCATACAAGAACTCTCAGATCTACCTATTGTTGCTTTTGATGTCGTAGAATTTTGCCCTAATTATGACCAATCAAACATAACTGCTTTTGCTGCAGCGAAAATAATCAAGGAGATTCTCGGGATAATATAAACGGAGCTAAATCCCCTCTTTTGGATTTTCAAGTCACTTGAGAAAATAAAAAATGTCCTTCAGATTTAAGTTCCAGAGAACAGAATTATGTCAACTTACAAATGAAATTACGTTATGTATATAACAATAGTTAAAAAAACAATTGTTATATTTTCTATTTGAAGAACATTTCAATAAATAAGAGAAGGCGGAACATTCTTGAAAGTTTATTTGGATAATAATGCTTCGACAAGGGCTGATCCAGTAGTCATCGAAGCCATGATGCCTTATTTTTCAGATATTATTAGCCCACCAAGCTCTGATTATGGCCATTCTTTTGGAGTAGAAGCAAAACAGGCCCTTGATTCAGCACGAGAAACTCTTGCCTCTAAAATCAATGTCCATTCCTCTGAAATAGTTTTTACCTCTGGACAAGCAGAATCAAATAATTTTGCGATAAAAGGTATAGCTCTAACAAATCTTAAAAGAAAGAGGAAAATCTTTATTGCATCAAGTGTTTCTCATTCTACAATTTTAGATAGCTTA
The DNA here is from genome assembly GCA_048886185.1 of Candidatus Hermodarchaeota archaeon. Lineage (GTDB taxonomy): Archaea > Asgardarchaeota > Heimdallarchaeia > Hodarchaeales > Hodarchaeaceae > Hodarchaeum. Next base: position 15,181 of record JBHLKY010000020.1, read on the forward strand.
TCTTCTTTGAAAAAACATGGTTTCGAAGTAAAACTAATAAAAGTTGACTCAGAGGGTTTTATTGACCGTAGTCATTTACAAAAGCTTCTTACAGAAAATAATGAACTCCCTCTATTAGTTTCAATCCCTCATGGTAATGTTGAGATTGGTACTGTCGAAAATATTCAAGAAATTTCGTCTATCTGTCATGAATACAAAGTTCCGCTTCATGTTGAGGCGACGTACAGTTTTTGTAAAATCCCTCTCGATGCTTCTCTTGTAGATATGGCAACAATAACTAGTCACTTAATCCATGGACCTAAAGGCGTCGGAGCTCTCTATATTAAAAAAGGCCTCAAGATTCAAAGGTTAATTGATGGTGGTCTTCAGGAAAACAAAAAACGAGGAGGAACTGAAAATTTACCAGGAATCGTCGGTTTCGCCAAAGCAGCTGAATTGTACACACCAGCTATCAATGAGAAAGTTAGAGAACTTCGTGATTATCTGTGGGAAACCTTTAATAAAAAAATCTCAGATTTCAAAGTTACTGGCCCAACTGATAGAGATAAAAGATTACCAAATCATTTTTCAGTTGTAATTAACTATGTTGAGGGAGAATCTATCTTATTACATTTAGATTTACTCGATTTTATGATAGCAACAGGATCTGCTTGTTCATCAAAGCAGTTAAAGGCAAGTCATGTTCTTTCAGCAATTGGACTACCAACAGAGGTCAGTCATGGAAGTGTTCGGGTAGGATTAAGCAAATATAATACCAAGGAAGAGATTAATCAATTTATCGATCATTTAGTGAACATTGTTGAAAGATTAAGGGCAATCAGTCCAATGAATGCAGATTTTATGAGAGAGTGGCAAGAAATGAAGGATCAGGGAGTTATAGAAGAAAATAATCATCATCATGATTTTGAAGAAATAGAGGATGAATAAGATGGCGAAAATTTATTCCGATGAGGTCATGAAATTATTTATGAATCCAAAGAATATGGGAGAAATTGAAAATCCCAGTGGTCTTGGAAAAGTAGGAAATCCAGTTTGTGGAGACGTAATGTGGATTTATATTAAAGTTGATGACGCTACAGATGTGATAGAAGATATCAAAGTCAAAACTTTTGGATGCGTTGCTGCAATTGCCACAAGTTCAAAAACAACAGAAATGGCTAAAGGAAAAACTCTTAAGGAAGCCTATGCGATAACGAAGAAACAGGTTGCTGATGATTTAGGGGGTTTACCAAAACAAAAAATGCATTGCTCAAATCTAGCTGTTGATGCACTTCAAAGAGCAATCGTTAATTATTTTGAGAAGAAAGGTAGATCTATTGAAGAATTAGAGGGATAAGAGAATTCAATGAAAACGGAAGAACCTGACTTTTTAATTGATATCACAGGGTTAACCTGCCCAATTCCGCTGATTAAGGCACGAAGGGCAATAAAGAGCGCCAGAAAAGGTCAGAAAATCAAATTTGTGGGAACAATTGAGGAGGAAGTATCACGAAAGGAAATTCTTATAGCCATTTCTAATCTAAATCAGCGTTTAATAGAAAATATAGACCAGATTGAAGAAAAAAGATGGTATATATTAATTGAAAAAAATTAATTCTATTGAATTTATAAAAAAGAGCGAGATTATATCTCATTGATCCTCCTTTAAGGACTTAATTTTGGAAAGAATTGGAGAAAACCACTCAATGAGTTTCCCAAAAGAATATCAATCATAAATAATGTAATCAATGTTGAGACAGGGATTAATAAATTATCGAGATCTGATGGGGAGAAAGCTTCGATTACCATTGCAACTACACCAAGGATAATGATGACAATAAGTATGAATGCGATATCAATATTTTCTCCTGGATTAGCAAGTATAATGGAGTTAGTACCAAAGTCCATGCTGCCAATAATCCCAAGGAGTATATAAAAGATCAAACATCCTGCTATACTAAATAATAATACTCCGAGAGACCCTTCTAAAGTTTTTTCGCGTCCCAAAGTCTTATATTTCCGATTTCCCCATCTTTTCCCGATATATGGGGCAATTCCATCACCCCATCCCACAATCGCCATCATGAACATTCCTGCATAACTTCCGTATAGAGCTGTTCCTGCAACCATCATGACAATTGTGAAATATAATGGGCCCTTCATTAATTCACGTGGATCACCAGTTCTAGTCATTGTTTTTACATCTGGATCGTCTGATGAACCTTTCATTCCTTTATATATAAAAGTTAAAAAAAATAAGAATGGTACAGTGATATTCAACATATAAGAGAAAAATGCTTTATCCGAGGTATTCATAAACAACCAGATCCAAATAAATGAGCCTGCTGCAATATGAATAATCTTTCGGGAAAGATCAGAGGAGAGTTTGCCAGAATCTACTAATTTTTCTAATAATGAGATTATCACTTTTACATATATCATTGCAACTATAGCACCAAAGAAAAAATTCCATAATATTGCTCCAACATCAACACCAGCGAAGAGTATTTCTGGAAAAATCGTTATGTAACCCATTTTCATCACATGATTTATTCTCTAATTTAAAATACCAGAATAATTCTTAAATTTTTAAAATCAATTACATCCTGTTGTCAAAATAAAATCTCAAGACAACACTTTTTAACTAATTTTTTGAAGCATTTTAATCTCATTAATGAATTTTCTTGTCTCAGATAATGATAAATCGTACCAATCTTTATATGCATCAGCTACAGCAAAAGGATATCGATCACGAATATTTAAAACAATTATTTTATCTACATGTGGTTCTAAATGATGTACTGAGCTAATAGGAGCTGTTGGGACAGCAATGGAAATTTCTTCAGCACCAAGCTTTTTCAGCCATTTTGCTCCTGCTAGTACTGAAAAACCAGAGGCAATTCCATCATCTGTTATCAATACTTTCTTACCATATACTTTTGGTTGTTTCTTTAATTGAAGCAATTCTCTTCGTTTTTTCTCAACTTCCTGTACTGCTCTTTCTATCTGCTGCTCTAACTGAAAATTTGTTAAAGACAGACGAGAGACAATGTCCTCATTCAGGAATATTTGGCCATCAGGTGTGATTGCTCCCATACCTGCTTCTGTACTTCCTGGGATCTGAATTTTTCGTATTATTAAGAGATCGAATGGTTTTTTGGCTGGTATTAAGGGGAATTCTAACAAACCCAATCCGACTGGAACACCACCATTTGGGATAATATAAAGAACATCGAAGTCCTCTAATGTGACAAAAGATCCAAGTAAGAAGCCAGCACGTCTCCGAGAATGAAAGATATAGTATTTATTTCTTAATTCTTTATTTTCTATAATCATTCTCTTTCATTCCCCATTAGAAATCCCATCTATTATCCAGCGTTAGGAAATAAAGTTAAAGGTAGGTTATTTTGATGTTTTTTCTATCCATAATTCAAATAGTTCCTCGCCTAGATTTCTAAAGCTATCTAAATCTTCTATGATATCAATCCAATTTTTTGGAATCCCTCTTTCTCCCAAGAACGCTCCTGCAATTGCACCTGACATACAGGCTATTGTGTCTGTATCCCCTCCACAGCGTATTGAAGAATGTAGAACTTCGTAAAAATTTGTTCTATTACTTAAAAAATGATATATAGCTGAAGGAACGGATTCTGGAGCTGTTACATTCACTCCAAGCTGGCTAACTATTCTATCAATAGGAGGAGGAGAACTTAAATAAGTTTCAATTCTTTCAAGTTTTTGTTGATATACTTTAGATAATTGCAACGTTCTAAGTTGCTCCATAAAATCCAAAACTTCAAAATTTTTTGGATCACTATTAACAGCTAGCGCCACAGCATAAGATTGGAGAATAGCTCCCTGTCTTCCAAGTGTGTGAAAATGTGTGATCATTGATACTTTATCAGCTATTTCTTTTACTTTTTCTAAATCTTTGTGATAAAGTAAGCCTACTGGCCCAATTCTCATGGCAGCACCATTTCCCAACGACCCCTCACCATAGAAAGCTTCTTTAGCTGGTATATCCCATTGATTTCCATCCTTTATTTGCATTAAAATGGAAATAGTTCCAGGACCATAGCCTCTAGTATGATCAAAATTACGTACGAAAGTATCTGCCATATCTTGTCCGTTGAACTTCCCTTTATTACCCAATAAGGATTCCAAAACTCCTTTCATCATTTCACTATCATCAGTGTATCTCCCTCCAACCATCTGAAAATCTTCAACACGGATAGTTTCATGAAACGATCCTTCATACTTGGCTCCCCATGAATCGCCTATCACACTTCCCAAGATAGAACCTAGGAATTTATCCTTTATCTGGTTATACTGGTTCATTAGTAAAACCTAGCAAGAATCGCGTTCTTTTGAATAGCTAAAGCCTTTTCTTTCTTTGGATCTTTCTGATGGAACTGATCCAAAATATACTCTAGACTCTCCTTATCTAGTTCATAAATCTTAGCCACCAACGAATCAATTGTCGCTTGGATATAAGCTCTGTTTAAAAGGGACTGATCTGAACAGCTTGTCCCAAACTGATTATTAAGGGTCTCAAATTTAGGAAATAGATCCGCAACGTTTCTTACAATCTCCTGATAGATAATGTCGTGCTTAGATAACCGTGGCACAGGCATATCATAGATGAAAAACATGTTCAAATTTGTAGTGACTTTCAGTCGAAGCAAATAATCGAATACAAAACTATTGAATACTCCACACAAATATAATAAATCGGATTCACTGATCAGTCTTCGCCCCTCTGGATCATAAATTTTAGTTACAATTAAAGAATTTCCACAACAAACATTGCGCGGTATGATTGAAGCAATCATTGTTCTTCGATTAGTACTCGCAGCGACTGCTCGAAATCCCAAACGATATTCGCTAAAATCTTGGTAATGTGAACCAAACTTAGACATAACATGTTCTTTTAGGATCCAGTACCTTGGTTCTTTGAACTTATGGGTATATTGCTCAATCATCTTCCCTTCATAGAGTGTAAGCCCTTTTTGTTCTGTGTTAAATAAGCTACTATCGAGTGAAATATCAAATTCCCTAAAAAAGTTAACCCTCCAAGAGTCAGGGATTGATACTCTTAGAGGAGGGTGCTGGTATAGTTTTTGTGTAAGTTCCACATCTCTGAATCTCTTGAATTCCAAAATAGACCATGATGAAGGGGATAAACACTTAATTATTTCCCATTCAATCGAAATTGTCTTACTATCAATTTCTTTAATAATATCTGGATCGTGTAACATAAAAGCTGCATCAAATAATCTTGTTTTTCCTTTTTTTCTAAAAATTAAGAGATCAAACTTGAAAGATTTATGAATAGAGTGAAAAATACCTTTACGATTCTCAAAAGAATATAGTTTACGAACCTCATTTTTTTCGAATAACAACTCTCTTAATCCTTTAGTACCAGCATCAGTATGGAACCCAGATGGAATTATAACTCCACAATATCCTTGAGGCTTTAATAGGCAATAGATCCTCTCAAGGAACAGTTTATAAAGATTAATATCCCCACTTACCGTTTTCAACCTGTTACTTCCCAAAATTTTACCAGATTGATATTTGTATTCCTTTCGATAATAATTCTTAGTTATTGAGAATGATTGCTTATATTCTTGCCATTCCAATCTGATATCTTCTTTTTCAAGTAATTCATGTATGATTTGTTTCGCCTCTTTTTTATCAACACCATATTTTGTCAATCGAGAATCATATTGAGAAAAAAATTCCTTCTCAATTGGTTTATAGATATTCCAAGGAGGATTACCTATACATAAATCAAACCCTTTACTTTCAGTAATTTCAGGAAATTCTACGTTCCAATGGAAAGTTTTTAACTTAGGAAATTGTTTCTTTTGAAATTTCTTCTTACTTTCTATAGAACCTAGTAGTGAATTGCCACATCGAATGTTTGTACTTATTTTGGAACTTACATTACTGTCATTATCCTTAATTAACTCCAAAAAGATGGAAAATCTAGTCCTACATTCATCAATCGCAAGAGGAGAGAGATCGACACCATAGATATTTTTCCCAATAATCCATTTTCTTATTTGAAATGAATCCCAATCACAAATATCAATCATAACTAGATAATCATATATTGTTTCTAGTGTTAATATTGCTTCTAAAAGAAAATGTCCTGTTCCCACTGCAGGATCAAGTATTTTAATGGTTTTTACAACATCCATTAGATATTGCAGTTGTTGCTTGTTTAATTGATTTAAAATATTCTCAATGTCGCCTTTATATTGAAACTTCGTCCCAAAATGATCATTTACTTTGTCAAGAACATAAGGGAATATTGTATATCGACAAAGATATGTTGTTATATTTTTTGGGGTATATATAACACCTAAATCCTTGATTTTGAGTGAAGACATCCTCACCTGTAAAACGCCAATCCGCGATTGTTGGTAATCTATTTTTATAATATTCTGTTTTGTTCTTAATTGAATATTTTTTGAGGAAAGCTGATAATTTAATCAATATCTAAAAAATGTGTATTACATGATAGTGGATCGTAAAGCTAGGGATACCTACCAATTTGAAGACTCATTCTTCAACTCTCGGGGTTATGTTAATTTCCCTCACCTACATGACGTTCGGATATTTGTCCAAAAAATTAACCAAAAACGAGATCTTATAAATTTCCCAGAAATTGCGGTAAGAGGTAGTGAAATTAACGGTATTGCCCTTGAAACTGAAATTTTTCACCACTTTTTTAATATCTATCAGAAAGAAACTGATGTCGATTTAATTGAAGAGATTCCGAAATGGTTAAGGGAAAAAATAGGTGCCGAAGAATTAAATGAGACATTAAAATCAATGCTAGAGGAATTTCCTTCACCACCTATTTACAATGGTGAAATGGATATTGATACGTATCTAAAAGAAGAAACAGATGGAATTCCCAATGTTTATATAACAATTTCATCAATGATCAATCTATGGCTAAGTAATTTTAATCCCGCCTTTTCAAACAACTTGGATCTATTTAATGATTCTGAATTAGAAAAGAAAACCAAATACTTGCAAATAATTAAGAATATTGAAGAGCTTTTTGATATTTTACCTTCTTTTGGCCCTGAAAACCAGAATTTCATCAAAATGTTACATTCATTAGCTATTGAGAAACCACATTCTATCAAAGGTCAATTAGAGTATATTAATGAAAAATGGGGATCTTTAATAACCCCATTTCGATTTAAAATACTATTAGCCTTAGATCTCTTTAATGAGGAAGAGAAATTACGAGGAATAGGCCCAGGAAGAGCTCAAGTCTATGAATACGACTACTTAGACGAAAATTATACACCTGATAAGGATTGGATGCCAAAAGTTGTTATGATAGCCAAGAATATTTATGTTTGGCTAAATCAACTCTCAAAAAAATACAAAAGGCCCATTCATAAACTCAACCATATACCAGATGAAGAATTAGATCAATTTGCGGTATGGGGATTTAATGCATTGTGGCTTATTGGGGTTTGGGAAAGAAGTAGCGCTTCTAAAACAATTAAACGTTGGTGTGGGAATCCTGAAGCAGAGGCATCTGCATACTCTTTATATGATTATGTCATTGCTCAGGATTTAGGAGGTAATGCTGCTTTAGAGAATTTAAAGAATCGTGCTTGGAATCGGGGAATCCGCATCTCATCAGATATGGTACCTAATCATACAGGAATCGATTCTAAATGGATGATGGAACATCCAGATTGGTTTACTTCGCTTCCATATAACCCATTCCCAGCATACTCCTACAGTGGACAAAGTTTGTCCAATAATCCAAGAATAGGCATTTTCATTGAGGATCATTACTTTTCACGAACAGATGCGGCAGTAACGTTCAAATGGGTAAACTATGAGAGTGGAGAGGTGCGATATATTTACCATGGGAATGATGGTACATCAATGGCTTGGAATGACACCGCTCAACTTAACTTTCTCCTACCAGAAGTACGAGAAGCAGTTATTCAAACAATATTACATGTAGCTCGAATGTTTCCCATTATTCGATTTGATGCAGCAATGACTCTGACAAAAAAACATTATCATAGATTGTGGTTCCCTCCGCCTGGAAGTGGAGGGGATATCCCTTCACGGGCTGAGCATGGATTAAGTAAGCACGATTTTGACAAGGCAATGCCACAGGAATTTTGGCGGGATGTAGTTGATCGAATAAATCAAGAAGCTCCAGATACATTATTACTTGCAGAGGCTTTTTGGTTACTTGAGGGATTTTTTGTACGAACATTAGGCATGCATCGTGTATATAATTCTGCCTTTATGAACATGCTGAGAGACGAAGATAACGCTAAATATCGGTCTGTGATTAAGAATACTCTTGAATATGACCCTGAGATTTTGAAGCGATTTGTTAATTTTATGAATAATCCAGATGAAAAAACTGCTGTAGACCAATTTGGAAAAGGGGATAAGTATTTTGGAATATGCTTGCTTCTGGTTACAATGCCAGGCCTCCCAATGTTCGGTCATGGACAAATTGAGGGATTTGAAGAGAAATATGGAATGGAATATCGTCGTGCTTACTGGAATGAGGAAATCGATTATGGTTTCGTTCAGTACCACGAGAAAATTATTTTCCCTTTAATGAAAAAAAGACATCTATTTGCTAAGGTTGAAAATTTCCTTCTATATGATTTCTATACACCAAATGAGGCTGTTAATGAAGATGTTTTCGCTTTTTCAAATCGTTCAGTCAATGACCGATCTTTAGTAATATATCACAACAGATTTGCAAATACTAGCGGTTGGATAAAGACTTCAGCTGCCTTTGCATTAAAGAAAGGTGATCAAACACAGCTTATTCAAAAGAATTTAACCGAGGGATTATTATTGCATCAAGAAGGAGATTTCTTTTGTATTTTCCGAGAGCACATTAAAGGTCTGGAGTATATCCGTAGTAGTAAAGAAATCTATGAAAAAGGATTGTATTTCAAGTTAGGGGCTTATGAATCAGTAGTTTTACTTGACTTTCGTGAAGTTCAAGATGATGAAAACAAGCATTATACACTCCTTAATAACTTCTTAATGGGTAGAGGTGTTTCTAATATTGATGAAACTCTTCAAGAGCTAGTTTATCATTCTCTTCACAAAGCATTCAAGGAAATAGTAAATCCTACAGTCTTTAAAACAATCATAGAAGCAATGAATAAAAATAAATTACCAGAACTTGAGAATATTTTAGATATTATTGATTCAAAGTTACTCCATCTCCAGAAGGAGGTAGCAGAGTACTCTTCAAGCGATATTACTGATTTAGATTTAAAAAAAGAAATTAGTAATAAGCTTCGCAATCTTATCAAAATAAAAACAGTTATTAACAAAGTAACCTATTTATCTGAAATATCGGATGAATTACAGGAATATTTAAAGGAAAGCTTTTCATTTAATCATGATTGGAGCCTCATCTTGTCATGGATATTTGTACACTTACTTGGAAAGGTTGCAAATCCTGTTAATTATGAACTTAAAAGCAGGAGCTGGATAGATGAGTGGGGACTCGGTAGAATAGTTGAATTATCATTAAAAGAGTTCTATGAGAAACAAACATCTATTATGGAGTCCTTAGTTTTAATAAAAATTCTAACCTCGCATCAAAATTGGTATGGACAAGTAAGAGAAACAAAGTACCAAGCTTCTCAAATCATGAGAATTATTATGAGTGATTTGGAGGTTCAATCTTACATCCAAACTAATCGGTACAAGAATATTCTATGGTTCAATCAAGAATCCTTTGAAAATCTCGTTCAATGGTTATTCAAAATCTCAGTAATAAATTCTTACCCACAGAAAAAAGAAGAAGATCTTGCACAAAACCTGGAGAATCATTATAGAATTACAAAAATTTGGTTAAGAGCAGCTAAAAACTCTAATTACCAAGTTGAAAAGTTATTCGATATTCTTGAGGGGATTGAAATTCTCTGAAAGCTTGATTTCTTTATGCTTATGTAAATCTCGATTCTATAGTAGATCTGCTTTTTTTAAATAAAACCATATTGGAACTATTAAAATTGCACTAAGGATCAAGATTATCCAAAAAGAGAAAGGACTATTTGCCAAAGGCAAAAAACTAAAATCAGACCCTAAATTCATTCCATACAAGGAAGCAATAAGAGTAGGAACCATAAGAATTAAACTAATTGAAGCTAATACCTTCAAAAGATCATTTTGATTGTTAGAAATGATAGATGAGAACGCATCAAGACTAGATTCAATGAGATCACGGTAAATCCTGAGAAGATCAGCCTGTTGCTGAAGGTCAATTGCTAAATCTTCTAGATCATCAAGAAATTCAGTATGATCCTCAAATTGTGGTGCTTTCTTCAAACCATAAAAGGCACGGAGGTTACCTCTTAAGGCAGCATCGAGATAGGTGGCATCTCTCGATAATCGGAATACCTCTTCAATTGAAGAACTTCTAATTGATTGAAAAATAACCCTTTCGACGTTTTCTAAATCTTGATCTATTATATCCACTTTAAGCTCGAAAGATTTAACCACGGTTTCAAGATAATCAAGTAGTACTAGGATAGTTGGTGTGGCCCTTTTTCTACGAGAACCAATCGGTTTTCTAATTCGTTTTGTTCTGAGTTTAGCGCTCTGAATGGTGATTAAATGATTTTCTGTTAAAAAAACGACTGCTGGTTGTGTTGATGGTGGAAGTTGTTCTTCTTCTTCTCTAAAATTTTCTAATGCAGGAACTCGTAAGACAAGTTTGAGAAATGGGGGTTTATAATCAGGTTCTAGTTCCAATCGAGGCCGCTCATCCTCATCTAATGCATCTTCTAAATCTTCATAGGGAATATGAAAGGTTTGTTGGATCGTATGAAGTTCATCTTTGGTTGGATTAGTGCAAATAAGCCAAGTAGGAATTTTAGGGGTTATTCCTGGAACAAAATCAGTGTATGTTAACCCACTTTCTAAATCCTTGATTTCTATCATGATAAGACCACCAATGTAAAGACCTACAATTCTATGGTTAGTAACAGCGTAAAGACTTGTGGAATATTCTGTTATATTTTTCTTTACGTTTAGTTCTTATCTACTACATAAGAAGTCTAGGATGAAAAACCTTTAAAGCTTTTTTAATACGGTCAATTTCATCATTTGATAATTCAAATTCAGTGGAATTCACATTTCCCTCCAATTGAGCTAAATTCTTTGCACCAGGAATTGCTATCACTGATGGATTCTTAATCACCCAATTGAGTGCAATTTGAGCCATAGTAGTCTGATGATCCTCAGCAATTTCTCTAATAATAGATAACAATTGCTCTCCACGCTTAAAGTTCCTCTTTGAAAATAATCTGTTAGTTCGTCGAATACCTTTGGGTGAGTTATCAGCAGAATATTTTCCTGTTAACCATCCTTGAGCGAGAGGACTATAAGCCATTAATGTCATTCTTTCTCGTTGGACATATGGAAGAAGATCTTTTGCTGCTTTATTCTTGGCTATGCTATAATTTACTTGATTTACTTGCAATCGATGATTCTGCATTTTTTTCTGGGCATTCTGCAGCCTCTTCTGATTAAAATTACTCACTCCAATATAGCGAATTAATCCATCATCAGCCATTTTTTCCATTTGATTGAGAACTCGGCCAATAAACCAAGGAGCAGGCCAATGAATTAAGTATATATCAATATAATCTGTTTGTAGCCTTTTAAGACTCTTATTCAAAGCTCTTACGACAGCAGAGGACCTGATTGCTGTTGGCATGAATTTAGTCGAAATAATGAGGTTTTCACGATCGTAATCCTTTATTGCTTCACCTATTATTATTTCAGATTTTCCTTGACCATATACTTCAGCGGTGTCTATTATATTAATCCCTAATTCTAATGCTTTCTTAACAATTGAAATAGCATCAGCTTTGTTAAAATCAGTACCATAACCCCAGCTTTTAGATCCGAATTGCCATGTTCCTAATCCAATTTGGGAGGCCTTTACATCTGTGTTTCCTATAACAGAAAATTTCATCATAACCCATTGGATACTTTTTGTGATAAACTCTTAAAAATTTAGTTTCAATTATTCGAAATATGATTTAATTGGTTTATAATTCAATGAGAGGTTATTCTAGCTTTTATTTTAAACATTTCTGCTTATATTTGAATAAAACTGTGAATTAAAACTCGGTAAACATTGAAATAATCACCATATTATTCTGTGATCCATAATATTTTATGAGGAAAATGAAAATGAAGTTAAACATCGATCAATTAGAAGCATGGACTAATGCTTTTGGCCCATCAGGCTTTGAACATGAAGTAGCAAAACTCATTAAAGAATATGTCACCCAATTTGTTGATGAAGTTTCTCAAGATAAGACAGGTTCAATTATTTTCCGAAAAGGCAATCAAGGGCCTAAAATTATGCTTGCAGGCCATATGGATGAAATAGGTTTCATAATAACAGGGATCAATAAGCAAGGGTATCTCACTTTTAATCAACTTGGTGGGTGGTGGGATCAAACTCTTTTAAGTCAGAGAGTTATCATAAAAGTACGAGATGGCTCGAAAATCACAGGTATTATTGTTGCTAAACCACCTCATATACTTGATCCTGAAGAAAGGAAAAAAGTCGTGGTTAAAACAAAGATGTACATTGATGTTGGATGTAAAAGCAAAAAGGAAGTTGAAGCCCTTGGTATTAAAATCGGTGATCCAGCTGTACCTGATAGCAAATTCGAACTATTAAAACGTACACAGATAACAAAAGAGAAGGACGAGGAAAAAAAGAAAGAAGTAACATTAGCAATGGCCAAAGGTTTTGATGACCGAATAGGTGCTTTTATTGCAGCGGAAGTTATGCGACGCTTGAAAGAGGAGAATATTGAGCATCCAAACCAGATTTTTGGTGTTGCTACAGTTCAAGAAGAAGTTGGATTACGAGGCGCTCGTACTGCCGCCCATGTCATCCAACCTGATATTGGATTTGCTTTGGAAGTAGATATTGCTGGAGATGTACCAGAAGTTGAGAAGACCAAAGCTCCATCAGAAATGTCCAAAGGAGTTTCAATTCTGACTGCAGACGCGTCTATGATACCGAATCCAAGATTAAAACACTTCGTATTAGATATCGCAAAGAAAAAGGGGATAACTCATCAACTGTCCATAGTTTTAGGAGGAGGGACTGATGCTGGAATGATTCACATAACAGGTGCAGGTTGTCCTTCTCTAGTGATTAGTGTACCTACGAGACACATCCATTCACATAATGGAATATTAGATCTGGGAGACGTGGAAGAAGCAGTGAAACTGCTTGTGGAAGTCGTTAAGAAGCTTGATCAGAAAACTGTTGAGTCATTCACTCAGATATAAAAAAAGGAAAGGATGAATTAATGGGATTCATCCTTATTTTTTTTTCTTCCCACCTCAAGGGTTTTCAATGAAGTAAAGATCAAAGAAATTACCCAGCTCTTGGAATCTATTCACATGAAACTCAATAGCTCTAATATTAGATGGATCATGAAATTAACAAAACCAGAGCGAGATAAAGGGTATACACGAACATTTTACTCGTACCCAGCAAAGTTTCAAGCGAAATTACCAAGAGGATTGATTGAACGATTTACTACTGAGGGAGATCTTGTTCTAGATCCATTTGTAGGAGGGGGAACTACTGGATTAGAAGCAATGCTTCTAGATAGAAGATTTCTTGGATATGACATCAATCCATTTGCAATTCTCGTTTCTAGTGTAAAAACTACCTATCTTGATTCTAATATCTTAAAAGCTTATCTTGTAACAATACTTTCACAAGTAAGTGAAACGATAGACCCTAAATGCGATATTCTAGATTATGAGGATAAAGTATGCCTCGGATCTTCGATTTCAAATGAAATTAATTCTATTTTTGCAATGATTTCAACCATTTCTAAGGAGCTTTCTTTTAAACAATTTTTTGAACTAGCTCTTATCCATTCCATCAAAATTGTTGGAAGAAGGGATTTTGAAATCAAAAATAAAAATATCTCTATTATTCCAATCTTTGAACGTAAAGCAAGTAAAATGATACGAGAAATTTCATCCCTTCCACGAAGCCCTAAATTTACCCCCGTTTTTAAATTGGCTTCAAACCAATATATGGAACAAGAAAATGACTCAGTTGACTTAATAGTGACTTCACCTCCCTATAAAGACAAGGACATTGAATATCAAAAAGTTCAGATCCAAAGACGATCTTTGAGGAAGTCAAAACGATCTGATGTGATTTCTAATATACTGAAAATCAATCCTCTTTCAAAAATAGAACTCTGTTGGACTGGTAGATCTGGAAGAAATTATTGGGAGAACAGTCTAAAATCACTGAAAGAGTGTTACCGACTGCTTAAACCTCTTAAATATGCCTTTTTTTGGCTTGGTTTCAAAAATACATCTGATATACAAACATTTGAATTACAGTTAACAAAGGTAGGTTTTCAAGTTTTAAAGTCAATTCGAGTGAGATTAAGCGATGATCGTGCTGCTTCAGGGCGTTCAACTCATCATGGAAAATCAACAGGAATGATGAGTCATGATTACCTTTTTACCGTTGGAAAAGAATAGAGAATGAAGGCTTTATTACCCATAGAAGGATGGTGGTTCTTCTTCTTCCTTTTTAACAGGACGTCCTAATTGGATCTCTCCATGCATATTTTCAAATCGTTTTACGTGTTCAATCATCCAAAGAGCCATTCTTTTGAAAACTGCAGGACTCATTCTGACGGTAACTACAAAATTATGTTCAATTGTATCTAAGATGATCTGTCCTGGTCTATCACTTTCTCGTGGAATAAGTTGATCCTGAAAGAAGCTTATATTTCCCTCATTGGGATTAACTCCACCAAAAAAACCTGAAATAGCGAAACTCGGTACGTCTTCAAATTTCACTTTAATAATTGGTTGTTTGTGCATTTTCTTTCCCTTCTATTCATGTAATCCAATTTTACCTCTGTACATTAAACTCTTTTCAGTTATGGATTTTTATGAGTCTAACAAAGAAGCAGTGAACATGTTAAATTTGGATGATAACTAGTTAGAATTTATCACTGAATTATTATATATCATTAATTGATGTTGAAGATCCATGGCCCCAATTCCTGATATGCTATTTGGTTTACTGTTAATAGCTATCTCTCTTTTTATTATCATTGGATTAATCGCCTACTCGTTAATACAAGTGGTATTCTTAAGTAGGAAACGTTTTATTCTTGAGCCTAAACCATATAAAGGGCAAGATACCGTTCTAAATGGTGCAGATCTATCAAGGGATATGACAGTAACTCAAGCAACAATGACTGGTGTTGGAGCTATGATTGGTGCAGGTATATTTGTACTTACTGGAATTGCCGCAGGAATTGCAGGTCCAGGATTATTGGTTGCTTTTGCTTTTAATGGATTAATTGCAACCTTAATTGCAATGGTTTATGCTGAACTTGGCTCTGCAATACCTGAAGCTGGTGGAGGCTACATTTGGGCACGCGCAGGTTTAGGGGAAACTCAAGGATTCTATTCTGGATGGATGAGCTGGTTTGCAGCGGCTGTAGCAGGTTCATTATATGCACTCGGTTTTGGTGCGTATTTTGTTGCATTTCTTGTTAATCTAGGGATTAATATCCCTAATGAACATATATTTTTTGTAGAAAAGGGAATCGGGGTAACAGCTATCATTTTATTCATCCTCATCAATCAGTTTGGATCTTCGGTTATGGGAAAAGCAGAAACATGGATATCTGGATTAAAAGTATTAATTCTTGGCTTTTTTATCTTTACAGGATTAATAATTATGATTCTAAATCCTTCTCAAACCTCATTAAACTTCGTAGATTTTTTTCCAAGAGGATTTTTTTCCATTTTCACCGCCATGGGATTTACTTTTATTGCATTTGAAGGATATGAAGTTGTATGTCAAACTGGAGAGGAGATTTATGATCCAAAAACTAGTATCCCAAAATCTGTTCTTCTCTCAGTTTTAATAGTCATCCCTATCTATCTACTTGTAGGTATGGTCTCTCTTGGAGCATTCGTAGTAGAAGGACAAACAAATTGGGAATTTTTAAGCGAAAACAAGGAATTAGGTCTATTATTTGCTGCTCAACAGATGATACCTGGACTAGGATTGGTTGTTATTCTATTTGGAGGAATCTTATCAACATTATCAGCATTAAATGCAACTATTTATTCTTCCACTCGTGTAGCTTTTGCACTAGCAAGAGACGGATCGTTACCACCCCAATTAGGAGCAGTTTCAAAGAAATGGCATACTCCAATAAATTCGATTTACACAACAGGGTTGGTAGTTATCATCATGGCTATTATAATTCCTATTGAAGCTGTAGCGACCTCAGCTGACATAATGTTTATGATACTCTTCGGACAAGTCATGATTTCAGCCATTTTAATCCGAAAACGGGTGAGACTATCAAAAGAGAAGCTAGATTATGGCTACGAAACTCCACTATTCCCTTTGATTCCTCTTTTAGGTGGAATAGCTCTTTTAATCATCTTCATGTTCACATTATTCCTTCATTTTGAGGCATTTTTTACAACATTGATATGGCTATTGATTGGAACAGGACTCTATATTAGTTATGCTCGAAAAAGAACCCCAATGCAAGCCCCTCAGAAATTAATAAAACATATCAGGCCCCGAGCTGATTATATACCTGAAGCATTTTTTACTACGGTATTGAATAATATCTTAGTTCCAGTAAGAGGGAAACCATTTGAATGGGATACACTTAGAATAGCGATACATATTGCGCATGAATTTGGACCAAAAGTGACGTTGTATCATTTTGGATACGAAAAAGAAGAATCATTTACTACTTATATAGAAGAATTGAAACGATTTAACCTATTATATGAATTGAAAATAGTTACTCCTTCCCAAAAAAAGATCTCAGCACGCGATATCATTCAACATATGGTAGAGGTTGCAAGTACAGGGGAATACCAATTAGCGATCTTACCCTCCCCTCGGGAACGAAAAATTGGGGAAATTAGCATTTCTCATAATGCTCTCAGAAAAATGCCTATACCAGGACTTCAAGTTTTTCCTAGTAAGACAGAGTCAATTGATAAAAAAGTCACATTTGAACATGTAGGGGCTTTAACTCCAGGTTCCAAACGTGATCCTTTCTTATTACAACTTGGGATTGCTATGGTTTCATCAACAAGAATTGCTGACTTAATCGCTTATCACTGGACTCATGTCCCTAAGTTAATCACACCTGAAGTAATGTCTGAAGCTCCTGGAGTTCAAGAAGATATTTCTATTTTTTTACATAATATTGGAGAAGCAATTCGAATGGGTATACCAATTGAGCAAAGACACATTTTAGGCCATGATTTTGTAAGATCAATAGCTGAAGTTGTCAAGAAAGACAAATTAGATTTGATTATTCTTGGATATGGTAAACCTCGACTAGGACGAAGACCATCGGAAAAATTGGTTCAAAAAATTGATTGTACAGCAGTTGTATTCCATGGAAGACCTTTTTACAAAATAAGAGAAGGATCAACACCCTCTTTTTGAATCATGGTTCAATAAATAAGAATTGGAATATATTAGACTAAAAAGAAAAATTATTGAGTATAATTAAGTTTTTCCTAAAAACAACGAATATTAGGAGCTAGAGGAAAAATGACTGATATTTCTCGCATTGCACTCTATTTACAGGATAAACATGATATTCCTATGTCTATAGAATTTGCTAAATATGCAGAAAAGAAGGGATTCGAAGCTATATGGCAGGCTGAGTCAAGACTGGCTCGTGTGGCAACTATTCCCCTTTCTGCAATGGCTGCAGTAACAAATAAGATTAAATTGGGCACTGGCGTAGTTAATAACTTGACTCGTAATGTTGCACTGATGGCAGCAACATTTAGTACCATGGATCAAATGGCACCAGGCAGATTTATTTGTGGAATAGGTGCGTGGTGGGAACCTCTAGCAAGTAAAGTAGGTACACCACAAAGAAAACCATTAACCATGATGAGAGAGTATGTGACAGTAATGAAAAAATTACTCAATATGGAAACTGTTTCTTTTGATGGTGAGTTTGTGCATGTCGATGAAATACGATTAGACATCGTTCATGGAGACCCTAATAAACCGCGCGAAGTTCCGATATTGATTGGTGCAACAGGGATGAAAATGATGGAACTTACTGGAGAGCTTTGTGCACAAAATCTTGCTGATGGTATTTTACTCAACTACATGGTATCGCCAGAATATAATAAAACAGCATTGAAGTATTTGGAAATTGGAGCAAAAAGAGCTAGAGGATCACTTAAGGATATTGATCGGCCACAATTAATTGTCTGTTCAATGGATCAAGATCGAGAAAAAGCATTGGATGAAGCTAGAGAATTACTAACCCAATACATGGGACAACAGCCACATTTAATGAAAGCAAGCAAAATGCCTCAAGATATCCTTGATAAAATTCATGAAGAACTTACCTGGCCAGCAACTAAAGAGGAAATACATAAAGCAATGAAGTATATCCCTGACGAAATTGTCCAGAAAATTACTGCCAGTGGAAGTCCAAGTGAGTGCGTTGAGCAGGTAAATCAATGGATAGAAAGTGGTTGTACCTGTCCAGTCCTTTATCAACTCTCTGATGATGTGAAATTGATGATTGATACATTTGCTCCGAATCAGTAAGGATTCTCCCTCAATAATTCATTACTTAGCTTCTGAATTATTCCCCTTTATCCCCTCCTCAGATTCCTCCTCAATTTCTTCCCTTTTTCTTTTCCCCCGAACAAGTAAGGTCTCAATACGTAATTCAGTAATTTCATCCACAGTGAAGACAATGTCCTCTATTTTGAAAACTTCTTTTTCTTCAGGTAATCGGCCAAGCTTCTCTAGAATGAATCCTCCAATAGTAACAGAAATATCTGATTGGAAATTCGTAGTGAAATAATCATTAAAATCATCCAAGGAGGTTTGACCACTAACTTTTGACTCCCCTTCATTCTCATCTGAGGGAGTGATTTCAGCGGGTTCATAGTCATATTCGTCTTGAATATCACCAACTAAAAGCTCTAGAATATCCTCTAAAGTTATTAATCCCACTACTGCCCCAAATTCATCTACTACAATAGCAGAGTGCCGTTTTGCAGTTTGCAATTTTTCTAGCAGACGATCTGCTCGCATAGTTTCAGGTACGTAATCTACATCTCTCAATAATTGTGAAATGTCAATTTGTTGCTTTTTATCAGCAATTCCATCAGAATCTAAAAATAATTCCAAGTAATTTAAGAGATCCTTGGCATATAAAAAGCCAATGACTTTTTCTCGTGATTCATCAAAAACAGGAAAGCGGGAATGACCTGTGCTATTAACACACTTAACAATCTCTTCAAAATCATCAGATACTGATATTGTTTTCATTTCATATCTTGGAGTCATAATCATTCGTACCTGAGTATCAGGAAGATCAAAAGTACGTTTCAATATCGCACTCTCACGTTCTTCTAGAATACCTGCCTCTGATGATTGAGAAATTAGTAACTTCAACTCAGTTTCAGAATAAATGTTCCTGTGACCCATTATAGGTCTTATACCAAAAATTGAGAGGATTAACCAGCCTGTTTGGTTAAATAACCAAATTACGGGTTTAAATAACATTGCAAACCAATGTAATGGTTTCGCAACCCACAAGCTTGTTCGCATAGGATATTGTAAAGCCACACTTTTTGGCGCTAATTCACCTAGAACAACGTGCATATATGTAGTAATTGCAAAAGCAAAAATGGCTCCCAGAGACAATCCAGCTAATATTCCTAGAGCAGTAAATCCTTCCTCAATAACAGGCTCGATATATGAACCTGCGACAAACCCTAAAGCTAAACTTGCCATTGTAATTCCTAATTGTGTGGCACTAATCACCTCATCTTGGTTATCAATGGCTAATTTTACGGCTTTTGCTCTTCTACTCCCTGTTGATTTGATGAGTTCTTCTACTCTAGATGGACGAACACTTACTAAAGCGAACTCAGCAGCCACAAAAAAGCCGTTTAACAATACAAGAATGAAAGCGATAAACAAAATCAGTAGAAAACCGAGGAGATCGATCTGATTTGACATTTAGGTTCGGAAAGCTCCGATATGATCCATGAAATTTTAGCTTTTAGAATATAACATAAAACAATTAATAATGTGTTTCTAATTGAAGATATAGGGTAAATGACGTTCTTAAGCGTCAGTGAGGTGTTTAAGGATAAAACTGAACATTTTCTTAAAAAAATTTTTCCTTTACCTTGATTCACCTTGCTTTTACTATATTTTTACATTTTAGCATGAATAATGAAAGTAAACTCTAATAAATCACGAAATATTTCTAATAAGAAGAAAGAAAAAAAGGATAGAAGACTCATATCCGTTCAATCACAGTGGCGATACCGACACCCCCACCACCACATAACGTCTGGATACCATATCGTTTCTTTTTATTAACTAAATAATGAACCATATCACTAAAATAGTGAACACCTGAAGATCCGATAGCATGACCAGTTGCTATCGCTCCACCATATGGATTAACACGGGGATCATCGAAAGGATAATTGAAGTGTTTAGCAAAAGCTAGACAAGGAGAAGCAAATGCCTCATTGGGTTCAATACAACCCATTTCAGCCATTGATAGATCACCAGCTCTTTTTAACGCTCGTTCTTGTGCAGGAATAGGCCCAGTCAGCATAAGCATAGGATCATCTCCCGCCAATGCAGTTGAAAGAATTTTCACCATTGGATTAATTCCTAAATCGTCCGCTTTCTCTCTTGACATTAGCATTACAGCAGAAGCTCCATCTGTAATTTGCGAAGAGTTTCCGGCAGTTACTCTTCCATTTTCTGGACGGAAAACGGGGGGTAGGGATTGTATTTGGGCATAAGCTGTGTCAGGGTCATCAAGAGATATTGTACGAACTGTTTGGTCTTCTACTACCATTTTTGTTCCAAAAGAACCATCTGGATCTTCAATTTTAACTTCAAAAGGAACAACGCGTTTCTTATATGTTTCTTTGTCTCTCATTGCCTTCGTGGCCTTTTGATGTGACCATAAACCAAACTTATCCATATCCTCTCTTGAGATATCATATTTATCAGCAACTAGTTCTGCAGACTCTCCTTGAACAAAGCTCATTCTAGATTGAAGTTCTTCCATCCGGGTATCAGACATATGACAATAAATGTTCTCAACAGGATACATGAATCCAACTTGAAAATCAATACCCATAGGATAATGTGTGAGGTTCTCAACCCCTGCAGCTATCATAATATCACCATCACCGACTTTGATGGCGTTTGCACATGTATTAATTGCTTGTAATCCTGCGTTACAATATCTATTGACAGTTGCAGCGGCAACGATATCAGGGAGATTTTTTGCCATTAATTGAGCAATTCGACCGATATTTGCTCCTTGGTCTCCAATCTGAGTTAAGACACCCACATGAACATCCTCAATTTCATGAGGATCGAAGGAACTCGACTGTGATTGAACTCGATCAACAAGGATCTCTAAAACACCCGCTAACATATCTTGTGAAGACATATTTCGGTAATATCCTCCGTATTTATCCATTTGGGCCCTAGAGGATTTCCCCATTGGCAGCCGAATTGCATCAACAACAACACATTCTCTAAGCTCATTATTTCCCATAAAACTTCCTCAATTGAATCAATTTTGACGTTACTCTCTAATTGAGTCAATTCTATTTATGTTTTTTCTCAACTACCCGAAAATAATTAAAAAGCAATTACTTTAAATTCACTTTTCTTTTTTCTTTCTCTTTGAAGAATTGTAATGTAGATAAAAAGGACTAGTATTTCCACTTAACTACAGAAATACATTAAGACTATAAGTTTTTTCCCTTTTTCTTTGTAAAAAAAAACTATCAGAAAGATACAGAGTAAATATTATGATTTTGAGGGTAAGAACATGCTTGTTCAAGGAATCATTGAGATTATGCCATAGAAATTATAACATTAATGAAATATATATTAGAATGTAATTCAGATTTTTTATTTCGTTCAGATTCTTGTTAGGATTTAAAGAATAAACAAGAAAAGCTTAAGCAAATGTTCTATAATGGAGCTATTCGTATTTACGATTTCAGAGGGAAAGATTTAAATATTAGAAAATTGTGAAAATAAATGATTATATTTCCTTGAAAGAGGCAATTTAATCAGAAAATTTATTTGTAACAGAGGTGAATTTAATGTCTGAAGAGAAGAAAAAAGAGTCAAAGATTCGAAAACCTCAGATTAAAAAACCTAAAAAGTAATTTTAAGTCAGCAGAATCTATAAATCTTACTTATCTTAAATTTTCATGGCATAATTAGGAGGTGCGTGACACACACCTCCTAATACTTTATATTCTCTCTATATTTTAACAGTCAGATTACGATGGAGTTATTTTTCTTCTATGAAATAGTGAGGAAATTGACTCAATAAACTAATTAATAATAACTTTGTTGTTTTTATTGACATCAGCATAATGTAGTGAACTACTCTTACTCACTCATCATTGAGTCTACGATCACTTCTTCCCCAAATAATAGTTATATGAGCAATCCAGATTAATGAATTGACGATTTGGAATAGAATATGAAAATGATTAAAATCAGTATTGCACGAGCCATGAAAAAAGATGCAGAGAAGCTCACGTCAATATCTAAAAGAGCTTTTGACAGTGATATTGAAGTAGGGGCACCTGGGCCTGGAGGCCCACCATGGTATGACTCCCCATCATTTCACCAACGATTTATGAAATTCATGGATTACTATAAAATTCTCCTAGATGAGAATATCGTTGGTGGTATTTTTTCTCGAGGGGGAAAACAACACCGAGTGCTAGAAGGAATTTTCGTTGATCCTCCTTGCCACAACCAAGGTATTGCTTCTCGAGCTATGGAATTGCTTTGGGAGATGTATCCTGAAGTCCAACTTTGGACTTTAGGAACTCCTGAGTGGAATGTGAGAACAAGACACTTTTATGAGAAGTTAGGATTTATACAGGTTGGATGGGAAAAGGGAAATCCTACTTGGAGGGGAATCTGGTATCAAAAAGTAATGGACCCATCAAGACCTTACCCGATGATGAAAGTAGGAGAGCTTAGAGATGGATTGAAAGAAGTTACTGTAGAGGGAGTTATTCATACAATATCCTCACCTAGGGAAGTGAGATCCCGATCTTCAGGAAAAGTACTTTCTGTGGCTAATGCTGAACTTGGTGATTCTACTGGAAAAATCATTTTAATACTATGGAATGAACAGATTTCACAAGTGAAAACCGATGACAGAGTGAGAATTGAATTTGGTAACATAAAATCATACAGGGGAGTAAATCAACTAAACATAGGCTGGACTGGAAGACTCATAATATTGGTTTGATGAAAACAAATAGTGAGGGATCAATATATTGGAGTCTTTGTTTTCCTTTATTTCTTCCAATCGAAAATTACACCGATATACTCATCCTTATTATTTTTTAATCCCTCATATGCTTCTTTACACTTCGAGGGGGATAATTTATGAGTGATAAGACTAGAAACATTCAATTTTTTATCTTCTAATAATTGAAAGATAATTTCTAAATTTCTTTCAATAGAGTGTTTTGATACTGAATTTCTATTAATAGGAAAACGCCATTCAAGTGCTCCCTTAATCGTAATACATCCGTGTGAAATGAGATGACTTCGGTTGAGAAATTCTGTTAAATTACTTTGATATTCACCCCTTGGACTTCCAAGCAGAATAAGTTCTCCTAATTCACCAGCACAATTAATTGCCTGTTCAGCTACCGATGGGATACCAGTCGCTTCAATTACTGACCTACATTTTTCCCCATTAGTAATAGCAAATATTCTATCATTAATATTAACTTCCAAGGGATTAATAACATGCTTTATTCCACACATTTTAGCTAAGTCTAGTCTTGACTTGGAAATATCAATTCCTATTACTTCACAGCCACAAAGAGTAAAAAATTGAGCGGATAAATTTCCAACGAGTCCTAAACCGAATACTGAAATATAATCACCAAGCTCAGCCTGTGAAACGCGATTCGCAGTGATTGAAACCGCAGCTATCCTAGATACAACAGCATCTAGACTACTTAAAGTGTCTGGTACTGGAAGAGTGAGTACTGAGGTTAACCCATGGCTAGCATGTTTACCAAAGGTGAAAACACGATCCCCTGATTTAAAGTGTCTGATTGACTTACCAATCGCAATCACTTCTCCAACGGATCCATATCCTGGTACAAATGGTAAAGAAGCCCATGATTCAATACCCTCAAGTATTGCTAGCTCAGTCCCAGCGCTTATAATACTGAATTCTGTTTCTATGGCAATGTCATTATTCCCCAGATTCCTGAAATTAAACTCAAATTCTTCTAGTTTGACTACACCTGGTGAGGAAATAATGATCTGTTGAGCTTTCATTTTTCAATCACCCATATCATCCAAAATGTGAAATAATTTGTCAGAATTCTTCCTTGTCAGGTTTTATTATAAGGCAAATCCGTTTAATAAGATGATCCATAACTATCTGTGCTAATTTTGGAAATAGGAATATTTGACCATCTTTTTCAAATTGTCTCAAGCAGCGCT
This sequence comes from Candidatus Hermodarchaeota archaeon, assembly GCA_048886185.1. Classification (GTDB taxonomy): domain Archaea; phylum Asgardarchaeota; class Heimdallarchaeia; order Hodarchaeales; family Hodarchaeaceae; genus Hodarchaeum. The sequence continues at coordinate 39,815 of JBHLKY010000020.1, forward strand.
CTAATCCCACTTTTCTCAATGCTTCATATCTTTCCCCACCAAACTTGAGATAACCTCCTAATCCTCCTAAAACGGGCCATTTTTTCAAAGCAGCTTGTTTATCCTTTTTAATATAATTATTCATTTGATAGAACTTTCCATAATCGATCCCACTATATAATGTTGCAACTGAGTGTTCAATGGTATCTGCATGTCCCCCAGTTTTCACTGCTATTGAATAAGCGTTGTAAGTTTCTTTGGAGAAATTTTGTGATTCAAGAACTTCATCTATATCCACCTCATATGTATTAATAAACATTAAGTCAGATAAATCAAATGTAGTCTTCAACTCTTTCCAAATAGGGAATTTATCTATTCCATAATTTCCGCCATGGCCATTAATAATGACTACCTTGGAAAAATTTATTCCTCTTTCTTTAAGAATCCTACAATGATACTCTATGTAGGCTCCGCTTTTATTCACACATTCTTCCATTGGTATGTAAGCAGGACTCCAATCAAATGCAATATCTCCCACTTGATCAGTTGTATAAGGGATATGGGCAATAAATTTGGATCCAGATTGTTCAGATACATGATAAGCAACGAAATTCGCACAGCGACTATCATTATCAGTTGATAGTGCTGGGCCATGTCCTTCACAGGGATTTCCCATCGAAAAAATTAATGTACTTGAACTTTCTAACCCAAATGGCCCCCAATCACTCATTTTACCTTTTAGATTTAAAAAATCACTCATTTTTAATCTTTCCTTTTCATTGTAGAATTATTAACTTTGGAAGAAATTCATAGGCTATAAATAAAACTAATTATCCCCATAGTTGCTACAACTACTCCAAGAAATCGGACTGCTAGTGTTTTCTTATCAAAGGGTTCTTGAAGGGCTTTCCGAAGAGTTTTATTTTGTGCAATGAGAATCATGAATATAAAAACAAATAACCCTTCTAAAGCAGTAATAGCTTCAGTAATAGTTAAAGATTCCCCTATAGCAAGAGTCGTGGTAATATCTGCAATCATTATCAGAGCTACATATAATATGGCCTGGGAAACTAATTTTAGGTTTCCTACGGTTTCTTTTAAGGATTTTTTATCTCCAATTTTTCTATTTAAGAATGGATATAACAAAAGAGTGGCAAATAGCAAAAATGTTAAACGGAGTACAAGTTGAGTGAGAACATTAATTTGATTGCTAAGTAGACGAATAAACGCATTTCCTATAGCAAAAAAGATAACTGCTATGACAAACCATCCTGATCCACTGGATTTAAAAAGAAAAATCTCCTCTAATCCCAACTCTCTCTCCCATGATACCATTAGAACTCCTATGAACACTAGTATAATAAAAAGATATGAATTGAAAGGAAAACGCTCATTTAGAAATAACCATGCTAAGATAATACTAACTATTACTCGTGAAGAAATTATCACTCCTCCAGCTGATACATTTCCCCGATGTAAGCCAATATAAAAAGTAACCAATCCAGCAAAAATAGCTATCGCAGAACAGAATATAATAAAAATACTGTTAATGGATAGATTTTCAGTCATCTCTGAATCAAGCAATAAAAGATTTGGGAGATAAATAAATAATAAAAGTATATAATTAATTACTATTTGAAGAAATAACATGTGAATTGGATTTTTAATTTGAGAGAGAACTAATTTACTGTACACGAAACTTATTGAAATAACAACGGTTCCAATAAAAGCCAATAGGATAAACACTGGATCCATGAAGATTCTTCCCTTTCAATATCATTTAGAGATTGTTAAAAAGATAATTTTTGTTTTCATTTATGTTTCGAGTTTCATATTTCTGATTTTAATCCTATTAGCTTTTTATTATAAATCTCCATTGAAATATCAGGAACGGTTAAAGACCCTAACATTTGCAATGCCAACAAAATAGCTATTACAAGCGTTATAGGAAGCCTGTAAAATTTGACTGATCAAAAAAAGGTTCAATTGATGATATGGGAGTTAGAGAATGGTTTTCAAGAATTAATACACACCTTGGAAGGAATTAGTAAGGAAGAAGCGCAATGGAAACCGTCTTATCACTCTAGAACATTGGAAATTATCAAACAATGGAATATAAAAGGAGATGAATGGATATTATCTCAAAATTTGGATCCTATCTCCACAATTGAATATAAGGTCATTCACTTAGCCCAATGTAAGCAGATGTATAACGAATATGCTTTTAAAGAAGGCATCTTGAAATGGAGTGACCTTGAAAGTCCCGAATGGCCAAACAGTCTCGTTTATTTAAACCAAACTCAAATAGAATTGGTAGATAGTCTTCAAAATCTAATTGACGATCAATTAGATACATTAGTTCCTACAAACTGGGGGGATTCATGGACAATTAAGCAAATTATCTCAACAATGATTCATCACGATGCGTATCATTTTGGCCAGATTTGCACCATAAGGAGTCTCTATAAAATAATGAATAGGAATGGACTTTAAAATAGTATATGGAAACAAATATCTCCATAGGTTTTAATATTCATGATTAAATACCCTATAAAGTTATTAACTATAGTTTTATAGTTTTTCTTCGAGCTAGAGTATATCTTCGGCTAGAAATATAATGATCCGAAATCTAGTGATGTTCTCTGAGATATCTTTAAGATGCTTGAAACTATTATTCTTTTTATGAAATCAGAATATGTAAATCTATTAGCAAAAATAATCTGGAATTATCATCATATGAATCACAAGCTCGAGAAATCTGATTGTATTTTAGTTCTTGGGAGTCATGATGTACGAGTTGCTGAATATGCAGCCAGTCTATTTCTTGAAGGTTGGGCTCCAATTATTATTTTTTCCGGAGGAATTCGTAGTAAAAACGATTTATTAAAGACTGATTGGAATGAACCAGAAGCGGAGGTGTTTGCAAAAATAGCTATAAATATGGGAATTTCTAAAGACAGAATAATTATTGAGAATAAAGCTACAAATACAGGAGAAAACATTCTCTATACTAAGAAAATCTTACAGGGTAAGAATATTGATCCCAAGAAGATAATTGTTGTTCAAAAACCATATATGGAGAGAAGAGCGTATACAACTTTTAAAAAAATTTGGCCAGAAAAGGAAATAATTCTGACATCTCCTCCAATTGATTTTGAAGAATATCCCAATAAGGAAATTGTGAAAGAAGATGTAATTAATATTCTTGTTGGAGATCTACAAAGAATCAAGATTTATCCGAGTAAAGGATTTCAGATTTTTCAAGAAATTCCAAAGGATGTTTGGGAGGCTTACAAGAAGTTGGTTTCACTAGGATATACAAAACATCTTTTGAGATAAGTAAATGAGAGAATTTCATTATTTAGAAATAAAATAGACTTCAGCAAATTAATTATTTCCTTTATTTTTAAAACATGAGCAGAAATGAAAATGATATATTAAAAAAGTAAGTATATTGTATTTAATTAGTATTTTAATTTGTCAAAAAGTTAATCTGAAGGACTAATAAGTCTTATCAACATAAGGAGATATTTTTATGTACTTACAAGGTGTGAATATTGGTGGTTATTTCTCACAAGTGGAAGAATTCAGTGAAGAACATCTGGATACATTTATAACAGTTGATGATATGGAAATCATTAAGGAGTGGGGATTTAATGTTGTTAGACTACCTGTCGATTATTTTTTCTTCGAAGAAGATGCAAAACCATTTCATTATTTGGAATATAGATTAAAATTAATTGACCAAGTGGTAAAATGGACTCAGGAAAAAAATATTTTTCTTATTTTAGATTTACATAAAGCCCCAGGACATACTTTCGATGTTAGAGAGAGTGAAAAAAATGATCTCTGGGATCTAAACTCAGAGAATCGTGAAAGATTTTTAAAAATCTGGGAGATGTTTTCTAACAGATATCGAACCTTAAATCACGTCATGTACGAGATCATGAACGAACCAACAGCCTCAAAAGCCTCTGATTGGTATAAGTTAGTTGAGGAAATAATTCCAATAATTAGGAAGAATGATCCAAATAAATATATTATTGTGGAATCAAACCTTTGGGGACAAGCCTCCACATTTAAGAGTATGCCGAAATTTGCTGACGAAAAAATAGTTTATAGTTTTCATTTTTATGAACCGCATGTAATCACTCATCAAATGGCTGAATGGGTTCCCTTTGTGTATAACAATATCTATAGAAAGTATGTAAAATATCCAGGAAGGCCTGAAGGTTTAGCAAACGTGAAGAAGGAAGTTGCTAGAGTCTCCCCACAATTTGCTTCATTTTTTGAGAGACAAGATATAAAATGGAATAAATCAGAACTTGAAAGGACAATTATTCCTGTCTTAGCTTTCAAACAGAAGTATGATGTCCCAATATTATGTGGGGAGTTCGGTTGTGTGGTAAAAGCGGATCAAGAAACCCGAAAGAACTGGCTTACTGACTTGATATCAATTCTTCATAAATATCGGATTTCTTATACTTATTGGAGTTATAAAAACATGGATTTTGGTATTTTTGATTTTACTGAAAAATATCAAGATAATCCTAACTATTCAAAAGAAGAAAGGTTGGATAAAGCAACCCTAAAAGCGC
>JBHLKY010000020.1:44491-45972 GCA_048886185.1 Candidatus Hermodarchaeota archaeon
TGATTTTACTGAAAAATATCAAGATAATCCTAACTATTCAAAAGAAGAAAGGTTGGATAAAGCAACCCTAAAAGCGCTTCAACAGGGAATTGACTAATCTTACAGGTAAAGTAAGCTATTTCTCTTCAAGCTGAGTTAAATTATTCTGTAACTGATCTTTAGCCCAATTTATGATCGATAGGGCTTCACTTCCATGGTAACCTCTACTTTTTGCTTCAGTGACCATTATCAAGAAGAGATAGACATTATATAGGCGTCGTCGGGTCTTCAGATCATTTGAAAATTCAAATTTTGCCTTTCGGCCCTTCTCAAAGCCTTTAAGAAAAGCTTTATTTGTTGGTGCGTTGATAAATTCATATTCTATAAGGGGATCACCCCAAAGTGCTCTTTCACAATCAATGATTCCTTCAATAACATAATTTCTAGACCCCTTGTCTTTAATGAAAATATTCCCCTCCCATAAATCCCAATGGACTAATTGAGGTGTTTTTACAACATCTAAAGTTTCCTTTCGTTTTTCAATCAGTTTCATTATTTTTTCACGATTTTGGGGCAATTTTACATCTAGCAAAATCCCATCATCTAGGACATTTTTAATCATATTTAGGAAGGTTTCTTCCCAGTTTTTGTTGTAAGATTTATCATAATCAGTGAAATACCCAAAATACTTACCAATGTTCGAGTTAATGTGGGCTGCATAAACACCCATCTGATATTTTAACTGATCATTCTGTTCTTGGCTTAGATTATTCTTTATTTTGTTCCAGGGAACACCTTTCAGCTTTTCCAAAATCAAAAAATCACGATTGAGGATATCATGTTCGAAATCGTAACTTAAAATTGCTGGTACTGGTACATCAGTTTTCTCTTTAAGAAGTTTATATACTTGAAATTCTGTTTGCATTATATTCTTTTCATAGGTCAGAACTTTTATTTCAGGAGGGGGAGCAATCTTCATTACAACCTCTTGATCAAGGTCAGGCAATTCAATTGAATACGCAGCATTAAACCACCCATCGGTTAGCTCCACGATTGATCCAAGTTTAGGAGTTCCAAGGGAATATTCAATAACTTGCTGGATCTCAGAAAAAGTTAAAGGCTTTTTTGATTTACTTTTCATAATCAATCGTATAACATTATCCATTCATATAATCAAAGAGTTTACCAAATTAACCCCAATTTTCAACAGTAAGCTCTTTTATAAGCTCTTTCTGTTCTTTCGTAAGTTTTATAATAGGAGAATTTGACTCGGTCGTATCTTGATTTTCTACAATTAAGATCATTGCATCATCGCTTAATGTGTGGTTGTGCCAAACTCCTCTTTTAACATTGTAAATTTTATATGGAACCATGTCTTCTGCATACAAATTCGTAATCTTTCTTTTGTTTCCTTCAGCTATAAAAAGAATACATTTACCATTAAGCAAAACGAATACCTCATCTGTTTCATCATGTTTACTCATAAAGTCAATATTTTCTGG
>JBHLKY010000020.1:46072-81549 GCA_048886185.1 Candidatus Hermodarchaeota archaeon
TAAAGGCGTTTGGTCAATTTCTGGAATTTCTGCTTACCAAAAAAATCTGAAATTTACAAATGAGGAAGAGATTGTAAAGTTAGAAGCTGGATTCCTCTGGCATAAAATTATCAGAAAAAACCAAAAATACGGAATTCAAGCTGAGATCTTGAGTTTTATTCCAGCTGAAAGCAGAACAATAGAGTTAATGGAAATAAAAATTACAAATATTGGTGAAGAAGAACTAAGAATCACTCCTACTTCTGGAATTCCATTATTTTGCAGATCAGCTGATAATTTACGAGATCATAGGCATGTAACTAGTTTGTTACATAGAATTTCAACTAAAAAATATGGAATTACTGTTAAACCAACACTTTCTTTTGATGAGCGTGGTCATAAGAAGAACAAAGTCTCTTATGGAATTTTTGGGATTGATAATGAAGATCGACCCCCATTAGGATTCTTTCCCCTTCTTGAGGATTTTATTGGCGAAGGGGGATCATTAGACTGGCCAAAAACAATTGTATGTAACTCACAGAATTATTTAACTTCTGACCAAGATCTTGAAGGATATGAAGCCTGTGGAGCCCTAAGATTCAATACTATTTCCCTTTCAAAAGGAAACACTGCATCATACAGACTTGTGCTTAGTATTACAAAGGAGGAGGACTTTACTAGAGATTTGAGCTTCCTCCAGAAAAAGGAATTTATGCAAGCCTTGAGCGATACAAAAAACTATTGGAAAAAAAAACTTATCCTTAGTATTAAGACAAATGATAAACGATTTGATAGATGGATGAAATGGGTGACATTACAGCCTATCCTTAGAAGAATCTTTGGGTGTTCATTCCTCCCCCATCATGATTATGGACGAGGAGGCCGAGGTTGGAGAGACCTCTGGCAAGATTGTCTTGCATTATTATTAATGGAACCTAAAAATGTCCGTAATCTTCTCTTAAACAATTTTGCTGGGATTCGATTTGATGGTAGTAATGCCACAATAATTGGTATAGAACCTGGTGTATTTAAAGCAGATAGGAACGACATCCCCAGAACTTGGAGTGATCATGGTACTTGGCCGTTTCTGACAACAAAATTATACATTGATCAAAGTGGAGATTTAGAATTCCTTTTAGAGTCTCAATTCTATTTCAAAGACAAACACATAAATCGTTGTAAAGCCCATGATCCGAAGTGGAATCCTGATCAAGGAACCAGACTCTCCTCCGAAAACGGACTTAAATACAAAGGAACAATACTTGAACATTTACTAATACAACTTCTCTCATCTTTCTTTAATGTTGGCGATCACAATTCCATTCTAATCGAGGGTGCAGATTGGAATGATGGACTCGACATGGCAAGAGAAAATGGGGAAACTGTTGCTTTCACTGCTCTTTTTGGAAGTAATTTTTTAGAATTCGCAAAACTCCTAAACGCTCTTATCATTAAAAATGACATAAAATTCGTTGAGCTTGCTGCAGAGCTTGAAATCCTTTTAGATACATTAAATAAACCAATAGATTACTCTTCTCCACAGGAGAAACGAAAACTCCTTGTAAATTTCTATAAAAACTGTTCTCACACAATATCGGGTAAAAAGGTTAAATTAAGCGTTTATGATTTAATCTTAGATTTAGAAAAGAAAGGAAATTGGATAGCTAATCATATCCGAGTAACGGAATGGATCACAAACAAAGAGGGCTATCACTGGTTTAATGGATACTATGATAATGATGGAAATCGAGTAGAGGGAGATCATTCCAAGGGAGTAAGAATGACTCTTACGGGTCAAGTTTTTCCTCTGATGGGTGGAATTGCTACTGATAACCAAGTTAAAGATGTAATCTCCTCTGTACAGAAATATCTTTGGGATGAGGACGTAGGAGGGGTAAGATTAAACTCAAATTTCCATGAAGTTTTATTTAATATGGGTAGGTGTTTTGGTTTTGCTTATGGCCATAAAGAAAATGGGGCAATGTTCTCACATATGGCTATAATGTATGCGAATGCACTATATACGAGAAGAAAGGCACATGAAGGATTTAAAGTGCTAGATACTATCTATCGACATTGTCAAGATTTCAACAAATCAAAAATTTACCCAGGAATCCCTGAATATATCAATCAGAAAGGAAGAGGGATGTATCACTATCTCACTGGTTCAGCAAGTTGGTTAATTCTCACTTTAGTAACAAGGGTGTTCGGAATACGCGGAGAATTAGGAGATCTCTTGCTAGACCCTATGCTGCTATCTTCACAATTTAGAGAAGATAGAACTACTTCTATTAACACACAATTTGCTGCAAAAAAACTAAAAATAACCATCAATAATGTCAACCGAAAAGAAGTTGGGGATTACCAAATCAAGGATGTAGTTCTTAATCAAAAGAAAGTAGATTTTTTAAGAACAGAGAATTATGTTCTCATTCCAAGGAGCCATATAGATAAGCTAGATGATGATTCTATTCACAACATTATTGTAGAACTGGATTAAGAGGTGATTTCGGATTAATTTTTTGGAAGTTTGATGTAAAATGTCAATGAAAGCTGCCATATTTGAAAAACCCCTTAGAATAAATGTCTGTGAGAAGAAAATTCCAAATCTAGGAAAAAATGATCTATTAGTAAAAATCAATTATTGTGGTATATGTGGAACTGATCTACACATCTATCAAGGTCAAGTCCCCTTTGTAAAATACCCATTGATCGGAGGTCATGAGTTTTCAGGTAAGGTCAAAAGCATTGGTTCAAATGTAACTGAATTTTCAATTGGAGATAGAATTGCTGTAAATCCAAATCTTTCCTGTAAAGATAAAAGACTCCCACCAAAAGAATATTGTTACTATTGTAAAAAAAATCGGCCACATTTTTGTACAAATTGGCAAGCTCTTGGTGTAACTCAAGATGGCGGTTTTGCTGAATATATTATTTGTCCGAGTACCTCAGCAGTAAGAATACCTGAAGGGGTCACATTAAAAAATGCTTTATTCATGGAACCTATTGCTTGTTGCCTCCATGGTCTATATCGTTTGAAAATTCAAACATCAGATATAATATTAATTATAGGCGCTGGCCCGATAGGTTTGTTAATGGTAGATATAATCAAATCTCTTTTTAAGTCAAGGATTATCATAAGCGAACCAAATATATCACGCAGAAATTTAGCATTACATCTTGGAGCGGATTTAGCTATTGATCCAAAAGAATCTCCTTTAGCTGATATAATAAACAACGAAACTGAAAATCAGGGAGTAGATATCGCCATTGAAGCTGTAGGTTCATCAAGAACATCAACAGAAGCAATTGAGTTATTAAATAGAGGAGGAAGATCCCTAATATTTGGAGTATCCCCACCTGAAGAAGCTATTTCATTAAAATTATTTGAGTTATATAATAAAGAAATTTCTTTGTTTGGAAGCTATACAAATCCTCATGAAAACCATGATGCAATAAAACTCCTTGAGAATGATATTATCAATCCTAGTAAGATTGTCTCGCACGAAATGGCTATAGAAAATCTTGAAAATAGTCTATTATTAATGAAAAATACAAATATTGAGGTTCAAAAGATAATTATAAGCCACTCATGACTACAAATAAAATTTTCTCAATAATTTTAATCTAATAGGGAACGATAGAGGGAATTCTTTCCTTCTTAAGAAGTGCCTCAAAAATTAGTTTTATAAACCTATTTGTAAAAACCATACATAAATTGGTAAAATGTAATAATTTTACATTTTTATTAAGAAAAAGTGAGGAATTTTTTATGTTGAGCTCCTTTAATCCAAAAAAATACTTTCATAGATTTTACAAAAAAGAAGGAATCATGCAGAAGAAGAAAGAAATGAATCAAGAAATCCATAGTGACTTTTTGAGGTACCTACGACGTAAAAAAAGGCATCGACCTACTAATTTTCTTCCATTCTATTGGCGGAATGTATAACTATAATCTTTGGGGGTTTTTTCTCAAGTTCGTGTATAATATTTCGTTTTTCATCGAATATGTCAGCATGTATGCTAATAAAACGCGTTTTAGCTCAATTATTGATTTTTTATAGCCATGGTCACAACGATTGGTGTTTAAAATGATTAATATACCTAACCATATTACAAAAATCGATGAATCGCTATTTAGGGAACTACAGGATATTTTAGATCAAGAATTAAAGACATCTAAAGGTATAGGTGCTTCAGTTGCAGTTCTCTTTCCAACACAGGATATATGGATTGGAACTAGTGGTATGTCTGATCCTCTAAATTCGGAGACTATACAATCCGACACATTATTTTATATTGGGAGTATCAATAAGAACTTCATTGCGGCTCTGATATTAAAATTAGTCGAGGAAGGTAGACTCACTTTAGAAGATAAGATATATAACTGGCTTCCCTCGCATGAAAACATAAATAATGAAATTATTATCCGTCAGCTTTTAAACCACACAAGTGGTATCTTTGATTACATTGAACACACAAATTCTTACGACAAAAAAAGACTTGTTTATTTTGATTTGTCAAAAATTTGGACACCTGAAGAGATTATCTCTAGATTTCTAAAAAAGCCTTATTTTCCTCCTGGCAAAGGATGGCATTACTCGTCAACTAATTATTTGCTTCTTATGATGATTATTGAATCTATAACACAATCGAAGATATTCTATGAAATTCGACACCGACTCTTAGATCCACTGGGCCTTAAAAGCATTTTTTTCGATTACTATGAAAAAATCCCACCTGAGTTCCCAATCGCACATAATTGGTTTGATTTAAACCAGAATGGAACTTTAATTGATCTTATGACTAAACCTAGGGATGCTATTGCAACCTGGGCTTATGGTGAAATGTACTCAAATGCCACAGATCTCGTAAAATGGTTTGATTATCTTTTTCATGGTAAAGTCATAAATAATTACTCTTTAGAAAAAATGTTAACTTTTATCTACCCTACACCAGGCGAGAATTGGATGGAAGGATATGGTTTAGGAATTGGAGAAAGCAGCTTTGGTAAATTGAAGTATTGGTTACATGCAGGTTCGATCTTCGGTTATACTTCAGCTGTAGTACATATACCTTCTATTAACCTATCTTTGGCAATATTAGGAAATGATAATACAGTAAGTGTGGAATCCATTGGATATGCACTTGTTGCAACAATTTTATCCTACTTTCAGTCCCTTGGATAATATAACAAATAACATAATAATACTTATTTATGATTTTATGCCATACACTCGTTGCAATGAAAATAAGGTTAATTACTCAAGAATTAATTGACCATAGAGATAATAGCTTGAAAAGGGGTGAGACTGTTTTCAATAATGAGGAGTAGACTCCAGTGAAGAATGAGCTAATATTAGATAATTGGTTTTATAAAATATTTAAAATAAATGAAAAAGAGATTTTTATTAACAAAGTCAAAAATAATCTATCAATAAGCTCATTAAGGGAAGAATTAAAACCTTTTAGAAATCCTGGTTCACTGCAATCAAATTTTGTTGAAACAAAGAAATTTAATCCTTATTTTGAAGATAATATAAAAAAAATCACCCATTTAGAAAAATTTTGCTTGTTGTTGATAACTGATTTTTCTCTAAAAGATCCTAATGATGATTATTTCCTTTGGTTTAGTTATATTGATACAATGGGACAGATCTTTTTGAATGGAGTTGAGATTAAAAATACTGTTAGTGCATTTACTCATTATAGGATTCATTTACCAAACGACCTTCTTAAACCGATTAATACTCTTGTTATCATTATTTCTCCACCTATGAGTTTTGTAAACAAAGAGATCGATATGGAAGGGGTAGAATACAAAGATCGAGTATATGTTCGACGTCCAGCATATAATTATGGATGGGATTTTGCTCCAAGATCATTGTTAGTGGGTATTGGAGAAAGTAAAATCTTTAAGGAGGGAAATATCTCTTTTTCTGATCTATTTATATTGACAAAATCCATTTCAGGTGATTTAGCGAAACTATCGGTTTCAGTTACCTTAAATAGTGATATAGAGGGAAGAATTGAACTCGAATTGAAAATCATTGACTTATATAGCTATAAACCTGTATTTTCAGAGAATTTTTCACTAATCCTTGATCTTGGGTTGAATGAATTGAATAAATCTATTGACCTGAAGAACTATCAGCTTTGGTGGCCGAATGGATTGGGTAATCAACAAATTTATCAGTTAATCATTTCTGAAAAAGTCACTAACTCCAGCATTGAAACAAGATTCGGAATCAGAACAGTTAAACTTATCTTAAAAGAGGAAGAAGAGAATAAATTCATTTTTGAGATTAATGGTAAAAGAATATTTGCTAAAGGTGCTAATTGGGTGCCTACTGACTCTTTGACAAATTATGGAACAGAGGAAAAATATAGAAAGCTTTTAACACTTGCTAAAGAAGCTAATTTCAATATGATTAGGATCTGGGGTGGAGGTGTCGTTGAAAATGATATTTTTTACGATATCTGTGATGAACTTGGTTTATTGATATGGCATGATTTCCAATTTGCTTGTAGTATTTATCCTGAGCACAAACAATTTCTTTCTATTGTAGAAGTTGAAATTACTTCCATTGTTACGCGTTTAAGAAACCATCCTTCAATAATTCTTTGGTGTGGGAATAATGAAAACGAATGGATCGATTTTCAGCATTTTACAAGCAATTTTCGGGAAAATAACAGAATTGGTGAAAAACTTCATCAAATAAAGGAGCGAGTATGTTCACAGTTAGATCATTCTAGGCCTTATTGGCGTACAAGTCCATGGAGTCCTTCAGCTGAGATCTCTTATGATGTTGACCCTAATTCAATGGATGAGGGGAATTATCATGATTGGTGTGTCTGGCATGGTGTTGGACAGCCGAATTTTGAACCACCAGAATATGAAGAGTATAGAAATAACAAAGCGAAATTCATCACAGAATTTGGAATACAGAGTTTTCCATCTAAACATACCATAAACAGAATTTTCAGCAAAAAAACTCAATCTAAGCCAAATGAGATCTGGAACTTCCATAACTGTGATGTACACAAAATAAAGGTCAATATGAAGAAAATGGGAAATCCAAAAAACATTGATGAATGGATTCTTTTCACACAAGCAGCCCAAGCATTTGGCATGAAATATGCAATAGAAACGTGGAGAGCTAGGAAATTTGATACTGGGGGAGTATTGGTATGGCAGTTTAATGAACCATGGCCAACGATCTGTTGGTCATTAATAGATTATTATTTTATCCCTAAAATAGCGTATTGGACATTAAAAAGATCTTTTAAGTTAGTTCTTATAGTAAAAGTCCCAGATGAGAATAATCTTATCATAATTAATGATTTATTTAAAACTATAAAAGGAACTCTAAGAATTAGAAAATTTAAGTTTAATAGCGAAATAATACATGAGGAAGATTACAAATTATCGGTTAAATCTAATTCCAAGAAAGAAATTTCCTTAGGATCATTGAACATAAATTTTGATGAGTTTTTATGGGCAGAATTTAGAAATAATGACATCATCACAGAGAATATTGTATTACCATGTGATCCAGTAGATATTGACTTTCCTGATCCAACTATCCAGATGAAGTTAGATAATCAGAGCTTAACTCTCATATCAAAAGAATTTGCATTTTTAGTACATCTTCCTGATGAACTTGAGCCAACTGACAATTATTTTCATCTGATTCCCAATATTCCAAGAGAAATAAAGCTTAAACACCCTTTAGACAATCAAAAATTAAGAGTTTCAATATGGAATAAACCTCTCAAAGAGATTCGATTAATTTAATTGTTATTATACTATTCTCTCTACTAGATTCATCCCTTCTATCTTAAATTCAATTAGAAAAAAATCTAGGAACTTTTGTAAAAGCAGTAATTAATCATTTGAGCTTAAATACTAAGCCTATTAATGCAATCATTAGAAGAATTGTCCCGTAAAAAGCACCCACAAAAGGTGAAAGATTAATTGGTTTTTGAATAGTGAACCTATCTGAAATTTCCGATCTAATGAAGCCTAGAGAATCATAAGCTTCAATTTTAATTCGATAGTTTCCTTGAGATATACTACGAATATTCCACTTGAAATAACTCACTTCTCCCTTGGTGCTTAGAAGTGTCCAGTTGGTACCGTTATCAACAGAGTAATAAACATCATACATTAATTCATGTCCTAAATTATCATTAGTCATCCATGTTATTTCCAAAGTAGGTTCCGTAAATGTTTCTCCACTCAAAGGAGAAAGAAGAATTATTTTGGCTATATGGTTAGGAAAGTCTGAAGGGGCTGAATCATGATTCCTAAGGAAAAGATACCTCTCCTCAAATTCTCCAGGAACCCAGTAATAACCTTCACCCGTCCAATCGGACCAGAAATTCGATGATAGATTATTATCCAGACCAGAATCGAACATATTCACATCATTATCATGAAAATCATTTTCCATAACCAGATTATGCTGTGAATTGTCCACTAATATTCCTACCCCTATTTCATCCGTTGTTTTGCTAGCGGAGATTGAATTATTAGCAATAACATTATTATCGGATTGATTAGTTAACTTGATGCTATTGATGTTGCTATAGAACGAATTATGACTGATAAAAATACCTTTAGCGTCTTCAAGTAATAATCCCTCATTGTGTCTTGAAATCGTGTTCTGGCTTATGAAACATTCATCAACGCCTTTTAGATAAATACCAACTTGGTTATTCTGAAGATTATTATGAAGTATCTGACAATTACTGAGATTATTAAGACAGATTCCTATAACTCCCCCAGATAATATATTGTCAGTAATCTGAAAATAGTAATCTACATTTTTAATATTTATTAAATTCAACGAAATTTTATCAGTAAATATGAATCCACTAATGATATAGGGATCTATAGAGCTTCCAGCACCTTTTAGATTGAAATCTTTCACTATAAGATCAAATTCTTTATTTCCATCAATTATAATTGAATGAAGATCAAAATCTGCGTAAGAATATACCTGTGTTTCATAATTAAGATATATTCGGTCTAGAACTACATAATTCTTAGTTACTATGATTTGAGTAACTATAAGAGATGTCTCTCCTATTTGTGAATTTCGTAGTAATGCTGCATCAAGGGATACTGAAATCTCATTTATTCCTTCCTCTAGAAAGCTTTGATTCACACTTTTGAGAACCCCCGTAAAGGAATCAGTGTCAGGTACCACCTCCATTTCGATATGATACATTCCCCTCTTAAGAATATCTATCCTTATCTCAATAATTAAATGATCAAAATACGAATCGAAATCGGAATCTACAACACGTTCCCCAATTATGCCTAATATCAGCAGAAAGTGATCAAATTCCTCACGTAAGTATACACGAGTAGTGTAGGAATCTGTATCTGTAAATATTGGCGCAGAAAATTGGGTAAAATTAATAATATTGATTTCCTTTATATGGAATGATACATTATAACCAAATGAAAGGAATGATTCAGCTGTAGCTACTGGGATACTCAAATTATTAATCCCTATGGACAAAAGCTCTTTTCTCGATATTTCAATAGGTTCAATAGAAAAAGGAGTTATACCTTGCACTAAGGGTTGAATAAGAAGAGTTATAGTAAAGGGAGTAGGAACATACTGAGTCATGTTGATTTCAACGAATAAAACAACACGATCAAGAAGAGAAGAATTATCCAAATCTTCTCCCAAATCGGAGTAGTTAACATAAACTACTGGTAATGTGGATGTTTGTTCTATTATGGAAATAGTTGAATCTATTTTAGAAGGAAAAGTATCACACTCACCGAGGACTTCTAACTTTGTTGTTTTGATTTCTAATGCTTCTTTGTCTAATCTAGGAAGAATTAGAAGGAAAATAATCATTATTAATACTTTAGTTGAACAATTCATAATATTAGAACCAGATAATATTTTTCTCAAGTAATCTCAAGATTTGATCATTAGATCTTTTTCTGTTTAGCAAAACATCCTTTTTTGCCTGAAGTTTTAGATATAATAATAATTTATTTCAATAAGTATCTATCTTGTAGGTGGTATAAATGAGTAACGACACAAAGTTTGGTGTATATATTGCCAATTATGGAGTTTTTACAGATCCTCAAGAGTATATAAAGCTATCAATTATAGCAGAAGAAAGTAATTGGGATGGTTTTTTTATTTGGGATCACATATATCTAAATAAAGATAATCCTGAGCCAACATTTGATCCATGGATATTGTTAGCAAGTGTAGCTGCAAAAACAGAAAAATTGAGAATGGGTACAACTGTGACTGCATTAGCGAGAAGGAGACCATGGAAAATCGCAAGAGAGACAGTTTCATTAGATCGATTGTCTAATGGAAGATTAATATTAGGAGTTGGATTAGGAGTAGATACTGAATTCAGTGATTTCGGCGAAAATAGTGACCCTCAAGTTCGTGGAAAGAAATTGGATGAAGCACTCGACATCTTAGTAGGATTATGGACAGGTGAACCATTCTCTTATCAAGGTGAATATTATAGGATGAATGAGGTTCAATTCATTCCTAAACCAATACAGGAATCAATACCAATTTGGGTTGGAGGTACCTGGCCAAATAAAAAGCCTTTTAAACGAGCAGCAAAATTTAATGGGATTTTTCCTCTTAGAGAAGGATTTAACGAACCCTTGTGGCCAGATGATATGAAAGAGATAATTAAATTCATTAAACTTCATCAAAAAATCCCAAAATCCTTTGACGTTATACATACTGTCGTCACTTCAACTAAAAAAGAAGAAAATCAATGGATACACGACTACATTGAGGCTGGAGTAACTTGGATCGTTGAGTGCATTTATCCTGGTCGTGATTCCATTAAAAATATTCAAAAGATAGTACAACAGGGGCCACCAGTGTAATAAGTCAGCTGAAAGGGTTTATATTAATTTAATAATTTAAGTTTGAACAAATATTGAAGATAACTACCCTCTCGTTCTAATTTAATTAATAAATCTAATCTGCTTTGATAAAATTCAATACTTTCATAGAGAAAGGGCAGACGAGAAGAAAAGAACTTCCGTAATTCAGGGTGTGATGTCACCTTCTTATACATTCTAGCTTTCATTTTTAATAAACAATGACATCCTTTTGTTCTTTGCTTCATTTTATAAATAACGGTTAAAATGTCTTCAAGGTGTTGATCGATATTGTTATATTTTGCATGCCTGATTTTATGACATATAGAAGATATCTTTCTAAGCTGCCGTAAATTATAGGTCCGATAATGCTCATCATCACTATCTAAGAGTAGAGTTTGTTCGAAATCAATTATTTTTTTGTTATAAGCTAAAAATTCATGAACAAGTTCCATATAATTTACTCCAGTCAATTTACATAAAATATAAGTATTATGGAATATTAAAACCTATCTCGAGAATCTTTCCGGGAATCTATAGCTTCCTTAAAAAGAACAAGGTAAAAACATATTTTTTGTCGGAATTGTTCTTTATACTCTAATTACATTTGGGTAAGAAATATCCTTTTGAAGAATTCTATCAGTAACGGAGAATACATCTATTATAATTGAATGTGTATCACTATGTGCTTAGTAATTGAGTGGCAAGATAAAGGAGAAGAAGTAATATTTCTTATTAATACCTCTATTAAGAAATATAGGGCAGCTCTTAGAAAACTACAATATCCTGAATTAGAAGAGGGGTTTGGAAGAAGCTTTCCTAAAGATATTCCACACCTAGACAAATATTTCAAGAGATTTAGGAAAATTGCTTTGGAAATGCTCAAACAAACAACCGATGAAGTACCTACACCGTGGGAAAAGACATTGATAGCCTTCATGAAATTAATAGGATCTAATCCTCTCCATTGGTGGGTAACAGGAAGTTGTGCGTTGGCTTTATATGGTGTGGAGATTTCTCCACGAGATATTGATCTTGTGACAAATTATGAAAGTGCTTTAAAATTGGGGGAACTTCTTGATGATTATATCTACGAACCAGTAATTGAACCGCAGGATTGGTTCTGTAAATGGTTTGGAAGAGCATTTTTGCACATGCGAATTGAATGGATTGGAGGAGTATATGAAGACGAAAGCATACAGATTCAGAAAGATTTTGGTTATTTAGCAGAAAAGCAATTACAAAATATAAAGTGGAGAAATTATGTCATAAAAGTACCACCATTAGAGACCTTATTAGAGCAGACTGAAAGACGTGGATTAGATAGTAGAGCTGAAAAGATTAAAAAAATGTTGTAATTATTTAATCGATTGTGTTCCAACGGCGGTCTTTCATATCCTGCTCATAACGATTAAACCATCCTTCACTCGGTTGAGGCCAGTCCCTGAAATTTAATAATAAATCATAGAACTCTGTTGCGGTTGTTAAGCAAGGATTTTGTATTAATTTCTTCATAAAATAAATAAAATCTTTGGGTTTCTTTTTTGCTTCCTCTAACTGGTTCAAAAACCACTTTCGACCAGGATAAAACATCTTATTATGAGTTAAAATCATTCTCCCTCCAAATAATGTTATGAGTATTGCTGTTTGGTATAAAACATAAATATTTTTACTATAATGTCCATATTCAAGATAAGAATAATGCATCTTGACTTGACTATAAAAACATTCTAATCTATTTTCAATATTAGCAGAAGGAAATGTAGTAATTTGCTTCAATAAAGTATCTAGATTTGGTACTTTCGAAAAAATAACGTTTGATCCAACAAAAGCATACCTAGAAACATCAGAACCATTGTTAATTAGCCACTTCAACATATTCACAGTCTTTGCAGACCCATTTGCTTCAATACAAGGAGGAATACAAAAAGAATTAATATTGAATTGGATATCGGAATTACGTTCTCTAGTTTTATACTCATCATCTGATACCACTAAAATGAAATCAATATCAGATTCAGGGCCTGCTGACCCACGAGCTACAGAGCCGTTAGTGATAAAAGCTAAAACATTTGGATCGTGAATGAAATGCAACTTAATGTTATTTATAATCTGCTTATGATGTTCATGGAGCATAAAATAACCTAGAGTGATTTTCTTTATTTATTTTAGCAGATCAATAGATGACTATATCGAAAAGGCAATTGCTGGGTTTTCGACAGTGATCTTTTGAATCAAATTATCTTGAATTCCATGGTCGTGTAACATCGGCAAGAATTCGGTGATGAATGGACTAAATGGTCTTATTTCGCCTCCATTGGGTTCTCCCACGAAGAAACAACCGGCATCTTGTGACAGTAGGATTTGATCCTGATACTCTTGATCAAGCAATATGTCCAAGATATTGATTATCTTATCATTTTGACCTTCTTGGCCGACTCCATCGAGCTCTATCCAAGCTCCTCGTTCAGCAACTTGTGAAATAAGTTCAATTTTCTCTTCAATGTTTGCATGTACAAAGATCCATTTTTGTGGATTTACATCATATGCCTCAAGAACTTCAAGGATTTGTATTGCTTTCTCTCCAAAACATGTATGAGTGGCTATTGTAAGATTTGTCTTTTTTGAAACTACTGCTGCCACTTCAATCAATTTCTTTTCGATATCAGTAAATTTCCCACCATCTACAGCAGTTTTAATGAAACCTGGTTTAATTCCTGTACCTTCTATACCTTCATTTGCTTCTTGAATCCATTGACCTGCTAATTTTTCGATTGATTGAGTATAGGCTTGCTTTGGAATATATGGTTCTCGGCCATATAAGCCTGTATTTGTAAGAATATTTAGCTTTGTTCTATTTGCCAATTCTTTTAGAATGGAAACATCTCTTGCAAGATACATTGGTGTACAATCAATAAATGTTGTTACACCGAGCTTTTGGATGTCCATTAGATATGGAAACATGACTTTAATGACTTCTTTAGGATTGTATCTGTGCTTGCCAGTTTCTTCAGCACCAATAAAATCTACCAAAATATGTTCATGTGGAAGGGTGAAACCCATTTTATTTGATTGGATTTCACCCGTTACTGTCATTATTTTTTGATTCATTATAAATCCCTAATTAAAGTTATTTATGAGCTGATAATTAATTTGATTCGTTGAAACAGTAAAATTATTACTAGATCAATTAAAATCATAAATGAACGGAGGTTTAATTCCTAGTATACGTAAATATAAGCATAATTGTCCTCTGTGATGAATAGTTTCCTCAAGGATCGTTGATAATGACTCAAATCCTCCCATTTTAACACCACCCCAGCAGTTATAAGTAATTTGTTTATCCATGTCTTCCTCCGTTAATTTTTCGACCGTTTCTTGAATAAATTGTTTAACTTTCCCACCATATTCTACAATTTCTTTTGAAGAATCAATTTTTTGGGGATCGAAGGGAATAAGATTGTAATCCTCATTATTGAACTCGCCTTTCAAAGCCCCAGCTGTTAGGGTTAATGAACCCTGGTAAACATGAATACCAAGTTCTGCTATCGTCATTGCATCCTCACTAGGTTTCCAATTGAGTTTATTATCGGGAATTAATAAAATTGCTTTATCTAATGTCTTCATTGCCATATTCAATGCATAATGTAATTGACCCTTCACATTTTCTAATTTTTGCATAATTCTTCACCCTTTTTCATCATTAATTGAACTAGTAAGTTAATTTAAATGTCAGTGGCTTACATAAATCTGGATTTTTGATATTTTTGTCAGAAAAATTCCTTTAAGCATCGTATTAAAGATATTCTTCGATACATGTTGTTTTATGAAAAACTAATGTTATGAGTTAAAAAATATTTCAATGGTTTTATAGTTTTTAGCTATATTTGTCTGTTTAAATGATTTTAATAAATTATCCGAATTAATTGGTGGATTAGTGAATGCAAAAAGAAATCATCATTATTGATGGCATAAAGAGGCCAACAAGTCCATTTAATCATGTTGTTAAAGCTGGCGATATATTATTTCTTTCTAGCCAATTATCTTGTGATTTGAAAACAGGTGATATTATTCCTGGAACGATTAAGCAGCAAACACAGAAAGCATTACAAAATGTACAATTTTTATTAGAATCTTCAGGTACTTCAATGGATAATATTGTGAAGGTTACGATCTTTATGAAAGATGTGAATGAATTTAATCAGATGAATCAAGTATATCGAGAATTTTTTAAAGTTGGACATGAACCCACTCGTGTAACAATCCAAGCTCTTTCGCCAATCGAGGGAATAAAGATTGAGATTGAAGTAATCGCGGTAATTACAGCTAAACTAAACGATTAATAACCTCTATACAATCCCTTGTATTATGATAGGGGCCTTTCCGGAATCCAACTCTATCCCCCGTTATGATAACTTGGTTGAATTTATCAATTATGGCGTTCAATTCTCCATATTCAGTATTAATAATGAATTTTATAACATAATCCTAGATATCAATTTTCAATTCAATTATTTTAAATTTCATGTAAATTAACGGCATTTCAAAGATTAATTATCCTAAAGATGATCTCCATTGCTTAGCAGCTCGTTCTGAATATAAAATCCCAGACTCCTCGTATTCCTTTGTTTTCAATAATAGATTAGCTCGCTTTTTCCTATTATCTTCAGTCATTGTTTTTTGAGATTTATTCGATTCAATATCATAATAAAGGAAAACTATTGAATTCTTAAAGGAAACAAAAAAGTTTGGGAAAAAAACCAAGAAACTACATTATATAATCAATAGAAACTTATGGGGGATTGAATTTTACTATTGAAGCTTCAATCTTCTCCCCAAGAACAGTAGGATTCAGGGAACCTAGATCATACTTCTCTGCTTCAACCAAGTGAAGAACTTCTTCAGGTTTAAATCCCATAATCCTAGCCATAGTGGCATCTGTTGACACAGCTTTCCTTCCTATTATGAATCTATCTAAGCGTCTTGATTTTGGCCCTGCCCAACCCTCAAGACCTACTCTAGCGTCAACAATACAGAGGTTAGGCCGAACTAACCTATTTATGTCAACAATTACATCGTTAATATGGGGATGATAAAATGTTTGATCCTTTCTAGGGAGTAGGCCAAAAGCATTCTTCAATGTTCCAGTTAAAAAAGTCAAGAAATGAGTTTTTGCTACTGCTAAAGAAATTAAAAACTTTGAACCAAGAAGAATCTCAGGTAACTTGGGATTCTTAAAATACCTTCCTTCGAAATTGATTTCAATTGTTGGGGAATGAGTAAGATTAATTAATGATACATCAGAGCCAGACATTTGCATTTTTTCTTCTAAACTTTTATAACCAAATTTGATATAAGCTTCATCAGCAAACTTGCTTGTACTGTCTGACTCCACAATTTTAATAGATAGATCTCGGTTTTCTTTAAGAATCAATTTTATTAACGCTTCAACTACTAGTACATCATTTACTGCAAAACCAGTCTTATCTACCTGCGTACAAATATTTGGTTTGATCAAGACGGGCGATTTCAGGTTCTCAAAACCATTAATAAGACCAATACCATTCTCTAGAGTCTTTCTGATATTTTTTTCATATTTCACCAAAGCTACAGAATCCAATATCATCAGCTACCACTAAAAGCTATTGTCTAATCAACATTGGGAGGGCCTCTTTGAATACGTGTGAGAAGCTCTTCTTCAGTACCAATCCAATCATTGATGTGTTCCATAAACCAGGTTGCCCCAGCTTCAAACCATGGCTGAACGATTTCGGTATCTTTCGACGTATCAATGCCTGTAGTTGTACCACCACCTACAACTTCAAACCCTTCAAGATTACCTCTCTTATTCTTTATAATGTTTAATACATCTTTTAACTTGTCAGGACCAAATTCAACACCAAACTCTGCTGCAGGAACAACACCTTCATAATTTGCAGCACGATAAAAAGGTAATTTATTAGGCCAATATCCAGCAATCCAAATGGGAATTCTTGGTTCCTGAAGTGGTTTAGGAATAAATGTTACCTCTTTGATAGTAAAATGTTTACCATTATAAAAGAAGGGTTTTCCTTCCCATAATCCTATAAGAATCTCTAAACCTTCATCAAGTTTTTCAGCTCTGATTCTTGGCTCCACTGGCTCATTAAAAAGCTCAAATTCCTCAAAAGTACCTCCTAATCCAAAACCAAGTATCAGTCGTCCTCCTGATAAGTGATCCAAAGTGACAGCTTCTCTCGCCACTTTCCATGGTCTCCTACGCGCCAAAGGTGTCACCATAGGCCCCAGTTTTATTCTTTCAGTTTTTGCTGCAACAGCGGACAGGATTATCCAAGGATCTAATACTTTTAATGTGTGATTATCCCAAAAACCCCAAATATGGTCCCAGATGAAAAAACCATCCCATCCCGCATCTTCAGCTGCTTCTGCGCAATCAATGTGAAATTCAATTCCCTTCTTCTGGTGTCGACCTATAAAACATATTATATTGATTCCATACTTCACGTTATTACACTGTCCTTATTTTTTTGAATTCCTACTTTGCTTTTTAATTGTGATAGATACAAAGAAGACTACTCTATATTCCTAAAAAGTAAATTTTAATTTCTAGTATGAAATATATGATGTTGTTAATCCAGACCAGTTCTAAAGTAACCTTGCCTAGAAAGAGCTTCCCTAGTATTTTTATCTCAATTTTTACAAAAGAAGCTTGCACTCTAAAGATTAGTAACTTTCAAATTTCTAACAAAATCTTGGAGAGAATTAATTTCGTTTTGGTTTTTCATCATATCGTTTTTATTAATTTGTATAAACCATCCTTTATTTCTAAGCATTCCTGACTGGGTAATGTATTTAGATTCATCTATTAGTTGCTCAAACCTAACATCTAATCCCATTTTTTGTAAAATTTCGATATAATCAACTAAATTTGATTTATAGGTTAAATGAAAGGAATTTTTAAACATTTTTCGTTTTTCAAGAAATAAACCTGCTGATATGGTTAATATCATATCACTATCTTTTTTGATCCTTTGAACTTTACCAAAATGCAATAAAATCCATAAAAATTGCATAACATTCCTTCGAATTGCCAGAAAATCATAATATCCTGCATATGTATTCATATCTTGAATCCCAAAATTTGAATCATTTAAAACATTTAGAAAACCAATATCATTCATTAGATGTAATTTAGTTTCTTGGTTGATTCCATTATCAAAGAAATCGCTCAAGATACCGACTTTGGAAACGCTTTTAGGCTTCTTGATTTCATCTTGCGGGATATTTCTTAGGATTTTATTAAGAATTGTTATTCTATGGAAAGGTTTTATGAATTGGTTAAAATCTTGTTTAATATTTTCATTATTTTTGTATCTATTTTTAAAATCAGCATAAGAAATCATTTTTTGTTTTGTTAATTGATCACACGGATATTTAGAGCAATATGCACAATTCTGAATATTATTATAAGTTACACATTTTCGTATTAAACAGGATTTAATATTAAAGGAAACTTTTGAATTTTTAGGTAATTCATCGTATTGTGATTGACAACCGGGACAAGGTGCGATAGTCAACTCAGTACCCATGTAAGTGACACATTTCTTATTAAATAGTTTCAATGCTTGTTTTGTGCTTATTTTTTTTCTAGAATCTATCGACCATGCACAATTTATGCAATCATGTCCACATTTTGCTATATTTTCCATTGCTATCTTACCTCCTTAGTTAACATTCATAAATAAGGTGTTTTATATTTTCGATATATTGATGAATTCTTATCATGTTGTTTAATCAAAACTATTTCTACTGGTCCTCTTGCCTATTCAAGACTGAGTAGAGAGATTTGTTACAAATCTTTTACTAGAAATTTCCTTTAAAAAGGTCATATAATCAAGATCTATCGTCTCTTCTTCAACGATTTTTAACGCGATCATGAACTGGCCAGAATGATATATTAAGTGGTTAAAAAATGTAAAAAAGAAATCATTTCCTAGATATATTTCCTCATTATTAAATACAACAGTTTTTTCAATATTATCTAGCAATAATTCCTTAAATTCAATATAATGCTTTTCCCATCGCCCAAGTAGCTGTTCTTTTGTAAGAAGACGATAATTTTGGATTGTAGCATTTTCATCCCAAGTTAAACACTTGATTATATGACTCCCATACTCCAATCCAATCATACAGTGTTCAACTATGGATCTTAGCGATGATGTTGGACATTCAGTATCGTTAACAAATTTTGACTTAATATCCTGGTTGAATTTCTCGTCAGTAAGCTTTTCAAGATATTTGCTGAGCTTTTCATTTACCCATAATGAGTATTCAGCAATTTGCACAATAAAACTAGAATTTTTCTTCACTTGCATCTCCGGCTCTTTTATTCATAGGTGGTTGGTTTGGTTACTGATGTAATTTCTTGTTCTCCAAGGCCTTTGAAATAAAACTCTTTAGAAGTTTTACACGTTATTTTCAGGAAGTTTTCGCCATCTCGAACCCCATTTAAATTTTCTTCTACTTGTCCAGTTTCCGATCCTTTCGTTATTCCCTCCTCATATCTAGATTGATGATAAAGTATCTGTAACAACCATCTAGTTCTGAGTATGAGGTGTAACCATTTTAATTCCGCTTTTGTTACAGGCGCTTCTTCTAGATAAGCAGTAATAAAATCATAGTATTGTCTTTTTCGTTCAGGTTGGTATAAATCACAATACATCATCATAGGAGCAATATCAAACAAAAGGAAATCGAAGTGAGCAGCGTTAAAGTCAATAATTCCCATATAATTCCCATCCTTAAAGAGGAAATCTTTTGGCCCTACATCACCATGTATGACAGCCATAGTTAGCTGATTTTTAGGTAAAGAATTTATTTCGTGTTCCCATTTTTCATATTGTTGTCTTATATACTCATTTTCAGGCATGTACTCTTCACTAGCTTCTATTACGTATGAAATCGTGTCCCATGGTTTAGCTGAAAGCCTCTTTTCACCTTTTTCTTTAACCATTTGAATGGATACTTGATGAATCCTACCCAATTCTCTTCCATAGAATGAAAGTACTGAATCTATTTTGTCTAATGTTTCATAATAAGTACCAGGTATAAATGATTGCACAACTATGACATTATCTTCGTATAAAAGACTGAATGTACCTTCTTTAGTCGTTACTGGCTTTGATGTTTTGATCCCATGATCTGCAAAATAATCATAAACTTCCATAATATATTCTACATTTCTTACTGAATCATAGATAAACCGAAGCACATATTCCCCTTTGTTTGTGCGAATATGATAATTGTCACTTTGAAATCCACTATTGAGCGCTTTTACTACTTTACTAAGTTCTCCAACATCGAAGTGTTCCACAATATTCCTGATTTTTCTATCATCAAGGATCATTATAAGCCACACTTGTTATAAACAGCATTTCAATATTGTCACATTCATATAGATATTTCAAAAGCTAAAACAAGTTTACGACACATTTTTTAATTTTAATTGGAAAATTAATTGGGATGTGGGTGAAACTGGTTCATTTTGATAACTTCCAACTAGTAATTCTACCTCTAGTCCACTTTTTTCAAATAAGGTAAGGTATTGGTCTTGGTACATGTATCGAGTTGTCCAAGTTGATTCAGTTCTCTCAATAATGTTATCTTCGGCATCAAAACATGTAAATCGAAGTTTTGTGTATATTAATTGTGCTTGTATATCTGCAGCTAATGCATCTTCAACTAAAATTGTCTTTCCAGAATTTTCTAAAGGGTATCTGTTTCTAACAGTCCAAATCATTCCTTGAGATTCTAAACATTTCTGTAAAAAATCTTGGTTTGGATTTGGTGCATTGAAGAGAAATCTTCCTTGAAATGCTAGATGTCTAGAGACACATTTTAAACAATTTAATGCTTCTTGTTCAGATAAATTATGAAAGAACGCATCTACACAAATAATTGTATTAAACTTTTTCTTAAAAGAAAAATTATTCATGTCTTGTTTAAAAATCTCCACTCGCTGGTCAATTTCGATAGGTTCTCTTGAAAGTTTTTCACGGAAGCGAGAGAGCATTCCTTCAGATCGGTCAAAAGCAACAATACTATGCCCTTCTCTTGCGAGAAGTATAGACATTCTCCCCGTTCCACTGGCAATGTCAAGAATTGGATCTCCGAAAGAATGAGCTTTTGCAAGGTACCATTTTACTTCATGTTTTCCACTTATACCCACTGTTTCATCATAATACTTCACAATAGGGTCTTCAGTCATTGAACCATACATTCATATCCCAAAACTAATGTATTATTAATGAAGATTGAAATTTAGAATTCTGGTCTTGTTAGTTATCAGAGTTTCTTTACAATCCGACAGGGATTACCTACCGCTACCACATTAGGAGGAATATCCTTCGTGACTACAGAACCTGCTCCAATTGTGCTATCAGCACCAATTGTTACTCCAGGTAGTATTATAACACCTGAACCAATCCATGATTGTTTCCCAATTGAAATTTTATAGGCTAATTCTGAACCCAAGGTTCTTAATTCAGCATCAAGTGGATGAGTGGCTGTAATTATTTGAACGTTTGATCCTATTTGTACTTTTTTCCCAATGTGTACTCGATTAGGATCTAAAATTGTACAATTGAAATTCATATAAACGCTCTCATCCAAGAATATGTTGTACCCATAATCACAATAAAATGGTGGCTCGATCCAACAATTATTTCCTAATTTACCAAGAAAATTAGTTAGAATTTGCCTCCGTACTTCATAGAGCTCAGTCAAAGAAAATTCTTCTTCTGAAGTCCCATTAAATTTTCTCAATACTTGTCGAGCTTTGTATCTATCTCTCATTAGAGAACTCTCTCCAGCATTGTAGAATTCCCCATCAAGCATTTTTTGTTTTTCTGTTTTTTCTGGATTTACCAAATTACTTACCTCTCTATAAATTATGAGAGAATTATAGACTTTTTAGAGGCTAGATATTTAAGAAAAAGAATATCGTTTCTCAGCATTTATATTTATACAAGAAAATGTGTCTGTACACACTATGAAGGTATATTCATTGATAGAATTAGATGCTTCCTATCTTTCTGATTTGGTAAATAGATTACTTGATGATTTGAGGAAAGTCAGTAGGGAATTTATTTACGAATCTATTCATAATACAATAGATGAATATGGATATAAAAGATTAGGAATACGTGTTCCTGCCATCCGTAAGATTACAGCTCCATATTGGAAAGAATTGAGAGAAAAAGGAATAAAAAATGCGGATGTAGTATTTAAAGTATGCGAACATCTATATTCTAAGAAAATTACTGAGTTAAGGCTCATTGCGACAGATTGGAGTTTTAATGTCAAAAATCAATTTAAGGCCAGTCATTTTGATGTTCTAGAATCTTGGATTAAAAGACATTTCACGAGTTGGGGAAGCTGTGATTCTTTTTGCACAAGAACAATGGGATACTTTCTTCTGCATCATCCAAAGTTTATACCAGATGTAAAACAATGGACTAAATCAGCAAATCCCTGGGTCCGACGTGCAGCTGCGGTATCATTCATTTATGGATTAAGGAGAGAAAAATTTCTTCAAGATTGTTTTGATGTTGCAAATACTTTATTAAATGATTCAGATATTTATGTACTCAAAGGGTATGGCTGGATGCTAAAAGAAGCAAGCAATAAATTCAGAGATGAAGTTTTCAATTATGTTATAGAAAATAAAAGCATAATGCCACGAGTGTCATTACGTTATGCTATTGAGAAGATGCCCAAAGAGATGAGAAGAGTAGCAATGGAAAAATAAGTCATGCAGTTAAGAAGAAATAAGAGAGTTTTGAAGAGGAACAAAGTTGAAATTAAAAAATAAGGTGGTTTTAGTTACAGGAGGAGCATTAGGTTTTAAAACTGGTGGCCCTTCAATAGGAAGTGCTATAGCTATTAAATTTGCTATAGAAGGAGCTAAAGTAGTTGTTGTTGATGTTTTAGAGGAAATGGGCCAAAAGACTGTTGATATTATTAACGAACGAGGAGGTGAAGGACTATTTGTAAAAACAGACGTAAGAAAAACTGATGAAGTCAAAAAATCTATAGAAATAACAATAAAAAGATTTAAAATGTTGCATACTCTTGTGAATTGTGCAGCATCATATGAAGGAGATATTTTTCGAAATATTGTAGAGATTCCAGAGAAAGATTGGAATCATATCATTGATGTGAACTTAAATGGGTATTTCAGGTTTGCTAAGTATTCTATCCCCGTAATTTTGAAAAGTGGCGGAGGTACAATTATAAATATTTCATCCATGGCTGCTTTTAAAGTTGTACCAAATTTCAGTGTTTATCCTGTTACTAAAGCTGCAATCAATGCCTTAACGAGAACTTTAGCAATCGATTTTGCCCCTCAAATTCGTACAAACGCTATTTGTCCAGGTTTTGTAAAGATCGCTAATTCTGAAAGAGATCGTAATCCAGAAGAACTAAAAGAATGGTATTCAATTATTGGTAGAACATATCCTCTTAAAAGAGTCTGTACTGTAGCTGAAATTGCTAATACAGCGTTATTCCTGGCTAGTGATGACTCATCATTTATTAATGGTGAGTGTTTAGTAGTTGATGGAGGGAGATCTGTGTCAGATAGTCATAAATTTTGATAATATACTCATATTACTGAAGAAATAATTAAAACTAGCTCCATTTAATCTTTCCAAGCATCTAGTGCCTTTTTCATTAGAGCTAAGGCTTGCTTCTCATGAGGAATGGCCTCTCGGAGGATTTTCGCTCCTTTAAGTCGTTTCTCTTTTGATATCTCCCCCTCGAATGCGAAGGGGAAAATTTCCTGAAACGATTTAAGAATCCCCACGATTTCATTGAATTTCTTTGCAGCTTTTCTCAAATGATCTGAAAAAGGCTCTGAATGGTACTTTTCCGCTAATCGTCCGAGAAATGCGGCAGCTAGATCTTTAGCTTCCAATGTACACTCATTAACATAAGAATTGCCATGATATAACACATTCTCTTTTGGAGCTGTTTCCAATACTTTTGCCCATTCTTTGTATGCAAGAGCTCCAGCTACATAATTTTCTTCTGCTAAATGCCCTTTAGCTAGAGTAATTGCTCTCTGGAGGGCTTTTATGTCATCAGACATGGTAATCTCGTTTTTTTGATTTTCAAAAATGACTGCATGAAGGCCTCCAGGCGCCTGAAGTGAATCAAAAGCAATAGGATCATCGGGTTGATTCATTAATCTCCGAAATGTACTAACCATATATGAGCTCTCCTGATAACCAGTTACAATTCCATATTCGGGGATTGGTATACCCCACAGAACAACAGGATAGTTAAGGTCAATGGCTTTCTTAATCCTTTGAAAGATTTTATCAGCCCTATTACGATCTTTTGGAGTGATACGTCCTTCTTGCATTGGATAACAACCTGGATCATCGATCTGTTCTGTACTATATCCAAGAGCATCTGTTCCTTTCATGATTTCCTGCCACATTTTTCCCAAAGCAGTAGGCCCAGACGGGCAGGTTGAAAGTTTGGAAACATTTGGTAAGGCAAAAGCATACCCAGTATAACCTCCAGTGTTTATGAGATCATGTTCTTCTTTCCCTAACGCTTTCATCACCCCTGATACGGATCCTAAATATGAAATCCAACAAGGTTGATAGGCTGGTTCTATCGTTAATTTTTTTCTCATCATTTTCATTCTTCCATGTGAATAGCGACTTATGAGTTTCTTTCTCTCTAGTTCTTGTTTGATACTTGTTTCATTATAAAAAGATTTAATTAAAGCAAGTAGGTTACGTCCATCATCTGTAATCAAATATTTTCCTCGTTCAACACGTTTGATCAATCTGATTTTCAGTATTTTAGTCAGGTGATTAGATAAGGCTGTTTTTTGTAAATTAGTTTTAGTTAATAACGAGGAAAAGTCTTGTGGTTCATCCATCACCAATGTTAAGATTTCTAATCTTTTTTTATGACCTATTGCTTTTAAGATCTCTGTTATCTCATCAATTGATCCTAGAATATCTAATTCCATGATTTCGGTACCCATATTTCGCCATTAAGAACAAAATCATCATTATGATTTGTCATATAAAAAGATTCCTAAGAATTATGAAATATATTCCTAAAAAAAGTGAATAAAATAATTGCCAGTATATTAAATGAAAGCATCCTAAGAATACGTAGAATTCTGATAAACACGTATATAGTCAACAATCATTGTTTGAGGGAAAACAGAGTCGTCGATACCATAAAGACCACCCCAAGTACCACCAACAGCAATATTTAAAATCCAGTAAAAATTTTGGTCGAATGGCCAGGTGTAAGCGGATGCATTCACCTCTTTTTGAAATGTAAAATACTTTATATCATCCACAAAAAAATCAATACGATTGGGAAACCATTCAATGGCATAGATGTGGAATTGTTCCTCACATGTAGCCATAAAAACAGACCCCCCTTGTTGAGTACCCTTCAGATGATTATAAGCATCACAATGAATCGTTCCATGAATAAGCCCAGGTTGATATCCCACATATTCCATTATATCTATCTCCCCACTTTCGGGCCAGCCACCATAAACACTACTTTGGGGCATCATCCAGATAGCAGGCCAGAGTCCTCGGCCATGTGGCAATATTGCACGAGCCTCAAATCTACCATATGTCCAATAAGCCTTTGATTGGGTATTTATCCGTGCGGAAGTATATTTAATACCTATTTTATCACTCAATACCGCTTTTATTATCAAGGTTCCATCTTCTACATAGGAATTATTTAGATCCTTTACATACTCCTGTTCTTCTTCATTTACCCATCCAGGTCCACGCCATTCAAAATTCCATTTGGATTCATTGGGAAAACCAGAATAATTAAACTCATCAGACCAATTTAACTGCTCCCAAAGATAAGAAGAATATTGCACCTCAAGGAAAGATGGTTCAGGTTCCTCATCGATTGGGTTGGGTTCCTCAGTTTCTTCAGGTTCCTCATTCGTTTGTTCATTTGTTGTATTGTTAGAATCAGGGGTTATAGATGGAGTATTTAGGTTAAAAAGAGCTAGAAATGTGACTCCAATTAATAAAAGAGACATTGAACCTCCAATCATTAATATTCTGCGATAAGACATAATTTCACTGTATCTTGAGGATATTATTAAATTTTTCTGTTAGATCACAAAGGAGGAAGTTGTAAGCCATTATAGTATCGAATTGGTGCGAATAAATTCAATAAGATCATCTACCTGAGTATATGCTATACAGGTCACTGTATCTGCCGCCCCATAATAGATAGCTATACGTCCTGTTGTTGCATCCGCTAATGCAGCGCATGGAAAAACAACATTAGGTACATCACCAACACATTCATACAATCTTTGAGGGGAAAGAATATAAGGCCCCGTTCGATATTTTACATTCCAAGGTTGAGTAATATCAAGTATAGCAGCTCCCATGCTGTAAACAAAGCCATTACATGATGTTATTACACCATGATATATCATAAGCCAGCCCTCAGTTGTTTCAATTGGAGTAGGACCAGCTCCAATCTTTGTTGATTGCCAACCAAAATTAGTGGCCATAACCTGACGATGATGACCCCAATGAATCATATCAGGGCTTTCACTGTAGAAAATGTCTCCCCACGGTGTGTGTCCTCTATCACTTGGACGACTCAACATTGCATATTTTCCATTGATTTTTCGCGGAAAAAGAACACCATTCCGATTATATGGTAAAAAAGCATTTTCTAGTTGGTGAAATTCCTCAAAATTATGAGTATATGCCATACCAATAGTTGGCCCATAATACCAATTACACCAAGTCACATAGAAGCGATCTTCTAACCAACATACCCTAGGATCATATCCATAAACAAATGTAGCGATATCAGGATTTTCACATTTAAAAGAAATTGGATCATAATCGATATCCCAATTTATGCCATCCACACTTCTTCCTTGATGGAGTCGCATATTTCTATATTTATCGTCACACCTAAAAATCCCAGCAAAGTTGCCATTAAACGAAACAACAGCACTATTAAATATACTGTTAGATGAAGGTATTAAATCTCTCGGAATAATAGGATTTCGTTCTGATCGCCAAACCACATCTTTGTAATCTCTTGGTTTTTCTTCCCAAGGTATATTTGGTAAATCTTCACCAAGGATCGTTTTTCCAGATACCTCTTTTCCCATTTTAGTTACACCATTCTCATTTCTTCATTGTTTTGGTAGTTAAATTGGTTGTTCCTTTTTTAAAAATTGAAATAAATGGATTTCAGAATTTTAACCTTTTTGGCCCGTTTTTATCCTAGGATCAAGAAATCCATATGTTATATCTACTAAGAAATTACCGATAATTGCGATCACTAAAATCACAATGGTAATACCCATTATTAGGGGGTAGTCTCTATTAAATAGGGACTCCATATAAAGTGTACCAATCCCTGGCCACAGAAAAACATATTCTACTATTAATGTTTCACTAATAAGTTCATTAAATCGTAAATTCAACAAAGTAAATTGAGGTAATATTGCATTTCTTTGGGAATATTGTCTTAGTATTTTAGGCCTGAATCCCATATGCTTTGCATAGTAAATATAAGACGTCTCCATTTCATAAAGAATCATCGCACGCATCCCCACAGCCCAAAATCCCGCGTTAACAATTATTAATGTTAAGAATGGGGCCATGTAGTGTCGAAAGAGGTCAATAAAATAGTCAATATTGAAGCCAGGAGACATTTGGGGACTAATTCCACCAGGATGAGAAAGAAAGATATTATTGCCAGTAACGAAGTAAATGAATATAATGAGGCCCAGCCAATAAAACGGTGCAGATCGTAAACAGAGGAAAAACATATACACAGCATCATTGATTCTACCTTTTAGATATGCTGCTTTAGCCCCAATCCAATTGCCAATGTAAAAACTAATGAACAAGACTGGTATCACAAGAACTAATGAAAAAACAAGACGAGGAAGCATTACATCCACAACTGTCATGGGATAATAGTTAAAAGATGGTCCCAAATCCATTTTAAGTAAATTCTCCCAAAAAATTAGATATTGTTCTTCTAATGGTTTATCTAGGTTAAAAAAATAAACAATCCAAATATTTCTGTCTCCTTCGGACATGAATCTTGGGATAAAAAAAGCAAATGTAAGGGCAATGAATAATGCTAATGAATAAAAACCTGCTTTTTTTAATACAAATCTGTTATAAGAGCTGTTTAAAATTTGTTTTAGTTTTATACTAAGTTTAAGCATTATCTACGTCTCTATTATTTCTTTAATAAATGCTAATTCCATTAATTTGTTGAATTTTGTTAAATTAGATAAGATACTTATAATTATTCTGGAAAAAAAATCATCCTATTACTTATGACTTATCTCAACTTCTCTTATTGTTTCCACAATTAATCAATGAAAATTTTTTAGGATATTTTAAATCTCTCGTGATCCTACTTGAAATTTAAAATTAGTCAGGAAGTATTTAATGTATGTCAAGTATATTAGAAAATCAGATTATTGTACAAATCGGGATAATTGTAAAAGACATTGAAAAAACCTCATTAATGTATTCTAAACTTTTGGGCGCTAAAAAACCTCAATGGTTTTGGACTGAACCTTTTAACAAAGCGAAGACAGAATATAAAGGAAATCCAACACAAGCCAGAGCAAAATTAGCCTTCATAAAATTAGAAAACATAGAAATCGAACTCATTGAACCAGATGAAAATCCTAGTACATGGAGAGAGTATTTAGTCACAAGAGGGGAGGGGATTCACCATATAGCATTCATTATAAATGGAATGAAACACAAAATTTCTAATCTAACTGAAATTGGTATCCCCTTAATCCAAAAAGGGGAATATTCAGGAGGCCGCTATGCCTATTTTGATTCTCTAAAAGACTTGAAAGTGATTATTGAACTACTTGAACATAATAATGTTTAAGTAAAGTTGTTCAACATCCTATTTAAACACCATTTGATTGCATTAACTATCATTTTTTGAAAAACATCAGTTTTAACTTGAACTTCTCCATGGCCCAACGCTGTGTAAAAGACATATCCAAGACCGTATGGTTTTATCCATGAAATAGGACGTGAAAATCCCTTATAATCACATACAATGAGAGTTTTGATAGGAGGATAGATTTCCATTAAATATAATTCATCCTTTAAAGAAAAATCTGATATACCTTGCATAATAGGGTGATTAGGCTTAATCACCTTGAATTCATACTCTTCTCCTAATGGAGGATGTGTCAAAAATTTGCCTCCAAGCATTCGTAGATACTCTTGAGAATTTTGAAAAGAGCAAGAAGCGCCATGAACTCCAATAAATGTCTTAGGTTCTCCAGTTTCTCCCCAAGGGGAGCCAATTATGGCATTTAAAAGACCCTTTTCCTGTTCTGCGTTTAATTCTCTTCCTGTTGTGCAACAAACAATAACTTTATACTTTTTGATATTATTAGATAAGAAAAAGTCTAGATCCTGAGTTAGTGTTACCTTAAAGCTAGCTTCTTCTAAGAAATCTTTGAAAATGGATCCCATTATAGAAAAATCATGGAATTTTGTTTCTAAGCCTCCTACAACTAAAATGTCAATACTACTCAAAATTTTTCGCCTCTTATCTAACCTAATTAAGATTCAATAAAACATTATGGTTATTATTATCCTTAATCTTTATGATGGATTTCATTTAGGACTGTTCACGATAAATCAAGTCAAAGATATTTTTGAAGCCAATTGATGCTTTCTTCAATAAATTCCTCTAATTGATCATTATTGAACATATGGTCGGCATTTTCAACCAAGAGGAGCTTATGGTCAATGTTCGAAGGAAAATGACCTTCAGCCTTTTTGGATAATTCTGGTTTAACAGTTTTATCTAACTTTCCATGAATAATTAATGATGGATATTTAAATTTTCGAAGATATTTCTCAGTATCGATTTCTTTTAATTCATGAACGAAATCTTCCTCAATGTATATTTCTGGGGGAGAAGCAGAGAGTAATTTAAATGGAAAGTGATTATAAAGTGAATTATTAGTAATATTTTCCAAATAAAATGCAGGGGCCCAAAAGATAGCTGTTCGTACTGGAAGATTTGCAATGAGAGCGGTTAAGCCCCCAAAACTCAATCCAATTATGCCAAAATCAACATAATCTAATTTTTTAAGCCAATCATAAACATCTACTAAATCCTGAACCTGCTGGGATAATAATACAGGTTCTCTTTTATTTTCTCCAGAACCAGAAAAGTCAAAGATTATGGCATCAAATCCCTTTTCATTTAGCCTTTTTGCAGTTTTAGGAAATCGTCCCCATTCATATTTGTCACCTGTAAAGCCATGACATAAAATTACTAATGGGGATTTTTTCTTGGTATTTGTTGATGTCTCAAATAATATCGAAATTAACTCTCCCCCATTTCTTTTCGGAACTTTTATTTTTCTTTGTAGTATTATATTCTCACCAATTTGCTAAATTTTGCTATTATCGAAAGATAAAGGTAAAAAGGATTTAATCTTTTTACACAGGTGTGATAGGACTCTAATTATAGATAGATTTTTATATTTCATTCATAGACTATTTAATTTCTTGCTATTAGTATAAGTTATAAAATTTGAAAAATGAACATTTTGTGGGTCTAAAATGGATGTCACGATAAGGTTGATGAATAATCAAACCTTTATAATTTCAAAATATGTTTTTCCCGAATTTAATGAAGAAGTTAAAAAAGAAATAAACATAAGACAACTTGCAATAAAAATCTTCAATATAGTTAACATTTTTGGTCCTAAAGCCCTCGTTCTTGAATGTGAGGATAAAACTCTTCAATCATATCTCATAAATTCTTTGAGTTTATATCTTCAGGATAATTTCACATTTGAAAAATTAGGTGGGGGGATTCAGATTTTGACTTCTCTTCCTTTTCATAGTGAAGAACCAATTTCTTTAACTTCCAAGATAAAAAAGTTAGGTCAGTTTGAAAATCAAATAGGGCTGGGTATTGAAATTCAGGGAAAAAC
Organism: Candidatus Hermodarchaeota archaeon; assembly: GCA_048886185.1. GTDB lineage: Archaea > Asgardarchaeota > Heimdallarchaeia > Hodarchaeales > Hodarchaeaceae > Hodarchaeum. Next base: position 77,005 of record JBHLKY010000020.1, read on the forward strand.
GATTAACGGAGTATGCATTGATGGCAATGGAAACATCATTAAACGATCAAAAAGAAGTATAAAAAAAGAAGAAGGCTATAGATCAGTCATTAATAGTATTATCGACTTAATCAAAGAACTATTGGAATCTTTGAATCCAGAGAAAATTAAAAGCGTGGGGATTGGCATTCCTGGTGGAATCAGCCCTATAGTTGTCAGAAGAATGATAGCTATGGGAGATTTTCATGATATTAATCTCAAAGGTGAAATAGAAGCAGCTATTGGCCACCCTACATTTATTGAAAATGATGCCAACGTCATTGCTTTAGGAGAAAAAGAAATTTCAAGAATTGAAGGAGATTTTTTCACTCTCACTCTCGGAGAGAGTGTTGGTGGAGGTATCATAATTAATGATCGAGTAATTCATGGAGAAAACTATTTTGCAGGAGAATTGGGACATATAATAGTCGATGACGCTATTGATGCACCTGTTTGTGGTTGTGGGAATACTGGCTGCCTTGAAGCTAGAATGTCAACCATTTCTGATCTTAATGAGGAGAATTTGGATGAGATTGCTAAAGATGTTGCCAAAGCGATTAGAATCATCGTTGATCTAACAAATATTAACCAAGTGCTTATTGGGAGTAGCGTCACAAAATTTGGGTATAATTTTTATGAAGCCGTACGTCATAATTTAGAAACCCAGTTTATCCCAAAAACAACCCCTGTTCAAGTCTATGAATCATCATTAGAGAGATTTCCTGAAACTGAACGCAAATTCATTGGAGCGATTGGTGCTGCTATTATGGGGATGCAAAAAGTAGGAGAAATATCTGAAAAAGTTGTAGTAGTTATCAAAAAAGACGATCAAGAAATGGGAAAAGCAGCTGCAAGAATAATTTCTGAACAGATCAGGAGAAAACCAAATACAGTGTTGGGATTAGCAACTGGGAGTACTCCTATCAGTATGTATAAAGAATTAGTTCGAATGCACAATGAAGAAAATCTAGACTTTTCAAAGGTTACAACTTTCAATCTTGATGAATATTATCCCATAGAAAGAGTAAACAATCAAAGTTATTACAGCTTCATGCATTATTGGCTGTTCGACCAAATCAATATCAATCTAGAAAATGTTCATATCCCCGATGGAGAATGGTCAGAGAAAGATCTAGAATCTAACTGTGAGCAGTTTGAACAGCTAATCAAGAAAGCAGGAGGAATTGATATTCAGATCTTAGGGATTGGTGAGAGTTTTTTCACAGAGAAGAGAGAAATTCATGGAGGGCATATTGGATTTAACGAATCTGGCTCTGATTTCTCCTCTCGGACTAGGAAGGTGATTTTAGCAGAAAAAACTCGTGTAGATAATTCACGATTTTTTCAAAGTATTGAGGAAGTTCCCCGATATGCAATTACTATAGGAATAGGTACAATTTTAGATGCAAAAAGAATAATACTGCTAGCTTCTGGAGAGCATAAAGCCCTTATAATCAAGGAAGCTGTCGAAGGTAAAATTACTCCTTTTATACCCGCAACGGTATTACAAACTCATGCAAACACAACCTTTCTAATAGAAGAGGGAGCAGCATCGAAATTAAGTCGAATGTCTTATCCATGGTTATTTTTCGATATGGATTGGATGAAAGAAACTGATAAAAAGAAAACAGATGAAGTTAAAATTGATGAAGCGTTGATTTGGCTCTCATTGACCACAAAGAAACCATTGACCCAACTTGATTTACAAGATTTTCACAATAATTTCCTTTCAGATCTCCTGCAACTTTTTAACTACAATGTTCCTAGTTTGACTAGCAAGGTGATTGCAAGGATTAATAATAAGATACGTTTTAAAGAAAAACTACCAAGGCATAAAAAGATATTGGTCGTTTCTTGTCGCCCTGGTGATGATGGTGTTATTGCTGATACCGTTAGAGCTTTGGTTAGTAACGAAAACAAGTTAAAAATAATAAATATGGTAAGTGGTAACATTAATGTGAAAAATTCTGATGTTATTGATTACTGTGAAGAGAATCTTTTCGAAGAATCAATTAAAGAAAGTGTTCTAAAAAATCGTATCGATGTATTCGAATTATTGAAGTTAAAAACTCTTGTTAGGAAATCTGAATCAATTGATATGCATAAATATCTAGGAATCTCTTCTGAAAATCAATTTTTCTTGAATTTACCTTTCTATGAAACAAGAACTATCGAAAAAATCATTGAAATCTCCGATATAGATATTATACCACTGGTTACAATTCTAGACCAAGAACAACCAGAGATTATTTTAATTCTTGGAGGAATCACTGATCCACATGGACTCAAAGCAAGAATAGTAGAAATCTTTGAATTAGCATTAAAAAGGTCTGGAATTCAAAAAACTGAACTCTGGTACTATAAGACAACTATGGAGGAATTCTCTGTTGCAAGAGGAGATATTATCGTTCCATTCACTGAAAAAGACATGGATCTTAAAGTAATTGCCATTCAAAGATTAAAGAGTCAACAAGTTGTCGATTTTCTAGCAATTCCTGGATATGATCCACGACCGCTTTGGGAACGTATTAAAGAACGAAATCGAGCTATTGGTTACATCCTTAAGACAACGGGTTTAGTTCCTGACGAATATAATTATGGATCAATTTACCAAGTTTCTCAGTACATTAAAGACACGAGATAGTTTTTCTTATGGAGTAAGAATACAATGACAAGCAAAATTTCTTTGAATAAAGAATGGAAAATGCAATCTTCTGACAAGTTATCAAAGCATGGTGAAATAATTTCTACAACGGAATTCATCCCAGAAAATTGGTATACTGTCGATGTACCGACAACTGTGGTAAATGGTCTTGCCGTTAACGGTGAATTTGATTTTAAAAACCCTTATTATGGATTAAATCTAAAATCCATACCTGGTCTTAAAGGAGATATAAAAAGACAGAATTATGAGAGTCGATATAAACCTGAAGATAGCCCATTCAGAAAACCATGGTGGTTCAGAAAGGAGTTTATAATAGATGAGGATCATCATAAGAAAGAAACTTGGATAGCTTTTGATGGTATTAATTATTCTGCAAACATCTGGTTAAATGGTAGACGGATTGCCGGTTCTGACTATGTTATAGGAACGTATCGGCGATATGACTTTAATGTCACACATTTTGTGAATCCAGGCATAAATATTCTTGCATTAGAAGTGTTTTCTCCAAATCCTGACGATCTGGGGATTAGTTTTGTTGATTGGAACCCTATGCCTCCTGATGATAACATGGGAATTTGGCAACCAGTGTACTTATATTCAACAGGTCCTGTGGCAATAAAATTTCCTTTTGTGAAAAGTAAATTAAACATTGAATCATTAGAAGAAGCTGAATTAATAATTACTGCAGAATTTCATAATACACAATCAGAATGTGTCAATGCTATTGTGGAAGGAAAAATAGAAAAGGTCAGTTTCCAAAAAGAAATTTTTCTTGACTCTAAAGAGAAGAAAAACGTTATCTTCTCATCTGAGGAGTTTCCACAACTGATGATAAAAAATCCACGAATATGGTGGCCCTATCAACTTGGATCTCCTGAATTATATAAACTGGATCTTAAAATTCGTGTTAATGACAAAATCTCTGATAGGCATGAAATTACTTTTGGGATAAGAGAAATTAGTTCTTATATAAATGAATATTCTTCAAGTAAACTCACTATAAAAAGTCGTATAATCTCAAAGTCAAACCAGAAGGTCGGATCCCGTGTTTTCACAATTAATGGTCATGATATTCTACTCCGAGGCGCTGGTTGGACCTGTGATATGATGCTTGCTCAATCTAATGAACAAGATGAAATTGATGTTGCTTTTCTTAAGAATCTTAACATGAACGTGGTACGTTTTGAGGGGAAACTCGCAACTGACAATTTTTGGGATGTTTGTGATAGGGAAGGCATACTCATTCATGCTGGATGGGTTTGTTGTAGTCATTGGGAAAAATGGAACCAGTGGAAAACAGGTGATATCGAAGTTGCAGAAGCATCGTTACGCTCTCAAATTCTTCGTTTACGTAACCATCCAAGTTTTTTAGCTTGGTTTTATGGAAGTGATTTCCCCCCACCGGAGCATGTTGAGAAAGTATATCTCAATGTGTTAGAAAAAACTTATAATGAGCTTTCAAAGATTTCTAGTGCCACTGCTTATCCAACAAAGTTGACAGGGGAAACTGGTGTGAAAATGACTGGCCCATATACCTATGTTCCCCCTTCTTACTGGTATACTGATGGAAGAGTAGGAGCTGCAGATAAATTTAATACTGAAACAGGACCAGATGTATGTATTCCTCCTTATGAAAGCTTAAGAATAATGCTTCCTGAATCCCAACTTAAAATTGGAAGTGAGGGGTGGAATTATCATACAGGACTAGGTGCTTTTGCTGACACAAAACTTATAGAAGAAGTTATTACAAAACGATATGGTAAACCTGTTTGTCTTGAGGATTTCTCAAAAACAGCACAAATTCTAGGTTATGAATGCTGGAGAGCAATGTATGAAGCGCATTTAAGAAATTACCCTAAATC
>JBHLKY010000020.1:81649-88293 GCA_048886185.1 Candidatus Hermodarchaeota archaeon
AATACAGGTGGTGGGTACAGTTACTATATTAATCCAAGAAATTCACGGATTACTAGAAGAAAATACAATTCTCTCCCATATGATCGTCCAGGGAGGTATGTGTATATTCGTGATAATAAAACAGGTGAATACTACTCACCAACTTGGCAACCAGTATTAAAAGAGCTTGATTCATATGAATGCCGACATGGTCTGGGATATACCAAAATCTCTTCCTCATATAAGGGAATTAAAAGTAGTATTCTCTATTTTGTCCCTATCGATGAAGATATGGAAATATGGAAAATTTCTATTGAAAATACAACAAATGTGGATAAAAAATTAGGTCTTTTCTCATATGTAGAGTTTGTCCCTGGTGACGCGTATTCTGATGTTATTGATCATCCTAACCACTCCCACTTCTTATATGCTAATTTTGATCCTGAGGAAAAGGCAATCTATGCGACTAACAAGATTGGGATATCCTTCCTACCTGAAGAAGACCAGTATAAAGATGATGGCTGCTGGGGGAAGTTTGTATTCTTTAAGTCAACGCTAGATATCGTTGCTCATGACTGTAATCGTGATCATTTCATCGGTAGTCCCTATCGTTCTGAATCAAATCCATTAACAGTTGAAAAAGGCCAACTAACTAATTCGATGCTAAATTCGGGCCATGCCTGTGGCGCCTTGCAAAGCAATGTTACTATCAAAACTGGGGGAAAACTTGAATTCTGTATAATGATGGGTGTTGTTGACAGACTTGATTACAAAACCCAAACCCGTAAGATTCTTAATGAATGGACTCCTGAGAGGATCGAGAAAAGTCTTGGTGATTTGAAGAACTATTATGAAGATCTTTTTAGTGCTATACATGTTAAGACTCCAAATGATAAGGTAAATAGACATATAAATGTTTGGAACAAGCTTCAGGCAAAGGTTAATTTCACTGTCTCTCGAGATGCTTCTAGATATCACTGGGGTCTCTCTTATGGTATGGGTTTTCGAGATACCTCTCAAGATCTTCTAGCTATGATTATGTTTGATGCTCCAGCTGCTAAGGAAGTCATTAAAGAGCTTGCCAGACAGATGTTCAGTGATGGAACTACATATCATAACTTCTTCCGAGTGTCTCATGATGGTATTAAAACAGGCCACTCGGATGATCCACTATGGCTGCCTCTTGCAGTTCAGTACTACTTGAATGAAACAGCTGATTTTGCATTTCTTGATGAAATTGAAATGTATGCCGATGGTAAAAGCGGTACCATCCTTGAACACTGCTATCGTGGTATTGACCAGGTCTGGAGTCAGAGAAGTGAAAGAAATATACCACTTATTCTTAATGGTGATTGGAATGATGACCTGAATGAATGTGGTAGGCATAAAAAGGGAGAAAGTATGATGGTGGCAGAACAGCTTTGCGTTGATCTTCAGTTTATGATTGAGATACTAACTTATACCAAAAGAGATCCTAAAAAGGTTAAAGAGTATAATAAAATCAATAAAATCATCACTGAGGAAATGAACAACTCTTGCTGGGATGGAAAATGGTACCATCGTTTTACCAAAGACGATGGTTCTGTACAGGGCACACATAAGAATGAGCAGGGGCAGATTTATCTGAATGCACAATCTTGGGCTGTTATCAGTGGAATAGCAAAAGAAGAACGTGCGGTACAGTGTCTTGATTCTGTTCTCGAATATCTCGATTCAAAAGTTGGTCCTCGTATCTGTGCTCCAGCATATACGAAATCCGATGCTACCATTGGTGCAGCAACACGAGAAGCGCCAGGTAAAAAAGAAAATGCTTCTATTTTTAACCACCCTGTTACTTGGTTCATTCAAGCAAATACGATTCTTAAGAGGGGTAACATAGCATTCGAACAATATTATAAAACGCTACCAGAAATCCTATCTGAAGATCAAGATCTGTTTGCAGTTGAACCTTATGTGTACTGTGAATTTACAACTGGTCCCGATCATAAGGAATACGGGAAGGGTGGTCATTCATGGTTAACAGGAACAGCTTCATGGATGTATTTTTGTGGTGTGAATTTCATTTTGGGCATTAAACCCACTTATGATGGCCTCATAATTGATCCATGTATACCAAGTGAATGGGATAGTTATACTGCAATTAGGAAATTCAGGAATTCTACTTATAATATTTCAGTAAAAAATCCTAATCATAAAGAATCAGGAATATCTGAAGTCAAGCTAGATGGAAAATCATTTGAGAGCAATAAATTTCCCGTTTTTGATGATGGTAAGGAACATGTGATAGAAATCATCATGTGACCTTTTTCAAATCTCAAAGATCAAGAGACAGTTAGTTATAATATGGGTTAATGGATAATATTGTTATAACTATCAAATTGATTTTTAATAGCCTAGTTATCATTAATAACCATCATTAATTGATACAAATAGTCGGTAGAAAGAGTATAGAGTCGAAAAGAGTTGGATGTAAAACAATTTGAAAAATTACTGACAAAAAATGAAGAAATCCTAAATAAATTGAATCAAAGAAAGATTCTCTTAATTTCAAACCTTCTGAGTGGAGGGCTTTTACTAGATAAAGAAATAATTGAGTCAAATGCAGCAGTTTTCCCTGATGATAGTTCTAGAATTATAGCTATCCTATTAAACTCTGAATATATTGTAAATTATCCTCATCCAGTATTAATTGATTTTTCAAAAACAATAGAATTTTATAAGAATAATCTCGCTCTACCTGAAAGTGAAAGAATTGAATCTTCCTTTTTAATGTCAAGGATTAATTTTATGGGAACAGATGGTATTCGTGGCAAAATATGTTTAGAGACAGAGGACTACTTGAAAGATTTTACAACTAAAAATATCCTAACTCCTGAACTTATCAGAAATTGCGTATTTTCATACGCCAATTTATTAGTTTGTAAGAAGATAATAGGAAAAAATGACACAGTTTGTATTGGAGACGATGGAAGGGATAAAATAACTAATGGAAAATTTAAGGAAGCTGTAATTGATGGTTTTCTTAGGGCAAATATTCATGTTTATGATTTAGGAATTGTACCTACAGGTATTGTGCCCTATCAAATTCTAAAAAAGGATTTTAAAGCAGGAGCTGTTTTAACAGCCAGTCACAACCCATCGAATCAAAATGGGATTAAGTTCTTTCTTTATGGGAGAAAACTTCTACCTGAAGGAGAATTGGGTGATTTTACACTTTCAGCTTTAATGTATTTTTATTATATGCAGAAAACGTTACCAAAAAGAAGAGCTTCAATCACTATTTCAGAAAATATAGTAGTTGAAAGCACTAATTTTATTCTTTCAGTTTTACCACAAAATATTACAGACCTTCTAAAGGATAAAGTAATTATTTTTGATTCTGCAAATGGAGCATTTACAGAAATTGGAAAAAATGTTCTAGATGCCTTGCAATTAGATTATAAGAATATTAATGACACTCCTGATGGACACAATATAAACAAGAATTGTGGAATAGCAGAATTGGAAGGTCATGATATTTTCCTCTTTGAATCCATAGTAACTTATCCTCGATTAATAAAGGAAATCTTCTCCATTGGGAAGATGAATGATCCAGGTAAGGTATTTGGTATATCCCTAGATGGTGATGGCGATAGAGGATATGTAGTTCATTACAATAAAGAAAAAGATTGTGTTTATGTTATTAATGGTGATAAATGTGGTTATATTTTGGCTGAATATTTCCTAAAATCGAGAAAAATTAAAGCTAAAGATGTTTATTTTGTATTAACAATTGAATCTGATTTAATGGCTGCCACCAATGTTGAGAAGAATCTTGGCATTAAAACAAAAATCGTCAGTGTTGGCGATAAATGGATAGGAAATTTTGATGAGGGAGAATTATTGATTGGAGTCGAAGTTTCTGGTCATGTAATTTTTCCAATTGAGTTTATCAATGAATTAAATCAAAAAGTTAGACTTTTAACTGGAAATGGTCTTTTGACTAGTTTATTGGTATTAACAGCCATAAAAGAGTTGGATCTCTCAATAGAGAAAATTTCTCGGCCTTTTATACCAGGAATTTCTGAAACCTTTTATGTATTCTTCATTGACAAGTCTAGATTCTATAAAGGTAGTACAGTTTGGATAAAAGATATTGAATTGATAAATAGTGAAATTTCACGGTTAATTGAAAATAAAAGGCTAGGTTCGGATACTAAACTCGTGATAGAGGAAAAAGAAGACCCAAATGTGTTGTACATAAATATTGTTGATGCAAATGAGATACAAGGGTGCATTTTTATAAGGAATTCTGGAACAGAGGATAAAATTGCCGCATATACTCTTGGAAAACAAGAAATGAAGGATATTCTTTACAAAATTGGTGAAAAATTAAGGAAGAATCACTCTTTATTGATGAAAAATAAGGATAAAATTGAGTTTAAATATGAAAGCCTAATAAAAACTATTCTATGCAAACAACCTATAATAAATCTGCAAGAATTAAAGGGAGTAATGGAACAGACTCTGGAACATCCAATAAATGAAAATAACCTCTATAATGTAGTATATGGGCTTAAGAAAGAAGGAACTATTAAATTAGACGATCAAATCGTACAATTACAATAGAGGTAATCTACTACTATAAATCTTCTCTTGTTTGAAGCAATTTTACTCCTATTCTTTTCCATATCTCGATATAGAATGATTCAGATGTTGTTAATTTGTTTACTAAGAAAATTACTATTTTATGGAGAAAAGCACTTCACCTTTGCATATTGTAGTAAGAACATTAAGCTCAGTGTCAAGAATCACAATATCCGCAACAAAATCTGGAGCTAAACACCCGTAATTTGATAATTTCATTGCTTTTGCAGGATTTAATGTTGCCATTTGTACAGCTTCTTTTAGATCTAAGCCTATTTGAGTAACCATATTCTTGATTGCGACATCCATAGTCAAAGTGCTACCAGCTAGTCTTCCTGTATCCTTTATTCTACTGATTCCATCTTTGAGTACAGTTTTTAAACCGCCTAATTCATATTCACCATTTGCAAGACCTGTTTCAGCTATGGAATCAGTTATTAAAACTAATTTCTCAATACCCTTTAGTTTAACTACTGTAGTAATGGTTCCTGGATGAAGATGAACCAGATCTGTAATCAATTCTGCATATACATCATCCCTTACTAAATATGCTCCAATTATTCCTGGTTCTCTATGATGAAAGGGTCTCATACCATTGAAAAGATGACTACACATAGTAATACCAGCATCAAATCCTAATATCGCTTCTTTGTATGTTGCATTTGTGTGTCCAACTGCAACAACAATTCCCATTTCCCTAGCAAATTTAATGTATTCCACTGCCTTAGGAAGTTCAGGTGCAATAGTAATTCTTTTAATATTATTGCCAGAATTTCGAATTAATTCCTTTAATTCTTCTATATTTGGATTTCGAGCATATTTGATATTTTGAGCTCCTGCTTCTTTCCCCGTGTTTATATGGGGGCCTTCTAGGTGAAGTCCCAGTATTTCTGCTCCCTCCACTCTCTTTTTAATTACATTTCTTACTACATCACATACTTGTAATAAAATTTCTTGGGACTGGGTCACGGTTGTAGGTATAAAAGAAGTTACACCATGTTTCAAAAGAGATTTTGATATTTTAACAAGACCCGACACGTTATTCGTTGTTACATCACAACCACCATAGCCATGTGTATGAATATCAGAAAACCCAGGGATAGCTATCCCATTAGGATAATATAGAACATCCTTGTATTGCGAGATCTCATTCCAACTTACAAGCTTCTTTATTTTATCTTTTTCAATAATAATGGCAACTTTCTTAAGTTCTTCTGTTGGCGTTATTGCCCTATCTATTTTTAAAACCAGTTGTTCCATATTGAAGCTTCCTTGGAGTAATAGTAATCCTATAGCTAATATTGCTTGACCAACATGGCGATCTACCACCAAAAATATTCCTATAAGTTTTTATGTTTTATGTAAAAACCAAATAATACTTCTTTGTTTTAATGCTAGAAACCAGAATTATGGAGATAAATTATGCCTGCTGACCAATATTTTGAGGCAATTAGTCGAGTTCTTCTGAGAATTCGTGAAACTCAATCTGAAAAAATTAAAAGAGCTGCTCAGGTCATGGCGGAATCCATTGAACACGGAGGAGTTGTTCACATGTTTGGTAGCGGACATTCAGTTATACCAGTCCTCGATATTTTTCCCCGTTATGGTAGCTATCCTGGTTTTCATCCACTGTTAGACCCGAGGCTGATGTGGTTTAATATTGTTGGGCCAGGAGGGGTTCAAGAGTTGCTTTGGCTAGAACGTCAAAAGGGTTATGCCGATATCCTTCTCAAACGTAATAGGCTTAATAAAAAAGACATTATGTTAGTTTTCTCTCACGGGGGCATCAATGCTGTACCTGTTGATATAGCATTAGGAGCCAAGAATTTAGGCCTCTTTGTAGTCGCTGTTACTTCAATGGAAAATCAAGAGAATAGTTTTAATACTCATCATGGAAGAAGATTATGTGATATAGCGGATATTACAATTGATAACTGTGTACCACCCGAAGATGCACTCGTTAAAATAAAGGGGAAGCGAGAACCAATCGCAGCTGGTTCCACAGTCGCAATAGTTACCATTGCAATGACTTTGGTAGC
>JBHLKY010000021.1:0-12922 GCA_048886185.1 Candidatus Hermodarchaeota archaeon
ATTTGTTACATTAGGAAGTAGTCGGCCAACACTTCCAACCTATCAAGCATTTGATATAGGCCCAAAATTAAGAGAAATTGGAGTTTCTGACGTCGCTTTAAATCTTGAAACTGAATTTAGTTCAAGCTTTGGCGGTATGGGTGCATCAATAAGCTCTTATAATGAAGGAGACATTGTTTGGAGCCTTTGGTACGATGACATGACTGGATTATGGCTGAAGCCATACATTGTCGGGGCTATTGGTACTGTTGGAGAGGTTTGGGTTGATCTTGATCTAGATTGGCCAGATCCTTCAGATCCCAGACCAGTACCAGAAATCACACAAGAAGATATCGATTTCATTCTAAGTGAATTTGAAAACAATATATATCCAAAAACTATCTCCTACTTTGCTGAACCAGATTTTCATACAGGAGAAAACTCAGTACTGGCTGGTATGCTTGGTTTACCTAGTGATTATTACTTTGACGCCACTGGACGCACTATCATTATGGTATCAAACATAGGTGATGAAAATTACTACGATTCAGACTATCCAATTTACATTGCAGGTTTTTATTGGGGTACGTACGAATATTATTTTGACAGGAATATTGTTAACATTGACGCTTGGAACTTTCAATCTAAACCAAGTACACTAGCACATGAGATGCAACATCTTATCCATGCCGATTATAATTCACTTGACGCCACTTTCATGAATGAAGGATGTTCTACATTCACTGAATGGCTTTGTGGATATGGTGTACCTTGGGGTGATATTGAATGGTACTTAACAACACCAGACAACTCACTCATAGAGTGGGGTGATCAAGGAGGTATAAATATTCTAGCTGATTATGGTGTAGTATTTCTCTGGGCAATGTACCTCAACGATCATTTTGGAACTGAATTTCTAGGTAATTTTGTTCGAACAGGAATACCAGGAATTGATGGTCTTAATTCCGCTCTCTTCCCCAAAAATTTCGACGAAATATATCATGATTGGCGTATAGCTAATCTAATTCACTCTGACAATCCAGGAGGAGGTAAATACAACTATAAAACTATCGATCTATCTGAAGCAGAGGTTGAAGCACGAGTTTATGACGTAACTCCAGGAGAAACACCAATCAAGGGAACGGATTTTGGAGTAACAAGATCTATTCTAGATGACTCAACAAAGATGTATATGGTTAGTTCGTACGGAACAGACTATGTAAGACTGACAGGTTTTACAGAAGACGATGATGTCCTTTTCCTTTTTGATGGAGACAATGTAGCAAATCTAGCTCCACAATGGAGAAGAGTAGATGAAGAGAATGATGGAAACGATGATTTAGAATGGTGGTCAACATTAGCAGGAAACCTAGCAGATCTGAGTATTGTTACAGAAGTTACTTTACCAGATACGGAAACTGTGACTTTATCATTTGATACATATTACCAAATCGAGACTTACTGGGACTTTGGCTTTGTACAAATATCTAATGATGGTGGAGAAACCTGGAGTTCTCTATCAAATGATTATACAACATCTCTATATGAATCAGGTGCACACCCAGATATTGTCTCTAACCTTCCAGGACTAACTGGTTGGAGCGTCGATTGGATGTCAATGGACTTCGATCTATCAGATTATAGTGGAGAAACAGTGTTAATACGCTTTCGCTATATGACAGACTGGTATACTGTTTTTGATGGATTCTATGTGGATAACATAGCAATTAATGGAGAAACTATTGATAACGCGGATACAGTGGTCACTTTTTCACCATTAGAACCTCCAATGTATGTTGACACTGATTTTGTTGTTACACTAATTAAAGTCCAAATGAAACGTGGAGTACCAAAATACAGGCATATCAAGACATTCAAGATAAATCATTATACTGAGACATTTGCAAAAATGATTAATGGTTTTGTAGACGGAAGTGATTATGTCCTTCTGATTGTGAGTCCTACCCAAGGACCTGCAGACTATCAGTTTACGATCTCGTACAAATGATTTGATGAGTGATCAAAAAAAATCATTCACCATCCCCTTTTTTCTTTTTTTAAAACGTTATTCTGATTATAGATTTGTGTAATGATTCTCTATCTATTCCGTATGAAATTTCCAAATAATTTCCTCATGTTTGCAATTAAGATAATTCCATAAATTCTTCTGTAACTATATTAACTCTTAGAATCCCTTTAAGACATTTCTAAGTTTTTATTGAAAATCAATATTGATCTCATATATATCGATATAATTGAGAAAGAGATATCTCTTTCAATGTTTCTTTAACACCATAAATGAGGCTTCTTATGAACATTAATTGGGAATTATTGAATGAATTTGAAAATTCAATTGATACTATTCATCCTGAGAAAGGGAAGGTTCCAATCAATATTCTTGGTTATGGGGAGATTAGTATAGTTTTTGAAATTGTCAATGATGAACAACAAATTGCTTATAAACGCCTCCCTATATTTGATACAGAATTACAAGTGAATAGACACATCAAAGCTTATAAGCTTTATCATCAAATTCTTCTAGGACTTGGTCTTACTGTTCCTCCTTTTGATGCAGGATGGATCCGACATCAAAAGGGACCCATTGTACTTTATTGTGCCCAGGAAAAAGTCCCTGTAGAAACTGTAGGCCATAAGATTATTCATCATTCTATTTCTAAAGACAAGATTAACACATTAGTTCTCCTGCTTATGCGAGAGATGTATAAAATCTGGGCATTTAACAACCGAAGTAAGAGTTTAAAGGTTGGTTTGGATGGCCAAATATCAAACTGGGTTGTAAAGGATTATGATCCTCACAATCCTAATATCACAGAGGAATCTCAGCTTATTTATCTCGATACTTCCACACCTATATTTAGGAAACATGGTATAGAGGGGATGGAACCAGTTCTTTTTTTAAAAAGTGCTCCTTTCTTTCTTAGATGGTTATTGAAAGCGTTGTTTCTTAAAGAAGTAATGGATCGCTATTATGATTGGCGATTAGTGACAATTGATTTGATTGCGAATTTTTTCAAAGAACAGCGACCTGAATTAATCCCTGATTTAATAGAAGTAGTAAATAATTTCTTCACACAGGAGGTTAAAGACTTAAACATTGAACCTCTCACTTATAATGAAGTGAAAAAGTATTATGACGAGGATAAACAGATCTGGGTTATATTCCAAACCGCTCGACGACTTGATCGATATATCCAGACAAAATTATTCCGAAAACAGTACAACTTTTATCTTCCAGGAAAAATCGAAAGATAATCATTGTTAAAGGTTTTAGTTTTTATTCTCCTACTCGTTTAAGTATATTGATTACTTCGGATAATGGGAGATCAAGGAAGTCTCCTGGATTTCTTCCTTTAGAATCTGCGATAACAGTCTGTAATTTCAATCCTGTTCGACTGATGTAGTTAATATAGGATTGATCCAAATGAAGGATTTCATTGAGTTCCATTAAATCCTCATACTTGGGGAGAGATCCTCCCATATCTTTTCTTAACCAATGCCCTACAGTATGTTTATATTCAGGAGGAAATTTTTTAGTTAAGGTGTTTTTAGTCAAACCACTCTTAACTCTATAGAGATTTAGATAGTCTGAAATCATACTTTGCTTAACTTTGTAATACCTTTTGAGACTAAAATATTGTTCCTCAACAGAAACTCTAGCTCCAGGGGATTGCCCGATATTAATCCTGTCAACATCTTTGAACTTCCCATTGTAGTCTTTTCTCGTGTTTTTCTCTGAAACTTGAATATCTTCCAAATCATATTTAGGCTGTACACTTGGATTTATTTCCAAAAGCTTTGGAATGCTTTGGACATCCTTCCATAACAGTAAAGAACACGAGGGACAAAAGATTGATTTACTATAATGATGATATCTTGTTAATTCAGTCTTACATGCAGGACAAATCATTATAACAGTTTTTTGGCTTCGATCCATATTAATAACTTCTTCTAAAGAATATTTTCCTGATTTCCATTTGACTACAATCCAATGAGGTAATCCATTAGGATGAAATGAAAGAACTTTGCCAATAAGTCCTTTATCAGGTGTTTTGTATAGTGTTTGTGGTTTTTCTACCCGATATCCCATAAAATCAGTTTCTTTCCAGTCATCAGTAATAGTATATTTATGAACAATCCTGATACTATCAAGATTAAACCGATAACGGACAGACTTAATATCTTTGACTAACATGAAAATAGGAATCCAATCATTTCCTTGAGGTACCACTATCATATTGCGAATGATCCAACCATGATCGTTTAGCTGAGTAATAGAGAAAATATTTACAATATTATGATTTGGTAACCCTAAAAAGAAAATTCCATCATCGTTTAGTGTGTCAGAAAAATTGTTATTGAAAAGAAGGGGAAGGAATGAATTAAATTCTTTTGTTTCTTTAAAAATTTTGATAACCACTTTCCCAAAATCAATCTTAAAATCACTAATAATTTTTTCATTTCGTGGAATGGTTAAGTTAGGGACAAGGGGGCGAATTTGAAAAGATTCTGAGGGAATTCTCTTGATTTTAGCCTTTTTAATGTTACAACGTTTCTTAATGATCTTAATATAGTCATGATAAGCTTCAATCATGATTGAAGACATTTTTATTGGATTAAAATATCCTTCAGAAATATTTTGAACCGCTTTACATGTAGTTCCTGATCCTGCGAAAGGATCAAGTATTAACGCATCATTCGGAAGTCCATATTTTAATAATGCTTCAACAAGCTTCTCAGGATAGGTAGCCATATGTTTAAAAGGTACTGGTTGAAGAGGTATCCTCAAAATATTAGAAATATTCGCCTTCTTCAAAAATATGTTGTAATAATTTTGTTTTCCCTTAGAAAACACGAATATTGGTTCATAGGTATTTGTAAATCGATTCTTGACACTTGCAGGCATGTGATTAGTTTTAAACCAAATTATCAGGTTTTCTAGATTCCATCCATCTGTGACTAAATAATATGCTAATAAATAGGGAATCATGGCTAAAGGGGTATTTCCGTACTTACTAACATATTTATCTCCAATATTTAAATAAAAAATTCCCTCTGGTTTTAATTTGAGCCGTAGTAAGTTAAAAATAGTTGTTAATTTTGATAGATAACTGATTAGTGTTGATTCATTTCCTATTTGTTCCTTAAATCCGTAATCTCTTTGTGACCAGTAGGGAGGTGAAGTGACTACACAGTCAACGGAATTGTCTTCTAATGTAGAGAGACCTGCCCAAACGTCTCCGTGAAGAACTTTATGATCATTCATTGATTCCAAATTCATCAGTACGGTTATTTGATATTCTAGGTTACAGTTTAGGTTGTTATAAAGATAAAAGGACAAGTGAACTATTTAAGCATATTAGATAATCATTACATGGAAACCCGCTTTAATCCATGATTCCAAAGTGGGATGGCCAGATAAACTTCCATCAATAGGTAATTCCTGTCGCTGTGCAGCTTCTAGTGCACCCGTTGCCTTGGCACAAACTTCACAGACTGCAGCTACTAATTTTTCTTTCTTAAGTTTCTCAAATTTTTCGTATCTTTTATTTTCATATTCACTAATTAGTGTACATGCCTCACTTTCAAAAACAACACCAATTTCATAACCTTTTTGAGCTAAATCAAACACATTCAAGAGGATATGGGTGAAAACTCCTTTATTGTTATTGAAAAGCACAAAAAGTTGTTTTTTCATCGTTCAACACCTATTAAATTGAGATCAATAAAACTTGTATAAGAATATTTAAATATCCTTGATAAAAAAAGTTGAGGCTTAAGAAATGGTAAAAAGATTGAAAGTGGATAGTTACGCTGATTTGAAATGGGGATATTACCCCGAGGGAGTACAAGAATCTATTAATTCAGATGATTATGTGATTGGAATCTATTATGCTGCATTCAGTAGTACTCTTGACCCTTGGTATATGGGAAAAGTAGTTATTCAAGAACAGACAGTTGGTTCTTACTATCCAGTACATAGTGACCCCCGTGAGATCCTTCGAAGGTTCTCAGGTAAGGTTATCGGGGTTTATGAAATACCCCCTTATGAAATAGGTATTCCAAACGAAGTAAAAGAACGCCAATATATTATTCAAGTTGCTTATCCCCTTGAAGGATTAGATACGCAATTTCCTCTACTTTTAACTACCCTGATGGGAAATATAAGTATGGGAGGTAAAATAAAACTTCTAGATGTTATCTTCCCTCAAACCTTTTTATCTGAATTCATAGGACCAAAGTTTGGAATAGAGGGGATTCGAAAACAATTGACTATTCCAGAGCGACCTTTTTTAACAAATATAGATCATGCTTATACCTTAGAAGATGGAAAATCTCTCTTCTATGAAGCAGCTATGGGTGGGGCTGATGTTATTAAAGATGATGAAAGTACAGCTGGTGATATAAAATACTTGCCATTAGAAGATCGTGTAACAGCTTACATGGAGATGCGAGATAAAGCTAGGGAAGAAACAGGAGAAGATACTATCTATATGGTAAATATAACAACAGGTCCTCAAAAAATAATGGAGAATGCCCAAAAGGCGATCGATTGCGGTACTAATGGACTTATGGTTAATTATCTCACTGTAGGTCTACCTGTTGTACGTGAATTAGCTGCAGATGAGAGTGTTAAAGTCCCAATCTTGGGACATATGGATTTCGCTGGAGTATATTATGAATCTTCCATGTCTGGTATATCATCTTTTCTGATTATGGGGAAGCTTGCCCGATTGGCTGGTCTCGATGCATTAGTATATCCTAGTGCATATAGTAAAGCACCCTTTATTCGTGATAAATATCTTGCGTGTGCAAAAGCACTTCGTTATCCCTTTGGCCATTTGAAACCAGTTCTACCAATGCCATCTGGAGGAGTCACTCCTGGTATCGCATTACGTATCATGAAAGACCTGGGTAAGGATATTATGATTGGTGCGGGTGTTGGTATTCACTCTCATCCCAAAGGGACTCGTGCAGGAGCCAAAGCTTTTCGTCAAGTAATTGATATAGGTATGATACACCTTGATGAAGCAGCTGAAGATCTTGAAGATTATTTAGATGACCATGAAGGAGATTATATCGAATTGCAGCAGGCCTTAGAATCATGGGGGAAAGCTGGTATTAAATACCTCGATACTTAGATCAGTAAATGACTTATTATTTTATGATCCAAATTTAGTTGTCTGTCCAGCAAGACCGAACATAATAGGAAGAACTTCCAGTCCCATAAGATGACCCAGTCCTCCTTTCATTACAGGGCGTTCACCAAACTCAGAAACATGATCAGAACGAACTCCTTCACCTACCATTAAAATGGGTAGTGGATCAGAGGAATGATCCCTCAATATACAAGGTGTACTATGATCTCCAGTGATACATATAAGAGTTTCCGGTAGTAATTCCAGAAGTGGTTCGATTGCAATATCTATTTCATCAATGAATTCCATTTTTTGAATTGGTTTGTTATCATGGCCCATATTATCTGTTCCTTTTACATGCAAAAAAGCGAATTGAGCTCTTTCCAGAGATTTCATGACAGCACTGATTTTGGATGGAAGATCAGTTGGGACACCTCCCGTTCCTTTGTGTTCATTGTTTATTCTCATGCCACAAATTGAGGCCACGCCTTTGTATAACCCTCCTCCCGCTACGCATTCAGCAGTTAACCCGTATTTTGTCTGAAATCTTTCTAAGTGAGGAGCTTTTCCAGCACCTCTTACTAATAAGTAATTGGCTGGTAGCTTATTCTTCTCAATTCTTTCTTTATTAACCTCTAGCCCCTCCATAATATCAGCTGCTGTTCTAATGAACTGGTTTAGTACCCGAGCTGTCTTTTCACCTTCAGAGCTTGTAGCTATAATAGGTGTTGGTTCTTTATTTTCAATTTTTGGATCATTAGCGGTCACAGTACTTGTTAATCCAGGGCCCCTTAACACAAGCGCTGCACGATGATCTACCCCAACCTTGAAAATTACTTCTACATCTTCAATTAGAATATTTTGTAGAGCTGATTCAATTTGTTGGGTTCCCTCGGAAATTCTGCCAGCTCGTCGATCAATAATTTTCCCTTCTTTAATTGTAGCCATATTTGTTCGGAATGCGATATCACCTGGTTTTACAGGTAGATCTGTACCAGCAGCCTCGAATGGGCCTCTTCCTGTATAAACCTCAAAAGGATTATACCCAAAAAGGGCTAGGTGAGCAGTGTCACTCCCTGGAGTGACCCCTCGTCCAATTGTATGTAATTGACCAGTTATTCCCATTTGTGCCATTTTATCCATTGTAGGTGTTTTAGCAGCTTCTAGTGGTGTTCGATTATTCAATTCTGGAATTGGACGATCACCAACACCATCCATTAAGAATAAAAGGAGTTTTCTGTTCTGCATCTCAAGCACGACAGATTCATCATATATTTCACTTATTGGATCACGTTTATTAAATCAATATTTAAACCAATCTGTGAAACTTTTCTGAAAAAGTAGTGAGATGCCTTAATCTTTCTTGAATTACCCGAACACCGATTCCATGACCTTTAGGGATTTCAATAAAACCATCATTTCCTATTGTTACTGAGGGTTCTACAATATCTTCTTTAAAATACCGAGAGGTTTCTGATGTGTCTCCAGGGAGGGTAAAACCTGGAAGAGTTTGTAAATGAAGATTAAATGCTCTTCCTATTCCAGTTTCTAACATACCCCCAGACCAAACTTCTATTCCATTCGAATTGCAGTAATTATGTATTGATTTTGAGTTTAATATTCCCCCAACTCTTCCTTGTTTAATATTTATGATATGACAACTTTTTAGATTGATAGCAGCTTTAGCATCGTTAAGATTCTCGATGGATTCATCTAGGCAGATAGGTGTCTTTATTTCTCTCTGTAATAGTGAATGAAAGTAAATATCATCATATTCAAGCGGCTGTTCAATCATCATTAAATTAAAATCATCAAATTGCTTCAACAAACAGAGATCTTGAATAGAATAATCACCATTGGCATCTACCATAAGATCAATATCAGGGAACTCACAACGAATTATTTTAAGAGGATTAATTTCATTTCCTTTCTTAATTTTGATCTTGATCCTGTGATAGTTCTTCTTCAAAGCCATCTCAATTGATTGCAGGAGTTTATCAGAATCCTGTTTTATTCCGATGCTTATCCCTGACATGATTTTCTTTGCTTCTCCACCAATGATTTTGTACAATGGCAAGTTTTGTTTTTTGGCTATAAGATCCATTAGAGCGTTTTCGACTGTAGCTTTTGCCATATTGTTTCCTCTAATTTTCCTGAATTTTTTTACAACCTCCTCTGGTGTAAAATTTTCCATTTTCATAATAATTGGTAATAAAAATGTTCGAATTATATGAAGGGCACTTTCATTGGTTTCACTACTATAATACGGCTCAGGGGATGCCACACATTCTCCCCAACCTTCTATTCCCTCGGAATTCAACTTTAAAAGAAGAGCCTCCTTAAATGATTCTACTCCTAAGCTTGTTTCAAAAGGTTCTACAAGAGGGAGTTTAATAATAAACAATTCTACTGAATCAATATGATTGATGTAAACCATCTTAACACGCCTTTTTCAATTTATAAAAAATTCTCGACTGATCCTCTGAAAATATTAGTTCTTCAACAACAAATCCCCTTTTAAAAGCTGATTTAAACATTTCCCGGGTTTTTATTCTCCAATGATAAGCTTGGTTTAAATCCTCCCTCTTTAAGGACTGAATATCTTTAGGGATTTCGATATAGGTTATTTTATGTTTGATATTCCCTATCATCTCTTCTGGAACATTTTTTATAAGCTTTGGGATCTTTTTATCTATCCGCTGAATTACACGCTCGGATTTCAGATTCCATGTGGCAATTAATCTGTCAGTAGGTAGACCTTTGTGGAGTCCCTCTCCCCCCTCTCCATAAATATTGCTTTCATATCCCTTACTTATTATTCCTAATCTATGAATGTTGAAAAAAGCATTTAGTGATTCTAGGGGGTCGAAAAACCACCTAATGACATTGTACCCCATTTTTAGAACCTCTTCTCTTTGGGCTTTTTTTAATAAAAAACCGAATCCACGTCCTTGAAATTCTTTCATAACTGCTGTCATATAGGAAAAGAAGAAATATTCTTCTTTATGTTTTCCAATGATGCCATATGTGAAGCCTACACATTCGTTATCGAAGAAAAAACCTTGAAGCAGACCACCATACTTTTGGGAACTTATCATTAAGAAATGAGGATCTATCTCCAGATCATTAACGCCCCATGCGCTTCTCTGAATCTCAAAGGTTTTTTTAAATTCATCTATTGTTTCAAGTCTTCGAATCTTTATCATAATTTTTCTCCAGCAAAAATCAATAAGTGAAGACATTCTTCAAAAGAAGGTTTATCAGAATGAAATTGATTAGAAATTTACCTTGAGTTTTTGAAGATATTTATTCCCCCTTAATAATATCCTAAAGAAAAATAACAAAAGAATGATTTAAAGAAGAATAGTTACTTTCCTTTCAATACTTCTTCTTTGATAACTCTGCGTAAGACTTTTCCTATAGTGCTTAATGGCAGATCATCACGAAATTCAACTTTCTTTGGACGTTTATAACCTGCCATACGATCTCGACACCATTCAATGATTTCTTCCTCTGTTGCTGTTTCCCCCTCCTTGAGAACTAAGTAAGCGGCAACATATTCATTTCCTGGTTGATCTTCTTGGGGTAACCCAATAACCGCTGCCAATTTGACCTTTGGATGTTGATACAGAATATCTTCAATTTCACGCGGATATGCTTTTAATCCTCCAACAATAACCATATCTTTCTTACGATCAGTAATCACTAAGAATCCTTCTTCTTCGATATGTCCGATATCACCAGTAAGGAAATAACGTCTTCCGCCAATCTCACGAAATACTTCAGCATTTGCTTTAGGTCTATTCCAGTATCCTTTCATAACTTGAGGGCCAGAGAGAGCTATCTCGCCATCTTCTCCGAGAGGTAGTTCTTTTGTACCTGTTTCCAAATCAACAATTTTGGTATATGTATCAGGGACAGCTAATCCCACTGTTCCAAATTTCCGATCTCTTTTATTGGTTGGATTCAAGTGAGTCAATGGGGATGTTTCTGAGAGTCCATAAGCCTCATAGATTGTTCCTTTAGTTATTCTTTCAAATTCTTTTGCTAACTCTGGCGCTAGGGGAGCTGCTCCTGAACCACAACCAACAATCGATGTTAAATCGTACTTCTCTACATTTGGATGATTAGCAATAGCAGAGTAGATTGTGGGTACGGCATGTAATATAGTTACGCGATCTTTATGAATAGTTTCAAGTATTACTGAAAGTGGAGGTTTTCCAGCTCTCGGATCAATGATAGGAATAACTGTTGCTGCATAAAAGGCGCCACCAATCATCGTCATCGTAAGACCATATGAATGGTACCAAGGAAGGGCTCCAATAAAAACTTCTTCCCCATATCGAAGTCTTTGAGGTTTTCCTTCTTCAAGCTCTATTCGACTAAATTCGTCTGCTTGAAGTACATTAGAATAAATATTCCTATGAGACAGCATTACTCCTTTAGGTAAACCAGTTGTGCCACCTGTATAGATCAAAACTGCTAAGTCTTCCTCAGGATTAATTTCTATTTTTGGTTTAGTTGATTCAAACTTTAAAATATCTGCAAAAAAGGAAGTAATTTCTTTTTCATAGAATGGACTTTTAGGAATTTTTCTCAATAATCCTCCAATTACAGCTTTTAGCTTGGGAAGAAAATCTTGTATTTGGCATATAACAACATATTTTACTTTTGTTTCTTTGATAGCTTTGTAAGTTGTTGGAGCGAATCTTTCATGATCAAAAGCAAACACCAGGACGACTTCTGAGTCCTCAAGCTGATATTTCAGTTCATCAGCAGTGTATGTTGGATTACAAGTAACAGCTGTCGCTCCAGCTTTCAAGATCCCGAAAAAGACAATAGGATAGTGAGGAGTATTGGGTAAGAATATTGCAACTTTATCCCCCTTTTTAACTCCTTGACTAATAAGATAATTTGCTACTTGATTGGCCATTGCATTTGTTTCTGCAAAGGTTGTCGTAGTTCCCATAAATTTTAAATATGGCAGTTCACCACTTTTTACTGCAGCATCTTCAAGTATCTTATGAAGGGGTTCGTTGGGATATGGTTCTAATGATTTCTTGACTGTTTCAGGCCATTTATATTTATGCCAAATCTGTTCTTCCATAATCGATCATTCCCAGTTAATTCTGTAATTACCGTTTATTCCTCCCTTTCTTTATATAGCTTCCTAGTTTAAGATAACGTATTTCATTCAATTTCTTTCTCTTCTCTTTGAACAATTCTTATATTAATATATGAACCAAATAAATAGAATTAATTCGTAAAAGGCGGTATATTTTGGTCTAGTTGATTTTTATTGCGTTTTCTTGCTTTTCCCACTAGTTTTAATATCCTTTAATTATCCTTATCTTTATTTCTATCGCCTAGATATCGAAATCAGAATGATAGATTGTTCTGAATACACTCATAAGTAATTTCATTTCATCAAGTGTTATCTTCTTGTCTTTTTGAATTCTTTCAGCTGTTTTATCGTAGATTCTATTCCATAAGATTGATAATAAACTCTTTTCCTCAACTGTAATGACATTATCCTCCCATGCTTTTCGATAGGCTTGTTTGAAAGTAGCTATATTTTCGTATATAGATTTAATCATCTTTTTCTCATCTTCGGTTATTTTCCCATCTTGAAGAGCAATAGCAACTAAATCCTGAATTAAATTATCTAATTGCCTCATTTCGATAACCTTTGTTATGAAAAACTTCCCATTCTTCTCTACAAATGTTATGCAGTCTCCAATTTTTAAGTTCAGTTTTTTCTGTATACTTGAAGGAATTGATACTTG
>JBHLKY010000021.1:13022-33351 GCA_048886185.1 Candidatus Hermodarchaeota archaeon
ATCAAACAAGCAACAATAGACTTATAAAATGACTTTATTCAGACATTAAATGCTTAAGAGGAGCTATATATAAGCTATAAGAACAAATGAATATGTATTAAAGTAAAAATATGAAAAATTAGCGGTGAAAAAGTAATGGGGATAGCTATAGAAACCAATGATCTTTCCAAAGTTTTTCCCCCTGATATAATTGCAGTAAACCGGATTTCTTTA
The DNA here is from genome assembly GCA_048886185.1 of Candidatus Hermodarchaeota archaeon. Classification (GTDB taxonomy): domain Archaea; phylum Asgardarchaeota; class Heimdallarchaeia; order Hodarchaeales; family Hodarchaeaceae; genus Hodarchaeum. The sequence continues at coordinate 13,236 of JBHLKY010000021.1, forward strand.
GTCATTAGGGAAGGTGAAATATTTAGCTTTCTAGGTCCAAATGGGGCTGGCAAAACGACAACTGTTAGACTGTTGACAACACTACTGAAGCCAACCAGTGGTTCTGCAATTGTTCATGGTTATAATATTTTAAATGAATCACTAGAACTTCGTAAATACATGGGTGTTCTTACTGACAGGCCAAATCTCTACTTACGTCTTTCTGCAAAAAAGAATCTACTTTTTTTTGCTAAAATGTATGGTTTAAATCATGAAGAAGCTTTGACACGCATTAATAAATTAGCTAAACAATTTGATTTAATTGAGAGACTTGGTTCACCAGTGGGATCATATAGTAAGGGAATGAAGCAAAAACTCGGGATTTTACGAGCTATGATCCATTCTCCTCCCATTATGTTTCTTGATGAACCAACTGCAGGTTTGGATCCTTTAGCTCAGTCTAGTGTAAGACAAACAATAGAATTAGCTGCAGCTGACCTTGATACTACCATTTTTATGACTACTCATAACTTACCAGAAGCAGAGAAGTTATCGTCTAAAATTGGTGTTATAGATAAGGGCAGATTACTCACAATAGGAAGCACATCTGAACTTCGATCAAAGGTTTCCAAAGCATCTAAATTAATTATTACCTGTAAAAATGAAGTTTTAGAATATCAATCTCTTATTAGAGATATAGATGGGGTCATTTCTACTCACATTCATGAGAATAAACGGTCTATTGAACTAGAATTAACTAATATGAATATTACGACTCCTATAATAGTTAAGAAGCTTGTTGATTCTGGAGCTTCAATACTAGAGGTACAACCAGTTAAAAAATCTCTGGAAGATATTTACAAACATATTATGGATCTTTCAGATGAAGGAGTGAATCATTATGCAGCTTAGATTGATGTGGGAGTTGATGAGGAAAGATTGGGCTGAAGCATTTCGATCAAAACAGATTCTCCTTTCAACTACGCTACTACCATTATTCTTAGCTCTTGGTGTGCCAGTTATTCTTATGATTTCAATGACTTTTGCTCCCATGAGTACTTCTGATCCTGAATTAAGGATATTATTCGATCTCCTTCCTCCAGTAACATCAGATTGGAATCAACTCTCTGAAAAAGCTCAGATGTTAATTTTTACATCTATATTTGGCCAGATCTTTCTACTCCTAGTACCTGTCATGATTGCAAGTTTTGTGAGTGCAGATACAATTGTAGGTGAGAAGGAGAGACAGACTATTGAAGGCCTATTGATTTTACCCCTAAGTGACTCAGAAATCTTATTAGCTAAAATTGGATCTACTCTTGTGCCAGTTCTTCTCTTAACATCATTTATCAGTGTTCTTTATACAATAATAGTGGATATAATTACCTTCCCTTTTATAGGTAGAATTCTACTTCCAAACTTGCAGTTCATGTTAGTAATGGTTCTTTTCACTCCCCTACTTGGATTTGGTACGATTACGTTCATAGTTATGATTAGCTCACGAGTTTCCTCAACCCGCGATGCCCAACAGCTTACTGGTTTTTTCGTGATACCTACTCTTCTTTTGGTTACTGGACAACTCATTATTGTATTCATCAATGTGTGGTTGATACTAATAGGAATTGTAATATTAGGATTATTCGATATTCTCACTTACAAACTAGCAATTTCACTTTTCAGCCGTGAGAAATTGATGAGTCAAACTTAATTCAATCTTGTTCTATTCTTCAAAGATTTGCCAAAGATACTTTTTGAAATTAATCTTATCATTCTTACTAAAAACGATTCCTTCTTCCTCCAATAACGCCTTTTGCATTTCATAACCCCCATTATGAGGTAGTGATATGTGTCCCTTACTGTTAATTACTCTATGCCAAGGTAGATTGTCTTTTTTAGATGATGAATGTAATATCCAAGCTACTTGACGTGAAGCACGAGGATTGCCCGCATATGTAGCAATCTGACCATAAGTAACAACTTTGCCAACGGGGATATTTTTAATAATATCTTTTACCCGTTCAGAAAAAGATGAGATCATATTTTTACTCATCCTAATATCTCTTCTTTTCAAATGGATTTTGTTATTTTTTGATGTTCCCTCAACTTTCTCAAATAATGTTCATATCTAAATAGATGAGATGAGGAGTTATATGATACACTTTACTTAATAAGATTAGTATTATTTTTCTATTTTAAATATTACTGGTCTAATACCATCATTACAAGGTGTGTAAGTCATCCCAGGTTCAGGGTAGGCGTAATCTCCATCATAATAAAATATCATTAAGATATCATATATATCTAACCAAGCTTTTTCACAAAATCCTTCAGGGGGTTCCAGGTGACTATTCACAATGAATGATTGTCCTTCCTCTAAGTAACAAGGCGGTACTGGTTGTCCTGTCTCTTTTCTAATAATTTCGTAACCAAATATTTCTTTAGGGTTAAATTTCTTGATAACTGTTATTTTCACTTTTTTCAACTGTTTTCCTCCGTTTGCTTTAATTGAACTTATTTCGATAAAAATTATAGAAACTTTTGATGGTCTCGTTCTTCACCCACTCTCCAGGTGTGTTGTCTTTGTAAAAAGGGGGAATGTTTATCTTCTTAATTTCCTCATCATTTTCGATAGTATATATTACTTCTTTTCTTAAGTCCTTAAGAAAGTTAAATTGTATCTCTACTTCATCTTTCATAACAATAGGACCATGACCAGGGATAACTGTATCAATATCAAGCTTAATTATTTCTTCAAGCGTTTTAATCCAGCTATCAGGATTACATGTTGGATCCCCAGCCCAAGGCCATGTTTGAGCAAAAATTATATCCCCGGAAAACAATACTTTTTCTTCCGGAAAATAAGCATATGAAGAGCATGAGGTGTGTCCTCCACATTGGTTAAGCTCAACAGAAAGGTCTCCATCAAAAATTTTAACCTTATTCATAAAAGTAATGGTAGGAAAAAAGGCAGTATCGATCTCATTAATAAATTTAGCTTTTTCAGGATCTTTATTCATCCATTCTTCAAATCTAGCTTGTTGAATTGGTCTTTCATTTACAGCATTCTTAATAAGTAGTTCTGATCCTAAAATATTAACATCCTTAAATGCACTAATTCCCCATAAATGATCTCCATGATAATGGGTTAAAAAAAGGAATTTTACTGGCAGTTTGAACACTTTTTCAACCTGGTTCCGAAGTTTTTTACCAGTATAAGGAAATAATGTAGAATCAATTACTATAATGAAGTTATCGAACGAAATAGCTCCTGCTATAAAATCCTCTGAAATAGCAGCGAAAGTACGTTTATTTATTTCTAGGTAATTAATGCTTATCATATTAATTCACCTGTTATAAAAATTGAACTACTTATTTCATCTGATATTATCTTTTCAACTAGTATTTCAGCGACAATCAAATGGATTAGTTCGGTTTTTTGGAAATTTGAATAATTAGAACTTTTATGATTATAATAACCATTCAGTATAATACTAAATCATTAAAAAATTTTATCAAAGATGAAAAAATAAATTAAATATAATTATTTTTCTTCATTTAGGGCAATAGGAAAGAAGTTCACGATTAACTTAAATTTTATCTTCAAATTTATATCCTAAATCCTTTCTAACATAATCAAGCCACTTGTGTTGTGGTTCTATAATTTTTGATAAATTAGAAAAAGGAGACCAAAATAATTTAAATTTATGGTTATCTGCAGATATCTCCCATTCATCCTGAACATTTTCATCAATTACTACGTGATAAAAGTGTCTTCTCATATTTTTTGAAAGAATAGCTGTAGGAATCCAACCTGTGATTTCATAGGTAATAAACCTCGGATTTGGAAATCTATCGTATTCTCTATATGTAATTTGGGTGAATTCACCATATATACGGTTAGATAATACAGTAATGCCTTTTTCAAGGCCAGCCCAGTTAAAATTGGTTAAGTTCGGGCGAGAAAAAACCTTAGTTCTTCTTGATATAATAAATTCATTGTCCTGTAACTTGATTTCTTTGCAGCCAATATAGTTGATCTTTATTCTTTTTAATCCTGTCTCTTCTATAATTTCCCTTTTTAGTGCTTTTTCTACGGTCTCATCTTCGTCAACTGTACCAGCTGGAATTTGGATTCCTGCATTTGGATGAAGAATTAAAAGAAGCTCTTGATTATGGTTTTTCTTCCGAGTAATAAAAGCAGTAACCTTTTCAACTTCCATCTTTTATCAACTTAGAAGTATTCTTACTGCTTTATCTTTTTACCTTCTTGATATCCAACTCCAATAGGTTCACCAATTCTATAATATCGATTGTCTAACGCATAAATGATAGGATCAAGTTTTGTCATATCTGTAATTTTCTTTCGTCCATTAGTCTCAAGGACAAAGTCTTTAGTAACGTAAACTTGAGCTACATCTCCAACAAAGATTTGCCTATGTAGAATAGAAAATTCTTTGATAACTTTGCACTCTAGATTAACTGGACATTCTTCGATCATTGGAGCAGTCTCTAATTCTCCGTAAAAAATGTTAAATAATTGTGATTTATCCGTATCATGACCAGATACAGTTCCACAATAGTCAGTTACTGTAAGAAGTGTTGTAGAGGGAAAGTTTATGCTAAAAGTTTCATGTTCAAGAATACCTAGATTTGTGTAATGATCTTGACCAGAAGAAATATATACAATTGGAGGTTTTATACCTATTATTCCTACGTCTCCTAGTGTTTCAAAATTTGGTTTGTTATTAACTAGTGCTCCCGCAAGAATAATAGGAATAGGATAAATCAGTGGTACTCTTCCAAACTTTACTTTTTTCATTGTATTCATTTTCCATAATTAAAGTCAATGGAGAATTAAGAAAAAGATTTTATCTGACATAAAATCCATTTTTTCAGCTGTTCATGAATTGGAACTTTTTCTAACCATTTTATTTCTTCATACCGCGCAGTTACAAGATCATTAATGTTATGAGGACGATATTGATGTGGACTTTCATTGTATAAATGTAAAGGATAATTATAACTGAATGGAAGTTCTTGGATTTCTTTTTGTTCCATTTTTGAGAGAATTACTCCCGCTAAAATTGCTTGATGCATGAAAATCATGTAGCTTTTATCTTTTTGATAAAATATTTCGAAACATGGATCACGATATAATTCTTTAAAGCAGTTCCACCATGTTTGAAGTATTCCTGCCTCTGGTCTTACGACTAGAAAACCAGCATTAAAGTAAGGACGTAGAATGTTATGGTCAACATGTGTTTTCATAGGGAATATTTTATCCTTAGTCACATAGCATTTTTGATAAATTAAATCCCAAAATGAATCAATTGGTTCATCAAAAATTGATCCTACTAAAGTATGGTGGACGGGTCTGTAACCTAATTTTTTCTCTTTTTCTAATAGAAAGTGTTTTGGGGTGCTAATGATAAGTGTATCAGGCAGTATCCAAGCTAATATTTCGCACTTATCCTTGGCAAATGCTTCTGCTGTTGCTGAAGCGAAAACATAGTCAGTAAAAGGGAACTTCTCAAAATCAGGATCGATATTAAATGGAATGATATTAACTTCTAATGATAAAAACCGTTCTTTTATATTCTGAGGAATTTCTTTCTCAGATTTTGGTGTAAATATCCAAATTGGAGAATCAGATAGATTTCCAGCAAACCGTCGAATACTGGAAACAAAAATGTAAGTTCTAATATCTAAACTTCTCGAAACAGAGGCAAAAGCTAGTTTTTCCATGATAATCAAATCCGATGATCTTTAAAGAAAAAATCTTTTTACAATTTAGATAAGAGATCGCTAAATGACCAATAAATTAATTTTTGTCTGACTTAAGTTTTTAGAACTGATTTATATACAGATTATGATTGATGCAAAAGACGTGGAAATAAATATGAAATTAGATCTTAGAGAGTAAGCTGAGTCAGCCTTGATTAAAATAATGAGGGATTAAAAGTGATTGAGTTTGTTAAGATGACAGAGGTTGAATTCAATAATTATCTAAAATCTTTGATCGAAGAATATAGTAAAGATTGCGTTCGATCAAAAGGAATTACATTAGAAAATGCCAGAATACAAAGTGAATTAGAAATTAAAGTACTTTTACCAAAAGGATTTAGGACTCCTGATATATTCGTTTGTTTCATCAAGAATATATATACGTCCCAATATCTTGGCCAGATATGGTATATCCATGAACCCATTAAAAAATATACATTTCTTGCAGATATTGAAATTTTTACTGAGTTTCGAAATAAAGGATTTGGGACTCATGCTTTAAAACTATTAGAGGAGGAAGTGAATAATTTGGGCTGCAAAGCCATTTTATTGCATGTGTTTAAACATAACACAGAAGCTAGGCGATTATATGAAAAACTAGGATACGAAGTTATCCAAAAAGTTGATACTGGATTCAATATGGCAAAAAAACTAAGAACATGATCCTTTTTTAGTTCAAAAATGTGTTCTACACACTTAGTTATCAGAATAGAACATATCATCATAGAGAGATTCTAATTTATTTTTATGGGTCAACTCCATTTGGCCCAGTTTCTGAAAGATTTTTACATGTTTATCAGTAGTTGCAGCTTTAGACATTCGGAAATACAAATCGTATGCAGCCTTTTCCTCTTTCATAGCAAAAGTTAAGACTGACTGAAAATCAGAATTCTCATCAATTTCATGAGCTATCAAATGATCTGACAGTTTTAAATCTACTACTTGGTTGATGTCATAATCTAATAATTCTTCAGCGTCTTGCAGGTCTTCAAGTAATTTTTTATGCCCAAGTTCATCATTTGCTAACTCTTCCATTAGTTTTTTTACTGTAGAAGAGTTTGTTGTTTTAGCAACGCTAAAATACAGATTATAAGCCTCTTCTTCTTTGTCTATTGCAAATTTTATTATTTCTTCTATTTCTGACATTCCAGTCACCAACAGTGGGATTAATCATATGATTCATGAAATTCTAATGTCGTTAAGCCATAATTATTATTAACTTTAAAGCTAGCTTTTGAGAAATTTTACTTCAAATTTTCAGAAAGCGATTACAGACGCGTTTGAATATATTTTTGATCGGTTAGATAATTTAGAAAAACGGATACAATTATTAGAAGAAAAACGGGAGGTTGCTTCTTCATAACATTCTTTTCGTGGAATATGCGTTCGTTTGTATATTCTGTATTATTTTTGTCGGGTCGATTTTCGTTTTCAAAATCTAGAACGTGTTGGAAAAACTTCTTCACTAACTTTACACATATAACTAAGGAGTCGGTCTTGGTCAACAATGTGGGGGTCACAATTATGCTGTCTAACTGTTTGGTATAATTTGTATGCCCTCAAGATTTGCGCTTCGGAAATAATCATTGCCTCTGGAACGAGAATGCCAACCAAAAAGACGACTGTGACGAGGGGGATCATAAGAAATGTTACCACAAATTCATGAAAAGTTTCAATAGCTACGGTAGATATGGAGAGAAAGACTAGAGTATAAGAAATAACAAGTATAATTGAATCAAATAAATCAACAAGGCCCACATACCTCCACCCATAGATAACGAACTTTATACGAGTATCTTCATAAATTGGTTTTACAGTGAAGTATGCAAATGTCCATATTGATGCTTGATAGAAAATGCTTATCCATAAAATGTAATCACCAATCTCTTGTTGAAAGAGATTAGGAAAAAGAGCGTGTAATATCAAATACCCGAGAAAAATCGTGATTAATACAGCTAGAATAACCCAAAGAATTGTGGGTTTATCTTTCCACTGCCAGCGAACCCGGAGAGCATGGGCTGTTTGAAAGAAAAACATTACTACCGAGTTAAGCATCACAACAAAAAAGAGAATTGGGGGTATTTCAATACCTTCTACCATATACCAAACATAAATGGGCCCTGAAAAAAAACCCAAACTATTAGTGAAATACCACCCAGCAAAAATGAGATAATCCAAAGACCCAATTCGAAGATAATTCCTTATTGCTATAAAACCTGTTGGGAACCAAAAAAATCCTGCTATGGTAGCAATCTGGAACATGAGAGGCATTCTTAAAAAAAAATCTAGAGGTGTTACCATGCCTCCTCCCACCGATAACATTATATAAAAACGTTATCTTCGCACGTCGAAACACCCGTACAGGACGAAGGGGGATGACTCTTATGAGGCGGAAAAAAGGAAAGGAAGAGAAGTGTATCCTTCTTAAACTTTCTATCCTATCGTCAGATTACATCTTCTCCTTACGCCGATACATCAGGACAGTACCAATAACAAAGATCACACCAATGATCAGAAAAACTGGTGCACTGTCAGTTATTGTTGTCTTTGATGCTTCTAAAACGGTAATTTCTAGTTTTATCGTATCCAAGACAGTTGAACCGTCATATATCTCCACATTAACTTCATAGTCTCCAAGAGTGATGGTTGATGATGCTACTGCTAATATTTCTATAATATCTGCCATATTAATTCAATTTTTCTTCTTTAACTATAGAATCCACTTTCTTTCAAGAATTTTATTGTCCAGATAATGACATTAAGAATTAACGTTTTATTAGAGGACTTAATCCAGCTTTTTCAAATGTAGCTTAGCTTAATTTTTATATTAAGTTATTAATCCCTAATTTAATCAAATCAATTTTAAAGGCTATATTGAAAAACCTAAAATACGGCATCTACTCCTCAGTATCGACGTAAATACGATTTGCTATTCGCAGCTATTATTGAAAAATCTGTTAAATTTTTTAAGAAAAGGCATATTTGACTCGTATCAGAAGATTAATAACAAAAGAATTCATAGTAGCACCAACAGATGAAGTTATAAAGAAGTTAGCTTATTATATTCCTTTTTCTCACTAATTATTAATTGAAGAGTATTGATAAGTATCTTCTCAAAATAAATTTATTAAGTTGAAGCTCGATATCTCCTCTGATTGAAAGAGATGGGAATGAAGCGGGTTCATATATGAACAAAAGTATTATATCCCTTTGTTTTAAAGGTTATCTCCTAGTAAATAAGATGAAATGAAATGAATCATTCAAATAAAGGATTTATGGTATTTTTTCTTTTGGTATTCATTCTTAGTTTCAGTATGGAATGTATAGATAATCAACAATGTAATCCATATACTGAACCAGTTGTCAATACTCTTTCATCATCTATCAAGGATGGTCAGCAACTTCAAGAAGCTTTTCTTACAGGAAGTTTTGCAGATATGGGTGAGGATTTGGACGGAGACTATCTTTTTGATCACATTGTCCTTTTTATCGAAATTAATGTAACTCAAGATGTTCCAATTCTTTATACAGAGCTTATAATTCAAGCTTTTTTAGCATCGGATAGCGCTACTCCTGTTGGAAGAGAATTTGAATTATCTTTTTCTAATACATCTGTTGCTGCAGGAGTATATAATATGAGCATTCCAATTATTGATGCTACATCTTTTATTAACCTCGGATCAGAACTTTTTTTCGAAATTGAACAAATAAAATTAAGAAGAGAACATGAAATATATCATTACTTGATTACCCTTCACACTTTAAATCACCCTTATGCCACTAGAACATATTGGAGCCATGAATTTGATGTTAGACTTCATTTTACTGGTGAATTTTGGGATAGAGGTGAAGATATCGATTTTAATTGGCGCTATGATTACTTGATCATTGAACTTGGAGTTATCATTGCACCTGGAGATGCAGGAAGGTACTATTTTGAAGTTAAAATGGTCCCTGGAGTTGACCCGCAGGCTGAAGGTATTAAAAGTTCAAATAGAACCTTTTTAGATGAAGGGAAGCATATCATCTCTGTAAAATATGAAGCTGCGTTATTACACCGATTAAAAATTAATGGTTCTCTTATTATCATTCAAATTAAAGCCTATGATAAGAATAATTCTCTAATTAGTTATTTTAATCCCAATTATGTAACAAAGGATTATTTTTTTGATGATTTTGATGTCGATGAGATCAGGATTGATGGAAAGAAGGAATTAGTGGGATTTATCAAAACTGAAAAGTTACTAGGATCTGGAACTTATGGAAATCCTTACATAATTTCAGGTTTTGTAATTAGGGGTTCTTTTTCATGGAATCTAATAAGTATTGAAAATGTGGATGATTATATCCAGATAACAGATAATGTACTCCATGGGGGAGAAATAGGAATTTATCTTAACAATCTCCGCCATTGTCTGATAACAAACAATAAACTTCAACAAAACAAGATTGGAATTCATCTAAAAGACGTCAAAGACTGTATTATAAGCCAGAATTCAATATCAAAGCAAGAGAAGGGACTTGTTCTTGAAGAGGCTGTAGGAAATGTTATTGAGTATAATTCGTTTAATGAAAACTCTGAAAGTGTTCTTATAACTGAGGATTCCAATAATAATGTATTTGCTAATAATTCGATCTCAACAACCAAAAAAAAGGATGAGACTGCGATAGGGTTACTGATTGACGAGGATTCACAGAGTAATCTGATTGTGAGTAATGATTTCCATGATAATGATCTGAATGCATATGATTCAGGTTTGAATAACATTTTCTTATCTAATTATTGGTCTGATTGGACCGGTGAAGGTTATTACTGGATTCCAGGAGAACATTTGGGGACCCATATATCCTCAAAGAATCGTGATCCCAGTCCAGCAATAATGTCAAACCATATAATCCAACCAATAATCTTCAAGCCTCTAGGTGGTGAAACTATTTTCGATCCTGTAATTGTTATTACTTGGGATGCAAAGGATAATTTGGATCACTCACTGACATTTGATCTTTTCTACTCCGCTGTAGAAATGACTTTGAATCATCCAAGTGACTGGATACTTATTCGTGCTGGTATAAAAGAGAAGCGTTATGAATGGAATGTACGTAATATAACATCAGGTTTGAGTATTCGTCTCAAAATTGTAGCACGTGATTCTTTAGGTTTTATCAGTTGGGAATTCTCTGATATTTTCACTATTCAAACACCGATCAATCCAACACCTGTTATCAGTCCTCTTTTTGGTACTTTTCTTTTGCTTATTGTCTGTATAGGCCTTTTAGTTAAATTTACCTAATGATTGACACTTTCATTTCTTCTAAAAATCCTCTTCTAGTTTATAGTGGTCTATCTGCAATCTGGTGTTTTTGTAGTTAATGATTTGTATACTTATAAAGAGTAAGAAAATACAAATTTCAATGATTGTAATTAAAGTAAACATTAGTGGATAGAGTAATGTTAGTGCTGGGTGCTGATGTAGGATGTAAGGATCCCTTGAAATATTTGTTATCTCACTACTTATAATTATAAAAAAAGCTTGAAGAATTACATATCCTATAGATATTCCTATAATCCGAAATTGTCCTGTTCCACCCTTATTTTTGACCCATATTATTTTTTGTTTCAAGCTTAGCATTGTGAATCCCCTAATGACAATAAAAGCCCATATCCTTTGGAAGATTAATAATTCTAGTAATATAATAATTAAAAAGGATGAAACGACAAAACCTCTAATGAAGTTAGCTAGTAAATTTGATTCAAGCCAATCTACCCTCTGACCCAGCTCCACTACCAAATGTTCAACTCTTAACAAGTCTAGTAGAAGAATATTAAATCCAATCATAGCAATAAAACTGCAAAGTAAGATGAAGCAGCTAATCAATCCCCAAGCCACACTTTTTATCAATTCTTTAGCAAAATTACTTGGAAAAGAATTATGTACGATCAAGTAACTAATCGGCCCAATGCTAGCTAAACCTATAACAAGAATGAGAGGATTCTGAGCTAGTAGAACTCCATTTAATGACTCTATATTTAAGAAAAGGAATGTAATAAACAATAATAGATCAAAAGGTACTAAACCAAGTATATTTATTACATTATTAAAAATAAACATGCAACTAGAGATTCCTAGTAAAAAGAGAAATGCTACTTGAAGCTGAGATAAATTTTCAGAGAGAAACTCTCTTAATTTAACGGATTCACGATAGTTTTTCGTCATTGGTCTTCCAGAAATTGCAGCAACAATATTCCTTCTACTACTACGATAGGAAGGCAAAAATGCAGATAATTGGGTAACCAATATTGAGAATATTAGCCAAAGGAGAATGTAATTAAATGCTAATTGAATCTTTATTGGAATCGAAAGAGAAATATACCAAGCTAGAAGAAAAGATCCTAGTAATCCATCAATTAAACCAAGAATCGCTGCACTAAAACCTAATGCTGTTGATTCTGCTAAGAATACACCTAGTACTCCTCTTTTGTGGAGACCTAAGCTCCTTAAAATACCAACTTCTCTTTCCATACGAAGAGTTGAAACTAGAATACAGATGAATTGCGTAATTGCCGCTAAAATAAATGATTCAATAAATAAGACTTGAAATAATACCGATTGAAAGATCAAACTTCTTTCCATCACTTCTGTGAAATATTCAACCTTTAAAATCTCCTTAAATTGGGGGAAATCGTTAAGATGGTTTTCAACTTTCTTTATATTGCCATTTACTTCACAAATAAACCATTTCGCATCTGATTTATTAAAGAATTCCTGAAATCTATTCATAGAGATATAAATATACTCTCCATTTTCTAGAAAAGCGTTTGATTTAATAACAGCCATGATAGTAATATTAATTGTACGACTATCCTCATGACCGATCCTTATTGAGAGATTTGAACCCAAAGGTACAAAAAGCCTCTGCTGGAGAAGATGGGAAATTACTCCATAAGTCCCAAGTGTTGAATGATTACCCACTATTGTTTGATTAAGCCAATAATAGGCTGAAGTATCAACAATTAATGAATCAATAACTTCCTCTGCAAAATATTCATATTGTGTTGTGTTAACTCCGAAGATATAACTTTCTGTGGCATTATTGATTATTATTCGTTGTTCTTGTATAAAGCTGGATCTAGCAATTCCATCTACATTATTTAATTCATTTATTAGATCCATAGAAGGTAAATTTCCATCATAACCTTCCGCTATTAGATCAATTGCTCCCCATTGAGCTTCAAAAAAACCTGGAACTCCTGCTACAACAGCTGCACTCACTAATCCAACTAAAATAATAAATGTAAGGGATAATGTAGAAGTCATAATTGTAAATAAGGATTTTTGAAATTCTCGGGAAATATTCCTCATTGAGATAGTTCGAATAACAGGTCCAAACCATATAAGTAATTTAAAGGCAATTCTAGGTAAGAAATAAAGAATTCCAATTTCTACAAATAAAGTCCCAATGAAGATCAATAAAATTACCAAAAAATGGATTGAAAGAACTTCAAAAGCTAAAAAACGACTTGGCCCAACGAAGAATTGAAGCATAAAACCCGTAAGTGCTAGTAAAGCTCCCATTCCAACTGTGTACTTCCAATAAATTGGAAAAAAATGGGAATATTTACTCTTGCCTCTTCTCATTCTCGAATGGATATTTTGAACCACAGGCATGGAGATTGCTATAAAAATAGGGTAAAGTCCTGAAATAATTGCTACAATTATTCCAGAGAGGAATGTTGCTAGAAGAGAAATTGGACTTAATATAAAATTCTCTATGACTAAATTTGTGTAAAAATTCTGGAGGATATCCAATAATATCCAAGCAAATCCAATACCTACAAGTAAACCTAAGAAACTACCAATTGTTGAATAAATTAATATTTCAACGGTTATTGTTTCGATTAATTGCCTAGTATTGGACCCTACTGCACGTAAAATCCCAAATTCCCTGTTACGGTCTCTAATGGAAATAGCGAGGATATTGGTTATAAATAAAAATTCTACCACAAAAGAAGCCAGAATGACAATGTTCATTGCTGATTGATAGGATTTAATACCTGATATTTTAAGTGGTGAAACACTTTTCTCAACCCATACATGATAATCTACACCCAATTGATTCTTTAAAGTATTCCCAATTTTCTTGATATCAAGAAAATCTTTGACTTGAATATGAATTTTTGGTGATAGAAAAGCTTCTTTTTCTTCAATAGGAACTAAATCGTACAATGTTTCAATGTCGACTAAAATAAAATAATTTCCAAAATTATTTCCAAAAAAAGAAATATCAGATATTACTCCACCAATGGTGAAATTAATTGACTCAAACCCAGAACCAGGAGGGCCTATAATTGTCTCATTTAATTTTAAACCAGTCATTTTTAAGATACTTTGGGAGAGAATTATAATATTGTCTTCAACTAAGCGATTTCCATCAGTAATATTCAAAGAAGAAAAATCTGGATGTGTTGTTGGATCAATTCCGTAGATTAAGATTTTTGAATCGGTAACTTGACTTAATAAAATGTTCCTACTATAAAGTGAATATACTGGACTGGTTTTCGCTATTTTAGGAAATGATTCAATATTCTTTGCCAATGCTCTTAAATTTGATAGATCTGTCCATTTTGTTGGAAGAACAGTTAAATCAGTATAATTATTATTCCTGTTGTCAAGGATAAAATCATCATATAAAGTATCAATAGTGATAACAATACCAGTTTCCAATGCGATGGTGAGTACAATGCCAAAGATTATTAATAATGTACGATATTTTGAGCGTGCAATATTTCGTTGAGCTAAACTAAACACCAAAACTACTTGTGGCCACAATCTAATCAAAGAGTTACGAGCTTTGGTGAATTTGTTCATGATTAAGCCCCGTCGGAATTTCTATAGAATTGTACACTCCTCTCAGTTGCCTTTTATTTTTCTCTTATTGTTTTTATTATGTACTATTGCTGACTGGATTTGGATTGTATCGAGAATTTATTGCTTTAGCAACGATTATCCCGCTAAGAGATGCATGGGCTAAAGATCGTGTAACACCAGCTCCATCGCCCATTGCGAATAGTCCTTTAATTTTTGTTTCTAATTCTTCAGTCAATTGGAGTTGATTTGAATAATATTTCGTCTCAATTCCATATAGAAAAGTATTATTTGAATTTATACCAGGGATTATATTGTCTAGTGCTTTGATCATCTCCAATATACTCGTCAGGTGGCGATAAGGGAGAACAAACGATAGATCTCCAGGAACAGCACTTTTAAGGGTTGGTGAAATGATTGATCTCTTAATTCGTGATGGAGTAGATCGACGCCCTCGTTTAAGGTCTGTCAATCGTTGAATAATGACTTCTCCATTACTGAGAAGATTTGCTAGTTTACAAATAGATCGTCCAAAAGCAATGGGATCATTAAAGGGTTGAGTAAAGCTACTACTAACAAGAATAGCAAAATTCGTATTTGGAGTATGTTGATCTCTTGACGCGTATGCGTGACCATTTACTGTCACCCATTGCTCACCATTCTCACCATAAGCGATTTCACGAACTACTTCACCATTTGGTACCACACAAAAAGTTCTACAATCTTGATCAAAAGTAGGAGCATAAAAATGGCATTTAAACTCATAGAGTAAATCAGTTAAGTGCGAGGTGATTTCTGCAGGGACTTCTACTCGTACTCCAATGTCAACTGGATTCGATTGGAGTTCTAATCCTAATTTTTCTGCTTCTTTGCGTAACCAATGCGCTCCAGCTCTTCCTACGCCAATTGTGACATATAGAGAATAATAATTACCTTTATCAGTTTGTACACCAATTACATGATCTTCTTGTGTTAGAATATGTGTTGCTGTCTCTCCAAAAAGTATCGTGACATTTTTTTGACTGTCCAAATATTGATAGAATGCATCTAGTATCTTTACTGAGTTATCAGTTCCGATATGTAAAAGACGATAAGGTAGGAGGTGAATACCATACTGGAGAGCTTGTTTTCTGAGTTTATTTGTTTGAACACTTTTCCCTGATAGTAATCTAGATTTATCTGCTCCAAATTCTATATATGTCTTCTCAACTTCAATAAGATTCTTTTCCAATTGCTCTAGTGGAATAAATTGTGATAAAGATCCACCAACATCAACAGATAGAGTTAATTTTCCATCTGAAAATGCCCCCGCGCCTCCCCATCCATGTATTATATCTTTATCCCCCTTTTCACGATTTCTTATTCTCTCGTGGATTGTTGCACCCTTTTCAATAATTAATATTTTTAGATAATTATTTTGTTTCAATCCAAGCCGTACTAAAGAAAGTGCTGTAAAAATTCCTGCTGGTCCTGCTCCAACAATGATAACATCGTAATTGTGATTATACTTAGTCATAATGAAACCCACATGATTTGAAATTACAATTATATGTCTTAAATGCTTTATATATCATATAAATTCTTTCTTAAAAATAAGTTTCTTTCTTCAGACCTAAATTTCCATTTGATCTGATTTTATCTTCTCTCTAGAATGTTGTTTTGAGGTATTTTTTATCTTGATATCTGTAAAATTTGCAGTTAACTAAATTCTTTTTAGGTAAGTTTTCATTTAATATACTGTAGTTTAAGTTAGTGGGATCACACTCCTACCCCGATCTTCCTATTCCTTTCAGCTTTCAATCTATCGTAATCCTTAAAACAAATACGTTAGAGTTCGAGATGGTGAGTATGGTCTACTTAACAGCAAATGATAATTCAGTAGAGAAAATTCGAATCTCTAGTAGCGCTTGGGCTGTATTAAACCTCCTAAATCGCAAAACGGCACCCCTTGCTGTATATGAAATACAAAATGAGTTGCCGTTCTCAGAACGTACTATCTACTATGCATTGAGGCAACTTCAAGATAAAGCTCTTATCGAGAAGCGAGTCAATGTAAGAGATCTCAGGGAAGCACATTATAGACTAGCTACAAGAGCTGGGTTATTTGGATTCGTTGGAAGACGGTAATCCTTATCGTCAATCCTCTACTGACCTTAACTTTTTCGATTCTAAGTTGGGAAGGTTTGCAACAATCATTCCGTTATTACGGATATCTATTAGATCTCTCTTATGTAATACTTGAAGCTGGTTATTGAGTACAATCGGATCCATTCCCACACTCTTTGCTAGCGATTCTAGTGACATTTCATTTCCCATACGTAGGAGTATACTTAATGGGGCAAAATTCGAGTGTGATAAACACTGTTCTAGCCACTCTGATCTACTTTCAGCTTTTGCGAGCTGAAGATCTTGCAGATGTATTTCTCTCTCTGCCTCTTTTTTCTTTTCTTCCTCAAGCTCTACTTGAAGTTGTTTAACTTGGTGTTTTAGTTCAGTCATAGTTTGTTTATTATTTTCAGCTTTTTGAGATAACTCTTCGATGATTAGTTCTAACTGATCATTTCTTTCTGAAAATGTTTGATTTTCCATCTTAAGCTCAGAGATCTGGCTTTGGTATTCTTTCTCCCGAATATCTCTTTCTAAAAACTTTTCGTTCAGATTAGTAAGATCTCTTTGATGTTGATCAGTTAAATCTTGTAATTTTGTCCTAATCATTTCTTCATACTGCCTTTTTGTCTCTTCAAGAGTTTTTTGGAAGTATTCTTCTTGCTGTTGGTATGATAGTGCCCATTGCTGCATTGCTGCAGAAACATCGTCATCTGTGGCAATAACTGCGCTTCGTGCATTCTCTAGCGAAGATGTTAGCCTATTTATTTCATTTTTTGCAGTAACTAGGTCCATATCTAGTTGAGTGTTTTGCTCTTCTAATGAAGATATTTGCTTGATTCGTTCTTCTAGCTCTAGCTGGAAATCAAAAAGCTCCTCCTGAAGGCTTTTGTTTTCTGTAGAAGCAACATCAGCTCGATTCTTTTCAGTCAAAACTTGTTGTTGTAATTCATGAACTTCATTCATCTTATTCGCTTTGATTTCTTGGATTAGTTGATCCTTCTCCTCTAATTGCTTTTGAAGAGATTGAATTTGGGATTGTACTCTTGAAAATTCTGTTGTATTTGTTTTCAGTTGTCTAGTTAAATTATCAATAGATTGTTGGAGTTCTTCTTCTTGTGATTCATCCTTGATTGTTATTTTTCCTCCCTGAATTAAAACTCGTTTGATCCATCCGAAGGATTTAATTGTAATTCGAGTAAGTTGACTTTCAAATGTTCGATTGACTTCTTCTCGCAGATGTTTCATAAGGCCATCAATAAACCTGTATTCTTCACTCCGAGTAATAATCTTTGAATTTCTTAATTCTGTTTTCGTTTGAGAAAATACGACTCCAAGAGATTGAACCGCAATTTCTCGATCCTTTGCCAAGTCATTAATGAATTCGAGGCCATATTTTCTAATATCCTGTGTTGAAGTGGAAGACATAATCCTCACAATGATTCTTGTGTTACTCCTTTTTTAACCCGTTGTTAATAATGATTAGCGATAACTTTTCTTTCATGAAAATCAAATCTAATCATAAATTCCTAGGATCTTGAAATCTGCTACCTTTCTTATGTTTCTCTTTAATGAGTAAATTTACCAAACCTTTTATTCACCCACTTAGGCCACCAATTGTACTTATCACCTATAATTGCCATAGCTGAAGGTACTAGGAAGACTCTTACTATAGTGGCATCAATAATAACAGCAAATACCATACCAAGTCCTATTTCTGTTAGGATTAATATGTAAGAGAACCATAAGGCGAAAAAAGCACCAGCCATGATTATTGCACAAGATGTAACAACTGATGCAGTGTGTACTAAACCCACTTCGATAGCTTCGTGATTTGATTTTCCTTTCAGGTATTCTTCCCGAATTCGTGATGTAATAAATATGTCATAATCCATACCTAATCCGAATAAAATGCAAAACAGAATTGGGGGAATTATCCAATAAAGGCCAGCTTCAACATTTATATTAGGATTGAGATAAGCTATAGTAATTTCTTCTAGATTGAACTGAAACATCAATACTAAGAATCCCAAGGTCCACGTGACAGATGTCGCAATGGTAATGATCAGTCGAATAGGAACCGTGATTGACCCTAAAAGGAACGTTAGAATAATCATTATTGTTACGAAAATCCAGAGAACCATTAAGGGAAAAGCAGAATATAATTCACTTGACATATCAACATTGATCGAAGTACCTCCGTAAATATACCCCTTAATGTTTTCTGAAAGACCAAACCTTTGTAAATCTCTTAGTTCAGCTCTGAGGAAACGAAGGTCACTCATTGCTTCTACTCCCATTGGATTTTGCCTAAAGCTTAATTTTATTATTACAGTGTTATTTGCTTGATTCCAATTGACATAATTTTGCATAATAAGATCGAAATCAGTTTCAGGGGGTAATAAAGGAACCATAATAGCTTTCAAAGATATCGCAGACATGAATAGAACTTCTGTTCCTTGTATAGCTTTTCCTTTATCAATTATATTTATAGTTACAAAACCTATTGAGGGCCGTGTAATGGTTTCAACATTTATTATGGCTTCCGTGTTATTGAGCCATTCTGCTAATTGATCTATAGCATAGAGAGTTTTATTAGACCATAAATCCTCAGAACTACTGAATCCAGATAGAACCATGCTATTTCCATATATTTCACTTGTCATACCTATCTCATCGAGGATTTCGAACGCTTCACTACTTTCTACGTTTGGAGGGAGCATTGATAAGATGTCATAAGATGGTTG
The DNA here is from genome assembly GCA_048886185.1 of Candidatus Hermodarchaeota archaeon. Taxonomy (GTDB): domain Archaea; phylum Asgardarchaeota; class Heimdallarchaeia; order Hodarchaeales; family Hodarchaeaceae; genus Hodarchaeum. The sequence continues at coordinate 32,716 of JBHLKY010000021.1, forward strand.
ATATGAGGCTAGCAGTAATGCGAAAGGAACCGTGATTACTATAGCAAAAATAATGATAGGCCAAGCAAAACGGATACTAAACCTCGCAAACTTCCCCCAAATTGTTTTATTCGTTTTATTTTCCACTGGTGTGTTTAATTCATTATTTTCTTTTGATAGTGCTTTAGTTATTGATATACGTCGGGGCCATGTAATTTTTTCGCCAAAAACGTAAAGAAGTGAAGGAAGTAGTGTAGAAGCGGATAACAAGCCACATAATATAGCTATAATTGCACCTAATCCTATGCTTTGAATTAATTCGATATTTGGTAGTAATAAGGCTCCAAAACCCATGATAACGACTAAACCAGATGAGAATATAGCTCTTCCACTCATTGTAACTGAAATTTGAACAGCTTCTTCTTTGGACCTTCCTTCTTTGAGTTCATCTAAAAATCGGGTTAAAATGAAAATGGAATAATCAACTCCAACTCCTAATCCTAATACTGTCACAATGACTGGAGCAAATGTACCAATTTCAATAAAATGACCAAGGAAATATAACACTGAATTTGCTAATAGAAGTGCTGGTGCCATAGTTACTAAAGGAACTGTTGGAGCCACTAAAGATCTTAGAACAATAAAAAGAATAATGAT
>JBHLKY010000021.1:33451-36785 GCA_048886185.1 Candidatus Hermodarchaeota archaeon
AATACAGCAATTAATGATTCATTTGAAGGAGGAAATTCATTTTCAATAATATTCAATGCTTGATCAGATTCAGATCCTTTAGGAACAAAAGACCATTCTGTACTCATGCTTTCCATTACTTTAGCTGAAAAAAAGGCTGAAAAGGGAGTGAGAATGATAAGCCAAACTAAGATAATTATCCAAGCTACTTTGATATCTTTATTCATGAATTTAAATGAAGAAACAACGGTTTTCCCTATACGTTGAAACACTGACATGTTTTTGAGCCTCAAATTGTTAAATTAATTTGCAAATTAAATATATTTTTTGATTAATAAGAAAACAATTAGTGATTTCTTTATAAGAATGTAATTTCAAAGCCTTCATAAAAACAACATATATTTTCTAAAGATCTAATGCATATTTTACAACTGATCTTGCATGAATGGTTGTTGTATCAAACAATGGAATATCAATGTCTTCCTGTTTTATTAAAAGCGGTAGTTCAGTGCAACCTAGGATTATCCCCTCTGCCCCTTTATTTTTAAGTTGTTGGATAATTTCAAGAAGATCTTTTTTTGAACGTTCTTTAAGCTCTCCTACTACTAATTCATGGTAAATAATATCATGGACAACTTGTCTTTCATTTGCATCTGGAACTATTACTTCTAAATTATGTTTTTTCTTGAGTCGATCTTTGTAAAAATCCTCTTCCATTGTGAACTTGGTACCTATCAAACCAACTTGTTGTAATCTCCCTTCTATTATCTTCTCAGCCGTTGTATCGGCAATGTGAATTATCGGGATACTCAAGTTCTTTTGCATTTCATCTGCTACTTTGTGCATTGTATTGGTACATATAACTATCAGTTTAGCTCCACTCTCCTCAAGTTTCTTAGCGATGTCAGTCATAGATTGGGTAAGTTCTTTCCATTTACCTTGACGTTGTAAGGCCTCAATTTCTTTAAAATCGTAAGAAAACATGATACTCTTAGCTGAATGCAAACCACCTAGTATTTCCTTAACTGTTTCATTCATAATCCTATAATATTCTAGAGAAGACTCCCAACTCATTCCTCCAATAAGGCCTATAATTTTCATATTGTAGATACCCTCAAATAGGATTTAAATTTATTCATAACTAATATTGATTAGGGGAGAAGGAAAATTACAAATTAATTAAAAAGACCTATAGTAATCCTAAAACCACATTTTTTATCAAGCTCTAAACAGTCTTTCTTCATGTTTAAAAGTAACAAAAAGTTCTAGATTACTCATTGAAGATAGCTAATACCCAAATCTAACTCCATTTCCATGTGGATCATAATAGGTGATTGAACTGAGTACCGAGGAACGATTAAATTTAATCAGAAGTGTTGGAGAAGAAATTGTTACAGAAGAAGAAATGATTGAGTTATTAGACAAAAAGAAGAATTTCTATTCTTATGATGGTTTTGAGCCCTCAGGACAAATTCATATAGCTCAGGGAATATTAAGATCCATTAACGTCAACAAAATGATTGCTGCAGGTGCAACATTTAACATGCTTGTTGCTGATTGGCATGGATGGGCTAATAACAAGCTGGGAGGAAATCTTGATAATATTCAAACAGCAGGTAGATATCTGATAGAAGTATGGCGATTAACAGGTATGGATCTAAAGCATGTGAACTTTCTTTGGGCTTCAGATTTCGTAAAAGATGATGATTATTGGAAAAAAGTAATGCAAATAGCTAGAAATTCAACATTGAAACGAATTATCAGGACAGCTCAAATTATGGGGAGATTACAATCAGAAGCACTTCAAGCATCTCAGATTCTATACCCCTGTTTGCAATGTGCTGATATCTTTCATCAGAAAGTAGATGTCTGTCAGCTAGGGATGGATCAACGTAAAGTCAATATGCTAGCAAGAGAAATTGGACCAAAACTTTTTGATTCAAAACCAGTAGTAGTAAGTCACCATATGGTGCGTGGACTTAATCCACCTAAGACATCATATTCGAGCATTGAAGAGAAATTACTTGACTTAAAAATGTCTAAATCTAATCCTGACGCTGCAATCTTTATGACAGATAGTGAGGAAAAGATAAAAAATAAAATTCAAAAAGCATACTGTCCTGAAGAAGTTGAAGAGAATCCTATACTTGAATATATTCGTTATTTTATCTTTGAAAAATATGAAAAATTTAAGGTTGAACGTCCTATAAAATTTGGAGGAGATACTGAATTTAATTCCTATGTAGATTTAGAGACAACTTATTTACAGGGAGAGGTTCATCCTGCAGATCTGAAAAACGCAGTAGCATCATATTTGAACGAAATGATCCGTCCTGTAAGAAAATCATTTGAATCAAATTCTAAGTTAAGAGAGCTAAGAGACCAAGTTCTTAGTTTTCAAGTCACCCGTTAATATATCTGAATGATTTACTTTGATTTGATCAATTCATTCTTCAAGTTTTCTTTTAAGATTTCTAACTCTTATTTTTTCATATTTTTCTATCTTTGAAAGCTTCTCAATGATGAACTGATGTAAATTTTCGTCTCTAAGAGCTTGAATTTTTTCATCTTCCGTTATATGAGTTTGAGAAAAGTGTTTGAAAAAACTTGATTGAATAATGATCAGATCAAAACAGATCAAGCCAATATACCACTCATTTTTTATTGCAGAACGTCTTAAATTCCCTTGATATTCTGAAAGATTTTCCTGCTGACTTATAAACTGATCTAATGTTTTCAAACGACTTGTTAGATCTTCAAATGTCCCATTTTTAAACCACTTTTGACACTGATCGTCATAGTAAGCTAAATTCAATAATAGTAATCCTTTCAACGCGAACTGAAGTAAAGAGTGATTATAATTTTGAATTCCCTTAAAATTTTGGGAAAGAATCTGATAGACATCTTCAAAAAAGATATAGAAACCATCTAGATAAGAGGATTCAATATCCCATTCTGGTTTCCATTCTGGTTGGCTATGCTCCTTTAACGACTCAATGGTGATAGTTGAACCAGCTATTTGCCAATCAGTGTTAAAGAATGTAGGATCATTTAATATATTTACCCAAAAGACTTCAATGTTTTCTCCTTCTGGAACTTGTTCTAAATCATATGTTTCTCGCACAAATGCTAGCTCAGGATAGTTTTTATGCCAAATTAACCATTCAGTGAGATTAGTAAAAGGAAAGGGATCCACTTCCTCTAGAATGAATTCAAATTTATCAGGAGACTCTGCATTTTGATTAATTGGTATTTTAGGAGATTCTCTTTGTACCTCCTCAATTCTCACTACTTTTTCAGGGATGAAAGAACTCAATGTAATTATTTGATCTTGAATTTTTTTTAATGCTCGTTT
>JBHLKY010000021.1:36885-59628 GCA_048886185.1 Candidatus Hermodarchaeota archaeon
TTGGATGGTCAAGATATTTGCAATAAAACAGTTGAATTAGCTTTAGAAAACGATGCTACTTATGCAGAGGCCAGATTTGAGTCATCACAATATACCCAATTTGTTTTGAAAAATGGAATACCAGAGCTAGGAGAGTTTGATCGAACCTCTGGAGTTGGGGTTCGAGTCCTTGTTGATGGGGCAATGGGGTTTGCATCTTTTAATGTTTTAGATAAAGAAAACATAAGAGAAGCAGTGAAACAGGCAACCAAACTAGCAAGAACCAGTGGACGACTAAGAAAACATCCCATTGTGTTCTCCGAAGAAAAAGCTCAGGAAATGAAATATGCGGCAGAAGTATCTCAAGCTCCAAGGGAAACGGATCCTGAAGAGAAAATGAAGATATTATTTGATATTGACAAAGGAATTTCATCCCTTCCTATTCCATATAGAATTGTTATCCTGCTTGATACAGAGAGTCAAGGATATTATGTTAATTCTGATGGTTCCCGAATTGAAAGCTATATTCCCAGAATATTTTTCTATGGATTGTTAACTGCTGTCGATCAATCTAGAGGAGCTATGGAACAGGCCTATTTTTCAAAGGGCGCTACAGGTGGTTACGAATGGATCGAGAAGTGGAATCTAATTACTTTTTTAGAACAAGAAGCGAAAATTCTATCACGAGTAGCCTCTGAGGCTAAAGACCCACCAAAAGGAATGGTTGATTTCGTGATAGGCCCAAGTGTAGCTGGAATAATAGCTCATGAGAATTGTGGCCATCCTTCAGAGGCTGACCGGATTCTTGGGCGGGAAGCAGCTCAAGCAGGGGAATCATATTTGGGACCTGATAAATTGGGGGAAAAAATAGGATCTGATTATCTTACAATAATTGATGATCCTACAACAATCGGCTCTTATGGATATTATCTGTTTGACGCAGAAGGAGTGCCTGCTAGACCTCGCTATCTGATAAAAAATGGAGTTTTTACTGAAATGTTACATAATAGGGAATCAGCTGGATTTTTGAACACTCAATCAACTGGAGCAGCACGTGTATCGGCTTATAATCGTGAACCAATTCCAAGGATGTCCAATACTTATATTACTGGAGGGGATTATGAATTTGAAGAGATTTTCGAAGATGTTAAGGTGGGTATTTTCATGAAAAATCACTCTGAATGGAATATCGATGATCGTCGTTTCCAAAGTAAATATATCGGTAGAGAAGCCTATCTCATTCGTAATGGTGAATTGACTGATGAATTAGTAAGAAGACCCGTATTAGAGACCACAACACCTGATTTATTTCGTGCTATAGACGCTGCGAGTAAAAAATTAGAATTTGATGCTGCCATGTGTGGTAAGGGTGATCCTATGCAAGTTGCACCTGTATGGAACGGTGGAGCTGAAGCAACTCGAATTAGGAGTATTATGGTGAGGTAAATGACGAGTAATCAGACAGAAGTTTTAACATTAGATACAATCTTGGAGAAATCTCTTAGATATTTGGAGAAGACATCTCCTGAAGATGTGATTGTATATGGGAATGACAATATAAATTTTCAGATACGATTCACTAGGAATGATATAATTGTGAGTAAACGATGGGCAAATATTGAGTTAGGATTTTTTTATGTTAAAGATAAAAAAATGGCAGCAACAGAAATCTCAGACATTTCATCTCTTGAATTAATCTATCACACATTGGATGACTTGATTAAGTTCAGTCGAGCTCTTCCTCCAAAAGAAGATTATGGAGGTATAGCAGAAGGGCCTTTTGAGTACCAGTCTGTTCCAGATTTATACGATGAAAAGATAATGGATTTCTCTGATAAAGCTGTCGATCAAATAGAACAAGGTCTTAACAGTGCTTTGGAGGCTGGGGCTAAACATAGCGCTGGAATTCTTGAATGGGGTTATTCTAATCATAAGACTCTGACTAATCATGCTATAGACGTTACTGAAATCTTTTCGAGGTTTGAATTCTTAATTCGATCATTTGTTGAACCAACAGAGTCTGGTCAAGGAATGAGTGTTGGAAGAATGCTCAGATCACTAGATACTTTGCAAGCAGGGAATACTGCGGGGACCATTGCCGCTTTAGCGAGAGGAGCAAAATCTGGTAAAGCAGGAATCTATAATGCACTGTTATCACCTACAGTAGTTGCAGATATCATTGCAGGTACAGTGAAGAACGCAAATCCCTTCACAATTGAAATTGGCCAATCTTGGTTGAAAGATAAGGTAGGAGAACAAATAGCATCTAGTCTCTTCTCCGCGTATGATAATGCAGTAATTCCCGATGCTTTGGGAAGTCGCAAAGCAGATATGGAAGGAGTCCCGAGTCAAAATACAAGTATCTTAGAAAAAGGTGTATTAAAGAATCTCATCCATAATACAAGCACAGCTAATAAAGCTGATACAGAAACAACAGCTAATGCTGGGATTATTGCTCCCCAAAATAGTAATATAATGATTAAACCAGGGAATTACTCCTTTAAGGAGATGATAGATGAATGTAGAAAACCTACAATCTATGTTACATCTAATTTTTATACAAGAACAACTAATGCAGCAGAGGGTACATTTAGTACCATTCCCAGAGATGGTATGTTTTTGATTGAGAAAGGTGAGATTAAAAAACCTATTCGGGAGCTTCGGATTTCTGATACATTTCCTAACCTCGTGAATAACATAATTGCAGTTCAGAATAAAACCCGTCAAATAAAATGGTGGGTCGAGGTGACCACTCCAACGTTAGCTCCAGCAATGTTGATTGAAAATGTCAACTTCACAACAGGTACCCAATAAATTCGTTACTTATCTAATTGTGGTTCTACATAAATGTAGATATGAGTTTTCCCTTTAACTTCCCTTGCTATCGCCTCCTCTAAGTCCTTTGTGGCCTTGTGAATTTCTTCAATTGATAAATTTGGATCAGCATTACAATGAAGTATAATAAAAATCCCAGATGGTATTGTAGATAATTTAATACCATGAGGATTATAAAGAATCTCATTTTTTTCGGTTAATAACCTAATTCTATCTTCTAATCCTTCTAAATTTACCTTTATACTTTCTACATCCTTAAAAGGTTCTATATGAATCGTTAAGAGGTTATCATCAATACGAGAATCAATTTCATGTAATCTTTTTTTGTAATTATCGAGTTTGTCATGGATCTCTCCTAAGGATTTTTGGCCTTCGACTTCAATGTGAAGAGCTGTTGATAATTTTCCTTTATATTCTACTGTAGAAATATTATGAATATTAAATATCCATTCAGCACGCTTTCCTTCTTTTCTAATCGCTTTAATTACTGGTGCCAAATCTTCAGATGTTGGATCCATGTGTACACTTACGTCAGCGTGTTTTATGACTTCCTGAATTGCTATTGTAACGTTTTCTGCAATTGAATGAGCTTTCTCTAATGATAGATTTGGATCGACAACAATAGTGAGATCTACAAATGTGATGATACCTGATTTCCTTAATCGTATTTTCTCACAAGAAATAACCCCCTCTACGTGTTCTGTTACTAATCGGACTTTCTCTTTTTCTCCAAGAGGCGCACGATCTAGAAGAGAATCTACTGTTTCCTTTCCTAAATTGATTGTCATTACTAGAACGATAATAGCGACCCCTATTGCTGCGAGCGGATCTCCTATTGGATAACCAATCATAGCAAAGATCAATCCGACAAAGACTACTGAAGAGCTTAAGATGTCTGTACTAAAATGAAGAGCATCCGCTTTAAGTGCTTGACTGTCATATTTTTTTGCCATCCTATATAGTAATCTACTTCTAGAATAATCAATTATGATTGCTAAGATTACAACTCCAAAAGTAATGGGATGAGTGATGATTTCTAGTTCATTAAGTACAATTCTCCTCACAGCTTCATACATAATCCAAATTATCGTGATTAAGAGGAGAAGCGTTTCAACTAACGCTGATAAGCTTTCTATTTTCCCATGACCAAACTGATGATCTAGATCTGCAGGTTTTGAGGAAGATCGAACCGCTAAAAGTGTGACTCCTGCAGCTAAAAGATCTAAAGCTGAATGGAGTGCTTCAGAAAGGATCCCCAAACTACCACTCCAAATACCAACAACAAACTTTATTACTGTTAAGAATATTGCTGCAATAACGGAGGAAGAAGCTGCGTATGTTTTTTCATCCATTTTCAAAAATTCTAATATTTTGGATTTATTTTCAGGCATATTTTTCTCCAAAAGCTACCATTCCTGATTAAAGAGTCGGAAATCGAGATTCCAGTTAGATTTAATAGAGTTTATGAATGTTATAAGGAAATTTGTCATTATCGATATCGTGACAACTTTAATCTTACACTTTTCTATTTAGAGTTTTTTTGTTTAATTCAACCCAAAATTTTTTCAGTGATTATAAAATCTTAGCAACTGCATTTATGGATCAGCGGGAACTGTCTTATTTGGTGAATTCTTAGGTATGAAAACTTATCATAAGATTTTTTTTAGTAATTCTAGTAATATGAAGGAAATCCTTTCTGAAAGTGTTGATCTAGTAGTAACAAGTCCCCCTTACCCGATCATTGAATTATGGGATGAGCTCTTTGCTGGAATAAACCCAGAAATTCAAAAAGCATTAGCTGCACATGATGGGCTTTTGATATTTGAATTAATGCATAAAGAACTTGATAGAGTCTGGAGAGAAGTCTATCGTGTTTTGAAAAAAGGTGGAATTGCTGCTATTAATATTGGAGATGCTGTTCGAACAATTGGAAACAACTTTATGCTCTATCCAAACCATTCAAGAGTATTAAATTATTTTCTTGATCTAGGATTCAGTTCCTTACCAGTGATCATATGGCATAAACCAACAAATGCCCCTAATAAGTTCATGGGATCTGGAATGTTACCTCCTGGCGCATATGTCACATTAGAGCATGAATACATCTTGATCTTAAGAAAAGGTGGAAAAAGAGAGTTTAATGAATTCCAAGAAAAGATGATTAGACAAAAAAGCTCTTATTTTTGGGAAGAACGGAATACTTGGTTTTCTGACCAATGGTACATGAAAGGAATGCCTCAAAACCTTGATGTTGGAACAAGAGATAGAAGTGCTGCTTTCCCTTTCGAGTTGCCTTATCGTCTCATAAATATGTTTTCAATCAAATATGATTTGATTTTAGACCCATTTCTTGGTACAGGTACAACAACGCTGGCAGCGATGACTTCAGGTAGGAATAGTATTGGTTTCGAATTAGACGCAAAGCTGGAAGAAATAATTTTTCAACGAATAAATAATATTCAGAAACTTGCTAATCAATACCTAGCAGAACGCTTGCGGAGGCATGAAATTTTCGTTCAAGAAAGACTGGCCAAGGGAAAACCTTTGAAACACATAAATAATGTGCATAATTTTCCTGTGATAACAAAACAAGAAGAATACCTGACTTTTGATTTTTTAAGAGCTGTATATCCAAAAGAAAACAATCACTTTGAAGTAATTTATGAGGAGAAGGTATAATTCCCCCTTCAAAAGTACGTGAATCATTATGGGTGTAAAAATTCCTCAAATTACTCCAAACGAATTAAAACGGGTGTTAATTGTTGGTTGTCATTTACATCATTGGCAAGGTAACGATATTAGAAGAATAATTCAAGAACAGGGAATAGTTCAACTTGATCCTTTAAATCCAGCAGGCAGATATCATGATATCTTTTTCAGCTCTCGTACGCAAAAATATCAACAAGGAGACTTTGAAAAAATTGTCTATCCTGAAAAATTAGTATTTGAATCTTATTTTCATAATTTAAACGCGATTCATATTGATCATTTTCCTCTTTTCTATTCTCAAACTCTTGATAAAGAACATCTAGGTAGATATTATAGCCGAGCGCTAAGAATACTTGAACAATCACACCCAGATATGCTTGATCAGGTTTTAGATTATGTACAAGCTCATAGTATAATACGGGGTTCTGATCTAACCACTCTAGGAAAAGCTGACCCCAAATATGCAGTATGGAAAACTAGTAGTAATTCAGGAACAGCTCTTGAGTTACTCTGGGCTATGGGGAAATTGGCTGTTATTCGTGACGATAATTTTAGAAAAACTTATGTTACTATAGAAAATTATATTGAACCATCTAAGCTTGTTAAGAAATCTTATTCAAAAGAAGAACAACAATATTTGAAGATGAAACTTAAACTACAGAGTTTTCCCATCATTTCTGTAGGCAAATTGTCTATTAAGAAGGACGGAAATGTAAGATTTGGAAAAAAAACAGGTATTTCTCCTAAAAAAGTGCTTATAGATGAGGAATCTAGCGAGAGATTATCACCCACCCTCGTTCAGTTAAACAATGAAGCTACAGGATATATTATACCTTCAAACTGGAAGGATTTGTGTCAAAAAAATTTAGATGAAGAAATGAGAGTTATTGGTCCATTAGATCCACTTATTTGGGATAGACAACTATTGAATAAGTTATTCAGCTTTGATTATGTATGGGAAGTCTACAAAAAAGTTGAAGATCGAATTTGGGGTTATTATGTCTATCCAATTCTTTTTCAAGGTAATTTTATTGGAAGATTAGAAGCAAAGTATGAATCCAAGTCATTAAAACTTCGTCTGTTCAATTTTCAAGCTGAAAATCACTTATCTCTTAGCCCAGATACAGAAGAAGCATTTAATCGAATGTTAAGTAGGTGGAAGAATATGGTTGGGGCAGAAAAACTTGAATATGATAAATCAATACCATTCGCAATGATTTGATCTCTAAATTTTCTTTTAATGTAGAACAATTTGTATTAATAGAAAAAATTTTGGCTATTTTTGAAGCTTGTAGTAATTAAAAAAGTAAATATACGGTGAGAGATGAAAATTGGCAAAAGAGAAAATTGAATGGTACCATGATTTTATAGATAGAGAATATCAACCTAAGGAAAACGACCTGGTTGCTCTTTTTTACTTTGAGAAATCGAATGAAGTGTCTATAGACGATACTATAGGCAGATTGGCATCTGAGTCATCAATTGGAACTTGGACCACTTTAGAAACACTCGATGATCGAATTTATGATATGCGTGGACGTGCTTTCTGGAATGAAGAGCATTTAGTTAAAATTGCTTATCCTTTAGTTTTATGGGAGCTAGACAACATTCCACAACTCATGTCAGGAATAGCTGGAAATATCTTTGGAATGAAAGCTGTCCAGAATTTAAGATTGATTGATGCTACTTTACCATTAGATTATATTAAGGGTTCCAAAGGCCCTCATTTGGGTACTGAAGCCATTCAGTCAATTTTCAAGAGGGAGGAAGGACCATTGCTTGCCTGTGTTCCTAAACCAAAGATTGGTTTGACTGTGGAACAGCATTGTGCCATTGCATGGGACTTTTGGAGTGCTGGAGGGGATCTAGTGAAAGATGACGAAAATCTAACCTCTCAATCGTTTAATATTTTTGAGAAACGCGTCGAACAAATGGCGAGAGTTCGAGATAAGGCAGAGAATGAAACAGGTGAAATAAAAGATGCGCTTATCAATGTAACTGCCGAAACACATGAGATGGAAGAGCGGGTCAAGCTTATTCATAATCATGGATTTAGGTATTTTATGATTGATGTCGTTACAACTGGTTTTGCAAGTGTTCAGACCATAAGGAATCTTGCCGAGGATCTTGATATGGCAATACATGCACATAGAGCTATGCATGCAACCTTTACTAAACATACATCCCATGGGATCAGTATGTATTTCTTGGCGAAATTAATGAGATTAATTGGTGTCGATAATATCCATATTGGAACTGTAGTAGGTAAGCTTGACAGTCCGAAAGAAGATGTTTTAGATATGAGAGATCTTTTACTCAAATCAGAAGTAAGTGAGGTAAAGAATAGAAGACTCTCTCAATCATGGGGTAATATTAAGCCTACATTACCAGTTGCTTCTGGAGGACTGCACCCTGGCGTAATTCCTGAAGTATTATCTGTCTATGGAACGACTGATATGCTTCTTCAAGTTGGTGGGGGCATTCACGGTCATCCTGACGGCACCTATGGAGGAACGAAAGCTACTGTTCAGGCAATAGAAGCATTTCAAGAAGGAATTTCGTTGGAAGAAAAAAGTAAATCACATCCTGAGCTTCAGAAAGCCTTGAAGAAATGGAGTTATTTAAAACCAATCTAGATCCCTTGACAAACTTCTCAAGATAATCAACAATACCCAAAAAATTAGGAAGAAGAATTATTTTTTGTGTTTCTTCCTCAAAATGATTAACAGTCCGATTGGAACAACTGATATGAATAGCGATGGGTAATTTGCACCAGTAGGAGGATGAATATCTACTGTGTTGCTTACAGTGAGGTTATCAAATACTGTGTCGCCAAACCATGATCCGAATATGAAGTTTTCAGAAGTAGTGGTAGTTTTATCGACAACTTTGAAAACATGCTCACTGTTAATATAGATATTAAATTCTCCAGCAATATTACGGGTAATGTCTATGTGAAACAATCCTTCTAGTGCCTTTGGGAATTGAAAATAATTTAAAATGACCCAATACTTGGAGGTTTCAATGAATTCAGCTAATGTTACCGCGTGAGGCTTAAGTGAATCTTCTCGTTTCTCATCCGAAGTTAAAACTAGCACATACCCAGTGAAATTCTTGGGGATCTCCCCAGATTCTTCAGTGGGACCATAATTATTCGCAATGAAGCAAACAACATCATATGCTTGATGATCTGAACCAATGCTGATAAGCCAGTCAAAACTCCACGTGCCATACGCAATGGCACTAGAATGAACAGCTTGACTATAATTCCATTTATCTTGAGTATTGGGCATTTTTAAAATTCCATTTTCAATTGTCGGAGCGAAATTTTGATTCATAACACAATCAAGTGTTACGCTTATCAAGTCAAATCCTTGGAGTTTCCACTCATCTGCAGTAGTAAAATCTTCTGACCAGACTATTTTTGCTGTTCCTTGAATTATCGGACTGATGATTAGAAATTCAAGTAAAATTCCTATTAGCACGATTAATATGCTATATTTTTTTCGTTTCATATTTTTTCTTCCCTTATTCTAAAATAGAGTTTTCATGTCATATCAAGTTTAACTTTCTCTAAATATTGCTTCATTGTGATTCGTTACAAATCTAAAAATACCATTTTTATTGATAATATGCCTACAACAAGAATAACAACTATAAGGCCTTCTACCAGAAATAAAACAGCTATACGCGTGAATGCTATGGATCCAATCAAATTATTTTGAGTAACTGTTAATATTTCAAGATTATCTCCTCTATAAGTATGGTTCCATTGAATGACACCAGATTCATCGGTTTTTACTAAATATATGTCATATCCACCTTCAGATGAGTCAATGTGTCCTGCAAGGGCGAAATCCCTATTTGAAGTTAGGGTCATGGTGCCATCCCCCATATTGCCATAACTTTGGTTCCACTGGATAATTCCTGATGGATCGGTTTTCACTAGGCACAACCCTCCAGCCTCGAAGGCAAAACCTCCATCGTGAGTTTGAACCATAACGTCTATACGACTCCACTCCTCACCAAATTCCCCATATGTCTGGTTCCATTGGATGACTCCAGTTGGGTCTGTTTTCACCAACCATGTGCTAGTATGAAGACATATGCCATGAGATATTCCCTTCGTAGCACCTGCGAGAGCAAATCCTCCATCCTTAGTTTGGATTAAATCAGTAGTGGCATCATAATCTGTTCCTCCGTAAGTTTGGTTCCATTGGAAATCACCATTCAGATCAATTTTCACCAGCCACATATCATTCCCTCCTGCTCCGAATGAATCAGTAGCACTCGCGATGGCAAATCCTCCATCCGTGGTCTGAACTAAAGAAGGAGCACTATTGCAATCAATTTTTTCATAGGTTTGAGTCCATTGGGTTACTCCATTGGAGTCAGTTTTCACTAGCCACATTTCATTTACATCACCAGCATCATTTGGCCAGTCGTAGCCCGTAATGGCAAATCCACCATCCGTAGTTTGGACAAGGGAAACATCAGTAGTACGATCCGCAGGATCTGTGAAAGTCTGACACCATAGAATAACTCCGTTTTTGTCTGTTCTCACCAATAAATGACCTCCAGCAATGGCAAAACCTCCATCTGCAGTTTGAATAATGGCAGAATGAGGATCAAAATTATAAGCCTGGTTCCAAAGGGGTATTCCGTTAGCATCGATTTTCATCAACCACAAGTAACCACGACCAAAATTTTCAGAATAATAATGAATGAAATCCCCTGCCATGACAAAACCCCCATCTATGGTCTGGAAAAGTGTTTGTATATAATATTGTCTTGACCTTCCTCCATTAAACACTTCAGGATTTGTGTCCTCCCCAGGGAGTAGGGGGGGGAAAAAGAATGAGAAAACTAAAATAAAAATGATCGAGCTTCTTCTACGGAAAAAATTGCGTGGCTTTGAAGGATTTCTTCGGCAATGAGGTTGGAATAATGTATTCTTTCGGAGTCTAAGATTCCAAGTCATCTTTCGCTCATCTCCTTAATCTTCTTGAACAAAAGATCACTGAGATCGGTGGGACGGAGGCTTTTATTGGGTATTTTGATATTTCTCTCTTTAAATTCCTGGATCAATGTCTCTCTACAATCACTAAATTCCTCACAGCTCGTACAGTCTCCTTTGTGTTCGTACCATACCTGTAAGCCGTTTTTAGGGGAAAAGGTTATATGAGCTGAAATGTTGAAAATGTGACTATGTCCTTGGGCAATTCCCAGTTCACTATTAATGAAAACAAGCTTGATTTTATTCATTCTCGCCGCTTCCTCCAACATTCCCCTAATTCTTTTGTTTGCTTCCTTGATGGATCTACTCACATACCCTGGATCCACATCTATTCGTTCTGCTATCTCTCTTCCCGTTAATTTGTTCCGTTTCAAAGCCCAAATAGTTATCTGACTTTCAGTCGGAGGTTTATGTTTATGTGAAAATGAAAACATGGTTGACTATTATTGTCAACCCCTCTTATAAAGTTGACTATGACAGTCAACTATTATTTTTCAAATCAAAAAAAGAAAATTTTGGCGATTTTTATTACATTATTTAATTGAGAAACTTAATTAGAATTTGGGTATATTCATCAATTATTGCATGACGGGGAAAATAATTCACTTTTTTATCGAATTTTCTTGTTGAACTTCAAAAGGTTCTCGAGAATTGGGCTATTTGAAACCATTGTAAAATCTTAAGGAAAAAAGGAGAACTTACCATAAATCAGTACTTAAATACTTAAGCCCTGAATCAGGGAGTACCACAAACACTGTTTTTCCTTCTAACGGTCCATTTAAGAGTTGGATTGCTCCATGAACATTAGCACCAGAAGAAGGGCCAGCAAAAATCCCTTCTTCTTTAGCTAAGCGTCTTACAGTGATATAAGCTTCCTCATCTGTCACCTGTAAAGTTCCATCAATAGAAATATCCTTGAGAAATTTCAAAGCTGACATTGAATACCCCCCTCCTTGTATTTTATGATCCCCTTTATTTAGAACTTTTTTCCCTGCTATAATAGCAGCATTTGCAGGCTCAATTATATAACACTGGATATTTGGATTAAATTCCTTAAAAGCTTTACATAATCCTGCAAATGTTCCTCCCGTACCCATAAAATCGCAGAAAGCATCAAAAGACCCATTGGTTTGTTGGATGATTTCTTTTGAAGCACGAAAATACCACGTATTGAAATTTCCGTTTGAATTGAATTGATCACATCTAAACGCTTCACGTTCTTTTGCTATACGATTTGCTTCTTGTTCTACTAATTCTAAGGATTCTCCAGAAACTGTCCCTGTTCTTGATCCTGGAGCTTGCTCAACAAGAATAACTTCAGCCCCCAAAGCTCTCATCATACGAACTCTTTCGTCTGTATTCCCCTTACTCATTACTGCGACAAATGGATATCCCTTATGTCCACACACAATTGCTAATCCCGTTCCTGTATTACCACTGGTCATTTCTACAACAGTTTGATTTGGTTTTAAGGTGCCTGATTGTTCTGCCTCTTCAATCATTTCTAAGGCTATTCTATCTTTTTTAGAGAAACCAGGGTTCAGATAATCTAATTTAGCTAATATTCTCCCATTTAAATTCTTTGTCAAACGAGTTAAATCGACAATTGGTGTGTTTCCAATTACATCCAAGACTGATTTGTAAATTCTTAAACCACGATCCATAATTCTATAAAACTCCAAATGATCTTTATTTTGACAAATAAGCAATTTAAAATTGTAAATTTTAGCTTTTAAGAAATTCAATTAGAGCTTGAGTATACTCATCACTCATAATTAGATAAGGGAAATGATTTGCCTTTTTTCTAAATTTCTTTACAGAAGCTTGGGGATATGTCTTTTTTAATTCATCTTGCAGTTGCTTGGGTACCAATGGATCCTCTATTGTTTCTATGATCAGTATTTGATTTGTTGGAGATTTATTGATGATATCGTTTGTAATGAAGCTCTTTAATCGCGCCATCAATATCTCTTTTGTTAAATGCTGCTCTAATTGTACAAAAAGATAATCACGGGTTTGATCATGTTCAATTGACTTTAATCCTTTTTTCATGAACCTTTTTATCAGAAAGTTGGGTATAAATTTTTCAATCATCAGTAATTTTTTATATTTCTGGTTATAAAGGTGCGTAGTAATAAATGTATTTGAAAGAACAAGTTTTTGAACTATTGCTGCATAATTGAAAGAAAAAAATTAGGCCAAGTACCCTCCAAACGATGTCCCAACTAATACTATTTCCTTTATTCCACATCTAATGAGTATTTCATAAATTCCTTTCGATAATTTGTCAAGTCCAATTATAGGAGGAAGATCGAAACTTACTATACGATTTGTTTTCATTAATGACTGCATTTGAATCCAAAAGATATCTTTACTTCCTGTAGTACCATGTAAAAAAACTATGGCGAAATCTGACTCTAATTTTCCCAAATCATAATATTGCCATTTCACATGATTTAGGATAACTTCATTAGTTTCATGTTGTTGCTGAAACGATCTTAGATCTTCTATAGACCAAGACATTTCATTCCACATCCTCTAAGACTGAATGATAAATTTTTTACTAGCGCCAACTTATTCGTTGGCAATTTGAATCCCGTAGTACTTTATTCAATTCCCCAATATGGTGCATATTGTGTCTTAATAAATATATCATCTTTTCTAAAACAAAAAGGTTTCCCTGATCAAAACTATCAACTTTAAAAAAATCGTCATCCGTAGAGGTGTTTAGAATAACCAGAATTCTATTCTCTATCTCCTCAAGATATGGTAAAAGAGACTCTTTTGTTATATTAGATAACTTCCTATTAATTTCATCTTCAGAATTTGTTTCCCAATTGATCCCTGCTCGTTCTCCCCAATTCATACCTATAGGTGTATCACGGCTATAAAATTCAGCAGTTTCAATTATATGGAATACATTCCATGAATAGGACCAATCGTTTATTTTTGTAAACCAATTCTCTTCAGTAATATTTTCAAGAGCTTGTCGTAACATATTCCAGCTATTTTGGAATTCCTTAGCTAATATTGAGCCTATTTTTTTTTCTGGTTTTAGGTTGTTCATGCTTAATCACCTTTAAGTTCACCTTTCAATTTACTTTATGAAAACTTGCCTCTTTCAAAGTGTTTTTAATTCAATGAAAAATTATTTTGTTCACTGAGGCATATTAGTGTATATTAATACTCATTTCCATCTAGATGATCCTTGGTTAAAGGGAAACCAAAGACGTCAAGAAGTAATTCAAGATATTGATAAAAATCAGATTCTTACTTTTGCTCAATCATGTAGTATCCCCTCGTATAAGAATATTTTATCTTATTCAAATCAATCAAGATTTATTTTCCCATCCTTCGGTATTCTTCCTTGGTATGCCCATGAGTGCATAGATAGCCTTGATGAAGTAGCAAAGCTTTGTGATGAAGCAATGATGTTAGGGGAGGTAGGATTAGATGAAAGAAACGCTCGTGATAAAGCCTGCATTCCTCATCAACGTCCCCTCTTTAAGATATTTTTAGAATTTGCAGAAAAAAGGAACATGTTAATGAATCTCCACTTTCGTGGAACTGAAGAAGAAGGGCTTAATCTGCTAAAATCCTATAATATTAAGAAAGCTATCTTTCATTCATATTCAGGTACGTTAAAATTAATGGAACAAATCACGGACCAAGGATATTATTACTCTATTGGACTTACAAGTCTTTTATTGCATCGTATGAAAAATGAAAGAAAAAATCTCTTTATTGAAAAAGTTAAGAGAATTCCTGAGGATTTACTGGTTCTAGAAGTCGATGAATTACCAACAATAGAATGGTTCAAGATGGACTTCGAACTGAATTCAACTTTATTTCCTAAGATTATCAAATCAGTAGCAGAAATAAGAAATAGTACTCCAGAAGAAATTAAATCCCTTTGTCATAGAAATGTGTTGAATCTTATAGGCAACGATTCAAAGCTAAAAGAAGCCAGAAAAATCCTTAATTAATCTGAAACGATTTTTTTATGATCGGATAAATTTAGAGATGAATACAATAATGGAAAAATACACTCAAGATTATATTTGGGAGAAAATTCGTTTGATTAGACTGAGTTGGAGAGACCCTGAGAGATTACATACCTTACTCGATGATTGGGAAAGTAATTTTGGTGATAAATATCATCAATTAGCAGAAGAATTAGTGGCAAAACATACTTATTCTACTTGGTCAAAATATTCCTCCCAAAAAGAGAAATTATCTTTAGATAACTTGATTCAGTATCTCTGGGAACAATGGACTGAAGGTGAATTTACCATCGAACGAAATAAAACAGAAGTACAAGTATATTGTACAAAATGTCCAATAGCAGATGCTTATCGATCAATTAACAAAGAAAAGTATGGATTACTTTTTCATTGCAGTGAGGATCCTTTCATTGTCAAAGGATATAATCCTAAAATAAAATTTAGGCGTACAAAAACACTTATGAATTCTGATGAATATTGTGATCATCATTATTCTTTATAATATAACAGAGGGGATTTGAGGTTTTTTAATAAGTTTTTTTTCCAAATTATTCTAAAAATAATCAAGGTAATTGAGATGTTTTTGAAAGACGAACTTGAAGCTTTTTATGGAAAACGACCAAAATCAAAAAAATTATGGGAAAAGTCATTACAAGTGTTACCAGGAGGGATTTCGCATAATATAAGAAATTTTGGACTTCCTTCTATTGGAGCATTTCCTCCATTTATTCGTTCTGCAGATGGCGCAATGATAACAGATATTGATGAGAATGAATACATTGATTGTTGGAATGGGCATTTTGCGATGATTCTAGGTCACAATCATCCTGAAATTCAAAAGATTATTGAAAAACATTCAAAATATGGATGGCATTTTGGAACAAACACTGAAAATCAAGTTAAATTAGCAGAAACACTTATTCATGATAATGAGAGTATTGATAAGGTTCGATTTTGTACTAGTGGTACCGAAGCTACAATGTATGCTATCAGATTAGCGCGAGCATTCACTAACAGAAGGTTGATAGCAAAGGCAAAGCTTGGCTGGCATGGAGCAAATGATACCCTATTTTATGATGTTGGTGGTCTTATTGTTGGAAAAGATACCCCTGGCATCTTAGAACAAGATGAAGCAGGAGTAATGTCTTTTCAAATAAACAGCAATGAAGTATTTGATTTCATTCAAAAAAATGCATCCAAGCTTGCTGCAGTGATTTTGGAACCTGTTCTAGGAGGAGGGGGTGGATTTCCTGTAGACACTGATTTTATGATGAGATTGAGAGAAGAAACAAGTAAAAATGATATTCTATTGATCTTTGATGAAGTGATTACAGGATATAGATTTACTTATGGATTATTTCAGAATAAGCTCAAGATTTTTCCAGATCTAACAACCATGGGAAAAATTATTGGAGGGGGGTTCCCAGTTGGAGCTGTTGGTGGACGCAAAGACATTCTCGAACAAGCAATCCCTCAATCAAAAAATCAGGTGTTGATAGGTGGTGGTACTTTTTCAGGATTCCCTCTTAGTATGGCTACAGGATTAAAGACTTTAGAATTATTAAGAAAATCAGTTAAAGAATACCAGCGTATTAATACTGAAGGGACTAAACTTCAATATAAATTGAATCAATTTTTAAATGACCAAAAGATACCGATTGTTGTAACAGGCTTCAACTCAATAGTGATGCTTCATGTTCTATCCAAGTGGGTAGAAGAACCTACAATCAACGACATCATTGAACTGACGGAACGAAAACGTGAATCACTACTCCAACTTGCATTATTCAATCGCCATATCATTGGATTACATGGTTTAGGCTCTTTATCAATGGCTCACACACAATCCCAGGTTCTTTATCTTCAACAAACAGTAGAGGAAATCGCCAAACCTGTTACCAAATCACCTATAGTATGATAATAGTCATCTGATATGAAAAGTGGTAATTTTCAAGATAGAAGTTATCTCTGCTTAGCTTTAGCTCTTTAAAATCTCTTCTTCTTAGTGGGATAAGCCTTGAATGGAGTACGAGGTTCAAGACTTAACCAATCTGTGGTATCATCTAAGTGAGAAAGAGAATGTAATAAATCATAAGTCACCCAGCGAGATGCTTGAGGATGAGGGGAGTATTCCCATAACCCATAAGGCCCTTGTAAGTTAATAACAAAATCTAAGAAGCTTGCTATTCTTTCATCTTCAAGACTAGCTTTAATTCGCCAACATAAGTGAAGAATGAAAGCGACATCAAATTTAGCAAAATGAGTAAAGTATCCACCCATTGGTTCTAACCCAATCGTACGAGCAACCTCAAATCCAAGAGTGTGCTTCTCATGGGTTTCACGGGCAAGAAGTAAGTTCAATGCCTTACGAGCTGCTTTACCTGTTCTATGTTGAGGATGTAAAGCCAAACAGTGTATTATAGCAGTAGTATTTGTACGGCATCCCCAACGGGAATGAGCAAGTCTTCGATATCCTGCAATGAAACCTTTTGTTCCAGCTTTTGTGCCCGCTGGCCATGACCCATCTTTTAATTGATGAGCAATTAACCATTCATAGCCACGCTCAGCTCGTTTATCAGTAGAATATCCACATGATGCTATGGCTCGCAAGGGAAAAGCTGTTTGTAAAGGAATCATATCATATCCTCCATCAATTTTTTGGCTCTTGGCTGGAAGAGGCCAGGAACCATCATCCAATTGCCTTGTAAAGAGAAATTCCACTCCATTCTTAACGGATGGATGACGAGATGAAAACCCTAAGAATCCAAATCTTAGTAAAACCATTGATGTAGCTGTAATTTTATCGGTATATGTGAATAAATGTGAGAAATCACTACCTTTCCATGAACCATCATCCTTTTGGAATTCAATAAAGTCTATTATTAGAGGATCTGAATCAAGAATTTCTCTTAATTCCTTTACTTCTTGGTCTGATTCTGATTTATGGAGTAGATTCTTCAGCACCAATAAACGCAAACAAGGCGATGGATCAGCCAACAATAATGGTATTCGATTCATGAACAATTCCCCAATACTTTTTGAATGTAAGGAGCAGTTGGAGTCTTGTGAGTTGCCACTTTGGAAGGGGTTCCATTTGCAAGAATATGACCCCCTTCTGGCCCCCCGACGGGTCCAAGTTCAATTACCCAATCACATGCTGCAAGTACGTATGGATGGTGTTCAATTACTACGACAGTGTTTCCCTCGTCGACTAACTGATGAAGAACTTTCATTAATTGAGATATATCTTGTAAACTCTGGCCTATGGTAGGTTCATCTAAAATATATAGAGTTGAAGGTTCTGATTTTGACTTCTTTCGGCATAATTCTTTTGCAATCTTTAATCGTTGACATTCGCCTCCTGATAAATGGATTCTTGGTTGACGTAAGATTAAATATCCAAGTCCCACTTTTTTTGCCATTTTTATTGGACGAGAAATTCTCTCATCATAATTGAATAAGTCATATATTTGATTAAGTGTTAAATCATATAGTTCTGGTAATGTGTAGCCATGTAATCGAACCATCCATGCTTCTGCTGTGAGACCAGTTCCTTCACAAATATCACAACGAATATATACATCAGGGAGGAACCCCATGTCCATTTTAATCATACCTCTCCCATTACAATGTGAACATTGTCTATATAACTGTGTTTCATCCAATTCAACAGCTTTTGCATCATCACTCTCTGCATATAGGGAATAAAGGGGCTTTTTTAAGTTCAAATAAGTAAGGGGACTACTCACCTCTTGTTTTGATTGATCGATGATTATTGTTCTTGATGGAACTCCTTCAATAGAGTCATATCTTCCAGGTTCAATTGGCTCTTGTGCAACTGATGTTGTGTGTTTCTTAGGAGCTAAAATACGTCCTAAAGTATCAATTAAGAGTGTACTTTTCCCTGAGCCAGAAACACCACATATTCCTACAAGTGTACCTAATGGTATTTTAAAGGGTTCTCCTTTAAGGTTATTTTGTGATGCACCGTTCAAAGTTAACCACCCTTGAGGATTTCTATATGATCCATACTTCGTAGGGCGTTTAAATCGCCTTTTTCCGCTTAACCATAAAGCAGTGATCGTATCAGAGTTTATGATATCCGATACTGTACCTTGAGCTGTAATTGTACCCCCCAACACCCCTGGCCCTGGTCCTATATCTATTATATAATCAGCAGCCTTTATCATCTGAGGATCGTGCTCAATTACAATAACAGTGTTACCTTCATCACGAAGACTAATTAACGCACTGAGTAATCCATTAATTTCATTCGGATGAAGTCCTCTAGTTGGTTCGTCAAGTAATACAGTAAGAGAGGTGAGACTACTACCAAGTAATCCTGCTAGTTTTATACGCTGTGCTTCTCCAGCACTTAAGGTCATTAATATTCGTGAAGCATTCATATATCCTAAGCCGACTTGATTTAAGAACTCTAAACGTCGAATCATTGTATCTAGACTGTATTTGGCAACATGAGTGTCAATATCTGGTAGAATAAGGTTATTTAATACTTGTTGAAGTTGTATAAAAGGCATTTCATTTAGTTCGTGAATATTGTAAGTACTTAGTGTCACCGTAAGATATTCTGGTCTGAGTCTGGTCCCATTACATTCAGAACATGTTTCTGAGGATGTGTAGGTTCCACCTACGTCCCAATCACCAATCCATCCATAAAAACCTTTAAAATTAATAATCCTAGTATAATCCCCAAGTTTTTTACTTTTACTTTCAAAATTTACTTCTAAAGGTTGTTGATCTCCAAATAGAAATGCCTGTTGAGCTTCAGATTTCATCTCATTCCAAGGAGTAACCATTGGATCGAATCCATAACGATTAGCCAAAGCCTGAATTATATAGTATCCTCCATTATATCGTTTACACAGGTACCCTTTCGGAAAGAAACCTGGGGAAAACATAGCTCCTTTACACAATGGTTTTTCAGGATGAATAATTAATTTTTCTGGGTTAGGTATTTGAATGGTTCCAACCCCTTGGCATGCTTGACACGCAGATGCATAATTAGAAGGCGAGAAATACTTTGGTTTTGGAACTGGAGAAATTTTTCTGCATTTAGGGCAAATCCATTCATTTTGACTTTTCCGACATGATAAACCACAGGTGGGGCAAAAATAATCTCCAAAATTCGAGATTAAAACTGTTAAATGATGAGAAATCTCAGTTATTAAACCAACAGTTGAACGATAATTATACCATCTGCCTATTCGCTTGGGGTCAATGCTAATAGTTACACCAAGACCTGAAACGGAGTCAACGGGTGCTTCAGGACCCTCACTTAAGCCTTGTCGTTCATAAAGGGATAATGTCTCAAGATATCGCCTTTCTGCTTCAGCTTTTAAAACATCATTGATCAAACTTGATTTTCCAGAACCAGATACTCCTGTAATTACTGTTAATGCTCCTTTTGGAAATTCTACTGATATTTTTTTCAGGTTATTAGCTGAAGCATTTTTAATTTGGATTGTGTCTGATATTCTGGATAGTTTAGTTTGTTTTGCTTCAGGATTTATTGATTCTTCATAATGAAGTCCTTGTGTTGTCAAGGACTCTATTTTGTTTAATAATCCTTGGGGAACCCCGCTATATATTAATTCTCCTCCTAATGGTCCTGCACCAGGTCCAAGATCAATGATCCAATCAGCTGCTCGAATGAAATCTGAATTATGCTCTACAACCACCACTGTTGCTCCAGTACGAATTAGTTTATCCAAAACAGACAAAAGACATGAAATATCATAGGGGTGAAGCCCTGTAGATGGTTCGTCCAATAAAATAAGCTGATCTTCTAGCGATTTTTTTCCCAGATATTTAGCCAATTTTACTCGTTGAGCTTCTCCTCCAGAGAGCGTTGGCGATGGTTGACCTAGAGGGAGATATCCCAATCCAACATCTTTTAACGCTTCAAGAATTCGTTTTACAGTGTTTCTATCTTTTTGCGTTAAATTCAGATTACTACTTTTAATAAACCACTCGTAAGCTTCGTCGACTGATAGCTTATAGAAGTCTGCTATTGAAAGCGATTCTTTTTCGAATTGTACTTTTAGAGACAGGACTTCTCTTGAAAAACGTTCTCCCTCACAGATACTGCATTGAATCCAAGTTGAAGGTAGATAACGCATTTTTACCTCAACTGCTCCCATTCCTTTACAATCTTCACACCATCCTTCTTCCCGATTGAATGAAAAGTGAGAGGGAGATAACTTCGTTATTCTCGCAAAAATATCCCTAATGACTGCTGCTAAGTTAGTATAGGTTGCTGGATTTGACCGTGGATTTTTCCCAATTGGTGATTGATCAACAAGAAGGGGTTTTAACTCCTTTCCTTTAATTTCTTTACATCCAACTGGTTTTTTCTTCGATAATGATGCATGTAACACATCATCAATAAATGTGCTTTTACCACTTCCACTAGGCCCTGTTATGACTGTTAAACGTCGTAGTGGAATTCTAATGTTAATACTTTTAAGATTCCTGAAATTTGCTTCAATGATCTCTATAAATTGAGATGGAGGTGACCGATGTTCAGGAATCTTTACATGCTCACGCATACTGAAGAAACGACCAGTATAACTCTCTTCTCGCCATAATGAAGGTAATGCTCCTGAAAATATTATTTTTCCTCCTTCTTTACCTGCTCCAGGTCCAAGATCTATGGCTTGATCTGCAGCAGCCGCTGCAACTCGATCATGTTCTACAAAAATAACAGGTCCACTAAATTGTTGGAATGCTGGAAGAAGGTTAGTTACATCCATTATACTTAAACCAATAGTTGGTTCATCTAACACATGCACCATATCTTCTAATCTGCTAATTAATGCAACCGCTAAACGGACTCTCTGAGATTCACCTCTTGATAATGTAGGTGATCGACGATTTAAGGTAATATAACCTAAACCAACTGTTATTAAAGCTTCTAATCGTCTCTGAATTTCAAAAATCACACGATTTGCTGATGAGGCTTCTTTTGGATCCTTAAAAATGGTAGAAAGCTCATCAACTGATCGAGCTAGAAGCTCTGGTAAATGAGAGCCATTCCAAGTAATTGATAAAGCTTCCGGATGTACTCCAGTCTTCTGACATTGATCACATCCGTTCCTGTTACAAAATGGACAGGGAGTGTTAAATATTGTTGTTTTTATACCTTTAATCCATTGGCCACATTCAGGACAAACATTAGTAAATGAAAGTGTAGAACGATTCCGATTTTGTGATTCATACTGCACACTAATACAATTTGCACCAAGAGATTTTATTTTTTGGACACATTTTCTAATTGTACTCAAAGAGATTGAATTATCAATAGCTGCGATTCGAATTTCAATATCATGAGAGTCATGTGGATCTAATTCTTTAAATTGATATTGAAATCCATCCACTAGTAGTGCTTCCTTCCCAAATTCTTCAACAAGTGTATCTAATAAAGTTCTATGGCTTCCTTTTACTCCCTTTACCAAAGGAGCATAAATACTTATTGAATCAACTTTAGCAATACTGAATAGTTGATCGATGATCTCATCCTCTGAATAAATGCGAATGGCTGTTCCACACGCTGTACAATGACGTTGACCAAAATTTATATAGAAGATTCTTAAAAAAGGATGTAATCCAGAAGCAGATGCGAGGGTGGATAGAGGATTCCGATTGAGGATGTTCTGTTCG
Source organism: Candidatus Hermodarchaeota archaeon (assembly GCA_048886185.1). GTDB lineage: Archaea > Asgardarchaeota > Heimdallarchaeia > Hodarchaeales > Hodarchaeaceae > Hodarchaeum. The sequence continues at coordinate 59,110 of JBHLKY010000021.1, forward strand.
ATTGCAATTGTTGGACCCAATCCTGAAATCCGTTGAACATTAGCTGGGGCTAGACGGGGTTTAGATCCTCGCGTAAATATCTCCGAAAAACGTCGACGGGCTTCATGATATAATGTTGAGAAAATAAGAGAACTTTTTCCACTACCCGATATTCCAGTAACGACAGTTAAACCATCTCCAAATTCAATATCAATATTTTGAAGGTTATTTTCATTAGCTCCTTCTATCTGAATTTTCATGATTTCACAATCATTATAGAAGTGTTAAATAGAGAAAAATGGCTTAACAACGACTATTCTGCTTTATATAAATCATTTATCTGGTGGAGAAGTGATCGAAGAAAAAAAACTAGAGTAAGATAACCACCTTGATATTATTCAACATACTAGCAAGATATTCAACTAAATCACTAGGAATATATGACAATGGGTCGTTTAGTCCCAAGTCATCATCACAAAAGTAGAATCTTGCTATTGATCAATTAATGTCTTCAGTAATTTCTTTAACATAAAATACTTA
>JBHLKY010000021.1:59728-61831 GCA_048886185.1 Candidatus Hermodarchaeota archaeon
AAGTCATCATCACAAAAGTAGAATCTTGCTATTGATCAATTAATGTCTTCAGTAATTTCTTTAACATAAAATACTTATATATTATGATAATCTAAAGACCAATTTTCTACTCAAGCGGATTTAGTTATTCAATACATCGAGAAAAGAAAAATGTCAACTAAAAAGATCTTCTATTATCTAATAGCAGAGAATAATGCAGAACCACTATTTGAGTTGATTCAGAGTATCAAAGATAGTATTCCTCAATCTCAGAGGATAGGTAAAGGAATAGTTTGGGCCTTACGTCAGGTTAGAAATCAAATTGTTGAGGAGAAAGTTCCTTTAGAGATGAGAAAACAATCGTTGGGATTCTTGATTAATAATGACTACTGGCAAATCAGACATCTCGCTTCAATTATAGCAACCAATTGTAGCATCGAGGAAAAAAACTTCAAATCATTCTTACCAATAATTCAGAAAGCTGCAACTGATCAACATTTTGGAGTTAGAGAATCTGCTCAAATGGCAATGCGAGAATTACTACAGGTTTTTCCAAAAGATGTATTAAAGCTATATGATGAAGAATGGTTAATTTCATCTGAAGAAAACATAAGACGATGTGTTTCAGAATCACTTAGACCAGTACTAGTCGAAGGGAAAAATTGGATCCGTGAAGAGCCACAGGAGGTAATTAAGAGGTTAATCTTGCTAAATCGTGATCCTAGCTTGTATGTCCGTAAAAGTGTAGCAAATAATCTTGCGGATATTTCAAGAAGGCATCCAGACTTAGTTTTAACAACTCTTCGTGAATGGTTGAATGAAAACAATTATAATAAATGGACATTATTTATTGCTCGTAAAGCATGTCGGCATGTTGTGAAAAGTCATCCAGTCGAGGTGAATAAACTATTAAAAGGTAATTCAGTCATAAAATAGGTAAAATATAGGAATTATGATTGATATAATGTGAAACTGAGCGTATAGGAATCCTAGGAAGAACTGAAATAGAAAGAAGATGTATGCTTGCTTGGAAAGAGACCATCATGAACTTAATGATGAGTTTCAGGCTCCACTATAAAAGCAAGCACAAGATAGATATAAGCACTTGAAGATTAAAATTTTTCTTTACTCTTGATTTAATTCTGTTAATTCATGTAACACCCTCAACGCTTGATCTGACTTATTAAATGGAATAAAGAGATGATCATGGTAATAAGCGGAAATTACATTCACACTAATCCCAGATTGCGCAAGCTTGTTAGTAACCGTAGCTAAAAAGCCTACTGTAGAGAGATCAGAGTGAACAGTAAGAGTAATCCACGCCCACGTCTCTGAATATGTAAGAGAGTTATTATTTGCGATTTCTTTTTTAACAATAACTGTGATACCTTCCTCCTCTGCAAACATCATGATAGGAGCTATCTTCAAATTGGAGAAATGATCTTTGGGTATAGTGCAGAAAACAAATTCCTTTTTCACCATTTTTGGTTTCATTAACTTTAGTAAGGTCTTTATATCGGAAATACCAGCCAATATGATCACATCTTTCAGAAGTTGAGAGTAAAAGGAGAGAGCGATTTTAGGAAGATTTGATTCGTTGGAATAAAAGTAACCCCAGACTATATTAAAACCTTCTCTTCTTCCTCCGCTTAAATGTCCCGTTCAACATGAAAAAACTAATAACAAATGGAAAAAGAGGAATTAACACATCCTACACTCAAAGGATAGTATTGCCCGATGAATCCACTTTCAATCCCTAAGAAACAATGTGGTCTACCTATTAAAGAAGCTGTTAAACGGTATCCTTCATTAAGGCAATACATTACAAATAGGAATAATCACATTGATTTAGGGAATAGCCAAGCTTTACTGCTGTATAATCGATTAATTTTACAGGATTTTCTGTCACTAGATTTTACTATTCCACCAGATTTCTTGGTTCCTACTGTTTGCAGTCGATGGGCCTTTATTTCATGGATAGCTAATGATTCTCCTTCCATCGTGTTAGAAATTGGTACAGGCGCTTCAGCAATTTTAGCTTTGATATTAGCAAAAATTGGATGCTTTGTTGAAGCAACTGAAATAAATGAAATCGCTCATAAAAGCGCACTAAGTAACATCAGG
>JBHLKY010000021.1:61931-80263 GCA_048886185.1 Candidatus Hermodarchaeota archaeon
TAGCAAAAATTGGATGCTTTGTTGAAGCAACTGAAATAAATGAAATCGCTCATAAAAGCGCACTAAGTAACATCAGGTGTAATGGTTTAGAATCTAAAATAGTATTAATAAAGATCAATGATAGAGATCGTATCTTACCAGATAAAATTGGGTCTTTAAATCGATTTGACGCAATAGTCTGTAATCCACCACAATATGATCAAGATTATTATAATCAGAGACGGTCATACAAAAAAGGTTTTGTTGGCCAAGAATCTGAATTAGTAGGAGGGAAAGAGGGTTATGAGTTCATTATCAAGCTGATCGAGGAAATCAATGACTTCTCTAATCCACCAAGCTTTTATTTCCAATTAACTGTTCCCAAGCTAAGTAAAGTAATCGATTCTTATTTAAGAGAACGAAATCGTTCATTTATTATGGATACCATCACTTTAGGCACTAGACAACGATATTACTATAAGATTAATTATTAAAAGATGAATTACATTCCTCCACAATTTCTACAGCCTTTCTTAAATGAGGAATAACAATCGATCCCCCAACAACTAATGCTACATTGAAGGCTTCATAGAATTCCTCTTCAGTTACTCCCAACTTGTGACACTGTAGAATGTGATAGGTGATACAATCATTACAGCGTAAAACAAGGCTAGCAACCAACCCAAGTAATTCTTTAACTTTAGAGGAAAGAACTCCTTCATTATAGGTTTGAGAATCTAAGGCAAAAAATCTTTTAATTTCTAAATTTGCTTTATTTAGTATTTTATCATTCATTTTTTCTCTATAAGAATTAAACTCCTCAATTTTCGACATAAAATTCACCTTTCATGTTTTTTTCGATTTTAAGCGTTATTCGGTATTTTTTATCTTCAGGTTTATATGCTGATGTTTTAATGTGATAATCGTGCATTTATCTAGGGAACAAATCAATAAAAGAAATCATTTGAAGTGCTTTCACTAATTTATGAAGTTATTTTATAAGCTAACATTTATGATTTGCCTAAGCAAAAAATATTTCTTAACATTCAAAGTACAAATGAACTAGTGATAGAATTTTGAAGTCAAAAAATTTGTTTCTTCTTTTGTTATTAGTTATTGCAGTATCTTTGTCTTCCTTTAATTATCCTACATCCACTTATGCTGTACAAGGAGAAACTTATATTACAATAACTATTTCAGAGGCAAAAGATCTTATCGAAAATACCACAAATTTATTTATTCTTGATGTGAGAACAGAATATGAATATGAAGGTGGTCATATCTCAGGTGCATATCTTATACCATATACAGAGATAATAAATCGGCAAGATGAGCTTCCTGCCAATAAATCTCAACCAATTCTTGTTTATTGCAGATCAGGAAGACGTTCGGCTATTGCTAGTTCTGATATCGTTTCATTATCCTATAATACCACTTACAATATGGGTGGTGGTTTCAGTGCATGGAAATCCGCTGGATATCCTTATGTTAACAGCGGTACTACAAATTTGTCCATTTTCTTTGGATTATATGGATTGGTGTTAATAACCATCTATTTTAGAAAACAAAAATAGTCTAAGTTGATTGAAATGAATTCCAATATACTAAGAAACAATAATAGGGTAATTTTAGTAATTTTTTTCTTCTTTGTAAGCTTTTCATCCCATTATAATCATATATCCTCTGCTGTTATATCAGGAATGAATTACACAACTATCCCTGTTTCAGAGGCAAAAGATCTCATTGAAAATACCACAAATTTATTTATTCTTGATGTGAGAACAAATTTTGAATTTGAAGATGGTCACATTTATGGAGCATACCTAATTCCTAGTACTGAAATCACATCTCGTCAAAATGAACTTCCAAAAAACAAATCTCGACCCATTCTTGTTTATTGCGCATCAGGAACCCGGTCTTCTGCTGTGAGTATTACTCTTGATGAACTATTTTATGAACAAGTATATAATATGGGAGGTGGTTTTAGTTCTTGGAAAGATGCGGATTATCCTTATGAGACTGGACCTTTCATAAAACCTAATGTAACCACATCTTTTACAACAATATCAGCATACAGTAACACTACATCAGTATTTGTAGAATCAACAAATTTATCTTCTACAAATCTTATTGATAAATCATCTACCTCCTCAACGACCTCGCTAACAACTCCTTCATTTACTTTTTTCATAATTATTTCGTTTCTGGTTTTTGTACTAATAAAATTAAGGAATTCACGTGAGGATTTATAATCACCTGTATTAGGGGTATTTTAAAGAAAAGATTTCTTTGAAAAGTCCTAGGCCAGTGAAATTGGTTGAAATTAGCCTTAAAAATAATTACAATCATCTTTCCCAATATTTCCTTAAGAAAAAAGCCACTATGGAGAACAATCAATGAAATCAGTCAATGCATATCATACTCCTAGGAAAGCTCCTTTTATGCGATATAGGCAAGGTGGAATAGTACTTCATCCAACTAGCTTGCCAGGAGACTTTGGGATAGGTGATCTAGGTTCAAGCTTTTTCCGTTTCATTGACTTCTTACATTCTAGCCGACAACAGTTACTTCAGATTTTACCTCTTGGCCCAACAGGTTTTGGAAACTCCCCATATCAATCTTTCTCAACTTTTGCAGGGAATCCATTGTTAATAAGTCCTAGTAAATTGAGAGGAATTGGTATTTTATCTGATAATGAAATTTCTACAATTAAATTTGAGGCAACACGTATCGATTATGGAAAAGTTATCCCATTTAAATGGGATTTATTACATCAAGCTTTCGATAATTTCCTCAATAAGGATCATACTTCAATACATAAACAGTTTAGGTTATTTATTCACGAACATCGTAACTGGCTAGAGGATTATGCCCTTTTCATGTCGATTAAAGAGGCCCATGGTTTTCAAGCATGGAATACGTGGGATGACCCTCTTAAACTACGTAAAAGAACAGCTTTATCATCTTGGAAGCGGGATTATAAAGTAAATATCGATTTCCATAAATTTACACAATTCATCTTTTTTCAACAGTGGAATGAAGTCAAAAAATATGCTCATGATAAGAAAGTAAGAATTATTGGAGATATACCAATATTTGTTGCATATGATTCTGCAGATGTCTGGGCGAATCCCCATCTTTTCTTCCTAGATAAGGATGGTGATTTGGAATATGTTGCAGGGGTTCCTCCAGATTATTTCTCGGAGACAGGTCAGCGTTGGGGAAATCCACTCTATCGTTGGGATCAAATGGAAGCGAATGGTTATAGATGGTGGATTCAACGAATCACTCACAGTTTTTCTTTAGTTGACATTCTCCGAATTGATCATTTTCGGGGATTTGAAGCATATTGGCAGATCCCTGCTGAAGAACCGACTGCTGTTAATGGTAAATGGGTAAAAGGGCCAGGGATTAACTTGTTTATCGCTTTAAATGCATCATGTGGAAATTTACCAATAATAGCTGAAAATCTTGGAATAATCACTCCTGCTGTTGTTAAATTACTCAAACAGACTGGTTTTCCAGGTATGCGAGTATTGCAATTTGCATTTGGTGTTAAGGAAGAAGATGTTATTGAAAATGAGTACCTCCCTCACAATTATACCGCAAATACTGTTGTTTATACAGGTACCCACGATAATGATACAAGCCTTGGGTGGTTTCAGATGGTGGATAAGAAAACCCAAAAAGAGGTTTTAGACTATCTTAATTCTGATGGTAGCGATATAGTTGGCGATCTAATTCGGTTAGCATGGAGTTCAGTAGCAAAAATGAGTATTATTCCGTTACAAGATCTACTTCGTTTGGGAACAGAAGGACGAATGAATTTCCCTGGAAGAGAAAGTGATAATTGGGAATGGCGCTTCACGTGGGATCATTTAACAGACGAAAAATGCCATGAAATCGCTGAATTAAGTAGGATATATCAGAGATTATAGAATTTAAGAAAATTATCCTTTGTGACAATCGTTGATGCCCCACTCTATTAATGGTAAAAGACTATTCTTCAAATTGATACCTTTTGTTGTAAGTTGATATTCCACACGTGGAGGAATCTCAGCATATTGGTTTTTCTTGAGAATTTTATATTTAACCAACTCATTTAGACGTAAAGAGAGGATAGTGTCACTAATATCGGTTGAAGTGATACTTCTAATATGATCCTTAATTTCTGTATATCTCAACACTTTAGGAGAAGAATTGTTGTATTTTATTGGAAAGACCATGATAATAAAGATCACCCACTTTTTACTAATTAGTTTCAAGTACTTAATTAATGGTTTTAAACAGATACCACTTACTTCAATAGGTAAACATCTTTGTACTACTTCTTGTTGAGTTACCAGTTCTTTATTACCTCCTTAGAAACTAATATAATTATTAGTGTACGTTATATTAAGCTTTAGTTTTTGTAGTTAATTCAGTATCTAAAGTTGAATGAAAATTTATGAGAGAGAATTAAAATGTCAGAAAAGAAAGAATGCTCCTGTGGGAAGCATAAAAAAAGCCATCATGAAAAGATGAGTCCAAAAGAGAAAATAGAACACTTAAAGGAATGTTTAGGAGAAGTTGTTACTAGACTAGAGTGTATTAAGGAGATCATAGAAGAATTATCGGTAGCATAAAAAGGGGAAGACCATCTCCTTTCTCTTACCTTTATCTATTCAAGGAGGTAATATTTGTCTCAACCAAACCCTATCATAACAAAAACAAGTAAAATATCAGATGAGATTTATCATTTGGATATTAATCAATATAATTTAATACGCTCTTGTTCTATATATCTGCTAAAAACCCCTGAATCGATAGTTATATTAGATACTGGCACATCTAATGATGTGAATTCTGTTATCAACTTCATGAAGAATAATAATTTTCCTTTAAAGAAAATCAAGTACCTTGTTCCATCTCATCATCATTTTGATCACTTCGGGGGTGGTTGGAAAATATGGAAGGCAATCAAAAAATTTAATTCTGATATCAAGGTTCTAACAACAAAAGAAACTCAAAAAATGTTGCAAGATCCTGAAAATCATATGAATAGAGCGAAACATACTTTTGGCTCCTTTATTGGTACCATGAAGCCTCTACCTGACGATGCATACGAACTAGTATGTCCAGGAAAACCTATTCCTATTCCTGGACTCAAAAAACGATTTGAATTAATAGCAACTCCTGGACACACTTCAGATCATGTATGTCCTTCAGTTTCTATTGATAACCAAACAGAATTCATATATTTAAGCGAAAGCGCAGGAGGTTTATTGCATTCACAAAAATTGCTAACAGTTCCGAGTTCAATGCCTCCTGATTTCAATTTTAAGACATATCTACAAAGTATAGAAAAAATTATTACTTTAAAATCATTTATAGTAGGATTTGCACATGCAGGTGTTGTGAGAGGTCATAGAGAAGTGTTAGAAGTATTAAATGAACACAAAGAATTCTCATTCTTCTTTCGAGACTTTGTAAAAAGTAATTTCACTAAGAAAGGAGAAACACGATATGTGGTAGATCAGTTTATCGAAAAAATCTTGAAATCTCGCAATGATCTTCCCCATCTTTCCACATTATATACTAAATATGTTATTGCTGTCGTCTATGGGCAATTAATTGACTTAGGGCTTAAGTCGCCAAAATAATGCTTGATGAAATCTGTAAGATCTATGTAAAGATAATTACCTAAACAATAAAATATTTATTCTTTAAAATGAGTTGTAACCTCGTCATCTTAAAAAAGGTTTTTTTTTTTCAACTATATTCTATGCTTTCACAAAATACGCTTATTTTATGATTAGTTTTCTTTTAGGACGTATTGGTCGTGTCTAATCCAAGTAGAGAAAAAAAGAATGGAAAAAAATCTAAAAATAATCGAAAAAAAGGATTCTAATACTTCCGATGTCTCTCCAATGGATCCCTCTGTAGAAAAAAAAGTCATAAAGCTGAAAAAGGTGGATATTGTGAGTAATTCAGATATTAATTCTAAGGAAAAACTTCAAAGAACCAGTAAAAAATTGGAATTACTGAAAACTGAATTAAGGCGGAAAGTAATTCCTAAGCTGCATGAAGATCTAGCTGAAGGATTAGTAATAAACTTGGATCGATTAAACTTTGCAATCAATCAAGTAGAGAAAGTCTTTGGAGAAACAGTGTGGATCGATGAAATAGATAAAAATATTGAGAAAGTTTTTAAGCTAGATACTTTACAAAAGAAGGTTAAAGGATTAGATCAAAAAATAAATCAGGTAAAAGAAGAAGCACTTGAACTAGAAGGAGAAAAAATACTTTCTTTGGAGGAAAGGAAACTTGAAGAAGAAGGAATAAAGTCTGTTCTTACGTTGGTGAAAGATGTAGGGATAAGTGCAAGAGAACAGAAACTATTTGATCAAGCTATCGAAATTCTTCAAGATATAGATAATAAACTCTTACCTGCCATCGAAATTCACCTCCCAGAAGAAGATAAAAAAGATATTAGAGCAACATTACTTAAAGAAATTAAAAATACCTTCATGAAGAAAGGGGAGATAGATGAGGCCATCAAAGTAATAGATTCGTGTTGTAAACATCCAGATTATGAAAGTAAAGATTATATTGAGTCTCAAATTGATAAAAGCTTCTTATTTGTGCAAAAAGCCGAATTCAATAAAGCTGTTAATATACTTAAAAAAGCCCTCAAATATGAAAAACAATTACCAATAAAAGAAAGAAAACTAGCACAATCAGCTGAAATTAAAAGAGCATTAGCTGTTGCTTTTAGAGGACAGGGTGCATATCAAAAGGCCTTAAAATGGTTTGAGGAATCCAAAAAAGAATTTCGGGAAGCGCAAGATGAGTTCGGATACCATACTGCTCTTTGGGGAATGGGTATCTTAAGACATCTAACAGGAGAATGGGAAGAGGCAATTTCGATCTGGAAGACATTACTATCCTTTTATGAGAAATTACCAGACGTTAAATCAAAAACTAAGAAACCTGCTTCATTATTACGAATTAAAGTCTACACTGAATATTCAAGGACTCTTCAACTTTGTGGTGAATTCACAAAAGCTGAAAAAATCTTGAATAAAGCTTTAACTCTTGCCTTGAATTCAAATCATGAACATGCTGATTGGTATCAAGCTGATCTTTATTTATTATTTAGTGAATTATATTTTCAACAAAATGAAATAGAAAAAGCCTATCATGCCATCATAGAAAGTAGAAGAATCAAAAAGTCTATGGAATCTCAACAGAAAGAAACCATTGATGAGTTAAAGATCCTGAAGCATGAAATTAACGTGTTACTGGCATTAAACAGAGCAGAAGAGGCAAGAGAGAAATTAACAGCACAATACCAAAATTGTAAATCTAACTGGGATATAGCAACATATTACCATTTATTAGGGATTATTGAGAAGAATGAAATGAATTTTGGATTGGCTAAAAACGCATTCAGTTCTTCATTGGAAAAAACCAGAGAAATTGGCGCCTCATCACTTACTGAGGAATTAATCTATATTGATCTTCTCGTTGAAATGGCTAGAACAGGAAACCAGAATGCAATCAAAGAAGTAGAGTCCCTTTTAATAGATTTCGAAAATAAAGTCCAAGAAAAAAAGCTATCAGCATATATTCTTGAATGTCACTTACTTAAAGCACATCTAGCTCGTTTTCAATCAAATTATGATCAGGCTTATCGGATTTATTCTGAAATCATCAGAGATGCTGACACTTATCAACTTTTTAGGCAAAAAAAGAAGGCATTAGAAGCTATCAATTTAATAGAACAGGAAGGACAGCAATTACGTGCAACTAAAGAGTTATCAGTTTATCGTTATCTAGAAGATGCACGAAGGATTCTTGAAGAAAACTCTTGATTTTATAAAATAATGTTTAACCTCCAAATATTGAGACGAAAATTAATTCAAAATAAATTTTTTTACTTTTCCGGCTTAAATACACGCCATACAAAGAATATTGTACCAATAATGAAGAAGATAAAACCACTTGTTACCAGAAAGATTAATTCTGGGAGAATTTGACTGAAATCATGATTGAAAAGTAAAACATTACGGATTGCTGTTGTACTCGAATAAAAGGGGAAAAAATCCCACAATTGAAGTGCACGAAGACTTCCTGAAGCAGTTGGTACTAGATTAGTGATTAAAGGAATCTCAGGGACAGGTAGAAATGCACCTGAAACAAATCCTATTGGCGCTGATAATAAAGCTATCACGCCTGATGCATCACGACCATTTGGTATAAATGCACCAACAAAGAACCCTAATCCTAAAATGGGTATAATTGTGATCATTGCTACTATGTATGCAATGAATGGGTTCCCTTGCCCACGGAATCCTAACAAATAAGCAGTAAGCATCATTATTGCTAATTGTACCCCACCAGTCACAATTTGGGTTAAAGAAACACCTCCCAACAATTCAATTGGATGCATGTTAGAGATTTTTAAGCGATCTAAAGTTCTATATTCTCGTTCATCACCAAGTATACCAGCAACGCTACTCGCTGATAATACCAAACCAAATGTCAAGAAACCGCTCATGAAATAATCAAATTCGGTTAATTCATAGCTAATCACATTCTGGAAGTTTGTGTTAAAATTCCCCACATCAAGTTCAACTTCATAGAAACTGGCTTGGAATTCTTTTATTGTTTTTTCAATTTCAGCTTGAGTAGTTTGAAACGCGAGATAACTAGGATCTCCCAACATTTCAATTGTAATATTCACATTCTGGATTTTGGGGTCATTAACTAAAGATACGCCATTAATGATTCTTTCATAGGAGTTAATTCCTGATAGGATTCCATATGAGAAGTTATGAGGAATTCTTAAAGCAATGGTTATTGCTCTGGATTGAACGGCTAGCTTCATCTCTCTCTCAGTTGTAAATGTTCTAACATAGAATGTCCTGTTAGAAATGAGAATAGGAGTTTCATTTCTCAAACTATTTATGTAAAGTTGACCAAATCCGGTAAAAAAGGGATCCAATGTAACATTATCAAACCAAGGTTCAGAGTAACTCTTGAAATCATCTTTCCAATGACCCAATGTAAGAAATTCACCATTATCTTGATTTATGACACCTATTGAGAGAGAAGAATCCCCAGTACTGACTATATTTTCTCCCCCAAAAATAAATGCGAATACAAGTGTAAATCCAATTGGAAATCCAACAATTAAGACAATTCTTGAACGATTTCTTAAATTCTGTTTAATTGTTCGGGTAAAAGTGGTAAGGAGAAGCATGATTAATCACCTCAGTTCGGTACGTCTCCTCTGAATCGTCGTTTTGTATAGAAAATCATACTAAAGCCTAATAATATAAAACTTGGAATAATGACAAAAAGTACATCAGCCCAAACGTCAAAAATTGAGAACTCATAAAGTAAAATTGATCTTAATGCATTTACAGCATGAGTTGAGGGCAGAATGTCCCACAGTACGAAATCCCTTGGTAAACCTGATGCAGTTGGAAAAGATCTAGGTAAAATTGTTATTGTTGGTGCCTCTAAGAATGCTCCAGACATAAATGCTAAAGGTGTCATAAGAAATCCTGCAGATTGACCTGCTGTATCTGATGATTTAAAAATTCCAGCTAACAGGAACCCGAGAGCTGTTGTGAAGGTTGTTGTAAGTATTAAGACTATCATTGCTTCAATAAGATTACCAGCAGGATTAAAACCAAAAGCAACTATTGCAACTATTATAAGAATGCTTAACTGAAAAAATGAAATCAGGAATGAATAGAGTGTTACTCCTGCAATGTATTCGTATGGTTTGATCAAAGATAATCGTACTCTTGCTATAGTTTTCGTTTCAGCAAATTCTGCGACTAAAAAAGCAGCCAGCATCCCTGCTTGCATTAAAACAGCAAATACTAAAATCCCAGGAAAGATTGTGTCAAAGATACTGTATTCCTGTAAGGTTATCAGTTCTAGGGAGAAGTCAATATTTCCCCCTGAATAATTTAAAGATTTGAATTGTTCATTAAAAATAGAAAATATCTTATCTAATATGATTTTGGTTATTTGGTACCTAGTATATCCTTCATCTCCAATGATGATGATCTCACTATTTTCGTCGATAGGAAATGGGGGCCCATTATAAGACCAAATGGGAGGGTAACTCAAATTGTGGATATAGATATTATTTTGAATGTAAAATGCATTATTAAAAGCTGATAATGTGGTATTTGAATAGTTTTCAGGAAACACAACCAGTGCGTCTATTTGACGATCTTCTACAGCTCGTTGGCCAACTTCTTGGTCATTATAATCTAAAACAGAAAAGATACGCTTTTCTGACTTTTCTTCATCTGTTTGATATGTCGTTGTGTTTAAAATATCAATAAAGTCTGCTGCAAATCCATTATCTATGGTTATTTCATTAAATGGGAGATTGTTCAATAAAATTGAATCATTTCGTAGATAATTTGCTAGATTTTCTCCAATTCCTTCATCATTGTTGATTACTCCTAATATATAAGTTTCTGTTTCACCTAAACCTGAAGCCCCAAAAGCAAATGCAAACATAAATCCCATAAAAGTGGGCATACCTAAGAGTACTATAAGAGCAACTTTCAGTCTAAGCACTTCTTTGAGAAAGCGTACAGTAATATCAATTATAAGCATGAAAATCCCTATTCTCAATTGCGAAGAGCTCTACCTGTTAAATTGATGAACACATCTTCTAGTGTGGTATTTCTAATAGCCATATTATCCACCACCGCCCCATGTTCTTCTATACGATTCAATATTTGTGCCAGATTGGGAATCACATTCAAAGCTCTCACTACCACCTTCCCTTCTGAAATATAAGCATCTTCAACAGTTAAACCTTTAGAAGTAGTAAATTCACTTAATAAATCAGCCATTTTCTGTAAATGTTCTTCTGAATCGTCCGCTAAATAAAACTCTAATAAATCTCCTTCTCCAATAGAGGCTTTCAACTTTTTTGGGGTATTTAATACAAGAATTTCACCATGATCTATAATTGCCACACGATCGGATAAACGATCTGCTTCTTCCATGAAATGAGTCGTTAAAATGACAGTTTTCCCTTCCTTTGGTAAGTTTTGAATAAAATCCCATACTACTACTCGTGATTGAGGATCCAAACCTGGAGTGGGTTCATCACATAGAACAAGTACAGGATCGTGAACTAATCCCATAATAACGTTAACTCGTCTTTTCAGTCCCCCCGATAGATTTTTTACAAGAGATTTTCGTTTGTTTTCTAATCCCAATTTAGTAATCAGATTATTAATTCGTTTTTCAGCTACATCTTTCTGAATTCGATATGCTCTTGCCATGAACCATAGGTTTTCTTCTACTGTTAATTCCTCATAAAGACTGATCTCTTGAGGTATTATTCCTAACAATTTTTTTAGCTTTTGGGTATTTTTTCTCTCTTTAGGATCCATCCCAAAGATCTTGACTGTTCCTTCATCTGGTTCTAGAAGGCCAATGATCATTCGTAAACTCGTGGTCTTTCCTGCACCATTTGGCCCCAAAAATCCAAAAATTTCGCCCTTTTCAACTGAAAGTGAGATTTTATTCACAGCTTCAACTTTTTGTTCCCCTTTCCCAAATGTCTTCGTTAAGTTATTCACTTCGATGGCAATATCGGCTAATTCTGATAATGGTTGCAAATCTTTGACCTCCTAATTGCATTCTAGCCCTATTTTTATTATTAATATAAGATATTCATTATAAGAATCGTATAATTAGATTTTCCATAAAATAGTTAAGATAACGGTATTCAGTAATGATTCTAGTAAAAATAATAATGTATCTAGATACAACGAGTCTTTTACACTTTCTATGTCCTTACATATACTATTAAATTGTCAAAATCCCTTTTTTTATAGGTCATAGAATGCATAGGAATAGTAAATGATTTGAAAAAATAATTTATTTCCTTTTTAATTTTCTTCTTTAAACTCTCTTCGATTATTAATCGTTATAGCATCAAACGTTATTGCAGGAATGATTTGGTTGAAGGAAGATCCATTATATATTGGTCAAATACAAAATGTTAATGACATCGATTGTCCTATTTGCTTTCAAGATGTGAGTTTTGAAATCAATTCAAATCTGATCTTGAAAAAAATATCAGTCAAAATTGACAGGAAGGGGATCACTGGTATAATTGGACCATCTGGTTCAGGGAAAAGCACATTTCTAAGATTATTAAATCGATTAATTTCTACTACAAATGGAAAAATCATTTTCGAAGGTGAAGATTATAATACAATTCCTGTTCGAAAGCTACGGAAAAGAATTGGTTTAGTGCAGCAACGCCCACATCTCTTTCCTGTTACTATTCGGGATAATTTAACCTATGGCCCTAGAATATGGGGAATTGAACTTTCAGAAAAAGAGCTTACCAATCTTTTAGATAAAGTTGGACTCGCGCATGAATTTCTTGACAGGAACGTTGAGAACTTATCTGGTGGTGAACAACAACGTGTTTCAGTTGCCCGAAGTTTAGCCAATAACCCTGAAATGTTACTTTTAGATGAACCAACTAGTGCTTTAGATATTATATCCGAAGAAATATTGGAAGAGACAATAAAGAGATTAGACCAAGAAGGAATAAAGATAATTATTGTTACGCATTCTTTAGAACAAACAAAAAGGTTAACTGATCAATTGTTATTTCTAAAAGATGGAGAATTCATTGAAAAAACCTCAACAGAGGAATTCTTCCGCAAGTACAACGATAAGGAGATAAGGGGTTTTTTTAAAAAAGAAAAAAGTAGAGATGACAGAAGTTGAGCTTACCAAGTGAAACTGAAATTACCAGTATGATAATTAGTGGAGCATTCTCGCTTCTTTTACTAACATTAATTGTATTGTTATCCCATTGGCAGAAAATAAGAATGGAAAAAACTTTCATTTGGAGCTTTTTTCGTGGTTTTATCCAAATCTTGTTAATGGCTTCTGTCTTAATACTTATATTTGAGCTTAGAGAGTTATTAATTCTTTATGTGGTTCTCCTATTTATGTGTGTTTTTGCAGCATACACAGCAAAGAACCGATTTCCTTATCCAAACATATTCAAGCTGGAATTAATTGCAATCACAACAGGAAGTATTCTTATCATGGTATTTGTGACTTCTTTTCCTCCTCAAACTCCTATTATTTTTCCCGAGGGGGCATATATCATACCAATGGGAGGGATGGTTATAGCAAATGTCATGGTTATGACAACAATTGTGCTAGAAAGAATAATTGCGGATGTTAAAAAATCAAGGGGAGTTATTGAAGCAGCATTATCATTAGGTGATAGTGCTTGGAATTCAGTTAAACCAATAATGAAAGGATCATTCCGAGCTGGTCTTCTTCCTACGACTAATCGGGTAGCAGTATTAGGTATAGTCACTATCCCTGGATTAATGAGTGGTATGATTATAGGGGGCGTGAATCCAATAATTGCTGCTGTTTATCAAGTTGTCATCTTTTTAATGATTTTATCAGCAGGATTTATTGGTGAAATATTGATAGGTTTTCTCTTTGTTAAAGAATTATTTACAACTGAAGATCAGCTCAAGAGTTCATGGTTCATCAATAGTTGATTAAAGGGGTATTAAAAGATGGCAAAAAGAGTACTGAGTGAACTTAAGCCAAAAATTGTTTGGAACTTGTTTGAGGATATCTCTAGAATCCCCCGAGAGTCAAAAAAAGAGGACAAAATTCGTGATTGGGTAAAGAATTGGGCATATAACAACAAAATAATAGTCGAAGAAGATCTGGTAGGAAACCTTTTACTCTCAATAAACGCATCAAAAGGATGTGAGATGTTTCCCGGAGTCATTTTACAAGCCCATCTTGATATGGTTGCCCAAAAAATCCCAGAAATTTCTCATGATTTTGAGAATGATCCTATTTCATTAAAAATTATAAATGATTACGTGACAGCAGATGGTACAACTTTAGGAGCAGATAATGGAATTGGCGTTGCCATAGCTCTAGCTGCAATAAGTGATCCTGACCTTCAACATGGCCCTATTGATGTCCTATTTACTATAGATGAGGAAACAGGGTTAACTGGAGCTTTTAACTTGAGTAAGAATTTCCTCAAATATAAATTCCTACTTAATTTAGATTCTGAAGATGAGGGGAAAATAACAGTATCTAGTGCTGGTGGAGGAGACACTAGGTTTACTTTACCAATAACTTGGGATACACAACCAGCATTAGTAGGAATGAAACTAACAATAGGAGGTTTAACTGGTGGACATTCAGGAGTAGACATTCATAAATCACGATTAAATGCTATTAAAGTCCTAGTAGAGGGATTAATCAATTTCCGCCAGAAAGTTGAGGATTTCCATATTTGCAGCATCGAAGGGGGCAGTGCTCACAATGCAATCCCTCGGGATGCTAGTTGCGAGTTTCTTGTAGATAAAATAGAGCCTATTCGTCAGATGTTTGATGAATGGAGTAGACAAATTGATAATTTCAAGAAAATTGAACCTAATATTAAGCTTAATCTTCAGGAAACGTCTCAAAATTCGTGTGTAAGAGAAACGAATTCAATTTTTACATTATTATATGAAATTCCTCATGGAGCCTTGATATTCTCAAAAGATATTGCTGATCTGGTTGAAACTTCCAATAATCTTGCACTTGTGAAAACTTTATCAGAGTCCATTGAAATAATTACAAGTACTCGTAGCTCAAATAATAATGAGTTGAATCGCCTAAGAACTGAATTAAGAGACCTTGGAACAAGGTTATCTGCAAATATATTTCAAGGACCAGCTTATCCTGGTTGGCAACCTGAACTGGATTCAACGTTTCTTAAATTAGTAAGGGAAGAATATACTCAAGAATTTGGTCAAAAAGTGCAGTTAAAAGCAATCCATGCAGGATTAGAGACAGGTTTATTTAAAGGAATGAATCCAGATTTACAACTGGTATCTATTGGTCCAGAGATTAAAGATGCACATTCACCTCATGAAAGAGTCTATATTAAATCCGTAGAATTAATCTGGCGCATTGTTAAGTCAATATTATCAAAAATAAACCAGATTTGAGATCAGAAAGGAGTAAAAAATGTGGTTTACATACGAAAATACCATATACAAGATCGAAAAGCGGTAATTCATATTTGTTGGTCTACAGGATACATGGGAAAGAGTGCAGCTGGCCGATTTGACGACTCTTATCTCTTTGGTTTGCTTTTTTGTTCGTACTATATTGATTACGAACCAGAAAATTGCTTTGTGGCCGTTGATAGTGAGAAAAACCAAGTAATTGGATATATTTTAAGTAGTTTAGATTCTAAAAAGCAAGAAGAACAATTTCAGAAAATAATGATCCGTAAAATAGCTCTAAGGGCTTTTACATACACTTTATGGCGTCATCCAAGAACTTTTCGTGTATTATGGCACTTCATGAGGACTTGGGAAGACGAACCTAAAACTTTTAATGAAAAATCTCTTTTAGAGTCATATCCAGCACACCTTCACATTGATATTCTTCCTGATTACCATCGGCAAGGAATAGGTACCCAACTAGTAAAAACCCTTGAAAATCATCTTAGAAATCACAATGTTAAAGGAGTTCATCTTGGTACAAGTGATCGGAATGTGAAGGCTGTTCAATTTTATCAAAAATTGAAATTCTCAGTGATTTACGAAAGCTCAAGTGGCTCTGGAATGTGGCCTGATGCTTCTGATGTTAAAACGTTGATTTTTGCTAAAAAGATAACATTATAGAGTCTTATCAAAGAATAAAAGACGTAATTATCATAATAAAGCCTATAATGAAGAGAGATATTATTACTACTTGTGTTATCTGATCTGAATGAATGCGAGTACGAATTCTAGTACCAATCTCACTACCAAATATCAATCCCAATGTTAATGGAATAAAAAGAAGTGACAAATGTCCATAAAAAACATGTGTCATTCCTCCTACAGCTGAAGTAATAATGATCATAAATGTAGCTGTAGCCGTAGCAATACGTGGAGGAATAGCAAAGCCGAGAATCATTAAAGGTGTAGTTATCCATCCACATCCTATGCCCAACATTCCTGCTATTATTCCGATGAAAAAGCCTGTTATTGCTAGAGCAAAGATACCAATAGTAAATGATTCATTACCGGAGTTAGAGTTCATTTGGGGACCAATAGAAGAAAATTTTTTGATCCACTTTCCTTCCGTATTAGATTGATAATCTTGATTTCTATAGTTTCTGACCATCAATGATCCCATAAGGAAGGCTAAAAAACCAAAAATAATCTCAAGTAGATCTGAGGGAAGTAAAACGGTTAAGCTTACCCCGATAAACGCCCCTATCGCAGTAGGAATTTCAAATAATAGTCCTAGCTTAAAATTTACCTCCTTTTGACGGCCATTTCGATATGTGGCTACGATTGAAGGAAGAAAAAGGGCAACCAAGGAATTAGCTACTGCTTCTTCAATGGGAATTTCAAAAATAATTAACAAAATAGGTACAATAAAAATACCTCCGCCAAATCCAGCAATTACGCCAATTGTGCCCACAAATATACATATTCCAAACAAAATGAGAAAATACAACGGATCCAAGAGTTTCAGCTCATTAGAGTTGCAAATCAAAGATAAGATTTAAATGATAACGAAGTTGAAAAACAAAAATTATTTAGTTTCTTTTGACTTGATTATATGATCTATAAGTGTTCCATCCCGAATCCACCTGTGGGCACGAAAAACTTCCTTTCCATATTTTTCTGCCAGTTCATCAAGAAAAATTGTTAATTCAGCTAGATCAATGTTTTCAGCAAGCTCAAATGGTCCCATAGAATTATTGAATGCTAATTTCATCCCAGTATCTATGTCTCTAGCAGTGCCAACTCCTTCTTCAAGTACCTTTGCTGCCTCATTGATTTGTAGTCGTATGGGTATCATCATATCGAAGTCTGCAGGATCAGACAGATCAATTTCAGGCTTTCCTTCTTTCCAGTTGTAAATGCCTTGACCTGATTTTTTACCAAATTTTCTTTCTTTTAACAGCTTTTCCATTGTTGGAGTTGGAGTATAATCCTTTGATAGACGTTCAGAAATATATTTCATACTATCATACACAATATCTAGCCCTAAATAATCTTGGAGTTGATATGGACCAATTGGGACCCCCATATTCATAGCAGCTGCGTCTATCTTTTCAGGAGAGTATTCTTCTCTATCAAGCATTATATTCAATAATAATGTACTTGGTGCTATAATCCGGTTGCAAATAAAACCTGGACTATCTTTAGAGAAAATAGGAGTTTTTTTGGTTTTTTTTATGAAATCTGTCACAATATTTAAGGTCTCTTCAGATGTTTTGTCCCCTTTTACAATTTCGACTATTGGCATTAAAACGGGAGGATTAAAGAAATGTGTCCCAATGACTTTATCAGGACGTTGAGTCACAAAACTAATTTCTGTTATACTCATATTACTTGTGTTTGATGCGAGGATAGCATATGTTGGTGTTAATTTGTCTAATTCAGTAAAAATCTCCTTTTTAAGATCCAATTTCTCTGGAACTGCTTCAATGCATAAATCAGCTTTTTTAACTCCTTCTTCAAGATCAGTGGTTAATGTAAGATTATTCATGCAATTTTTATAGTCACTTTCAGAAATTTTGGCTTTCTCTACCAATCTTTTGAAAGACCAAACGATCCTAGATTTTCCATATTCAACAATCTTATCGTTGATATCATAAAGTGAAACACTATAATTAGATATTAAAGCAACTTGCGCAATACTATGGCCCATTGCACCAGCTCCAATAACAGCTACATGTTTTATATCATCAATTTTCACTTGAATTTACCCTTCTTTGGAATGGTTAACATTTAAAGTCAAGAAAAGAGAGTTTTGGTAATAAATTTTATTCTTGTGTCAAATTAAATGTGTATATGGGTAGAGAATATTCTTAATGTAACTTCGCTGCATTATTGAATCGTTATTGAATCGTAATCTTTCTAATTGTTATTTGCGAATTACCCTAGATTATAACTAGCAACATATAGTGTTCTATTAAAAGAGGAAATCAGAAAATTCAGAAAGAAATTTTCCTAAATAGTGTGATTTATTCTGAAATCTAATAAATCTTGCTATTTGAAAAATTTCAGAAGAGGTAGAAAAAAAAGAGGAAGAAGGAGAGTATCATTTATTTTTAAATTCTGGTTTCCTTTTCTGAAGGAAAGCCATAACACCTTCCTGTAGATCTTCTGTTGAAAAAGCTATTCCTTGTCCAAGAGCCTCCATTTGGAGACCTATATCTAGAGCAGTTTCAGCTGATTGATTAACTAATCGTTTGCATAAAGCTACTGCAATAGGTGAACATTCAGTAGCAATAGTTTTAGCTA
>JBHLKY010000022.1:0-20673 GCA_048886185.1 Candidatus Hermodarchaeota archaeon
AGAATGTCAATGGAGTTGGTTTTATTCTTAATCTTTGAAAGAGCATTTTGAATGTTATTTTCTTTAGTTACATCAACTTGATATAAGTATAAATTGCTTTGAAATTTATTTTTCAGTTGTTTTAGATCCTTACTCATTGTCCTATATAGAGCGTAAACCGTATTTCCACTTTCGAGGAATAATTTAACAAGTGCAAGACCTAGACCCCGGTTTGTTCCTGTAATCAAAATATCATTTTTCATCTCTTAGCGCCTTTAAATGTTGATTGACATTAACATGCGGGTTTATTTTTTATGAAGCATCTAATTTATGAATTCTAAAGCGTGTTCAACGGCCCAAATACTTTGTGGCCGCATATACATGCTTGCACGATAATTACCAGTTATATCCCATGCTTCAGGGGTACGGAACCAGTATCCTTTGTTGTAAGTGCTATTGGTATTATACACAACATTATAGATTCCCCAAGCAGTGTTCCAGGCTTCTTCTATCATTCCTTGGTAAATCATCAATGCCGCAAGGGCATATGTGGTTCCCGTCCACACTTCTTGCGATTGTTCACTAGTTTTATCAATGTCACCATTAGGTCGCATGCCATTTACAGCTCCCATTTGCCCATTAGCAAACTGAAGTACATTAAAGTTATAGATTTTTTCTAACGCTGACAAGATATAACTTTCTGGTATAATGGGAGCCAGATTTGTAGCATCGCAATACCATTGCCCACTTAATTGATCCGCCATAATACTGTCAGAATGAGGTCCCTCACTTGAATCGTAATTAAAGTACTCTCCATTCCATAATTTGATCTTGTATGAAGCTTTACCTTTCTCTAACCAATTTGCATAAATGCTTGCGTTACCTGTATCACCTATCAAGATTCCCATTTCAATGGCTGCTTCTAAAGCTGCCAACCACAATCCAGCACAGTAAGCACTTTCACCTGACATTTTCCATTCATCATAAGTCTGATCTGGGACTCCTTCGTTTTCAGGTAGATGATCACCATCTGTATCATAATTGTGTAAATAATCCAAAGCCATCACAACTGATGACCATCCATCCTCCACTATAGTAGTATTATTAGTAAAGAAATAGTCACGATAAAGCTGTAAGACAAATTTTGAGTTCATATCCTTCCACATATTGGAATCACGCCATCTATAAGTATTTACAACAAACCAGGGGTCTTCATATCCGATATCGTGAGGACAACTTCCTGGCACTTTACGGGGACCTGATTCACCTGTAGCCCAAATTGTCGTAATAGTTGGGTCATTTATCGGTACAGCAGCAATGAAATCACTAATCGTTTGTATTTGTAATTCTGGCCATAGCTGGATTAATGAAAAAGAGGCATAATAAAGAACATCAAAAGTATTATAACATTTATAATCAAAACATTCGAGATAACCAAATTTTCCAATGCCTTCTTCAAGAGGACCCTCATTAACAAGGCCATTCCCCCAAAAAGTTCCACCATCAACCAAATAGTATAATTCGTTGAACAACGCAGTTTTATACCAATCAGGACGGTTTTTATCATCTAGAATTGGCTGTTGCCAAGCATCAATGGCATCTTCCCATTTGGTGTAATTAACCAAAGCCTCAGAAGCAATACTCCAAGAATTTCTACCAGTTGTCCCAAAAAAACGAGTATAACGTTTATACCATTGCCTACTCCAATCAAATTCAGTAATGGGAAAATCCCATGAAAGAACAAATGGTACTGTTTGTGTTTCCCCAGGTTCTAATTCTAGAGTGACTGATAAAGCTGCTCCGATCTCTTCTAGTATATCAGCATAGTTTGTATTATTGATGTTATCTAGAATACCATCTGCTGCGAAATCTTGCCAAACATCAGAGGCTCCTCCACTAATAGAAAAACGTGAACGATAACTTACAATCCAGTTAGGATCATTTTGAGTAAGAATGGCAAATGACCCATCCCATTCTTCCTCTACTTCATCTTTTTCACGAGTAAGAATAACACCCGTCATATTTTTATCATCAGCAATGTAGGCGTAGTTATACTTATCCATAACCAGATTTTCTGTAGCTCCTATTACACCTATAAGGTTCTGCCATGTAAACATCAAACCTAATGTTAATGACTCATTTGTTGGATTTTCAACAATCCATTCAAATATTCCAACTGGATAACTACTTTCTTTGTAATTTTTTGGGATGATGGGAGAAAATTGCTTTTGTATTAAATTCACAGGTAACTCTTTCCAATTGTAAGCATACCATGCTTTAGGAAAGAGCCCATAATATGTCCCAGCACCAACAGGCATATCCCAATTCCATTCTAGCTTCGCGTCTGATGCACTTAAGGGGCTAAGAACATGTGCATTGGATTCACCATTGTGGAAAACATAAATAGAAAACTGATTTGCATAAACTGTTTCAAATTTATGGTGCCCAATGTCCAAGTGCCAACGTGCAAAGTCTCCGCGATAAGTACGACCAATACTGCCCGCGCCCATTCCACCCAAAGGAACTCCCCCCCATTCATTGTCATCAATTATCCAGTAACTAGTTTTCGGTTTCCCAACATGTCCATGAGGAACCCCAATACCTCGTGACCAAGCTACTTTAGGTATGCTACTTGGAGTGGGTAATATATCCTCAGGAGGACTAGGCTGATATAAACTTAGAAAGATTACTCCTATAGCACTTATTATAAATAATACTATAAAAATGCCAGCAATTATTATATTCCTTTTCATTTACTGATCTTCCTTCAAATTTAGATTATTGTTGCTTTAACAGTTACTTTTGATTTCGTTACAGATGAGAAGGGAATGATACTTCCTTTAATTGATTGTCCATCTACCTCAAGAATGGTTTTATTTCCTTCACCAGTTCTTTCAACATGAATATTGTAAATCACTCCACGGAAGACACGTTTTACTTTAAAACCTGACCAATTCTTTGGAATGACTGGTGTAATTTGTAATCCAGTGTAAGTAGGTCGGATACCAAGAATCCAATTTGTTATAGCTATATAATTCCAAGCAGCTGTACCTGTTAACCAAGAATTTTTGGCTTCACCGAAAGTTGGAGCATCTCGTCCAGCAATCATCTGAGCATATACATATGGTTCACAACGATGTATTTCGCTAATGATTTCACGAGCAGAAGGATTGGTACGCATATAATAATCATATGCTTTATCACCATGTCCGATCATTGTTTCTGAGATTATGATCCAAGGATTTGTATGACAAAAAATACTAGCATTCTCTTTATATCCAGGAGGATATGAAGAAATCTCACCTAGATGTAAATAATATTGTGAGTATGCAGGCTGATGAAGCATAATTCCATGCTCAGTAGCTAAAAAGCTCTCTACAGAAGTTAGGGCTTTCTCTGCACGACCATCTTCCAGACCCATCCCAGCAAGGATACAAAAACCCTGCGATTCGATGAAGATTCGTCCCTCTTTACATATATGGGATCCTACTTTATCCCCATAATCATCATAGGCGCGAAGAAACCACTCACCATCCCAACCATATTTAGAAACAGCTACTTTCATTTTTTCATTCCAAATAAGGCATTCTTTTACATCCTCCTCTAAATTACACTCTTGAAGGATTTTGATGTATTCCTTAACAGCTAGTATGAATAAGGCTGCAATAAAAATTGATTCTGCTACTTTGCCATCTTTGTTTGTAGTGGTCTGAAATGACTGACCAGGTTCTTCAGAAAAGCAGTTCAAGTTTAAGCAATCATTCCAATCTGCACGGCCTATGAGTGGTAATTCATGTGGGCCCAATCTCTCTTGTATATAATGGAGACTGCGCTTCAGGTGGTTCAATAGCTTTTCTTCTGTCCCAGATTGATTCTCATAAACTACAAGTTCATTAAGAATGTTAAAATCACCTGTTTCTTTTAAATATGCAGCTACACCTAAAATTAACCATAGAGGGTCATCATTAAAATCACTTCCAATATCATCATTACCTCGCTTAGTAAAAGGTTGATACTGATGAAAAGCACCGCCTGTTTTCAATTGCGTGGCAGCTAGATCCAAAATTCGTTCTCGTGCTCTTTCAGGAACCATATGTACAAATCCTAATAGATCTTGATTAGAGTCACGAAATCCTAATCCTCGACTAATTCCAGACTCGAAAAAGGAAGTCGAGCGTGACAAATTAAATGTGACCATGCACTGATAAGCATTCCAAATATTAACCATCCTATCAACATGAATGTCTGGAGTATTGACTTGAAATTTATTTAATAAATGATCCCAATATGACTTTAGAGTGTTGAAGGCACCAACAACGTTTTCTTCAATCGAATATTTGGTGATAATTTTCCTTACTGTTCTTTTGTTGATTGTTTGCGATTCAGGAGGATTGAACTTCTGGTCACGAGGATTCTCGTGATAACCAAGGATATAAAAGATTTGTTTTCTATCACCGGGATTCATTGTTAGTGTTATATGGTGTGAACCTATCGGTGCCCAACCATGAGCAGTGGAGTTACATGATTGACCAGTCTCGACCACCATTGGCTTCTCCCAACTCCGATATAAGCCCAAGAATTCATCACGTTGAGTATCATGTCCTTCTAGGGGTTCTGAACAGGCAAAGTAAGCAAAATGATCGCGTCGTTCGCGATATTCAGTTTTATGATAGATTACACCGCCTTCAATCTCTACTTCGCCTGTATTAAAATTTCTTTGAAAATTGGTGAAATCATCTTGTGCATCCCATAAACAAAATTCTATACAAGAAAAAATTGATAAGTTCACTTTATTATCATTCTGGTTTTCTATTATAATATGCCAGATTTCTAGATTCTCACCTAGCGGAACAAAATACAGGATCTCTGATTTAATACCCCTATAAGCAGAACTAATTATGGTATACCCCAATCCGTGACGACAACGATAATTTTTTAATTCAGTACGAGTGGGTTGCCAAGAAGGAGACCAGAATTCTTTGGTATTGTTATCTCGTAAATAGATATATCGGCCACCAAAATCTAAAGGAACATTGTTATAGCGATATCGAGTAATACGTCGCATTTTTGCATCTTGGTAAAATGAATATCCTCCAGCAGTATTGGAGATAATACCAAAATATTTTTCACAGCCTAAGTAATTTATCCAAGGTAATGGAGTATCAGGTTGAGTGATGACATATTCCTTTCGATCATCGTCAAAATATCCGTAACGCATTCTTCTTCCTCAATTTCTCGAATGAAAATATTCATTCTGCTTATTTGAATGGAGTTTATTTGAGTTTCAATTAACGAAATAGTATCTTATAATATCCAAAAAAGTATTTTTTATTATTCTGAACTTCCAAAAAGATTCCCCCCTTTTTATTTTAAATGATGTAAGATAGTATTAGTAAAAGAGTATAAAGTGGTATTTACATGATCGAACCCTATAAAGATCCTTCACTCCCTTCTCATGAAAGAACTAAAGATTTAATGAGTCGAATGACTCTAGAAGAGAAAATAGGCCAGATGTGTCAACTTGACCTTAGTCATGACCCCACTATTTGGATATATGAGAGAAACATTGGCTCATATCTCAATGCAAAATGGGAGGATACACAACGCCTCCAAAAGATGGCTTTAGAGACCCGGCTTAAAATCCCTTTAATCTTCGGAATCGACGCAGTTCATGGGCATTGTTTCCATGATGGAGCTACAGTATTCCCTTCACAATTAGCAATGTCGTGTAGTTGGAATCCCAATCTATTAGAAGAAGTAGCACGAATCACAGCTCTTGAAATGATCCACACGGGTTTCCACTGGACTTTTTCTCCTATTCTCTGTATTGGTAGAGACCCTCGTTGGGGTCGTGTTAATGAAACTTTTGGAGAAGATCCGTTCCTTGTTGGTGTGTTGGCATCAGCAATGGTTAGGGGTTATCAGGGCAACAGCTTATCTGATCCAGAAAGTGTTCTCGCTTGTCCAAAACACTTTGTAGCTTATGGTGAAACTATTGGAGGGAGAGACTCTACAGAAGCTGAGGTCTCAAAGAGAAAACTAAAAAGTATCTTTTTACCACCATTTAAGGCAGTAGTAGATACAGGATGTGGTTCCATCATGGCAGGTTATCATTCAATAGATGGTACACCCTGTTCTGCTAATTCATGGTTGTTAAAAGAAGTTTTAAAGAAGGAATGGGGATTTAAAGGTTTTATTCTAACAGATTGGGCAAATGTAACTTGGTTACATGAATTGCAACGTGTTGCCCCTTCATTATTAGATGCAGCTGAAATCGCCCTTTCATCTGGGAATGATATGATTATGTCTACTCCTGAATTCTATAATATTATTATTAAAAGGATAAAGGAAGGACATATTTATGAAAAACTTATTGATGAAGCCTGTTCACGAATTTTGGAGGTAAAATTCCGTCTAGGCCTCTTTGAACAGAAGGGTTTACTTAAAACAGATCCAAATGGCGGAATAATCGGGTGTTTGGCTCATAAGAAGAAGGCTTTGGAAGCAGCACTTAAATCATTAGTTTTGTTAAAGAATGATAATAATCTTCTACCTTTGAGGGAAAATATTGGCAAAATTGCAGTATTAGGCCCAAATGCGGATAATTCGATAGCCCAGCTTGGTGATTGGTCTTTTGGTAAAGTTCTTAATTGGCCCCCAAGAGATAGTGATGTTGTAAATGGTCACAAAGACAACATAATGACTGTTTTGGATGGTATTAAAAAGCGAGTGAAAGATCAGAGTTCTTTATTATATGTCAAAGGCTGTGATGTGCTAAATCTAGATGATAAGGACATTCAAAAAGCTGTTCATGCAGCAAGGGAAGCGAATGTGGCAATAGCAGTCGTGGGGGATAATCTTAGTTTAAATGGAGAACATAAAGATCGTGCCTCTCTTGATCTGACTGGAGCACAACAAGAACTTCTAGAGTCTGTTAAAGCAACAGGAACTCCTTTGATCGTGGTTCTTATAAACGGAAAGCCATTAACAATACCGTGGATAGCAGAAAATGCAGATGCTATTCTTGAAGCTTGGAATCCAGGAAATGAGGGTGGGAATGCGGTTGCGAATGTGCTTTTTGGAGATTTTAATCCTTGTGGGAAATTAACAATATCCTTTCCCCGACATATCGGGCAATTACCAATCTATTATAATCAATTGCCTGGTTGGCACGGAGGAAAGTATATTGACATGGATGCTGATCCGCTATTTGCATTTGGCTTTGGATTGTCTTATACAAATTTTCAATATAGTAATCTTAATTTTTCTAAGACTGAATTAAAAGAACATGAAAGATTAGTTGTTTTTGTAGATGTTAAAAATACAGGGCATCGTGAAGGGACAGAAATCGTACAGCTTTATGTTAATGACAAATACAGCTCTATTACTACACCAATTAAGGAATTAAAGGGATTTAAACATGTAACACTTCAACCAGGCGAAAAAAAAGAGGTAAATATAACGTTGCTTATATCAAAACTAGCATTAATCAATTCCGAGGGTGTAGAATGTGTGGAACCAGGGGAATTTGAAATTATGGTTGGTTCATCTTCAAGAGAAAAAGATCTTTTAAAAAAGAGTATTTTTGTTAATTAGACAGAATTGCACTTTTATTTCAATCATTACCAAATAAAAGATATTATTAGTCCACAGATTGTACTTCATATTAAATTAGTTTATCAAAAGTTTCGTAAGAAGAAATGAAATGTATTCCGTCTTTTTTTAAAAAAAAATGTTTGACATAACATCACATGTATGTCTAATATGGGTTCAGCCAACGATATCCTTTTAATTACTTTAATCTCGTCATTGTAGCTTGTATTTTTAAGCGAAAAATTTCCTTTAAAAATATAATAAATGATGGATGAAATATGAAAATCTATAGAAAAATATTTCTTGTTACAGTTCTAGCTGTAATAAGTCTTCTATTTCTCCCCCTTAGTGCAAGCGGTACATTTACCCCAGAAAAATCTATTGATCGAATTTCACAAATACCACGTGATGAAATCTTATGGAGCTCTGGATATTGGGCTGGGCCTACAAATTGGAACCCTTATTTCTGGGATGGCAAGGCATGGGGTGAATTTTTCATGTATATGCCCCTATTCGATATCAATTATGAAACAGGTGAACTCATGGGATTCATTGGCGAATCTTTCGAATGGACAAATGCAACAACAATAACCGTCACGATTCGGCCTCAAGCGGAATGGTCAGATGGTACACCAATCACATCCGATGATGTGATATTTACATACCAATTCCTCCTTTCAGGTTCCCATGCTGAGATTAATGCACGAGTTAGTTCATATGAGGCTGTCGATTCTAAAACAGTGAAATTTCACCTACTACCAGAATATCAATACAGTAAAGTAATCTTTGATCAACTTCTAGCTAACGATTACGGAGTTGTTGGTGCAAAACATGTCTGGATGGAGATTGCTGACTGGTTCGATGATGGAGAATTCAACAACAGCTTTACTGACCCCGTCGCACAACAAGGTGTAATCTGGAATCTCGGTGATTGGGCATTCAAGAATAATTGGCTTGATACAAGCTTCTTCCCCAATGGTTCAGCATTCCCAGACAGATGGAAAGTCAGCTCAGGCCCCTATCGACCATATGAAGTCTCTGAAACCCTTGATAGACAGGTTTACATCCGAGACGATACCTGGTGGGGCAACGCAGTTTGGAACCAACCCAGACCAAAGTATATCGGCCAACTCCACTATCCAACAAACTTCAACGTTAACCAGGCTTTTGCAAATGATGAAATTGACTGGTACGGTGGATACTATCCCCGAATTTGGGAACTTCTTGAGGCAAATCCAAATATTCAGACTTGGACTCTTGGAGAAGAACCATACTTCCTCCCAATTAGTGGGATGGTCGAACTAGTACCGAACCACCTCCGATTCCCATTCAACCAACAGTGGTTACGTAAAGCATTGGCTTACGCCATAAACGCCGAAGATATGTCAGAAGTCGCTGCGAGCGGTTATCTCCAGCGTGCTCGTCAGGGTTACATAGATGATCGATCAGCAACACAAAGACATGTCTATGATGCTAATGTACAGGCAACCTATGGCATAGATTTCAACATAGCAGAAGCATTAGCAATTCTCGATGAACATTGCTTTAAATATGAAGGAGCATGGTACACCAACGAAGTTCCAGCTGATTCTGTCGGTATGTATGGTCATGGAAATGTTACTATTGCAGATGAAGTAACTGATGCTCAAGCGGCAGCAGCAGGAATCAATTCCACAACTGAACCAGGGTACGTAGATGGTTCAATTAATGTCAAACTCGGTGATTGGGATCTTATGGTTGTTTATGGATGGTCTGATTCTATGCTTCAAACAACCCTCTTAACTGACTATTTCGCTAATTTTATCGGAATATCTGTTAATCCTGCATTCATTGAATATGGGACATATGTCAACAAATTCAATGCTATGGACTTTGACCTAATGAACTTCGTTATGGGTTTCGGGCCAAATGGACGCCCATGGAGCGAACTAGGTAAGTTCATTGGCGCTGCAGGTCAATGGACCAATTATTCGGCTTGGTACAATCCAGAGTACGTTGCATTACACCAAGAATGGGAGACTATTGATCCCACAAACATAACTGGAGAAAAGGCTATCGCGAGTAGGATGCAAGAAATCCTTGCTGATGTAATACCAGCTATTCCTATATCTCCCAATGGATATTGGATGGCTTATAATACTAAATATTGGCGTGGGTGGCCTAACAAAGATAACGCCTTTATTCATGTTTGCGCCTGTTGGATGACTAGTCAAATTGGTACTCAACTGATGTACATTCTCAGTTTGATACCAGCTTCAGAATGGGTTCCCCCAGGAACAACACCAACTACTTCTGCTCCGCCAGGAACGACACCAACTGCAGAATCAACACCTCCTACAGAATCAACACCTCCTACAGAAACAACTACGTCATCTGCACCTAGTGGTGCTTCCTTCGCTTTGAGTTCAGTATTAGCTGCAATAATAGCCACTGGAATAATCTTGAGACGCCGAAGAAAGTAGTTTTTTAAGTATTAATTGCTTTCTTTTCCCCTCTTTTTTTTTCTTCTATTGTACAGACTATAAATATTCTGAACCACATATCCTATTACTAATCCCCGAGGTTTTACTATTTTATCCGTGAATTCTCTAAGTTATAACTAAAACTTAAAAACTTAAAAAAGGAAAAAACATTAAAGAAATCAAATCTATTACTTAATTTAAAAAGAACTTGAGTCTAGATTCAGTTTTAAAGAGGTTGCATGGGAAATGGTATCGAAATCAGTTGAAAACGTGGGTAAAAAAGAAAGAAGTTTTGTCAACAGGATGAGGGGATTGATTTCACACTCTTATTCAAAATTTGTGATGAAAAAAGCATTATTCTACTTGATAGTAATTATTATTGCACTGACTTTTGTATTTGCTATCCCACGTTTCATGCCGGGAGATCCAGTTGAAAGATTTATTCGTCCTCCTTCAGGGAATCCCAACCCAGAGGCATTAGCACAATATCGTGAAATTAAGAGTCACATGCTAGAATTCTATGGACTCAACAAGTCCCTTTTTTTTCAATACATTGATTTCTGGACTCACCTCCTTCAATTTGATTTAGGATCTTCTTATACAGTTTGGCCAACCCCTGTTATAGAACTAATCATCCCACGCCTCGCATACACCTTACTTCTCGTAATTCCAGTCCTGTTTATCAGTTTCTTTATTGGTAATTGGATAGGGGGTAGATCAGCGTTTTTAAAGGGGAGACTTAATGATTTAGTGTACTTTCTAAGTGTTCTTGCAGCCAATGCACCGTTTTATTGGCTGGGTATCATTATCCTTGTCTATTTTGTAATTGGGGACAATATTTTTCTCTCACACCCTGGAGGAGTCAGTCCTCAAATAAGCCGAGGGTTCACTCTCGACTTTTTCATTGATACACTACGCCACTTCGCTCCACCCTTCATTACCTTGCTGATCGTTACTACAGGAGGTTGGGCTACTGGTATGCGTGCAATGACTCTCTACGAAAAAGAATCTGAATATCTACTATATTCAAAACAAATGGGATTCCGAACCCGAACATTACGTAAATACGCACAAAGAAACGCTATTTTACCTCAGTTTACTGGATTGAATTTAAGATTGAACGAACTCATCGGTCAGACAATCATTATAGAAAATATTTTCTTATGGCCTGGTATTGGCAGTTTAGCTGGTACTGCTGTAAGCCAACAAGATTATCCATTAATTCTTGGTACATTTCTTGTGACCCTCATTGTTGTTGTGTTTGGTAATTTTCTTGTTGATATTACTTATGGATTTATTGACCCCCGCGTTAAAACTGGACATGGAGGATGATCTGATGTTTAATTACTTACGGACTCATCAGGGATTTACAGTTACTTTAATCATTTTCTTTGGTATTGTGATATTTGGCTTTATTGGCCCATTTTTTACTGTAAATCCCTATGAAGGACAATTCGACAAGTGGGGTACAAGAATGATATTTAAACCTCCTTCTCAGTATCTACTCTTAGGAACTGACGATTATGGAAGGGATGTCTTCGCTCAACTTGCCCATGCCACTCAAAATTCCCTTATAGTCGGCATCACAACTGGTATTATAGTTATTATTATTGCTATTGCCATTGGAAGTATCGCAGCTTATAAAGGTGGATTTATAGACGAGCTCCTGATGTTGATAACAAATATTGTCATTGTTTTTCCTGTGTACCCAGTTTTGTTAATTTTAGCCGCATCTATTCCCACTGAAGACCGATCATTATTCTTAGTATCTATGATTCTCGCGGTTACAGCATGGCCTTGGGTGGCCAGAGCTATCCGATCACAAGTTTTAAGTTTGAGAGAAAGGGAATTTGTAAATTTAGCCCGAGTATCGGGGATGTCAGATATTAAAATAGCGGCAGTTGAAGTCCTTCCTAACATGTTTGCATATCTAGGATTACTATTGGCAATAGTAACAGGCGGGGCAATTGTTGCAGAAGCGGGTATTAGCTTACTTGGATTAGGACCTGATCCACGGTTATATGTCACACTAGGGAGTATGTTATACTGGGTCGTGCAAAATGAATCCATACGCTCTGAAATGTACTGGTTATATTACCCCCCTGGGATTATACTAACATCATTTCTTGTCATTCTGTATGTTTTACATAATAACCTTGATGAAATTTTTAATCCACGATTGAAGAGGCAATAAGACCATGTCTGAAAGTCTTCTCAAGGTTGAGCACCTTAAAGGGTATTATAGGGGGATGTTTGGTGTTGTACATGGTGTAGACAATGTTTCATTTAAAATGGAACGAGGAGAAATCGTAGGATTAGCTGGGGAATCAGGTTGTGGAAAAAGCACATTAGCAGAGTTGATTTCCGGCACTCCACGACCCCTCTTGTATTATGAATCGGGTAAAGTAATTATTGGCGAATATGAAGTATATCAAATAGACGCAGAGCTGCTAAGAACCGAAGTTAAGTGTAAGTTAATGTCTTATGTTCCCCAGGCATCCATGGAATCATTAAATCCTGTAAAGAGGATTATTGATTTCATAATGGACGTGGTACGAGAAAGAACAAAGAAAAAGGGATCTAAAAAAGAAATCATTAAGCAGGCTTCAGAACACTTCTCCCGTGTTGGACTAGATGAGCAGGTTTTAAAGCGTTATCCTCATGAGCTTTCAGGTGGAATGAAACAACGGGCTGTTATTGCAATCTCTACCCTCTGGAACCCAAACTTATTGATCATCGATGAACCCACGTCAGCATTAGATGTGACTTCACAAAAGCAAATGATCAAAATGCTTTCAGATTTAAAAAAGGAGGGAATAATTCAAAGCATCCTTTTTGTTTCTCATGACATTGCTTCCTTACGGCAATTATGTGATCGCTGTATAATTATGTATTGTGGGGAAATTGTTGAAACTGGTAATATGAATGAGATAATTAATGAACCCCTTCATCCTTATACACAAGGATTAATTTCATCTATTGTCTCCTTCAATCCAGATGGCACACGACCAGCTGAACTCAAGAGCATTCCTGGATCTCAGCCTGACTTACGACATCCTCCTCCTGGGTGCCGCTTCCATCCACGATGCTATTCTACTATGACGCATTGTAGAACGTATGATCCTCCTATAATCAACTTTCCTCAAAAAGAAGGACATTACGTAAAGTGTTGGCTATATAAAGAATAGATGGTGCTTTTATGACATATCAGGAACCAATTCTAAGGATTGAGAATTTAACAAAGATATTCACTTCAGGATTCATAAATGTAGTAACCATTACTGCTGTAAACAATGTATCTTTTACTATTGATGAGGGAGAAATTGTTTCATTAGTAGGAGAGAGCGGATCAGGAAAATCAACAACAGCAAATATAGTTTTGAAGCTACTTTCGCCTACTAGTGGTCAAGTATTTCTTCAGGGAAAAGATATTACTTCTTTCAAAAAAAGGACTGATTATTATAAAAAGGTTCAAGTTGTATTTCAAGATCCCTATTCTTCCTTTAATTTGGTGTATAGAATTGATCGCGTCCTCTATAACGCCTTTAACCTTCGAGAAGGGCACCATTCAAAATCTGAAAAAAAAGAAATCATAATAGATACTTTGGCACAAATTGGATTAAATGCTGACGAAGTATTGGGACGTTACCCCCATCAACTTAGTGGAGGGCAACTCCAACGATTCTTACTTGCTAGGATCTTAATTATCAAACCCATCTTATTAATTGCTGATGAACCAACAAGTATGATTGATGCTTCCTCCCGAGCAGGAATCTTAAATCTACTTGAAGACCTTCGTGAATCTGAAAAGTTCTCTGTCTTATTTATTACACATGATATCGCTCAAGCCCAATATATTTCAAATAGAGTTTGTGTAATGAAGAATGGAGAAATCGTTGAAAAAGGATCATGTGAAGCAGTTTTTGGCAACCCTCAACATACTTATACTCAAGAATTACTCGCAAGCGTACCTGACCTCTATAGCAGATGGGATATGTAATTTCAGAATTGAACCAATAAGGAATTATGACTGAGGGCATTAAGCATGAAGATAAGAAAAAAAGTTCACTTGGCGATGTTTCTATCTATATTTCTTATAATAGCAGTGCTTCACTTTCAATTTGTGACTGCGGATAAAAGGAATTTTAACATAAAAAGGATCGGAAAATTCGATGATGGAGGGAGATATCTAGGTATTCAACTTCGAGAACCTTTTGTTTATGCTGTCGATGGAGAGCAAGGCTTAGAAATTATTAATATAACCGATAGAGAAAATAGCTTTCTCGTCGGGAAATTCAATCCATATGCTGGAATCCCTCAGGATGTGTTCATTAATGGCTCCTATGCCTTCTTAGCGAATAGCTTTGACGGGATAAGGATTATTAATATCACTGATCCAACCAAAGCAACCAATATCAGTCAATTTCTAGAAGTCGAGATTCAATACATCCCATTTTACCAAGAAAAGGCCAAGAGTGATTCTATCAATATCTATGTAAAAGGGACTATTGCCTATATTGCCGATGGAAAGTTTGGAATAAGGATTCTAAACCTCACAGACATTCTTAATCCAATAAAAATCGGAGAATATCCCCCTGCTGAGGCAAAAAACCCTGGTGTGACGAGTGCCATTGTAGTAAATGACTCATACGCTTATGTAGCGGATGGGGATAACGGGATTGAAATTCTTGATATCAGTGATTTTAAAAATATTACACGAATTGGCCATTATGATGATGGAGGGAAAGCAAGGGATCTATCTCTAGTAGATTCATTTTTATACGTAGCCGATTCTGATGATGGATTCGAGATATTGGATGTTTCAGATCCAACTAATCCTGTTGAGATTGGTGGATTCTATGATGGTAGTGGCTTAGCTAATAGTGTATATATAGATGGGGATCGAGCTTTTATTGCTGATAATACTGATGGTCTTGAGGTGTTTGATATTTCTGATCCAACCTCCCCTGTTGAAATTGGACAGTTTTATGAGGAAACTGGTATCATAGGTTTGGCTCAAGAAGTCGTTGTTAATGGCTCCTATATTTACGTGGCTTTTGGGACACAGGGGGTAGAAATATTAATTTTTGGTACCCCAGAATCAGTAATACCCATTTTACCACTTACTTTTCTCGCTGTTATAGCTCTAGGAATCATCATTTGGATTATCCGTGGTGGAAAGGCCTATTAAAAACTCAATGTAATATACCTAATTCTTCTGTTCTAAGGTTTTTTGAAGTACAATTTGTTGGTATTTCTATCCCATAAGTACACTTACATTATGAATTTTATTATCTCCAAATGCAGGGATTTGTTGATTCTCTATGGTTTTTTTGTCAACTTTTATCTCTTTTATTCCTTTCGATACCATTTTTGGATTAATCACTTCGATTTTATAGCTTGTATTTCTAAATCGTCTACTAAGCTTAAAATTTTTCCATTCCTTTGGAATACATGGATCTACAATCAAATTGTCGAAAGTTGGTCGAATCCCAAGAATCCATTCCAAGGCTGCTTTCAATGACCAAGCTGCAGTCCCAGTAAGCCAAGAATTTTTCGCCATACCAAATTTAGGGTGATCTGGACTCGTGATCATCTGAGAATAGACATATGGTTCTGTGAAATGGATATGAGAGATATTATTTTTAGTCGTTGGAGCGATTTTCTGCCAATATTCATAGGCAAAATCAGCACGCCCAAGAATACTTTCAGCTATAATAGCCCATGGATTTGTATGACAAAATATACTAGCATTTTCTTTTAAACCTGGTGGAAAGGTTGTAATACCTCCCAATTTGGGATAAAATCTGGTATAACCAGGTGTAAAAAGCTTGATTCCATAATCAGTATTCAAATATTCTCTCACAGCATCCATAGCTAGATGTGCACGATCGTTTGAAGCAATTCCACTGATTATCGCCCACGTTTGCGAGTTAAGAAAGATCTGCCCTTCTTCACATTTAGCACTACCCACAGGTTCACCTGTATCGGTGAATGCTCTAATATACCATCGACCATCCCATGCAACCTTGTTTATATTATCCTTTAGCCTTTGTGACGTTCTTCTAAACGATATGGCGTCATCTATTTGATTATATCTTTCAGCAATTTCTGACATTGATAACAGGGCTTTATGGAACTGCATTCCCACCCAAACGCTCTCACTTGCGTTATTTGGACCTGGTAGACTTAATGTGTCATTCCAATCTGCTGTACCAATTAGGGGAAGCTTATGATTTCCAAGATTATTCTGTGTGAATACTAGTGCTTGTTTAAGATGGTCATATACTGATGCCATAGATCCTTCAATATAAGGAATTTCTTCGTCTAAAATCGACATATCCCCTGATTCTTTAATATAATCAGATACCGCGAGGATTAACCAGAGATGATCGTCACTAAAGAATAATCTATCTTTATTAATGTATTCAGGGAACGATCCTTTACGTGTTAATGGAAAAAACACATGATAGACTTTACCACTCTCAAACTGATTTTGAGTTAAATCTAAAAGACGCATACGTACTCTTTTCGGAAGTACATGGGCAATGGCCATTGCATCTTGATTACTATCACGAAATCCCATGCCCCTTCCAATCCCCGTCTCATAAAAAGACACATATCGCGACCAATCGAATGTTATTTTACATTGATAAGGGTTCCAAACATTCAACATTAGGTTAAAGTTTTTATCTGGGGTGTTTGCTTGAAATGCTTCTAGGTAATTTTTCCAGTATGTTTTGAGCTTCTGAAATTCAATGTGAACCATTTCTTGACTAGAATACTTCCGTATTAACTCTTTCCCCTCCTTTTTCTCCTTTGCAACTCCTAGAAGATAAATGATTGTTTTTTCCTCTTGAGGAATGAGTGTGATGTCTGAGGAAGTTGCTGCTATTGGATTTCCTCCAAGTGCATGAGAATTGGAACATTTACCTTTCTCGACTCGAATTGGATTTGCTTCTGAGTGGTAGGGGCCAACAAAAGCTTCACGGTCACAATCATAACCTGTAATGTTACTATTTGAAGCAAAGAAGGCAAATTTTGTGCTTAAATCAAACAGAGAATAAAAAATCCCATTTTCATCGTAGTTAGCTACAGCTACATTTTGGATATATTGCAAATCATTCTGATCGCCTAGAGCTCTCCATAAACAGAATTCTGCATAAGAAAAAATGCTAAAATCCTTGTGTCCATCTGTATTGTTCTTTATGGTAAACATCCATATTTCTAAATCATCCGTTAAAGGGACAAAATAGGTTATTTTTGTGTTAACACCTTTATATCGAGATTTTATTATTGTATATCCTAAACCATGACGACATTGATATTCATCAAGGTTCATTAAAATCGGTTGCCATGTTGGAGACCAGAACTCAGATGTTTGGTTATCTCTAATGTATATATACCTTCCTGGGCGATCCATGGGTATATTATTGTACCTATATCGGAGTATTCTTCGATCTCTAGGATCTATGTGGAAGCTATACCCCCCTCCTGTGTTTGAAATCATAGCACAATAGTTGCTATTACTTAAATAATTAATCCAAGGAGTAGGGGTATCAGGTTTAGTTATAACATATTCTTTCTCATCTGAGGAAAAATTTCCATAACTCAAGGTATTCACCTATTAGATAATCTCTCTCTGTTTTGCCACCTATTCGACAAAATATTTTGAAATTAGCTAATTCTTCTTTAAACTGTGCTTTTTTGAATTAAATCGATAAACTGCTAATAACGCAAATATAGAGATGATCCATATTAGGACAGTAAAACCAGAAGTGGTCTTTGGTGATGCAGTTGTAGCCGATGTGGTAGAAGTAGTTGATATAATCAATGGATGAACAGTTACAAGGACTGTATCCTGTCGAGTGTATACGCCATCAGTGAATACAATTGTATAGTTAAAGGTTCCAGCAGTTCCGGTAGTAACAGTGATATAAAAAGCTGTATTGTTTTTCCAAATATCATTTTGCGATCCAAAAACAAGATTGTCAAGATATACCGTATAAGTTCCATATATTGTGTCAGAGTCGAGAATTATCCACGTTATGTTCACGTCTTCATTTTGATTCGTTTCAATATCTTCAGGAGAATTAATGGTTGGTTCTGGGTGTTTTACAACACTCACTATTACTGTGTCATGGCCGATGGATATTCCATCAGTGAATACAATTGTATAGTTGAATGAACCAATATTTTCTGTATTAACTGTTATATTTACTGTCGTTCCATTTTCCCAGATTTCATCCTGTTGTCCTAATAAGGTGTTGTCTAGATAGATACCATACGTCCCTGACGTATTATCAATGTCATTAATCATCCAAGAAATATTCACATCTTCATCTGTATAGGTTTCGAAATCTTCAGGAGAAATTATGGTTGGAGCAGGCCATTTCACACTACCACCAAAAAATTTTACCAACACCTCTGCTGCAGGTTTGGGTGTTCTTTCTTCTCGAAAAATTCCCCAGTGTTCTCCTACGGGTCCTTCTTGATTTATCTTCCATGCCTCATCAAATGCTTCAAAGAGATAGCTTTTGATTTTGTTTTCAGCCAGCATCGGGAGGAGATCATTATAAAATTCTTTTTGTACTTGTTCCGAATATCTATCAGGATCCCAGTCTTTCGGACCTGATGGCCATCCTGCCTCTGCTAAAAAGATTTCTTTATCTGGATATTTAGTTTGAAGTTCCTCAATACGTTCTATTGTATACTCTGCCGCAAATGAGCCATATGTTGGCGATGGTTTCCCCTCCCAGTAGCTATACACATGAACAAACAGGACATCACAGGCATTTACGAGCTGTGGGTACTGATCCCATATATGCCAAGGTTCTGCAGTTGTAACTGGTACAGATGTTTGGTTATTAACAATCTCTATATATTTAATTAGTTGACTAAGAGTCATGTCCTCTCTAAGGAGAACCTCATTTCCAACGATTAATGCTGAAGAGATATCTGCAACAGCAAGGCCTTGACTAATTTCATAACTATTCAGATAATGATTATTAAGACTGTTATTGGGGACTATCCAGATTCCTGTGGCACAATCAATCCCATTTTCATGTGCTATCCCAGGGATGACATTTTGTCCATAATTCATTCCATATGTTCTTATGTTTGTAACATTTAATTCTTTCAATATTCCAAGATCCTCTCTCACATTTTGTGGATTAATCCATTCACCAGGAGGACCAAAATATCTATATGCGCCATAACACAATCCATGGAAATCAAATGTTGATGCTTGTGCTTCCAGTGCAGATTTAGCTTTAAGATTATTTTCTGAAGTGTTCATTTGAAGTGGTTGGAGATGTGAGAAAATGATAATAAGCCCTAATAAAGAGAAAAATGTCAAATACGATATATTTTTCATTAAATTCAACCTTGAATTGAAATCTATT
The DNA here is from genome assembly GCA_048886185.1 of Candidatus Hermodarchaeota archaeon. Classification (GTDB taxonomy): domain Archaea; phylum Asgardarchaeota; class Heimdallarchaeia; order Hodarchaeales; family Hodarchaeaceae; genus Hodarchaeum. The sequence goes on from JBHLKY010000022.1 coordinate 19,439, forward strand.
TATTGTTCGTAAATTGATTTGAAGATTAAATCTTTTTTTAGTGATACTTGTATTTTCAAGTAAAATAATTGTGGTAAAACACTTGTGATAGAAGTAGGCATAAGTAATGTGAACTTCATGATTTAATATAATTTCACTCCTTTGAAATCCATGTTATTCAGGATATAATAGCTATATAAGTTCTAATAATCTTTGTCGCCTTAGGAGTAGAATTAAAACTGAAATTGCAGTCAGTACGGAGCCAAAAGTTATAGACACTCCACCATTAGTCACTGAAGTCGTGATTGTTTCTGGTACTGACGGGGTAGTTGTTTCTGATATTGAAATGGTCAAAGTTAATATCTCTAATCCCTGAATACCAAAAGCCACGTAAATAAATGAATCATCCACAACTACATCTTTTGCTAACCCTATGATGCCAGTTTCCTCATAAAACTGTCCAATTTCAACAGGAGTAGTGGGGTCAGAAATATCAAACACCTCCAGACCATCAGTATTGTCAGCAATAAAAGCTAGATCTCCACTTACAAATACATTAATTGCCAAGCCACTCTCATCATGAATTTGACCAATCTCAAATGGATTGGTTGGATCAGAAACGTCCAAAATCTCAAGACCGTTGTCATAATCAGCCACGTATAAATAGGGATCAGTGAAATATAAGCCCATTGCTTTCCCTCCATCGTAATAATGGCCAATACGTGTTATATTAGAGAAGCTACTGACATTTAGGATTTCAACACCATCCTCACCATCAGCTACATAAGCATATGATCCATTAACAATGACACTCCTCGTACCATTCTTATCATCAATATATTCACCCACCTTTTTTGGATTGAATGGATCGGTGATATTAATAATCCGTACACCAAATTCACCATCAGCAATATAAGCAATAGATCCTTTTACAAAGATATTGAGAGAGTCACTTTTGATTCTTTCCTCGTAAAATGGAAAGTATTGTATCTCTACCTCCATATAATGACTGATGATTGTTGGATTGGTTGGATCAGTGATGTTAATGATCCGTATTCCATCAAAGCTGTTCGCTAAGAAGGCATAGGAGCCATTAATGAACACATCCTGAGGGATTCCAGCATGTGGATTGAATTTCCCAACAAGAGAGCTATTCTCTCTATCAGTTATATTGATGATTTCTAAGCCTTGCTCTCCATCGACAGCATAAACAAAAGGTTCTTTAAGTTGAATTCCTAGATATCTCCCTCCATCAT
>JBHLKY010000022.1:20773-53863 GCA_048886185.1 Candidatus Hermodarchaeota archaeon
AATGTAATAACTCATATTTAACGCGTTAAAAATGGATTCTAATCAAGGGTGACTTTATCAATGGAAAAAGCAGAAGAAATAGCCAAAATGATTGATCATTCATTACTTCATCCAACGTTAACCGATGAAGAATTAATTCAAGGATGTAACCTTGCCAAAAGATTAAATGTTGCTTCAGTCTGTATTAAACCTTATGCTGTTAAATTAGCAGTTGAGACACTTAATGGATCTGATCTTGCCGTTGGTACTGTAATTGGATTCCCCCATGGTAGTAATAAGCTTGAAGTGAAAGTATTTGAAGCCAAACAAGCATGTCAAGATGGAGCTGTTGAATTAGATATGGTAGTTAATATTGGTAAAGTATTAACTGAAGATTGGTTATATATCGAAAAAGAGATCCAAGAAGTACTTAATGTTACACAAAGATACAAAACGATTTTAAAAATAATATTTGAGAATGATTTCTTATCTGATAACCATAAGATTCAATTATGTAAAATTTGTAGTAGATTGAAGGTCGATTTCGTTAAAACGTCAACAGGATACGGTTTTATTAAAGGAAAGGATGATAAATACTCATACCAAGGAGCAACTGATCATGATCTTGAATTAATGAGATCTAATTCATCACCCAGTGTTCAAATAAAAGCTGCAGGTAGAATCCGAACTCTTGATGATGTTTTGAGAGTAAAGAAGTTAGGTGTGACTAGAATTGGCGCAACTGCAACTGAAAGTATTATAACAGAGGCAAAAAAGAAATTCTTGACCTAAACTAGATTAAAGTTCCCGATTAAATAGTGAATGATAATGTCTGCATCACAGATACTGAAAGTTTCTCTGATTATATTTGTATACTTTATATCATTTTTAATCTCTATTTCAGTCACAATGAACACTAATAAGACAAATGTAAGTAATTCAAAACAAGGAGGCTTTTCACGTGGAATAAATCTTGGGAATGCATTAGAAGCACCAAGAGAAGGCGATTGGGGAGTTTACCTTAAAGAAAAATACTTTCAGCTAATTAAAGATGCTGGTTTTGATTTTATTCGTGTTCCTATTAGATGGTCTGCTCATGCTAGTTCAAACGATCCTTATTCAATTTCAACCGAGTTTTTTAAGCGGATTGATTGGGTTATTGATCAATCACTATCTCGAAACCTTACTGTTATAATCAACATCCATCATTATGAAGATTTAATGAATGATCCTCATGTGCATAAATCTAGGTTTCTTTCAATTTGGCGTCAGATTTCGACCCGTTATCAGGATTATTCTGAAAATCTTTATTTTGAGTTACTTAATGAACCAACTTATAATCTTAACAGTTCTCTTTGGAATCAGTACCTTCAAGAAGCCATTGAAATAATCAGAAATACAAATCCAAATAGAACTCTCATTGTTGGCCCAACAAACTGGAATAACTTATTTGATCTAGAATATCTTATACTCCCAGAGGATGATTCGAATATAATTGCTACATTTCATTATTACTCACCCTTTCTCTTTACTCATCAAGGGGCCGAATGGGTTCAGGGGAGCAATCAATGGCTTGGAACAAAATGGACTGGAACAGAATCTGAAAAAGAAGCTATAAGATGGGATCTTAACACAGCTCTCCAATGGGCACAGGATCAAAATAAAACTTTGTTACTTGGTGAATTTGGGGCATATAATAAAGCAGAAATGGAATCTCGTGTACGATGGACAAACTTTGTTGCAAGAGAAGCAGAAAAAAGACAAATAACATGGGCATACTGGGAATTCTGTGCAGGTTTCGGGATATACGATCAGGAAGAAAAAAAATGGAGACTGGAATTACTAGAGGCACTTGTACCAACTAGTCCAATTTTAACTCGTGTAACAACTTCCACTAACCATACCACAAGGTATATGGAGAACTTTTTTTCAATTGTCACATTTGCTACTATTGCATTATTCTTCTATCGTTATCGACGTAGAAAAACATGACAGTTTTGAATATGTAATTAGAGAGATTTTACTAGAATTTCCAAAACATGGAGGCAAATATTATACTTGAAAAAAAAGATTTACTCTTTCCGAACCCTAAGCATCTAAAATTAGAGAAAGGATCTTTATCTCTATCAAAGGAATTATGGATCGTTCTCAACAGTCCATCGACAAAGATTCTTTCTCATGCCTGGTATTTGAAGAAAAAATTAACAGAGTTTGGTTATAATTCAAGAATTACTGCATCCAAATCGAATATGCCGAAATCTGATGTGGTTCCCATCACACTTTCAATTAATCAACCAGTGCTTGAAAAACCAGAAAGCTATACAATAATTATAAATCAAGAAGGGATCATTTTAACTGGGTACGATAGACCAGGCCTATTTTATGCGATTGTAACTTTTTTCCAAGTTATAGAGCTTTCAAATCAACAGGAATTATCTTGCTTAGAAATTAAAGATTGGCCTGACTTTCCATCTAGAGGAGTAATGTTAGATGTAAGTAGGGATAAGGTTCCCACCATGGAGACCCTATTTGAATTAACAGAATTACTAGCAAATCTTAAGATCAATCAATTACAACTATACTTAGAACATACTTTTGCTTATTCTGGGCATAATGTAGTCTGGAAAGATGCAAGTCCTTTCACTGGAGAGGAAATATTAGCCTTAGATGAGTTTTGTAAGGAACGATATGTTGAATTAGTACCCAATCAAAATAGTTTTGGCCATTTTCATCGCTGGTTGATTCATGATCCTTATAGAGATCTTGCAGAATGTCCTGAAGGGACAGATCACCCGTTTAGTAAAGAAAAAGAACCATTTTCTTTAAACCCTATTGATTCACATGTAATTGAGTTACTGGAGGATCTATATGATCAGTTATTACCTCATTTTTCCAGTAACCACTTGAATGTTGGCCTTGATGAAACCTTTGATTTGGGAGAAGGCCAGTCGGCTGAAGTGTGCAAAGAAAAAGGAAAAGGAACTGTTTACTTAGAGTTTCTCCTTAAGATCTATGAATTAGTGAAAAAACGAGGAAAAACAATGCAATTTTGGGCTGATATAATTTTTGAACACCCAGAATTAATACCACAAATACCCAAGGATATCATTCCTTTAATATGGGGTTATGAAGCATCACATCCTTTTGATTTATTATCTGAGAAAATAAGTAATTTAGGTTTATCATATTATGTCTGTCCTGGAACTAGTAGCTGGAATAGCATCGCTGGGCGGACAGATAATGCAATAGCTAATTTGTATAACGCAGGGATCAATGGAGTGAAGAATAACGCGGGAGGTTACCTTATTACCGATTGGGGTGATCATGGTCATCTCCAACCATTACCTTTCAGCTATTTAGGATATCTTGTTGGGTCAGGAGTCGCGTGGAATGTCAAAAGCGCCGAAATGTTGGACAAAAAGTCATTTATTTCTCATTTACTTGATTTTCATATATTTCATGATAAAGGAGGAGTAATGGGAAAAGTTACTTGGGAATTAGGAAACGCTTATACAAAAGTTGAATTCAATCCTCCCAATAATTCATCATTATTCTTGATTCTTATGTCTTCAATGAATAAGTATTCTGAGATGGTACTAGAAAATATTTCAATTGAAAAACTACAAGAAGCATATACATTTATCGATGAGTCAATCAAGTTAATAGTCAATGCTGATATGAAAAGAAAAGATGCCCAATTGGTGGAACAAGAATTTCTTTGGGCTGCGAATATTTTGAAATTTGCTTGTGATCTTGGTATAGCTAGATTAAGAATCGGTATCAATGAACCTCTAAGTAAAATTCCTAATAAGAAGAAAAATGCGTTACAAACAACATTGGGAAAATTGATTGAGGAGCATCGAAACATTTGGTTACAAAGAAATCGTTCTGGAGGATTATCTGACTCAGCTAATCGACTTGAAGTGCTTTGGCACGAACTTAATTAGGATCGAGGGGTTAAAATACAATTAATAATATCCTAGTGCTCCTTTTTGTCGTGTACGATATTCAAAGTAATTGAAGACTAGAATTCCTAGAATCAACCACACTACGTTTAAAAACATTATATATATGAGAATTTCAAACCAATATGCACTAAATCCTTGGAGTACTCCCTCACGGAATCCCTCAACACCCCAAGTTATTGGTGAGATGAAAGATAATGGTTTTAGAAGAGCAGGTAATACTGCTAATGGAAAAAAAGCCGGAGCTAATAAATTCATGAATCCATCCATGAAAAGGACAAACTTCCAAGCTTGTTTCATTGCAAGAACCAATCCAGATATGATTAGGGAAAATCCTAACAATGAAATCGTAGCAAAAAACAAAATGAAAATCATGGGTAGAATATTGAGAACATTTATTTGTAATCCATATAGAAAATATACACCACCAATCTGCAAAAAAAATGCCAATACTGACATGGACAGACCAAAAAGTGTATTACCAAAAATTATTGAAAATCGGGAGGCAGGGGTCATATAAATGCTAACTAATGTTCCAGTCCATTCTTCCCGTCGAATACCCATTGCTCCCATCCAATAAATGCGTGTTAGAATAGCCATTGAAGCTGAACCGAAAGTTAAGAATAAGATAACATCACTTGTTGTTGCATACTTGGCTAGTATCTCACTTTCACGACCACCTACTAAGGCTTGTCCATAGATGATAACAGGAAGCAAGAAAATCAATGGTTCAGATACAAAGTAGAGAAAAGTTAATGGATATGCTAATCTGATTCTCCAATATTTAATCATAAGTTGCCAAGAGCAATTAAGCTCAAACCAAATGCGAGATATCATTGCTAATAGGCTCCTAATGATCCTTTTTCACGTGAGAATTCCTCCATCTTTGTAAAGAGAAGGACTCCAATCATCCACAACACAATATCTAGAATTACTAGGCTAATTATAAAGATCATTGGTTCTAATGCGGGGTACATTATTGTTTCTGGCATTGTTAATTTCCTAATAACAGAAAGACCTAATGTAAAGGGAATTGTAAGAGAAATTACTCGAATCCAGCCTGGCAGAGCTTGCAAACTGTACCGAACTGGTGTGATGAGATGCATCCCAGTTTCAATCATTTCAGTTAGTGTTCCTGGTTCTTTGAAGACTATAATTATACCTGCCATCAAAACACCAAATCCATACAAACCTACTATTGTGAGGATTAAGACACCAACAGATAAAATTAGTCCTTGCCAAAGTAGATGTATTTGTAGAAAGACACTTATAATGGTAAATTGAATCAAAATATTGATTGATGCCCATATTGTTTCCGAAATACTTGTACCAATTAGTATATCCACACGACTCGTGGGCGTTGTCCATAGTACTTCCAGTGTTCCAGATTCTTGTTCCCAACGAATGGCATTTCCTGCTCCCCATAAAGCTGTAGACACAAACATGAAGAGAATTGTCCCTACAACAATAAAGCTCAGAAAATCTTCACTTCCAGTAAGTTCTGCGAAGTTTTCACTAGTAGTTCCCCCAACAAATGCTATTCCTTGAAGTATGAGTGGTGTTACCCACATTACTGGCATAACTGCCCAAAACAGCAAGTCGAACTTGTATCGAGACATATGAATTATATTTTTATAGATAATGGCTTGAATTGTCGCAAGTTTCATTTCAAGTGTCCTCCTTGATATTTGATAATCCCCGTCCAGTGAGTTTAATGAAAGCATCTTCTAATGTAGGAGTTTCAACATCAATACTTTGTATCGAGACATTCTCTTCTTTCAATTTTTCTAAAACTGAGAGCATAATTTGTGAGCTGTCTTGTGTATGAATGTGAGTAAGATTGTTTTGTGTATAAACTTCAAGGATCCCAGGAATATCATGAAAGATTCTATTTGGAAATGAATCAGTTGTTTTAATTTTAATAACTTCGTGTTCTTTGATCTGTAATTTAAGTTGTTCAGGAGTGGCGGTATCTATGATTACTCCGTTATCAATTAGAGCTACTCGATCAGATAACTGATCAGCTTCAGCCATATAATGAGTGGTTAACAGAATAGTTTTTCCCTCTTCCTTCTGTAGAATATTTTTTATGAATTGTCTCAAATCACGAGCAAAGGAAGGATCAAGGCCTAATGTTGGTTCATCGAAGAGTAATACTGGTGCATTTGATATTAAAGCTCTAGCAAAATTAATTTTCATTTTCATTCCAGTACTATATTTTTCAACGCGTTCATGAGCTTTATTTAGAAGTTGCATTTGTTTAAGTAAATGCCTTGCACGATCATGGGCTTCAGTTTTACTAAGGCCATACATACGTCCAAAAAATATCAGGTTTTCCAATCCAGTCATTTTCCAATAGGTACTCCGTTCACCACCACCAATAGTAGCCCCGAAACTAGCACGTGCTTTAGAACTTTCTTTTACAACATCGAAACCATTGATTTTTGCTATACCATGATCCGGAATAACAATTGTAGTTAGTATTTTCACTAAAGTAGTCTTACCAGCTCCATTAGGACCAAGTAAACCAAAAATTTCTCCTTTACTGACACAGAGATCTACTTTATCGAGAGCTTGGACTATCTCTTTTTTCCGATTACGCTTAAAACGCGAGCCTCTTGTTTTCTCAAATCTTTTGCTTATTTTAGACACATAAATTGGAAAATTCTGCATCTAAGAACATCCTTCACAGCATAAATTGTTTTTTTCAGTGTAATCGTGTGTTAGAAAGTCTTAAATTAGACTGGTGATCGAATGAAAGAATTTTGACGAACTTCAACGTTATTAAGAATGTTTAAATATCTGAAAATATTATAATTAATCTTTTTACCAACGTAAAGCAAAGATAACTAGGAAATGGCGGTGAAGATTTTTTATCAACACGGTCAAATTTCAATCCTTATTTTAACTTATTATCTTCTATATAATTTCGTCTTTAAAGAATATTCCTGAAAAAATGACTAAAAATTATAGAAAACTGAATTATAGTAATTTAGATATTCTTATTAGACCTGTTGATTGCTTATTTTTTTATTTGTTCTAAAAATCAATGTAGTAAAAGTTTTTCATTACGTATTGAGTAGATAATAAATGAATTATACAGTGAAATCTACTAATTCATGTGTTTAAAATGAGTTATTTCAACATAGCTTTCCGTAATGTAAAGCGAAATAGATGGAGAAGCTTCTTATTAATATTAGGTATCACCATGTCTGTTGCATTGGAAACGGGAATAGCTATTACAGTTGATTCATTATATGAAAATTTCATTACGGAGCAGAGATGGAATAATTATACTGATCTTAGTATTCATTCTACGATTAATGGGACGACTCCTGAAGAAATGAAAGATGTAGCAAATACAGTTCAGTCGATATCAGGAGTTCGTAGGGCTAGTACAATCATAACTCATATTTATTCTAATGAAACACTTGAATCTATAGAATACAACTTCAGTATTGACTATAACGTCATTATATATGGTTGTCAAACAAATCATCCTGATTTTCAGAATATCAATGTAATTAATGGAAATCGAAGTTTAAATACCAACGAGGTAATGATTTCGAATAGCCTCGCTAAAATGTTTGGAACTGTTCCTGGCCAGAACATTAATCTATCACGATTCATTCCTGATATGTCTGGATCAGTGAATATTAAGGGAATTATAAAAGACGAAAATAATTTTGGAAACTTATTTGGATATCTTCTTATCCTTGTTAATTTAGATTTTTTATATGAAAAATTGTTAGAAGCCAAATGGGATTTTGAAATTGAATGTGTGGTTGAGATTGCTAATTTAATGGAAATTGATGAAGTCACTACAAGAGTAATGAATGAGCTTGGAGAAAATTTTCTGGTTATGCGGGGAAAGATCATTTCAGAATTAGCGAAAATGGGAATCACCTCCTATCAATCAGCAATGAACATTATATTATTAGCTTCTTTTGTTGTAGCTGTCCTATTTTTAACAAATATATTAGCAATAAATGTTAATGAGCGAAAAAAGGAATTTGGTATTTTAAGATCGATTGGTACATCTAATACACAAATCATTATAACACTTGGCATTGAGATCTTAATTTATTGTATTTTAGGGAGTCTTTTAGGAAGTATCCTTGGGTTATTTTTCTCAGTGTTTTACTTAACGATATTTAATCAAACTGAAGAAATAATAACTATAACTGAACTTGTGATAAGCCCTATCTCCTTAGGTTCCGCTTTTTTTTCAGGTATTTTTATATCTCTTGTCGCTGGGAGCTACCCCGTTTTACTAGCTATATTCTATCCACCTGTTCAAAACATCTATTATCAACAACGAACTATGGAACGTAAATGGAGAATAACATGGAAATATTCATTTTTAGCTGGCTCTATCTTAAGTCTAATTGGGATTCTTGGTACATACTTAATTGGACCGTCACAATTCTTATCTTTTGAAATAATTTCTTTCCACTTTATTGCTGTTGTTTTAACACTGATTGGGACACTCTTAATACTAACTGGATTACTAAGTTTTTTACCAAAGGTTAGCAGGTATTTATTCTGGCACTCGGCTGTTTCCAAAATAATTTCATCACGAAATGTTAAACGTGAGGCGTCTAAGTCATCAATCACCATTCTTACCAGTGCTGTTGCATTGTCTTTCATCTTGATAATTGGAGTTGTATCAAGTGCATTAGTTGAAGCTGTTCCAGATTTTTATAATAACCAATTTGGGGGAATTGATATTATTGCAGAATGTTATGATGGACAAGAGCTCCCAATTTCATTGGTAGATAAATTAAAGAAAAATGGAGACATACATCAAGTCAGTTTTATACAAGAGCACTCAACCAGTGTAGCTATGAGTCAAGACAGGATTAATATTTTTGGAATTAGTCCAAAAGAATTTGAAATATTTATCGATCCAATTCTAGCTCAAACCAAACAAAATCTAATAACAATGTTAAATACTACTGAACATGGAGTTATTATTAGCGATCTTCTATTAAAAAAACTAAATGTAGATCTAGAAGAAGAAGTTCAAATCATTATAAGAGAAAATATCACAGTAACCCTTGTTATTAATGGAATTGTAAGAGGAAATCCATTTATTCACAATGGTATGTATTTATATTTATCTAATACTCTATTTAATCAGCTTTTCCCTTCTGAAAGTGAACCTGTGGCAAAATGGTTCGTTATTGCTACAGAAGACGAAGTTAATGAAAAGAACTTAACAAGAAGCCTTATGAGATCATATGAATTCAATCGTGTATCTTCGATAGATTATTTTTCAGGAGTGATCGAGAAAACAATTCAAAGACAAGCTGCGTTGTTCCAAATATTATTCTTAGAATCATTCTTCCTAGTTGGATTAGCTCAATTTGTGTGTATCTTAATTTCAACATTGAGGATGGAAAGAGAATTAGGAATCATGCGCGCAATGGGACTGTCAAAAAACGGAGTTATTTCAATCTTTTTGGCAGAAAGTACATTATTAGGAGTTACTGCCGTAATTATTGGTATTGTAGAAGGTGTTATTGGATCATATCTCATGCAATGGTACATTTCTACAAGTATTCCGATCAACGTGAGTTTTGATCTAAGATTGATCTTACTCTGGGTAGGAGTTACATTTTTAATAACTATTATTAGCACTTTGATTCCAAGCTATCGCTCTTCAAATAAAAGTGTTGTCGCAGCGATCAGCGGAAGAGCTATCCCTGAAATAAAAGTTCCAGATATTGAAGTATTTGAAGAGATTGTGTTAAATGTTGAAAATCTGAGAGGCTACTATCGGGGATCATTTGGAATAGTGCATGGAGTTGATGATGTCTCCTTTACCATGAAAAAAGGTGAAATTGTAGGTCTTGCTGGAGAATCTGGTTGTGGAAAGTCCACATTAGCAGAACTCATTACAGGAACACCCAGGCCTCTCCTACACTATGAGGAGGGGATAGTACGCGTTGATAAATACAATATATACAATATCAGAAATGAGGAGCTACGAACCAAGGTCAAATGCAAATTGATGGCATATGTACCTCAAGCTTCAATGGATTCCTTGAATCCTGTGAAAAGGATAATTGATTTTATCATGGATGTAGTGAAAGAACGTACTGGTCAAACAAGATCTAAAGGAGAAATCTATAAACTTGCTGCAGACCATTTTGAAAGGGTAGGTTTGGATAAATCAGTTCTGAAACACTATCCCCATGAACTTAGTGGGGGCATGAAACAACGTGTCATAATTGCAATCTCTACTTTATGGAATCCTCATCTCTTGATAATAGATGAACCAACAAGTGCATTAGATGTTACATCTCAAAAACAAATGATAAAAATGCTTTCTGAGTTGAAAAAAGAGCAGATTATTCAATCAATCTTGTTTGTGTCACATGATATTGCTACTCTCAGACAATTATGTACTAGATCCATAATCATGTATTGTGGTGAAATTGTAGAGATTGGTACAATGGACGATATTATTAACAATCCTCTTCATCCTTATACTACTTTACTCATTTCATCTATTGTAAGATTCAATCCAGATGGTACTCGCTCTTTTGCGTTGAAGAGTATTCCAGGAAATCAACCTGACTTAAGAGCTCCTCCCCCTGGGTGTCGCTTTCACCCTCGCTGTCCTCAAGTGATGACTCATTGTAAATCTTATGAACCCCCTACAGTAGAGATTTCTGTCGAAGGGAGAATGGTTAAGTGTTGGTTATTTCATGAGTATGATAAGCATTAAAAAAAAATAATAATATTATTACAAACCAAATATCTTCCACATTTTAACAACGAGCATTAGGTTGTGCAATACTTGATAAATGATAATTTTGTTCTTGTTATGGACATGGACGGAACTTTGATTAAAACAGGTGAACAACTTAATGATGAACTTGCAATTCTACTAAAACCCTATATTGATGAATTTCGTTTGATAATAGCTACAGCACGGCATCCCCTTGGAGTAAAATTTGTTTTACAGGAATTTTTTAATTTTGTGCCTACTATCTCTTTGAATGGAGCTGCTCTTCACCTAACGAGTTGGACAAAATTCGATAAAGTTATCTTTTTTCCAAGCAAAGTTGTTAGTGAGATCAAAGAAGAACTATCATCGTTTAATGTTGTTACAACATACTATGGAACAGATTTCTGGGCAGTATCAGATTATTCTCCAGGAGTTGATAGAGAGGCGAGAGTAACTGGTATGACGCCTGTTTTATGGGAAGAAAAGTTCCTAGATGGCTGTATAAAGATACTAGTAATAGATGAAAGAAATAAGATAAAAAAGGTGCAAGAATATGTCTCCAGAAATCTCAGCAATCATGTCCAAGTTAATACTTCCCATGAAACTTATTTGGAAATCTCCCCGTATTCTGTAAAGAAATGTTTATTTCTTCCGGATCTGTTGAAAGAGTTATTCTATAGAAACTATCGAACCATCAAAGTAATATTTATTGGTGATTCTGAAAATGACATCCACTGTGCAGAAGTTGCCAATGAGGCTTGGACTTTTTCAACATCCCCAAAAAGATTAAAAGATCTCTCTTCAGGAATTCTAGACCATGCTAATGGCAAAGGAGTAAAAAAATTTCTCATTCGGTTAAATAAACAATAAGAATGCCTCTTAAACATGAACTATCAAAATAATCTCCTAGGAATGTCAAATAATGAGTATTTATTATTACGATGAGAGTAATAGATTCGTTATAGAGAATTATAATCATGCTAAACCTTTTGCTAGTTTTCTACCTGGAATTGCAGGAACATTGGGCATCCCTCTGTGGGTTTTCTATGTTAACAGAGGGCAAGGAATTGCAAGTTTTGGATTTCGAGATAAGAATGGCTCAATCATGGAATTTTTTCCTGCAAATAAATCATACCAACTAGTGCCTTATATTGGATTTAGAACTTTTATAAAGAAAATTAGTAATAATAAATCTCATTTTCATGAACCTTTTTCATTAAATCACCGAAATTTCAATAGAATTGAACGAATGATGATAAGCTCTCATGATCTAGAGATTGAAGAAATCTCACACGATCTTGGCTTGAAAACCAATATAATTTACTTCACATTACCAAATGAAGATTTTGGTGGTTTAGTACGGAGAGTAAACATAAAAAATGTTTCTTCAAATCCCATAAAATTTGAGCTACTTGATGGATTACCGATTGTGGTCCCTTTTGGGATCCCTCATAGGGTATTAAAGGAGATGAGTTATACAGGGATTGCTTGGATCGAAGTTTCCAATATAGACCAAAAAATCCCTTTTTATAGGGTTAGTTCAAGTATAGGAGACGAGACACAGGTTCAGAAAATAAACAAGGGACATTTTTTTCTATCATTCATTCAGAACAAAGATGGAAATCGGCTATTAGATCCCATTGTTGACCCAGAAAACATATTTGGTAAAAATACATCACTATCTTATCCTGATATTTTCTTAAAATCATCAATAAAAGAATTACGAAAGAGAGGGCAAATAACTAGTAATAAAATCCCTTGTGGCTTTTTTTATACTGACTGGAGTCTAAATCCAAATGAATCAGTAGAAATAATTTCTATTATTGGTCAAGTTAATGATATTAACTGGCTTAACAGCCAAAAACAACGGATTATTCAGAAGAATTACATTGCTTTGAAAGAAGATGAAAATGCAGAAATCATTTCTTTAATAATGAAGAAGGTACAAACAAAGACATCCTCAAAATTATTTGATAGCTATTGCCAACAAAATTTCCTAGACAATGTTTTACGGGGAGGTTATCCATTTATTATAGATAGTATAAAAACACCTATTGTGTTTCACTTATACTTTAGAAAACACGGGGATTTAGAACGAGATTACAATTGGTACTATTTAGAAGATAATTTCTATTCACAAGGAAATGGAAATTATCGTGATGTTAATCAGAATCGAAGATGCGATGTACATATTCATCCTAATGTCCAGCATTTCAATGTACTTGCATTCATGAACCTAATACAATTAGATGGATATAATCCATTAGTACTTGAAGGTTCAAGGTTCAAATTTGAAATCTCCAGTCAATTAGAAATCTTAAACCTTGGAAATGACCGTTCTAAAATAGAAGGTTTCTTTAAAAGACCCTTTACACCAGGAAGTTTAATCAAATTTATAAAGGATCAAAAAATCACTCTGAAGATTCCTCTTCACGATTTTCTGAAAACAGTCCTTAATCATTCAGATCAATTTTTTGAAGCTTCTCATGGAGAAGGTTATTGGATTGATCACTGGACATATAACTTAGACCTTATTGAAGACTATTTTTCAATTTTTCCTGATAAGAAGGATGAATTACTTTTTAAGAAGACCATTTTCACTTTTTATGACAATTCAGCAGTGGTTCGACCAAGAAAAGACAAATATGTATTAATTGACAGAAAAGTTCGACAATTAGGTTCAGTTATGATAGATAAACAAAAAGAGAAGTTAATTAATTCCAGAGATCAATTTCAGAATTCTGTAAGAATAGAGAATGGAACTGGATCTGTTTACAAAACAACTTTGTTTTCAAAGCTATTTTGTCTCGTACTGGTTAAGTTTGCCACTTTAGATCCTTATGGAATGGGAATTGAGATGGAAGCTAATAAACCAAGCTGGTACGATGCTTTGAATGGATTACCAGGAATTTTCGGTTCCTCTATGTCTGAAACTTATGAGCTTAAAAGATTCATCATTTTTATGTTAAATTCTATTAAAAATAGTATAGAAAAATCTATCAAAATTCCAGTTGAAGCTTATGACTTTTTAGAGAAAACATTAAAACATTTAGAGGAATATTACTCTTCAAAAATGGAAAATAAGCAATTTCTTTATTGGGATGTAATCTCAACGGCGAGGGAAAACTTCAGGGAACGAATCAAATTTGGACTTATCGGGGAAGAAAAAGAGATTACAATTAAAAATGTAAAAATTAGTTTAGAAACCTTTTTACAGAAATTGGAGAAAGGGATATCTAATTCACTTGAATTGAATAATAAAAGATACCCTACTTACTTTTATTATGAAATCGAGGAATATGAACCACTTTATGATGAACAAGGAAATGTTAAAATTCATGAAAATGGTTTTCCTAACGTACAGATAAAGAAATTTAAGCCAGTGTCCCTACCATTGTTTCTAGAAGGATTTGTTAAAGGTATAAAAATCCAAACTAGTAAACAGAATGCAAGAGAAGTTTGGAGTCAAGCTAGAGACAGTAGGCTTTTTGATCAGAAGTTAAAGATGTATAAATTGAATGAATCACTTGATAAACAACCCATTGATATTGGGAGAGCCAAAGCTTTCACGGCAGGCTGGCTAGAGAATGAATCAATTTGGCTTCACATGCAGTACAAATTCTTACTTGAAGTCCTTAAACAAGGTCTATACAATGAATTTTTTTCTGATTTTAAAAATATAATAATTCCTTTCTTAAATCCAGAAGTTTATGGAAGAAATTTAACTGAAAATTCATCGTTCATCGTAAGCAGTGCCTTTATCGATGAAAATCTTCACGGAACAGGCTTCTATGCAAGATTAAGCGGAGCAACAGCAGAATTTTTACATATTTGGTTATTAATGATGGTAGGGAAGAATCCTTTTACAGTAGAAGATAACCAATTATGCTTAGAATTCAGACCAATTCTACCAAGCTGGTTATTCGATGAAAAAGGAATTATATCTTTTAATTTCTTAGGGAATTGTAATGTAATTTACAATAATCCGCAAAAATTAGACACATTTAATAAAAATATACAAATCAAGGAGATAGACCTTGAAATTGAAGGAGAAGGTACTACTAATCTCAAAGGAAGTAAAATCAGAACTCCTTTTGCATCATTGGTAAGATCAGGCAAAGTAAAATCTATTTCCATCTTTTTTGAATCCATTGAAACCTCAAAAAGTAATTTCTGAAGGATGAAATCTAAGGGAACAATGATGAATAATAATTTTAATCTTGCTCATTATATTAATATAGGCCAATTAAATATCAAAATAATTCAACCACATATAGGGTGAGCACTAATATGGAAACCACTAGGGCATTAATAGACATTGCTGAATGGAGGAGACGTCGTAAAGTAATTGAAAATAAAAGAATAGAACTTCTATTAAAGAATGAGAGTTGGATAAAACAAAGGTTGATTTCACAACGGGGATCAGATGTTCGTCCTTCTGAAGTCTCTCAAACGATAGAATGGTTAAAGAAAGTCTCGAAATTTATACCTATTCCTTCTGATAGAGAATTAGAAGAAATTGTAAGAATTATGGTTCTCCTGAGCAATGAACGAGCAAAATTTTCTCACATTTATGATGAATCTGGTCTAAAACTAATGAAATCGGTAAGAGAGGGGATGATACGATATTTTGTCGTACTCAGCGAACTTCGAGCTCGTAGAAAAGAGTTTATTGACTATTGGTTCACTGATGACTATTGGATAACAGAATGGAGTAAAATATTACTTGATTTAGCACCAGAGGAAAATATGACTAAATATAGTATTGCTGATGTAACAGCAAGGGACTTTTTATATATCTTAGAGCTAGAGCTAGCAACTGCTGACACTGCATCTGGATTGGAAAATCCAATGATCTGTTTACAAGCTATTGAAAATAAGGATGCTTTTCTAATTATTCCTACCGAAGCTGCCGCAAAAGAATATAAGGATCAAGTCGATCAAATCATTGATAAAAAAATAACATTCACGGAATGGACAAAAAAGACTTTAAAACATCTTGGACTACCGAAATGAATATTGAAAATAAATATAGCCTTTAATCTATATCATATTTCTTTTTATAGAAATTATACCAATATTCAACTGCTATTGGTTTCCATATCTCTGCTTCTAGCTTAAAAAAATCAGGGGGCTTTATAGCCTTCATTGGTAAATTATCTTGGATAACCTCACAAACTATTTCTTTAAGGGATTTATAGAAACTAATATGTTTATCTAAGTCTTGTTTACTCAATAAAACATGACCATGACCAGGTACTATCTTCTCAATGTCCATTTTCTGTATTTGCTGTAACTGGGTCAACCACTTGTCAGGATTGCAGGTAGGATCCCCCGCATAAGGATAAATATCTTCAAAAACAAGATCCCCAGTGAAAATAACCTTTTCTACAGGAAAATATACATAGGTTGATCCAGAGGTATGTCCTCCAGCGTGATAAATCTCTATCTTGAGATCTTCATCATATAGGAGCTTCTTATATTCAAAAGTGGTTGTTGGAGGAGTGATTTCAATTCCTTTTGCTAATGGATCTTCAATTATTAGGTTATTTCGCCATTCCTCTAAAGATTTTAAGGTATTTGGATCTGTTAGATTATGTAAGGTTTCTTTAGAACCAATAATTGACAAATCCCGAAATGCAGGTGACCCAAAGATGTGATCACCGTGATAGTGCGTATAAACTAAGTATTTAATAGGCAATCCAAATTTTTCCTCAACTTTATCACGAAAATTCTTTGCTGTAACTGTATATGTCGTTGTATCAACGATACAGACAAAATTTCGTAATACTATGGCTCCAATATTTCCAGAACGGATCATACTGGTGTTAACTATACAATGATAATCTGTAACAAATTCTAATTCAAATTTAAGTCCCATTGATTAAGAACACCTAAGATAAAAGAAGTTTCGATCCTATTTCAGATATTCTGGAGAAAAAGAAAGAGACCGGGATTAGTTATAGTATTTATTAATTTACCATCCAAGGATTCTTTTTTCCTTATAAAATTCTCCTGTTTTTAAATTCCTCGCAGATTCTGTGGCTAGGAATATTGGAGTCTCAATTCCTTCTTTAATAGATAATGGCGCATTTGGTCCTCCTAGATCTGTTCTTACCCATCCAGGATCAACTGAAAAAACCAGAATATTTGTATCCTTAAGTTCATTTGCTAAGTTTTTTGTTATGGCATTTATAGCAGTTTTTGAAATGCTATAAGCTGGATAATAATCCATTCTATTAACAGTCAATTGTCCCAATCCTGATGAAAAATTAATGATTCTTCCTGATTTGGATCTTCTTAGAAGAGGAATGAACTTTTGGCTCATTAAAAGAATCCCTCTGAAATTTATGTTCATAGTTCGTTCTAAAATCTCAAGTGGAAGGTTTTCAATCCTGGTTTCAGCACTTTCAAGATTCACTGCTCCATTGTTGATTAGAACATCGATGTGATTTTGTTCTTCTGAAACCTCTTTGGCAAGCCTTTCAATATCCTCAACTTTTTCTAAGTCAGTAATTTTCAATTTAACTTTTAAGTTCTGATCTTTAAAGTCTTTTTCAGCCATAGAACCACTTTCCTCATTTCTACAAATCATATAAACAGTAGCTCCCATTTCAGCGAGTTTTCGTGTCATCGCTTTTCCCATACCTTTATTTGCACCAGTGATTAGAATGATTTTACCTTTGAGACTCATCTTGTTTCTTCCTTTCTTTCTCTAATGCTATATCCTCCATTTGCATCTATCCAGTAGGAGCTTCCCCAATTCCCGAACTTCCTCTGAATAATATAGCAACTTTTCCATTTAAACCATTTTCCATAATATTACACTTAAGATTAGATTGTTTCACTTGTTTTGAAGAAAATTTATTAAATTTCCTTTGAAAATAGACTGAAAGAGGTGTTTTAGTAATGAATTCATCCTTTATCAAAGTAGATGGATCTAAGTTCATTGTAAATGGAAACAAAATCATTTTAAGAGGTTTTGGGCTTGGAAACTGGTTAAACATCGAACACTTTATGATCGGTCTTCCTGGAACAGAATCTCAATTAAGGGGAGCTCTTGAACAAGCATATGGATTAAAAAACGCCAAAAAATTCTGGGAAAAGTATCACAACTGTTACATTAATGAAAAAGATTTCCAATTTCTTAGGAAAATAGGTGTTAATTCGCTTAGAATTTCTTTTAATTACCGACTTTTTGAATCTGATCTGCAGCCTTATTCTTATGACCCAAATGGTTTTGGCCAACTAGACCGAATCCTGAAATTGTGTGAAAAATACAAGATCTATGCCATTCTCGATCTACACGCTGCACCAGGAGGCCAGAATCCAGATTGGCATTCAGATAACGCAACAGGTGAAGCTCTTTTTTGGGAACAGCAGGATTTCCAAAAGCGTGTCTTTTATTTATGGAAACATATTGCTTTGCATTACTGTTCTAATCCATGGGTCGCTGGATATGATTTAATGAATGAACCATGTTATTATGAACCCAAGGGAGAGATTGTTGATCAATTCTATCATGAACTAGCTAAAGAAATACGAAAAGTGGATAAAAATCATATTCTGTTCATTGAAGGAGATTTTTATGGACATTTCTTCACAAAGTATACTCCTTATGAGGACCCGAATGTCGCTTATTCATTTCATTTTTATCCATCATTTTTCGATGGCAAAATTCAACAAAAGTCAGACCAAATAGATACAATTGAAAAAGTAATTTTTGGTGATGGTGAGATAGATTTTGTAAAAAATAAATTCCAACGCCCTTTATGGTGTGGTGAAACAGGAATTTCCTTAAAAAGAGGTAATATGAAATTTTATGAATCATTACTACATGATACAATAACAGTTTTTGAAAAAAATGGCATATCTTGGTCCATTTGGACCTACAAAGATGCTAGAAGCATGGGATGTCTTCATCCGAAAGTTGATTCTCCTTGGATGAAATTTTCGGCCTTGGCGTCAGGAGATTGGAAATTTGAGGAGGAATTTCAAAGATATTTAATTGCAAATGAAGTATTGAAGAACATGAATTTAACTCACTTACCGAATAATCTCCAGCGGAAGATTAATTTTCGCCTTTTGGCAAATAATCAATTAGTGAGGTGTATTCGCTACAAAGACATTTTTAATAAAATTCCAATTGAAGGATTGATGAGTTATCCAAAGTCCTTTCTTTTTGAAAATTGTGAACAATGGACAACCATTATAGATCTGATCAAAACACAAACAAAAATTTAATTTCCCATCAAAATTATAAATAATTTAAGGTGAAATTTATGAAATACCGTCATGTAGGTAGCACAGGTTTAAAAATAAGTGAGATAAGCTTAGGCTCATGGTTGACCTATGGAGGATCTCAAGATAAGGAAGCCAGTAGAGAAATTGTGGTTAAAGCCATAGAACATGGTATAAACTTCATAGATATCGCAGATGTCTATAGTGGAGGGAATGCAGAAAAAGTAATTGGTGAAATAATTCAAGAAGAAAATTATAATAGAAAAGACCTTGTTATAAGCAGTAAAGCTTTTTGGCCAATGTCTAAGGGAGTCAATGATAAAGGTTTAAGTCGAAAACACATAATGGAGTCAATTGAAGGAACTTTAGATAGACTTAACACAGACTATTTAGACATTTATTTCTGTCACAGATTTGACAGATACACCCCTCTTGAAGAAACAATCCAAGCAATGTCGAATCTCGTTGATAGAGGAGTTATTCATTACTGGGGAACATCAGTATGGACTGCAGTACAGCTAGAAAGAGCTTATTGGATGGCAAAATCTCTTGGTTGTCATCCTCCAGTTGTGGAACAACCTCAATATCATATGTTGAATCGTTATATTGAAATACCTCAAGGTGTAATAGAGACCTGCAGACATAATGGGATGGGTATCGTGTGTTTTTCTCCTTTATGTCAGGGAGTTTTGACAGGAAAGTATAACGATGGGGTTCCATCAGAAAGTCGAGGAGCTTCAACAGATTGGCTTAAATGGGATTTAAATCCCGAAAACATAGAGAAAGTAAAACAACTTCAACCTATTGCTGATTATTTAAATGTTCAAATGTCTCAATTAGCGCTTGCTTGGATTTTACGTCATGAAGAAATAAGTTGTGCAATCACAGGTGCTACTAAACCACAACATGTTGAATCTAATGTTCAAGCATCTGGATTAAAACTTGACAACAAGACTATAAACCAGATAGAGGAGATTCTAAATAATAAACCAGAGATCCATGGACTTTATCATCCTCCTTGGTGATTTCCTCCAAATGAGAATTTCTTGAAACAGTCCACGTTACGAGGATTTATCCAGAGAAACTCCAGCCTGAGCTAATAAGGTCTTAACAAGATCTTCTGCTGACATTGGTAGGTCTTTTTCTGCATATCTGAAAATTCTTATCAAAGGTTGGTCTATTGCCCACCTAAGAAGTTCTTCTCTTACCTTTTTTTCATCAATTTCTACATCTGGATTTTGCATTTTTACATGGCTTATTCGTTGAGCTATTATTTGGTCTATAATAGGTTTTCCTTTTAGATCATTGAGCCAATCACGCAATGTTGAATCCATATTTAATTTACTTGGTAATTTCTGCGTCGATTCTAATATCACATTAGTGTGCAATCGAATATCTCTTGAAGAAGCGCCAATTAAAATCTCATACTCTCCATTTTCCCATACCCATGATTTGTAAATAACATTATAATAGGCAAAAGAACGAGAATCTAAGTGAAAAGTTATTGTCTTTGTTTCATCAGGTTGTAATTCAACTTTACTAAATCCCTTCAGTTCCTTATTTGGCCGATCAATTTCAGGATTCGATTGGGATACATATAACTGCACTATCTCTTTCCCTACAACTTTTCCTGTATTAGTTATATCAACATTAACATCAACACCCTCTATATCTTTAAATGATTTACTTGAAACCCTCAAATTTGAGTAAGAAAATGTTGTATAACTTAATCCGTGCCCAAAAGGGAATATCGGTTCAATTGCCTTTTTATCATAATACCTATAACCAACATAAAGACCCTCTCCATATCTTACTTTTCCAGCCTCTCCAGGATAATTAATATAAGCAGGATTATGCTCTAATCTTTCTGGGAAAGTTTCAGCCAATTTTCCAGAAGGATTTACCTTATCAAACAGTACATCAGCAATAGCTCCTCCTCCTGCTTGGCCGAGTAAATATGCTTCAATAACTGCTGGAACATCGTTAATCCATTCTTTCAAACTAATAACAGAACCATTATTCAAAACAACTATAGTTTTAGGATTTGAATTTGTTACGGCTTTTATTAGTTCAACATGACTTTCAGGTATGTTTATAGTTTTTCGATCATACCCCTCCGATTCATACTCAAAGGGTAAACCTGAAAAAATTATGGCAATATCAGATTGTCTGGCTAGGTCACAAGCTTCATCGATTAAGGCTTTATTTATACCTTCTTTTGCATAACCATCAGAATATCTGAGAAGAATCCTATCCCCTACTATCCTTTGGATTTCATCAAAAGAATTATCAACTTTAACAGGATTAATTAAGGAACTACCTCCACCTTGGAATCGAGGTTCTTTTGCCATATATCCAATGATAGCAACTGAAGAAGCTTCTGTGATTGGTAAAACATTATTTTGGTTTTTGAGTAAAATTATGCCTTCTGCTGCAACCTTACGAGCAAAATCATGATGCTTTTCCTTATCGAATTCAATATGTCCCTTTTTTGTTTCTTTTGCTTTAAAAATAATCCTTAAAATTCGTTCAACAGCCTGATCCAAGTTTTTTTCATCAAGATCATTATTTTTAACAGCCTCAACAACCCTTTGGACATCTAGATCGTTTGGACCCGGCATTTGAAGATCTAATCCTCCTTTGAGTGCAGCAACACGGTTGTGGACTGCTCCCCAATCGGAAACAATAAATCCCTCCAAACTCCATTCGGATTTCATTATTGTGGTTAAAAGATCATAATGTTCTGAGGCATATATCCCATTTATTTTGTTATAAGCACACATAACAGTCCAAGGATGTGATTCTTTCACTGTTTTTTCAAAAGCTGGTAAATAAATCTCTCTTAATGAGCGTTCATCAATTTCTGCACTAATCATGAATCTTTGATATTCTTGATTATTTGCAGTATAATGTTTTAACGAGGTTCCCACACCTTTGCTTTGAACACCCTTTACAAAAGCCATACCCATTTCTCCAGCTAGAAAAGGATCTTCAGAGTAATATTCGAAATTTCGGCCACAAAGAGGTGTTCTCTTAATGTTGACACCCGGTCCCAATAATATATCTACGTCTAAGGAAATACATTCATCTCCTAGATATTCACCAACTTTTTGAACTAATTCCGTGTTCCATGAAGATGCTAAAGC
Source organism: Candidatus Hermodarchaeota archaeon (assembly GCA_048886185.1). GTDB lineage: Archaea > Asgardarchaeota > Heimdallarchaeia > Hodarchaeales > Hodarchaeaceae > Hodarchaeum. The sequence continues at coordinate 42,844 of JBHLKY010000022.1, forward strand.
CACAGCAGGAGGAAAACACGTCGCTGGAAAACTTTTAGCATCACCAAACTCTTGGATATTTTGAACTTTTCTTACTCCATGAGGCCCATCGCTCATTGTAATCTTAGGAATGCCTAATCGTTGCACATCAATTGTTTGCCAAGGGCCAGAGCCTGTACAGAAAGCTGCTTTTTCTTCCAGTGTTAATTGTGATAATAAAGATTTTATATCAACCAAATAGATTCACCATTTGAAATACAAAAGAATAATACTATTTTAACCTGATTAATATGATTTGAGAGAGAAACCTCACTTAATCTAAGAACATCATTATTAAATTTAAACAATTAGGAGTGGGATGTGAAATAATGATTGGAACTAAAATATATGACTTTCAAGGAGATCTTCAGGAGTTATTCAAAGAATGGCTTTCTCTAAACTTTGATACCATTTTTGTAAGTAGATCTTTGTATTCCAATCACAAATTTAGAAAACTGGTGCAAAATAACAAAATGAATGCATTTATTATATTTCCTGTTTTTTATGATCCTAAAACTCTTGAGAATAATCCTGAATTGTACTCTATAACAGATAAAGGGGAGAAAGCGATAGATGAATGGATAAAATTCGTATGTCCATCCCGAGATGATTACAGGAGATATAAAATAGAGGAAATCAAAAAAGAAGTCATGACACTAAACCCTGATGGATTAAGTCTAGATTTCATTCGATATTTTGTGTTTTGGGAAAAAATTTACCCAGGGAGAACAATGGATTCTATACCTAACTGTTGTTTCTGCTCTCATTGTATAGAGAAATTCCAAAAAGATACTCAAGTTTCACTGCCAAAGGAAATCACGGACAATCAGAAAAAAGCAGAAATCATCCAAAACAATCTCTCTAATGAATGGACAAAGTGGAAATGCAACATTATTTTCAGCTTCATAAAAGAAATCACCGAAGAGGTAAAGAAATTAAAACCAGAAATCTTGATTAATGTGCATGTTATTCCTTGGAGGAAAGAAGACTTCAACGGTGCAATTGAAAAGATAGCAGGCCAAAATCTTAAAGAGATTGCAAAAATCGTTGATATGATTTCTCCAATGTGCTATTCCCACATGCTAAAAAGACAACCATCTTGGATAAACTCAGTAGTGAAAGACATGTATGAACAGACCAAACACAAGATCATACCAAGTATACAAGTAGAAAAATGTTATTTAAAAACTGAGATTTCAACAGAAGAGTTTAGTGACATGATTACGGAAGCATTAAAGGATCCTTCAAGTGGTATTGTTTTTTGGTCATGGGAGAAAATTCAAGGCAATATAGAAAAAAAACAACTCCTGAAAGCAAAAATATAACTAGAATTTTGTTTAAAAACGAAAGAAGCAAGATAGAAATTCATAGTATTCAAATAAAACTCAAATAGCTTAATTAGTAAATAGCCTCAACTAGATAATCAAAATGATTTGACCCATGTGATTAGGAATGTTTTCATTAAATGTTGAAACAGCCTTAACCAGGATAAAAGAATTAAAAATGACTGTTCTACCAGATTTTTACCTCGATATTATAGTAGATCCCCGAATGTCTTATGATCAATTAATAAAAGGTATCGGAACTGTGTATTCAAGGGGAGGAGGTAATCTTCTAGGACCAGAAACCCAATTCATCGCAGGTGGGAATGGAGGAAATGTTGCTAAAACATTAGGTGGTTTAGGTGTTCCAACGTTCTTCTTATGTGAAACATCACCCCTCGGTAAGCAGCTTGTTGAATTTTTCTTACATCCACTAGGAGTTAAGACACTGATCACCGCCTCTGGAGATATAGCTACTTCAATTATTCTAGAAATCCCCCATGGTTCAAACAAACATAATGTTATGCTTTGTTCCTCAGGAAGTGTGGCAGATTTTTCTTCTAAGAGATTAACACCTGACCAGTGGAATGTCCTTAAAGAGAGTCATGTTATTGCTATATGCAATGCACAAAACTACCAAATGGAAGATCTTGTAGAGGCAATCCTTCGAGAAGTTCCAACTTCTACTGTAGTATCAGTTGATTTTTCAGACTTGACACCACATCTTCAACGGATTGATGGGTTTAGGAAACGAATTCTAGAGCATCCAACGAGACCCCCATCATTTATCACTGGAAATGAAATTGAATTTCGATTGTTAGCAAAGAAACCCAATCAGTCACCAGAGGAAGCCACACAAATATTATCCTCTACATATCCAGACATCATGTTTGGATTACATATGTCTAATAAGGCAGAAATATGGAAAGGTGGTAAACAATTATCCATAGAACCATGTTTTAAGGTTTTCGTCCTAAAAGCAACTGGGGCTGGAGATAATTGGCATGCTGGTTTTCTAACAGGATGGCAATTAGGACTAACTATTTCAGAAGCAACAATTTTTGCGAATGCAGTCGCAGGTTATCAAATATCAACTGGAAAGATTGGCTCATTGAAGGATATCATCAGTTTTACAGCATCTACACCATGTCAGGATTTAATAATCTGATTATATTAGTAAGTAAACTACACCCATATTGTTTATATGGGTAATACGAAACCAATGATTATGGATCCTTGAGGGTTATCAATGTCACAAAATGGGAATACTATATTGATTGTAGGCACTGGTACTATTGGAGAACCGTTAACAGGCCTATTATCAGCTTTATCAAAAAATTTAGGAATTGATGAGTTAATCTTCTACAAACACACACCAAGGTTAACAGATCGTCCTATGATACGGGGATTACTTAAAAAGGGGGCTCATATGTGCTGTCAAATAGAGAAATTTAACATGTTTCGGGAATTGGGAGTTGAACCAACGTATACTTTTGAAGATGCCCTAGCTAAGGCAACTGTTGTCATTGATTGCTCAACTGAAGGAATGGGTGTTCGAAATCGTCTTTTGTTTTATGAAAATGCAAAAGACAAAGTCCGTGCATTCTTAGGCCAAGGATCAGAACACGGGTTTGGTATTCCTTATGGTGTTGGACTCAATGATAGTATCCTACACAGAAAAAATTCCCAGTTTCTCCAAATCGTTAGTTGTAACACTCATGCAGCATCAAGGGTACTCAAGGATTTGGCATTTGATGAAGAAGGTAAGAGTATTTTAAGCGAAGGACGATTTGTTTTCATGAGAAGAGCTACTGATGTCTCACAAGAAGGCAAATTCATTGCAGGGCCATCTGTTGGGAAACATAAGGATCAGACTTTCGGAACCCATCATGCAAAAGATGTTTATCGCTTATATTCAACTTTAGGTCATCATCTCAATGTGTTTTCTAGTTCGATTAAACTTAACACCCAGTATATGCATACATCATTTTTTAATCTAGTATTAGATAAAAAGAAAGCACTTTCGTTGGAGGAGGTTATTCAAAAGTTTTCGGATGATCCTTATGTAGCTGTAACTAATAAAACAGATGCAAATGTGATTTTTTCCTTTGGAAGGGAGTATGGTCACTTCGGGAGAATCCTTAACCAAATTGTTGTAGTACTTCCCAGTCTAATGGTTCGTCAAAGTGAGCTTTTCACAGACAAAATAGAAATTGTAGGTTATGCCTATACCCCCCAAGATGGAAATTCACTCTTAAGCTCAACATCCGCAACAGCATTCTTTTTGGATCCCGATAATATTACATTAGGTGAGCCACTTCCTTGCCTTAAACCATACATGTTCTCCGAGGTTTAAGAGAAACACCTTTCTATCTTTATCAGTGTTGAAATATATCCTGAATAACTTGGATTCACAATCTTCTACAAAGGCTTTTTTAAAGTTAATTACCTTTGAGTTGAATAGAGGTATTAAAATGGATATTCCTACTTGTTGTTGGACTAGACCAATCAGTTTTGAATTGCGTGATTCACCAAAACCCAGTGGATTGTCCCTCGCCGTTTTACGATCTATCCCTCTGAAAACAATTTTTAAATTATGGAAATTGTCACGTAAAGCCAAACAAGAAGGGAAAGAAACGTTCTCTTTCTCCCCAATGAAAGATGGCTATTATCAAGGCATTTCAATTGGAGGAATGGGTGCTGGTACTATAGGCAGAAGTTATAGAGGTGATTTTATTCGCTGGCAGCTCTATCCTGGAAAAAGACGTTATCAGACACTTTATGCTAATCAATTCTCGATCTTCATTCGTAATTCACAAAAAACATTTTCAAATGTTCTCTTTCCTAACCAACCTGAAAGAAATCAATTAGCAGCATGGAAGTGGAAACTCTCGAGCAACATTGGAACGTATTATGCCCTCTATCCAAGGGCATGGACGAAGTATGAAAGGTTCCCTAACTTTCCAAATGTGTCTTTAATCTGTTCTCAGATCACTCCAATGATTCCCCATAACTATAAGGATAGTAGTTTACCTTGTGGTTTATTTAATTGGGAGATAGAAAACAAAGAAAAGGATCCGATACAAATAAGTCTACTGCTTACATGGCAAAATGGTGATGGCTCCGAGAATGACCTAAAAGGTAGCCATTTTAATTCTTATAAAAAGTATGAGACCATAGAAGGAGTTCTTATGACATATAATCTCCCCGCAGATCAGAATGGACCAGCAAGCTTTTTCATTGGTACCCAAGCAGATTCAAATGTTTCCATAACTTATCATTCAACATTTGATAGTTCTGGTGATGGAAGTGACATCTGGGAGAAATTTAGTCAGAATGGTAGACTTCAAAACCTTGATAATAGTACTCCCTCAAATAAAGGCAAATCAATAGCTGGCGCAATCTGTGTATCAGCAAAACTAAAGCCTGGAGAACAAATACACATTCCATTCGTTGTGTCATGGGATATTCCCATTATGACCTTTGGGGAAGGCCGTCAATGGTATAAGAGATATACAAAATACTTTGGTACAGATGGAAAGAATGCAGTTAATATAGCGAAATATGCCTTAGAAAGAAGACTTGAATGGAATAAAAAGATAGAAGAGTGGCAGAATTCAATAATTAACAATGATATAATACCTCTTTGGATAAAAACAGCCCTCTTTAATGAATTGTATTATCTTGCTGATGGATTAACGGCATGGGAACATGGAGAGGTTGGGAGGAGACCACAACCAGATTCTTATAATGGCCATTGGGCTTATTTAGAATGTCCTGACTATCCAATGTACAATACGTATGATGTCCATTTCTATAGCTCCTTTGCTTTAGCTATCTTATTTCCAGAGATTCAGAAGTCAATCACCCGAGATTTCGCCCAAGCTGTTTTAACCGAGAACACTGAATCGCTTACTATGCTTTTTGATGGAAAAAAAGTATCCCGAAAACCTTTAGGAGTTGTCCCCCACGATCTCGGATTGCCTTCAGAAGATCCTTGGATTAAGGTAAATAGCTATTCTATGCATGATATTGCAAAATGGAAGGATTTGAATTCTAAATTTGTGTTACAGGTATACAGAGACTCATTACTTGATGATGATCGACTTTCTTTCATTCAATCTAATTGGCCAGCCGTAGTAATGGCAATAGAACATCTTGAACAATTCGATAAGGATGGAAATGGATTAATCGAAAATGGAGGATTTGCTGACCAGACATATGATGTTTGGAAATTGAAGGGGGTTTCGGCATATTGTGGTGGTCTTTGGATTACTGCATTGGCCGCAGCAATTAAAATGGCTGAGACGATTGGAGATGAAGAAAGATATAATCAATACAAAGAAACATTTAATAAGGCAAAATTAAATTTTGATAAAATTTTATGGAATGGGGATTATTATAAGTTAGATACTCAAAGAAAAAATACCCAAGTAATCATGTCAGATCAATTATGTGGCCAGTGGTGGGCGAGAGCTTGTGATCTTGAAGAAGCGTTACTCCCAGACGATAATGTTAAGAAAGCGCTTGGAACCATTCATAAATATAATGTCAGGACTTTTGGGGAAGAAAAACTCGGTGCCGTGAATGGAATGCTTTTTTCAGGAAAAATTGATAAGAGAGGCCTGCAATCTCAAGAAGTATGGTCAGGAACTACCTATGGACTAGCAGCATTAATGCTGCATGAACATTTAGATGAGATGGCCTTTTCCACAGCTTATGGAGCCTATCATATGACATATGAAAGGGGTTTTTGGTTTAGAACACCAGAAGCATGGAATAAGGATGGTCGCTATCGAGCATCGCAATATATGCGACCTTTAGCTATATGGGCTATATGTTGGGCCCTAAAACACCGATCCAAAAGTTAGAATCCCACATAGATCCTTAGAAAGAAAAAATGATGTTACTGATAGAATCATCTTATATTATAAAACTATATTGCGAATGATTTCTCTAGCGAGTCTTATTATTCTGAAGATATAGGTATAGTTATTTAATCGTGTTAATCAGCATATCATGAAGTCTTGAAAAATATAATGTGTCTTGCTTAGAAGAGTGTAATAATTCAAAATATCATTCAGATTCCCTAAAGCAGTCAATATAATAAACTTTCTTGTCATTCAGTATATCAACAGGAAGCTCACAAATCCTCTAGGAGAAAAGATAATTAGATAAACCCATTAAGAAAGAAAAAATGATTAGGTGGTTACAACAGTAATTCCACTCAAAAAACAGTATCAGGTTACCACTATATTGCTGATTCTCTCTCTGATTGCTAGTGTAATTCCCACTAATCTGTTATTTCCACTTTCAAATGGTCAAATTTCTTCAGAAAAGGGTGATAATTCTAATTCAATCTCAACTACATTCTCACAAATACCTAGGTTAATGACTATCTGTAATGATAGTTTTATAGGTTCGGCCTTTAGAAAAGAGAATAGTTCAGAATTATCTAAAAAAAATCAAGAGAACAACTCTCTAACAAAATTTGTTATTGGAAGTCAATCAGGAGTTGGAAGTGGAAGCTATGAAGCTAAGGACTCCGCTATTCTGTCTAGTAACACAAACCTCGATGTAGAAGATGGCCATTGGCGTTCACAACCAGAAGAACACCAAAATAGCATTACAATTACTATCCCATCAGGTTTCACAAACAAATCGGGGTATTTTAACATTAATGAGGTTACAGCATTACCTGATTGGCGATTAGTTGAAAATGAAACTACAGGAATGACCCAAAGACAATCAGATTCGTTTTATGAGGGTGCCCAAGAATTCATAGTTGAAGAAACAGACCTTAATCTCACCAAAATTAATTTATTTATCGATATGATTGATACTAACGATATGGATGACCAGAAACCTAATGGAGAATTTTTGGTTGTTAGCGATAACTCAGGGGAGCCAAATTCAACAGATGTTATAGGAAAAATAACCCTAGAGACCCATCCCACTTTAGCAGGTCTCTCAGATGGAGGTAGCTGGAGCGCACCAACGAACGGGTGGTTACAATACACATTTTCTCCTGCGATACATCTGTCAAAAGGAACCTTCTGGTTTATTCTCAATGGCACTGGAGAAGGAGGTGCTGGCTATTGGCGTTGGTATACAGTCTCAGATGGTAGTGGAAATCCTGATAAGGGAGAGTGGGACTTTAAACTCGGATCACACTCAGGATCTTGGTCCGAATGGCCTAATGTTGACATGGTGATCATGCCTCAAGTATTACCTGTGGAATTTATTAGTTCATCATATGTCAATAAAAAGTACTCTTCCCCACAGTCTCTAGAGTTTATCTACCGAACTTCCATTGATGATACGAATTTAGCTTCATTTTCTTGGTTCCAATGGAATGGAACATCTGATAATATTCATTATTTTTTAACAAATACATCTATAAATCTCACACTCAGTTGGAGGATTAATATTACAGATTTAAATAATCCCCTATCTGTACTTTCATCTTATTTGACAAATAATGCTAGTATTACAATCTGGAACTTGACTTTTTCGACTTCAAGTATATCAACTAGCTATAAAATCCGCAATCGGACCATTATCGTTGATGGCCTTGAAAATGATTGGAATAGTAGTTCTATTTATCTTGATAATATATTAGAATATAATACATCTATATCAAGTGGATTAAATGCCTCTGTAACATATTCCAATCAGTCTAGCTCGATGGTTATTAATGCTTCATCGCTAGCAGCAGCTAAAAACTGGAAGGTTTCATTTGACTCTCCTAATTACCTCTTGGACTTCATAATTTCCAAGGAAGCTATTCCACTTTCATTACCATATAAAATTTTCAATATGAATGAATATAACTTAACTTTTGTAGTAGGGGATCCTGGTAATCTTACTTATTGGATTGACTACCCTAATGGTTCCCAAGTTCTCCAGAAGAATAATATTAATAACGCTCAAACAACGATTACGGATCTCTGGAATGTCAACAGCACCCTAGATCAAACGACATATGTGAATGGAACATACAATCTTCAAGCCTTCTGGAATAACAGTGATAAGACAAAAGTAGGAACTTATACTCGTGTGGTAGATGTCTTCATCAATACATCCTTTTCTGTTCAAGCTGATTCACAGGTTGTGGTTGGTCATTTATTTAATGTTTCTGCATACTATACTTGCGTTCATAACAGTAGTGATATCCAAGATGCGTTAATTTTCTGTGAGAGTAACTGGACTGAAAATGTCTATATGAATCAGATAGCTAGTTCCTATTATAACGCTTCATTTAATACAGATGGGCGAAACGCTGGAGAAACAGGTACTATTATAATAACAACATTATTACCTTGGTTTGTTAACTGGACACAAGAGATTTATGTCAAATTTGTAAGAGCAACTAGCATTGAGGCTCGAGATGCTATCAATAATACATTATTGGCTAATGAGACGAGTACATACTATCGACGTTATTCAGCAGCTTTTTATGATAACTTTTCTATTTACATTAGCTACTATGACGAATTAACAAGTTCATCTTTGAATATGACAACAAATCCAACAATTGAAAGTGATGGTTCAATTTTTGTTTACAAGAAAAAAGATCCAGTCAGCTATAACTGGACATTTGAATTCAATGGATCCATGGTTGGGAGCTTCCTCATCAATATCACCTTTAGCTTGGATAATTACACCTCTTCAACTTTTCAGATCCGATATGTGATTAGTCGGGCTGATACGGCAATTATCAGTGAAATAAAGGAAACGAATATTTTTTGGAGTAACTCTTATGATTTTGCGCTTATTGTCAACAATACAAACTATAACGAGAATATCACTTTGTATACGAGTGACAAAATTGATATTAATGATACTGGCAAAATACAGTTCCTCAATCAGCAGGGAGACAAATATTGGTTCCGCTTTGCACCTACACTACTTTCAATAGACATCTACAGTATAAAAATTAAATTTTTCCATGATTATCTTTATAACTCTTCCATTACAGTTAGTTTTACTGTAATAGCCCGCCCAACAAATATTGAGTCCCGAGATGCTCTTAACAACAGTTTGCTGATAAATACGACAAGTACTTATTCTCACCACTTCTCAGCTAGTCATTCAGACAACTTTTCTATAGTTATTAGTTATTATGATCAAGGGACTTCAGCGATATTGAACATGACTGCTGATCCAATAGTTGAAAGTGATGGTTCAATTCTTATTTATAAAAGAAAGGATCCAGTCAGCTATAACTGGACATTTGAATTCAATGGATCCATGGTTGGGAGCTTCCTCATCAATATCACCTTTAGCTTAGATAATTACACCTCTTCAACTTTTCAAATCCGATATGTGATTAGTCGGGCTGATACGGCAATTATCAGTGACATAAAAGAAACGAGTATTTTCTGGAATAACTCTTATGATTTTGCGCTTATTGCCAACAACACCAACTATAACGAGAATATCACTCTGTATACGAGTGAAAATATTGATATTAATGATACTGGGAAAATAGAGTTCCTCAATCAGCAGGGAGACAAATATTGGTTCCGCTTCGCTCCTACAGTTATTCCAATTGGTACTTATAGCTTTAATATTACATTTTCCCATAGCTATTTACAAACGAGCTTCATAATCATCTCTTTTGCTGTGATCAATCGTCCCACAGATATTCAAGCACGTGATGCACTCAATCACACTTTACTCACAAACGTAACTAGTACTTACTACCTTCAATACTCTACAGGTCACTCTGATACCGTTTCCATCATCATTGCTTATTATGATGAAGATACAGGGTTAATCCTAAATACAACAAGTGAACCACTTATCGATATTCATGCCTCAGTGCTTGTTTATAAAACTAAAGATCCTGTTAGCTATAACTGGACATTTATTTTCAACGGTACCATGATTGGTAGTTTTCTCATCAATATAACTTTTACTCTTGATAACTACACGACAGCAACTTTTCAAATTCAATATATTCTCTCTCAAGCGGACACAACAGTCATCAGCAACATAGTTCAAACCACCTTTTATTGGAACGATTCCTACGATTTCGCGTTGGTTGTAAACAACGCAGCTTACAATGAAAATATCACCCTTTATACTAGTCCAGATATCACAATCGACAATCTAGCAATAGTCATATTTCTCAATCGAACTACAGAACACTATTGGTTCCGCTTCGCTCCTTCTGCCGTTCCGCTTGGGATTCATAACATTAATATCACATTTTCTCACGTAAATTTCCAAACCTGCTACATTTTATTCTCTTTTACGGTTGTTAGTCGTCCTACAAGCATTGAAGCGCGTGATGCACTTAATAGTACTTTACTCATCAACGAAACAAGTACTTACTACCGTCAGTACTCTGTAGGTCACTCAGATATCTTCTCCATTATCCTTAGCTATTATGATGAAGAAACAGAGGCAATCCTTAACACTATCAGTGATCCCCTTGTTGAAAGCGATGGATCGATACTTGTTTACTCAACAAAAGATCCAGTCAGCTATAATTGGACTTTCATATTCAATGGTACCGCTGTCGGTAATTTTCTTATCAATATCACGTTCAACTTAGACAATTATTCCGTTGCCGCATTTCAGGTGGGATATATTCTCTCTAAAGCGGTAACAGCAGTCATCAGTGAGATAACTCAAACCACCTTTTATTGGAACGATTCCTACGATTTCGC
>JBHLKY010000022.1:53963-75309 GCA_048886185.1 Candidatus Hermodarchaeota archaeon
CTCTCTAAAGCGGTAACAGCAGTCATCAGTGAGATAACTCAAACCACCTTTTATTGGAACGATTCCTACGATTTCGCGTTGGTTGTAAACAACACAGCTTATAATGAAAATGTCACACTTTACACGAGTACTGAAATCACGATCAATAACCAAATTATTGTCGAATTCTTAAATCGAACAGTGGAACATTATTGGTTCCGCTTCGCCCCTTCTGCCGTTCTGATTGGGATTCATGACATTAATATCACATTTTCTCACGCATTCTTCCTAAACAGTTCCATAAAAGCATCCTTTAAGGTGATTAGTCGACCTACAAACATCGAAGCACGAGATACTCTCAATAACACGTTACTCACAAATGAAACAAGTACTTATTACCGTCAGTACTCTGCAGGTCACTCAGATATCTTCTCCATTATCCTTAGCTATTATGATGAAGAAACAGAAGCAATCCTTAACACTATCAGTGATCCCCTTGTTGAAAGCGATGGATCGATACTTGTTTACTCAACAAAAGATCCAGTCAGCTATAATTGGACTTTCATATTCAATGGTACCGCTGTCGGTAATTTTCTTATCAATATCACGTTCAACTTAGACAATTATTCCGTTGCCGCATTTCAGGTGGGATATATTCTCTCTAAAGCGGTAACAGCAGTCATCAGTGAGATAACTCAAACCACCTTTTATTGGAACGATTCCTACGATTTCGCATTGGTTGTAAACAACACAGCTTATAATGAAAATGTCACACTTTATACCAGTCCAGATATCACAATTGACAATCTAGCCATAGTCATATTCCTCAATCGGACTACAGAACGTTACTGGTTCCGCTTCGCCCCCTCTGCCGTCCCGATTGGAATTCATGACATTAATATCACATTTTCTCATTTAAATTTCCAGAACTGTTCCATTGAATTCTCTTTTACGATTATTAATCGTCCCACAGGCATTGAAGCGCGCGATGTGATTAATAAAACTTTACTTACAAATGAAACGAGTACTTATTACCGTCAGTACTCGCCAAACAACTATGATAACTTCTCGATTTTAATGAAGTATTATGATAGTACTACAGAACAGACTTTGAATGTTTCTGAAGGAGAAATATCAATTCAAAAAGATGGTATAATTACAGTTAATAATTGGAAGAATAAGACAACTTATAAATGGACTTTTGTTTTTGAAGGATCAGTGATAGGAACATATATCATCAATCTTACCTTCAATCTAGCAAATTATACATCAATTACATTTTCAATAAGATATGTAATTGTACAAGCAACAACGAAAATTGAAAATCGATCAATAGAACCAGTTCCCTCAATAATTAACGTTAAGGCGGAAAAAGTGATAGAATTTTGGTTAATCTGGCGAAGTGTATATGATGAACCTCTAAATTCATCAAACGGAGTAATGATCAACGGTACAGATATTACTTTAATAGAAACGGATCCTTTAACTGGAAATCATACGTTTCGTTTTACAAGATCGAATCTAGGGACAATCACATACAATCTTACTTTCAAAATTGAGAATTATACAAAATATGAATTTATGATTCGTTTCAATATTTTTAATAGGACAATGTTAATTACCGAAGTCCTTTCTCTTCCTGGTATCAGTCAGCTTGTCAATCTTTCATACGGAGAAATCTATGAATTCAATGTTTTTCTCAATGACAGTGAGACTCTGAATCCTATTAACGCTTCTGTTCTCCCAACACCGGTAAACATTCGTTTTCTTGATATAGGAAGTGAGGGAAATCATTCTTTCCAATTTAATGCCTCTCAAGCCGGAACATTTACAAATTTGACTATTGTTTTCTTTATTCAAAACTATGAAACTTTACAGTTCAATATTTCCTTTATTGTAGCATTAGGTGAAATGATTCTAAATATTTCACTTTCATCGCACGATAATGATTCAATCATCGACACTCTACAATATGGGGAAGTTTATAATTTCTTAATCTTTTTAAATGATAACCGAACCTCATTACCCATTAGTGGGACACCTATCAGCCCATTACCCACATATCTTGCCTTTACAGGAATAACTGCCCCAGGAAATCACACCTTTTCTTTCAATGCTGCAACTGTTGGAACTTTTGCTTCATTAAAGATCATTATCAGTGTCCCGAATTATAATAATTTTTCATACCTGATCACATTTGAAGTCCAGAATCGTGAATTCCTCTTTGATAAATCGTTATCTACACATGAGAATAACTCTATTGTGAATACGCTGCAATACGGTGACATTTACAGTTTTTCGATTTTCCTGTCTGACAATAGAACCTCATTACCACTAAATGGAACACCTATCAGCCCATTACCCACATATCTTGCCTTTACAGGAATAACCACCCCAGGAAATCACACCTTTTCTTTCAATGCTACAACTGTTGGAACTTTTGCTTCATTAAAGATCATTATTAGTCTCCCGAATTATAATAATTTTTCATACCTGATCACATTTGAAGTCCAGAATCGTGAATTCCTCTTTGATAAATCGTTATCTACACATGAGAATAACTCTATTGTGGATATGCTGCAATACGGTGATATTCATACTTTTTCGATTTATTTAATTGACAATCAAACTGGACATCCAATAAATGGAACCCCAATCACACCATCACAAATCACATTCATTGGAATTTCTTCAGCTGGAAACCACACATTTACTTACGAGGCTATTGAGGTTGGAACATTCCCTTCCTTAACAATTCAATTCACTCTGATTCATTACAACGATATATCATTTGTACTTAGTTTCATTATTCAATATCGTGTTTTTGCTTTTAATGAAGAATTATCTTCCCTTAGTAATAATTCAGAGCAAGTACTTCATTTCCGCGAGGTCTACTTTTTTTCCATATTTCTGATTGATAATCAAAGTGAAAATCCCGTGATTATTACTCCTTCATTTATAGATCTCCCTGATAATATTACACTCGAAATGATTTCTCCTAATGGGAACTATACATTTAAATTTATAGGAGAAACAATAGATCCATCTTTATCATTCACTATTACTTTTACGCAATCTTATTATAACACTGCTACGTACATCATCAACTTTAACATTATTCCCATGCCTACATATGCGCCAGAGATTCATTATGAAGATGAACTGATTGTTGGGGAGTTCTTAATAATTTCTGGAGAAGAATGGGTTGCTTTCAATAATGAAAATGTATCGATTACCGAAATCCAGTTATTAAATGGAAGCACACCGATATTCTTTTCACAAAGCGATGTACACGGATTTCTTTTTACAATAAACATCGCTACTGAAGACTTTAAGCAGGGTATTCATAATTTAACACTTATTCTTTCGAGTTATGGGTATGAGAATCATTCCCTTAGTATCCCAATTGTCATTATTGGAAGAGATATTGTGATAACAATTAGTATAATCCCTGAGGTGATCAAACAGGGATCAGAATTTTCAGTTCTAGCCACATTAAATTATGGCCCTATAGTTGGTAGTAATTCTGGTGTTGGGGCTGATATTAACCTTGCTTCTCTAGAAGGAGTTGAGGTATTATTTATTCTTGATATACTATATGAGAATGGAAGCTCAATTACATCTAGGTACACAGCAGAAACCAATGCAACAGAAACAGCGATTATAACGATATATAAAAAATATACTATTGCTGCGGAAGGGATCCAAAAAATCACAGTCCTCTCTGCAGCTACAACCTCAGGTAAAGCAGCAATACAAACCACTCCTGCTGATTTTCTTGAAAATCACAGATTTGAGAAAAGAGAGGAAATTGACTTTAACTTATTCAATCTAATTTCGCTAATTGGTCTTTTGATTTTCAGTTCCACTTTATTAGTATTTGGAGGATTGAGATACATAAAAGCGAGAAAACAAAAAGAAATTGATCTAGAGAAGATAATAAGTGCACAGGAAAGACCAGAAATCGAAATTGATCTCCCCCCATCAAAAACAGACATAATAACTAGGCCAAAACAATTACAGGCTGAAACTGCTAAGAGTGTAGTAAGTAAAGCTATTGATGAACCTATTGCCGAGTCTATAATCACAGATGTAACAACTTGGACAGATCAATTTCCTCCAGAATTTTTTAAATTTAAAAAAGAGATAAAATACATCTTTAATTTGGTAATGAATCGAAAAGGACGCTGGGTTGGGCAAACCTCTATAAATTATTTAGTTAAAAATGCCCCTCCTGAAATTACTACGGAGAACTTAAAGAGACTTTTTACTGACCTCCCATCACAAACAATTTTTTTCACAAGAGAAAGAAGTCTAATAAAAATAACACCTGAAGGGAAAAAACTTGCCTCAAGCTTACAAAAAGATGAATAAGTGAAAAAAAAAGATAAAAAAAACCAATATATAAATTTGGAAGAGAATATGAATATCCAACGCATTATATAAGTTTTCTTGACGATCAGTCTATCTAATAGTGTAAAACCAACCCACTAAAGAATCTAAGAAGATTTACGATAATATCAAATGCTGCATAGAATTTGGCTAGATAAATAAATCAGAGCTACAACAAATGTAATTAAGCTTGAAATGGGAATAAACATTTCATTTGCAATAGTATGATGAGATTCCTTGTTAAAACAATCATCGTTTTCAAGATAAAAAAAAACTAATTTAAGTTCTTTAAAATATTTCAAAGAAGGATTCGTCATTTTTAGTGACTTACTCATAAAACCAAACTCGGAATGAATCAAGAATTAAGTGATGATGCATGAATCGATTAAGATATGTGCTCGAAAAGTATCATATAGGAGGGATGTCAGTTATCATTATGATTATTGGGTTAATATTTACAAAAATATTGTTACCCCTCCCTATGAATATAACCTTTCAAGATCATCACCTCGATCCTGATGAACTTGCTGGTAATGGATCTATTAACACAATACAAAGACTAGTGAATCATCCTACCCCGTTACTAAACCAAACGGCCAAAGATTACCTTGATTCAAGCTATTCTACTCAAGAATCAGCGATAATGCCTTCATTTGAAATAGGTAACCAAATTGGTATAGGAGGAGGAGTCTACGAGGCTTATGATTCTGCTAATCTTACTAGTAGTGTGAGTCTTGATGTAGATGACAATCATTGGCGAGCCCGTCCAGAAGAGCACGAAAACAGCTTAACGGTCAGTATTCCATCAGGATATACTAACCAATCTGGCTATTTCAATATATCTGGGGTAACTGCACTACCAGATTGGCGATTAGTTGAAAACGCTACTACTGGAGCTACCTCAAGACAATCAGATTCGTTTTTTGAAGGTGCTCAAGAATTTACGATAAATGAGACTGACTTCAATATAACAAAAGTCTATGTTTATATCGACATGGTTGATAATGATGGAGGGGACTCTCAAAAACCCACTGGAGAATTCTTAGTTTTAGGTGATAACTCTGGGGAACCGAATTCAACGGATGTAAAAGGATTTTTTTCATTAGAAACTCACCCAACCTTAGCTGGACTGACCGATGGCGCAAGTTGGATTGCATCATCAAATGGCTGGTTAGAATATACATTTTCACCAGCAATTCATCTAACAAAAGGGACCTACTGGCTGACATTTAATGATACAATAAGAGACAATGGTGTGGGTTTTTGGCGTTGGTATACACAATCAGAAGGAAGTGGAAATCCAGATAAAGGGGAATGGAATTATAAGATTGCTTTACCAAATTGGTTTGAATGGACTGGAGTAGATATGGTGATCATGCCTCAGGTGTTACCTGTGGAGTTAGTTAATTCAAATTATCTGAATAAAAAATACACCTCTCCCAAATCTGTAGAGTTCTTATATCAAACATCGATAGATAGCACAGATTTGAGTACATTTACTTGGTTCGAATGGAATGGAACATCAGATAATATTCATTACTTCTCGACTAATACCTCGGTGAATTTTACGATAAGATGGATAATTAATATTACCGATTCAAACAATCCCCTACCCATTACAGCCTCTTATTTAACTGTAAATAACAGTATTTCTCAGTGGAACTTGACATTCACAACATCAAGTATTACAACAAGCTATGATATTCGTAACCGTTTATTAACCGTGAATGGACTAGAAAGTGATTGGAACGGGAGTTCAATATCACATGGTGGTTCGCTAGAGTATAACATAACTCCCTCAGGAGGTTTAAATACCTCTGTTATTTACTCAAATCAATCTACTCAAATGATAATCAATGCTTCAACGCTGGCGGTGGCTACAGACTGGAATATCACATTTGATGCTCCTAATTATATTTTAGAATTTAATATCTCGCTAGGGGGAACAACTCTTGAACTACCTTATCAAACTTTTACAATGAATGATTATAGTCTTGATTTTGAAGTAATCGAGATTGGAAATTTGACTTACTGGATCGATTATCCTGATGGATCTCAAGTTCTTCAAAAAAATAACATTGACGACAGTCAAACTATAATAACTGATATTTGGGCAATTAATAGTACATTAGATCAAACTACAAACATAAATGGCACTTATAGCCTACAAGCTTTCTGGAATAACCTTGAAAAATCGAAGGTTGGTACATTTACACGTATAGTAAACATGATTGTTAATTCCACGTTTGATTTCGGATATGAAGCTGAAGTAATTCTAGATACGCATTTAGACATCGTAGTCTATTATAATTCAACTCACAATGCAACTGTTATCAATAATGCTATTCTTACAGGTGTTCCATCTTGGGGAGCTACTCCCTTAATAGATTTCAACCATACAGCGGCCCAAGGTCCTTATACTTTCTCTATTGAAGTTAATGATTCCCAACACAACCCTGGGGATATTATTTCTATCGATATCTCTGCTGAATTACCTGGATTTGTAGGCCATTCAACTACAGTCTATGTCAAAGTAGTTTCAGATACCTTACTTAGTATCAATACCTCCCAAGAGCTTGTTCTGGAATGGAGAGAAAATATAACAATTGAAATTCAGTACAATGACACTGGAGGGAGTGGAATTGGTGCTGCAACTATTGCAGTTGATGGTGATTCTGCTAATGTCTTCAACGTGGCAAATATTTATTATTATCGATTCAATTCAACCAATCCCAAGTATGGTGGTGTCAGTTCTCATCTTAATTTAAATATAACAGCAAGTCATTCAAATTACCTAACTAGAATTTGGTTCTTTAATCTTACAATCAATCTCGGAAGAACAAATATATCTGCGATTATTGATGGAAATGGTGCAGTTTATAATGATACATTAGGAACACAGATATATTACGCTGATAGCTCTGCAGATCATGTGTCAATTTTGTTACGTTATTATCATAAGATGACAAATGAAAATTTATCCACATTTGCTACAATAGGTATTGATCCAATTCCAATAATACCTATTTTAAATTCAGAAGAAGCTGCTGATTCTACATGGAACATTACATTTGATCCTGATCAGGAAGCTATATACAGAATTGAAATTACTTTTAGTTTAACAAATTATGAAGATGCTACTTTTATCTTCCGTTTAGAGGTATTAAAA
This sequence comes from Candidatus Hermodarchaeota archaeon, assembly GCA_048886185.1. Taxonomy (GTDB): domain Archaea; phylum Asgardarchaeota; class Heimdallarchaeia; order Hodarchaeales; family Hodarchaeaceae; genus Hodarchaeum. The sequence continues at coordinate 61,504 of JBHLKY010000022.1, forward strand.
GCTAGAACAAGATTGCAAACAGCTTATCAGAATGACACCAACGTGTATTATGCTGAATATTATGATTTCTCACTTTTCTTCAATAACACTGACTGGAATGAAAATATAACATTTAATGGTGAAGGACCAATTGCAATAAATGATACTAATAAAGTGCAATTTTTGAACAGGACAGGGGATCTATTTTGGTTTAGATTTGCATACAACACAAATTTTGTGGGAATAATTACACATTCTATTGAATTAACCTTTATTCTTACAAATTTTGAATCCAGCTCTTTAAATGTCATTTTTAACGTTGTTAAAAGTCCTTTCATAGATTTAGATGCATTTGATGTTATTGATGAGATTCCTTGTACAAATGGAACCATTTACATTAGACATTTCTCCCCTAATGAATTCGATGAATTCTCTATATCGTTGAGCTACTATACAAATAAAACTGGTCGAATTCTGATTTCTACCCCTAATATTGCTTGTGATCTAACAATATGGATTGGTCAAGTAGAACAGGCAAATCATAATTGGACATTCATTTTTAATGGATCTGCAGTAGGTACATTCCTGATTAATATCTCATTTTCCCATGAAAATTATTCTTCCTTAACATTTACCATTCAATATGTTATTCAACCAGCAGATAGCAGTATAACTGACTACTCTCCAAATATTATTGGTACTCCAAATGCAACAATCGATTCGGGAGACTTCTGTGATTTCTGGTTGGTCTGGAAAAGTGAATATAGTGAGAATCTAAATGATTCGGATGGAGTAATGATTAATGATTCATCGATGATTTTCATCTCCTCTGATCCGAGTAATGGCACCCATTACTTTCGTTTTAGCGCGAGTGATGTGAATGATTACATTATTTCAGTCATTTTCGAGACGAATTTATATACTCCCTTAGAGATAATTCTACATTTTCGGGTAGGAAATCGTACTTTAATTATCAATAATGCTCTTTCTACTCATCCAAATAACTGGCTTAGCGAAGTTGGCTTTTTACAGTATGGAGACATCTATTATTTCCACATTGTTATCAATGATAGTGAGACAAATAATGGTGTCAACATTAGCACATTCTCATGGTTACCAACTAATGTATCTTTTGTTAATGTATCTTCTGGAGATCATCTATTTACCTATCGTGCAGATATCATTGCAACTACAACCTCTGTCTTAATTTCTATCCCATTTAAGCTTAGTAATTATGCTGACGCTTCATATAACATTAGATTTTATGTGAAAGTAGCTGAATCAAGATTAGTATCTGTACCATCTACGATTACGACTTATTATTCCCAGGATACAAATTTTTCATTAATTTGGCAAACTGAATCCAATCCAAACGCCCCATTCAGTCCAGTATTAAGGATTAATAGCTCTAGAATAATTACTTCCTCACCTTGTCTCTTCGATAATATTACAAATGGCAACTATTCATTCACAGTGTCAGCTAACCAGGCAGGAACCTATATAGTGACTTTTAACTTCTGGGCATCTAGGTTTGAAAATCAATCTACAGTTATTACTATTATTATCTTACCGTTACCAACAGAATTGTACTTGGTATCATTGGCCAATAATACCATAATAGGGCAAATAAGTCCGTTTTACTTCTCTGATCAGTACAATATAAGCCTTACATGGTTTGATTCTATCAATTTTATAGGCATTCGTGATTTCAGCCCAGATTACTTTGGTAACGGCTCAACAATGCTTTCTTTTAGTACTTCATTCAATAATGGTACTCATAACTTCATTATTGAAGGAAATTCACTAGGTTTCTTCCAAGTGATAATTGTTTTTGAAATACCAAATCATGTAACTCTGAGGTATTCTGTTTTCATTAATGTCAGTATAATGCCCACTTCAGCCTTGGATATTACCAATTTCACCTACAATCATTCAATCATTGTTGAAGATATATTTTCAATCACAGGTAATGAAAGTTATCAGACTTTTCGTGGAACCTTCGTACCAAACACGTTCTCATTCAATGTGAAGATGAATGGCACCTCAGTTGGATTTGATGTTGAGAGAGATGAAAATTGGTTTAGGATTACTTTTTCGACAGCTGATAATCCATATGGAGATTATAACCTCACAATTCAAGTTAGTCTAACTGGGTATCAAAGTCAGATCATTAGTTTGAATCTCACGTTACAAGGCCGTGAAACCATCCTTACTGTGACCTTACCTGGAAAATCTTTAGCACAGGGAGAAGCCATAAAAATATCAGTGTTGTTAAATTACACTCAGCTCACAAATGGGGGTAGTGGTTCTGAGATTTTACTTGCTTCCTTGGAAAATGTCAACATTTCCTTTTATATTGAGCTTAAGACCAATGAGGATATTATCAAAGTCACAGGTTCCAGTCTAACTGATGTGCTAGGCGAAGCAACCTTCCAAATAAGTGGAGATCTAACTGCTAGCGCTTTAGGATTCGCTAATATTACTGTATGGTCTGATCGTTCTTCATCAGGACTACCATCTAGGTATAGCATACCTGCAGCGGAACTTGCCCAATACAAAATCGTTCAAATCTTTGATCCTCTTGAAATAATCATTCCTGTTGTGACAATTGGCGTGACATTACTCTTGGTTGTTGGAGCAGTAGTTGCGAGTAGTGTGGTCGTGAATCGCAGACGTAAACGAAGAAGGGCTTCGATTCAAGCAAGACGTAGGAAAATTGAACAGAGTTTTGAAGATATTAAATCCATCCGCTTGTTAATCGCTCGCCATGAATCAGGGTTACAATTTTACTCTGAAAAAACCATTGCAGAATTACAAACTGATACTGATGCTTTGTCTGGGATGTCGGCTGCTTTGAGTACTTTTATGGAGGAAGTTTCAGACGGAATGCGTTCACGTACAGAGGAACAGAAAGAGAAAGAAAAAATTGAGGTAATGAGCCGTGAAGGCCTTCACATGTTAATTTGGCATGGGAAATTCTCGAGTTTTATCATTATTTCAGAGATTAGGCTCCCTGATTATTTCCAAGAACGCCTCGCGAACCTAGGCCGGGAAGTTGAAGCTAAATTTGCTAATGATTTACAAGACTTTTACAGGTCTGATCAGGTCCCCAGTAATCAGATAAAGAAAATGGTTCGAAAGCATATTCCCCTCCATTATTTCTCTGCATTTATTTTGAATGAGGGCGTATTAACTTTAGAGAGCATAAAATTATCAAGGAAAGAAATGAAAATGCTAAAGCTTATAAAGGAAATACGCTTTCAAAAAGAAGGGGTTCATTTCTTTTTCAGTGAACAAATAATCTCACACCTCTCTAGGCACTTTAAACGAAGTGAAGCAATCAAGTTTTTGGATCGAGCAATTGAGATAAACCTCTTAATTGAGGCTAGTCAGGAAGACATCTTGCGTATTACCAAATAAAATATATTAACATACGCTTCAAAAGAAGACTTTTGATGGGATTTAATGGCATCAACAAACAATTATTACCGTTTTTGGCTCTTAAATCATCAAGGATTATACATCTTCGACAAAAAGTTGCATAAGAAAATAATTTTGACAAAAGCTGAAGAAGATGAACTGATAGCAGAGATTTTTCAAGATCCAAAAATTGAGATGGTTATTGATTCCCCCCTTTACACGAAAGAATTACACTCCTCTTTTACAAGACTTCATTATCGAAAATTTAAACAAGATTTGTACATCATTCTCGCAGATGAATTAATCGATATTACCGAAGTCGAATTCAAACTCCAATCATGGATCGAGATACGAAGTCAGCAACGAAACCATCTCCAAGGGATAACTATATCAATGTTTGATGACCTTGAAGGACCTAAAGTGGTATATAATAGTGGTGCTTTGTTATCAGAGAATGCGTTGTTATTAGCGGTTCAGGGTCAAACTGTCTCAGCAATGGGGCGCCTTGTTGAATATTCAAGCGGATTTAGAGATCCTCTTAATGTTCCTAATCGTGAAGATCTAATTCACTTGAGTTATTCCTTTCTAGCACCCGCTCCCGATTCAAAAGATCCCCGTATTACAAAAATGGGGAGGATGACAAGTATTCATCTACTTTTCCTAGTAGAATTTCCTTATGTTAATGAGACCCTTTTCAAAAGCTTTGTGGAAGCATTTTTGGATGAATGGATCTATAATTGGACAACCCAAAGAGATAATAGTCTTGATTACCCACAAAAAATTTTCGATGAATTGCTAGAGGATCTTCGATCCACCATTTCTACAGCAATAGATCTCACTACTCATGAGGAACGTGAGATAGAGAAACTAAAAGAATATATTATGGATTTACTAAGCCAAAACAAAGTCCTGAGCTATCAAGTTCGAAGATTACGTGAAAAAATTAAGCTTTTAGAGGAACAGCTCTTAACACTGTGTTCCTGAAAAAATATTTGAAACCCTAGTAAAGTAACATCAGAATATCGAAATAATTATTTATGAACTAACTTAATATATCATAAATTTCAGAAAGTAGTTAATAATTGCATGGATGGTTAAATGATGCGTGTCTTACATGTTGAAGGAAAAAATCTAAAAGAAATCAATCCCCCTTATGAATTTTTAAACGGTGACGTATACGTCATCGATAATAGTGATGTCAGTGTTGGTCTCGAGAAAAAGGTCTATATTTGGTTAGGATCCCAAGCGTTTGCAGATGATCGGGCGGTTGGCGCATGGGCAGCGAAACAATTAGATCTTAAAGACAAAGAAATAGACATTGATACAGAGGTCGAGGGTAATGAATCCGAGGAGTTTAAAGGACTATTAGAATTTTTTGTGGTCACTGGAGATACTCCTGGATTTTTAAAGCATGTTGAAGTTAATAAAGAAGAGATCTCATATGCACTCTACCGTATTCGCGATGTCGACCTTACAGACGGATCCTCATCTGATGATATTGTAATTGAAAATGTTCCTTTAAAACAGGAATCATTTATTAGTGATGATGTCTTTGTACTTGATGCCTATCACGATTTATATGTCTGGGTCGGATCTGGGTCACAAGTTGGAGAAAAAGCTGCAGGAAATAGATTAGTTCGTAAGTTGGATGTTGCACGTGAACGAAATCCAATGGTTTATACTATAGGAGACGGACATGAACCAAAGGGATTCTTTGATTTAGTTAATAAACTAGCGGAATCAGAAGAGGTACGAACCGATGATGCTTCTACAATGTCTGAAGGTATAACTGGCGGTATTACTGATTTAATGGGAGCAACCCAAGAGTCAGGTGCATTACCTCCCATATCAAAACCAGAACCAACTCCCGTACCAACACCGACACCAGTTTCTGAACCAGTAAAAGCTCCACCTCAACCTGAACCTAGTCCCACGGATCTAGGATTGGGGATACCGAAACCATCTCCAACAAGTAAAATAGTAAAGCTTTATTATGTAGACGGAGAATTTCGAGAATTAGGAGGAAATGAAGAGGCTGTTCTAGAGATAGATGAATCGAAACAAATGGCAACAATAAGCTTTACAGAAGGAACAGGCCTCATTACTCAACGCACAGCTGGACGTCAAGCACGGGGTATCTGTAAAACGGGATTTCTACTAAAATCTGGTTATCGTGTGGGAAAGCAATGTGAACTTAAGGAAATTAAAGGAGAAAGAGAGATTCACGATAGGCTTTTACAAGTAGGACATAAATACAGGTAACCATACCATCTTGTCTTTTTTTCTCCATACAATATCTTTTAATTTTCTTCTTTTTTAATATCTATCATCCCTCTGAAGTTCCTCCCAAAATTCTTTTATTCTAATCAAGAAAACTCTTACTATCTTTTAGTTGGTATGATGAATTTAGGTGAATGGTATGTTAAAATTCAAAGAAAAGGTTAGTTATGGCATTGGTCGGCTTGGTTCATCCATCACAATGGATTTGGCTGATTTATTTACTGGTTATGTTTATTATGCATTCTTTGGTCTAGGAGAGAACCCTTTCCTTGCATTTTTGGGTGTTGCGATAGGTAAAATAGTGATCGCATTTTCTAGTTACTTTTCTGGATATATTTCTGACCGTACAAAAACTCGATGGGGACGACGCAAACCTTATGTTATCCTCGGTGCTCCATTGCTTGCTATTGCTTTCTTTTTCCTCTATTCGCCTCACTTGATACTTCCACTCATTGGACTTGGGAATGAGACTCTTGAAGTTTTTAGCTATTTAATCTTCTTTAATTCCCTTTACCAAGGATTATATGGATTCTTGTTAACACCTTTTCAATCTTGGATGCCTGAAATAACTTCAACGGATGAACGTCTGGAAATTAGTGGATATCAAAACACAGTTAACCTTATTGCATTTATTATCGGTGCAGGTTCAGCTTTTCTATTACCTGGTCTATTGGGGGGCTCCGCTGATGATTTAAAAAAGCGATTAGAAACAACCAATTCTATATTCACTTTTTTAACAAATAAAGAAGTATTAACTATTATTTTACCCCTGATTATCGGATTCTTCTCATTTTTGGTGGTAATTTTCTTTATACCGTCTCTTATCGAAATTAAAGCGAGGGAAGTCTTCATTCCTCAGCCAAATATTCGTGAGGAATTGAAAGTCGTTTTAGGGAACAAGAATTATGTTTCTTGGACAATCGCTAGAGGATTCATATCAGTTGCTTTGAGTATTACAATGGGTATAGTCTTAACTTGGATTGATAAAGCCCTTTACTTTACTGGAATTATAGAATATCTATTATTTGGTATAACTCTTCTTGGAGTTGTTTTTTCTGGATTCGTCCTTTGGGGACGATTTGGAAATAGACAAGGAAAAACCAATAGCTACATCTATTCTGGAATTTGGATGGCAGTTTGGTTACCTTTTACATTGGTGGTAGGTCAGATTGAAATAATTTCCCAGATTTTACCTGTTCTTTTGCAAGCAATACTATTTGTCATTTTTGCAGGTATAGGAGTTTCAGGTTTTTATCTACTTCCATATGCTATTGTTGCGGATATTGCTGAAGAGGATGAACGCCGTACAGGAGAATCCAGGGCAGGAATGTATTATGGTTTTGAATCAATACCACTGAACTTCTTTCAGGTTATTGGGTATTTGATTGTAGGATATCTCTTACAGGAGAATTTTCCCTTCAATATTCCGACTTTACCCATTTTCACTGATTGGCAGGATCACACATACAGCCTTGGGTTAATTTTATGGGGGCCTTTGGCAGCAATATTCATTTTAATTTCAGTAGTTATCTTCTGGAAATATGTAAATGCAGATCCACTGAAAGAAAGATGATTAAAGATTATAAATAATTGTGAATGGAAAAATCAGCAACTTTTTTCTTTATATATTTAGCTTGTAACATCTTACATATTTAAAATTAAAAAGGTTTTGTGCTTGTATAGAGTCTAGAACAGAATCATTACCTCTCAGAGGAGATAAAGGTTCATATGATTGATATCAAAGTATTTCGTGAAAATCCTCAAATAATTCGTGACTCTGAAATTAAACGCTTTAAGGATCCTGATCAGGTAGATAAAGTCATCGCTCTAGATTCCAAATGGCGTTCACTTTTGTTGCAAGTAAATGAGCTACGTAAAGAAAGGAATCAAATTAGTCGTGATATTGGGCCTCGGAAAAAGAAAGGGGAAGATATCAAACCACTAAAAGCTCGTGTGAATCAACTTAAAAATGAGATTTCTGACTTAGAAAAAATTACCAATGATACCTTAGAAGAGAGAGATCGAATTCGTTATAATATCGGAAATATATTATTACCTGGGGTGCCAATTGCTGAAACAGAAGAAGGAGATGTTACTTTACGTGAATGGGGAAAAAAACCTGAGTTTTCTTTTCCTATAAAAGGTCACACTGAGTTAGTTGAGTCTCTTGGTCTTGCTAACATTGAAAAAGCTGCCCAGGTCAGTGGAGCAAGAACATTCTTTCTTACAAATCAAATGGTTTTTTTGAATCTAGCTCTGATCCAATTTGCTTTGGATTTTCTTGTGAATGAACGAGGGTTTATCCCCTTTTGGACTCCTCCTTTTATGCGCCAAGAAGCGATGCGAGGAGCAAGTGAGTTGGATGATTTTGAAGAAACCTTGTATAATGACCCAAAAGAAAATATCTTCTTCATTGCTACCTCAGAACAGCCCCTCGCAGCGTTCCACATGAATGAATTACTTGATGAAGATACTCTCCCTCGGAAGTATTGTGGGATTTCACAATGTTATCGTCGTGAAGCTGGGTCTCATGGCAAAGACACAAAAGGAATTTTTAGGGTGCATCATTTCAATAAAGTTGAACAATTTGTCTTTACTCAACCAGATAAGTCAGAAGAATTACATGAAGAAATGATCAAGAATGCTGAAGAATTATTCCAGCGATTGAGGATTCCCCATCGTGTTGTAAACATTGCCTCAGGGGAATTGAATGCTAATGCAGCAAAAAAGTATGATCTTGAAGCTTGGTTTCCCGCACAAGAAACTTACAGAGAATTAGTCTCCTGCTCTAATGTGACTGATTATCAGGCCAGGAAACTCAATATTACTTATGGAAAAGCTGGTGGAGACAAAGATTATCTCCACACACTAAATTCTACCGCAATTGCCACTGAACGAACACTTTGCGCTCTCTTAGAAAATTATCAACAGGAAGATGGATCAGTAATAATTCCAAAGGTATTACAAGCTTATATGAATGGGTTAACTGTAATTTCGCCCTCTTTTTAATCTTTCATGTGATTTTAAGATTTATATGCATGTGATTGAGTTACCAATGGCATTTCATTGCTTTTAATAAAATAGACATTCTCTCCTACAGTTCCTATATTGAAAATTTGCTTATGTTTGTATCTGATTTTTTTTTATATTTAAGAGATTAGGATACAAACTAAGGTGAATTTGGTAATGAACGAATATAAACCGGGTTCTGAATTAAATAGAGATTATTCAAATCCTCATTCTTCGATTAAGTTCCCTTCACCTATCAAGAACATTGAATTATCTGCTACAGAACAAAGAGTTTATCTACAACTGTCACTCGAATTTCAAAAGATATTGGATGATGCTCCCAGTTTTCAGATGGGAGCTTATCAATGGAATCAAATACTTCCTATAATCTTACAAAGATATGCCTTATCTTCAGAGGTGTGGGAACGGATTTCCGAAATCGGAGACCAAAACAAAGAAATTCAGGCACAATTATATGATATGATTGAAGAGATGGAATAATCATACAAAGATGCCAAGAATTCAATGTTTATCAAGATTATTAGATGAAAAAGCTACTTAAATATATAAGAGCTGTTGCCCACCATAAAGACCAGCGTGTATATTTTCTACCCTTGATTGCTGTTTCCAAAGTGGGTTTACGAATTAAAAGGATTGTAGTAACAAATAATAAGACTACTAAAATGATGAAACCAGTGAAAAATACGAGATTATTCTGAAATCCCAGAAAAAGCAATAAAAAACCAAAAAAAATACTAACGCAATATATAAAACCTGAAATCCGTGCTGCCCAATGTGGGCCTAATGAAATTGCAACTGAACGTTTCCCTGTTTGTAAGTCACCTTCAATATCCATTATATCCTTCAAAACTTCACGACCTAACGCTAAAAACAGTATAAAAAAACAAATCACAATTATGTTAAGAAAAACCCATTCGTTTAAAATACCGATGAGTAATGTTCCCATTAAAAAAGGAGCAACATACCCTAAACTTACCCAAATATTCCCAATAATCCCATAATCTTTTATTCCTAAGTTGTAACCGACTCCTAATAGAATAAAAAACAATGCACAAAGAATTAGTAGAGGAGATAATCCGTAGAATATGACTTCAATTATTGTAATCAGCAAAGCGAGAAAATAAAAAACGATAGCAATGTTTCTTGCCATTTTTAAGGATATAGATCCTCTTACTAAAGGACGGTCAAACCTGTGGTTCAATACATCACTTGAATAATCAAAGTAATCATTTATTACATGAGTTCCTGCAATCATTGAGAAAGGGACGATTAATCCAAGGAGGACACCATCTAAGGGGACAATCTCATTTTTTAGAATGAATTCAACAAAATTCTGAGGCCTGAAATCAGGTTTAATAATGCCATTTAATCGATAGCTGAGGTACCCAGCAATCATTATGACAATACTGGCAAGAAAGCATAAGCTAATTCGTAACAAATCAGAAATATCTTTTATTACTGACATACAACATTACCAAATATAAAATTTGGACTTTAAATTATATCAACAGTCTATTTACACTGTTAATCAGATGTTCAACCTGCTAAAAATCCAATAATTACTTCTAATATATGTTTTATCTTTCACAGGAGATAAGTCTCATCTTCTACAAAGAATAGGATCCTAACATAAAAATAAACAAGAAAGAAAAAAAGAGGGAAATATTGAATACTTCAAAGTTAAAGTCTAATTAAATATATGTTGTATCTTTTGGAGGGTGTCCTCCTTCAACATCTATTGCTGCATTAGCTTGTTCCCTCATTGATAGAGCCATTTGTTCAATTTTTTCAGCTTGTACGAGAATAGGTTCAATTCCTATTTTTAGTGAAGGAATCAACTGGTTCAGTACTTCAATTACACGAGCAGCCGTGCGAACCTCAGGATAATGTTGTCTGATTTCCCCTAAAATCACGATAACTTCAGAACGATTATACCACCCCTCATTTAACAATACTGCGCTCAAACCCTTGATAACTCCATGATCTAATGGTGTAATTTTCTTTTCTCTAAGGAAATTTCTGCAAGATTCTGTGGTACCTATACCAAATACTCGATAAGGGAGATCCTGAGGGGATTGAGTGTAATCACTTTTAAATCCTTCTACAGAAACAATACGATCAATTCCTTTCTTTTTAGACCAGTGAAATATTTTTTTTCCGATTTCCCGAGTAATAGGGGGGTACTGTGGAACCTCTGATGCTAAAAGCGCCACTTTTGCTTCAGAACTTGCATAAATCCGAATTGGGAACTTAGGCTTGGAATAATACACCACACAAATTGCAGGAATCTGATTACTATCGCCAACTGCCACCTGATCAAGGCTCCATCTACCTTGTCTTCCACTAGATTCAAGAATAATGTTCGCTGTAATTAAAGCAAGAGCACTAATAGAGGGGAAACATTCAATAAGAGTCCCACCTTTTAGATCAATATCAACAACATCTCGAATTTCAAAATCATTGGTATCCATCACAATCACCATAAAAAATTTCTCTTTAAAGTGTAGAAAAAAGCTATAAAAAAGATTCCCTTTTTATGTCAAGATAAGCTACTGAAAAGGTTTTAATTTAAAAAATTAATTGAAAGAAATTACCCATTAAGATTGAATCTTTTTTCTGAAAAGTGATGAAAGAATGTGTCTCTAATTATAAACTCTTCTCGAAGAATAGCCTCATACGACTAATGTTTTTGATAATTCATATTGAATTGTTAAGAAAAGAAAAAAAGGAAGAAAAATTGATCCTAAACAAATGATAAACGATCAACTTCTTCTTGCATTCCTTCAAGCTTTTGTGTAGGAGTAATTCGGCCAGCTTTTCGGGTTCCTAAAATCTTATCAAAAGCTTTCTCAAAATGTGTAGTTGAGACCTTAAAACTTGTGAAATCTTCTTGTAGCTCTTGTATATGGGGTAGATGTTCTTCTATAGCAATAAGAACAGCCTCATGACATAGAGAAGCTATGTCTGCCCCAGAGAAGTTCTCGGTCTTATCACTTAATTTTTCTAAATCTACATCAGCCGCTAAAGGAACCTCTTTTGTATGGATCCTTAGGATCTCAAGTCGAGCAGGTAAATCAGGAAGACCAATTCCTATTAATTTATCGAACCGACCAGACCGAAGTAAAGCAGGATCAATCATATCAGGACGATTAGTTGCTGCAATCACTACAACTCCCTTTAATTCTTCTAGACCATCTAATTCAGTTAAAAATTGGCTGATCATCCGTTCTGTCACCCCCGAGTCAAATGATTTACCTCTTACAGGAGCTATAGAATCAATTTCATCAAAGAAAATAATACAGGGGGCAGCCTGTCGTGCTTTACGAAACACTTCACGAATACCTTTCTCAGATTCACCAACCCATTTTGAAAGTAACTCAGGACCCTTAATACTAATGAAATTAGCCTGTGTTTCATGAGCAACTGCTTTTGCTAAAAGAGTTTTCCCAGTTCCAGGTGGGCCATAAAGGAGTATCCCCTTAGGCTGTTTTGCTCCCATATGAGAAAAGAATTTAGGGTGTTTAAGAGGAAGTTCTATACTTTGGCGAATTTCTTGTTTTTCCGCTAGGAGTCCTCCAACATCATCCCAACCAATATTAGGCACTTCAACAAAAACTTCACGCAAAGCAGAGGGTTGAATGCCTAAAAGGGCCTCATTGAAGTCATTCTGAGAAACTTCGAGCCCACTCAAAATATCAGCTGGAATGGTATCTTCTTCAAGATCCAACTTCGGAATAACTTTCCGTAACGAATTCATAGCTGCTTCTTTAACCAATTGTTCGAGATCAGCCCCAACAAATCCATGGGTCACTTCTGAAAGATATTCTAAATTAACATCTTTGGCTAAGGGCATTCCTCGCGTATGAATCAACAGAATTTCTTCTCTACCAGGTTTGTTCGGGATTCCTATTTCAATTTCGCGATCAAAACGACCCCCTCGACGTAACGCAGGATCTAATGCGTTCAATCGGTTAGTAGCTCCTATTACTACCACATCACCACGATCGCTCAAGCCATCCATATTCGATAAAAGCTGAGCTACTACCCGTCGTTCTACTTCTCCAGTGACTTCTGACCTTTTAGGAGCGATTGAATCTATCTCATCAATAAAGATTATACTAGGAGCATTTTCCTTCGCTTCTTCAAAGAATTGTCTAATTCGTTGCTCACTTTCACCATAAAACTTAGACATGAATTCAGGACCAGAAACAGATATAAAATGAGATTCTGTTTCTGTAGCTACGGCTTTAGCAAGCAAAGTTTTTCCAGTTCCAGGTGGGCCGTGCAATAATACTCCTCGAGGAGGAGTAATTCCAAGACGTTTGAATAGCTCCGGGTGTCTCATTGGGAGTTCTATCATTTCACGAACTTTCTGAATTTCATCATTTAGTCCTCCAATATCCTCATATCTAACTCTTTGGAATGTCTCTTGTTGTACGTCCTTGACAGGGGTTTGAGATATGGTGACTCTAGTACTTTCGTGCATTATAGCAGCGTCACCACCTGGTAAGATTTTTGACACAACTAATATAATACGTTGATTATACACAGGTATTTCTATAAAATCTCCTTTCGTAAGAACACGACCCATCAGAATGTGTTTGAGGTGTCCTTCTCCTCCTTGAATTCGTAAGTTTTGGATTGGTGCAAATTCTATACGTGTAGCGATTTTGGGATCAATATGAATAATTTTAATAGTGTCATCTATACCAACACCAGCATTTCGACGTGTGCTACCATCAATCCTAGCAATTCCTGTATTTCGATCATTGGGATATCCAGGCCAATAGATAGCAGCAGTTCGACGCTTCCCAATAATTTTAAGTGCATCGCCCGCAGATATATTAAATCCTTCAGCAATTTCAGGATCAATCCTAATGATTCCCCGTCCCACATCTCTTGCAGCAGCTTCTCTTACTTTACATTCAAATGAATTATTATCCATTTTATTTTCCACTCCTTAAGATTTGTAATTATATCATTTATTTACTTATTTATTTAGCCTTATCTAATAATAGGATCTCCATCTGTTACTCAACAGCAACTTTAGTTTTCGGTACTTTTTCAAGTAGAGGGGCTGTTATTGTTAAAATCCCT
>JBHLKY010000023.1:0-62922 GCA_048886185.1 Candidatus Hermodarchaeota archaeon
CTGCCATCACTGTTATGTTTCTTCTCCTTCCTCTGTTATTACATAGTAAGTATAAGATTCTCAGTTACTTAAGTATTGGAATTGGGTTTCATTGGAAATATATTTCTCTCATTCTCCTTCCTTATCTATTAATAATTGATTATGTTGAAAATAAACAGGTATTATTTGGATTTTTAACTGTTATCACTTCAATGATATTCCTATCTTTTCCCCTACTCTTTTCACAATTTGTATTACGTTATTTCAGTTCATTTGGTAATTTAGAATTGTATTCTGGTCAAATTCCGTCAAATCCTCTATATTTATTCTACCCTAGTATTTCCTCCCTACTATCCTCCCTCCTTCTGATTCTCGCCATACTGTACTGGGTAGGTATTTTTCCTCAAATTGATATGTCGAATATCAATATCCATGGGATTCTTGAACGGGTATATTGGTTCCCCTTTATTCTTCTTCTTGGTTTTCTTAAGATCTATGCTACTGCTTTTCCATGGTATTGGATGTGGTTTTACCCCTGCCTAATTATTCTCCCAAGAAAAATCCGAAGTTTATTCGCTGTTCTTTTAGGAGTTACATTTGCAATTGGACTTCTTGATTTTGTTCAGATGACAGTAGGCTTTAAAACACTCATAGAACACTTTTTTTAAGAAACAGTAATCATCCCCTATATTAAAATCTTACGTCCACGTGTAGAAAGCAATAATGGAATGTCTACTATTTCTCGGTACATCTCAGGGTGTTCTGTATGAATTGGGATCACTATTTGGGGACTGATCTCTTCTACTATTCGCTTTAAATCGCTACGAGGGGCATGTCCAGATGCATGATACTGTTTAAATTCTAGACGGAAATGCTTGATCCATTCCATCATTCGGTTATAATCCAGTTCCCCTTGTTCATCAAAAGGATCCCCATGACTATAAAAATAGGTAGATTCATTAGGTTGTGGCTTAATATCAATTAAATCTGTTAATCTCCAAAATTCACAATGAAAAACATACTCTGTTTGATCAAAATCTGGAGATTCAATCATATGGTATTTTTCACATAATTCACGCTCCCATTGAAAATAACGAGTCTTGGGACGCTTATAGATCTCGATATTTGGATCAGCTAAAGAGGGAATCTCTAAGTGAGGATCATTTTGCAGTAGTTGAAGTAGATATGCCTGTTGCATGCTTATTAGAAGTTTTCGACCATTTTCCTTAGAGGCTAAATAAAAGGATCTAAATCGATCAATGTCACGTAAGCTATAGTTAGCGATTGCTAATCCATTTGTTTCTTTGATTGCCTGGGAAACATCTTTTTGAACAGTTCTCTCTTCGGTCTCAAAATCTTCGTTGATGTTTGTTCCTTCTATCAGAAGTGTATTAAGGTTTTTTTTCCTAGCAAGATCAATAAAATCTTGTGTTAAATCTTTTCGGAATCCATGCAAGCGAATGTCTCCGCTGTATCCAATAGCTTGATCATTATAACTTTCAATAATAAATCCATAAGCTCCTGGAAGAGAATGATCAACGTGAACTGGAGTAACCTCAAGATCATTGATTTGAATCACGTCACCCGTCCTGAAAGTTCTTATATTTGAGGGATCATCTTCTGTAGCTTCTCTGATATATGGTCGGCCAAAACGAGGTCGTGTGGTGTCTTGGATCGATTGAATTATCGTGTTTGCAGTTTCTCCCATGAAAATAGGGATGTCTTCATGAAGCAAGTTTAAGTTCCCAAAATGGTCTAAATGTGCGTGAGATAGGAAACATGCGTTGATTGCCAGATTAGTGACATCCTCATTTGGAACAAATTCTCGAGCATAAAGGCCTTCGATTCTCGGTACTATGTCGAACTCAAGGAAATCCTTAAGCCCTTGGGAAGTACGGGGGAGTAAAAATCCTGTAAAATAGGTGGCTTCTTGTTTGAATGATCTACCAAAATCTAATAGGATTCTTGAATCATTTATTTCTAAAAGGAAGGCGTTTCCACCAACCTCATTCACTCCCCCATATGATGTGATGTACATGAATGATATCACCTTTTCTGGAAAATCAAAGCATAATGATGGTGTACATTTGGTACAAATGAATAAGGATAACCATACGGACGTAATGTTTTTTGGTTTTGTAACCAGATACGTTCCCCTAAAAATTGGTAATCTTGTTTTAAACCAAGTGCAACTTCAAAAGCCAGAGGATTAATCTCCCCTTTATCACGAATATTCTGGATAAAAATAATTAAATGACCACGATTTTTTAGAAGAATTTTAATTTGCTTAAATAAATTGATCAGTTCTCCAAGAAACGTGTCCTGATCCTCAATCATTCCGAGATCATTTGGGTGTTCTCCATATTGGAGATCTAATCCTTTTTGAAGCCGTTCTTGTTGATTATAATCCTTTTTCTTCTTTAATATTCGCCAATAGGGCGGTGAGGTGATACAGAGAGTAAATTCCATTCCATCAGCTATAAATAATGGGATGATCTCTCGAGCGTCTCCTTGATAAATGGGTAGGTTTGTCCGAGCTTGAGCTGTCTTTGAGTATTTTTCATAGAGTTCTATCCCAACTCCTTGTCGTCCACACTCATCACACGCAACTAATGTCGATCCTGTACCTACGAAAGGATCTAAAACCTTTTCACCTGGTTTTGTAAAAAATTCTATGAATTCTCGTATCATCGCAGGAGGAAATGAAGCGGGATGAAGGTCGATCTCATGTGAAATATCACTAGGTTTTCCATCAGCAATATACCATGATTTTGTAAAACGAATCCATTCCCGTCCTGTAAGGGCATTAAGCTTATTTCGGGGATCAATCTGTGACTCTTCGTCCATTTCTATCCGCTATAGTACAATTGGGGTCTTGCTTAAAAATATTTAAACCATTCAATTTCCTTAGCATAATTATACCTTTGGTTGTTGATGTGTCTTGAAACTTCAATGTGTGATCTTTGACATCGATGGTACTCTTGTGGACAACAGTGTTGACATTATTCGCTTATTTCAAAAGATTATGAAAAAATATCTGGATAAAGAAATGTCAGATCAAGAAGTTCTTTCTCTGTGGGGGCCTCCTGGTGATGAAATTTTTAGGAATGTTTTCCCTTCAGATCTAGTAGACCCTGCCTGGACGGAGTTCCTCCAAAGTTATCGTGAAATACATTCAACGACAGGATTTTTCACTAGAGATCAGTTGGTAAAAATAAAAACTAATGTCCCCTACTTAACCATTTTCACCGGGAAGAGTAGAACTACAATGGGCATAACCTTAGAAAAATTAGGAATATTCGATCTTTTCGATCTTATATTGACTGGAAATGATGTCACTCGTTCAAAACCATATCCAGATGCGCTATATCGGACTGTTAGTACTTTTAACTTAAATAAAGATGAAACTCTTTTCATAGGAGATAGTCATCTAGATATTATGGCAGGAAAAGCGGCAGGGATAAAAACTGCTGCTGCTCTATGGGGAGCTGTTGAACCTCAAAGGTTATTAGAAAGTAGACCTGATTATACTTTTGGTACTCCAAAGGAATTTATGGACTTCGTGCTTTCAGAAGACAGGTTTGCTTAAATGACTTCTAAATTAATTGAAGAAAAATTCCCTATCCTTGAGATAAGTAAGCTAGCTATCCCTGAGAGAAGTAGTTACAAACCTATATACCAGATTTCTAAGTGGTTTGCTCGACGTTCATCTTCTATATTCAGAGCGATTTTGTTGGGGTCAATACTTCCACCATCAGATGACCTCATGATGAATTTTTACCTTGACCATGACTTCTCAGATATAACTGTTCTCGATCCATTCATGGGTGGGGGGACAACTATAATCGAAGGGTTACGATTAGGTTTAAGTTGTGTTGGTGTTGATATCAACCCAGTAGCTTGGTTCATTACAAAAACTGAAGCTGAAATGGTTGATTTAGGCGAACTTAAGAATTGGATAATGGATTGTGAGAAAAGGATTAAATCAAAAATCAAACAATGGTACTTAACTGAATGCCCAATATGTCACCATCAAGCAGATATCATTTATACTCATTGGGTTAAATTGGTACCCTGTGAGAAATGTAAAAGTCAAGTTCCATTATTTCGAAACTTTATAGTCACCGCGAAAAAGGGAATTGCCACAATCTTATGTCCCTCCTGTGAAGCTATATTTGAGTATTCAGACTCGGTAAAAGGAGTACAAAGTTGTCCACAGTGCCAGTTCAAATTTAATCCCCTGAAAGGGAATCGGATCGGACGTAATGACTGTAGCTGCGCAAAATGTGGGAACATAACAAATATAATTGCCTTTCTCAAAAGGAATAAGAACCCTTTAGAAAGTAAATTATTCGCTATCGAGGGATATTGTTCAACTTGTGCCAATAACAATAATGAATTGTCTCCTCTTAAAACCACCCGATTTAAATTCATTAAAGCGGTTTCTAAACAGGATATTGATCTCTTCAACAAATCTAAAGAACAATGGAAACTTTATTCAGCTAAAATCCCATGGCCAAAAGATTTAATCCCCCTTGGAGTAGCTACGAAAACCCTTCATAATCATAACTATAAGAAATGGTCAGAATTATTCAATAGCCGTCAATTAATGGCTCTTACTATGATTCTGGATTACATCCATAAGATTCCAGAGAGAATTTATCAAGAAATGTTTTTGGCTGCATTTGTAAATCTTCTTAACCATAATAATGTGTTCACAAGGTATTCTCCTAAAGGTCAGAAGGTAGAGGGAATCTTTGCTCGACATGATTTTCATCCTCTTTCAACATTTGCCGAAAACAATGTCTGGGGCACTAAATATGGAAGAGGAACTTGGAGAAAATGTGTTAGGCAGCTCCTGAAAGGAAAGGAGTATAATCAAGCTCCTTATAATTATGTTCGGTACGAAAGTGATGGAGGAATAACGAGAAAGAAGAAAACTTTTATTGGAAAAATTAATGGAAAAACGATTTCAGAATATGATGTAAATTTTCCTTCAGCTAAAAGCAATTTATTGCTTCTTTGCCAAGATGCAGAGGATCTTAAAGGGATTGCATTGTCTGTTGATCTCATCATTTCAGATCCACCATATGCTGATAATGTAAATTACTCTGAATTATCAGATTTTTTCTATGTATGGCTTCGATTGGTTCTTCAAAGTAGATATCCCTGGTTTTCTACAAATGAAACACCAAAGGATTCAGAAGCTATTATCAACCCAAATCGCCCCTTAAACTATTATGAGAAGTTAATTGAGATTCTTAAGGTCACGAAAGGGAAGCTTAAATCTAATGGATTATTAGTTTTCACATTTCATCACTCTGAGAAACAAACATGGTTTAAGCTAGCTGAGGTTATTACACAATCAGGATTCAGAGTAGTAAAGACGTATGCGATTCCGAGTGAAGCTCGAAATGTATTGAATATTCAAAAAAAGAAAGCTATTGCTTTTGATTTAATAATTGTATGTCGTTTTGATATACAAATACAACGCAAGATTATTTCCTTAGAGAAATTCAAACAACTTTTCCTGAAATTTTATAAGAAAAGATTGGAATTATACAACATGGCAGATATTAAAGTAATGGATTATGATCATTTAGCTATTTATTCAGGGATTCTACTTGAAATGGATTCGAACTACCATGTTGTAAGTCATTCAGGGCACTACCTCTCTCAAAGTGAAATTTGGGAATACAGTTATGACCTAATGACTTCCTCCTTATAAAAAAGCTTTTGGGTTTAAAATGTCTAGGGAATCAAATTATGAACTCATGATTGGAGATGTTCTCGAAACTCTACCATTAAAAGCAGAAAAACGGTTTTTTGATCTTATTATTGCTGATCCTCCTTTTGGAATTTCGTTTAATAAATCCAGCCATGAATATGGTGCTGAGGATTATGACTTATATCAAGATAATTTTACACCTGAAACTTATTTTGAATTCTCCAAACAATGGATTCAAACCTGTTATAATGTATTAAATGTTAATGGGAGTCTTTACATAATATCTGGATGGACTAATCTTCAATACATTCTGAATGCAATTAAACATACTAAGTTTCATATGTTGAACCATATAATTTGGCAGTTTACGTGGGGGGTTTATACCAAAAGACGATATGCTACAAGCCATTATCACATTCTTCTATTGGTTAAAAATAAGAAAAATTATCAGTTTTACAAACAGAAACATTACGACGAGGACGTATTCTTTTGGCCAGATTATAATCGGGGAAATGATCCGCATCGTATAAAAGGACATCCATGCCAGTTGCCAATTGTACTCTTAAGGAAATTAATCCTCACCTCCAGTTCACCTGGTGATCTTGTAGGAGACGTCTTTTCAGGAAGTGGAGGAACAATCCTGGCAGCGCGTCAAACATGTCGTGATGTAGTGGGATTTGAAATAAGAGAAGAATATAAAGATATTATTTATCAGAAAGCCCGATTTGGAAAACTAGTGTCTCCCTCGGTTAAGCAATCTACTCTAGAAAGTTACCTAGAATGAGGAATCTCATTAACTAGTCAATCACAGTGATAATTTGAAAAAAAAAAATAAAGCCATTTAATAAAACAGAATAAAGGCATTTTTAACAATTTTCTAGTTTCTATATGTTCTTATAGTGGAATAGTTGATTAAACTAACGATGGCAATGGCTCAAGAAACAGATTTAGCGATCATTGGAGGAGGCCCAGCTGGTTTAACTGCTGCAATTTACGGAGCTAGAATGGGTTTAAGGACTACAGTATTTGAAGCTGAGGAAATTGGGGGTGTTGCGCGAACAGCCAAAACAATCGAGAATTACCCCGGATTTATAACGATTACTGGATCAGAATTAGTAGATAAGATGAAAGCCCAAGCTGAGCATTGTGGGGCTAAGATTATTCTTGATACCGTAGCTACAATTGATCATGCTAATATGATGATTACTACTTCAACGGATCAATGGAAAGCAGAAGCTATTATTGTTGCTACAGGATCAAAGCGTCGAAAGCTTGGATTGTCAAATGAAAAAGAACTTGAAGGGAGTGGGTTATCATACTGTGCTGTTTGTGATGGGCCAATTAACCGAGGAAATATAGTTGCTCTTGTTGGAGGCGGGAATACTGCAGCACATGATGCTATCTATTTAGCTGGCGTAGCGAGAAAAGTTTTTCTAATTTATGAAGCTGATAAACTTGATGTCAATGAAACTATTGCAAGTCAAGTTTTTTCCCATACTGAGATTGTCCCAATGTTTAATTGTAAGATTGAAGAAGCTATAACAAAGCATGGGAATCTAAGAAAGCTAAGAGTGAAGAATCTTAAGACCACCGAAATATCGGAGATTCGGGTGAAAGCACTTTTTGTAGCAATTGGAGAAGATCCTTTCAAGCTAGCGACACTTATAGGAGTAGAAACAGAGATTTCTGGGAATATTATTGTGAATAAGAACCAAGAAACTAGTGTTGATGGAATATATGCTGCTGGAGATGTCACAGGTGGGATTAAACAAATTGGAACCGCTGTTGGTGAGGGGATTGTCGCAGCACAGAGTGCAGGTTATTACATTAAAAGAAAAATTCGGATGAGGAAACAAACCAAATAGCTGAATATTATATTTCTGATAAAAATGTCAAACACTTTTCCGGAAGATGAACTAAATGAATGATGGTAAATTTCCTGAGATAATAACTTCTCTTCCGCAAGCAGAGATTTCCATGGAAGGAGTTCAGGCCTGGATCGCTCAGGGAAGAGATTTTCAAATCGTTTTTTTTGAAATAGAACCAACAGGAGTTGTTCCTCCTCATAGCCATTCCGCTCAATGGGGAATCGTAGTAGAAGGAGAAATGTCTTTAACAATAGCAGGGGAAACAAAAAGATACAAAAAAGGAGATAATTATTTTATTCCTGAGGGTGTTATTCATCAAGCCGAATTCCATACCCACTTTCGTGCTCTAGATTTTTTTGCTGACTCAGAACGTTATACTCCCAAAAAGAGTAATTCATACTAGATAATTAGCTTCAGTTGCTAGAAACAGGTATGGAGAAAGTCTCGCAATGGTAGTATTGAAGTATTAATTTATCTAATTCTTGGATTAAATGTGTCTTCAGAGGTTTTGCAACAGTAATTTCCTTCGCTAAATGGACAATTTGACGGAATAACGGGTTATTAAGATCAGGATTCTTGAGAGGAAGACGTTTAAGATTACGAATTGATATTGCATTAGTGTATTTTGAGCCCAAGTTAAATTGACTTTCATAAAACCATCTGTAAAGAGAAGAATTAAGAATAGAAAGAATATAAAATAGTAAATCAGAATTTTTACTATATTCTGTTGTTAATGTCAAGTTATATACATTTTGGGTGGTCCAGTAATTATTTGAATCATATGCGGCACAAAGAAATGGTTTAATCTTTTGAACGACAAGCTTGGGTGAACTATAAATAGATGGATCTTTCTTCGATCGGTATATAACTTTTGGATCAATGAAATGTGTTTTATTGATAGAGAATGCCTCAAAATCATCCCCAGTTAAAATTGGTTGATTCTTTTTAGAAGTAGGGGTCTTTTGGATTATATACTTAGTTTTTAAATTAATTTTTGGTAAGGAGTTATGGCAGGAGGAGCATTGAATGAGAGTTTTTCTACTCGATAAAGGAACCCATTCAATACAATTCGGACAATACATTACTCCACCACGTTTTGAGAGTTCTTCTCCTCTCTTTATCGTTAGAAATTGATTCAAAGGAGTGGAATCCTCGTGAATAAGCTTAATAATTTGTTGAGATTGCGAGTTAAATTCTTTTGTGAAAATAAAATCAATATTGGTTGTATAAGAGACTTGAGGGACACGATTCTTACCATCAATCAGAATCATGTGCTCTAATGAAATATTCTTTGAATAAGCTCCAATTAAGGAGATAAATTCTTGAGTAACGTCTTGGAAAAGGCCATGGAAATTTATGGAAAGGATTTGAAAATTTGTGGCAATAAATTTTCGGAGATGAATGTACTGGTTCGAACGTGCAATATTTTTCGGGAGGAGATAAGCCAATAATCCTTTATCAGGAGTTATCAGATTTGCAGCCTTGTAAACAAAGAGAGAAAACGTGTTAAGATTTCTCTTTGGACTTTGAAGTCCAAATTTATCATAATAATACTCTCTCTGACTTTTACTCAATTTCCCCCCCCAGGGAGGATTTCCAATAACAATATCAAAACCATTGGTGGTGGAAGGAAGACTAGTCCAATCTGATAATGAACTTTCTAAAAAATCTCCAAGAACAATGTTTGTGCTCAATATCTCATTAAAAGATGAGGGAGGGGGGTTCGAAAATAGTTTAATGAGGTTTTTATAACACATTGAAATAGCTTTAGGATTTATTTCCATTCCAAAAAAATTTGAATTAAAAATATCTAGAATAGCTTGATCAGAGTTTTTTTTATCGGATTTTAAAAGAGTATTAATTTTATCTTCAATTTTTCTTATTGAAACAATGCTTGCTCGTAAAAATTCTCCTTCTCCTGCTGCTCCATCAAGAATTCGAATGCTTTTTAATGCCGTTCTTAATTTCACTATTTCTGATAGCTCTGCAGTATTAAGGATTTCGTTAAGACATAAAAATTTAGAATCTATCTGTTGATTTAGATGCCTTGTTAAATAGTGGTCGATTGCTGTTTCTGTCATAGATTGTGCTAGATGGGAAGGTGTATAAAAGGCTCCGAATTCCTTTCTTCTACGGGCTTCTAAATCTTTATTGATAGTTTTCGACCTCTTTATTTTTAATTTTTCATAAACTACTAGTTTTCTAAATAAAAATCTATTGCCACATTCTAAAAAGGGTCCATTCATGATGTTCATGGAATAAACTTTGTAAAATTGCTGAAATTCTGGTCAGAGTCAAAATGATACCAGTGCATCGAAATTACGACTTCATATTGAGCATACTCGGTGTAAATTGGGACAGTTTCAGTGTTATGCGTGTAAAAAGGAGCTGTTCAGTAAAATAGGATTATTGAATCATCTAAAATACACTCATTATATTGATAGAAGTGATAAAATCTCTCGAGTATTTAATAGAATCCAACGATGTTAGAACAGAGTATCACAGACTTATGACCAATATACAAATACAACTTATCAATAAAGTAGTAAAAAATACATTTTGGGACTCAATATGAGGGGTTTGACTCATGTACTATTCGGTATGGGATTTGTTAGTATATTGTTAGCTGCATCCAAGATTTCCTTAATCCTATGGGGAATTGGAACGTTCTTAATATCTCCAATTTTTTCTCGATTACCTGACCAAGATCAAAAGATAGCTAGGATAACATTCAATCAAGTTGTCCCTCATCGGGGAAAAGGAACACACAATTTGTTATACGGACTCCCATTACTATTTATTTTAGTCGTACAGGACTGGATAATAATAGGATTATTCCTAGTCTTGCTACTTGCTTCCATTTTTGGAGCATTGTTCGTTCATTCAGTTGTTGATGCGTTTAATTATGGTGGAGTTTGGTTTGGAATTTTCCGTGTGAAAGGTTTTCTAGAATGGGATTCTTTCTGGGGAAATCTAGTTTTCAAAGTACTTGGTATTGCTTTAATCATAGTATCTTTACTCTGTTATATAACAAATTAACTTCGAGACTCTGAAGTTGACAGACAAACAGAAGGATTATAAATAGTGGATGGCGTTCATTCGACCCCTAGGATTAATGCCATCTTATTATCACAAGAGTTAGAATTCGTAATTTTGGAGAACGATCCTTAATTTAATGATGCAAGTAAAATTAATATTCACATAGGATATAGTGTCTTAGGAAGTGAAAACATAATGACTAAAGCACTGTACTTAGACGATATGTTACTCAAAGAATTTGAAGCGGAAGTTGTTTCCGTTAAAGATGGAAAATATATAGTTTTAAATCATACAGCCTTCTATCCTAAATCTGGAGGCATTGCTAACGATGAGGGGACTCTAACCAGAGGATCTGATGTATTCAAAGTTGTATATGTTGGTAAGTTTGGAGGGGAGATTTCACACGAAGTTGATAAAGAAGGGCTTCAAGTGGGAGATAAAGTCACTGGAAAATTGGATTGGGAAAGAAGATATAATTTAATGCGGTATCACACCTCTGCTCACGTTCTAAGTGGTGCTTTTTACAAGAATCTCGGCGCAAAAATAACAGGTAACGATATTGCATCTACTGATCAGGGAAGAATTGATTTTAACCTTGAACATTTTAATCGTACTTTGATTGAGGAACAAGTGGAAAGAAGTAACGAAATTATTCAAGATGATCATCCTGTGGAAGTATATTACCTCGAACGATCAGAAGTGGAAAAAGATCCTGATTTAGTAAAGTTAGCAATGGGAATTCCGAAGGGGATTAAGAAACTTAGGATTGTTGATATTAAGAATTTTGATCGTCAACCTGATGGAGGGTGCCACGTTCAATCATTAAAGGAAATCGGCAAAATAAGCATTAAAAAGCTAGTGAACAAAGGAAAGAACAACAGAAGACTTTATTTTACCATCGAATGATGCTTCCAGATGATTCAATAAAAGAATTATCACAGCGAAGCACACTAAAAGTTTGATAATTTTTTGATCGCTTCTATTATTAAAAGTGAATCTCCCTTTTTAAAGGGAGAGAATTGATAATCACTGTACTCTTTATGGACAACAAAACCTGTTTCCCTTAATAATTGATGAACCTTGGTTCTTGTTATTGCATATGCCGTTGAATGCTGTGTAATCTTTTCGACTAATTTTCCTCGTTTGTAGGTTTCATAGACAAGTAAAACATCTAAAATTTCACTTGGAAGGACTTTAGTTTTGATAAACCGTTTATATTCAAAATCTTCTTTTTTAACTGTGTCGATTAGCGATAAAGGAGAATTTTTCATACCTGCAATATAGATATCAAAAATAAGTTTCCCACCAAGTTTCAAATGATGATTAATATTCTGAAGCGATATTATTCTCTTATTGATAGGGATATGATCAAAACTACCAGAAAGAAATGCTGCTGGGAACACCTCAGTTAGTTTGAAAGATTCTGCATCAGCAGCTATCAAAATAATGTTATCAACAAAATTAGGTTGGTGATTAAGTTTCAGAGAAAATTCATTTCGCATTGCAGGAGATGGTTCTATACAGACAACTTTTATCCCCTTTAAAGCCAAGGGAATTGCAATTCTTCCCGTTCCTGCACCAATATCTAAAATCTTCCCAGCCTCCTTCCCATATTGATAGAAAAAATCAATATTCTTCTTAGTGTCAAATAAATCATATAAATGAGCTGCTTTTTCGTAACCTTTATCCTCATACATTGTTTGTAAATTCCCTTTCGTTAAGAAGTAAAGAAACTATCCGAATAGTATTGACCTAAGGAAGATGGGCGTAAAACAATCATTTTTACTTGTCATTATAAGTATAAATTTGTTTTGAGATGAAATCTTATTTTCTTCATGCAGATAGTTCATATAATCATCTCCATTGCTCCAGTAATAGTGGTTATTCAGTCTTTCTCTCTGAATCAAATTTAGTTCTTCAAACAAAGTACATGGTCTGCTTAATATGCTGTCTAAAGAAGGTATCATTCAATTTCTAGCAAATTTAGCCACACTCTCAGTTTTTACTTTTGTCCCTATTTGGGGAGAAGAACTAGGCCTGTCAAATCCAGAAATTGCCTTTGCAGCTTTACTCTATGGTATTGTTGCTTTTAGTTCGGGTGTTTTTTCAGGAAGGCTATCAGACATAATCGGGAAGAGAAAAATCTTCGTTATCATTGGTTCCTTCGCAGCAGCTATTACTATATTTGGATTGATCATCCCGTATAAATTTGAGTTTGTACTCTTCAGAGGCCTTGGTGGCATTGGAATGGGCATGTTTGCTCCCGCCCTTGTAGCATTAGTGTCAGATAAAAAGGATAAAATCGGCCACTTTTCAGCTTACGGTTCTTTCGGATGGGCCATTGGGGTTTTAGTCAGTGGTGTGATTGGTTTATACTGGGTACAAGGGATTTTCGTTTTTGCTTCTCTTGCATTCGTTACTGCCGCTCTTATTGCGTTTACTGTTATAGAAGAAGAAACTACTTTTAAAAAATACAAGGATTCTGTATTTAGAGTGTTTTGGGAACGGAAAGCAATTTATCTAACTTTGACCGTAAGGCATAGTTTTGCATCAGCAATATGGGTGTTTTGGCCTTTGTTTCTCCTCGAATTAGGAGCTGATACTTTTTGGGTAGGGATTATTCAGTGTGCTAATGGATTAACGCAAACTGTTGTTATGAATACTCTCACAGATAAATTAGATAGCCAAAGAATGGTTTCTTGGGGATTGATTTTATCATGTGTTTCTTTTTTCTCCTTCACCATTCCGCAAAGTTTCTGGGGGATTATTCCTTTACAAATCATTCTTGGGTTTTCTTGGGCGTTTCTTTATGTAGGAACCTTACGATTCTCAGTCGAAAAAAGTGATTTCGACAAATCTACTGCAGCAGGGATAATAACGAGTATTTTACCTATAGCTAGCCTTCTGGGGTCATTTATAGCTTTAATCATTTCTTCTATTGGCGGAAATTACGTTGACATAATGATTGTAGCAACCATTGCTACTTTAATTACTTTAGGTGGCTTTATATTTACTGATAGGAGACCAAGACCAATCTTAACTTAAACCATTGGTCTTATTGGTTTTTGAATTCTCTTGCCTCTTCAATATATTCGAGGGATTGATGACGGAAATATGTATTATATAATTTGGCATAGTACCCGCCTAAATGCATCAATTCATCATGATTTCCTTCTTCGACAATTTTTCCATGATCTAGAACAATTATACGATTAACATGTCGAACAGTCCATAGTCTGTGAGCAATAATGATACTTGTTCTCCCTTTGATCGTTTTTTCCAAAGCTTCTTGTATTCTTGTTTCTGTAAATGGATCCACAGATGCGGTTGCTTCATCCAAAATCAGGATTGATGGATTTTCTAGGAGTACACGAGCTAAAGCTACTAGTTGTCTTTGTCCCATGGAGAGGAGTGATCCTCTTTCTCGAATGTTTGTATCAAGGCCATGTGGTAAATCGTCAACCCAACTCGTTCCACCAGCTTGTTCTAAAGCCCAAAGAACCTCCTCTCGGCTAGCTTCTTGTCTGCCATATTTTACATTGTTTTCTAGAGTGTCTCCCCATAGGAAGGGTACTTGGTGAATGATTCCAATGTGTTTTCTATATGCTTTTAGATCGAAATCCCGAATACTTACTCCATCTATTAGGATATCACCTTTCTGAAATTCATAAAATCGTGCAAGTATCTTGGCTAGACTAGATTTTCCTGCCCCTGTATGACCAACTATTGCTAATGATTCCCCTGGTTTAACTCTTAAAGAGAATTTGTCAAAGACTTTTATCCTGTCACTTTTTTCGTGTTCTGTAACCTTATATTCCTCTTTTTGATTCAAAACATCTTTCATTTCAACGTATGAGAATTCTAAATTATCAAATATGATTTCTCCTTCAATTTTCTCTGGAATCACATTGTTTCTTTGAATAACAGCTGGTGGGGTGTCAATTAAAGCAAAAATTCGTTCTGATGCAGCCAAACCTGTTTGAAAAGTTGGCCAAAATGAAGCGATTGTTAAAAGTGGAAAAAAGAAAAGTTGTAAGCTCTGTAGGAAGAGGTAAAAATCACCTGCTCTTAAATCACCGTAAACAACAGCTCCCCCTCCTAAAACAATGAGAAGAACCAAGGCAAATCCTTGAATGGTACTTAATGCAGGAAAAAGAAAGTTAAACAGATACGCTCTTCTTCGGTTAACTATGTAGGATTGTTGGTTAACATCCTTGAATTTAATAAAAAGTTTAGTTTCTTGGCGAAAAGTCTTCGCTATTTGAATTCCTGAGAAAGATTCTTGTACAAATGCATTGACCACTGCGAGTGCTCGTTGTCCTAGTAAAGTTAATCTCCTAGCCATTTTTCTGAAACCTAACGTGATGAGGAAGATAAAAGGAACCAAACAAAAAATAACAGCCGTCAAAGGAACATTTATACTTAACATAACACCAAACATAATGATTACAAGAAGTAAAGATGAAGCGGTCATCATCAGTTGGTTTGCTGTTTCACCAAAGTCTCTGGAATCTGTGTTGATTCTAGAAACGATTTTTCCTGTTGGGTATTTATCGAAAAAAGACAAATCATGGTTTAAAACAGCGGAATTAACATCTTGGCGTAAATTAAGAACAACATCCCCGATTACTTGAGCGCTATAGGTTTGGCGTATATAATTGAATCCCCATCCAAGAGAATTTAATATCAAGGTAATTAAAATTAAGAATAAGATATAAAGTTGTTGTTCTACTATATTTGTTGTTACTTCAAGCTTATTGATTGCTTCCCGGGAAATAATCGGGATCAGAGAATTTGCAACACTTTGTAAAAACACGAATGTTATAACTAAAATCATCAATGTCTTATAGGGAGAGAAGTATTTTAACACTCGTCTGACTAAGTCTCTGTCCCTGTAAATTCGATCGTATTCCTCCGCTCCTAATCCAATACCAAATCCCATTAGATAACCGCCTCCAGCAGTATTTCTTCATCTAGATCGAATCGTTTAACAAAAATGTTCCTGTATTCCTCAGATGTTTTTAAAAGCTTCTTATGAGTTCCTTTGGCAATTATTTCTCCTTTTTTCATCACAAGTATTAAATCTGCCCATCTAATTTGACTTAGTCTGTGCGTAATTAAAAATGTAGTCCTACCATAGAGTATTTTCGTCATTGCCTGTTGAATTTTATCCTCTGTGTCCGAGTCAATTGCAGAAGTTGAATCGTCCAATATTAATATTCGTGGATCAGTCAAAAAGGCTCTTGCTATGGCAATACGTTGTCTTTGGCCTCCACTCAATTGCACTCCACGTTCTCCCACCTCACTATCATACCCCTTTGGTAATTTCATAATAAAATCGTGAGCTTGAGCTTCTTTAGCAACTCTTTTTATTTCGGTAAGGGAACTCGTTAAACCAAATGAAATATTCTCAGCTATTTTATCCGAAAAAAGAAAGGTATCCTGTTCAATATAGGAGATTTGACTCCTTAATGACTCTAATTTCCATTCTTTAATATTTACATTGTCTATTAATATTTGTCCCTCATCTGGATCATATAATCTAGAAAGCAACTTTGTCATTGTTGTTTTGCCAGATCCAGTTGTTCCCACTATAGCCACTGTCTGTCCAGGAGCAATAACAAAACTAACATTCGATAAAACCTTCGTTTTGGATCCTGGGTACTTGAATGAGACATTTTCAAACTTTATCAGACCATTGATTTTTCTATCTACACCAAGAATATTTTCATCGATATCAGATTCCTTCTCCATTATATCGAGCAAACGATCTGCTCCAGATACCGCCAATTTAATTAATGCAAAAACCCAGATTGATATAAAAGTCGGAAACCTCAGATTGGAGATTAAACCGACATATGCTATGATCATTCCGACGGTCATTCGTTCCTCAAAGAAAAGATAGATTCCATGTCCTAATCCTAGAGTGATTGCTATTCCTATGAGTAATAATGGTAGGTATTTTGCCATGATTTTTCCTTGAAGTACAAAAGCATCCCTATAACCTTGAGCATTGATGAGATAACGATTCATTTCGTATTTTTCTGATGTGCTCCCCTTAACAACTTCTATACCTGAAAGAGTTTCATTTAATATTGTGTTCATTTCACCGAATTCAAATCGTAATTGGTCACTAACAGGCCCCAGCTTTCTTGTATATCCTCTTAAAGTTATTATAAAGAGAAATGTAAATAATAAGGGAGTAAGCAAGAGCTCTGAAGGGTAAAAAAATGCAATAAAAATTATTGGTGTAATCAAATTCATAAATGATTCAAATAATAAAGAGAGGCCTGGACTGATCATAAAATTCAACATGCGGACATCATTGGTTGCTCTTGCCATGATGTCTCCAATACGCTGAGAGTCATGGAATGATTGGCTTTTTCCCAGTAAATTAACATAAAACTCATGGCGTGCCTCCTTCTCCATTCTTTGAGCCAGCGTTTCTCGAATGATGTTTGTTACTAAATTAAGAATGGGTGATCCAACAGCAAAGATAATAAATAAAATGGCGTATGTTAAAAGATTTGTTCCTTCTCCTTTCGCAAATTCATCCAAAGCTATTCCTATGATAATCATTAAACCAGAATTTAATGTAGCAGTTAAAATGGTACCAATGAAGATAAAAAAAACAATAAGCTTGTTTGATCCAGCAAACATATGAGCGATAATCCATTGACGAGGGCCCTTCCGTCTTACCTTTTCGAATTTATCCTCCTCTGGTGAGAATTCCACCTTAAAAGAATTAATCGGCACTTTAGAACCGTCTCTCGTCATGATTTACTTTTTCCTGCTTAATATAACCTTTTTGATTTATTTTAATCAGTATTTATCTGATTTCCTTTTTTTTACTAATTTACATAGTTCTTGTCTATAAGGAAATAAAGAGATTATTCCATTTGGATTAAAAGAGGATTTATATCCTAGCTTCCCAATTTATCTCTCGAGGATTAAACCTGGGTTTAATGATTAATTCAGCTGTATTAACTGTATCTGATTCTGAAACTAAATAATGACAAGCATGAGCCACATCGTCTGGTTCCATACTCCATTCAACTTTTTCTGGTTTATTTCCTCCAAATTCTGTGACAACGCTCCCGGGGCATACAACAGCAACTTTGATCTTATATTCTTTAAGATCTTCTCGTAATGACCAAGTATACCCTACTACAGCATGTTTTGAAGCAGCGTACAACGTACCTGTTTTAAATCCTGTTTTCCCTGCTATACTAGCAATATTGATGATTTGACCTGCTTCACGAGACACCATATGAGGAACAACATATTTAGTTACTAGGAAGACTCCTTTAATGTTGACATCAAACATGAAATGATAATCATCTAATGTGAAATCATCAACTCGTTTGAATCTGCCTACACCTGCATTATTTACTAAGATGTCAATCCTACCAAAATGGTTAATTGTCTCCTGAACTAATTGCTTTACCTGTTCTTCATTAGTGACATCGGTGGGAATAACTAAGGATTTCCCTTTGTCAATTTTCCTAATCTCATCTTGTACATGTCGTAATTGAATTTCATTCCTAGCCACTAAAACAACATCAATATCATTAGCAGCAAATTTTAAACTGATAGCTTTCCCAATCCCTTTGCTAGCACCTGTAATAATTGCGGTTTTTTTAATCTCTTTCATCAGTTATCCACCAAAGAACTGAAAAATCATTTAGTTTAAGCAAAAAAGTAAAAACAAGAAAAAAGGCCCTCTACCAAAATCGTTATTTTTTTCTACCATGTTATTGGTAATCTGGAGGAATTGATAAATGAATGATTCTTTTACAATTAACATAAAAAAGACAGGACCAATACAGTTCACAACAACTTTCGATAAAGAATTTCCAGAACTATTATTTGATGAGGACAAACTAGTAGGAGGGGAGGATAAATATCCCAACCCGTCTAGAGTTCTAACTGCTGCGGTCGCTAGTTGTCTTTCCGCTTCCTTTACATTATGTCTTAAAAAAGCTAGAATTCCTGTCGACCGATTGGAAACCAAAGCGACATGTACGATAGTACCTAATGAAGAAGGATATCTTCGAATAACTCAAATTGATGTGAGTATTCATCCAGAATGGGATTCAGAAATTGGGATGAGAAAGAGAGATCATTGTGTAAAGATTTTTAAAAATTTATGTGTTGCTACCAATGCTGTAGTTAATAAAGTCCCTGTAAATGTTGATGTCCGATTGGAGTAATTTTTCTTCTAATAACAAATTAATATTGCATTAAAATCTTTTTTATTATTGACTAGCTAATCCTCCTGTGATTTCACCTCCGTCTATAACAAAGCTTTGCCCAGTAATAAATTTAGCGTCATCAGAAGCGAGAAAGGTAAAGAGAGCAGCCACTTCTTCAGGTTGGCCTAGTCTACCTAATGGAATTTTGCGTTCACATTCACTTAGCATTTCAGGTGTGTATTCAGTCTCCTGCATTGGTGTTAAGATGTAACCAGGGCAGATAACATTTACACGTATAGTAGGAGCTAGTTCTAATGCCATAGAATATGTTAACTCTATTACCCCTGCTTTTGAAACGTTGTAATCAGTATAATAAGGATAACCCCTCATACCATTTGTTGAACCCATGTTTAAAATGACACCCCCACCTTGTGTTAACATTCTTTGAGCAGCTTGTTGGGCAACAAAGAACATACCATTCAGATTCACGTTCATAATCCTCATCCATTCTTCAGGGGTTATTTCCATAAAGGCATGTCTAATACTGATTCCAGCATTATTGATCAGAATGTCTAATCCTTTCATTATGTCATCAAGTTTGTTGAAAGCATGGACAACATCTTTGTACTTAGAGACATCAGCTGTAATAGTTCCACTTAATGCTGGTAGATTACTTTTAATTTGTTGACAGGCTTTATCATCAATATCCAAAACAACCACTTTCGCATCTTCTTCTAAGAAACGCGATGCTGTCGCCTCACCTATTCCTCTCGCTCCTCCTGTAATAAGAACCCGTTTATTCTTTAATCCACGCATAATTTTCTCCTTAACCTATTTATTCGCTGTTACTTTTTTTTAAGCTTAAAAATTCATAATACTTTTGGGGAAAAATAATTCTTCTGTAAAGTATGACTGGAACATTGGAAAATTTGTGAGCTCGAGACGTTTAACACTAGTTGCAATAGTACTAGCCATTTTTCGGGCATCCATTGATAATAAGAATGCTCTCCCTCCTTTTTCTGCAGTGTTACCTTTAATAATGAATCGATTATTATCTAGAGTGGGTAATAAACCTATAATCTTCGCGCTGTTAATATCTAGATTTGAACCAAATACTCCAGCAATATGAACTGAATCAATCTCTTTCATCTGTATAGCGAGATGAGAAGTCAATGTGCGTATTGCAGCAAGTGTTGCTGCCTTTGCTTTCTGAATAGCCTCTACATCTTTTCGTGTCAGATATATAGCCTGATTATTTAAAGATTCTTGAGGTGGCACTAAAATTAACTTCTTAATTTTCTCTCCAGAGATCGAAAAGAGCTGGCCTCGGAAATCTAATTGTTTTTGAAGCAATAGTTGTGCTAAAATGTCAATAATTCCGGTACCACATATTCCTTTGGGTTTATCTGAGTTAATGGTTTGGTATTGATAATTCCCATCTATAATTTTAAACTTCTCAATCGCTCCAGTCACTCCTCGCATACCACAAGCAATATGTTGTCCCTCAAAGGCACCACCAGCAGCAACTGATGCAGCATATAAGTTGTTGTTATTAAGAAGGATAATTTCGGAATTAGTACCAAAATCAATCAATAAGTGGGTCCCTTCTTTTTGATTGAAACCAGTATAGAGAATATCTACCACTGCGTCTGATCCAATAAAGCCACCAATGAGGGGTGGTGTTGTAATTATTACGTGAGGTGGTAGATTAAGCGTTTTATCTTTATCCAAAGCCTTTGCGGAAAATGAAAGGGTTTTGGAAGTGACAGGTACAAAAGGAGCTCTGGATAATCCTATCACTGGTAAGTTCAACAGTAAGTGATGCATCACTGAATTACCAACAATCACTATTTCATAAATATTTGTAAGAGAAGAGTTTTCAGTTAAAGTTAGATTGGTCAAGAGTTCCGATATTCCAAGAAGGACACTTTTCTGTAATTCCAGTTGATTCGAAGTTGAGGATAGAGCATGGGTTAATCGGCTCATTATATCTCTGCCAAATTTAATTTGTGGATTAATAATTGAATCTGCACCAAGAATAACTCCTGATTCGAGATTTATAAGAGTAGCTACGATAGATGTAGTGCCTATGTCGATTACAGCTCCAAAGAGAGGAGATTTATTTTTTTGTATCTGAATTAAATGATTTAGTTCTCTATCAATAACTGCAACAACCCTACCTTCATTTTCTCGTAATAAATATGCCATTTGAGATAAGATTTCAGTGTCTGTAGCAATTAGTTGGTTCTTGTATAATCCTTCTAGACCCTTTAATAAGCGTGAAAAGTCATTTTGAGGGTTTTCTAAAGTTGGAGCTGATACTAATACAGAATGGGATGATATTCTTGGTTCAAACACGAAATTTAGCTTGAAATCACTGAAAGAGTCTTGAATCTTGAATATACTATCTCGAATTTCACTTATATCTAGAATTGTCAGTTTTAAATCTATTTCTCCTGGAATGACTTGGCAGGCTAAGCGAATATTGCCAGAGATGGTATCTCCTAGTATGTGTTTTTCAACATTGGTCGGAGGATTAATTTCCCAGATTAACTTTGGGTCTTTTACTGACATACTGGTTAGATTAACACGACATTTTCCACATTTGCCATTCCCCCCACAAAGTGAATTAATAATATTCCTTCCTAAGCATTTGTGAATAATATTCAACAAATTACTTTCATCTGGAGAAAACTGCACAATCTGATTCAGATTAGTAATTTCTATGTGTGGAATGATGATTCCCTTCTGAAATTAGTATTTATTAACTCCAAATCACAAGACCTTTTTTACCCTTTTTGTACTATTGCCACATTATGTAGATTTTTATACCCTATATCTTATGTTAATCCAATCAACTAATCATTTTGTTGATCCTCCTATTTCCCTAGAGTATAACATGGTTGTGGGGTGAACCATCTTTGGGATGTGTTCACCCCCTACTTATCACTACAAAGGAAATTTACTTATTCAATTCTTTCTTTTTCTCCTACTGACTGAATTAAGAAAAGGATTTTTGACAAATGACGAAGAAAGGGGAGATAAAAGAATGGTTATCACGGATTCAATATGGATTGGAGAATCCTCAAGAATATTCTATTATTTTTCGTGATCTTGATGAATACATCGAACTGTCCTTTGAAGAGTTTATTAAAAGGCGACAAGAAGATAGCATTCCTCTTCACAGGATCACACAAATCCGTAATAAAGATGTTCCTGTCTATACACGTCCTAATTTTTGTTCTAATTGTGGTAATCCTTTAGAGGAGGAAGCTTGTCGGAATTTAAAATGTAATATGAAATAAAGGACATTTCTCAGATAAAATAAATTACCCAGAAAAGGATATAAATTAAAAAATTTGTTGATTTTCCCACAAACAGTACACGGATAGTTTCTATACCCTACTTGTATTTAAATAATCCAGAAATAGTGTTTCCTATCGAAATTAGAACTATTTTTTTTTCTGATCCCACGAAAAATATCATCTGGCGGAAATTACCTACCACTATCATTATTTTTAAATTAGATAGTATTATCAAAGTATCTATTACTTTACATGCACGAAAGAAGAGTTTAAAAGCCGTTTTCAGAAGAGTGACTTGAATATGCAATCTGAAATCATCATTACGAATTCTTTGACCAAATATTATGGAAAAATATTAGGAATCGAAGATATTTCAATGAAGGTTCCAAGAGGTGGTGTAGGGTTTCTTGGGCCAAATGGAGCAGGGAAAACTACACTAATCAGGACCTTACTCGGTATCATTCGACCTACACGAGGGAGTGCACAGGTTCTCGGATATGATATTCGACATGAAATCAATCAGGTGAGAGACCGTATAGGGTATATCCCAGAATTTAACACATCATTCATTCCTGACACTACTGCTATGAATTTTGTAGCATTTTGTGGTCGAATGAATGGATTATCTTATCCTGAGAGTAAACAAAGAGCAAGTGATTCCCTCTTTTATGTTGGATTAGGAGAGGAGCGTTATCGAAATCTTTCTACATTTTCACTGGGAATGAAACAAAAGGTGAAGCTGGCTGTTGCTCTGGTTCATGATCCAGAAATTATCATTTGTGATGAACCAACCAATGGATTAGATCCCTCTGGACGCGTTCAGATGCTTGAATTAATTCGAAATCTACAGATAGATGAAGGAAAAAACATAATTCTTAGTTCACATCTTCTTCGAGACGTTGAACAGACCACTGATTATGCATTAGTTATATCAGAGGGAAAAATACTTGCCCAAGGAAATATAAAAGAATTAACAGCGAATAAACGTTCAACTATTAGTGTAAAAGTGAAATCAAAACAGGATGATCTCTTGAAAGCGCTTGAAGCTAATGGAATGAAAGTTTGGATAGACGGGGCTTTCATTGAGATTGAGAAAACTCCAAATATTGAAAAAGAAATTTTTACTACTGCTTATCAAGTAGGCATTGATATTCGATATTTGGGGAGCCGATCAAGAAGTCTGGAGGATGTTTTTGTAAGTTTATTTGCAGAACAGGAGGTTCAAATTCAATGAGTGAATCAAATACGAGTCCTGATGCTTACGTCAGAAAATTCGCATTTAGACCTTTTGATGGTTTTCGTCGTGGTCGGCTTTATCGCTTATGGGCTATTGCTTGGCAATGGTGGATTCATGAATGGAGACGCTCTAAGGCTGTGAAATTTCTTATTGGATTTTTAATATTCACATTTGTGTTAATGAATATGTTTCTGTTATTTACCAAAGATATAATGCTCAATTTGAATCCTGGTCTCACAACAAATGATCTATTAGAAGATAATCTTCTCACAACGGTACGTGGAATTGTAACTTTCGGAATATCTTTCGCTGTTGAAAATGATGATGGTATGTCAGATACTGAATTCAACTTTGGAGGTACCAGCATCTTCATTCTCATCCTCCTAGTTATTGTGGGATCTGGACTCATTGCTGACGATATATCTAATCAAACTACTGAAATATATTACAGTAAGCTAGAGAAGCATGAATATGTCCTTGGAAAATTTTTGGCATTCATTATTTTCGGTAATATCGTACTTACAATGCCTTATGTTCTTGAATTTTTTTTGTTGGTAGTTGGCCTTGGAAATATTGATCTTATTTCTGCTCTTCCACTCTTAATTCATGTTATCGTATTTACAGAATTGATTACAGTCACATACTCAGCGATTATCCTTGCTTTTTCTTCTCTTACGAATCGAAGATTATATGCTGGTTTAACAACGTTTATGTTACTATTCACCGTTAATATGATTATTTCATCCTTAGCATTTTCAGGAGGCGAACCTGGCTTTGAATTACTATTTGATATCCTCACAGTCTTATTGCTAACATCTTACATTTTAAGTGGAACAACCACAGTTGAACTTGATACCTTTAGGGGTTCTCAGATAATAAATTTGACTGATGGAATTGGTATTGAGAGTTGGATGGTGTTTGGTGCTTTAGGTTTGTTTATATTAATAGGTTTTCTAATTGTTGTCATTCAAGTTTATTGGAGGCATTCAAAATGATTGAAATTAATGAGGTGTCGAAATCATTTGGCGATGTCGTAGCTGTTTCTCGCTTAACTATGACTGCAAAATCTGGGGTGACAGGCTTCCTTGGACCGAACGGTGCTGGTAAATCAACAACGATTAAGCTTATTATGGGAGAAATACGTCCAGATGCGGGAATAGTTCGAGTATTTGGCGAAAATCCTGTCAATAATGCAGTATTAAAAAGAAAAATTGGATATGTATCAGAACATGAGGATCTTTATCCATGGATGAAAGGTAAACAGTTTATCACATCGCTTGCAAGATTGATCCTTCCCCGAGAACAAGCTGAAACCGCTGCCAAGGAAGCATTGTCAAAAGTAGGTCTGGCTGTTAAAGGAAAACGAATAAAATCATATTCAAAAGGAATGAAACAACGACTTAAAGTGGCAGCAGCAATTGTGCATGATCCAGATCTTCTGATTTTAGATGAACCATTCGGAGGACTCGATCCATTAGGCCGCAGGGAAATGAAAGGCCTTGTGTCTAAATTGAATCACGAAGGAGTAACAATACTAATCTCGAGTCATATTCTCTATGAACTTGACGAAATGGCTACTAGGATGGTTCTCATTCATCGAGGGCAAGCGTTAGCTGAAGGCCCCCCTGAAGAGGTACTCAACCTTATTGATCAATTTCCACATCAAATTTTATTCCGAGCACCGCAAAATGAGTTGCAAAAGTTGTCTAAACTCTTAATTGAAGAAAGTATAATCAAAACAATTACATTTTCTTCAGATAAAACAAAACACGATCTTATTGTGATAACAGATACCCCAAGTACGTTCTATCCTGTCGCTACTCGATTAATCGCAGAGAATGGACTTCTAATAAATCATTTAGAAAGTCAAACCGATAATATTGAGGCGATTTTTGATTTCTTAACATAAGGTGAAAAAAAATGAGTGTAAGTGCTATAGAATCAAAACAATCTCCATCTGTTTTAACCAAGGCTTTATTTCTAGGACAAATATTTCTAGCAAAAGTTCTATATGATAAAAAGACCTATATTTTAGTCTTTGTTAGTATCCTTCCCCTTCTTCCCTACATTAACACTGCTTCAGCTAGCATTGATGATTATATAGGTATAATCTCCATTGGTGAGGATACAAACATCTTTAATTTCTTGATTTTACCTCTTATTTGCCTAATTCTGGGAATATCTGCTATTTCAGATGAAAAAGAGAATAAGACAATCAGTCAGTTTTTATCGAGGCCTGTTAAAAGAGAAGAAATAGTATTAACAAAGTGGATCACTGTTTTAATAATCGGGATTGTCATAGCCTGTTTGGATGCATCAATAATCTATATCGGATTGTGTATCATAACAAATGATTTTACAATTCTGAATTTTGAGGTGTTGCTTGGAACATGGTTGTTCGTAGGATTGTGGGTCATTGTTTATAGTACGATATTCTTACTTTTGGGCATAGTAATTGATAAGAACACTCTGGGATGGGGTCTAGCTATTGCTTATTTTGAAGTTTTCTTCGGCCAGTTCATCTTTGGAATTGCTGGTGGTACGAATAATCCATATTCTATCTCAAATCATATCTATTATGTTACTTCTGAGTTCTTCTTGGTAAATCGTTTTACCTTCAGTATTCCTGATTTTGAGCCCATATATTCCCTTATTATTTGTCTTGCGTTAATTTTTGGATTCTTATTACTGTCAATGTTAGCTATGCGCCGTAAAGACTTTCCCTAAAGCGTCATACTGAAATATTCAATCAACAATTAAAAAGATTCAGGGATCTTACCTTTGTTACTGATAAAAAAACCTCTTCCAAGGCATAGATGACAATCGATGCAATTACAGGCAATGAAACCATTGTTAAAACTCTTTGAAGGGGGGCCTTTAGCTTATATGACAAAATCACTGGCGAGTAATCTAGTTAGTGTATGCTCTCATTGTAATCAGAGTCTAATCAATAGGGTTTTTCCTATAGTGCAAAAGAACGAATCTGATTGTGTATTTTGTAAACCTAGTAGTCTTATGGCTAGATTCTTCTTAAGAAAAATTCTCGGTTTAAATGATAATGAATTCAAAAGATTTGCTTCAAACAGTCTATATAAACGGTCAGTAGTTGCGTGGATTCGGGGGATAGGAAGATTTGGGGTGAGTAGACCACAACCTACCCTACCACCAATAGCAATTGTATGGAATTTTACGAACCACTGCAATCTTAAATGTCTCCATTGCTATCAAGATTCTTCTCTCATTACAGCTTCAAATGTGAATAGTTATCCAAAAGAGCTATCTACAGCAGAAGCTCTTAGAGTTGTCGATATTGTTGCTAAATCAGGGTGTGGGTCATTAAGTTTCTCTGGGGGAGAACCTCTTCTTCGCGATGATTTCTATAAAATTGCACACCATACTTCTAACCATAGATTACTTTGTACGCTCTCAACAAATGGTACATTGTTGGATCATACAGTAGCTAAAGACTTGATTTCAGCAGGTGTGAGTGGAATATCGATCAGTCTTGATAGTCTCAGTTCAAAGTTCCATGATGAATTACGCGGAACCCCTGGAGCTCATACTAAGGCTGTTCAAGGAATTGAAGTATGTGCGGAAAATAGTCAGTTCAAAGAACTCATTATAGCTACAACCTTAACGAACAGGAATTTAGATGATATTTCAGGGCTTATAGAATTTGCTTCAGAGGTTGGAGCTACACGAGTGTATTTTTCCAGAATACTACCAGTGGGACGAGGAAAATCATTACAATCTATGAATATCACACGAGAAGAGCAGAGGAAAGTATTGAAATACTTAGCAAAAAAATTCATTGATTATATTCAATATGGAGAACCATCAGTCGCGGTTATGACGCGCGGAATGACTTATT
The DNA here is from genome assembly GCA_048886185.1 of Candidatus Hermodarchaeota archaeon. Classification (GTDB taxonomy): domain Archaea; phylum Asgardarchaeota; class Heimdallarchaeia; order Hodarchaeales; family Hodarchaeaceae; genus Hodarchaeum. Next base: position 27,223 of record JBHLKY010000023.1, read on the forward strand.
TTGCTTCTCAATGTGCCTCACTCTCAAACTACAAGCATTTTCCTATTAGTGAGATAGTCATTGGCATTGAAAAACGTCATAAAGAGATATTAGGTAATTCTGCAAAAACGCTCTTCAGACAATTTGCTGAATATGCAGGGGGATGTGCAACAGGATTAACTTATTGTGGATTGAGTCCAGAAGGAGATATCTTACCATGTGCTCCTGCCACTGATGTACATTTAGGTAACATACTTAAAGATGGGTTGGAAAGAATTTGGATAAACAATCCTGTATTACGTCAAATTAGAGGCCGTTCTCTGGTTAAAGGGAAGTGCAATAGCTGTAAAAGTACTCTTATTTGTGGAGGTTGTCGAGTGACTGCTTATGGAACAACTGGAGATTGGCTTGCATCTGACCCCTCGTGTCCCTATTGAATGATTTTAGTGTTTTGAGGAGCACTCTGGATCAACAGATCACTATATGATTTAGAAACTAAGTTTTCTTCAGAAATCTCAAATAGTTCAAGAAAAAATTGGCATTGCTCCCGCAATTTCTCGATTCCAATCGTACCATCAATATCGATAGCTTCTACCTCTACAAAAGACCCTAAATTTTCAACATTGTCGATATGGAATTTTATGTTTTCAATGAAGTATATTGCCCTTTGCTTAGAGACTACAACAAGAACTCCTAAGGATTTTGTCAGAATCTCTCTTAAGGAAGATGAGGAATTAGGATCATATTTAAAAAGAGTTACATCAGATTTTTTTGGTTCTTTTGTATCACTTCGTTCATAATAGATAAGAGCATTTTCGATTTTTCCCTCTCTCAATTTTAGCCTCCCAGAATTCACTTTAAAATAAGTATCTACTTGGATATCTATACCTTTAAAATCAGCTTTTCGGGAAATAAGAATTTCTTTAATTTTTCCTGGATCGGAACATTTTGCTTTAAATTCGATATTTTTATGCGTCATAATAATCATTCCTCTCACATTTCCAAGGTGAATTTAAATAATATTCTTCTTTTTTAAAAGAAAAAGGTATGATTACCCATAGTAGGTGGGATTACCTATAGTAATGCTTATGGTTTATCTTCGAACGACTTCTTTGAGGAGGAGGTTTGCTCGATACCTTACATTGTACCCTGATCTCTTTGCTGGTAAGTTAGTTGAAGGCCTGTTTCTCATGACGAATACTGGGAAAAGTATGACGCTACTTTTACCCGAAATGCAGAAACATAAAGGAAACATTGAAGTATCGATCCTTGAACCGGTTCGAATTGAAGATTTTCTGGAAGATTCAGAGCTAGGAAGGATGGCTTCTTGGTTAAAGGACAAAAACAAAGTTCGAAAGGTATTACAAAACGAGAAAGACGAACAGCTTCCAGAAGAGGTAAGCGAACTATTACAACAAGTTACAAAGAAAAGAATCTCTGTTCAGTGGAGAATCACTTGATTTTAAAGAAGTACTACCAGAATTCTGGAGGATGGTGTCTTGGCTAAAGGAAAGATAAATGGGGAAGAAATTCTTCATTCAGCTGAAATTGAGTTGATTGAGTATCTAAAACAGCTCAGCTCATTACCAACACAAGCTCCAAAAAAAGAAGACCCTATATCACGAATTCTTCAGAAATACATAAAAAAATGGCGAGGGATTAAGAAATGACTTTACATATAATCTTGGAAAATATCGGAGGGATTGATAAAGTTGGATTGGACTTCAAAGAAGGAAAGAATTTAATTAAAGCACCAAATGCAACTGGAAAAAGCTCGCTTGTTCGTGGAATTGAACTTCTAAACTTACCACGAGAAAAAATAGAAAACCGTAGATATTACCTTAATCTTTTTGCCACCAAAGGCCGAGTTCAATTACAAAGAGATGGGAAAGTGATTTGTGAACGTAAATTCGAGGTTAAAGGGAATAAAATTGATGTTCAAGGAAAAGCTTTTCATCCCGAACACCAAAAAGCGAATTTATTTACTCTGGCAACTCCTGATAACGAGCTTATAGCTGCAATCACTACTGGAAAGAATTTAGAGAAACTTCTAACACAATACTCTGATGTGAAGTATTATTCCTATTTAATTTCAAATCTTAAAAGTCGAATAGCAAACCTGAAAAAAGATCTTCGCGTTTATTTAATGTATGAGTCTGATATTGATAATATGCAACAGGAACATTCTCAATTAGAGAAAGAACTGGAGAAGGCCAAAATTGAGCGAGCTACACTTCCTGAAATCAATCTGGAAGAGATTCAGTCATATTCAGAAATAGAAAATCGATATCATAAGTTATCTAAGGAAGTTTTATCTCTTAAAAATAAAATTGAAAGTGCTTCTGACATTATAAAATTAAATATGGCTAGGAACCGTGATACAAAAGCTCAAATAAAATCTATGGAAGAAGAAATCAAGAATTTTATGATTGAACACCCAAGTGTTGATCAGGAGATTGCTCGAATAACTGATGAAACGAAGGAATACCGACGATATTTAGAAGAGGTAAAAAATGAAAAAGGAGAGACTGAAAAAGCAATCAAAGAGGTAAGAAACTGGATTTCTTTGTCTCAACGAATGCCAGACCTACGAAAGTGTATCGTTTGTGGACGGCCTTATACTGAAAAACATGCTAAAACACGAGAAGATAAGCTATTAGTAGAAGACTCTCATCTCAGCAAACGCGTTCGTGAATTAGAATTTCAAATCGATGATGCAGAACGACGAAAAGAAGATTTGGAAGTATTAATTCACAAAATTAAAAATGACAATCAAATAAGAATAAGTAAAGCCAAACAAGAAATCAGACGACTCCAAAAGGAGATTACTGACAAGAATCAAGAAATTGAATCATCTGAGCAGAGATATGCCGAGAAGGAGTCTGAATTAACTATTCTTGAGAGATCTGTTGATCAAGGTCGAGCTGATTCAATTAAATTAATAAATGAGCTCGATGCTAAGATTCAGAGAATCTTAGGAAAGATTGAGCAGCTTGATAAACAAATAAGTGAAAAGTCTGAACGTATTGATCAGATTGACCAAGTTCAGTCCGAATTCAACTTCTATAGTGCCTTAGAAGCTTATCTCGAAGAACGGGAAAAGATCGTTAAACTAGGTGTTATCGAGAATTTTAATCATCAAATCAAGAAAGTGTATCAACTAATGTCGTATCAAGATTTTGAAGACATTCGTATTGATCCGAACTTTAACTTAATTGTTAGACGTAAACGAAAGGGAAAATTAATAGACCAACCTATCGAAAGTTTAAGTGACAGTGAACGTATAACAATTGCTCTAATTGTGATGTTAGCTGGACGTGAGGAATACCTAACTGATTATCCCCTATTCGTTTTAGACAAAGTTACTTTAGATTACGATCCCACAAGGTTTGAAATGATCTTAGATTACCTGAGTCAACGAGAAGTTCCATATACTTTGGTCACTCTTGCGCAAAGTATTGAAGAGGGTAGTGGGCAGTTAGAGGTTGAGTACATTGGTGTTAAAACATAACCCTAATCCCTAGCTGCAATTGCTTCAATCTCTATTCGTGCTCCCAAAGGTAACGCTGCTACTTGAATTGTAGCTCTCGCTGGGGGTTCAGATGGAAAAAATTTTGCATATTCCTCATTTACTAATGCGAAGTCGTTTATATCTGTTAAGAAGATAGTCGTTTTTACTATATCACTTAGATAGGCTTTTGCTTCATTGAGTATATTTTCGATTTTCTCAATTATTTCCCTTGTTTGAGTTTGAATATCAGCGTCCAAATTTGTCGCAATTTGACCAGAAACATATATGTGTTTTTTTCTTGATGTTTGAATCGCAGGACTGTATGGACCTACTACTTGACCGATTTTTATTGCTTTTTTCATAATTATCACATTTAAGATTATTCAATTAAGTATGGTAATTCCAATAGCATTAATTTTGATACAGGGTCTTCTGTTCGTGAAACTCCAGGTTCATAAACTGAAATTTGAATTTCACAGGTAACTGAAACGATACACCCTTGAAAAATATGTCCTCCAATACAGGATCCATCTTGCTGACCGAAAACTCCATGAATATGAACTATTTGATTTTGAGCAATATTTCCATTTAATGATAATAACTCAAGATTTTCCGAAAAATTCATTTTTTGATATTCCTCACCATCAAAAAAACCAATATTTGCTTCAGAAACAGCTCCAATTCCATGGATCTGTCCAGAGGAGATTTTGTTGCGCTTACAAAATTTTTGGAGTGATTCGAGGATATCTTCTCCTCGAAAAAGGCGTAGGAGGTAATTCTTTTGATTATTTTGCAAAATGTATTTCATATGGGTAAAATCTCCTTGATTTATAGTAAAATTGTGAATAGATACAGTTTGCTAAATAATTTAAATAATGTTCATAAAACTCTAGACTATCAAGAATTGCAGTTCATCTCCAATATTCTTTTCAAATTCATCTCAAATTATCATTTCAGAGGAGAGAACGAAGAAATTCAAGTGTGATTTGTGTCTAAGCTTACACCAATGTCTGATTTTTTGAAATCAAAGAATCATAGAAAAGGTTTTTTAAGAGGGATTCATTATGTTATTTGGAATTGCTTTTATATTTTTGATTTAGAGCCTAGTAAGTCTTTAGTCAATCAAGATAACATCAAGAAACACATGATTTAGTACATCATTGAAGGGATTTTATGAGGTTTTAACTGTTGAAAATGCATTGTGATAGTAACTGTAGGCCCTGTGTGTTAGAGGGGGGTCCTAATCGGGATCTCGACAATAAGAATGCTGGATTCATGGCCTATTTCTGCCCCCAATGCCGATCGTCCTTCTTTTGTGAAATAGGAGTTGTACGTCAATATTCCTCCAACAGGGTTAGTTATTCCTGTGTTGACTGCAGTTCAAAGTTGAAAATCCTCTCTCTCGAAGAAATTGCCTTAGAAAAAGCTCGTTTCTTGATGGATAACCGTAAATTAAGTAAGAGTGGAAAATTTAGGCCAGCTCTCATACAAAAGAAGCTAAGTAGACCTGTTGAGACCCTTTCCATGTTATACGATACTAAAACAACTAGTGCCTTCCACCAGTCGCTTATAACAGAAATGACAAGAATTTCAGGACTAACCCCACAAGTTATTAGTAATTTCGCACGGGATTTTGGGATTGGAGAAAATGTTATCTCGAATCTTTCAGGAGATAATGAGTCAATTTTATTGACACTTGCAAGCGTTTCACCCAAATTTGTAGAAATTCTTCATTCAATTCTTATCGGACGTGATCCGAGCGTCAATGGAGGTTTGGGTCTACGTTTTTCAGTATTTGCAAACAATATTGCAGATATTGTGTTCATACAACCTTCCCGGTCTCTCGTGGAGGCTGGACCTTACGATTTAATTGCTTATGATGGACAAGGGATGCGAATATGGGTGTTCTGCGTCCAAGGAGTAGTTGATTCAAAAGACATCGAGAAAATTGTAGGCCCACTTCTGAATCAAGAACTATCTGAATTTAGTGGGGTATCTAAAATCTGTATTGTCGCACAAGGTTTTTCATGGGTTGCCCTACAGATTTTACGGAAATATCGGGGGATTGTGGTTGATAAAAGATCAATTCCATTCGAAATTTGGCAAGAAAAAACCATTGAGGATCATCCCGAAATTATTTTCGAAAATATTCGGCTTTAATCAACGCGGTGTTATTATTGAGTTCTTCTTTGTCAACTTTAGGGGACTATTACAGAATTATATTTCTTGGGAGCGAAAAAGTAGGGAAAACTTCAATTGTTCACTGGATTCTTGATCTTCCCCATCAAGAGGACTATCTTCCTACAATTGGAGTAAGATTCTATAATCTGGACTCGTTCCTGAATAATAAGCAGTATTTTCTACAGCTTTGCGACATTTCAGGTAACAAAATCTATTCTAATCTACTCCCATTGTTAATAAAGACAGTAGCTGTCGCTATACTAGTTTTTGATTATAAGAATCAAGATTCTATGGTGGAAGCTCAAACGCTATTTAAGAAGGTACGGGAATATCTTTCACCAGATCAAATAGTAGTTGTGGGCAATAAATCTGAAAATAAGAAAAAAATCATTCCTAAAATATTGGATTCTTGGACTAAAAAGAATAATGTAAAAATAATTTCTGTATCTGTTCATAAGAATATAGGAAAATATGTACTTCTACAGAACATTAATAGAATAATTCTAGGGTTTTCTGGTGATCAGGTAAAAGAAATAGATAAATCATAAATCGAGTCCCATTTCCAGATTTATACCCATTCCTCATTCTCGTTTTGACATGAGGCTTGAACGATCTCACATTCCCACCACTGAGATTCTTCCTGAAATGGACAAGTATCAATAGTTACTTGACATTTTTGATCTTCCCTTAAGTAGAGGCAAAGACTCGTCATTAATAAGCGTAAGTTCATTTTTTCTGGCTGTTCGCCCATTTGATAACTTCTATGTAATCTATCACGAATTTCTTGATAATTATGTACCTGAACTGTTGTTAGGATGCTTCCAGTCTTAAATGTAATGCCCCCAGTTAGTGCTGAATCATCATATTCTAGAAATTGGAAGAGTTGACGTTGCAATGAATCAAGTAGTTCATCATCAATGTCTCCTACACCCATCATTTTCAATAAATCACGTAATCTTTTCCTAAACACTGACTTGAGGCCTTCATTGATACTTTCTTATTGATCTCTCTGTTTCTTTCACTCTACTTCTTATTTCTAGCTAAAATTGGTTAAATTTATAATTATATAATTTATGCATCCTTTATAATTGTACATAATTAAAACGCTTTGGACATAGTACAAGGAGATTTTTGAAATGGTCGAGAACGATTACAACCCTGTAGTTTGGGTTAGTTTAGCTTCTGTTTCAGGTCTGAGCTTGATCAGTTTGGGGCAGCCTGGTCTAAGAACTGACCTTGATGAGCAAGTATATACTGGTGGGTTGACTGCCGTTCAAGCTATGCTAGGTGGGGAAATTGGGGGCGATACTGAACGATTTGTAGGTGGGAGTCACAGTAATAGAACAGGTAGGTTTCTAGTTAAAAACGATAGAGGCGAGCTTGTTGGTCAATTCTTGTTAATTTCTCCCAAAAATCTTAACGTTGCTCCAGAATTGGTCGATTTTTATGAACAGCTTGTTACAATCTTTGCCGAGGATACAATTCAGACTGAAGTTTATGAACGAGTCCAAAGAGAATTTAGAGCCTTGGGAGTGAATGATGTCTTAGATATCTTTTTTGATAGTATAAAGAAGGCAAGAAAGCGTAAATCGCTCCCCATGAATAAGGACATGTTCTTTTCAGCTCTCACCGAAGCAACATTCAAATCTATTAATGATTATGAGTATTCAACGACCTTAGTTAAAATATCTGAATATAAAGGGAAATATCACGATCTTCATTTAAAAGTTCAGAACGAAAGGAATGATCTAATAACAGAATTATCGCAGGATATGTTAGAATTCATGACAAGTGAGCATCCACATGCTTTAGTGACATTCCCTAAGATTGATTCATTAAGAAAAGATTTTCTAAAATATATGCAATCAGAAATTAATAGTATTGAAAAACAAAATAAGGTAGAAGAAGCACTTGAAGAAATAATCGAAGATTTCAAGAAAAATGACTTAAATGGCGTTCTCGCGGACTTTGCTCTTAGTGAGGTTACTAAAGTTAATCTTTATGCACGTCTAGAAGATGAAATTTTTAAAAAGTATCGCCGGGAATTTCCACTGCTTTTTCTTGTTGATCCCAAAATAAATGGTTTTTTAAGCGCTATAGAAAAACTCACGACTAAGATAAATGAAGAATATGATGTAGCAGGAACTTTATCACGTATTGGTCATGATATGTTAGTGGGTCATGAAAAAGAGGAAAAATTGGTTATTCCTTTTATTCGACAATTTTGTGATCAATTTGCTACAGGATTAACCCACGCAGCATGGAAATATATGCAAATTATCTTTAGAATCGTAACAATGGAGACTGAAATCGATGTGACGGATGTTCTTTCGGCATTAGAAGGACAAATCCCTGATTCTCACTTTTCCACAGTCCAACGGATGATTACCAAATATAAGATCACAAAGCTTGATCCCCTTTCCTTTTCAGTAAAAAAAGCAACTGATATATTACCCTTTTATAGAGCATTATTAGCTTCAATAGGTTATGGTGTTAATTTTCTTATTTTTCAAGTTACTTTGGGGGAAGAAAACCCAGATAATTATCTCAATCATACTATAAAGAATTTATATGACTTCAGTACTCAGATTATACCCACTTTTTCAATATTTTCAATCTATTCTCATTTAGAAAAAATACAACCACGTTTAGAGTTTAATATAGGATATCCTGAGTTTAAAAATGAAATTGATATTACAACTTTAGATGTCCAAACATTAACACAAGCATTCATAGAAGCAACCAATGATTATCTCCAAAAAGAACATCAACAAATAGAAAGCCGCTTAGACGAGTTTCAAAAGGCCTTTGAAGAGCAAATAAATGACATTCACAAATTTTTGTCACGGAAACCAATCGACATCTCTAAAGGTTATTCTACTGATCTTAAAGAGTTAAAATTACTTTCATTTTCAACAAAACTTGTTGAAAGCATTGAATCCATTTTACAAAAGACTCAAGAAGAATACAGGGGTATTATTGAAAGAATATATCCTGATTTAGATAAAGCAAAAGAGGCTGCTTTGGAATTTGTCAACAAACAAATTGATGAAAAGAAGTTAGGATCAATTCTATCAAATCGTGGATTTCTTGAAAAAACTCGAGATAATTTTCAAAAATTCATACGTAAAACTCGAGAGTCAATAGAAAAGAGGTATAGTGAGCTTCCTTCAAAAGTTGAAAAGGATTTTAATGGATTTCAGAAAGAATTCACAAAAATATTTTCTCGTGAATGCCCTTTTCTCAATATTGACAGGAAAGCATTTTCAAAAGGGGATAAGAACTATCTCCAGGATCCCTCTTCCATCATTAATAAAATTCAAGGATCAATCAAGCAAATTATTACTAAAGATCCATTTATCTCTTCTGAGAATCTAGGTCAATATTATTTTTATTCCAAAAACATGTCTTTACCCACGAATCTTCAGTTTGCAATTTCAGATTCATTAGTTCACAATAAGAAATCATATCCTTTTCTAAAAGAAGCGATAGAAAACCTGAAATCGAATCCAAACCAAGACATTTTCAAAAGTTATGCAGAAGTTTTAGAAGATCAAACAAAAGGATTAATGTCAAGAATTTTCCAAGAAGCAGGAAGAATCATAGGAAAAGATTACTTAAGATCTGATCCTGACATTTTTTTCATAGAGAGAGATAAAAAACCTATCCCCACTCTTGAAATGGGAGTTTTATCGTGTGTTGACGCTATGAATTCTCTCCGAGATTTATTAGGTTTAAGAATTGCCGTTGAGTCGGAAAAACGCGAAGAGATAACACTATTCCATGTTTCCGCTACAATCCCAGATTTTGGATGTGATTATGACGATCTGAAAAAAGTTTGGAAGAAAAAGGAATGGACTCTAAGAAAGGTACTACTTCTCTTGAGTTGGCGCTCTATTCTAAAATCGAATGCGTTTTATCTTAACTTACTCCAATATTCCAGCGGATTCTACTCAACTCGAGTAAAAGAGTCACTTGAGGAAATTTTGGAAGAAATTGGGAGAGCAATAATCTCTAGTTGAACTTTACTACAAGATACCTTAGAACGTTTAATATTATGGTCTTTCCCAGTATGAATCATCCCAAAAACACAGGAGTTTACCCACCTCAAGAGGATACTTGGTTTCTAGCTGATATCTTAGAAATTAAATTTCAAGAAGAGTTAATGGTAATTTCTCACCCATTGACAGTATGTGAGATAGGAGTAGGGGGTGGCTTTATTTCCATTGCCTTAGCTAAGAAATTTCCTCAAATTCATTTTATCGGAACTGATATTTCTCCTCAATCGGCACTATCATGTCAAATGAACATGTCAAACCATCTTCATCGTGACCAGTTTGATCTTGTGTGTATGGATTCAATCCATGGATTTAATCCTTTAAAATTTCATCCTGATTTAGTTTATTTCAATCCCCCTTACGTAAGAACAGGTCTGGATGAAATGAAGAAAGGGTTCTTGGAAAGAACTTGGGCTGGTGGTCCCAGTGGGATTGTAGTAATCCAAAAGTTCCTTAAAGAGCTATCTCGTTTCTCTTTCAGGAAAGCATTTTTTTTATCGTCCAATTTAAATGAAAACGAATTATTAGAGACTATTTTTCATCGAATTTTCAAATTTCAAGTTATCTCTGATAGAAAAATCGGAGATGAGAGATTGTTATGCTTCGAGGTTCGACCCAAAGGGTACTAGAATAAACATATTTTATTTTTGAAAGTGAGTAAGAAAATCAACAATATTTTTTAATGATCTTTCAGAATCCTCTAGATATAATAATAGACGATCGTTTTCTTGAGTGGGATGATCAAGTGGGAAAATCTTTTCCTTTGAATCTTCTCGTAGAATGTTTAGAATTCGAACTTTTGGGATGCGAAGATCATCAACCGGGAGTGTTATTCTGCTTTTAGGAACAGAGATGGAGATAACTGGGGGCTTTACTAGTGGTAAACCCATTTGATTGTAGAGTTCATTTACAATTTGGTTCAGGTTATCAACAATGATAATTTGACCTTGTTTTTGTCCAGATAGATATTGAACGAAAGGAGGAGCAAATTGTTTTAATAGAATGACTTTTAATTCATCATTAGATATAAATGCCATAATATTCTGAATTATAACTGGATCCTCATGAAGGATAATGACTTTTTCTGCGTATTGAAAGCCAATGGTTTCATAGAGGTTTCTTTTAGCATATTCTTCATTCTGTTCTTCATAAAGGACATTAACTTCATCTTTAACTTCCTCTATCCATGCTAATTTCTTATCTGATATTAAAGCAACCTTGCTTTGCCCACCAATCCTGATCAATTGGTCAATAAAAGCTTCCGCAAAAATGTTACTTCCAAACACAAAAATCGTGTTTTGTTTTTCCACAGCTTTTTCGGCAAATTTACGAACCCGTCTTCGTCTAAAAAAACCCATTTAGTTAACCTCCTCATCATGGTCTCCTGAGTCATAGACTGGTGGATCCTCAATCGTTGGTATTTCAATTGTAGGTATCTTAAGGTACTCCTCTGGAGTTGGTACTTCTTTAAACTCCTCCTCTTCCTTTTGCTTTTTTTCCTTCTCTTTCTTCTTCTTAGGTGTTTTTGGGAGTAGAGGAAGTTCGGTAACAACTCTGTTGGTTAATCTCATGTAATAATTAGAAAAGAAATAGATTATCACACGATCTCCCAATTTCATTTTTTCTTCTGGTGATAAGAGTTCCTCCCCGCGACGAATGAGAAGAACCTTCTGTCTAATAAGATCTGAACTCATAGCTTTTCCTGTAGAACCTACGTAGGTTCTCGGGACATCTATCTCGACAGTTGGAGGAAAATCGAAATCCATACTCAGAGAATGAACTAGGCCCTGAATAGTAGCATCTAGATCTTCGATAATGATGAGGTTTTCGTCTTGGACAAGATCGCTAAATACAAAAGCAGGAGCATATTGGGAAAGGAGTATAATCTCAACATCAGGTCTCACTCGTCTGATATTTGTCAAAATATTCTGGTTTAATTCAATGCTTTCAGTAAGAATCATGATACGACTGGCGTTCTTGAAGCCAATAATATCATATAAATTTGGTTTTTCAAATTCCAACTGATTCTCAACCACGTATTTGTCAATTCCCTGTAAACTACGGATCCAGAGCAGATCAACATCAGCAATTAATGATACCCTTTCTTCATAACCATATTGAAAAATCATCTCAAACAGAAATTGCTCTGCAGGTCTTGAAGTTCCAAAAACATAGGTAATATCCTTCCTTGTATTCACCTTGTCTCGATACTTGGCTATTGGGGATTTAATCATTGCTCGGATGATTATAGTAAGAGTACCGATAATACCAGCGCCATATCGTACCGTTGTCTCGTTAAAAATCCCTGTTATCAAGGTATGGTGCAATCCAGCTTCAGAGCCAGGCTCTCCAAAATTAGATCCTCCCCACGCGTTCCAAGGGTCTCCAGGTATTAACCCGAGGGCAAGAGGAACACCCCAAATTACTAGAACAAGAAGAAGCGCAATAAAAAGACCGATCCAGAAGAAAAGGAGAAATAAATCTTGAAGGGGGATATAATATTTTATTTCTCGTAGGACAATTCGAATGACTAGCTTTGCATTTGCTCGGGCTGCTGTTAAATTAAACTTTAATTGACGCATATTGTCTCCGAATGTCCTTTTCTGACTTTTTACTCTTTCTTTCTTCTTTTTCTTATCTTTTTTCTCTTTCTTTAGTTCAGAGGATTGATTCAATGACTATCACCTTATTTTCGCTTTTATTAAACTGATGGATCTGAAATATCCCTTGATAAGCTTCTCACACAGAATTCTTTTGTATAATCTGAAGTAATCTTGTCATAAAGCTTCATTAAATAATTATTGGTAATAACTCAAGAGCTTCTTATAAAAAAATTGATTCTTTCCAAGGTAACCAATTTTTTGTTGAAGAGAATGAATTGGGAAGAGTCTTTAGTTATTAAATTTCTAAGTCATCCTCTGATATTGAAAGGGATTATAGTAAATATATTATATGAGAAAAGGCTGCTATGGCACTTTAATCGTGATCTCTCTCTGCCTTATGACCAAATTCTTATAATCTTTAGTCTTATTCGACCTCTGCTAAAGAAGCGGGTGAACTTCCAGATTTCCATTGGAGTTCTCGTTTGAGTAAATCTCGAATAGCCATTCGTATAGCTTCCGATCGCGAGCTATATACACCTGTCCGAACCAACTCATCTAACCCTTCCAAGTATGTATTGGGTGCCTTAAATGATATAAGTTTCATTTCTACTGCGCTCTTAATCAAATATTCGTTTGAAGAATATACATTTAGAGATGTAACTCGAGTTTAATCGGAAGCCTAACTTAAGTTTAAATTCCTTTGGCCTTTATAAGGAAATAATTTCCTGATTAAAAGGAGATGTTTTATGCTTTTTCCCAAAAAAGTAAGGGAATTAATATTCATAACTAATTTGAGTAGAACATAGAGGGCCGTACTTTAATATTCATTGTTATTTCGTTAGTTGCGAGAAAAAATCCTGCGTATCAAAAAGACAAATGCTTTAAATGGATTGAGAGCAGTTCTTAGATAAGGTGTTTGCATATGACCAATTCGTTCAATGAAGTTTCTGAACAATTAAAAGAAATTCAACAGAATCTCACACAAGCCGTAAATATTGTAAAAGAAGTTCCAACAAAGCTTAATCAGTTTCTTGGGGAAAAAAAGGATTTAGAAGAGCTAACTGAAAAGCTTAATCAGTTCAATACTGATCTTAAAAATCAAATCTCCACACTTGAACATAAGTTTTCCGAAGAACAAGCAGAATTTGAAAGAAAACTTGAATCTAACGAAAATAAAATCGTTTCTCTACAACGAGAGCTTGATCTAACAAAAGATGATGTAATCAAGCTGCAGGCTCAATTAAAATCAAAGGATGACCGAATCAATATATTAGAGAGTCAAAACAAGGAATTAACTGATTCATTAAGACAACAATCCCAATAAATTCTTAATAATTCAAAATTGGGTGCCTATAAGTTTGAAAGTGGCCTTCATTTCGGATATACACGGAAATTTGGAAGCCCTTTCCACAGTCATTAAAGATATCAATAATAATGATGAAATAGAATTAATCTGTTGTACTGGGGACATTGTGGGATACTATCCACATCCTAAAGAATGTATTGACATAGTACGAAAAAACTGCCACCATATTATTCGTGGAAATCATGATGAGGTTGTTACTGATAAGAACTTTAAAGAGAAGAAATCATGGTTTAATCCAATTGCCGCTGATTCTCTAACTTGGACTCGCGAAAAATTATTAGAATCTGATGCTGCAAGCCACTTCCATTATCTTGAGTCTTTACCTGATAGTAAAGAGGTTATTTTTGAGGGAAGAAAAGTTTTACTTGCGCATGGAACGCCTGAAAAAAAATGGGAATATTTTCTTTTTCCTTATTGGCTTGGGGAACCCCTTCCTGAACAAAAAGTACAAATCAATGAGTGGTTAAAAAAATGGGAGTTAGTTATTATTGGTCATACTCATCAACCTTTTATCTATAAGCATCGGAAAAAAGTCGTGGTGAACCCTGGGAGTGTGGGACAATCTCGTGATGGGGTACCAAAAGCAAGCTATGCATTAGTAGATATTACTAATTCAAGAATTGACGCAGAAATCATCCGTCTTGATTACAATATCAAAAATACTTGTGAGGCTCTTATTCAAGCCAAGTTGCATGAACATCTGTGTTTAAGGTTGTTGACAGGAAATTAAAGGTATATTACCTATCTTTAATCTTTCACAATCGCACACGAAACTGAATGTGGGATTAGGAAAACTCCTTTTTATGAAAATAAAGAGTTTTTACTCAAGTGATTTTTGTCTGAAAAAGGTATTTTCTTTAGAAAAAACTTAAAAGTCATTTTGTCGAAATTTATACATAATAAAGTTGAATTTCTTTACTTTGGATTAATCAAATAATGAAATTTTATCACATTTTTTTAAACTAGAGTCATTCGGTGTCAGATTTTGTCTGGAAATTATGATGCAAGTAGTATACAGGTTCTAGAAGGCTTAGAGGCCGTTCGTCGTCGTCCAGCGATGTATATCGGTAGTATTGATGAAAATGGGCTTCTTCATTTAGTGTGGGAAATCGTGGATAACTCGATTGATGAAGCAATGGCTGGTGCGTGTGACCAGATCAAAGTCATCCTAGGTCAAACAGAACATGGTTTTGAATCTGTTACTGTTCAGGATAATGGTCGTGGGATTCCCACGGAACCACACCCCGATTATAACATGTCATCCTTGGAATTAGTCACAACTCGTCTTCATTCTGGTGGGAAGTTCGATCACACGTCATACAAAGTCAGTGGTGGATTACATGGAGTCGGAATTGCTGTAGTAAATGCACTATCTAGTTGGATGCAAGTTAAAGTTAGAAGAAATAACGGACCGGTGCTAATGCAAGAGTATGTTAGGGGAGAAACAATCTCTCATGGATTAATCAAATTAAAAGAAAGATGGAAAGATCATAGTGGGACACATATATCATTTATTCCTGATCGTGAAATCTTCGAGACTGTTCACTTCGATATTTTACCTATCCGGAATCGGCTTCGTGAACTGGCGTTTCTGAATAAAGGGCTCGTTATTACTTTAATTGATAATCGAAAGCCATCAAGCGAAACAATTGTCAAGTTAGATGAGTCTTTTGAAAAAGAAAAGGAAAATACTTGGACCTTCCATTATGATGGTGGGATCCAAGCCTATGTTGAACAATTAGGAAGAAATCGAATACATGATGACATTCCTTATTTTGATGAAACTATTGAAACCACCCAAGTAGAAGTATCGTTAGCTTATGATAGATCTGAACGTGAATTAGTTTACACTTTTACAAATAACATCAATACCCGACATGGAGGGACTCATTTATCAGGATTTAAATCAGGTTTGACCAGAGCAATCAATGCCTATGTCCTGAAAAATGAACATTTAGTTAGGAATACACATTTGCGAAAAAATCTAAAGGAAAAAAGGTCAATTTTTTCAGGAAATGACGTTCGTGAGGGATTAATTGCTGTTGTTTCTGTAAAAGTCATGAATCCACAGTTTGAGGGGCAAACGAAGAGTAAATTAGGTAATAGTGAAGTCAAGGGAGTCGTAGAACGCTGTAGCTATGAAAATATATTGAAATTCCTTGAGGAACATCCCACCAGTGCCAAAGAAATAATCGATAAATGTGAACAAGCCGCTACAATTCGGATGAAATACAGGCAAATTCGTGAAGCTGTTAAGAAAACTCAAGCGAAAGGTACAGGAAAACTTGTCGATTGTTCGGAATCTGATCCAGCAAAACGGGAACTGTTCTTGGTAGAAGGTGATTCAGCAGGGGGTAGTGCTATCGAAGGGAGATGGAGTGAATTCCAAGCCATCCTGCCATTAAGGGGGAAAGTGATAAATGTTGAAAAAGCACGTTTGGAAAAAGCAATGAGAAACAAGGAAATACTTGAAATCATTCGCTCTATTGGTGCAGGATATCGGGAAACCTTTGAAATCGAAAAAGTTCGGTATCACAAAGTAATATTGCTCATGGATGCCGATATTGATGGTCATCATATTGTTTGTTTACTCCTAACGTTTTTCTTCCGCTATATGCCCGAACTGATTGATGAGGGTTATTTGTATGTAGCACAACCTCCTCTTTATCGAATTAAAAAAGGTAATAAGGAGCAATATGTCCTTACTGATCAGGAAAGAGATGATATTGTTAACGAATGGGGAGGAAATGTTGAAATTAGTCGTTTTAAGGGATTGGGGGAAATGAATCCAATACAGCTAAGAGAAACTGTCATGGATCCTTCAAAACGTACTCTTCTTCAAGTCACACGAGAAAATATCATTGAAGCTGAACGAATCTTTGTAACTTTGATGGGTGATGAAGTGAGACCCAGGCGAGAATTTATCCAAACGCATGCATTAGAGGTAGAAAATTTAGATATTTAGACATCAGAGGTAGAATTGAAGATGAGTAGTAGTATTAAACTGACTCCTATCGAACTAACTATGTCAAAGAGCTATTTAGAATATTCAATGTCGGTTATTACTAGTAGAGCCTTGCCACATGTACGAGATGGACTTAAACCTGTCCATAGACGAATTTTGTGGTCAATGCACAATTTAGGGTTAGTCCATAACAGACCACCACGGAAATGTGCTCGCACAATAGGTGAGACCCATGCAAAATACCATCCCCATGGAGAAGCAGCAATATATGATGCCTTAGTAAGGATGGCACAAGAATTTTCTTTTCGCTACCCTCTGATCCTGGGCCAGGGTAACTTTGGGAGTATGGACGGCCAACCCCCAGCAGCTCAACGCTATACAGAAGCTCGTATGGCAAAAATCACTAGTGAAATTCTAAAAGATATTGAAAAAGATACCGTTGATTTTGTAGACAACTTTGATGGATTAGACAAAGAACCTATCATTCTTCCAGCTAGAATTCCTAATCTTCTAATCAATGGAGTAATGGGAATCGCTGTTGGAATGGCAACATCTATGCCTCCTCATAACCTAACTGAAGTATTAAATGGAGTTATTGCCACAATTAAAAATCCTGAAATTAGTACAGAACAGTTAATGAAACATATTCCTGGTCCTGATTTCCCCACTGGTGGGGTCATTTTTGGTACCTCAGGTATTAAGCGGGCTTACCACACTGGTAGTGGAAATGTTATTTTACGAGCGAAGTATGAAATTGTTGAGAAGAAAAATAAAACTCAGATTGTCATCACAGAGGTACCTTTTCTTGTTAAACGTCAAGATACGATCGAACACAGAGGATTAGTTGATATTATTGAACAGATGAAGGAATCTGGCAAGCTTCCAGAAATTGGTTCAATAAAAAATGAGTCTAATATTATTCATGGCACTAGAATTGTGATCAATTTAAAAAAAACTGCTAATTTGGATATTGTGCTAAATCGGCTGTTTAAGTATACTCCAATGCAAATTTCATACTCTATTAAGAATATGGTGCTTGTAGATGCTCGTGTGGGTACCGAAACTCGATTTCGGCCTAAGAAATTGAATCTGAAGGGATTGATTAACCAGTTTATTGATCATCGATATGAAATAGTAGTTCGTCGGACAGAATATGAGCTGAAGAAAGCTCAAGAACGAGCACATATTCTCGAAGGAAGGAAAATAGTAGTAGAAAATCTAGATGAAATAATTTCAATTATAAGAGCATCCGAGACGGCAGCAGAGGCCCAATCTTCATTAATATCACGTTTTTCTCTTTCAGAGATTCAAGCTAAAGATATTCTCTCACTTCCTTTGAGGAGTTTAACTCGTTTTGATCGTCAAAAAATAATTAAAGAATATGAGGATGTTTTAAAAGCCATTAAAGATTATAAAGAGATCTTAGATAGTCGTGATCGTATTTTTGATATTATTATTGAAGAAATAGAGGAAATTAAAAGTAAATACGGTGATGAACGTCGTACAACGATTCTAAGGGATGATTCTGAAGGATTTCAAGATTGGACTGGTAAAACTGAGGAAGATTTTATATCAGAGGAAGATATTGTTATTACACTAACTCAAAATGGCTACATTAAATCCATTCCAGCTGAAACCTATAAAGCTCAACATCGTGGAGGAAAAGGAATAAAATCAATGGAAATTGGGAAAGATGATTTTTTGAAAGAGATGATTGTTGCTTCTACTCACGATACTATCCTCTTTTTCACAGTCAATGGGAAAGTATATAGCGTTCGTGGATACCAAATTCCACTTTCCAAACAACGTGTTACAAAAGGAATTAATATTGTCAATCTAATTCGAAAAGAAACTGATGATGAGATTGAAACCATGATTTCAGTATCTAATTTCGATGAAGAACACTTTTTGGTATTGGCTACTAAAAACGGGCTGATCAAAAAAACCACACTAACTGATTACGCAAACATACGAACTACTGGGATTATAGCGATTCAACTTAGAGATCAAGATATGATTGTTGGTGTTAAAGTTACTGATGGAACTAAGGATATCGTGCTAGCTACACAGAAAGGGAAAGCAATACGTTTTCCTGAGAACCAAGTACGCGCTGTTGGGAGAAGTAGTATTGGAGTCTTAGGGATTCGACTAAGAGAGGATGATTTTGTTGTCGATATGGCGATTGTTGACGAAAAAAAGACATTATTAACAGTATGCGCGAATGGATTTGGAAAACGAACAAAGTTCAATCAATACCGAATTACTCGTCGAAACGGAAAAGGTGTGATTAACATCAAAACCAAAAAAGGAAACGGTGACGTCATTGCGGTACGAACTGTAGCGGAGACCGATTACCTCATGCTAGTTGCTAGTGATGGGAAATTAATACAAATACCAATAAGAGATATTAGAACAATTGGTAGATCCACGTCTGGGGTGACTTTGATGAGGCTAGACAAACAGAAAGGAGTCACAATTACCTCTCTTGCTATTTTAATAGAGGATAAATCTTAATAGGTGGGAAAATATCATGACTAAGGCTGCGAAAACAACTAAAAAAGAAAATATTACTGAAGAGAAAGTCGTGCGAAGATCTGCAGCTGATTTTTTTCAAGATAATAAAGCAATTGCTGGTTTTGACAATACCATGCGCGTTGTGTTTACCAGTGTGCGAGAATTAGTTGAAAATGGACTTGATGCAGCTGAAAGAATTGGAAATTTACCAGAATTACACATAACAATACAACGGTTGGAAAAAGAAGATATCGCTAGATTATTAAGCATTAGTAAGTTTGATTCAGCAGAAAAAATTGATTTCATTCGATTAACTGTCCGTGATAATGGGAGTGGTGTTCAAAGCGAATTTGTACCCCCTTTATTCGGGAGGGTTTTAACAGGTAGTAACTATGGAGCCCGACAATCTCGTGGTCGTTTTGGCCTTGGTGCGAAGATGGTGTTATTAAATGCCATGTCATCTGTTGACCTCCCTCTTGTCATAAAATCAAAGTATATCAATGAAGACTTTACTAGCTATTATGAGCTAATGATAAATTTAGCCGAGAATGAGCCGATAATATTAACTCAAAGAGAAATCCCTCAAGAAACTGCTGAAGCAATCCCCAATTCGGGCACAGAAGTAAATGTAACTTTTACTGGTTCTTGGAACCTTGCCTCTCGTTGGATTCGTGAATATTTTTCCCAATTAAGTTTGATTACCCCGTATTCTAGCTTTTACGTTCAATACCCTGATATTGATGAACCAATAGAAATGAAAAGAGTCGTCGAGGAGATGCCTGCATATCCACAGATCGCAAAGGTGCATCCTTGGGGAACTGACATTACTCAATTTAAGCGTGAGCTAGCAGTAACGAGAAGTAAAACCATGGAAACCTTTCTCCAAGATCACTTCCAAGGCATTGGGCCTAAAACAGCTCAGGAATTCTTAGATTTTGTTAAAATAGATCAAAATAAATCTCCCAACGATCTTTCTGCAAGCGATATTAGGCGAATAATTCACGAAGGGTTTGTGATGCCCGATTCTGACCCTAAAAAGCGTCGTGAACAAAAATACTTTCCATTCAGGAGACCAAGTGGCGATTCTCTCTCACCACTAGGTTCAGAATTATTAGCAAAAGGGATTGAGAAAGAACTGAATCCACAATTTGTCCGCTCAGCTGCAGGAGAAATTTCAGCTTATTCTGGGCATCCTTTCATCGTCGAGGTAGCCCTAGCTTATGGAGGGCCAATACTTTCCAGCGAATCTGGCAATCCGAAAATTTATCGATTTGCAAATCGAATTCCGTTATTATTTGGAGCAGGAAATGACATAATCACGAAATGTGTTCAAAAAATGAATTGGAAAGCTTACAAAATCAATATCAATAAATCACCTATCGCTATTGTTGTTTCAGTTGTTTCCTCAAAAATTCCTTTTCCAGAAACTAGTAAAGAGTATATTGCTGATGTTGACGAGCTTCGAAAGGAAATAATGCGAGTATTGAAAAAATTAGCTAGAGGATTAAGTCAACACTTAGGACGAGCTGAACGAGAGCGTCGGGAGAAACAAAGACAATCCCGATTTGAGAGCGCAGCTCCCAAAGTACTTCAGAATCTGTCAAAAATATTGGAAGTTACCCAAACTCCTTTCCTTTTACAGTCTTCTGAGGAGATATCAAAACTAGAAAAAGCCCTTGCTTCAGCAGTTCCCAGATTAGTTCGACGTACTTTTCCTCCCAGTCCTTTGATCTCGTCTATTGGGGAGTGGTTACCAATGGAGACTTATGTAACTCTTGTTGAACATAATATTCAAACAATCTACCAATTTTTACGAGCTCCTGTAGCAGAATTAAGTGATATTACAGGCCTAGCAGAAAATAGAATAGCAGAAATCAAACGTGCAACAGTTACTAGTCAAGAAAGGTCAAATTATGCCCCTTCTATGCGAGAATTCGAATTATTTTCCAAATCTATTGAAGATGATTATAGTAAATATCGTGATTCATTACGTATTCACAAAGCATTGAATAAACGGTGGATTGTATCTTCTTTGGATTTTTTTGCAACCCCGATACCCCAATTGCGCTTGGTTGAAAGTTTTCCTGAGAAACTTCTATATGAGGCAAAACAAAGAGCAATCGATAAACATCTAGCGAATAATCCTGTAAGCGATTTCAGTTTACAATTACTTCCATGGATAACTGAAGATTTGGAGAAAAATCTTAAGTCAGCTAAAATTCACAATATTCTAGATTATATAATTGCATTTCCAGAAAAGCTGGCACAAATACCAAACTTATCAATCCGATTACTTGAATCTGTAAAAAAGGAAATCAAAGATGGGATTACTCAAGGGTATATAGACCCTGAGAAAGTAATTGGAGCCGCTACATTTGATTGGATGGATTATCGTGTCACCCCACGTTTACGAGGGAGAAATATATCAAAAATAAGAGAATTTATGGAAACTCCAAATGAAAAATTAGCAGATATATCGGAACTTTCTGAAAATTTAATTCTCCGTTCAAAAAAGATTCATAATGAAGTACTAGTACAATTAAATGAGGAAAAACCCTTCTTAAAAGTGACAGCTCTCCAAGAATCAATGATATCAGACCTGGAACGGCTGGAAATTAATGGCTTCATTGATTTTCTCTTAGCTGAAGAAAAGGATCTACAAATAATTCGTGACTTAATATCACACCTTATCTCATTGAAACAGGATGAAGTCCAAGAACAGATTGAACAAGAACATGAAATCTTTCCTACGAAGGCTGCTTGGTGGCTTGATTCAGAACTAGAGGTCCAGTTAAAGGATTTAGGTATTCAAACAGTGTACGATTTTGTACGTTGTCCTTCTTCAAGATTATTACAGTTAAAAAAGTTAGACCCAAAAATACTAGAAACTATTAAAAAAACATATGGAACTCCTATTCCCCTTTTAACTTCGGAAGAGTGTGAAAAACTAGAAACTTATAAAATTCTTTGTTTAGAAGAACTTCGGGCTGCAACATCAGAGTTGGAGTTAAAACCAAAGGCGTTTCACGATCGAATAACAGAATTACTAAAACTCCTGAATGTCCCTATTTGTTATCTTCCTGTTCCAAGTAAGTTCTATCATACACTTCATCATATGGGAGTATCGAGAGTCATTGATTTTTTGATATGGCCTGACGATGATTTACATAAAAAAACAGGAATGTCTTACAAACTCATAGAAAGAACGAAAAGCAAGATTTCTGTTAAGGAAATTGAATCTCAAATTAAGAATAAAGCTCTTCCAGTAACTGTGTTATCAAAGAATTTGGAAGGAAAATCTTGGCAAAAGTTATATGAAACAGAACTTAGTATCCAACAGCTTTATTACGATTTACCTTATTCTACTGAGACAATAAATCACTTGGGGCTTTCAAACCGTGATATATCACAGCTAAATACCTTATTTTTAACACCAATCTCAATGATCCCTCAAATTAAGCCTAATTGGGTAACTAGGCTACACACCAAAGGTATTAATTCCTTTATTGATTTGGTAACATGGTCAAGAGCTGATATTTCGGAAATAATTGGACGTGATGAGAGTTTTATTAATAATATGTTATCAAATTTCGATTCTTTCCTTTCTGGAATGCCATTAATTGACTTAGGAGTTTTAAACCCGAATGAGATGAATTCGTTAAAATCAAAAGGGTATACTACCATAGAAAGTGTATATTTTTGTGTTCGTAAAGAAACATTCGGAATTATGGGAGTAAAATGGAAAAAAATCGAGAGGTTTCAACGAATTCTTGAAACACCAGTGGCTATGTTACAATTACGTAGTAGTTCTGATAAATCCGCCATTCGTATTTCTCATGATAGTTTAGAACGTCTCGCCAGTAATGGAATAGATCAGATAATTAAACTCATCTATTGGACTTCGGATGAATTAAAGTCTATCCTTCGAATACCTTTATCGCGTATTGAAGAAATAAAACAATCAGTGGCAATCAAGGAACATGGAATGCCTCTAGAAATGGTTTGTGGATACAACCGGAAAACCATTTCAACATTATTGGGATATGGTATTGAAACGGTTGAAGATCTATATTTTACGGCTTCTGAAGACATGTTAGATGAGGATGATGAGCTTGATTGGAGTTATGTGAAAAAAGCAATTGAAGCACTTGATCTTCCTGTGACCTATCTCTCTGGGGTAATTACCGCAAAATATATTGAAAAATTAATAAAAAAACGGATTGACACCATTATTCGTTTCTTGATAACCTCTAGTGAAGAACTTTCTGAGATCTTAGAGACCCCTCCTGAGAATGTAGAAAATTTAAGAAAGAAAATAAATCTTATTCAACTTCGAGAGTCGACAGAGACTTCTGTATCGATTCTTGAAGGCCTATCAAGGAAACAACTTCAAATTCTAGCTGAGGAACAAATTTTAACCATATTTGACTTTTTAACTAATCCTGATGACCAAATTAGCAATTTATTAGAGATAAATCTCGATCAAGTGGTTACAATGAAGAAAGATCTAAATTTCACAAATATTAAGTCGATTAAAGAGGAGAAAATGATTCCCCTGGCTAAAATTTCCCTTTTCGATAAAAAGACTGTAAGAACACTTGCTCGTTTAGGCATAGAGAGCCTGGCAGATTTATACTATGTTGCCACTCCAAAAACCTTTGCTGAAAGTGAAATCGATTGGCAAGAAATACTTGACGCAAAAACTGTGTTAGACATGCCAGTTGGTATTAGTCCAGTTCCCACAAATGAAGAGCTGGAAAAACTTCGAGATTCTAAGATAAGAACGGTTTTGGATTTGATGATGGAGTCTCAGGATGAGCTAGCGGCACGTACAGAGATTTCATCAGCTAGGATAAAAGCTTTTCAGGATTCAATCAATATCAATGCAACTTTAACACTCTTAAAGAGGTTAACAATTGATCGGCTTAATTTTCCCACAGATTATCTTGCTAGATTACATCGTGAGGAATTATCTACAATTTATGAGCTCTTGACAAATCCCAATGAAGACATTTTTCTCGTAAAAGAGGGTGACAAAAAAATACGTATTGATAGAGAAAGGTGGGCTCGATTATTTTCAATCTTAGCTATTCCCCTTGCTTTAGTATTGGGACCTGATCGTGAAGATGTTAAGAAGCTTAAACAGAAGCGAGTTGAGACGTTACTAGATGCATATTCAGCATCACTGGAGAGGATTGAGACAATTTTAGAAGCTGATCCCTCTGAACTTTATGTTGAATTGAATACACTCAGTTTTTCTGAAATTAATCAATTCATGAAGATTCCAATCTGTTTTATTCCTAATATCACCACTGAATGGATTAATACTCTCTTAAAACATTCCCTTACCCGTGTTGGGGATCTATTAAATATTAATACTAGTGACCTTGCTGAAAAGATAGGTACGACATCGCCTAAGACTCGGTCATTAGTGTCAGGAATTACCATGCCTGGAGTTATTAAGTGTTTAGAAGAAGATATGATTCCCCTCAATAGTTTTTACAATATAATTCCCAAAAAAGTAATTTCTGACTTGGAGAATAGGAAAATTACTTCAATTCAAGAGTTAATCTTACATGATAAGACTGAATTCAACAATGAAGAATTGAAGAAGATTTATGAGGTTCTTGACAGTCCAATTAACAGGTTAACTGAAGATTTTCCATTGAGTGATTTACGTAAGTTGTCTCAAAGTGGAGTTTCAACAATTTCGGATTGGATGTTCACTCCAAATAGCACGCTATCTAAGCTGTTGGGGATAGATATTTCTGAAATAATTTCTTTGAAGAAAAAATACGATTTTCAAGCTGCTGGTGAAATTACTGAGGCTGACACTCCTCTTCAGGCTGTTATAGAATCAGGTTACATAGATTTCGAGGAAGTTGAAAATCAAGGTATAAAGGTTTTAGAAGATTTGTTATTCGTTGATTTGGGAACCATATCAGTATCAGATCAACTGAAATCTCGACTGAATGATTTGAAAGAAGCTCTTAATTCATCATTAGCTTATTATCCTTTACTTCCTCCTCAGTACGTAATTCCATTAGCCCTTAATGGCGTTACATCTATTGCACAATTGATAAAAATGGATTTCAAGCAATTAGAGGATCCAATGAACGTTATAGGGGAAGAAGAATACAATGTTGCTAGGAATTCAATAAATTTAGTGGATATCATCACTCATAAAAAAACTGATACAGAGTTTAGAGTCAAACTATCGACTCTGAAAGCATTTTCCTCGAAACAATTGGAAAAGATTAAGGACCTCGGTATCGATAATGTAATTGACCTTTATTTCCGATTAGATACGGAAAGACTCACCAAATCACTTGTAAAACCTGTAGAAACTGTTAAACAAGTCTTAGAAAAACCTGTTGCCATTTTACCAGATCTTCGTGACAATTTTCCCCAGAAAATCCTTCTATTGTATAATGCTGGTATAACTTCCATAATAGAATTCATGTTTTGGCCAAAAGATGACCTAGCAGAGTTACTTGAAATAAAACGATATGATGTATCTAAATACCGAAAAATTGACATTGGTGGTTTAAAACGGAAAAAGAATTTAGGAACACCTATTGAGAATTTTGTTAGGATCCCTGAAGATTCAATTAATGCTTTTCAAGAAATGGGAATTGACAATATAGAGGATCTGTACTTTCATCTTAAGAGATATAACTTCATTCCTGAAGAAATAGTTCCGTCAAAGCTAATTAAGTCGTGTATTAAAGACCTAGAGAATCCAATTGTACGTATGGCAAATTTACCAATACCAGTAGCAGAGGAGTTAGTCAAAAGAGGAATTACACGGATTATTGATTTCCTCTATTGGCCTGATGACGAATTGAAGCAAATTTATGGATTATCAGCTGCTAAAATCAAACAAATAAAAGGAAACATCAGACTTAGGAGAAAATCTGATGTTGTTGGGCGATTGGATTCCTATATGACAAAAGAATAGGAAGGATGAATTATTAGTGTCTGAAAAAAATTGGATTAATGTAATAATTGAGGATTATTCCTTCACCCATAATGTTGTTAAAACTGACATAGAGAAAGATGGTTCATTAAGTACTCTCAAAACCTTAGTACAAAAAGAACTTAATTTGAAAAAACAGCCTTTTTTAATTTTTTTTGGACCCAAGAAAGCGAAACGTTATGAAGAGCTTACGAACAAGAACCTTAATTCGCTGTGGGAGCTGACGAAATCAGATGAGGTGGTATTACAGATCCGACGAAAAGTCGATTTGTCAAAAGTTCGAAGAATACGAGAGGTATTAACATCAGGAGAAGTTGATTTACCTGTATCAGTCCTAAAAGTTGACAATGTGGCTCCAGAGGAAACTCGTAAACGCTTACAAGGAGTAGCGAGAGATTTTCTTGAAGAAATCGCTGAGGATCCCAAAGGAGCGGCATTTCGTATTCCAGCTCGGAGTTCTGAAAACGTGGGATATGATAATAATTCAAAAATGGTATTGCTGGGAAGTCATGTTGTTGACAGACAGTTTCGCCATCTTAGTAGCGTCAAAAGTGTGGTGCAATTAACTGGATTAATGCGATATGTATGTGAAATTTTAGAAACTGAAAAACACGCTACAAAACGACATCTTTTCTATCGTGATGTCAATTTATTCGAAAACCAACGGGTTTCTGATGGATTAATAGAAGATTTGGGTGCATTATTACGTGTGTCTCGAAATTCTATGAATGTAATTGCTTCTGCTAAAGGAAAAGTGATTGGGAGGATGTCTTTCACTGAAGGGGGGGATCTTATTGATTGTACACAAGGATTAGGGGGTCATGCTATAACTCCTATGCTGGATCAGGTAGATAATATTGAGAGCGATGCTGAATTTGTATTAGTAATTGAGAAAGATGCTGTATTCCAAGATTTAGCTGAAGATAAATTCTTCAATTATCTTCCTTGTGTTTTAATAACTGCTTCTGGGCAGCCTGACATGGCTACACGCATGTTCATAAAGAAAATTCATGATGAACTAAGGCTGCCAATTTTAGGATTCCTAGATGCTGACCCATATGGATTAGATATTCTCAGAGTATATTCAATTGGGAGTAAGGCGCTGAGTTTTGAAAGTGTTGAATTAGCTGTTCCTGACATTCGTTGGTTAGGATTATTACCTTCTGATATTCAGGAATATTCTATTCCGAAATCTGTTCTTATTAAGATGACGGAGAATGACATGAAACGAGCAGATGACCTACTCCAAGAAGACTTCGTAAAATCTCGTCCAGAATGGGAGAAACAAATAAGGATTATGATTGAAACGGGGAGAAAAGCCGAAATTCAAGCACTTGCAGGGAAAAATTGGCGATTTATGACTGGTACTTATCTTCCGTCAAAGATTGATTCTGCAGATTGGGTTTAATATTCTATCAATTCTTTTTTCTAATATCTACTGAGATCTTGAAATGAAAGATTTTATAATTTTACTACTGTAGAATCAAATTCAAGACAATGTCTCAAATCTCATTTTTCATATTTCCAGAATATAGAAATCAAATTTCAACTGGGGCATTGCAAAAAAGTCTTGATTTGGTTGAAAGCATAATTGGGTTTTCAAAAGGAAATAGTTTGAGTAATAAGACCATAGAGCGGATTACCGAGAAGCTAGGTTCTCGGATGGAAGGAACAACACTGTACCCTGGAGGTAGTAGCGTTTTATTCGGTTGGAGTTTTCCCTTTAAAAAAATTGGTTCAATTGTAATAAAACCGTATTATAATCGAGAGATGACAGCATTGATGATTCATTACTTAACTTGGCAAGATTTTATCAAAGAGTTTCAGGATCTGCAAATCAAGCTGAAAGGAAAAGATATTCGAGTAATAATCCCAGCAATCGTTGGTCTAGCTAAAATTGAGACTTTTTCAAGGTTTTATCCCATCTTAATGACTATTGAGGCTCCTGGAAAGCCTGCACAGATGTATCCCTCGGTAATTAAGAATATTGGTACACTAGCGCGCGATTTAGGACAAAGAGGTATCATTTGTGATCCTTATCCTTCTAATTGGAAGATTTCCTTCGTTAATGGTCAAGGTATTATTCAGTACATTGACCTTTTAAGCTCCAACCAGCTAAAAAATGTTCATAGTCGAATTGCAGGGCTATTAAAGGATCTTGGATAGACCACTCAACAGAATTCTACTTTTGGGAATCACGATAATAAACTGCTCGACGAATAGCTGAAGCAAACGCTGTACCGACACCTTGATTTTTGATCGCCGAGGTCGAAAAATAAGTTGCATTCATTTTATCCGCAAACTTCAATCCTATGTCGTCACTGACTTCACGTTCTTTCTCTAAATCAGTTTTATTTCCAACTAAGACAGCTGGACTGTCAGGGAGAATTTTTTTCGCTTCTTTCACCCAACTTGGGAGTGAAAGGACTGTGTTTTTCCTGGTTACGTCAAATATGTACATAATAGCATGGGCACCCTCGTAGAATAGAGGGCGAACTTTATCAAAAGCAGGTTGACCAGATAAATCCCAGAAAATTGCAGTCGTTGTTTGATCACTTGATGAGCTTTTGAGTTTTATAAAGGAAATATCAGCCCCCGCAGTTGGTTTGTGTTCAAATTCCCTCCCAGTAAATACAGAAACTAACTGGGTTTTCCCTACTAACGCATCACCAGCAACTACAATTTTATATTGCGAAAAATGAGGCATCTCAAAAAGAATATCATCAGCAGACATACTAAAGGCATCTCCATGATGTGATAAAAACTCTATCAGATATATTATGAATTTATGGTGATTTCTTAAGAAACTTTCTTTTTGGAAAAAACTTATACTTCTCCTCTAGTGTTTTTTTCCAAGAGAATGGAAGTAATATTCGAGAAATTCTTGTAGTATTAAAATTTAGTTTTCATTCCTGTCTTCATTGGTTACTAATTTTTTTTCTTTAGCCAATGTTTCTTTTAGATGGATTGAACAATAATATTTTCCCTTATAACTAGCATAAAAGGCTTTATCACACTTACTGCAACTCCTAAATGGCTTCATCTTGTTTTCAACTCTGGAATCTTTGGTACTGTTCTTGCATAATTTGATGCGTGATAATAATAATTTACCTTTTTTATCGCTTCTAAAGGAATGTTAATATCCTCTGCAATCTTTTCTAAGGATAAATCGGATTCCAACCTTATTAAAATACGATCAACATCTTCTACAGGAATGTTGAAGAAAAATTCATAACTTGAAGGTGATTGAATAACTTTGGAAGAAATATACTCTTGAAGTTCAAGATGTCTTGCTAGTTGGAGGACCTGAGTTCGATAAAGACTTGCCAATGGCAAGAAATCACACGCATGATATGTACCAAACTTTGTAAACAATCCTAATGACCACTCTGTTTTGTTTGATGATCCTATTACAGAAATGTTCTCTATTTCAGCCAAGAGAAATGCTAAAAGCATACCTAAGCGAATTTGACTTTTATGATGAGCAATTGTACGTTGGATAAACCTCTCCCGTTGAGAGGAAGGGTGCTTTGCAGGTGGAGAATATGTTTTTTTCTCAATTTCCCTACTTGCCATATCACGGAGTAATAGATAACTAAGATTGTAATTAAGAGATGAGATTAGCTCTGGAGTAACAAATCTTGACCTGATTTCATATTGTTCAGTAAATACTCCTCTTATTTCTTTAAGTATTCCTTCCTTATTTGCAAAAATAATGTTTTCTCGTGGTAATTTGATGTATTTATTAATTGATTCTAGATCCATTTCTTCACGGGGTTGCTTGTTAAGAAATCTTCCCTTTGTAACAAGCACCTTAACATTTTCTTTTCCAACTATTTCTTTAGCAAGATGGACATTTGTGATACTCTCAACACAGTCTCTATAAAGAACTAGAAGCCCATTGATATCTCTTTCTGCTAGAATAGAGCGAATAAAGCTCTTAATTTGAGACTGTACTTTAACTGGATCTATTATCAAATTTGTGTCAAATGCCATTCTACTTTCTCCACACCTATACATAAGATTGCATTTCTTTAAAATTATTTTTTGAAGGGTCATAAAAAGAAATTCAGAAAATTGTGAGTATTTACTTTATACACATTATGGTGTGATAAATCCGTAATTAAGGTTCATTTTACTAAATATTAAGTGATTTTACTGTTCAGCCTTCATTTATTGGTAAATGAATTCTCTCAATTAATGATTTGGATACCATGAAACCCACTTATGAAGAAGGCACCCGAAAAGTTACAAAATATTAAGTTGAATTAGAGTAGCCAAAAGATTCTTGAAGAACTAGTTCTAATCACCATTATCAAGGTACATAAAAAATAATGAATTTTAGGAATGCAAAAAACCATTAAACACTAGCAGCTTTAGACTTAATGATAAAAATAACGAAACTAGAAAGAACTAAAATCAGGTGTAACATAATAAGATGACTGAGGAAAGAGATCAGATCAATCCAGAAAAAAGAGGAAAAATCTCACTTTATTCTCGGTTATTCGATTATGGTTGGCTTAACAAACGTCGCTTTATTGATATCCTTTTAATCTCTGTTTTGATTCTCTTTTCTAGTCTATTTCTCTTTTTTTATCATAATGATCCTCATATAGGAAACATGATACTTTTTTCAATGATTTTTGTTGGAACCTTTTTATTAGTAGCAAGATATCACAATCTTCAATTAACTATTATCCTCGTCTCTTGTTCTATATCTGTACTTTTGGCTTTTTTTTTGTTAGAAGATTTCCATTGGAATCGTATAATTGATCACTACATGGAGTGGGAGGTTCTAGCCGTAGTTTTTGGTATGTCAATCTTAGTAGAGGCAACCTCAGAAACAGGACTCTTCGATTGGTTAATAATACGGATGCTTAAGATATCTAAGGGAAATATCTTTCCTCTTTTTGCTCTTACTTTCCTCCTCACATTCTCTCTATCCACTGTCCTTGCTAATGTGACCGCGATGATCTTAGTCAGCTCAATGATCCTTACAGTATGTAATGGATTAGATTACGATCCAACTCCTTTTTTACTTGGTGCTGTACTTGCAACAAGTATCGCGGGGATGGCAACACTAGTAAGTTCGCTTCCATCAATTATGGTTGGAGCTCCATCAGCAGGAAATATTGGATTTCTTGATTTTATAGTTGTTTCAATACCCTTTCTTTTAATTACAATTCCTATTTCGATTTTTTACTTGAAATGGGCATTTCCATCAGAAAAAATACCTTTGGGAAATGTACCAATAAATGGGATAGATACCCAAATGATCCTTTCTCTTGATGAATGGGGAGTTGTTGAAGATCGTAGAAAGTTTTATCTAGCAGCACTTTCACTAATAATAACAATTATAGGTTTTGCTATTTCTCAACCATTGAAATTTCCCATAGGCGTGATCGCAATTCTAGGAGGTATATTAGCGATTGTTTTAACAAGGAGTGATGAAAATCGTCTCATTCGTGAGCTTTCTTGGGATACTTTGTTATTTTTTGGCGGATTATTCATTTTAGTTGGTACATTAGAAGATACATATGTTCTTCAAGACATAGCAGAGTCTCTTAAAGTAATAAGTGGTGGAAACTTGTTTTTCGCAGGTTTCCTTATATTAATAATTGCTTCAGTGGTCAGTGGAATTCTTGATAATATTCCTGTAACTGCTGCATTGATACCTATTGTTGCTGACATAAATGAACCATTTCTGGAAACAAATCCCTGGTTTCTATGGTTTATCCTAGTTTTTGCAGGAGCTTTTGGGGGTGGATTAACACCATTTGGTAGTGCTGCTTCAATTCTCGCAATCTCTATCCTTACGAAAGAGGGTCAGCCATTAAATTTTAGGTACTTTATGAGTCGACTTGTCCCTATCTCCCTCATTCTGCTTGTAATTAGTGGAATTTATCTATCTATTCTAGCTTTTGTCTTGGGGATTATTTAAATAAGAAGTTTCTTTTCTCAAATCTTTGGTATCTTGAGAATGAAAATTTGTTCGTGTTCAAGGGATTAGATCTTATTTTTAGGTGAAAATTTATTGGTTTAATTCCTAAATAACTTTAGACATTAAAATGACATTATGTTCTTTAAAAGTGAGTCTAGAGAATTTATCCGAATATACAATACTACCCATTTAGAAAAATATATATTCTACTAGTGGAAATTATACTAGTAGAATAAAGTGAGGCGAATCCAATTTAGTAATTTAGAATTCATCCCACCAACTCAAATATCATTACTATTGATACTATCGGAAAGTCCAGCTCATGCTTGGCACATAAAGAAAGTGCTTGATGAAAGAGGCTTTGAAGAGTGGGTCAATATGAAAAAATCTACAATTTACAAGAACTTGGGTATATTAGAGGAAAAAGGGTACATCAAAGGATCGAAAAAATCACAAGAGCAGCTTTCAAGGAAAATTTACAAAATTACTGGTAGCGGTCAAAAGAAATTAAAAGAACAAATTCAGTTTTGTTTGTGTAATCCTCCAAAGGCAAAAACATTGTTTGATCTAGGACTGGCAGGAATCTCGTTGGTGACAAAATCTAATGCTATCTCTGCTTTAGAAAAATACAAAGGTCATCTGGATAATCGTATCAAGTGGTTTGAAAGAATTCTTAATCAAATGGATAGTGTGAATGAAATTGTACGAGAAGGGGCCAAACAAAGGATAGTAGGTGGGATGACTGCAGAAGAATTTCAAAGTTCAGGGATTTCATACTGTATTAAAGCTCTCTTCGATCGGCCATATTGGGTACTCAAGGCTCAGAAAGCGTGGTTGGAAGGATTCATTCATTCGATCAAAGAGGATGACGGAGAATTTATGTTTCAAGAGGAGTAGAAATGTACATGCAATCTCTCATTAGAATTTTTCCCCATATTAAAAGTAATTATTGTGAATCCACCAAATTGGCATGATTATTTCAAAGGAAAATATAATTCAAGAAACACGAGAAAATGGAGAAATTTGAATGAAAAACAACGAATACCTAATTCCAAATTTTCATCATGTACCAGGAGTTCACTGCACTTCCTCCGCCATTAGAGATATCTTCCAATTTCATGGATTTAACATGAGTGAAGCAATGATTTTTGGCATAGGTAGTGGTATGGGACTAGCGTTTGGGAAAATAGGCAGTCAGAATCCGATTATTGGTGGACGACAGTATAAATTTGAAGACAATCTTTGCAAGCTGCTCAATATCATACTCAACAAATTTCAGACTACAAATGAAGAAGAAGGCTGGTCACGACTCCAAGGTATGCTAAAAAGCAATATTCCAGCCGCAATAAACGTTGATATGGCTTATCTACCATATCAAGAGTTACCAGAGGAATTTCATTTTGGTCAACATACAATTGTTGTAGCTGGTTACAATCCTGAGAAATCTACGGTTCTTATTGCGGATACTCATTTTCCTGATATGAAAGAAATATCACTTGAGGATTTAACAAATTCTAGAAATTCCTCTTATGATCGATGGATGGATCCAAGAAACTTTATCTATGAATTTACTTTTCCAGAAGCTATCCTAGATTTAGCAGATATTATACCCACTGCCATTCGAACAAATGGAGTGAACATTCAAAAAAAGAGTAGAATGATGCGTATATTTGGGATAACTAATGGTCTTGATGCTATCAGTAAATTCTCACAAAGTTTAAAGAAATTATCAACCTTGAGTAATCTAGAACTTCAAGAACGGTGTAATGAAATATCAGGATTTATCTCAGAGTATGGAACTGGTGGTGGCCTCTTCAGGTTACTTTATTCACGATTTTTGGAAGAATCAGCTGATATATGCAGCGATCCTTCGTTAGTTAAATTAGGGGAGTATTACAAAAATCTTGGCAATAAATGGGAAGAAATATCCCAAAATATTCTAAGAATACCCGAATCATCCGATCAAGAGAGAAAGCAAGTGATACTACTAGTTATGGACATCCTGAATAAAATACGGATGCTAGAAGAGAAAGGTGCCCAAAAACTTCAAGGATACTCTGGTTAGAATAATGAGGGCTTATATTTGTTTATTCTTATATTCAACCTACTTTAGAGTAAGCATTTATTCTGGAAAAGAAAAAAAGAGGGAATTAATCCCAGAGAAAATGATCAAGAAACGAAGAGGCAATGTTTACTCCAAGTTCACCAAAAAGGGAACCTAAACTATTACTCGAAGTACCGCCGATCCTCAAGACCTTATCACCCTCCACGATAGATATACCATCCTGAGGATCAACCTGAACTAGGTGATGCTCCCCTTTACGAACTGAAATTTGTTTTTTATGAATTAAAACGAATTTTTTTTCTTCTGCAACAAGAAGAAAGTTTTTGCGACCGAATATGACATACTCATGATCTTTATCATCAAAAGAAATGTTCATATGGGGATCAGACTCTTCGATCCAATATTTTAATTTTGCAATCATCTCTTTAGCTTGGTCTTTAATATTTTGGGCTTCCTGTTCGCTAAGAGTGCTCTGATGAAGAAAATTTTTCAATTCTGAGATAGAAAGGCCAAAAATGACCAAATTAGAACCAGTAAACGTTGTGGTGTTCCCAACAGCACCTTGAGACGTGTGAACAATTGCATCAACAACAGCTTCAATCTGACCTAAGATCACAATTCCTTTAGTTGAAGTGTCAGTGGTAACTTCGATTATTTTTGTTGGTTGAAACAGGGTAATTTTATAAAAAGGTGAGTAGAGAATTTCTGGTTTTCCCTGCCACTCAAAAATCTCGTCCTCAAGTTGAATTGATCTCATATAAATTACTCCTCTTCCTCAGGAAAATCGTCTAACTCTTCATCCTCATCATCTGTGGAGTAGATGGGGACTTTAATTCGTTTTTGAGCACTCGTGTAAAGAAATTCAACTAATTTCAGAGCTTCACGTCCAGAAAAGGTTAATATATAGCGTTCTCGGACACCCTCCTGACGAACTAACCCCTCATCTTTAAGAATGGTGATATGGTGCTTGAAGTTCCCTCCACGTGTGTTAGTCCTTTCACTGAGATCGGATTGCCGAAGAGGTTTTTTCTCAAGCTCTTTAAGCATCCGTAAACGGGTTTGATCAGAGAGAGCGGCCATGATCGAAGCCCCTTTCTGGAAAAAACTTTCTAGCTCATCTTCAGGGATAAAAAATGGGTCTTTTTTCCTTCGTCTCTGACGCCTAGAAGAAGGTGAAGTTTGAAAGATCGATCCAACAGTACGGTCAAGAGTATCACCAATGGAATCTAAAATACCTCCAATATAATGTTCGAAAGATCTACCGAAACGTTCACCCCAATCCTCCCAATCCTCATCTATTCGGATGGATATGTCGTGTGGTTTCCTAGGAGGTCTAGGGGGTCTAGGGGGGCGATCTCTTCGAAATGACCTCCGAGAATCGGCACTGATTTCTTCACGTATTACCTTACGGAGAGTTTCTTCAAGGTCAGTTTCTTTATCTTCTTTGTCTGGAAGGTCATCCTTATCCTTCTCATCATTTTCCATATTAATAATCTCCTACATTGCCATTATTTAAACACTACTGACTGGAGAATGGG
>JBHLKY010000024.1:0-47061 GCA_048886185.1 Candidatus Hermodarchaeota archaeon
ATCTGTGGTTGGCTGT
Source organism: Candidatus Hermodarchaeota archaeon (assembly GCA_048886185.1). Taxonomy (GTDB): domain Archaea; phylum Asgardarchaeota; class Heimdallarchaeia; order Hodarchaeales; family Hodarchaeaceae; genus Hodarchaeum. The sequence goes on from JBHLKY010000024.1 coordinate 17, forward strand.
CACAAAGGGGGATGACTTCATCACAGACCCAGCCAATTGGATCTTCCTATTTTTCTTAATCGTTGGGATTATAGCCTTTGTCATTGAATCGTATAAAATTTGGCGCTTAAAACCAGATTGAAGTCTAAAAAAGTCATTGCTGCAAAGAAGAGGATAATAATCGATCCAAGAATTTACGGAAATGGAATTAAAGGGAATAAATCAAAGGGAGTATTTCAGTGAGAGGAGTTTTTAATTGGAGTCATTGTGAAATCATGAAAACTGTTAGTTGGATCAGATATCATCCTTGTGATGGGCAATTGCAGTTGATTTAGAAATCCAAAGGTTATTGTTTTTTTATTCACTTACTCGCTTTTCATTCTTTTTCTTCGAATTATTATTAGTATAGTTGGTAGCGATAGTATAGTTATTACTGTAAATCCTGGGGAGATTGTTGGTTTTCCTGTACTTTTTGTCTCCTCTGTTGTTACCTTTTCTGTTGTTACTAGGGTTCCTGTCGTCTGAGAGGTTGTAACGAATGTACCATAGGTGGTCGTGGCTTCTATTGAGGTTGTCATCCAACTTGTGTAGCCAGTTATTGCTGTTGTCTCACTCACTATCAATTCGTTTACTGTAACATAGATGTATGCTTCGTTATCATCATCCAATAACTCATTCGGGTGATATACAGTGATTCGTATAATATGATCTCCTGGATACTCTGTCATCCAGGTTGCAGTAAGTAACCATCCCTGGAAACTATCAATGGAAAAATAATCGCTAGCGATTAAGACCTCCTGATCTAGGACACTGATATAATCATAGAGCTCCACTTGGATATTAATTGCATCTGTTAACCCTAGATTCCACAATTCAAACTTTATATCATATTCGATGTTGGTTTCATAGGTTCCTGTTAGCTCCTGGAAATATATCGCTAAGTCAGGGTACAATGAATAAACAAAGGTATTGAAATAGTCTATATCATTGTCAGGGTAGAGATCAGCGTCTGGGGCATTGTAATAATCTTCTATGACCCACAAATAGAGATCATGAGCCCCTCCTTGCACAGGAATCCAAGAAAAGGTAAATTCTTCGTAATAATTGACATCATATATGGTTCCAAGGTTACTTATCAAAAAACCATCAATGTATCCCCATGGATCCAATCCATGACTTTCATTATATAGAGAATAAGCATATAATAGTACTACTGCATCGATTCCTGGAGCTGTGGCTCCCCAGTTATAGACTGTTGCCTCAACGAGGGTTTCATACCCTTGTATCGATACATCATCAACTGCAGAGATTTCTCCTTCCAAGTCCACGTCTGAAGGGATTACATATATCCCATAGAAATCGTAATCATCTTCAGTATAGGGATCACCAGGACATGTAGCTTCTACTACGAAGTAATAATACCCTCCTGTTGGCATTGTGTACGACACATAATCAGTTAGATAATAATACGAATCTAAACTGAATAAAGTACTGGTTACATGGTGGAATATTGAATTGTTCCAATCGTATGCCCAAATTGTGACATTTCCTATTCCATCAATATTAGAAGCGCCCCAATTCGTCAGTTCATAATAGATTTTGATAGTATTTCCTTCAGCAGGCCAGCCATCGGTTTCCGTATCTAGCCATATGAATGCCTCAACCGATCCTGTGTCAGGAATCACCCAAACATCAAAGGAGTAACGATTATTTCCTGTTTCTTGTTCATTTGATGTGGTTGAAACGACTAACTCAATTATTCGCCATCCTGCAATACTGGGGGTCCAATTAAAGGTTAGTACCGTGTAGCTATCCGCTGGTAATGTACCATAGGTCGCGGAAGCTATAGTTTGAGGAGTCTCTTTGGCATTTAATCCATACTCAAAAATTGAGTACTGAACACCATTTGCAATTGTAGTCCCCTGATTGAGTATTATGAATGCTAATGATATTTCAACGTTGATATCTGGGTCAGCCTCTAAGGAAGGAATCCACCCGACGATATCTACCCCAATAGTGGGGGATACTTCTCCCTGATAATTAGGATCTTGTTTATTCAGGTCATAAACCTCAATGAATTCGTCCCACATGGAGTCTGTCCAGTCCATCCACCTCTTGGTAGTTTCAATTACTGCACTATTTGTTTGAATTGTAAGCCCAAAAGAATTTGGGTGGTATTGTCCATGATAATTGGAAATTACTAGCTGACTGAATCCACGATCAAAATCAGTCCAAATACTGTTGTTTATCAAGTTATTTTCGTTGAAATTCATCATTAAATCAAAGAAATCCACCGTCCCTGGACTCTGATACTTTTCACTCATATTGATCGATGTTCCGACAAGGAAGGTATCAGTGAAATTTGTCGTTCCAACATCATCTTCCACTGCTGGATAAAGGATATCAGCCACCAAACCTTTAAATTCTGTAGCAAAGCCTCCGAATTTACTCAGTGATATCGCAGAAAGAGTAGTTGAATATTGTCCATTATTTTCGTAAAATCGACCATAATTTGAGGTTATTGAAGTAGCTAGCTCTTCTGGAGTCATTAAAGGGTTATTTGCTAGATCTCTCATTATTAAATCATATGGCCATCCATCTCCAGGTTCAATATCCTCACTTGCAACAAGAATATTTGCATAATCTTGGTATTGATATGCTACCTCAAATGTGGCCATTAAACAAGCATCAAAACCAAGAATATCAATTTTTAGATCTTGGCCCGAACGAATTGTTTGCAGACTTGATTCGATCTCTTCTAGGTTAAGAAAATCATTTGATGAGCTTTCATCCCAACAAGCCCCAGCTATTCCACCACCATGATCCCAAAGAATGACTGCATAGTTATTCGCTTCATAGTTCTCAATTCCATATAATAGGAAGTCTGTTAAGGTGACAGGGTCACCCATATTGAGTTCTCCAAGATTCTCAAGGAGCGTGGATGAAATTAAATTTGGATTGGTATCATGATTCACCAAGTATCTACGAGTATCAGTCCAGTCACCATTGCTTGTGTCATAACCTGGAATTCTGTCAATCTGTACAATTACATTAATCTCAGCTGGAAGCTCAATACTCTCCATCTCATTTAGATCTCGCACTGCAAAGGTTTCGAGATCATTATCCCCAGCAATATAGACCAGAATTGTCCATTCTCTTGCAGCACTTCGTTTAAAGTTTGAAAAATCAATACTAGGTTGACCTAATAATGGCTTATCTTGAATCTCATCATTTAGTTTATCTTTACCAATTACTTCCCTGTTTTTTGATAGCGGGGGGACTACGTAACGATCTAGATTACTAATCGTCATTAAAAATAAGAATAATATCCCAATTAAGATTATTTTATTTGTTTTCATTGTTGTTTTCCTTCAAATCATAAAGTTGTATAATATTGTTTCTTTATTTTCTTTGATCTTTCTTCACCCATTCGGGTGTGGCTAACCCTAGAGTGGTTAAACTGATAAAAGAATAGCACAGAGATCTTCTTTGACGTGTATAATTTATTGTTATCGCTACGAGAATCGCTAGCTACGATGCTCTCATTTAAATTATTATTGCAGGTGTTAAATCTCTTCTTTATATTATTTTGATCTATATGAAACGTCTATAACTTCTTGCGTTTTCGTATATATACCGTTAGAAGTAGCAAGAACAACGAAACAAAGAAAATTTCCGGAACAATGATTGAATTTTGAAAGGTTTTTTTCATGATTCAGCTGTAAAACATCGCATAGAAATAGAGCCACCCTCAAAACCCTCATGAATATAGGTTATTCCTTCCTGTTTATCAAGAGAACCAAGAACAAAGTAGAGGGGATCAAAATGTTCAGTTGTGGGAGCTGCGTATCTGAAGTGAGGTGCTATATTAATAGAATCAAGTAAATCATCAAAATTATTATTATTTAATTGTTCCTTTATCCAATCATCGGTTTCTTTTGCCCATTTTTCTTCAGGGGCGGTTGACCAATTAGAAAAATCAAACTTACCCATTCTCATTTGTTGAAAGACATGAGAGAGATTATGCACTAAGTTACCACTCCCTAATAACATTACTCCTTCCTTCCTAAAATCTGAAAGAATTTGACCGATCTTAAACAATTTCTTTGAATTTCTAGGTATTGGGATTGATAGCTGTAAGAGGGGGATATTGGCTTCAGGATACATGATTTTCAAAGGAATCCATGCACCGTGGTCTAATCCACGAGTATCATTAAATTGGGCCGTTACACTACTTGTATTAAGAGTATTAACAATTTTTTTTGCGAGTATCGCGTTACCAGGAGGATTATATTGTATTTGATACATTTCTTCGGGAAAACCATAGTAATCGTAAATTATTTTTGGCTGAGACGCACTGGTAACCTGGAGAGGGATATTTTGTTCCCAATGTGCAGAAACAATCAATATAGAAAGAGGTTGGGTAATAGATTTAGCAAATTTCTGCAAATTTGTCCTATAATTCGTCTCCCAGATAATGTTTAAAGGTGCTCCATGTCCAATAAATACTGCAGGGGTTCTTGGAGAGGCCATAATCTTCAATGTACTTAATGATAGATATAATAATTATCTTTAGATACTGATTTCGTTATAAATATGAAGTATACTGAGGGAGATATATGTCTATACCAAAAGAGATATCTTCAGGAGCTTGTCAAAACTTCTTAATTTGTCTGATTGATTTGTTTTGAAGTGAGGGGTATGTCAAATAGTTCAGAGATTGAATAAAACAAAAAATGAACAAGATAAAGGATGGAAAGCATGCTAAAAAGGTTTCAGCGTAAAAGAAAGAAAAAATCGACGTTGGATAAGTTCATAGAGAGGAGACGTGAATTTAAGAAAGATGCAAAGCAATGGATCAGTATCGGCCGTGGTCAAGTCTTTGCGGGACAGGTTGATGAAGCCCTTGATACTTATAATCATGTCTTAAAAGAAGATCCATCCAATGAAGTAGCTAGATTTCTTAAACAGCAAGCGCTTTCCATTATTGAGGAAGCGAAAAATAATCCGGGTGGATATGTGTATAGAATTAAGGGGGACTTTGCTGATCATGACACAGTTCCTTTTGAAGCTATCTCTGGCTGGTGGAAGGTCAATGATAACGGAGAGATTGAAGGAAAATTCATTCCCAATCCCGATCATGATCCTCACTTGGAAAAGTCATATGATCCACCTTGAATTGGAAATAAAAGAAGAAAGAGTATCCTTTGTGGGGTGAAAGAAGGAATGAATAATACTGAAATAATATTCAAAGATGATCAAGGGAATATAATAAAAAGAGAAGATTTACTGAATAGCACAGGAATAGTAAATTATGAAATTATTGGTACAGAAAACATTTCTCAAAAAGCAAAAGGCTTACACCAAATGGCTAGAGTCTATGGTCAATCTGGAAACTATGATAAAACGATAGAATTACTAGAGGACGCACATCGAGCTGCCCCTACCTGGCCTTATCCATTATATGACTTAGCATTTACTTATCTCTTAAAAGAGGACTTTGAAAATGCATTATTTAATTATGAAAAAGTTGATAGATTAGCTCCAAAAGGGTTTTTTACCTCAAAGGTTGCCTTATATACTCTAGAAAAGGAAAAGAATGGAGAATTCCCCGAAGGCCTTTATTTAGCTTATTTACAGCTCGAATGGATAAATAATCTAGAAGATAAAAGAGAAAGAGTTAAGTCTTTGATAGCACATGTCCCAAATTACCCCCCAGCTTGGAAAGAATTATCATCTTTGCTTGATGATACGTTGGAACGGAAGAAAGCAATAGAGAATGGTTTGAAACATAATCCTGATCCTGAAACAAAAGGAATTCTCTTGATTAACAAAGCTCTTATTTGTAATATGGAAAACAACAATCAAGAAGCTATCAAAATATTGGGTGAACTCATTTTTGACTCAAATTCAACTCTAGCGACAGTTGAATTAGCGAAATTTTCACTTCATTCTATAACCAAACAGAATCAGGAATAGAATACACTTGATTTTTACAATCAAAAGGATGAACGATTGACACAGTATAATGATCATCGCATCAAGGATCAAATCTTTTTTCAATGTAGATGATTGTCAATAGGATTGATATTTTCTTCACCAACGTTGCAAATAATCGTTGTCCTTGGTTATTTCGTCTCTTTCTCAAATGTTTTATACTCTCAGATCCCTATTATTTGAATGGTGATTGTCCCTTGGATGAACAACTCATGTTCAGGATCCTTTTCATCTCTATTTATGCCGTCTTTGCGGGAGTTAGAATTTATTATCGGAGCCAGAATCTTGGTAGAACCAGTGAAAAAGAGTCTACTCAATTAACTAAGGCCATGATCGTCCTCATTGTCGCTATATTGGGATACTTTCTGACCGTAGGTTTATGGCTTGTTTTTCCCCAATTTATCCTTATCTTCCAGCTCCCCTTACCGTCAATAATACGATGGTTCGGAGGTGGGATAGCTTTAATCGCCACAGGTTTTACTTTGTGGATTCATCGTTCCTTGGGAAAACAGTATTCTGCCAAATTGGAGATTCAAATGGACCATCAGCTCATAACAGGGGGGCCTTACAACAAAATCCGACATCCTATGTACACTTCTCTCAATCTCTTCTCCCTTTCTGTCTCATTAATTACAGCGAACCTCTTACTCATTGTATTTGCCATTTTTGTTGCTATTCCTTTCCATTGGATTACCAAGGTTGAAGAGGCACTTCTGATAGACCAGTTTGGTGATGAATACCGAGAGTACATGAACACTACTGGACGATTTTTCCCTCGTCTTCGTTGAAAACTAATAGACGTATAAATTTGATATAGTCCAAAATAATCCTTTAAGAGCTTCAATTTATTGGAAAAACATCTGAAATTCATCACTAAAGGGAGTGTTTTTGAGTTGTTTTCGTGATTCCATCTTTGGTTTTCCTTTCCTATTCATTATTAGCGCGTTTCCTATTCCAAAGCTTTCGTTTGAGGGGGATACAGCTTATTGACAGGATAATCAAAAGCATACTGGTTTCCCAAGTTGCACCAGCAGCTGGCTCCTCCCCAGTGGTGAGCTCAGAGGTTTCCCCAGTGGGAGGATAAATCATAGATTCGAGTAAAATAAGGTCTTGGAATGCTAATAATATTTGTAATTGATCGAGCAAATGTTGCGAATTTAGGTTTGTGGAAGAGGAATAGAACCCTGAATTTGGAGCTTTTAATTTTTCAATCAAAGAGTCAGCAATATATTTACTAGGTCCTAGATGTTCAAACAAGACTTTACAACGAATAATAAGACCCTGGTCACTGGCACGAATTTCATCAGAAGGTTGATGTAGTGGATTCGATGAATTGTAATATGCACTACATGTCCAATCTTCATTAATTAAATGGTTTGTAATGAATTTATTCAGGCGATCAATGAGAAATTCTATTGAAGATCCAATACTGAAAGCATTTTCAAGACAATTTAACGCAAGAATTAGCTCCCCCTGTTCTCGGCTGTGAAAGATTGAGGAGGATCGAGATGAATTCAAATCAAAAAATTCTGGAATACCAGTTGTTCTGTCTGTTAACTGATCAAGAGTTACGACAGTATTTTTAGCGTAATCATTCAACATTGACACGTTAAAAAGGGTCGGAAATTCGTTAGCTTTTGATAGAAATTCTATGAAAAGAATCTGATTGCTTGTTAATCGAGTTGAATCATTTGGAGAAACCCCTAGAGTACTGGTTAGGTTATCAATCTTAGGAAGTATTCTTTTCCAAAGTGACAAGCAAGCATTATGAAAAATCTCAAGATTATATGTGTCTAGAGGTATTTCCTCAGGTGTATAAGCGAGGAAAGTTCTTAATGCTTTGATTTGTAGCTCATATTCATCTACATCGGTATAAGAATTATTCCATAATAGGAATTTCTCGAAAAGTAGTTCTCTTCCAATATTCCACCATTTTGAGTCTTTTTGAAATTGATTACAGTACCATATTAGGTCTAAGAGCTCAGTATCAGAGATTAGACGAGAGGTGTTAATAGAACCATTAATTATTACTGGTGTAATTATTGAATGATCTGGAGATATCATTTCGTCAATAACAGTTTCCAAGTTTTTGGTTACTTGCTCAGGATCAAAATCTTCTGGGATTGGTGTTGTAGTCTCGATTATAGGTTCAGTAATTTGAGTTGTGGTGATTTGAGTTGTGGTAATTCCTGAGGTATTATTGAAATTATTGTTTGAACCATAATTACTCATGAGAGATGCAAGAGAGAGAACAACAGTGGGAATGATTAGGAGAAACATAATTCCAATCACTATTTTGGTAATATTCTTCCTGGGTCGAAAGATCATGGGGGATTTTCCATTTTGCATTCGTAAGAGTGATTTACGACTCTGTTTAATATAATGCTCAAGTTCTTGCTCAGAAGGCCCCTCGAAACCTTTTTGACCACGAACTTCGCTCATTTCATTCTCACTTCTGCAGAATACCCGACTCTAGTAAATTATTACAAAATTTTTCAATGTCTTGTGAAAAAGAATGATCATTTTCTCTTAATACATAAATTCTTTCTGTTACAAATGGAATTCGTCGAAAAGAGTAAATGGGACGTATAGTTAGTGACTTTGAATTATTTCTCAAAGTATCCCAGATGAGTTGAACATTCTCCTCTGCTACTTTTACATCCATGTGATTGGGTTCAAAAGCAATATCTTCTCTATGCTCAATTTGATTCATAATAGCAAAAAATTCTACGCCCTCTAATTTTGAATAACATTCAGATACTAATAAGTTCAATCCCTCAACCTCGGATCTAACTGGCCGTGTAACGATCATTATTTTATCTGAAACAATCAAAGCATCAAGTGATCGAAATGTTACACCAGGCATACAATCTATGATCAAGAATTCATAATTCTGTGAATTGCAGTAGCGAATGAACTCAAAGAGTTTGGCGAGAATTCTCCCTTCTCCATGTTGGGTTAATTTTGAACGAACTTTGGATTGTTGGAGAATCTCAATCCCCGAAAAAACACAATTAAAATTTGGAATATTTGTCGAGAATACAACATCTTTTGGCTCAACATTACCAACTAGAAATTCTGTTAGTGTTTTTTTCCCTGGTTCTTCAATTAAGTACTTGGAAGGTAAATATGATTGGAGGGAAGGAGCACGAAGATCGAAATCGACAAGACAGACCTTCTTTTCGAGTGTGGCTAATTTCACAGCAGTGTTCACTGATAAAAGAGTCTTTCCAACTCCTCCCCGATAGCTATGAAAGGCAATGGTCTCCATTTATTCATCAACACCTAGGGTTCTATATAAGACTTCAGTTGCTTTACTTTCAGGAGTTACTTTGACCCTTTTTTTCTGAATAAAACCGTTATCAGCTAAATAATTCAAATAACGAGATTCTAATCCTCTACTACGTCCAGTCTCAAGGGCAACGTCAGAACTTGTGACCCAATCATCTTCCTTTTGGATTGTTTTATAAGTAGTAAATAACCCTGGCCGAGAATCTTGGAGATCCAATATTTCTAAGCTTGAAGGCATGGGTGGTTTTTCAGCGTCATTGAAGTTGAAGCGTTCTAAGCTTTCTGATCCTGTGAATTTTACTAAAAAATCATGTACATTTCCCAAAGAACTTTCAATAGACATTAATTGATGAGAGATACTTTTCAATTCCCTTAAAATATCTTTTAAGACGCTATTATCATTCATTTTTACCTATTGTTACAAAATTACATGAGACCTTATATACGTTGCGCAACGTTGCGCAACGTTTATAAATGATATGATCTTTGATTATATTTGATGATATTTGTTGAAAAACGTTAATGGATTTGATGATTCGGATTGTTGGGAGGTTTTAGTCTGAAGAAAACAGACATTAAACTAGTTGAATCTAATATTATCATCTTAGAACGTGTAAGAATAAATTATTCTCTCAATATTCGATGAAAAAGGTATCAAAATTGTAAAGGAGCTAATCTAAAACCAGAAGTTCACCCATAGGACAACTTAAAAACTTTGAGAACAGATCTTTCCAAAATAAATTATGTTTAAGGATGTTAAAAAAATGAAAAAGAACCTGAATCTTCAATATCTAATTATAATTTTTATTGGCTTTCAATTGGTTGTTATGCCAGGAATGGCTCAAAATGACACTGCATTCGTAAACAGTTTCTGGAATACTTTAGGGTTTGGGAAAAATAACGCTATAACTGATTGGTCAGAAGCAGGAAAAATAGATTTTTCAATATTAGATTATTCAGGTCTTCTTTATCTCAAGAATGATTTTAATTCATTATATATTGGTGTTAGAATTTATAAGGAAATTACAGAAGACATAATTTGGCGAATTAATTTCGATGTTGATTCGGATGGTGTGTGGGCGGAGGATGCAAAAGTAGTAAAATTAAATGGGGAACCAGATTTCTCCTATGACGATGAATACTACATTCAAAACCATCCACAGGCTTTTCCAGATCAGCAATCAGATAATTTCGCTGCTTCAATGAGAACTTTTACCTCGGTTGGTAGAGTAAATACAATCTTTGAATTAAAAATTCCTTTACAAACAAATGACCAACTCCATGATCTTCAAGTCCAGAACCCAGAAACAACTATAATTGGCCTTTCAATGGATGTATTTCTCCCAGATACGGATACAAATGGGACATGGAGGGGAGGTCCATATCCAAATTTTGCGAACGCCTCTAATTATATTCATATTTTATTTGCAGGGCCTCAGGATAGAAGAATTCCTGTATTTGAGGAAGAAGAAGAACCAGTTCCAACAACACCTCCGCCACAAGAAGAAACAACTGAATTTACAGAAACAATGGCCGAGTCAACTGAAACACAGCCCGAAGCAGCAGCCGGAGCTTCATTTGAAGTATGGATAGCTCTTCTGGGGCTTTTTATTACTACATTCATATTGATTAGGCACCGTAGGAGGAGAGTAGCTTGAAAACACGTACTGTCGCTTCAATTATTGTTTTATGTCTAATTTGTGGAACAATTATCCCCATCACTTATGCAAAAAGTTTAACCAATGAGAGGCGATATTTCTATGGATTAGTTAATGAACAGGCGAAATATATTGCATCTAAATTTAGTCATAGCCGAGGCGCTCTTTGCGATCAACCCTCAACATCAATTATCAGCACAATGACGAACTCATTAGCTGCAGCAACACTATTTACTGAATATAATATGGGAGGATCAGAAAACCTTGAGGATATTGCTCATGGTATTGTTAAAACGAGCTCAGAGTATTTTAGACTTGATTTTCATGCAGACCGAAGGGGATGGGTTTCATCATACGATTTCACCAAAGAAGAAGAAAGCTTTGTTAAAAGTCGGAAGTATACTCACGATCAATTTCTGATGATATTAGGACTAGCAAATAGTTATCTTAATTTGAATGAAGAAGATAAGAAAACTATAGGACCCGATTACTTGGTAGATATTACAGACACTTCAGGATTCATTGAGGAGTATTTTTTAATCCCCAATGAAGGATGGATTGACTCTGTTTTTACTTACAATGAAACGAGGTACACACAAAATCGATTCCGGTTAGTTGAGAATATTTGTTGGACTATTTGGGCATCATTAAATTTTCCCTCTGATTTTGGCTCCCCTTTAACAATAGAAATGATCACCCAGATGATGGACTTTCTAAATGCGAATGGAACATCAAATGGGGCGATATACAATGTATTAAGCCCAGATGGAAGTTTTACAGATCATATTTTTAAATTACGCACAAATACACTCTATGGCATAATTAATTTGCTTCTCTATGAAAAAGCTAATGATTTAGGAATCTCTGAAAACTCAAAACGATTCTTAGACCGAGCAGAAGCAATTTTTAACTTTCTCGTTGCTAATCTTTGGGATAGAGGCTTCAAATTATTTTATGATGCGGTTGATGAAAATGGTCTGCTATTGGTTCGAGGTAAGAGTCTAATAGGGAATGCTCTTGCTTGTTTATTAGCAAGCCGTTTATGTCGTTATTTTCCAACTAATGAAGCGATGAAAAGCATTTACATTCTTTCCGACACTTTCATTGACCGTTATCTCAAATCATCGGATGAGTTCAAGTATTTCATCTCCTGTGATAGAGATGGGGATCCATTATCAAAACCTCTTACGCTTGATAGCAATCTTATTCGTTTATGGCAGCGAAGCAATACTCTTCATATTGTTAATGGGACTTACATTGATAAGGTTTCAATTGGTGAAAAGATTCAAATTGATTTGAGTCTAGCTAATCCTGATAACATAACTTATCAAATTTTGGTCACTGGAGACGAAATAATTCCTTTTAATCTGACAACATCAGATTCTGATCTATCAGTTCTAATAACTCTTAAAAATAATGCCAGAATCGGCAATACTCATATTAATATCAATGTAAAAGTACTTAACAAACAAATAGACAAAACTAATCCTTTATTATTAAAAATTGGGTCAGATAGACGCTTACCTCAAGGATTGGTCTACTTGGTCGCTTTAGGTATTCTTGTATGTCTGGTTGTTTTAGCACGTTATCCCCCCAAGAACATTGAAGATATTCTAGCTCGTTTAGCATCCATTGGTGTTTCTGAAGAACCATCAGATTCTGACGAACCTGTGGATGAAAATACTTCTTGAGGCGAGGAAAAACTGAATGGATAGTGACGAATCTTCCCGCAAATGCTCAAAGTGTGGATCTATATTATTTCCAAGAGCAAAATTTTGTACACGATGTGGTACAAAAGCTGAAGTAAAGATCCATTGTCCATCTTGTAACAAGGAGCTAGAGGAAGGAACATCTTCTTGTCCTTTTTGTGGTACCAGCGTCTCAGATTTAAGTTCTGAACTGCCAGATCAAAAAAGGGTGGAAGAAGTACAACAGCCAGTTCAAGAACCATTAGAAGCTCCCCGAGCTAGAAGACCTACCCAATTTGATTCTACTTTAGATCAGGGGTTAAAATTTTTCACTTCTTTAAGAGATAATTTATCAAATGCCATTGTTGTACTTGGTGCGTTCAGTATAATCGCCGCAGTTGCTTTGATCATTATTATTCTATTACCGAAGGATTTTGTATCTGATATTGAAATACCCCCGCTTGAGGGGATAATCTTTGATTCATTTGTAATTCTAGGATTATTAGCTCTTGTAGTAAAAGAACTGTTAGTATATCTTGGATATATTCCTAAGAAGGAGACTTTGGATCGATGGTTATCACTTGTTCTAATTCTTATTTGTTGGACTAATCTTATCACTTTCAGCATTGGATTAGTTGATACAAGTTTGCTGTATCAACTTGGCTTGAAAGTTCCTACAATTTTTTTACTTCTCGCCGTAGAAAATTTGTTGATTGGTTTCTTTTATTTTAGACGGTATCAAGAAACTCTCTTTTCTGGGACGTTTATTATTGTAATAATGAGTGTCATATATTTATTGCAATGGATAATTCCGATAGAACCAATATTTTATACCACTCTGGTCATATTGACAACATTTGGCATTGTAGGCATCTCTCGACTTGTTAAAGACATGATTCTGTTCATTGGTTTAACTATATTACTTCCCCTGATGTTTTTTTCTCCATATTTGTTAAGTAATTCCATTGTGATCATAATATTGAGCTTATTAGTCATATTTCCATTTATAGAAGCTTTTTTGGAACGTTCTGTGATTAAAGATTCTGAAGGGAGGGATATTATCATGAAATCGCTTGGAGAATTCTGCAGCACTTTTGGAATGCTTAATGTTGCTTTTTCTGTTTTTTATGGGCATCTAGACCCCGTTTTTTCTCTCGTTCTGTTGTCAATTCCAGTCTTAGGTTTTCTAGGATTAAAGATAGGATTCCCAATCTTCAGGAAATTACCATTAAGAGACTTGTCTACAGCGATTTTTTTGGTATTTACATTAGTCTTTTTTGATTTTGTTGTCAAAAATCTGTTAATATTATTTGGGATCTCTGTTCTTTTAATATTATATACCACTTTCACCTTTCTCGAGTATTCGACGATTGAACTCCTTAACTATAGGAGATATTCAGAATTACTGCTTGTAACATCATTAATTGCTATTTCACTGACTAGAATGGAGTTTTTATGGAAAAATGCTTTACTAATCATCCCTATGTTCACCTTCCTGATTTATATATACCAAAAGAAACCCATTAATACATTTACAGTTCGTGGTTTCGTATTTGGATCAGAACTACTGATTTTAATGGCCTTTCTCCGATCCCCATTTTTTGATTGGCTAATTATTCCAACATTTTCAATTATCTTGATACTAGGATTACTTTTTCTAATTATTTCTTATGAAAATAAGTTTCCATATTCATTAAATCTAACAATCTTTTCCTTAATTTTTGAGGCAACGTTACTTGTAATGATGCTATGGACTAAAACTAGTAATGAAATGCTTTATCCAGTCTTTCTACTAGTAATTATGGCAATATTAATCTCTTTTATACAATTACTCCAAAAAACATCACCAAATTTTTTCTGGTTGAACTCAACATTCATTGTTTGTTTTGGTTTGATGACTTATTGGAATGAATTCGAACCAATTATGACCATCTTGATAACTTCGCTTTTAATACTACCAACACTACTGGTAATAATTTTATCTAGAGGTATTCAAGATTCTCTTGAAGTAGAAACGATTACTAAGAATCAGAATCTAAACATTTCATTGTCAGCTCTTGGATTGGCCTTAGTAGTATTTTTTGAAGAATTAGATCCAATCAGTCATAGTTTACTTTTTCTAGTTGGTCCAATTATATGGATGGTTCTTATATTATTTGAAAAACGTAATCCAAACACCATCTCTGTTTTATCAATACTAACATATCCAGCAATCATATTTATTTGTGAAATGATGCTTAAAGAGACAATTTTTACTCCTATTACCGACAACACCTATCTATATCTAACGCTAATTACTTTAGCAATTCCTGCAATTACATTGCAAATTGAACAATTTATTCGAAAGAAAGATCAGACAATAATCAATCCATTAATCATTGGAACAGCACTTGTATCGTTAATTCTACTGGTAGCATTCTCTATTTACGAATTTCAACCAATAGAACCCTTAATACTAGTACTAGGCGTAGTTGTAGCAGTTCTAATTTCAATGCTCTTAATAAAATGGCAATATGAATCCATCATTCTAATTTTAATCTCATTCTTCCCCTCTACTCTTTATGCAGGCTATTATGATCTGCCTTCATTCCTCGCATTATATCTAATTCCAATATTTCCAATTCTCTTAAACTTTGTAATGGGACTTAAATTCATGAAGACTGCTCTCTCTGTCAAGTTACATGAATTTTCATTGTTAGGTTATTTTGTAGTCTTTATTCTCGTTAGTCCGATAAGGATGATTGAATATACAACAGCACTTTTTGCGTTATTCCATGTTAGCTGGCTCGTGTTAACAATATTAACAAGAAAACTAGCCCAAAAAATCTTCATTTTAACAAATATGGTAAATTCTATTCTGGTACTAATCCTTATGGTTCTTATTGACCCTCTTATCCCCGATTCTTTCATCTCAGAGCTTGGATTCACATTTTCCATAAAAACGACATTGATCTGCTTGATTTTAATCATTCTTATTTTGGTTATAATCTTTCATATTCTTGGCTGGCAAGTCTCCGAAATTAATGTCGATTTATCGTATTTAATGACTTTTATTCTGATATTCAATAGCTCAGCATTCGTATTATCAGCTATTCAGCTGATGATTAGACTGACAGAAGTACCTCTTAGCTCTGTCGTATTCGGAATATTACTAGTCTCCACAATTCTACTGGTAACTTCAATAATCTCTTATAGACACATTGGGAGACTGAAAACGGAGGTTTCACTTGCCTGGATTTTTGCTGCTTCCACATGGGTGATTTTATCATCCTTTTATTTCGATACCTTTGAACTGGTCTTTTTCTGGCTTATTCTTGCTCCAATAATGGTGTTAGTCTTTCTTGCAACACGGGAAAAAAGTATGATCCTGATAGGATTTATTTTTTATCTCATTGCTGGATTAAGGTTAATTGAACATTTTTTTGAATTTTTATTATCTGGAACAGCAGACTGGTTAACAATCTTGGGACTGATAGTTTTTGGAGTAGAGCTAGTCTCACTGGGTATTTATTCATCTGTTTCTGGGAGAAATAATAATGTTAATGGAATAGTTCAAGAAGTTAAGGAATATTAAGCCTAGGGGGAGGGAGGGGCTCGCAAAGGAGCTAAAAAAGAAATCTTTTCGGTTTGTTACACCTTCTTACTTAAGAGATGTCAAGTATTATTGTTGATAAAAACTATTTTTAAAGGTATAATCTCTCTCTAAGTTGATCTAATCGACTTCGAATTAGATTTAGAACATTGGTTCTGGTAATACTCTTCGTAAATGTACTAGCTATTTCAGGGGGACTATTATAACCAATTGTCTGAAATATAGTCCTATAGATTTGGTGAGCGAGTACTGTATCTCCAAGCGAGTATTCAATCCATAATGGAATATCAGAGCGTGGGATCGGAACGATAGTATTTCCTTCAAGATCCACTGGGGTCATCCGATAACAATGATAATGGAATACATTTAGGGGGGCGTTTTCGAGTTGATAGAGAAGACTAGTGAGGCTTTTAGCTACTCCAATTGGATTCCCGTTTGTTCCCTTGATGTAAAAGGGATCATTACTTTCAGAAAAAGCTTTTGAAGCTATTTCAGTTAATTCTGAATTTGTTTCTTCAAACTGAAGATTCAACTGTTCATTTTCCCCCACAGATCTCTCACTTATAAATGGTGATTTTATAATCGGAGTTACTCCAACGTTTTTTTCATCAACAGAAGCGTTATAAAGTTTCAAATCAGTATGAAACTTCATTAATGGCAAAAGATCAACTATATTTGCAGAGGAATCTTGAAAACAAGCACAGTAAAGTGGAAAGCCATAAGACTCTTTGAAAATTGATGATAATACCCTTTCAAGTTCAAAAATCTGATGTTGATAGCTTTCTTTTACCATTTGATAATTGAAGACGAAACTCGCCCCCGAATACCTTTCCTTAATTGCAGACCAAATTAATTCACGAAGAGTTTCTTCAAGAATCTCTTGTCGATCTTTGGTTAAGAGTGAATCAAGTATTTCACTTAAAGAGTGTACAGAATAATCACCTTCTATTTGTAGTAATTCATTCTCAATCTTAGAATTGGTACTAAAAATGAATATTTTTCGATGTAATTGTAATTGAGATTGTAATAATGCGTTAAGAAGGGGAATTTCGTTAGGAGAGTCGAAAATGACCATGTTATGTTTATTTAAATCCTTTAAAACGTTAAATACATTCAATTAAGGCCCGCTCACTTTGAAAGGAGGTTTCTTCATTATTAACTCTCTAGATCAAGATAGTAATTTTATGATAACAGATTTTATATTAACTATTGTTAATTATATTTCTACGAAAAAGGTAAATGAAAAAAATTGCGTTCCAAAGAAATATCGAAGTTAGATAGATGAATCCTATATTTGATAACATTTCCCCACTAAAATGATGAAAATACCAGTTTACATATTGCCAATCAAATTCATTATTATCCAAAATAAAAATGGCCCGCTTAGAGCCTTTTACCTGAATGATCCAATTTCGGAACTTCTCCATTACTGCTTTATGATCATTGAAGGATAAGGTCTCCTTCCGAGTCAAATGGGAAATACTAAGTGCCTCAGGAAGATATTTTTCCGAAATCGGTTTCAACTTCCCTTCAAAAAATCATGAAGTTCAAGTCGCACAACAACTGCTCCTAACCATACAATTGAGTAATCTCCTGGTATCGGCCCATCAGATTCGATATCTATTGAAAAATATGTCATTCTAACTCACGTTTTTCAATTACCATGATATTCGGTCTAACCAATTATTTTACTGAAGAAAAAATATCTGAAATTCATTGTTGAAGGGGATGTTCGTAAGATATAGCAAGTAGTCCACAAGGAAGCAGGAGAGAGCATCGTGGATAGACCCATCAGTAGCAACAGCCATTAATTCATTCTTGTTTGAATAGTGTTTAAAGAGCTCTACCGCAACTTTGTAAGGGGAGAGATAAAGTGTGGTTTTAAGGGGAGGTAAGCCAATTCGTTCCATGATTGAATCGAGTACTTTCTCTTGGGAAAATAACACAATCTGGATTGAAATATGAGCAGCAAAATTGATCAGATTCTTTCTTCCTGGTGGTGGATTGAAAAAAAGTTTGATATTATCTAGTGAAGGATTCTTCTGTAGGAATGTAAGGAATTCTAACACTTCAGGGATCGCAGTAAAGCGATTAACCACTACCTCAGATTTAATTGCAGTCTTCCACCAAAATAGGAAGGTTTCGGGCTCAAGATATGTTGTTAGAAACCAAGCCCAATCTTTTTTGAAAAGATGTTTTCGTGATAGGTACGTATCTCCTACCAAGACCATAAACTCATCCAACGTTTCTGCATTCCTGAAGTGATGGAGAAGCGCTGGGGGATACGTAAACGAGGGATAGAGTTCATTGTATGAATTTTTGATTCCCCCATTGACTGAGGACCAAGTATAGCTTAACAGCTCCTCTGTGGGATGCATGAAATCGTATATTCTTGTCGCCTTATTCATATAGCAAGAGTCAAAGATTCTATTAAGTCCAGCATCATCAGCTCGTTTTAGAGTGACACGGATCGTCTCAGGAGTAACATCAATATTGCCTAGAAAGATGTTCCAAGAATTTACAAAATCATCGGGATTCAATGATTCAGGAGATCTGAATATTCGTTCCTCCAAGGAAAAATATTTCTTTCCCGAGTGTCTGAACTCGTCTTTAACCAATTTTTTTGCTTGGGTGAAAAAATTGATGATATCCTCACTCTTTTGTGGAGCTTTATTTGCTCTAAGATTATGATCTTCAAGAGAGCCAACAGGGAGTGGATTGAAAACTCCACAATAACCCGCTTTTCTGATGTGCCTTAACATACCAGCTGTGAAAGTCAGTAGATGTAGCCCGTACCAGGATACTTTCTCATCCTCCTCCCTCTCTTGGTTAATTTCAATTAGCAAATCAGCAAGTTTCGTAACAAAATCATCACCCTCAGCATTAAGTTCAGAACATATGAAAAAAAGTTGATTCAGCTGATACTTCTGTAGAAAGTTGATCTCCTCTTTGATCACGTCTAAGTTCCGATATTGGACTTTTTTCCCCTTAATCAGGGGTTCAGGACACATTGTACACCTCATTGGGCACCCCCGAGACACTTCTATAGGAACACTTAGCTCTAGAGGTTCCTCTGAGAATCGAGAATAGAATTCCTCTCGGTGTTTTATGATCTTATCTGTATATTCTTGACGGTAGGCAGGAGGAAAATACTGGAGTGGCCCCCTTTGGAGCTCCCTTCCTTGAAAATAAATAAGGTTGGCAATCTGATTCAAATGCTGTTTTTCAAGAACCTCTTCGAAATACTCAAAAAAAGCGTCTGGCCCTCCAATCACACCATAATCAGGATTGAGGTAATTCATCAACTTTTCTGGCATCATAGAAAAAGCAAATCCTCCAATGACAACAGGGACATCAGTTAATTTGCGAAGAACTTGAACTAAACGTTTTGTAGCTTGGATTGGATAGTAGAATGTTTGCTCGGATGATTGAAAGATAGTGGCCTTGTGATAATTCGTGGTTTTCGGAGGGGGTTGATAGTCATTTACATCCACACAGTCTGTATTTCTCAAAGTAATCAATATCATATTAAACAGGTCATTTTTGAGTAGCTTCTGAAGATAACCCTCCCAGTGCTTTTCTGTAATTCCGTACATATCATTACAGATCGTCCGAATGTTAAACCTGTCTGCAATCTCTGAAACTTGTACAAAAGCGTAGGGATACACCAATGCAGTCTTGAGGTTGCTTGCATTAAGTAACAGGATGGTTCTTTGAGGAGTCACAGGATTACCTCAATCTTGATCCAACAAATTTTGAGACTCTTGATAAATATGTTTCTTCAGGCAACCAGAAATGCAACTCCTATGATATAAGCAAACAATTGTGGAAGCATTACTCCTCTAGTAATAACCAGTCTTTAAAATAATCCCATCAATAATAATAATTTTAGTTATGATTACAGTCTTAGCAGTAAGGGGCAATATTACTCAAATTTTCCATATTGTGTGGTTCTTTGACTTACACTGATTAGGTGAATAATCTAGGTGAATAACTCTCATTGAAAGAATTTTAAACTGAAAAGGAAGCATTTAATGAAGCCTGAAACTGAAAGTTTCTAATTTTTAAAAGAATGGACTAACATCAAAATTTAAGCAATTATTTAGCCTTTATGATGAATCCTCTATTATTTTCAATAAGTATTAGGCCTTTTGTTCCTTTTTCTAGCAGTCACCACAACATGATCTACTTATCTTTATCTTTTATCAAGAATTTCTAGAAGATCTTTGAAATATACCAAAAAAGTGTTCCTCATTTCTTTTTAAACACTATTTTACCCATACATGAACGCTATAACTTGGTAAATAGTAATAGCAAGATATGAAACAAGGTGATTCTTATTAAGAAAAAGTTATTTCCCTTAATGGTTCTATCTATTGTTCTCCTCCTGTCAGGTGGCTTGGTCTTCGCTTCTACTGCACCCGGTGGTAATGAAAATGGCGATTGCGATCGAGATCGTGATGGTGACTGTGACTGTGATTGTGAGTGTGAATGTACCTGTGATGGATGTGGTAATTGTGCGTGTAACTGCCATAGCCCCTCAGATGGCGAAGGAAGCGCCAAGCGTTTCAGGAGATGGTGATGGATCTTAAACCAGAATAATCAAACCTTCCCTCACTTTGAAGATATATAAAATATCTTCCTTTTTTTCTCTTATAGAACATCTACCCAAGAATAGTGAAATATTTTACTTAAATATTGGTAATGTTAACATTGTAGATGATCACAATTTGATTAAATTAGTTGCTTTCTGAATTCTTTGTTTCATTTCACGAAATATTGATGTCGGTTAACTCTCTATTTCTCTTTTCTCCATTTTATTGACAGTGACTTAAACTCTCTTTTTTCCAATTTGTCAACAATAATCTTACCCACTTCTTCAGGATTTTCTAGATTCATGTGTTTGAAACTCTCTACTAGAATACTCGAGTCTTCTGGGATCACATCTGTGAGCATCTGATCTAAACCCAGCCAAATAGCCAGTTCTATTAGATCTATCTCTGAAAAATCCGTAGTCCCCATTACCTTACGGACTACAGGTAAAAATCCTCTTATTTTTCTCCATGTTTCGTCAGAGATGAAGACCCTGTGTGAATCTTTTAAGGAAATCACCTCAATATCCCTTTTCTTCCTAATAACACCTTTTCACAACTCAGCAAAACCTGTCTCATTAGTACTAGGTCTTAAACAGTAATATTAGCATGTGTTGATTTCGTGAAGTCTCAAATTAAGCTTCTTTCAAGGAAAAATTAATCCAGCTCACAGTTAGGTAACTCCCAAGCTTATTATTTAAAGCCAATAGAAATAAAAAAATACAATTTGTCATGAAAAATATTTTTAAAATCTTTAGACTGTTTCAATA
Source organism: Candidatus Hermodarchaeota archaeon (assembly GCA_048886185.1). Taxonomy (GTDB): domain Archaea; phylum Asgardarchaeota; class Heimdallarchaeia; order Hodarchaeales; family Hodarchaeaceae; genus Hodarchaeum. Next base: position 21,584 of record JBHLKY010000024.1, read on the forward strand.
TAAATTCTCCTGATTTAATCAACCCATTCTTCTCTCTCACTATCTATTTTGAGTTTGATTATTCACTAAAGAAATTTATAGGGTACCAATAAAACATAACTATAATGATTTCTTGACTTCATGTGGAACTAGGTTTCTGAAAGTTCAGCCAATCATTGGCAGTGGAAGTTTTTCAGGATGTGAGTTTTTTACAAATTTTCTCCTGCAAATTGTTATTTTATGATTGTTCCCTCTTTATAAAGTCTCTAATTCTTGAGGAAATTTGCTCATTTATCATAAAATACATTAGAGATAGTAATAAGAAATGAGGATTTCTTTTTATTCCAACAAGATTAGTTGGAGGCATGAATGGTCTGCGATCGTATAAATTTTGCTTATTAGGAGACCAAGGAGTGGGTAAAACCTCCATAAAACAAAGTTTCTTTGGAATCCCCTTCCATTCCCATTATCTGATGACTATGGGGGTTGATTTTACTCTCAAAGAAGTTGAAGTGAAAGGAGAAGAGTTTCAATTACAGCTTTGGGATGTCTCAGGTCACCCGTCAGTTAGAAATATTAGAGAACGCTATATCCAAGATGCTGATGGCATCATTTTAGTGTTTGATTTGACTCGTGAAGAAACATTTCAGAATATCCCAGCTTGGATTAAAGAGATTATTATCAACTGTTCCAAATCAGTTGTATTACAGATCATAGGAAATAAAGCTGATTTAGAAGAACATCTACCTTTTGTTCAAAAAGATGAAATTGACTCATTAATCGATCATCTTCACGAAGCTGTGATAGCCAAACATTTTCACAATATTGGATATTTTATATGTTCAGCTAAAACAAAATTGAATATTGATGAAGTTTTTCTTTCCCTGATTCTTGCCATAGGAAATTCTTTTGAGCTAAAGACTCTTGAATGATTTTAATATTAATAGAGATGCTATTAGAGAATAATAACTGCGTTTTTGTAAAAATCCTTGGAACTTTATGTGTCTCTGAAGTCTTTATCATATCAATTCTTATATAGTAAGATCAGAAAAACGATCAAGCGAATGATTATAAACCCAATAATTCCAGCAACAATAGCTGCAGAGACATGAATCACCATCATGAGGGGAATTGTCTGTTCTCATGCACGGAGGAACACAGCGTATATAGTTGAAAGAATAAAGGTAATTATTGCAATTATCACTCCACCTAGAAATCCTAAAACATTTTTGTTGTTAATTTTGACTCCTTTTGTTTCATGATAAATCCGTACTATCTTTTGTCTGTATAAGATTAGAAGTGAAACAATGATAGCTATTCTTCTATGAATACATACTTATAAGTCAGATATAAGCTTAACCTGTAAAATCAGGGGGTATATTCTAGTCAAACTAACTAAAATAAATAAGGGTTCAGTATGAAGGAGTATAATTCTATTGAATTTGCGGAAGATGCTGTAATTAATGAAGATATTATTATCAAAGGCTCTGCTATAGCTCGTGGCAATCTAAAATCTGCTTTGATGATTGTATCTGGTGCTTTAGAAGTTGGGAAAGATCTCAAATGTTCAGATAACTTAACAGTTAAAGGTAAATGTCATGTTAAGGGATTAATCAAGACCAAATCTCTCTCAACAACAGGATCAATCGAAGCTACTTCAATTGAAGCCACTATTATTCAATTAGCTGGAAAGATTACCATTCATTCAGATGTCACAGCTTTAGAATCGATAATTATCGAAATTAAGCCTAAGAAGAGGAATGTGGTTATTAAAGGATTGGTCAAAGCTCCAAAAGTCAGACTTATTTTTCGTATGTTCTACACTGAATGGTCCTCCGTTCCTGGAAAAATTGTGTCTCGTTTTGGACTACGCAGACATTATAAAAGGAAAATAATCATAGAAAACTTGAATATAGAAACGGATAAACTAGTAATAGAAACTCCCTACCCTGTAGATATGATTGAATGTTTTTACACTGATTGCAAAATAAATGCAGGTGAAACAGAGCTAACAAGGAGAGTAGTCCCTCTTCCTGATTCACCATAAGTAGATTCCAAACAATCTAATTACCACCACTACTCTCCCAAGTATTTAAATCTGGATTTACCTCAAATTAGTCTATATAATTTGTAAAAATGACTCATTATTTAACAAAAATGATGGTTTCATAAAATAAGGATTCATTATTCATCCCCTGAAGGAATCACTGTTTCTTTTTCAACCATCAAGATGACAGTTTTTTCTGGGGCACGTGTGCGATGAATTACCCCCTTTGGTACAGCATACCCTTGTTTTGGTGTTAGCTTAATTATTTCTTCTTCTAAATCTATGAACAAACTCCCTTCTATAACATAGAAAAATTCATCCTCCATCTTATGTTTATGCCAATGGAACTCCCCTTGAATGATTCCTACTCTAACCACACTTTCATTGACATGACACAAGGTCTGATTAAACCATTGATCTGTACAGGATTCGATTATCTCTGGAATGTCAATGATTTTTAAATATCCATATTTTTCTTCCATTTGGAATTTATATTCTGGGTGTTTTTTCATAGGATCTCTCCTCTACCTTTTTAATCGTACCTGTTTTTGGTAGAGAGTTTATTTTCAGGATCGAAACCATCTTTCTCCCCTCAATTTTGTTATTTCTCAAGTAAATATCACTGTTTTATCTTAAGCTTCGATTAATGCCAATGTTTGCAGGAAATCTGTTGATTTCGATTGTTGATCCACATTTTCTACTCGATAAACAATTCCTGTTTCTCGTTGAATAACATTTGCTGTATGAGCACCTATGAATTTGGATCGAGCTGGAGCAGCCATTCCAACCCACAAAAATATCTTCCGCAATGCTTGGTTAATGAGAATATATACTTCTTTCTCCTTTAATGGAAGGGAAGAATAAGGGAGTGATTCCAATTCATCAGGATTAGTTTTAACCCAAAAGAGGTGGATATCCTCTTTTTCAGTCATTTTCTGTTTAGTATAGGGACCTGCAACTGGTTTAACGATAGGGATTGTTGAGAACATATGTAGTTCCTCCAGTATTTCATACTCATTAGTAATTATGGTCTTCTTCCACGATTTATATACTATTAGAAGATGTCCAGAATATCGTACTTATGGTCAATAACAATAGAATTTCTCCAAGACAGTAACATACGAAACTTCCCAGCAGATTGATGTGATGAAAAGTAATTCTCGATAAAATAAATATAAAATGGTTTCGTTCCCTCAATCTAATCATGTAACAAAGCTAGGGTATCCCTCATGCCCTCAAATTAATTGAAACCATGAGTACCAAATGTTTGATGATACCTCTTACATTGATTCTTATCCTCAATAATTATTTCCTTCATTCCACTAAAAAAATCCTTTCTTGGGGGCGTCCTTTGCCTTTAGAGATTTTTTTAATTTGGATATGTTTTTCTGCTTCCAGAATTGCTATTGAATTATTCAGATTTTTACCACTAATTTGAAGTTGGTCAGCAATTTCTTGTTTTGAAAGTGCCTTTTTTTCGGAAAGTAAAGCTAATATTCTTGTTGAAATGGACTTATTCGTTCGTTGTTCTTTCAAAAGCTCCCAAGCATCATGAAAAGCACGTTTACGAATTTGATTCTTTATATTTTCTACAACATTGAAGTCTAAAAACGAGTTAAGGATCCAATCACTACCCTGTGGATTGTATTCAATGGATATAAACCTTTTCCTATCAAGGAGGATGTTTCCGGAATGATAGATTTGATTATCAACGCTAACATAGTGTTGGGTCGGAAAATCTACAATAAAAGCCTTAATGGTCGCATCCAATTTTGGTACAATTTCTAGATCTTTTTCATGTATATATATACCAACCCATACCTTATTACGAACTTTATGATTAATGATTTCGATATATGGAGACAAGATACGTTTAGGAATAAGGTTGACAAGAATTTCAGATTGTGCTCCTGCTAGGTGCTCCGAAAGGAATGTTGACGCTAAACAATTATCGTGGAAGTAATAGAAGCTAATTTGTTGTTTACAAGAACCTTTAATAAATTGATTTAGATAAGTGGTTTGAGCTTTATCTAGTTCAGCTCTAATTGATCGAATTTCCTCATTACGTCTTTCAATCTGTCTCTCTGCGAGCTGTGATAAAGTATGTGCAGGATTTTGGATAGAAAAAAGTTTTGGATATTCATCTTCAAAGGTTTCAATTAAATTATACTTTTCTAATTGCTTTAAAGCTGCATAGACACCTTTAGAAGGTATATTGAGACTTTCAGCGATGGTTTTCGCTGATAATCTCCCAATATTATCAAGAAGATAATTATAAACTCTATTACTACTTGAATCAAATCCATAAGCTTCTAAATTCACAGTTGTCATTCGTCAAAATCCCTAGGGGCCTTTTATTTTATATCTGACATAACTTTTTCACTATCTGAAAAACTTGTCAGAAAACAGTTATATATCCCAGCTCAATTTAATCACCTATAATTCAACTACTAAAGGTGAAATATGAATGGCTGTATGTCGTGAATGCAAATTCTGGACTCCCATTGAAGCAGAAGATGATATAGGAGATTGTTTTGGACACAGAGTACCTGGTGATACTCCGAGTGAGAATTGCCCTACCAACAGTTTTCAACCTCGCAAATAAAGAATTTTATATGGATAGAATGCATTATGGAACTGACTTCAAAAAAAATTCTCACTCCCATAATCCTCGGGCTAATAATCTGGATATTAGCCTTTTTTCTCATTGGTTGGACTCAAATAAGTGAAGACCCAGCGATACAAGACCTCTATATCCCAATGGTTATTCTATTTGGTATAGGAACAATAATTCTAATGATAGTCTTTTTATTGTGGTATTTTCCTTATCTAGCTCTCGATCTCGAACAAGAATGGCTCAAAGAAAGTTTATTCTTCGGAATAGTAGTTATGGGCGTACAATATACCTTAGATATCATTGTATTCACTTTAATGAATATGGATTTGATAACATATTTCTTTGGGATATTTCTAGGGAATCCTGATGGTTCTACGGTTATGATCATGTACCCCTTGATTCTGGTTTGGGCTGTTCTTAGTGGTTTTGTTACCATGAGGATGAAAACCTAGTTTAATCTCCTTTCTTTTTCTCAACTTATATTATATCGTTCCAACCTAGGAATCGATCAGTATATCACTACATTGCTACCAGAACTTTTACTGAAGTTGAACCAGGACTCCAGATTCATCCTCCCTCCTCGGTATTACTTGAAATAGAATTGTTCTATAAGTCAGAAGGCTGAAAGGGGGATTTGATAGATCATATGGCTATTTTATTAGCGATTACAGGATAGAATCCGACCCCCTTAACCCCTGAAACAATATTATAGGCTATTTCATTACGATACGATTATAATCTATCCTTTTTTGATTTTCATCATGTAATGCAGTATTACAAGGATGATTAAATTCTATTTAGTTCAGATCAGGCATTTAGGTCTATTAAAGGTCTTGAGTTCATCAGTCCTCATGATTTCCTTTCAAAGCCATGAAGTGATGTTAAGGGATCAATATAGTGTAAAGTTTTCTGGGAAGACTCTTATTTCGAGTAATAGTTTTTAATGACACTTTTTCTTTCAGTCGATCGTTTTTAATGCATTAAATATCCAAGTTTAATCAGAGATCAATTATTACTTAAATTGTCGTGCATATTATGCCAATTGAGTCAGGTTTAAAAAGTAAAACGTGAATCTCAGCGAAAAACAATAGGAAAGAACAGAAAATGTCTGCTAAAGTTTTTTATGGTTCTTTACAACATGGAACCAATGCTAGATTCGCCACTTTTACTGCTAAAGTGGAAAAAATTGTTGAACTATTGGAATTTTCAACTATCGAAAAGCAGGATAAAGTTGCTGTCAAAATGCACCTTGGGTTTCAAGATGGCTATCAAACAGTACCAGTTTTTTTCATTCGACGTATTGTGAAAGCTATTAAACAGGCTGGGGGGTGGCCATTTATTACTGATAATCCAACAGCAGTATATAATGCTGTTGAACGTGGCTATACGCAAGAAACTTGTGGATGTCCAATCATTCCCATTAGTGGTGTGAAAGACGGTTATACTGTTGAGAAACGTGTTGATTACAGAAATGTAGATTCTATGGACATGGCGGGAGTATTAAACGATGCTGATGTCCTAGTTGACGTTAGTCACATTAAAGGTCATAACTCATGTGGATTTGGAGGAGCCATCAAAAACATTGCTGTAGGAGGGTATGCTGCACAAACACGTTGGAATAAGATTCATGGTGTGGACCAGTCCATTCCTTACTGGGATGCTGACAAATGCTCTCCCGAACATGCCAAGAAACTAGTTCTTTCATGTCCTTACAAACAAATGAAATATGACGAAGAAAAACACAAATTGACAATTCCTTTTGGAATGTGTAACCAGTGTGATGAATGTTTAGAAGCGGATAAAGATGTTGGGTGTTTAGAATATCGGCAGGAGCATTTTTCAGCTTTTCAAGAATTACTGGCAATAAGTGCAAAACAAGTTTTGGACACTTTTGATGATAATAAGAAATTCTTCATCAGCTTTTTATTGGAAATAACTGCCTTATGTGATTGCTGGGGATTTGCTCAACCTTGTGTTGTGAATGATATTGGAGTATTAGGTAGTAGAGATATTGTAGCGATTGAAACAGCTGCCTTGGATCTCATCGCCAAAGAGGGATTAATTTTAAAGAATGTCCCACCGCATTTTAAACACGCTAATCTAGACCCGAATGTAGACCTTCATCCATTCCAACGACTCCATGGGCGAATGAAGAACCCGTATTTAGCTGTCGAATTTGCGAAAGGACTTGGATTGGGTACACAAGACTACGAATTGATTGAGGTTCTAGCCCCAAAAGAAACAATAAAAGAGGAACCTCCAAAAGGTGTACAAGAACGGGAACCATCATTTTACTAGAATAAGGAGTTCCAACCCCTTTCGAAGGACGATTTATCATCAAGAAGAAAGTAACATAAGGAGAGGGGGAGGGAGGAGGCCTCGTCGGGTCAAAAAAAGACTTTTTCTATTCGACAAAGCCCCATAACATGCAGGTTGTCAGTCACTGATATAGTAGCTGTTTTCCCATATTTGACACAAATTTATTTTTTCTCAGTTTTCATGAGTAAATAAGCCTAGATAGAATAACTAGGAGGAGGAATTACACAAGAGTATAGGTTTTTGGAGAGTCTTCTGCTATGAGTCACAACATTCCATCTTTTCATTTTGCATACATTCCTTTGAATGTTGACCGTTCCAGTATTAATGTCTTCCAGCATACTAAAAATTCCTTTTCCTTCGAATATGCTATTTTTGACCCAAAAACCGTCCACATTCACATGTCTCCAATCAAGCGTGGCTGGTTTCGGAACCTGAGGCTTAATTCTGGCATAGCCACAATCCAACAATTTGCTACTGCCATGGGACTCCACCAGGATTTTCATAAGGTTGAATCACCTCGGATTCCCCTCCTCTTTGACCTGTTGAGTAAGTCCTTTCAGATTGGTTCAGATGGCCCGCAATTTTTCTGTGGTGGGATCCTTGGTCGAGAAGGGGATGCTGAACCACCTTTTCTGACAATGGATGGCTTTACAGATGACTTGCTTGAAATTCTCACGGACAACCCACAGTTTGCTTTTCTCCAATTTATCTTTAAATCCACTAAAGTCCCCAAGAAATACCGTTCTGAAGAGGAATCAGATCGTCACATGAGTCAAATCCGTTTTGATATCCAACACGGGAAGGTTGAACGCCGTTTCCAGCCTCAACATTTGAACATCATGGAGGAAGCGGGGTGTTTTGAGTTTTCTCCGCGGATTTTAGTGATTGAATCCACTCCTGAGGCCTTGAAATCCAAACTGGACCGGTTGTCTGTCTTATTTGTTTCCAAGGGCTTGAAAGTTTGCAAATATCCGTCTTTTATTCGTTGGTTTTCTTCATTTAAGAATCTCTGTTCATCTCGTAAACTTGTTTCCCCAATTGTTCTTGACGGGGCTTCGTTAATGAGCTTCATTGCGCCTCCGCAACGACAATTTTCCCACGAAGGGTACACGCTGGTTCCTAACAAAGCTGACTATCTCCTCTCCACGGGTGTAACTGATGTAGCTTCTCACCATGCTATCAACCTGGGTGTTCCCATCATTAGTGGAAAAACTGCTGAGATTCCATTGTTGATTGATGGCAAAAACCTCTGTCGGCATATGGCTGTGTTTGGTATGACGGGAGAGGGGAAAAGTCGCTTCATTTATGGATTAATCAAGGAGTTTCATCAAAAAAGGGTCAATTTTCTTATTTTTGATCCAAAAGGGGAGTATTTCCCTCCTGTGAAGACCTTTTGTGATGATTTTATCTATTTAAAACCAGGTTCGTCCTCTTTCCCTTGGGGAATTAACATCTTTCAAATACCCCAGGATGCAGGGGGTCGTCCCTTGGTGCCTGTGGAAGATCATATCCAATTTGCGGTGTCTATTCTCGAACACATCTTTGATAATGAGGATGCTGTTTCTCCCCAGATGCGTCGGATGCTCCATCTTGCGGTCATTCAGACAGTGAAAGCACAAGGTGATTTTCGGAAGTTTCTGTTTTTTTTGGATAACACGAATGAATTGGGAATGAAAGGTTCCTATTTGGAAAGTACGGCGGTGGGTATCCTGAATCGGGTGGAAAAACTCTTCTTTGGTAATACTGGTCGTTGTTTTACGGTGTCTCGAACCACTTTTGAGGTAGCGGATCTTCTTAATCGCAATGCTATCATTGACCTCTCAGCGTTTGAAGCTATGGAGGATCAAACGGGGCGAGAGATTTTTCTCAATGTAGTCTTTCAGAATTTATATTACTTTGTCCGCACCTTTCGTGCTCCTTTTAAAGATGAATCATTACCAAAGAATGTTTTTGTCCTTGATGAGATTCAAAAACTTGCTCCTGCGAAAAATTTCCGTTCTAAATCTCCTGAGTCCATGATCGGTCGGGGACCATGGACTTTACGTGCCTATGATATTTCTATGATTTTTATTGGCACTGAACCGATTATTGACCAACCCATGCTGACCAACACGGGCCTCTTAACTCTGTTCTTTACGAAGTTCAACCCTTTTGAAGTTGCTAACCTCTTGGGGATTGTTCGAGAAGAGTATGAACAGTTACGTCAGCTTTTGAAAGCAAAACGTGATGAGCGTCGATGTATCCTTTCTGTCAATGGACAGATTTCTCTCTTGAAGACGAACGAGTTCCACTTAGACCCAAACTTAACTATGGATTTAGAGGAGTTAGCTAATCAGCCATTTCAAAAGCAACTCAGGGAGTCTTATCATCAGTTGTATTTTGATCCTATTCATGAGATTCTCACTAAAAACTCTACTCCGCGTCATGATTGATCTAGCATAAGAAAATAAGAAGAAAAATCGGAAAAATTTTTTCCTCCCACGAACTAGAGACTATTTCGTATAGATCTGCTCAACTTCAGGAATGTGGATGTTTTTACTGTTTATTTGAACGTCAGATGATATTATTAATAGTTGATTCCTAAGTTTGTCTTTAAAGAGAAGTCCCGGATTTGATTATGATCATTTCTATGACTTACTAATCGAATAGAGAAAAAATGTGCACCATTCTCTTTCTTTATTAATTCATAATTGATTGATGTAAACCATGAAATTCCTTCAAAAAATGGTAAAAAATATTACTTTATTTGGTATTCTTGTTATTATCTCGGGAGTAGTTATCACAGACATCATTTTTACTTCCTCTTCTAAGAATGTATCTTACAATGCGACTAACTCTACTGAGGGGATTCATATAACACTCTTATATAACGCGGGTGTAATGATAGAAACAGAAGACACCCGTATCTACATTGATCCCTTTGATTTACCCTCCAGTTATTCCAATTATCCTGCTGATGCTATTCTCATCACCCATGATCATGGTGACCATTATGATCCTACGTCTATCGATCTAATTAAAACTGATAATACGAGTTTTTACTTTCCAGCTATTATGGCCGCGGAAGCATTCCTATATGAAGCTTATTCTATAGAACCAGAGGATACTTTTATTATTAATGATTTCAATGTGCGCTGTTTCTATATGTACACAATGCCTGGTTCACCTGACTCAAGTCATCCTCAGTCATCTAATTATGTCAGTTATATTATTGAAATTGATGGTTTTACCATTTTTCATGCAGGTGATTCCTGGAATATTGAAGAGTACCAACAATTAACTGGTGAAATAGATCTAGTTCTTCTCCCTCTAGGTCCAGGATGTCAAACAATGACTGAGATAGATGTTGTTTTAGCAATAGAAACTATTACTCCCAGTTATTTCATACCCATTCATTACACTGAGGACGTTAAAGCAACATTTATTTTTCTATACAATGATAGGCTCGAGGATTCTGGCTGTCAATTGATAGATCTAACTTATTATGATTCATATATTTTGAATCAACCTACCACAGTAGTTGATACAACAACTGATACGACTGATAACACGTCTGTTGACACCACTGATGCTACAACAATTCCCACTGCAGCTGATAATGGATCAAATAGCCCTGGATTCTCGCTTATAGTAGCCATTTCAGCTGGAGCATTTTTAACAATCATCATAAAGAGAAAGAAAAATAAATAATCCTTTAGTCTTCCAGTTTCAAAAAAAGAGAATTTTGGCTGTATTTGAGCGATTTTGGTGTTTAATCTGGGGACTATATAAGCTAATAGTTTATCAATGAATCCGATGAATCCGTTATAACATGTAATCAGGAAGTCTTACGTTTTCTTGGAACCAACGAGTAATTCTACACTATTTCCTTGATAATTTCATCAGAGGCGAGAACTCGAGCGAATCCTGCCCTCAGAACTTTTAATTCCGCATCATGCATTAATGGGTCATTCGTCGATGTCACATCGCTCCCCAGCACGACTTTGAACCCTCTCTCGTACCCTTGTCGAGCAGTCATACCACAACAATAATTTGTTAATGTTCCACATATGATGATGGTATCTTTTCCCAGATTCCGAAGAATAGTTTCTAATGGTGTGTCATAGAAAGCTCCATAGGAAGGTTTATAGATAACAATGTCCTCTGCTAAGGGAGCAATTTCATCCCAAATGTGCCCATCCCTGAATATTGTTGGATCTTCGATTCCGAGCTCTGGATACCGGTTTGGCATCAAATCTCCCGTGATCGGTCGATCATGGCGGAAGTGGGTATATGCTACCACAGTATAGATGATTGGAATTCCTCTTTCTCGACAGGATGTTATCAGTGTCTTAATTCGTTCAACTTGGCGTGTCGCCTCTGGAATCCAAAATGGTGTCCAGTGAGGTTTAACAAACTCCTCTTGCATGTCTACGACAATGAGAGCACACTTATCTGCCCTTATTGTAAACTTTGCATTCCCTTCCTCGTATGCGGTTTTTGCTAAGCTCGAAATTTGAGATTCCGTGATTTCACCAAGTTTCATTGGATGTACCTCAGATTAAAGTAGCTCTGGCCTTTTCTAGATCATCGACTCCTAATACTAATCGATTATTGGTTGCTAAGTATATTAGGTTTATGTTTACTCCACTACAGGCTATTTTGCGAGTGATTCTTCCCAATTCCCCCCGTTGATCCTTTAAATCTACTACAAGAACTTCTCGCTCCTCTATCACCACGATATCGGCTTCTTCTAACACATGACGTGCTACAGATGTATCTTCAAGTAAAATATGAAGTTCTCTTTTTCCATCGCATCGACATCCAGTTATCCCCTCTATATTAATGTTATCTTTACTTAGAATATCTCCCATATCAGCTAAAGTTCCTGGCTGATCTTCTCCTCTTATTGTTAAATCTTTCACACATTATTCCTCTTTTTCATCTCTAAATGATAGTAAAAACTGCTTCTTCTAATTAACAACTGAATAAAAGATAATATTAATGCATAACTATTGAAGATTAGCTTTTTTTTCACACTAATAAGTCGTTTTGGTTGTTCTCACTCAAACTTACCCTATTAATAGGTCTTCAGATAATTTCTACTCTGATTCTTTCTTCTTTATTAATACAGTTACTTTTACCTTTTCCTCTTTTTTCTAATAAAGAATATGGTAAAGATAACAATAATTGGCATGAAGCCTGGCCAATTTGATATTTCAGGACTGATACTTGTCATTGTCGTGGATTTTTCTGTTGTTGTTTTTCTTTCAGTTGTTGATGGTTCAGTTGTCGTTGAGGGAGGTTTGTATATAGATATAGAGGACCAATCAGGAATATAATTAACAGTGATAGTCTCATTAATGATTGATTGCCTAATCTCTGATATCCATTCCCAACGTGTCTTTGTTATGCTATTTTTTGTATATAATCCGTCTCTTATCCCCATAGTGTATTTCATAGGACTAATATCTACGCCATCCTCAGCAAGTCCTAATTCTGTCACACCTCCTGTCCATCTTCTTTGGAGGAGATCTTCGATAGTTCGATATACCGCTGTATCGTATTTTTTAACCATGGAACATAAAACTTTCCCAGGATATAGCCCATCTTGGTCGACATCCACTCCAATGGCATAAACTTGAGTTCGTTCTGAAGCAGCCTCCATTACTCCTGCACCTGTGACTGTACCTGCAGCTGTATAGATAATATCGTTCCCTTGATGATAAAGATCAGCTCCAACCTGCTTTCCACCATCGAAGTCAGTCCAAGGATGATCTTGATCAGGAGTATATGCAGCTGTAAGTGAAATATCTTGATTGATATAATAAAGTCCACCCTGATAACCAGCTAGAAATCTGTTAATCAAATGATTGTTTATTCCTCCAAAAAAAACGACTTTATTTGTCTCTGTGGTCATCGCAGCCATAGCCCCAACAAGATAAGAGCCTTCTTGTTCCTTGAATATGATTGAGGCTACATTGGGTTTATTAACAACATCATCAATCAAAGTAAACCGTTGATCAGGAAAATTATTGGATGTAATTGTTAATGGAGATGTATGGGAAAACCCAACGCATATGATTAAATCATGCCCTTCGTTCACGAGATTCTGTTGGAGATCTCCAAATTCATCGAAAGAGGTAGGTTCCACATATTTATATAAGAAAGTACCAATATAATCATCAAATACCTCTTGTAGACCATGGTACGCCGCAGTATTAAAGTAACCGTCATTTTTCCCTCCTATTGTAAATAAGAGCGCGACAGATGGAAAATATGGGGGAAACGAAGGGATTGCAGATACTGAAATTATCCCATCAGTGATATTCTGTTTAATATCCGATATCCATTGCCAGCGCGTTTGAGTGATTCCGTGAAAATCGAAATTACCAGTCTTTATGCTCTCAGTATAAGTCATTGGACTAATGTCGACTCCTCCTTCAGCCACACCTAGTTCCGTACGATCAGGGGCCCATGTGTCAAAAATAATATCTTCAATAACTTTGAAAACTGCGAGATCTACCCTTTTCATCATGGAACAGAGAACTTTCCCAGGATTCAGATAATCCTGATCAACATCAGCACCAATGGCATAAACATTGGAAAAATCACTTGCAGCTTGTATTACACCATAACCAGATGCACCAGCTGCTGCATAAATAACATCACACCCTTCATTATATAATCGTTTCCCAACTCGCTGCCCATTTGTCACATCAGTCCATGGATTTGTTGCATTGGGAGTATAAGTAATAGAAATATCTATAGTATCGTTTATCAGTTTTGCACCCTGTTCATATCCAGCTAACCATTCATTAATCAACCAATAATTCATTCCACCAAAGAAACCTATCTTGTTTGTTTGTGTGGTCATTGCTGCCATTGCCCCAACGAGATAAGAGCCTTCCTGTTCCTTAAATGTGATTAAAGAGACATTGGGACGATCTACAAAAGCTTCTAAGAACGGTTCAGGGTCAATTATTGTAAAGCGTTGATTCGGATAGCTTAGAGCTGTTTCACTTAACGATAGAGCTTGTTCCCAAGATATACAAATGATCAAGTCATGCCCTTCACTGGCCAAAGTTTGCTGAAGAGTTATATATTCATCGAAACTACCGGGAAAAACATTCTTATAGTTAAATTGGCCCGTATAGGTTGTATTGGCTTGAACTAGTCCTTGATAAGCAGCATCATTAAAACTTTTATCACCAAGGCCTCCTGTTGCAAAAATAATTGCAATAGAGATGTTTTCATTTATTTTATTACTCACCTGTATATTTATTACACCACCAACTGTGGGTAATAAGAAAAATACGAATAAACTGCCTAATAATATCTTTCTCATTCTTCTTCTCTCCATATATTCTTTATTTCTAATAAATATTTGATTTTATTTTTGCATCAGATAATTGTAAATAATCATCTTTACCAGTATTTAACATTTCCTTGAATTCATTCCCAAAAATTGATAATAAGAGAATTTTCATCATTTTAAGGATTTCTGGAAGGCACTTCTTTATGAAACCATCTAAAAGATTGAATTGGAATAAAAATGAGAAATTCCTGCAAACTCTTTGATATTATCATTATAGGTGCTGGGCCAAGCGGAGCTAGTGCAGCAACTTATGCAGCACAAAATGGATTCTCAACCTGTCTATTTGAAAAAGAAAAATTAGGTCAAATAGGAAGATACAAAGCCTGTGGTGGGGCATTAGATTGGAACCTCATCCAAAAACTTGATTATCCTGTGAAGATGATTGAGCGAATTGTTGACTCCCTAAAGCTCCATCATGTGGATGGAGAAACATATTTAAAAACAGGAAAAGGAGCTGTGGTCTGGAGAAGTTTATTTGACAAATATCTTACTGACATTGCGGTTGAAAGTGGCTCACAACTAAAGGAAAATGAACCAATAGTTGTAATAGCAAAAGAGGGGTTGTATTACACTGTTTCCACAAAGAATGGAAAATATCAGGCAAGATATGTGCTTGCTGCAGATGGTGTCTCTTCCCCAACCTTGAGGAAGCTTAGATGGCCTCATTTTGCGAAAGAAGATCTAATATTAACTATTACTCAAGAGATGAAGACACCTAAGCAGCACATTGAAGATATCTTGGGAAATAATGCATTACATTTATTTTTTAGCATTAAAAGACTCAGTCAGCTCGGATATGCGTGGTTATTTCCCAAGAAGCAGGTCGTTACTGTAGGCTGGGGAAATCAACTTATGAGGGTTAAACATACCAGAGACGCAATCAAACCTTTCCTTGATTTACCACTTGTTAAAGAAGCATTAAGAAACTCATCGCTAGATCTTTTTAAAGCACATTTAATTCCAGTGGGATTACGACCGCAGCTTTTTAAGGAGAATGTGTTTGCTGTGGGTGATGCAGGAGGACTAGTGGATCCTATTAGCGGGAAAGGGATCCCTTATGCCATGAGCTCGGGCCAAATTGCAATTGAATCAATCAAAGTGTGTGAAAATAAGGATCTCCCTGAAAAATTGGGATTTCAGTACTTAAAAATTTTAGAAAAGCACTTTCTCCAAGTCCTTAAAGCAAAAAGACAAGCTCGGGATCGGATCTATCAAAATGACGAGACGTTAAAGCAGTTTTTAGCGCTCTGGGAAAAGTATCGGAGTTCAGAAATCGTCAGAAGAGGATTGATTTAACTTGAACTACCCTCTAAGGAACACCAAGTCGAAGTAATTGTCATCAATACTTCCCTGAAGGATTCTGAATTTTTTTTACTATTTTTAGTATTTTATAAGTGTTCGATTCTAACACCATAAAGACAGTCGTTATACTGACAAGCTTTAAGAATTGATGTAGTTATATGCGTTCAAACTGATCAACTTATGAGTCAGGTACGTTTTGAAAACCACCAGGGCAATGTTAAGCAGCATTTCTAGCCTCAATAGGTAAAAATCTTAGAGATAATAAGGAATAGTCTGAGGAATGATGTAAATAATACTAAACAGTGTTTTCTTGATAAGATGTCGTAGAATCTAAAAAGGATAGCTCTTCTTCAGAGAGATTTCGCATTATACCTGAGTTGTGACAATGTTCTAGAAAATTAAATGCTTCTATCAATGGAATCCCATTGAGTGTAAGGGAAGAGATAAAGTTTATTGCATAAAATGCATGTTGCCCATCAATAAAGGATGGAATTTCACTGATAAGTTCACTCATTTTTCTTTCGTTTTTTGTAAATTGTTTAATATTAGCCTTAAATAGAGACTGATCAAATGTTAAAGGCCTTAACAATCTAATGGGGAGGATCTCTAGAACAATTTTTTCCACATCTTTGACTAATTGGGGCGTAATTAAACCTTCTAGTTCCTCCTGTGTAAAACGACTTTCAATTTTATACCCGAGCTTTTGCATCTTCATTTTCAAGTATAAGCTTAATTTCTCTTCAGATACCATACTTATTGTGGTGTATTTGCCATGATAAGAAAGGATACTGAATCCCTCTCGCTCTAGGATGTCATACTCCCCACTATTTATGTTTCGTTCAGCTATTTCCGATACCATACTCGACATCGCAGAGGTAATTCCAGCAATCATATCTTCATCTTGGCCATAACCTGCATAGCTATCAGTAAAAAACGCAACCCCACATTTATTTCGGCATATTATCACACGTAAAGATAAAATGTCAGATATTCTATCCATAATTTCTTTCTTTTTCCTTTTTCGGGTAAGTAATCTAGTTTGGTGATATTTTCGTGCTAGGAGTATTGCTGTAATCAAAAAAGCTGGAAGAGCTCCAACCAATACTAGAAGGGGAATGAGATCACCTAATTCAAAAGGGCTTTGATTTATTATTGGTCTAAAAATAAAATTAAATGGTGTATTCTCCGAATTAACATTACCTTGATAATCAGCTGCTTGAATTCTGTAAAAGATTGTTGTATCGGAATCTGGTGAAAAATCTACTGTCACAGAAAATAATTTAGAATTCCTAGAGATATTTTCATATTGGAAAACCATTGGTACTTGATACCACTGGATTTCTTGTGCTCCATTTCCTCCATCAGTCTCATTGATAATCTCATAGCGATAGAACAAAGTAACATTAAATACACCAGATCCAAACTCTTGAATCTCAACGAAAAATGTAATATTAGTAGGCTGGTTTTCATCGTCTATTTCATAATACATATTCAAAATACGTGGAGGAGCTACATCTTCCAGCACTAAACTGAAATTTCGACTTATTTGAATGTCATAATACATATTAGAGTAGTATACTACTGTTGTTGCAGTTACTACTATGTCTATTGAACTACCAATGTAGGAATAATTTTCTAATTGAAAATCGAGCTCCCATAGATTTGTTATTTCGTTTTTCTTTGCCAAATTTTCTGGCATAAGAATTGATTCATTAATATAAATCTCGTAAACCACTTCATAATAGTTTTTCAAAGGATTTCGAGGATCTGTGACATTTACTTGAAAGAGATAATGTCCCTCTAAATCATCCAAGCTCTCATAATCAAAATTATTTATTGTTGGTCGGCTTTCAATGACTATAATCCTACCAATTTTAGTCCCATAATCACTTCCATCAAAAGGTAGGATCTCAATAGACCAAATTTCTCCAGGATTGGTATTATTAGCAGAAACCCACTTCATCCCCTCGAATTGAGGTTGATAAGATCCATTAACATACCAACGAATTAATGAAAAATCCTTATCATTGTCTAAATCTACAAAATTGTAAGCGATGTTTAGATTAACATCCTCTACTTGAAAGTCAGGGCAAATTGAGTTCTGTATTTGGAAATTATTTACCATTGGGGCACTATTTGTTATTACTGTGAGAGGGGAAGAATATTGGATTGAGTAATCTGTTCCATCATAGACACGGACAGTATAGTACCATGTCTCTCCTTTGCTAGTAGCAGTTGAAGGAATAATTGTGAGATTGTTGAAATTAGACTGTAACTCATCATTTTTATACCAATTCATAATGGGATTATTATCTTCAAAATCATTATCCAAATCAATAAAGATCCAGTTTGCAGAGAGATCATCGCTAGTAGTAGGAGAGTCTGTAAGGCTTAAATCAGTAGCTGTTGGTGCCAAATTTATTATTGAAGTGGTTGTAGAATTGAATTGGATAGAAAAATCTGTTCCATCAAAGGCTTTAACAGTATAATACCACACTTCTCCTTTTGAGGTATAGCTTGAAGGAACTACAATACTGTTATCTAAAGATGGCTGATGAATACCATCTTTATACCAGTAGATTATTCTTATAATACTCTCATAGTCACCATCATCGTCGTGAAACTCCCAAGAGGCTTCTAGGATAGTAAGTGTAGTAGGGTTGGGTGTAATAGATAAGTTTGATAATTCTGGAGGAGTATTTTGAATAATTCGACTTGTTGAAAAGTAATAATTTGAATAATTCTCACCATCGAAAATCTGGATTTTATAGTACCAAATCTCGTTTTTTGTAGTATTTTCAAAATTCACAATTTTAGTATCATTTAATTCGGGTTGAAATTCATTGTTTTTATACCAACGAATCCTCCAAGAGGAGCTCTCAGGATCACCATCAGCATCGTAATAAATATAATTAACGGTTAAATTATCATTTGTTAAAGGATTATCATTAAGAGACACATTTATAGCAGTAGGTAAAGTATTAGTGATTATCGCTGTACTAGAATTATACTGGATAGAGTAATTCTCCCCATCAAAAACACGTAATGTATAATTCCACTTTTCACCCTTATTTGTGAAGTTTGATGAAATTGATGTATAATTATCATAAGTGGTATTATAAACCCCATTAATATACCAATTTATAAGATAATTAGGTGATTCTGGATCATTATCATTATCGGTATAATCCCAACTAATTATTAAATCATCCACAGTTGTGGGATAAGAAGTTAATGTTAAATCCGAAGCTTCTGGAAGACTGTTAAGAATGACAACTATAGATGAATTATATTGAATTGACCAATTCAAGCCATCATAAACTCTTAAAGTATAGTTCCAGATCTCATGTTTTGAGGTTAAACTGGATACAACCACAGTTAAGTCATCCAATTCTGGCTGTAATATACCATTTTTAAACCAATGAATCTCCTTATCTACTTGAAAGTGTCCATCGTCATCATAATATGTATAAGAGGCAATTAGATTATCAGCTGTAGTTGGTAATTCAGTGAGGTTATAAGATGTGACCGTTGGCGGAGTATTTATGGTTTCACCTATACCTAGAAGTGAGGAGGTATAGTTGATACTGTATTCATCTCCATCATGTACACAAATCTTGTATTGCCAGAGATCCCCCTCATGAGTATAAATGCTGTCAATAATAGTGAAATTGGTTAATGTAGAATTGTAAGTTCCATTAATGTACCAATATATGATTCTCTTACCTGTATTTTCTAAATCATCATCCATATCGCTATAGATATAAGTAATTTCAAAAGGTAATGAACTAGAGACACTTGAGCTTACATTAAAGACAGGGTTAATAACTACTGGTTTTGAATTGACTACTGTAGAATTTGATGAAGAATATTCGATAGAATAATCTTCCCCATCGAATATTTTCACAGTATAATACCAAGTGTCATTTTTAGTTGTATTTCCAGATCCTACTGTTGTTGAATTACTTAATGATGATTGCAGCTCCCAGACAGAGCCATTCCATTTAAACCAATGTAAAATGGTAAAATTAAAATAATCGTTTGGATTATCTCCATCATAGTCGGCCGGTATCCAGCTAGCTTCGATATCATCAATAGTTGTGGGATTTAAGGTAATAGTTATTCCTGAAGCGGTTGGAGCCGTATTCTGAATGGTAATAGTATCACTAGAAGTTGTGTTTCCAAAATCTAATCCATCTTTCGGTCGGATAGTGGCATTCCAATTATCACCCTTCACAAGCGCAGTGTTTGGCACCACGATCTTATCGTTATAGGCTCCCTGAAGCACTCCATTCCTAAACCATCTGATTTCTGTTCCTGCTTCTGAGTCGTTCTCTTGGTCATAAAAATCATACAACAAATACAAAGTGTTATTACTGTGAACTGGTAAAAGGGGTATGGATGGGTCACATGATAGTGTAATATTCTCAACAATTGGAGCATGATTAGTTATTGGAACAATTCCTTGATGTTCAATTGAGGTGAAAGAGTTTCCTGCAGTGTCATTAACTATAATCACAAATTTAAATAGCCCAAAGTCAAGAATTATTGTATCATTGATATATTTAGAATTATCTCTTTGCATGACAGCCCACCGAGGCCCTTGTGATACTTTCCCTTTAGTCACGTTAACAATCACTACATCAATCTCTCCCCATGAATCAGATACATTAGCTTTAAATGTTCCATATTCACCTTCATCAGGGAAATATTCCCAGTTAAGTACATTAGGATGAACTGAATCGTAATTAAAAGTAACAATTTTTGGAGGTGAGGGAAGTGATAGATAATTTCTCCAAATATCAGAAGCATTACTAATTTCATAAAAGTATGTATCAGCAAAAACCACATTGGAGGGTTGATAGATCCAAAGATTGATTTCCGTGTCAAATGTCATATTATATGAGGTCTGATTTAACTTTAGAGTAACGAAATCAACCGAGGATTTTTTGTCTGTAAGATTTGCCCAGAATTGAGGAGAACCATCCCCTAAATCCTCCACTCCAAAATCATTTATTATAGGAGGCTCTTCATCGTAAATCTCCATAGGACCAATAGAGTAAAAGCTTTCAGGATCATATTGGTTATAGTATTGGGTCATAATCCACTCAGGAGATCTAGATATGTTAGATATACGAACTTCGTCAATAAGACCTTTTGTGAAATGAGATATCCAATTATTCCAACCAATATAGAGTGGTTCCGTGTTCTGAATGGTTCCTTGATTACTCGCACCAGATCTTAACTCACCATCAATATACAACAAATTAACCATGCCATCATAGGTAAAAACATAATGATGCCAATCAAACTCAGCAAATTGACTAGTTTGCCAAGGATTATTCTCAGTCCCACTTAGGAGAATCCAAATTTCGTTATTAAAAAAGTCAAAGCCAAAGTCATTAGCCGAAGATATGATGCTTCCACCAAGCGTTCCATCTAGAGAATAGACCCATCCTCCAATTGTTATCTCCTCCATGGGCTGAGACAAACTTGTACTACTTGGAATTTGAATGAGATTATCCAGTCCATCAAATAGCTGAGCCATTCCAATTTGTCCTGGAACTTGAATTGGTGTTTGCTCTGGAATACCTCCTCCTCCTTGTCCATCATTATTATTGGCTGTACTGTCTTTATATTCATTGATAGACCCATTCCCATTCTCACCCAAATGCCACACGGAGATATAATCCTCATTCCACACACTTTCAGGTTTTTCTTGGTTAATAACTGTTTTATTCCCAAAATACATAGAAATTTGGTTCTCTTGAAAATTAGAAAGGTCAACCTGTACCCAAGCAACTAAATGAGCATGTGTACTGTTAGCAGTTTGATCAAAAATTTCTATTTCGTGGTTGAGTTTTTCCCCACTTGATCGTGTGAATATAATATCACCTCCATCCTCCTGCGCAAAATCCTGTAAATCAGCATCAAAAATGTTCAAAAGTAATGTAAAATTTGTTAGATCTCCATCAACTTTTCTATAATCAATTGTAATATTCTTGCGACGATTCCATTGTGTATCAGCCCATCCTTGTTTGGAAGGGCCTTTAATATCAAAATGAACTATTCCTTTTGAAGTAGGTTGTGTTTGGGTTGATGTAGACATATTATATGATGATTGATCATTAAAAGGAGGTTGAAATTCATTATTTTCAACAAAAGCTTTAGTCGTTTTTTTATCAAAGCTTGGGATACCCCGTAAAATAGGAATTGGCCCATTTTTTAAGCTGATGTTATCCTCTGATTTACAATTCATACTTCCTATAAAGAATATTGAATTCATAGAAAAACATAGAATTATCAGTAACAAAAAAAAAGAACGTTTTACCTTTCTTTTCCATGTTATTTTATGGGAGTTCAAGTCCACACCTGGAAATCTTATTAAATTATAATCTACAGATATTTTCTACTAAAGCAAGACTTTTTCTTTCTTTATTGCGATTTAAGTAATGATTTGAATCGTTTGGAAGAAAATCTTCTAGAAAAAGCAAGATTTGAAAGTAAGTGTAATAAGACTGAAAGATAATCCACATTGAAACTTAGTGTATTTTTGTAATCATTCAATAATCTGCAAATTATCCAATTGTAATTGGCCTGATGAAATATATTCCTTTCTAGACAAAAAATTCGGATAATTCATAGAAATGGTGTCTCTATCCACTTGCTTCCCTTTGTGTAACTATGAAGCGTTTAAGAAGGATTCCCAACCCTATGGTAATAGGTTTTTTAGGAGGACAGGAATCATTAAATGGTACAATAATAGTCATAAGAAACATGATGCTTCATGCTGGGGCAAGAGGAACATATAATAAGAGTAATATCATTTAAAAATAGTCTAGCTGATTCCTGTCTTAACTTTAAATCTGGTTTAGTGATGAATTAATGTGACCATCCTTAATTCGATTGCGATAGAATGTGAGTGTAAGCATGTGTTTAATTTTGCGCTCCCCCTAAGTCTGACCACGTGGATGTATCCCGATATGGTTCAAACATTAGTGGATGGGGGATATTCTCAAACCTCCTGCCCTGCGTGTGGAATCTCTATTTTTATTAATACTGAAATTATGATAAATAGCCCGAAAGGGATTATTATGATTCCTACGGGCCCACTAGAAAGGTTAAGAAAGATCCTCCATAAGCTTGAAATCGTGGATGAAACATATACACCTTTTTCTTCACAGGAAATTTGGAGTCGATTACAACATAATTTAGATAATCTTGAGGAGAATCCTATCCTGAAGAAACAACAAGAAATGCAGAAATCAATTGAATACCCTGAAGAATTCCTAGAACAACTCAAGTCCAAGGAGAAAAAGAAGAAAAAACGATTTGGATTGTTTTAGCTGCGGAAGATAGTAAGTGAAGAAGCTAGGAAAATTTCGCCTTTTGTGTCATTGGAACGATATGAAAAGTGGGCAAGAGACTGGTTCAATTCATACATGATATTATCCGACCAAATAATACTGGAATAATCAATGATTTTAAGAAAAAATTATTTGCTACAAAATAAGCTAAAAGAGAGTAAGGGGAAATCTAAATATGGCAAATATCTCCTCATTTTTTGGTTTTGGAAACACCACCTCCTTCGCTGATATGTGTTATTTAATTGGTGCCTTTGGAAACTGTTGTGTTATTGAAACAGACAATGGATTAATCGTTTTTGACATTGCTCACGAACAATTTGGTCAATTAGTGTTTGATCAACTTCGAAGTTTTACTGATAAGCCGATTAAGTACCTGATCTATAGTCATGGCCACTTTGATCATTGTTTCGGATTTATTCCCTTTGTAGAGGAAATTGAGAAGAATGGGTGGGATATGCCCCAAATAATTGCTCACGAAAATATTCTGAACCGCTGGGAAAAATATAAAATGCTTGAGGGGTATCATAGATGGCTAAATCATCAACAATTTGCCTCAGTTATAGGAGATGGTAGCAGTTTCCAGCTCTCAGCTCATGGAACATTAAATCCAACCATTACTGTACAGGAACAATACTCATTTGAACTTGGGGGCTGGAATTTTGAACTCTTTCATGATAAAGGGGAAACTAATGATGCACTTTGGCTTTGGTTTCCTGGGAAAAAAGTAATTTTTACAGGAGATTTGATTATATCAGGATATCCTAATATTGGGAATCCATACAAGGTTCAGAGATTTCCTAAACATTGGGCTTTAGCGATGGAGAGAATGGCGTTAAAAAAAGCTGATTTTTTGGCACCTGGCCACGGTCCACTCATTGAGGGCAAAAGAAAGGTCAGTGATGTCTTATCAATAACAGCTGAAGCGATGCATTTTGTGCATGATGAAGTAGTTAAAAGAATGAATCAGGGTAAATGGTTTGAACAGATTTACCATGAAATGATGGAGATTTATCCTGATAAGTTTAAGAATCATGATTATCTACAATATATTTACGGATGCTATCCATTTGCTATTCACGCAGCTTATCGATTATATCATGGATGGTATGACAGTGGTAATCCAACTGATTTGTTTCCAGCCAAGTCTTATGCCATTGCCCGTGAATTCCTTAAGTTAAATAGTGCAGAAGCATATGTTGAGCATGCAAGGAAGTTGTTTTCTCAAGGAAATAAACAACTTGCTTTACATATTCTTGATCCAGTCGTTAAGGGAGGTAATCCAGTTAAAATACCAGAGATTCTTTTGGAAGCCATGCAGCTAAAGATAGCGATTTTAGAGAAACAAACAGAATGTGAGTCTTCATTTATTGCTTCAAACATCATTACAAATGAAGTAATTCGTCTAAAAACTAAAATTTCAGAACTTAAAAATCAAATCTCTAGTAAAGAATGAGTCAATACTCTTGAAACACGCAGGGTTTCATTAGGTATTTAGTCTCTGATTCGATTTATTTTGTTGGAAATTCTGATTTTAGAATTTAATCTTTTTTCTCGATGTACTTTCAACCAACCTTCTCCTTTTCTACATTTAAAAAAGAATGTTTGTGAGTATATATACTAGGGAGAGAATCATGAGTATAACTAAGCGATGTGAAGTTAATTGTTTTCCCCTATTAAGATTGAAACACTTGAGGAAGAACGTCTCATATATTCGATCATCACTCCTGATACACCTAAAGGTGTTAAAGAGAAACTTCTCCGCGCTATTGAAGAATTTGAGGAACAGCGACCTATTTAGAACATTAAAACACAATTTTTTCGATTTTTTGATTCCAGATTGTGGTAAGAGAGTAAACGGCCATTTGGATATATGGCTTGTTAAAACTGATATAAATGGAATCATGCAATGGGATCAAACCTATGGAAGATTAGGAAATTATTGGCCTTTTGTCCTCCTTCAAACCTGAGATAAAGGTTTTGTTATTGCTGGAACAAAAAATTATTACGAATATTCGGATATGTGGTTATTAAAAACTGACTTTGAAGGCACCTAGGAATGGAACCAAACCTATGGGGGATCAGGCCAAGATGGGGCTTCAGCTCTTCTTCGAACTGATGATGGGTGCTTCATATTAGCCAGTTTTACCGTTGATTGTGGGGGGAGTACTGATGTGTGGCTAGTAAAAACTGAACCAGTATCAATTAAAACAAGTAGCAGCATAAATGGTTTTAGTCTCTTTATTTTGATTTTTTCACTATCCATGGTGGTATTTCTTAATAGATTTCATTATAGAAAAATCAGAATGTAAGTCCAAATATTCTAGGAGACATTCAAATTCAATTCCTGATTCTTTTATTCCTTAATTCTCCCCAGTATCAAGTCTCATGGAATTTAGTTTATTCATTTACCTCTAGTTTTGGTTTGTCTATCGATGACAACTACCACAGTTACAATGAAGAATAAAACGCTCCCGAGGCTTAACAGCTGAA
>JBHLKY010000024.1:47161-53481 GCA_048886185.1 Candidatus Hermodarchaeota archaeon
AGTTTTGGTTTGTCTATCGATGACAACTACCACAGTTACAATGAAGAATAAAACGCTCCCGAGGCTTAACAGCTGAAGATAAGGGAGAAGAGGCTCAAGTTGATTAGATGTATTGATTCTAGTTTCTGAGTGATTAGTTGCAACTAAATCAAATTGGATATAAGCAGCTGCTGTATCCTTTGTAATAAATCCAGAAGAATCAGTAGCGATAACACGTAAAAGATAGTTGTATTGGGCTGGGGAGATGAATCCAACCTCCCATAGGTAGCTATAACATTTGAATCCGTTCCAGTCCTCAGTCTCATCAGATGCCGTATAAGATTGAATGCTAAGGAGATCCCATGATTCTCCAGCATTTGATGAGTAAAAAACAGAGTAAGTGATCTCTTGATTAAATGTATCATTTACTCTTTTCCATCGAATAACTACTTGATTTGTGAAGACTTCTCCCTCATTAGGTGTGAGTATAATTGGCTTTGTTAAGTGATTTGGAGTCATAGCTAGAGATATATCCATGTTCTGAGCAGTTCCATCTATTGGATAGCTATCCATGTCTACTTCATTATTTTGTAACTGCCAATAATTACCTATAAAGTTATTATCTCTACCTTGATCATATGCTTGTGAAAATCCGTTTGGATTATTATCTAAAAAATCATTACTCTCTATCCGATTATAGCACGACGTCGGGTTTATGTAAACACCATGTTTATGATTATGATAGATCAAATTATTCATTATTGTATTATTATTTGATGGTTTAGCTGATAAATAAGGAGAATCTCCTACCACAATACCTATAGTGTTTGTATGGATCTTATTATGCTCAATTCTAACATTATAGCAATCTCTGAGTTTTATTCCTGAAATTGCTTTAGATATGTCATTATTTGTTATAAATGCGTTTCTAACATTTTCTAAAGAGATTCCAGTTCTTCCACCAGTTATAACGCAATTGTTAATATAAAAATATCTTTCTGTATTCTTAACTTCAATGTACCTCTTTATTGAATCAATAATGGTATCATTAATAATGTATGGATCAATTATTGTACCTGTCCCTTGCCACCGTTCAAAGGAAGCAACATAAGTGAAAAATGCATTACTATCAATTGGAAAGACATCGAGTTCCAATTCGTTTAAGAAGTACTTCTTGGTGGTGTAAGCATTGAATAGACGGTCTGAAAACCAATAAGTATCAGATTCTACATATTCGATCTCGACCCATGATACTCGAAAAGAGAGAGGGTCATTACTAGAGAAGAATGTTTTATGAATTATGGGAGTTTCAAACGAAACATTAACGATTTTAATTCCTGGATCCATACTGAAATGAAATGATTCTGAAAAAGATTGTAGATTTCTTGAAATTTCGATATATAGAAAAAAGTATTGTTTGAGAGTAATATTAATCTCTATTGCAATAACCAGAAAGTCATAGCGGTTATCAGAATCCGTGTCCAATCCATAATCCCAAAAATTTCCAGTAAACAATACTGGAGGGGAATCAAGTTCGTTAGTTTTATAGTTTGGGCCTAGAGAATGAAACCCATTTTTTAATTGCTTCTTCATCACAGTTTTTGATAAATTAAACACTTTTTCTTGAAAGACTAATCCTGAAACTCCCACATTTATACTAATAATAAGAACGATCAACAAGAAGGAGTTAATGTGTTTTACTCTCCTTTCAGCTTCCATTCTTGAATCAATCCCCTTCTGAATTCCATTGAGTAATTTAAGATTTAAAAAATCTTACATGATTACAATTCTCATGAATTTTTACATCAGATTATGAAGGAGACGTTTAATAACCAAATCTGTGATTTTCCTAGGTATTTTGACAGTAATGAATGACTTTGAATCGTTAATGAATGCTTTTACTTTTTTGAGAAATAATTAACATCCACCCAACCAACGAATATTCCCCCCAACAGTCCGAAAAGGTGGGAGACAAAATTAGTATCCTGACCTATTGTGATTAAAAAGAATATAATTAGCAGGTAGAGAGACTGTCGCCTTTCATGTTTTGTTTTACTCTGAACCAAATAAGATATGATACCTAACAACCCAAAAATCGCTCCTGACGCCCCAACAGAGTTCATAGAGATACCTAGCAAGAACCAAAGTAGTGATGCCACATTACCGATAAAACCACAAATGATGAATCCGAAAATTAGAAGTGAAGCTGATTTTAATTCTTCTAACCGGATCCCGAAGATGATCAGGAATAACACGTTAGACACAAGATGAACAACATTCGCATGAATGAACATTGCACTAAACAAACGGTAAAATTCTCCTTGGAATATTTTTTCATTCTCTCCAAATAGCTGTAAGACTTCAGGAGATTGTATAAAAAGATTATAAGGAAAGAGTACCATACCTACAATATATACAACAATTATTAAAATAGATAAGAGAATGGTTGCTGGAAACAATAGAAAACCGCCCGAAATACCATTTCTATGGAAATTTTTTCTCAAAGACTAATCACCATAATCTATTCTATTAATTCTGTAAGACTATCTAATGGTATGTTTTCAGCGAAATTATGAATAAAATTGTTCCATATCTTGATAAGCAACCATAGGTTATTAAAGTTTCTTGAAACTACAATCAGACTCGTAAAATTTTTCTTATTAGAATTAAATTCCTTTTATTTTTGTTTGATCTGGATTTAGTTGATAGTTTGGGATTAAATATTACATTTCGAACCTCGCTTTCGAAAATTATGTTAACAGTATAGAATTCAGTCATCGGAAATTATGTTTTTGATAAGCATGACTTGTATAGGGAGAAATATTAAATGGAGGAAACTATTCTAAAGTTGTTAAAAAGCTGAATAAATCAACGAATGTTTGTGCTGGATGGTCAAGCTCTTTAAGAAATCAGTCCAAAAGGAAACAACAACTTTTAAGTTTAATTAAGCCTTATAATTAAAGAAATTACCACTGTAAGATTATACTCATGTCATTCATGCATTTCATAAGGGATTAATGGAATTAAATCACTGCTGAAAAGAATCCTTAATGGAGAACTATATTTCATTTCATATTTTTAATCAGATCTCACAAGAACTCAACTTACAGAAGTTTCGTCAGTGTAAGATCCCAAACATGTCCTCAATTAAGACCTCATTTTATTCAAGTGAGTTAAAACCAAGTGAGTTTGAAAACACCTCTAGGATTAAAAAGATCGAGATCGAGGGACCTCCTCGAGAGGAGACATCACCTGCATCCTCAATACTACCATCCCAAACAATATCTGTTCCACCTGCTACTGCTACTCCCCTACCAATTCAATGAGTTCCTAAAATTACCTTTTCAGAAACTGCTTCAGTTTCAACAAGTACTACCCTGATATCCTCTAACCACAACGGGAGAGTGGTAGAGCTACAGGGATGGCGATTTTAAGGCAATAGATGATCAAAGAACTTGAGAAAATCCGAACCATTATCCCAGATTAAAACTGATGAAAAAACAGTGGAGAAAAAATTATATTTTCATCCTTAATTTCATCTTGATTCCAGTCTTAAGGGTGTTTATAGGCCCTAATTTCTTAATCAATATTTTTCTGTAAAGCTCATACTGATTTTTGGGTGGGATAACAATTTTATTCTTTTTCTTTAATATTATGGCTTTATTTGGACATTTATTAATACAAATCCCACACCCAATACAGCGATCTAGGTCTACAGAGGTTTTCCCATTTTTAAGAACTAATGCTTCCATTTGACAATGCTTCAGACAGCTAGCACAGCCTTTGCAGTTGTTTGAGTTAATTTTTGCGTGATAATTCGATGAGAAGAGCTGAGACGGCTTAGAATAGGTCTTTGCCATACTCAATACCCCGCAACAATCGCCACAGCAGCAGCAAATGAATTTGGGATCCAGAGTATTCTCAGGTTGGATCACTAAACTAGCTTTTTCTGCTTGCTCTAAAATTTCTAGTACTTCCTCTTTTGAAACTGGACGACTGATTTCCAATTTCCTAAAATACGAAGTGGGATTAGGAAAGAGGATACAAGTTTCTCGAATTTCGGTAACCTGACATCTCGTTCCAATAAGATCTTTCCCTTGTTTACAGATACAATTCATTACTCCAAATTCCCCATCGGTTTGTTTTATGATATTTCGTATGTCATCATAAATAGCAATTGGGTGATTAGTGGGTAAACTTTTCCCAATTGGTACAGGCCGTAGTTGAGGGATTTTGGTTCTATAAAACTCATCTTTAAATCCAGAATAGAGATAATTCTCACAGTTTTCAAAAAATCCTTTTGTCATACGATCGACTTGATATTCAAACATACCTATCGCAAATTGAAGATAACCATAGGCCTTCTTGCCATCTTTTTCTTTAGCTCTTATTACTCCTTTTAGAGCCAATCTTTCTAAAGTTGTTTCCACATCCTCTAAGGATATGGTTGGATGGGATTTCTTGATCCGTTGATAGATCTTATTGACAGATTCAGTGATGATGTTTAAATGCAAAGCTATTTGAGCTTCATCAGGAGTAAATAATTGCATTAAGATGTGAATTTCGACTCCTGATTCCGTAGAAGGGAAGCCAATAGGCATTTTATTTATTTGTTCTCGTAATTTAGCATATACTTCATCATTAACGGTCATTAGATTTTAACTCTTTGAATTCTAATGAAATTACTATACATTCTTAACTGCTCGTAATATTGAATGAGGATTTTCCTCTCTATACTTATATGTGTCGCGGGGGTCTTGAATATCTCTCACATACAGTATCAGGTGATTCTATTATGGTAAATCCTAGATGGTGGCTTGTATTAACTAATAAATTTGATCTGAACAATGTAAGTGCCTCTTATTAATCAAAACATCTTTATCCTCATTTTAAACGATATATTTCTTATTAGCAAATCTCATGATACCATGGTAATATCTTTTTTCCCGACGTTATTGATTATTAGATGAATAAATTTACCATTGCTAATTGATACCCTTCCACTTTAATTAGTTTGTATAGAACTTATAATCTAACAAGCATACAACCTTTCTCATTTAAAAGATTCTTTTATTAAACTCTATCAAATTAAATTCAGCATTAAATCTATCCTATATCCGACAAAATTAATGGTCACCTTAACAATCAGGCGTATTTCCTCGTTATCACTAACCCTTTAATAGGAGAAGATGTTTTTTTACTCTGTACTCGTAACCAACCCACAGTGATTTAGTATGCTCCGTGTCGAGACTATGGAAGATGAACGTCTTCTCTTCAGTATTATTACTCCGGAGATTCCTAAGCAAGTCAAAGATAAATTGTTGGATGCCATTGAGCAGTTTGAGGAGCAACGTTCAATCTGAAAATCTGTATTTAGGAATTAAATAGGGCTGTTTTTGCATTAGTCTCCTCCTAAGTGGTCTTATATCGTCAAGTAATCCTCGGATTAAATGAATGCGAAATTATTCATTTTTTTATAATCCATTAAGAAAAGAGAACATTTCCCTTTTTAGCTAACATTAGCGATAAATTTAATATTCTTTAAGAATAGCTCCATCCCCAAACGGGGTGTTGAAAAGATTTAGCAAACTTTTCTATCATAATTATCTTCCATATGCAATTAATTTCCATTTAAATCGAATTCAGCTTTCAACCACATTTGAATCGCTGAAGAATGAAGCAATATTAATTAAACTTGTATCAGAAGTCCAGATGGCGTATACATTAGGGGAGGTCCAATTTGTTACAGAAAGTAAATAATTCTGGTCAATCATTAAGTAAAAGCAATCACAGCACCTTTTGCAGATAGTCAGTGGTAGTTCAGGTATTCGTGTTGATTCTTCTCTTAGTTTACTTATTGAAAATTGACATAAACCTGCATTAATCTCAATTCCAGAAGCTTGTAGTTCTAGTAAGACAGGTTCAAAATCAAAGTATAGCTTAGGGCTTGGAAATCGAATGAGTATCTCTTTCTCAACTCTTGATAACTCATGGTGTATTTTACTCATAATATATTTCTTCCCTTTAATAATAAAGGCCATGGCAGAAGGAATTGAAGCAGTTGAGTCATATAATGGAGTTAATCGAATGTTAAGCTCTTTAATCGTTTCCTTTTTTTTATTAAAATCTTTAACTAAGAGTTCTTGAAGGTTATGAAGTCCTTCAGCTAATGGAACGACAATGTAATGTTTTGGAGAAGTATTTAACACTATTATTAGTCCCATTTGTTCAAGCTCACTCAATATATTGTATATTCTTGAGTTTTTTACTCCTGTTGCACTACAAAGATCACTTGCAGTAGCCTCTTTCTTTTTCACTAATTCTAAAAAGACTCGAGCTTG
>JBHLKY010000025.1:0-53124 GCA_048886185.1 Candidatus Hermodarchaeota archaeon
TGGAGCAAGTCTATATGGTCAGGAAATCATCCCCCGCTTGGCTGCCCGCTTCCATTCCGCGTTGTTTGCCTCCGTCAAAAATTTAACAGTAGATGGGGATCATCTTCTCGGGATTCATCCACTCTTTGAGGAGAAGCTCCTCGGGACTATGTCAGCTCCTCAAAATCAGTTGAATTTTGTGACCATTTTAGGCGGAAATAATCCTGAGGTTGAATCAGATGACTCTTTTTCGGGAGAAGTCATTGATTTCGCTCCTGCTATTAATGACAGTGATAAACGCGAAGTTTTTGTCGAAGAGAAGATTGCCAAGGTCTCTGTGGACATTACAAAAGCTAAGTTGATCGTTGCGGGTGGTCGTGGAGTGGGTGGCAAAGAAAAGTACACTATCATCTTTGATACAGCTAAAGCATTGGGTGGTGAGGTCGGGGCAAGTCGTGCCGCTGTTGATGCGGATTGGGTGCCCTATGACCATGAAGTTGGTCAGACTGGGAAAACTATAACTCCCGATTTCTACATAGGATGCGGTATCTCTGGTGCTATCCAACACCTGGTTGGTATGCGGAACTCTAAAACCATAATTGCTATCAATACTGATGAAGAGGCCCCGATTCTTGATGTCGCCCATTATGCTATTATCGCTGACTTGCACGAGGTACTTCCAGAGCTAATAAAGAAAGTTTAACCTCCTATACGGAGGTAAACCCTTTTTTTTCATTCAAATTTCTTTTAAATTAGATCTTAGTTCTTATGATAAGTTTCAGTATACTGTAATACATATTAAATATAATCAATTCCAAATAAATCTCTTTGATAAATTTTATTTAAGGAATGGATGTCATTGTATTACAAAAACTGTTTTCACTAATGAAATTGAATTTTAATGGATCCATGTTAATTCCTTAAGTAATTAATAGGATAACGTATTCACCTTACAGTTGTATTATGACCTCGACAACTTCAAAAAAGGAAGTTTTATTTTTAATTTCAATTTCTTAATCAGGACAAGCTGAAGTTATATGCCACCTCGTACGTCAGATTGGCTAATAAACAATTGAAACAATATACTTATACGATTCCTCAATGTGAGAATTAAATTTTATCAGAAAAAGTCTGTAGCCTTGGTATTGGTGAAAATAATGATTCAAACAATTTTTTCAATTTTGCAGGAACCTGGACGAGAAGCTTATTGGCCTCGTCACTTAGAATTATACGGACATCAACTTGGTTTTTTGATATATATTAGTGCAGGAATAGCGGTTCTAATTGTATTACTTGGAATCTATCGTGGGATGCGTGTATGGTTCCACGGGAAATATGATACAGAAGGTCAAAAATTCATACCATTTTTTTTAGGATTGATTGTTAGAGTTTTCAAGAATATTTTTTCTGGAACCCTCCCTAGAAGAATCTATTATGGCATTGGAGCTGGTATCACTAAACGTAATACAAGACAATGGCCTAGTTTCATAGCCCACACAATGATTATGCTTGGTTTCTTTGGGGCAGCAATTGCTACCATTATTTCAACAATCCATGAATATTTATTTCACGAAAAGCTTTTAATCGGTTTCTTTTACATAGCTCATTCATTTTTCGCTGATGTGTCTGGAGTACTCTTATTCTTGGGGGTATTACTGGCATTGATTAGACGATACATTATGGATCGTGATTATTATGCTAGAGCTGGATATGAGGATCTAATTCTGTTGTTAATACTCTTCTGGGCCAGTGTCTCTGGTTTTTTCATGGAAGCCACGCGAATTCTCTATGGTCTTAATAATCTCCCAATTTTGATTAATGACACCTTATATACCAATATCGACTTCGAATGGTTTTCTTTTATTGGATATCCCCTCGCATTTATTCTTCAAATCTTTTCACTGAGTAATGGGCAAATCTTTGCCTTGCATCTCTTTTTTTATCTCTCCCATCTGTTTGTGGTGTTCATAGGCGCAGCTTACATAGCATATGGAAAGTTTTTCCATGTTGGGGTAGGCCTTGGAAATATCGTGCTTAAAGACATGAAATCACCCGCAGGACAGTTACAATTCGACCCTGAAGGTATCAAATCGATTGAGGATTTCACATTCTACCAATTGTTTGAGGCCTCAGCATGCATGAAATGCCATTTCTGTCACAATTACTGTCCTGCTCAAGATTCAGGTGAACCTCTATCACCGCTCAAGGTAATTCAAGACATAAAAAACTGGGGAAGAAAACATTATGGATTAATCAAATCCAATAAAAATACTCCAATAATTGGTGAGTTATCAGGAATTACTAGTGATGTTTTATGGGCTTGTGTTACCTGTTATGCATGCGTAAACGCTTGTCCTCATCTTATAGGACATGTTGATATGATTGTTGGGATGCGTGCCACTTTAATTGAAGAGGGCGAAATACCTGCAACCTACACAACTATGCTTGAAAGTGCATACAACTATGGGAATATCTGGGGCCAACCTAAACAGGATCGTGTAAAATGGTTAAAAGAAAAGACATTACCCAGCATAAAGGATTCCAAATCAAAACTTCTTTGGCTTCCTGGAGACACTCTAGCTTATGATCCTAGAAACCAGAAAGTCGCTAGAGCAGCATTTGAAGTTTTTACAAAGGCAGGGGTCGATTTCGGAACCCTTGGCGATGCTGAAAAGAATGATGGTAACGAAATGAGGCGATTAGGCGAGGAAGCGCTATTCCAGATGCTTGCTGAAGATAATATCAGTATTTTCAAGAAAAATAAAGTCAACAGAATAGTAGCATCCTCACCTCATGCTTATAATGCTATTAAGAACGAGTATCCTAAGTATGGAGGAGAATTTGATGTTATCCATCATACTGAATTTTTAATGGAATTGATCGAAGAGGGAAAGATAAAATTCAGAAAAGAATTGAATTATGAGATCACTTATCATGATCCCTGTTACCTAGGTAGGTACAATGACGTTTATAAAGCCCCACGGAAAATCATTGAACATCTTCCAGGAGTAACAATTAAAGAAATGCCAAATCACGGTCAATTCAGTTATTGCTGTGGTGGCGGAGGAGGAGGCATGTTTAGGGAAACACCAGAGTGGGTAAAAACACGAATTTCAGAGAAAAGGGTTTTAGAGGCAAAGGAAACATTGAATGGCAAAAATGGTTCTAAGAAGATCATAATTACAGCGTGTCCTTTCTGTACTAGTATGTTGACCGACGCCCTTAAAACTCAGCAGCTTGAAGAAGAAATAGAGGTTTATGATATCATAGAATTAGTATATGAAGCAATGGGAGATTGATAAATCACCTCTATTCCTGTCTTACATGAAAAAAGCATAATATACTTAAATAGGCAAGTTCAATGGGGAGTGAAAACTGTAGTACTCTAGTTGGGGGAATATTAGAACTTCTTTGGTCACATAATTGTGATTGAAAAAACTTTTTCCAGGTTCATTACCTCAGATTTAGTCTATTAAGTTATTTTTCATTTTAATTTCACAGATTGTTGAGAAAAACATTTATAATAATTGTTAATTAAAAATAATAATAATTAATTAAAAGGATTTTTACTCCTTAGTGATGTTTTTTGCACAACTGAGGCATCAAATATAATTAATCAATCAATAAGAAAGATCTAGGTTATGGAATCATGAGTGTCTATATTGAACTCCTTAATCTTGGAATATTTTTAGTGATCATAGCATTATTATGCGAGTATATTGACTCAGCTTTAGGTGGGGGGTATGGAACAATTCTTGTTCCTGTATTGCTACTTTTCGGATTTGAAAGTGACGTGTTAGTCCCTGCAGTATTATTTACCGAAATTTGGAGTGGTTTTGCATCGGCTTTTCTTCACCATTTTGTTGGTAATGCATATTTTAATGCAAAAATAGTTACAGTAAATAAGAGCAATACAGTAAATCTCTCACCTGATTTCAAAATTTCAATAATTTTAGCTGGATGTGGAGTTATAGGAGGATCATCTGCTGCTTTAATTGCGATAAATATTTCCAGATTTATTGTTAATACCTACATAGGGATTCTTGTAACGGTTATTGGCATCCTTGTAGTTTTACAATTCAGATGGAGATTCACTTGGCGTCGAATTTTGGGAATTGGTGTTCTTGCAGCATTTAACAAAGGTTTAAGCGGGGGTGGATACGGTCCATTGGTTTCTTCTGGACAGATTATTGTGAATCGTAACCCCAAGGAAGCAGTTGCCGCAACATCTTTCTCAGAAGCTATCGTATCTATAGCAGCCTTACTGATCTATATAGTTGCAGGAGGAGTCTCCTTTATAGACCCTACCCTTATTTTTTACCTCTTAATAGGAGCAATGGCTTCAGTACCATTTGCAGTACTCACAGTAAAATATTTACCCCTTGAAAAATTAAGTCTTTTTGTAGGATTCGCCACTATTTTATTGGGTTCATTTACTTTGATTAAAACTTGGTTTTTATGATAGAATCGTCATTAGTTTCTTCATTTTTAGTGAAAAAAAGAGAAAATAAGGATCAACATATGATTGGTAAATTAAAATTAATTAAAAATCACTATACCATAGATTACTTCATTAAAGACTTGAGCCTCTTTTTTTTTACATTTATAATCGATTATATGGTCACATCTGAGATCTTACATGTTCTAGAACATTATACATATTATCTACAACTTGCATCTCTAAACTTTCATACCCTCCTTGAACTTCTAACCTTAATTATCTTTATTATTATTCCATTTTTGGTGCTTTACTTATCTATAGTAGAGAACTTAGAGTATTCTTTAAGTAAAGAGTCAAAACGTAATTACAATTAAAAATGACTAATGAAACCTTTCCTTAACAATTGTAAAAGAAGATTTGATGCCTAATTTCGTTATTCAACAAGAAAGATTAAAAACAGGGTAAATTCTAGTTGCATTGAAATAAGACAGTAATGATAGATAATCTCTATTCAATTTGACAAGAAAATATTTTGTGATTATTATGATTACAACGTCTATAGGTAAAATTATTGATTTAACTACTGCAGATCCAGATTTTAAGAATGAGGTTGTTGCTGAACCAGGAGGCCAACACCTAAAGAATTGTTTTCAGTGTTCCTCGTGTACTCTAACTTGTCCTGTTGCTGAAGTACCTGATTTAGATCTAAATCCACGTAAAATAATTCGTGAAGTCCTTTTTGGCCTACGGAAAGATGTGCTTGAATCAAAAGCAATCTGGCAATGTGTTGGTTGTTTCGAGTGTACTGATAGATGCCCTCAAAATGTTCGCTTCACAGAGATTATCGAAGCTTTACGCCGGATTGCCGTTCGTAGCAGTGAAAAGCGTTTTTTCTTTATTCCGAAAGAAAAAGATAAATCGCGTCGCATTAAACTGTCAAAAGAAGGAAAATTAAAACATTCATTTGATAAACGTTTCACAGAGAGTGTTTGGCTTTGGGGTAGGACATGGGAGCCTGAATACATTGGCCGTTATTTAATGTATGGCCGAGGATTACCTTTTGGCCCATTTGTGGGTTTTAAATATATTTCAATGATTCTCGGTATGTTTAGGAAACTAAAAATTGAATTTTTTCCACCCTGGGTCTCACCTGCTAGAAGAGAAGTCAGAAAAATATTCAAAAAAGCTAAAAATAAAAACAAATGATGTGTTAATCATGAGAATCGGATATTATCCTGGTTGTTCTCTCCACAAAGTTGCTAAGGAATATGATAGATCGGTACACAGAGTAGCAGAGAAATTAGGCATCGAACTTGAAGAATTAAACGACTGGAACTGTTGTGGGGCCTTGGAAGTTGTAGCAGTCAATCCATTAGCTGCTGAAGGAATTGTTGCAAGAAATCTGGCTATAGCAGAAAAGCAAGAAGTAGATCTACTAGTAGCAGTCTGTCCTGCCTGCTCATTTCAGCTAATATCTGTAAATCAAAAAATGGCTAAAGATGAAACTCATGCAGATGAAGTAAATTCCTTACTTAACAGTCCTTATACTCCGAATAGTGTGAAATCAATGCATTTCTTGCAACTACTTCGTGATGAAATCGGGATTGAAGCAATAAAGAAAAATATTGTCCAGGGGAATCCATTAGAAGGGAAAAAAGGAGTTGCATATTATGGGTGTTTTTGTACGCGACCAGGGGATATAATTCAGTTTGAGGATCCAGATAATCCAACCTTTATGGAGGAGCTGATTAACATTGTAGGAGCCGAAGCTCTCTACTTTCCAATGAAAACGAAGTGTTGTGGAGCAACTCAGCTACTTGTAGCTAAACCAACAGTAGAAACCTTAACGGGAAATATTATTGTAAGCGCTAAAGATGTTGGTGCAGAATTTATTGTTGTAGCTTGTCAAATGTGCGCCTTAGCACTTGACGGGCAACAAAAGCAGGCAGTAAAAAGAGTAAAAGGTGGAAAATTTAGGATTCCTGTCTTGTATATTAGTCAAGTCCTAGGTTTGGGAATGGGCCTTGATTATAATTCTCTAGGACTAGGAGCTAATTACGTTTCACCTAAAGAATTACTTAAAGATGTTAAAACATGAGGAGAATCGCGAAATGAGTAAAAATTGTATGATTATAGGAGGAGAAATTGCAGCTCTTCGTGCAGCAAAAGATTTGGCCATTCTTGGAGTCCCAGTCACTCTTGTCAATCCTTCAAAAGAATTCGGAGAAACAACTAAAATGTTTCAACGAGGAATTTTGGAGTTTGCTGATAATAAGAACATCGTGAAATCATATCAAGAAGAGTTATCATCAAAATCTAATGTTATTGTAATGAATGATGCCCATATTACAAAAGTAATCAGAAAAGAAACCCCCTTTGAAGTAGAGGTTGAGCAAGACGGGACAACTAAAAATCTTGTTGCCAATACCGTGATAATTGCCTCAGGATTCGAAATATTTAATGCTGAAATTCTCGAAGAATATGGATATAAATCTTTGCAAGGAGTACTTACCATTTTTGACCTAGAATCGGCCATTCATGATAAAAAACTACCAATTAATGATAAAACAAATAGAGTAATTTTCATTCTTTGTGTTGGGTCTCGGATTCAACGAGCTGGGGCTAATCCTCAGTGTTCAACATATTGTTGTAGCTATTCAATTAACCAAGCATTACGCATTAAGAAGGAATTTCCAGAGATAAACGTCATTATATTGTACATGGATATCCGTACAGTCGCTGATCATGAGTACCTGTATAATGAGGCGAGGAAGTTAGGAGTAATTTTCATCCGAGGGAGACCCTCCTCTATAGAATATTCAGAAAACAAACTTATTACCTTTTATGAGGATACACTAGCAAAAAGTCAGGATCTCCTTCCTGCTGATATAGTGGTATTAGCAGTAGGTGGAGTTCCGACCCCTGGATCTGAAGATATTGCTAACAAATTCGGAATCCAATTGAATGCGAACAAATTCATAAAAATCACTGAAAAGCCTGTTTTTACCTCTACTGCAGGTATTTTCACATGTGGTTCAGCATGTGAGGGAGTAAAAAGCATTCAACAAAATCTTTCTGAGGGAGGAGCCGCAGCGATGGCTGCTTTTCAATTCTTGACGGAGCTTAAAGAACTATGATTAATTCTGGTATGATTCCAACTAGTATTGAAATAGTAGATGATGACGCATTATCAATCATCAAAGATTGTTTTCAATGTGGTTTATGCACCAGTGTGTGTCCTCTCCGAAAGGTGTCAAAATATAATCCAAGGGGAATAATTCATTCTGCATTGCTGGGACATTCTTTAAGTAATGATGATTTAACTATTTGTCTCACTTGTAGCCAGTGTTTTGAAGGATGTCCCCAGGAGATTAACTTTCCATCTTTTATACGCGAATGTAGGGCCAATGTTGTGTTGAGTGAAGAGAATTTTGCACATCATAATATATTCAATCTCCTACAGATCTTTATGGCTCAAATGACCGAGTCAGGTATGAAATTTAGCTTTGAAGGAGAAATGAATTCGGAATCTAATATTGCCTATTTTCCAGGTTGTATAGATCTCTTTGACCGATTTTTAGATCTCAAAACCGTAAAATTTCATGATATTGGTCAAAGTGCGATTAATTTGATTAATAAAGTCGGGATTAAACCAAATTTACTCTCATTGAAGTGTTGTGGTCATGACGCTTATTGGACTGGTGATAACAACTCATTTGAAAAAGTCCGTGAATACAATACGCAGGTGATCAAGCAAGCAGGTATTACAACTTTGATAGTTTCATGTGCAGAATGTTATTATACATTTAAACAGCTTTACAAGCTAGACTCAATTAAAATTCAACATTTTTCTCAATTTATAGAAGAACACCAAGAGAAACTTCGGTTTTCAGGTAACAGTAACATTAACTTAACATATCACGATCCTTGTCGCCTAGGTCGCTTTATGAAGGAGTATGAAAGCCCAAGAAGTGTCCTGAAGAATACTGGTGTAATAATGACAGAATTAATCAACAATAGAGAGAATACAAGTTGTTGTGGGGTGTCTGCTTGGTTAAGATGTGATGATCAATCTCGGGCAATAATGTTGAGAAAATTGGAGGAAGCTACTCAAGCTGTCGGAAAGGAAGGAACACTGGTTGTAGGATGTAACAAATGTTTCGCCCACTTAAATTGTGTGTTGGAAGACAAAAAACCCCGGCATCAATATCAAATACGAGTAAAAGAACTAGGAATGATAGTTGACGAGTTATCGACACAAAAATAACACTTGAAAGTTGAAAAAAAATGATACAAACACTAGGCTCCGTTGCAGTTATTGGTGGTGGAATTGCAGGAATCCAAGCGTCGTTAGATTTGGCTGATCAGGGTTTTCTTGTTTATTTAATAGAGAGTAATCCGTCTATCGGGGGTAGAATGGTTCAACTAGATAAAACATTTCCAACTCTTGATTGTGCAATGTGTATACTAGGCCCTAAATTAGTAGACGTTCAACGTCATCCAAATATAAATCTTCTTTCTTATTGTGAGCCATTAAGTCTTTCTGGATCAGCAGGAAATTTCAGCTTAAAATATCTCAAAAAAGCCCGATATGTTGATGAAATTAAATGTACAGGATGTGGAGTATGCGAAGAAAAATGCCCTTATTGGGTTTATGATGATTTCAACGCAGGACTCACTAGAAAGGACAAGAAAGGTAGGGAAAGACCTGGACGGAAAACTATTTCCATTCCTTTCCCTCAAGCCGTTCCCAAAGTAGCTTATATCCACGCTGAAGCATGTCGTTACATTCAAGATGGAAAATGTGGAGTTTGTCAAAAAAATTGCGGTCCTGAAGCCATTGACTATAACCAGAAAGACAAAGAACAGGAAATTAAAATTGGTGCTGTCATTGTAACCACAGGTTTTGATCCTTTTGCTGCTGAAGAAATAAGTAGTCTTCATTTTCGAGAGTTCCCAAATGTTGTGACCACTTTACAGTTTGAAAGACTTCTTAACGCATCAGGACCAACAGAAGGAGAAGTTATTCGACCTTCAGACCAAAAGCATCCCAAAAAGATTGCTTTTCTACAGTGTGTTGGTTCACGGAATCCAGCTATTAACAAGGATTACTGTTCTGCTGCATGTTGTATGTATGCGATTAAGGAGGCGATAATGGCTAAGGAACATGACCCAACAGTGGAAGCTTATGTGTTTTATATGGATATCAGAGCATTCGGAAAAGGATTCGAAGAATTTTACCAGAGAGCCATTAAGGAGTTTGATATTCATTTCATAAAATCACGCATTAGTGAGCTACGAGAAAATCCTGAAAATCACAACTTAATCATAAAGTATGAGGATTTCAAGGGAACTCCAACAGTTACCCCTGAGGAGATGGATATGGTTGTCCTCTCCACTGGCATTGATCCTTCTTCACATAAAGACTTCCTCACGAATTGCCTTAATCTTTCTCTAGATCAATATGGTTTTGTAAAAACAGATCCAATTAAACCATTGGAAACTAACCAACCTGGTGTCTTTGTCTGCGGTGTTGCTGCTGGGCCTAAAGATATTCCCGATACTGTTGCTCAAGCAAGTGGAGCCGCTGCTAAAGCTTCTATTTTACTAAAAAATGTGAGAGGTACACAAATTGAAGAAATCAAGCTCCCTCAAGAAATAAAAGTTGATCCAAGTGATGATCCTCGGATTGGTATACTAATCTGTCATTGTGGTCATAACATAGCATCTGTTATTGATTGTAAAGGGGTGGCAGAATATGCTAAGACATTCCCCAATGTTGTGTTTTCAACTGATCAGTTATATGCTTGTGCAGCAGACACTCAAGATGTAATAAAAGAGGCGATAAAGGAACATAAATTAAACAGAGTAATTGTAGCATCTTGTACCCCACGTACACACGAACCATTATTCAGAAGTACACTTCAAGAAGCAGGACTTAATGAATTTCTTTTCGAATTAGTAAATCTGAGAGAACATGTGTCCTGGGTACATCCTCATGAGCAGGAAAAAGCAAATCTAAAGGCAAAAGATTTAATTCGTGGAGCAATTGCTCGAACTTGTCGTCTTGAACCTTTATTGAAAGAAAGAATTCCCATCATTCAGAAAGCTCTAGTGATTGGTGGGGGTTGTGCAGGGATGACTAGCGCATTAGATATAGCCAGAGCTGGTTATCCTGTTTATTTAATTGAAAAAGAAGATCAGCTTGGGGGAGAGCTTTTAAAGATACCAGAGTTACACAATGGTCTAAAAGGAAGAGAAATTGTTCAGGAGCTGGAAAAGCAAATAAGAAGCCAGAAGAATATTACAGTCTTTACTAGTAGCCAACTTGAAGATCTCAGTGGTTCAGTGGGAAACTTTAAGGGGACTGTTAATGGACAACAAATCGAGTTCGGAGGAGTAGTACTCGCTACAGGAGCGGAACCTTTCATTCCCACAGGATATTATGATTATGGATTAAATCCAAATATCATCACTCAAAGGGAGTTTGATGAACGGTTTGAAGAGTTGGATCCTCACACAGTTCTTATGATTCAATGTGTTGGTTCTCGTGAAAATGAACCTCCACGGACCTATTGTTCAAGGATTTGTTGCACAAGCGCTATAAAAAATAGTATCCTCATCAAAGAACGTAACCCTAATGCAAATGTATTCATTCTCTACAAAGATATACGAACTTATGGGGATTTAGAGGAATTATATCTTAAATCAAGACAACTTGGTACAATTTACATTCGCTACACAGATGATCAAAAACCTAATATTCTGCCTGATGGCATTGTAGAAATTTTCGATGAAATGTTAGATGGAACTCTGAGAATACGTCCAGATTTAATCATCCTTAGTGTTCCACTAGTTCCCAAGCCCAACGAAAGTTTGAGTCAGATGTTTAAGGTTCCTCGAGGAGCTGACAATTTTTTCCTTGAGGCACACGTGAAATTACGTCCAATAGATTTCGCTACTGATGGTATATTTCTCGCTGGGACTGGTCATTATCCTAAATTTACCTCTGAAAGCATATTTCAGGGCAGTGGAGCAGCTGTTCGGGTAATGGCCTTACTTGCACCAGGATATTTACTATCAGAAGGAGCGATTGCTAAAGTAGACCAATCAGTTTGCAGAGGATGTGGTAGATGCGAAGAAATATGTCCATATAAAGCGATTGAGTTAGAAGAGAAGACAATTGAATTAGAAACTGTGACTATCCAAACAATTAAGGCTTTTGTTAATCCTGCAGTCTGTAAAGGGTGTGGTAGTTGCGTAGTAACCTGTCCTGTAAGCGCTATAACCATTAAACATTTTCCCAATAAGACTATAGAAACCCAAGTTGAATCTATTCTTCTCAAAGCAGAACAGCTAGATACAGATCAACCCACTATAGAGGTACCTTAAACTAAGGAGACATCAAAATGAGTCAAGCAAAACCAAAACCAAAATCAATAACCAGTATTTTTGAACCCACAATTGTTGTATTCGCTTGTAACTGGTGTAGTTATGCTGGCGCAGATTTAGCTGGTGTATCACGGCTTAAGTATCCAAGTAATGTCCGAATTGTACGTGTAATGTGTTCAGGTCGCGTTGATCCTGCATTCATACTTAAAGCCTTTATTAAAGGAGCTGATGGTGTCATGGTTGCAGGATGCC
Source organism: Candidatus Hermodarchaeota archaeon (assembly GCA_048886185.1). Taxonomy (GTDB): domain Archaea; phylum Asgardarchaeota; class Heimdallarchaeia; order Hodarchaeales; family Hodarchaeaceae; genus Hodarchaeum. The sequence goes on from JBHLKY010000025.1 coordinate 12,065, forward strand.
ATCCTGGTGATTGTCATTATTTAGAGGGGAACATGCGGGCTGAAGAACGTATTAATAATACCATTCAAGCCCTAAAATCAATTGGATGGGATGCTAATCGACTACGCCTCGAATGGATTTCCGCATCCGAAGGTAAAAGATTTGCTCAGCTGATGACAGAATTCACTCATCAGATAAAAGAACTGGGGCCAATTAAAATTATAAGTAATTATAGGTGAAAAAATGTGTCAAAGAATGTTTTAGTCATCGGTGGCGGCTTAAGTGGGATTAAAGCAGCCTTAAATCTTGGTCAGCTGGGTATTGAAACGATTCTTGTCGAACGTGCAGAAAAATTAGGTGGAAATTTCCAAAAATTAGGTTCAACTTTTCCTTATGCTATTGATGCACGAACTTACCTTAATAAATACCTCCAAAGACTTCAATCTCTTCAAAATGTCAAGATATACACAAACTCTCAAGTTAAGTCTGTTACGAAAAGAGAGGATATTTTTGAAGTTACTTTGAGAGCTGATAGGGCTTCTTTCAAAGTAGGGGCCATTATTGTAGCAATAGGTTACACTCCATTTAATGGTTCTAGAATACCAAACTATGGCCTTGGGAAATATCAAAATGTTATAGATTCGTTCGAGCTAATAAAAATGATTAGAGATGGCCAAAATCTCACACGGCCTTCGGATAAAACTCCTCTAAGAACAGCCACTTTTATTACATGCGTTGGCTCTAGGGATAAGAAAACAAACGAATATTGTTCATCATTTTGTTGTACCTATACTGTTCATCTTGCTAAACTCATTAAAGAAATAGACAAGAAAATAGATGTAACAATTATGTATATGGACATGAGGACATTCTCGAGTTACGAAAGTCTTTATCAGGATGCTAGGGTATTAGGAGTGAAATTTCTTAGAGGAAAACCCTCCATGGTTTATGAAGATCCAAACACTCAAATTATCATAGTTCAAGTAGAAAACACCATTACTCAAGAATTTGTACTTCATCAAACAGATCTACTTGTACTTTCAATAGGAGCTGAACCAAGCGAAGGAAGCGATGAGTTAGGAAAGATTCTGGGGCTATTGAAAGATGATAGAACAGGATTCTTCATCGTTTCAAGTGAAGATGATGTATCTGCTAAAGGACAACAAAGAATTTTTATAGCTGGAAACGCTAGCGGACCAAAAGATACACAATACTCGCTAGCTCAGGCAAGTGCCGCTGCAATGAAAGCATTCATTACCGTTAATGAATAAATTTCTCTCTTTTAGATAATAACCTGTTTATTTATAGCAATCTTTCTGTGTTTTTTGTCGATCTTTTCCATCTTCTCGGATTCTTTGAAGTAATACATTTTATGCTATAGATCCAATAATCTTCATAAAACAAGTGATTTTCCCTTGAAATAGCATATTCAACTGTGTTTCATTCAATAAAAATTAAAGCATTTTTCAATTTTAAATATAATAAAACCTAAAAAAAATGGAAAATTTTTTAAAACATAACCTTATTGTATCTTAGGGATTATTATGAACCAATTAATAGCAGAATTGAACCTTGGAAATAAGGAAATTGATAAAACTAAAGCCGAATTAGAAGAGATGCTTTCTAGATTTGGTTGGAAATGGGCCGTACTCGCCTCAACCATTGGTAAAATATATCAAAAAGGCGACTCTGTTCCAAAAAATATGATTAATCATCTTAGAATGACTCGAACCCAAATTGAGAGTGGATGCTACTCTGTTTGTGACATTGCTAACGAACTTAGAAAGATTGAGACATACTTATTCTCAAAACTTCTAAAATTCGGTCCACAAGAAACGGATAATTTTTTGGAACTCATAGGTAAAGCTGTTGGAGGTAAAATTAGCAGAAATGATATTGATATTAATGGTGCGGAGCCTATCTTAGCAGATTGTTTAACTCTTCCATGTGTATGCAGAGGATAGCCATAATATTATGTTGAAAATGTTAAGTTTTACTAATATCGGGCTTTATTATTATCCAAAGACAGGAATGACTTTGAGTGGGATAATGAGCTCAAGAAGTTCTTAAAAGAATGGTTTTCAGGCCTTATGGAAGGAATAGAAAAGAATGCTGAGGCATGGTCCAATGTACTGGAAATGACTGTTCAATCGATTATGTCCGCAGTATTGTACAATTGTCTAAGGGCAATTCTCCAAGGATTTAACTCATCATCTTTCAAGTCTTATCCTGATTCCATCATTTTTTATGTTATGAGAAAATTGAGTTTATTTTTTCTAAAATTGACTCTAATGCTAACATCCATGTTTTTTGATTATAATAGGATAGTTGATATCTCCATCCTGCAATATTTGATTCTTCCCATTTAGTTTGTAATGAGCTTACTAAACATGAGGGAATACTATAGATTGAAAAAAACGGTTTTTTTAAATTCAGTGGTAATTTGAAGAGTTTTCTTATTTTTTTAAGAGCTTTTTTAATATTCACTATCTCAGAGACTTGAAGATACCATTCAGGTGTAATACAATCGTCTAAGGGCCCCTCAAACCAATCCAATTGAAGTACTCTCGTTTTTTGGGACGCCCAGGTTAATAGAACTGTTACATATTGCTGTTCTCTTCCATCAGAATTATAACCGGTAATATTGATCCCAAGAGCAATACAAGGAATGTCTTCAGGGATTAATGATTTTTCCCATTGTTCAATAATTGATTTCAGACATTCTGTATCTGCTTTCTTATCATTTTCATAATTGGGGAGACAAATGATTCTTCGAGGAACCCATCTAGGATTATCATCAACCAAAACTTGGGAAAAATTTCTACGACCAGACATATGAAATTTTTTATTGGATTTGGGTACTTCAAGGAATATTGGGTGGAAATCATTGACTGGAAACTGACCAGAAATTGTACCAACAATACTCAAATCATTTGAGACAGTTACTGAATTAAAGTCTATAAGGTTTCTTAGATTTCCCCAAATAAGAGAATTTTCAATAGCTGAAAGATTAACCAAAAAATCTACCTTTAAATTTATTTTTTTTATTATAGTTATGTTTTCTAGGGAAATGGAAGCTTAATATGATGTTGTTTAAACTCATCTGATAAATTATAGTCTAAAGCAAAGGCAAGCAGCTCAGTATAGTAAACTATGGGAATACCCTTTCCATTCTTACCGTAGTATTCTCCAGCATCTTTTCTGACAAGGAATTGACCGCTTTCATATTGTCTGAAACAGGTAGGACAAGCAACAACCATAGCATCTGCTCCTGTTTTATTAACTTCAACAATTTTTTCCCGAATGATCTCAAGGGAGGTATTATAGTCTGTAATATATGACCCAGCGCCACAACACATTCCACTTTTTAAATACGTAACAGTTGTACCATCAAGAACCTGAACTAACTCATGTAAAATGATAGGATGTTCAGAATTGTCAGTCCGCAGAATTCCAGATGGACGAAGAAGATGACATCCATAATGAATAGCAAATCGAAAATTGTTTAATGGTCTAAGAACTCTCTTTGAAATCGTATCGCGTAGTTCATGCAATACCTGGATAATGTGACGCACTTTAATTATTCCTCTGTACTCTTTCCCCATTTCTGCAAGGAGTTTATTGATTCTAATCCTTAATTCTTCATTATTTTGAAGTTCAAAATTCACAACCTTAAGGGTCTCATAACAACCGTTACATAATGTTAGAATATCGAGATTTTCTTCTTCAGCAAGACAGAGATTCCTTGCAGCAAGAAGAAACCATGTATCTTTGTGAAAGGATTGGGAACCATTTGGATCAGGACAACATCCAAAGGGTAGATCTTTAATTTTGATGTTAAGTGCATTTAAGACTTTTCTAGATGCACTCTCAATAAAGGGATATCGTAGTGGTATCGTGCATCCTAGAAATAAAGCAAAGTCCTTACTATGGGATTCACTCAAAGAAACATCCTCCTATGAAGGTCTACTGGTTTCCTCCTTCCTCGTGTTTAATTTTAGTAAATCATTAAACCCTGAAAGATTCATAATCTTCTGAGTTTCTGAAAGATCAGGAAATTGCACTTCGGGTAGCTTTAATTTCTTTCTTCGATTTAAGATCGTTTTTGATGGTTCTTGTGTTAATCCTGTTAAATAGAGAGTTTTCATTTCATCTAAAATTCCAATAGGAGTAATACCCTTTCTTACAGAAAGATTTTTCAATTCAACCAATAAATGCGCTAAATCTACTCCCAGTGGACAACGTTGGGTACAAGTTAAACAGAAACTACAGCTCCAGACAAATGAAGATGTTAGAATTTCTTCCAATTGACCCAAGATAAGCTTTTCAATAATTAATCTAGGATTCATTTCAGAACTGTAACGGAAAACAGGGCAACCTCCAGCGCATGTACTACATTGATAACAAACTCTGGCAGGGGAGAGAATGTGCTTCAAAACATTTTTTGTATACTCAGACAATTAACCTAACTCCATAATTATAACTATTCAATCGAAATTTTGAACATAGAATATTTTTCTCGTTGATTTGTAACTATTTATTCACTCAACAACTTTTCTTAGTAATATTTTTCCGAATGAATTCAATTGAAACCTTGGTCGAAGTCTTAATAATACTAGCATCATCTGCTCTCTCAATAACTTCAGGTTCCTTTTCACCTCAAATAATTAAAGTATTACAATTCTCTTTTGTTCCTACAGAACCCTCACTAATATCTGTTAATTCTACTGTAAAGTTTACACTGAATTTGTAAGCTTCTGGAACAGGATAATTTAATTCTCTGAAAGGATATCTAAACATTAGTAATTAACCTAGTTTCTTACTGACACACTCTTAATTTTCTTCCCACATCTGAGGATATGAACGATCTAATCCTGCGAGTTTGACACCTGTAATTGCTGCAGCATCGATAGTTAGAGCTCTCAAATCTTCTTTTGAAAGATCTTTGATAGTTTTATGCCCAGAAAGCATGGTGAATATCTTAATCTCATCTGTCATTGCTTTCAGAACATTTACCAGACGGAGACTTGTTTTTTCGGGGTCTAACCGAGACCGAAGCTCTGGTTTGTTTGTAGTAATACCATACGGACAGTTGCCTTGATGACAAGCCATGCATGCTCTACACCCCATGGCAATTTCAGCTGCCGTACCAATTCCAACAGCGTCAGCACCAAGCGCTAATGCTTTGAAAGCGTCAGCACCATTACGAATACCCCCTAATGCAATAAGTTTGACTTTACGATAGAGACCTATATCCTTTAGAGCTTGAACCGCAGGAGGAATGCATGCAATCGTAGGAATTCCAGCATGTTGTGTGACACTCTCGGGAGATGCACCAGTTCCCCCTGTCATACCATCGATAGATATAGCATCGACTCCTAATCCAGCAGCTATCTTAACGTCCTGATAAGGGCGGCTCGGGCCCAATTTTATTAGAATCGGTACTTTATAATCAGTAACATCTCTAATGATCTCTATCTGTGTTTTAAGATCTTCTGGATCTATTGCATCATAATATCTGGGGGGTGAAAGTGCATCTGTACCGATAGGAATACCTCTCACCTTTGCAACTTCTTCTACAACTTTTTTCCCTAGAAGATGTCCACCCATTCCAGGTTTAGCACCTTGACCTATTTTGACTTCAATTGCATCAGCATTTTGTAAAAAATCAAGATTAACTCCCCAACGTCCTGTGGACCACTGAACTGCTAAATATCCACCAGTTCTAGCATGAGGATTACCTTTTCCGGAAATTTTAAGTTCTTCTAATGAATTAAATCCATGTACAAGAGGATATTCCTCTGGGATAGCTCCACCTTCACCTGTATTAGAAATAGTTCCCATTATATAAGCTGCTTTCGCTAAAGACATCTTTGCTTCTTTTGACAAAGCGCCAAAAGACATAGCACCAAAAACTATAGGTATACTTAGTTTAAGAGGATACTCTGCAGTTTCTTCACCAATAATTACACTAACATCACAATCCTCACGATATTTATCCAGAGGAGGAGGAGAGGCCAATTGAGAGGGAACAATTACAAAATCATCAAAGTGTGGGATAATTCGTGATGTTCCAAAACCTCTTAACAGATATTTACCCGTTTGAGCCTGATAATGAATATGTTCAACAGTTTGAAATGTCCAAAGAGATCGCGAAAAATATTCGGGTTCAGCAGGTTTGATATGAGTTGCATTATTTGGACAGAACTCCATGCAGATTCTACAACCAACACAGGCCATATCATTCCCAATTCGAACCCTATTATCATCATCTTTTTCATAAACCCCATGTGGACATACTTCTACACATGTAGCACAATGAGTACATCTCAAATAATCAATATTTACGCAATAAGCGCCAAGAATCGTCAAGATCTTTTACCTACGACATTTTTTACCTTTTTTTTGAATAAAATGGTTTATCAGTCTCAGCAATGATTTTTGTAAAATCTTCTGGTCTTGCTTTAATTTTATAGACAGAAAAGAATTGTCGAAGAAAATCTATATCATCAGATGAGAGATCTTCAATCTTAGTATTGTTTCCAAGACTTTTCCAATGACCCTTAATGAAAATACGACCTGAAATTAAGAAGTTACCAATCCTTTCACCAGCATCTCCTAATAAAATAATGTTCCCAGCAAGCATATAAGTTCCAAGATCATTACCTGTGACATTTTCTACAAGAATTGTCGCACCTTTATTCATTGTTCCCAGAAAATCTCCACAATTTCCAGAAATAATTACTTTTCCACCATAACAATATGGTGCTGCGCAATAACTGGCATTTCCTTTTACTATAATTTCTCCATTAATCATGTTGTCTCCAACAAATCTCCCAACATTACCTTCGATGATTAAATGGGCACCTGAATTTAACATACCTGCATAATCACCTACAGAACCCTTAATAATAATTTTTCCTCGTCTTAATCCAGAGGCAATACCATCTAGATGATCACAGTTAGCAATTGTGATAGTTTCATTCTCTTTAAGTTTATTCTTAATTTCTTGACTAATGTCTTTTAATTCAGCGATTTTAGTTGTTGTACTAACAGTCACTGCATCCATTACATCCACCTCGCATTTTTAATGACTTAATATTCTCTTTTTGGGTGAAGAGTTCCATAAATCGACTTTTTGCTTCTGGAAGCCGGTTCTCGTCAGTGAGCGATTCGAGCGAATAGATTAAAAGCGAATCAAAGGTTTGTGACCGTTCTCGACGTTGTTTCTCCGAACAGGCAGCTGAAATCGCCTTTAAATCCGCTTCCTCCTTAGTTTCAAGTAATCCCAAATTTAAACAGTTATTAAGGAAATTCTGTCCTTTCATGTTCCAAGGAATTAGGGTAGCATATCCTTCAGGGGAACCTGTTTGACCAATTGAAATGTCAGCCCTCTCAGCTAGAAAATCTGTACACCTTGCACAACCCTTTCTTAGATACTTTTGTTTTTCTTCCAGTGGGAAGGTCGCATTTTTACCTGTGGAAAGCTTAATTTCCAGAGTTTCACCATTAGCAGAACTAGTGATACTTATAATTTCAGCAGGAGATATTCCAAGATGACTTGATAAATTTTTAAGAAGAGCTGTTTCATAATATCCTGAACAGAATAAGCCGATTACAATACCTAAAGATTTCTGTAGAATAGATAAACCTTCTAATTTTGATTCATTGACTCTTCTGATAGCTTGAGTAACACACGGAGGCCCAACAATAGCAATTTGATTAAATCCATTGGTCAAAATCTCATGATAGAGGTTTGATAGAATTGGATTCCATATTCTTTGGTTACCAGAAACTTTATAGAGTTCTTCAATTGATCTAACAACTCGTGTATATGGTGTTCCGTCCCATCTATTCACATCTGTGATTAATGCAGCGTCAATAAACCCGTTTACAAAACCTGCTGAAAGAAGATCAGTAATAATCTCATTTATGTGATTATTTGTGGCATAACGTGTTGATTTTGCTGATATCACTCTAATAATTTCGTTTTTTTCCCAATCTATTAAGCGAGGACAACTCTCGGCGCACATTCCTTCACAAAAGGAACACGTATCAATGTCAACAACCGATAAACCAACAGTTTTTGTCTTAAAAACAAAAGAAGGATGTGCCATATCAGGTTTAAACTCTAAACGTCCACGGGAGCAAGCAGCAACACACATGCCACAACCAGCACATCGATCCAAATTCCAAACTTTATTTTCGAGATCTAATTGCTTATAGAACATCAATTTTACCTCCAATACGCCTCGGTTCCTTGTAAAATGGTTCACGAGAGCCAAGAGATTTAACTAACTCTGTAAATTCTGTTATCAATTGAGCAAAGCGGTTTCCTTCACTAGCTGATATCCATTCAAGAGTCAAACGCCTTGAATCAATTCCGATTGAAGATAAGGCTTTCTTCATTTTCTCAACACGTTCTTCTGCATATGAATTACCAGAAATGTAATGACAATCTCCGGGGTGACAACCACTAACAAAAACACCATCAGCGCCTTCTAGAAAAGCCCATAGTAAGAAGAAGGGATCTATTCGTCCACTGCACATTACTCGAATTATGCGAATACTAGAGGGGTATTGAAAGCGTGAAATCCCTGCAAGATCTGCTCCAGCATAAGAACACCAATTACAACAAAAACCAATAATTTTGGGTTCATTAGCCGGAAAGGGTCCATTCAAGGCTTCTGAAATTTGGTTTAAAATCTGGAGATCAGTGAAGCCCTGCATCGAAATTGCTTTTGCAGGGCAAGCGACTGCGCACACTCCACATCCTTTACAAATAGCTTCATTTACATGAGAAATCAAATCTATTGGATGAAAGCTTATTGCGCCATATGGACATACATTGCCACAGGTACCACATCCAACACAAAGCGTTGGATCAACTATAGCAATGTTGGCTTCTGCAATAACATAACCCAATTGCATGGGAATTGAAGCACGAGCAGCAGCTCCAGAAGCTTGGGCAATTGAATCACTAACGTTTTTCGGTGAATGTGCGGTTCCACAAACAAAAATCCCATCAGTGGCAAAATCAAGAGGGCGGAGTTTTACATGAGCTTCTTGAAAAAATCCATCTATTCCCAATGGTATTTTAAAAAGCTGACTTAATTCCTTTGCACTAGAAGAATTCACAAGTGGTGTAGTTAATAATATTAAGTCAGCTGGATAACTCCGATTCTCTCCAGTAAACATGTTATGGAATGATATTGTGATTTCAGCATCATTGATATTTACGTTGGGTTTCTTATCCTCTTCATATCGAATGAAATATACTTGTGGAAGTTTACGTACTTCTCGATAATAGTCTTCAGCAGATATTTCAACCAATCGAAGGTCTTGATGTAGAATGTAAATATGAGCGTTTGGATAGCTTTGACGTAATTTTTTTGCTGTTTTTAGAAGAGCTGCACATCCAACTCGACAACAATATGTTCGATTATCATTACCTTCTTTCTCTTTAGACCCAACGCAGCTTATTAGAAATATATTACTTATCTTTTTAGGTTGTTTATTTTTCTTAAGAGCCTGTTCAAATTCTAGTATAGTCATTATGTTTTCATGATGGGAATAGCCATAATATCCTACTGGTTTGAATTCTTCACCACCAGTTGCTATAATAACGGTTCCCACATCGATTGTTTTGTTGTTTTTGCCTGATAGAGTAATTTCAAATTTCCCGAAGTATCCTCCAACATTTTCAATCTTCGTATTTAGGTAGATGTTAATTTTTGGATTATTAGATATAAGACTGATTTTTTCTTTAAGTAAATCTTCAGCATATTGATCCGTAGGGAATAAAGTCGTTAGTTTATGTAAAAATCCCCCTAATTGTTTCTCTTTCTCCACTAAATGAACGATAAACCCCATATTTGCAAGATTATTCGCAGCAGTTATTCCTGCGATTCCTCCACCAATAATTAGTGCTTCTGGAATCACTTTAATTTGCTTTTTTGCAGCTGGTTCAAGTAATCGTGCTTTAGCAACTGCCATATTTACAAGAACTTTGGCTTTATCAGTAGCATTTTCCCAATCATGGGAATGCACCCAAGAGCATTGGTCCCGGATATTTGCCATCTCAAAAAGATATTCATTCAAACCTGCTTCCTTACAGGTTGTTCGAAATAATGACTCATGAGTTCTTGGAGAACATGAAGCAACAACAATCCTGTTAAGATTATATTCTTGAATAGCATTCTTTATGAGAGTCTGATTTGCATCTGAACAAGTAAAAAGATTATTTGTAGCAAATTCAACATTAGGCAAACCTTTTGCATGTTCTGTTACTTTTTCAACATCAAGGTACCCCCCAATATTATGACCACAATGACATATAAAAACTCCAATTCGTGGTTCCTGATCAATTATATCTTGTGATTTGATTGATATTTCTTCAGCTACTTCTTTAGAGACTCTAAAATCATTTCTATTTATTACAGCCAAAGCCTTTGAAGCAGCTCCACTTGCTTGGGAAACTGAATCTGGAATGTCTCTTGGACCCGCACTACAACCACAAAGATAGATACCATCAACTGTGGTTTCTAACGGTGCAGATACGGGATCTTTTTCCCTAAAGAAGCCATAATCATCAAGTTCCACTCCTAAAATTTCTGATAATCTCTTATTGCTTGCTGGGGCTTTAATGGCCGATGATAAAACCACTAAATCCACCTCTAACTCTGCAGCCTTCCTTTTAATAATGTCTTCATAGAATATGATTAAATTATTATTACTTTTTTGATTAATCTCTGCTGGACGACTCCTTATGAAGTTGATACCAATTTCATGTTTTGCTCGCTGATAGTATTCTTCAAAGCCTTTTCCATATGCTCGCAAATCCATAAAGAAGATGTAAGGTGTGATTTCAGCATGATGTTCCTTTGCAATCATTGCTTGTTTTGTTGCCCACATACAGCATACGCGAGAACAATAAGGTTGATTTATTGTAACATCGCGAGAACCTACACATTGAATCCATGCAATGGTTCTAGGGATTTTTTTATCTGAAAGGCGACGAACTTGACCTTCTGTTGGTCCTGAGGCAGATAATAACCGTTCAAATTGCATTCCTGTTATAACATTAGGATAAATACCATATCCTAGATTATATTTCACAGTTGGGTTAAATTCTTCAAAGCCTGTGGCTACTATAATCGCATCTACATTAATTTCCAGTATTTCAGGCTTCTGGTCACGATCAATAGCTTTAGGAGCACAAACTTTCTCACATTTACCACAATTTTTGCAAAGATCTTTATCAATAGTTGCAACATTAGGTACTGCTTGAGCAAAATATCTATAGATAGCTCTACGGGTACCTATATTGTGATCAAATTCATTAGGGATTTTTACTGGACAAACTTCAAAACAAGCTCCACATCCCGTACACTTCTCAGTATCAACATAACGAGGGTGTTTTTTTATAATGACTTCAAAATTTCCTTTAAATCCATTAACTTTTTCGACAGTAGCATATGTTATAAGTTCAATGTTTTGATTACGACCTACTTCGACCATTTTGGGAGCTTCAATGCATATTGAACAATCATTTGTAGGGAGGGTTTTATCAAGTTTTGCCATCGCCCCCCCAATTGCAGGGGCAGAATCTACTAAATAAACATGGATCATTTGGTTAGCCATATCGAGTGCAGCTTGCATACCTGCTATCCCTCCACCAATAACTAAAACTCCACCAGTAGTCTCCGTTTTTTCGAAGTTATTTTTTGTCATTATCTTCGGCATTTTAGTTACATCTACTTGAAAAATGCTTTTTAATACTCAAAACCAATTTTGATTGGCAATTCTACCTTCTTTTTCATCTTTTATGATTTCAATGACATCTTTTACTACATCTTGGGGATTAAACTTGTTTTTCACAATCCTCACTCCCCTTTTGTGTCGAATTATTGGAAAAACGTTTGAATAATTTTCATAGATGGGAATAATTTCTAATCCTGAATTAAAAGCTAAATTGACTTCTTCACACATCTCTATGACATTTTGGGCTTCTTCTGAACAGAAAAAAATACAAACATCAATCAGATTATTAGAGAAATTAAGGCACCTACAAAGGCTGTCTTTATCCCTATCAGTTTCACACAAGATAATTCTATCAAAATCCGAATAAGTTTTGATTTCTTCAATGAAATCAAGAACTTTCCAACTTTGCTTGTCCTTTTCGCTATAACTAATAAATAAGTTTAACATTTTTTTTCTTCCTTTATGATTCATCCTCTAAAGCGGATAGGAGTCTTTGTTGAGCAATATCTTTAGCTATTATCCGTGGGATGAGGCCAGAATCAATTATTTTTTCACTAATTAATTTAACATTCTTCTTGATTTTTGATTCAATTAATACAAAAGCTTCTGTAGCATCCATTTTTCGATACTCAGCAAAAGAACCAATAATCCCTCCAGCATTGACGAGAATATCAGGGAGAATAATTATACCTTTTTCAAATAATTTTCTTTCAGCATCAGGAGTTGAACTATTATTAGCTCCTTCAACAATCAATTTTGTTTTAAGTTGAGAACTAGTATCCTCATTTACTGCACAATCATATGCACAGGGAATAAATACATCACATTCTATTTTATAAATCTCGTCTCTGGGTAAAATCATACCCTCTTTCGAACGTTTTAAGGAACGTTCTTTACTCATAGCATATGCAGATCCTCTAATCTTTGTTATATCGATACCTTCTGGATTATAGAGTGTTCCCCAGTTGTCATTAACAGCAACTATATGTGCCCCTTTACTATTCAAATATTTAGCAGTTCCATAACCTACCTTACCAAAACCTTGGATTACTACACGTGTTTCAGATAAACAATGAGGACATTTAATTGAATCATGTAGAACTTGAAGGCTTGTTTCAAGAGCGACTCCAATTCCGAATCCAGCCATATCATTTTTATAAGCAATTCCACCAAGGTCAGTTGGTTTTCCAGTGGCTCCTAGTAGATCACCAACAGTTTCAACAAAAGCTGCAATTTCCTTTTCACCAACATTTATGTCTGGACCAGCTATATATCTGTTAGGAACAAAAGGTGCTATTTTATCTGCAAAAGCTTTAATATACTTGATTGAGTCAATTTCATATGGATTTGCACGAATACCAGCTTGTGCTCCTCCAAATGGGATTTCTGCTAAAGCACACTTCCAAGTCATTAATCTAGCGAGTTTAAAAATACCTAAAGGAGTAATTGTAGGAGAAATTCTAATTCCTCCCTTCCCTGGGCCTAATGTAGTATTATCAATTATTAAGTACCCTTGCATCGATATATCAGGATCATAGACTTGAACTACTTTTTCAGGCCCCCATTTATCTAGAAAAGCTGAAATATTAACATTATTTAATGCATCAAGAATATTTTCACTGCTTAGTATTGTTTTCTCATCGTGAGAAGACATTTTTGACTTCTCCATCAGCTTTAATCCATCTAGATTCAATATTAATTAAAAAAAAAGAACATAAAACTATTATGTACAAAATTAATAAAAAAAATCTCATTACTGACAAAAAATGAAATTAATCTATATCAAAAATGATATTAAGAGTTCTATATTTTTATTTAATGGTTCATAAAAAAGGATACATAGAGTATCTAGCACATTATTTTTCACAAATTTGATACAATTTAAAAAATTTATGTTCCAAAATGATTAAATCTATATTTATCAATTTTATATTACTAGAATTAGACGAAAAAAAGATGAATTGTATGGATGGATTTCTGTTTCATGAGAAAGATTCTTGAAGATCAAATGAACCTAAAAATTTTAGAATTAGTATGTGCGGGTGAAGGAGTTACTGCTAATACTACTGAGCTTTCAAAAATTCTAGGTAAACATAGAAATACAATAAAAAATAATATTGATAAGCTTTTTGAACACAAAATTATAGAAAAACCTTTTTATCCTTTCTCTTATCTTTTCAAAGAATGGCCTCTTCTTGTCATTGAAAAAGCGACTTTTCAAAGAAATTTGAAAACAAACGTATTTATTGAAAAGGATCCAGTTATATGGGCAGCTTTTTTTGTCAAGGAAAATGAATATAATACATTATTAATTGAATTTCATAAGGACCTACATTCTTATCAAAATTGGAAAGAAAGTATAATCACAGAGGCAAAAATTACTCTCAAGGAAGAAATTTATCCTTCAGAAGCATATTTTTTAACAATGAAAAATCTGATTAAATATGATCCAACTATCGCAGTTCAAATACTAGAAATTAATTATAAGAATCAACATCATACAGTATTAAATGGATTAAGAATTAATGACTTCAGACTTGAACTCATTAAACTTCTTTTAAATGGGAAAGGGATTAGAACTAATGAATATCACATAAGTGAAATACTTAATGTCCATCGACGTACTGTTAAACGTCGGATTGATAAATTGTTGGATCATAGAGTAATTGATAATCCAGTTTGTTGTTTCCCTCGAGTTTGGGTACCACCAGAATACTTTTTGGTCTTCTCTCTCTTTGAAATAAAAAATAAGAAGGAATTATTATTGAGAGCATTAAAAAATGATCCACATATACCAATTCTTTTCAGAGCCATAGTAGATAGATTTAATCTTGCTTTATTTGGCAATTTTTACAAAATGGAAGATTTTTTAGAGTGGGCTGAGGAATATGATCAAAGATTTCCAGGATGTATTGGAGCCGTGAAAAATACATTTCTCTCACCCTCCATGACATTCTCCATTGCCCATAACTATGTTACTCTCACTTTTCTTCAGAATATTGCTAATCGTTTACGAGGTAAGGCTTTTGTAGAAATGATGAAAGAAAAGTAATATTCTAAAGCGATTTGTTAGAACAAATATTTTAATCCCTTTATTTGGTTTTGTTATAATTGAAGTGTACCATTCACCTCATTAAAAATGATAGAAGATATATTAACAAAAGTTTAGACCATATTTATTAAATTAGAATATCTCCATTATCATTTCTGTGCTGCATCAGGAGTTTCATGTCCTAGAGTACCACACTGACCTTCTTCAGAAATCTTAGGTTTTTGATTGAAACTCAATTATCTTAGGAAATAACAAATTAACAATATTCTCTTTTTTCAATTCAGTCAAAATGATCTTAGTAAAAAACCTTAGAATATAGCAAGGGGTCAATTAAACAATTCTTTTATGTTTTATTAGCAATTCTTATTTTTGCTTTAATATTTCTAATGCCTTTACAGCTCCAAGTATAATTGCTTCTGGTTTAGGTGGGCACCCTGGAACTTTGATATCAGTATTAACAAGATTAACTACAGGAGCGCGAACAGAATACCCATCTTTAGCAAAAATACCTCCACTACACGCACATGTCCCAATTGCAACAACAACTTTCGGTTCTGGGACTTGACTAACTACCCTCTTAAAGGATTCTACTAATTGTGCTGGAACAGTTCCAGTTACTAATAGAATATCACTATGGCGCGGATTATTCATTAATTTCATGCCAAAACGTTCAATGTCATATCGGGGAGTAATACAAGCAGCAACTTCAATATCACAGCCATTACAACCACCACAAGGCATATGGTAAACCCAAGGAGACTTTTTCCGTGCCCACGAAATAATTTTATCAAGAGATCCGAAATTCTTCTTGTTTTTTATCATTAAATTCTACCTCAATGCCTTAAAGTGGCATAATCCATCACTAAAACGGATCCAGTTGCTTTATATTGCCCATTTATGACTGATACGAAAATTATAGCGATGAAAATCTGTAGTCCGTTTAGTATAATCGATATTGCTGGTGTCACAAGACCAAGTGAATTGATTACAATATGTGCTCCATTTTGGATAGCCAATAAACCAACTCCTGTCTTAAAGAGATTATTCTCTGTAATCACTAGAGCAAAACCAAGAATCAAAATCATACTTCCCAAAGTAAGAACTGAAATTTCTATCTGAGAGGTTATTATAGTAGGAAAGACATTCATGATAACGAAATAGCAGGATCCGAGAACAACGAGAAAGATTTCATAAACTACCATGGAAGAAAAGATCTTTCGGGTTGGTTCATTTGTAGTTTTATAAATACACACCCATAAGATACTAGCGGAAATGATGACTGAAAGAATTGTTACGATGTTGGATATCACATGAGGACTGATGATCAAGCTATTATCCTCCATCTCAAGGCTCAAATAAATATTGGAAAGTAATAAGGTAACTATCATCCAATAGAGGCTGTTAGTTGGTCGTTTAGCCTGGTAGGAGAAAATACCTGGTATATTAAGCATAAGGGCCATAAGTAGATTTAATTGGAGAAATGCCATTATCAACACCTAATACAGTTTTTTTATATGTAAACCTAATTCATTTGCTTTCATTTTACGACATTTTGGGCAGTAAAGACGGGCTATTTCAAATTCATTACGAATGATTTTTCTCTTGTTCTCATCTATAATTGGTGTATCCTCGAGTTTCTTTTGTATCCAATCAAGATGTTTAATTGTTGCAAAAGATTCCTTACAGTTTTCACATAACTGCATATCAAGGATTATTATTAATTCAGAAGTATCCTGATCAGCTTGAACACTCATATCAAAAACCTGACTCATTTCTAATGATTCTGTTGGACAGCTTTTTACACATGTTTCACAAAAAATACATGCTCCAGGATCATAATATAAATACCTTTTACTCTCATTATCAACGAATTTATAAGCAAAGGAAGGACATACTTGTAAACAGGCACCACAGCCAATACATGTATCTTGGTCAAGCTGAACTTTACCCTTGAATCCTTTTGGTAAATGATCAGGCGGAGAAGCGGGAAATTTAGTTGTAGAAGGATTTAAGAATGATTTAAAGACCTCTACTACTGTTTTAATATTTGGCATATGGGATTCTCCTTAAACTCTTGTTAAAATTTCAAATATTTGTAGTGATAACTAGTAAAAGTGGATCTACAAGTGCTAAAACAACAATGCTTGTGAGGACTATTTTAAATGCTTGATCTATTCTAAATCGTGGACTAATTGCATCAATGAAGCTTATTACAAAAACTAACCCAAAACATTTAATGAGAAAAACAATAATATTAAGAGGAACTTGAAGATTATTACCACCACCAAGGAAAATAAGTGTGAAAAGACCAGAAAAAGCAAACCACATAATATATTTTGTAACCACGATCAAACCTAGAAGAGCTCCACTGTATTCTGTGAGTGGGCCATCTATAATTTCCTGACGGGCCTCAACCATATCAAAAGGACGAATACCAAGCTTAACAATTAAACAAACCAGAACTGCGACGGCTGCGAATGGAAATTTAAAGATGAACCACATAGAATTGGTTTGTACCTCCTCAATTGCCGCAAAGTTGAAAGCACCGAGAATATTCTGTTGTAACATAAATAAGCTTGGTGTCAATAGAGCGAGGGCAAGTGGTAATTCAACCGCAATGATCATAGATCCCTCTCGACTTGCGCCAACTGTTGAAAATGGATTACCTGAAGCTGTACCACCAATAATTAGTCCAATAGCTGGAAAGAGTAAGAATGTTATTACTAGGACTAGATCTCCGTACTCTAGCAATTCACCTAGTCCACTCAGAAATGATTCTCCAAGTAGTCTGATTGGAAAAAGAAGGCATACCATATATGCCCCTGTTAGAGCAATTAAGGGACCCAAATAAAAGTAAAAACGATTCGCTGTTACTGGTACTATCTGATCTTTAGAGAAAAGTTTGAGGAGATCACTCCAAGACTGGCTGAATGGGGGACCACGCCGAGATTGAAAACGAGCTATTACCTTTCTGTTGAACCAGGACATTACTCCTCCAAAAAAGATGGCACCTATCAGGCCTGGGAAGATCAATATGTCAAATGTTAAATATATTAGATCAATCAGGATATTAATAATTTCACTCAAGAATTCAACCTTCTAAAGTTTTTGATATTATTTTGAGCAAGTTCTCTTAACGAAAGTTGTTTTGTTTTATTTCCATTAATATCTTTAATAAAAATCACTCGATCAGTACAGGAAAGACAAGGGTCGATGCTTCCAAAGATTATTGGTGCATCAGCAATAGTATATCCTTTTAACATTGAAGGAACGGCATAATTATTTATTAAAGATGGTGTCCTAATTCGTACTCTTTCAGGACAGGCTGTATCATTAGTAATAATATGATATGCTAATTCACCACGAGGAGGTTCGCTTTTGAATAAAGCTTCTATGCCACTTTCTATTGGTGGTAGACTCTCAAGTGCGATCTCATTACTTGAACTATCAGAGAGTTTATCCAAACTTTGATCAATGATCGAAAGACTCTCAAAGAGCTCGTGAACACGGACGACTAATCGGGCGAGAACGTCACCATCCTTTTGAACACAGATTTTCCAATCAAGTTCATCATATGCCAAGATTGGACTGTCTTTTCTTGAATCAATGTTCAATCCAGAAGCCCTAGCTACTGGACCAACAACACCAAATCTCCGTGCATCATTAGAAGTAGTGACTCCTATACCTTTAAGGCGAGATTCTACTATTCGATCGGATAATGCTTGTGATGCGATATTACTAACTATTTTCTTAACTTCTCGTGTCATTTTACGAATCTTAGGAATCAAATCATTCGGAATGTCCCGTCGGACGCCACCAATTGTCTGCATTCCATAATTGACCCTATTTCCAGAAATCAACTCCAATAAATCCATCACAGCTTCACGATCACGCCAAGAGTGCATAAAAAGTGTCTCAAAACCTATTAAATCAGCTGCCACACCAAGCCATAGTAAATGGGAGTGCAATCGTTCTAATTCAAGAAAGATGGTTCTGATATATCGTGCTCGATCAGGAATTTCAGATTCTACTCCTAAAAGTCGTTCCACACAACCAGTATATGTAGTTGCATGATGATTGCTACAAATCCCGCAAACTCGTTCTGCTATGAATATATTGCGATTATAATTTCTTTTTTCCATAATATGTTGAATTCCTCTATGACTGAATCCAACTTTGATATTTGCCTCAATGATTGTTTCACCATCACAGTGGAGAGTTAAGAAAACTGGTTCAATCAATGCAGGATGGAATGGACCAATAGGAACAGTTAAAACTCTTTTAATTTCTGAAGTGGGAATTTCTATTGGTTCTTGATTTTTCTTTGCGCTCATTCTCATCATCTCAGGATACTTTTGGCCATTCATATGGAAGAATCAATCGGTAAGGAGTAGGATGACCTATGAACTCAACTCCTACCATTTCACAAATTTCTCTCTCAAAAAAATTTGCTGCAGGAATCAATGGAGTAATCGATTTAATTGAAGAATTATTTGCTGGAATCCAAGTCCGTAATATAACAATAAAATTTTTTAGAATCTTTTCTAGGGAAAAGATATACATTAACTCAATTTTATTGAATTGAATACGTGAAGCATTGATTGTAACAAGTCTAGCTTTTTGTTGAGTAAATAAATATGAAGGAACATGAGCTATACCCGATGATTTGATTTCCACTCCATATTGGTGGGGTTGTACCTCCCAGTATTTAATAAAATCAGGTCCGCATTCTGTTTTGATTGCTTCAAGTGTTTCTTTAACAATACTATCCATAAAATATCTCACCTCAAGCAAGTAAAACAATAGTTGCGAGAAGTATAGTTGCACCAGCTGTTATATACCAAAGATAAGAAGTTAATCGCCCCGAATGGAAAAATTTGAAAAAATTGAGAATGGGTTTTGAAGCAAATTCAAATGGTGATGAGGGGACATATATCTGGCCTAACGACAGATAAGGAGGATCATAAAGGCCTCCTGTGAATGGAAGATTTGTTGAAGAAGATGTCCTTATAGTTTCATAACTAGGAGTTTCTCTAATTGTCGGTTTTCTGCCTGATACACGGTACAAAAGTAAACCAAAAATTAATCCAATAAGAATCAAAATTGTCGCTGAAATTGGTGAATAAACTCCCGAAATTGTCTCTTGAACCAAGATATTAGGCCAAGCACTAATAACAAATTCTTCTCCAGGTAAAAATACTGCAATACCAGGACTAACAAAGTTATTTATTATAAAATCGGGAATTACTCCTACGACTAGACAGCTAACTGAAAGTATGATCATTGGAATCGTCATTGACTTAGGAGATTCATGAATTTCGTCAAATGGAGGAAGATCAAGGTTTGGATTAATGCCAAAGAAAACTGAACTTAATAATTTCAAGAATAACACAAGAGTTAACGCTGAAACTAGAATAGCGACAATTGCATATTCAGGATGATTTGCTTCAAAAAACGCCTCATAAAGGATTCGTTTACTAGTATAACCCCCAAAAGGTGGTATACCTGAAATACTAAGACTAGCAACAACCATGGAAATCGTTGTCAATGGCATTCTTGCAGCAATTGAGCCTAGTTTATCAATATCACGTGCTCCAGTCGAATGTTCAACGCTCCCTGCGCCCAAAAAGAGTAAACCTTTAGAAGCGGAGTGAGTAAACATATGATATAAAGCAGCCGCTAACCCAAAAGCGGTTCCTAACGAAAAACCAATTAAAATATAGCCGATTTGTGAAACATTACAGTAAGCAAGCATACGTTTCAGATCATTCTGTGCAAGAGCCATGATGTTGCCAATAACCATTGTTAGTATTCCAACTCCCGAGAGAAGAAATCCAATGTTCAAGAAAGATGTAGATGAAAAAACACTCGACAATGAATTGATGATCTTATATAACACGATAAATACCGTATATTCGGCAACAATAATCTTTCCACCAGATAAAAGAACGCTAGTGGTCACAGGTGCCTCTGAATGAGCGTCTGGAAGCCAAAAATGAAATGGAAATGCTGCAGCTTTGGTTGAAAGACCAATAAAGACTAAAGCTATCGCTACCTTCATTTCAAATAACGAACTGGTCTGATCCCAATTGATCTCACTTAGAATAAACGTTCCAGTGACATTTTCAATGATAAATATCCCCAGAATTGTAAACACGGATGTGAAAATTGTTATGATGAGATATTTCATTGTAGCCTCTTTTGCTTCGGGTCTCCTTCCCAAACTCACGAGAATAGCGGATGTAATGGTTGTAGATTCCATAAAGATAAATATCCAAAGTAAATTTTCCGTAAGAACAAGAAGAACCATGGATGCGATAAATAGCATGCTAAAGAAGTAATGCCAGCGGATTTGGGTTATTTGATAAGAATAAGAGAAAATCATTGTTAAAAAACCTAAGAAAATTGGAATAAATATCACAAAGAGAGCAATTGGATGGAAATTAAACACAAATGGGAGATCATAAAAAGGAAATTCTAATCGAAAA
Organism: Candidatus Hermodarchaeota archaeon; assembly: GCA_048886185.1. Taxonomy (GTDB): domain Archaea; phylum Asgardarchaeota; class Heimdallarchaeia; order Hodarchaeales; family Hodarchaeaceae; genus Hodarchaeum. The sequence continues at coordinate 33,347 of JBHLKY010000025.1, forward strand.
GGTTCAGTATTAAATATCATAAGATAACTAATGCATCCAACCATAATTAATGTGATAAGACTCGAAAAAACAGTAGTGAGTTTTCTAGATATTAGAGATATAGGTAAAACCAGTATTGCTGCAACAATTGGTAGAATTAAAACAATTTCTCCTACTAACTCCATTACTGGATCTATCATAGTGTCATTACCTCTGAAGTTTTATACGATGTTCCTCTAATCCAATGTCTTTTTCATCAAATCCAAATGATAAAGCAACCAATTCAGTGAGATGCATGATTGGAAGGTCATAAATTTCTTTATTCCGTTTTAATAACAATTGTGTGTTTTCAAATTGTCTGAAACACGCTGGACAAGAAACTGCAATGATATCAGCTCCAACTAATTTAACACTTATCAATTTATTCCTTGCTCGTTCCATTATTGCCCAATCTTCATCAGTGTAAAGAGCTGGAGTACCACAACACATTTTTTCCAAACCATACTGAACAATTTGAGCACCTGTCACACGAACAACTTCATCAAAAAGCGAGGGGAGGTTTCTCTCTTGCAATCGACAACCATAATGGCAAGCAACCTTAATATCGCTAAGAGGATTGGTTATATAATTCTTAATACGATCAATGCCTATTCTTGTTGCCAGAAATTCAGCTATTGGAAATATCCTGACATTTCCTTCGTAATTCAGCTCTAATACTTTTAACTTTTCATTTACCTTTGTAAGTTGGTTCTCATCCTTTAAAACATGATTTGCATGGCTCAAACTATGATAACAACCATTACAAAATGTTACCATATCATTAATACCATATTGCTCAGACAAGGCAAGGTTTACACTTGAAATCAGAAGGGCTGTTTCAGAATCTAATCTTCGTGTAAGATCATTCTCAGGACAGCATGTAGCTTCTTCTATTTCTCTTAGTAAAGTTCCTAATCTTTTAAATACTACCCGAGCCGATTTTTCGACGAAAGGTTGATTGGTAGGAATATTACACCCCCAGAAAGAATTAAACATTATTCCTCACCAACTAGTTTTTTAAGCCGTTCACCCTGTAACAATTTTTCAATGTACTTTGTTGATTCCTTCCTCTCAGGAAGCCCTATTTTCTCCCTTTTCTTCTCAATCCTTTGATTTGAAATAACAAAATATCCATTTTGTACCAATGATTTGGCATTAGAAAACATAGTCTTTGGAATTTGATTTAATTTAGATTCCGAACGAAGAGGATAGAGTGGGATGGTTTCTACCTTTTCAGGACTAGATTTTTGGGTCATCAGCTTATATTCTCCTATCTAATTAACAGGGGGTGCCTTTGGAATGAACCCTTTGTCCATAAGTAAGAGTGTTTGTTCCCTTGCTCTTTTGATAAGGTTTTCAGCGCGTTCAAATGCTTCCTGAGGAGTTAATTTCAATCGTGCACCTCCTTCCTTGATTGCTTGTTGTCCTACTGCAACAGCTTCTCTGGGGAATACCTCCCACTCATCCATAGACGGTACAATATAGTCAGGGGTCAGTTCTTTGTCTTCTGCTGTTTTAGCCAATTCTTTTGCTGCAGCAATGCACATACTATCTGTGATCGTGATTCCCATCACATCTAGTGTTCCACGGAAGATTCCAGGAAATCCTAAGCTGTTATTCACCTGATTTGGAAAATCAGATCGTCCTGTAGCTATTATAATAGCTCCAGCTTCTTTTGCTTCCCAGGGCCATATTTCAGGCACAGGATTCGCGCAAGCAAATACAATAGGCTCATCCGCCATTGCTTGAATCCACTCTGGTTTTATTGTTCCAGGTCCAGGTTTGCTGGCCGCGATTACAATGTCAGTGTCTTTCATTCCCTCTAGTACATCCCCTTCTCTGCCCTCGCTATTAGAGTTAATGCACATATCCCACTTCAAGTCATAGATATTCTTTTTTTGTTCAATATCATGTCTTTCAGGGTGTAAAATCCCTTTAGAATCCATCATAATGACATTCTTCTTAGGAATACCTGCAGCTTCCATAACTCTAACAACAGCCATATTAGCTGCCCCTGCTCCAACCATGGAAAAAAGTGTCTCATCTAATTTTTTATTTACATATTTTAAAGCGTTAAATACAGCGGCAATAATTATAGTTGCAGTACCTTGTTGATCATCATGCCATACTGGTATTCGAACATCTCTAGCATTACGCAAGCTATCAAGAATCTTGAAGCATTTGGGTTGAGAAATATCTTCTAGATTGATTCCACCAAAAGTAGGTTGAAGCCATTTTACTGCTGCAATAATTTCATCGGCATCATGACAATCTAAGCAAACAGGAAAGGCATCAACTCCTCCTAAATATTTAAACAGTAATGCTTTGCCCTCCATAACTGGCATCGCAGCTTCAGGGCCTATATTACCCAATCCTAGAACCCTACTTCCATCAGAAACAACTGCAACATTATTCCACTTATTTGTCAATTCGTATGCAGTGAATGGTCTGAACTTCTTTGTAACCTTTATTTCTTCTTCGATAATTCTGCAAGGCCTTGCTACTCCTGGGGTGTACCAAACAGCAAAATCATCAAAATTATCAATTTTAACTTTCGAGACGACCTCAATTTTTCCTCGATAGAAAGGATGCCATGCTTCAGCTCGACGGTTTGGAAGGTCTGCTTTTTTAAGTAGTTCTTCAACATTAACTTTTTCTTTTGCCATAAGTTAAAACTCCTTGTCAAATCTTTCAATTCATACTCTTATGTTTTCCATTATTCTTAATACTTCAGTACGAGGCAGAAAACGAATTGCCTCAACCGAACACACATCGACACACTGGGGATCACCATCACATAAATCACATTTATAGCTTAGATGAGTTTCAGGGTGAAACCAAGCAATACTCAAAGAACAAGCAAAGGTACAACTACGACAACCTATACACATTAACTCATTTAGAAAAACACGTCCATTTGCTTCCTTCTGAATTGCTCCACTTGGACAAACAATTTGACAAGGAGCTGGATCACAATGGATGCAAAGGGCAGCAGAAAATACTAAATGAGTACTTTCTTCCCCTTGTTTGAAAACTATTTTTGAACTGATTGTAATATTACTCAAATTAAAGCTTAGTTGACAATGATGGTGTAAAGAGCAAGCAGATTCACAGTATCTGCATCCTGTACACTTTTCATCATCAAAAAATAAAACTTTATCCTCAGCTATAGGAGATTTCATAGAACTCTCTTCTTACTAACCGAATACTATACATTAAAATCCTTAGATTGATGTAATAATAGTTAATTAAATGTTTAAAATTTTAATTAAAAGGATTTGCATGTTAATTTTTGACTATTTTAAGATAATGATGTAAGTACTTTCTTGACACCGTAAAGAGATTCCAAATTGAGAGTCGTTGATTTTGTCTTCTTTTCAGAAATTTTGGTCTGCCTTTGCTAGGTAGTTAGGAATTGTAAATAAATGAAAAAAAGGAGTAGCAGCCCATTTATGATAAAAAATAAGAAATCTAACAAAAAACACATCAGTAAGAGTGATTGAGATTTTGACATTCTTAGAAGAATTATCCGAGTTTATACAGGAAGGTCGTCGTCATAAATTATCAATCTTTTGCATTGGTAATGTCCTTAAAGGCGATGATGCCTTGGGCCCCATTATTGCAAAAAAACTACAAGGACAGATTTCATCAGACGTTTTATTGTTTGATACGGGTTCACAACCTGAAAATTTTATTACTGAACTTAGAAGAAATAATATATCACATTGTTTAATGATTGATGCTCTGGAATTTAAAGGTAAACCTGGGAATATTGGTTTTTTTGACCCAACTGAGGTGAGTGATTTTTATGGAACATTCTCAACCCATTATCTTTCAATGAAATCTTTGATAGATTTTATGATACAACAAACAGGTAGTAAATTCAGGATACTTGGTATTCAACCATTGACCTTAGAAATCGGTAAACAAGTCTCCACTCCTGTTCAAAACTCAATTGAAAGATTAATTAAACTATTGAAACAACTTCTTGAATAGAATAGTTTTAGGTCTAATTAGGAAATCAAAACTGTTGAAGTCTAACTGTCTTATATTCAATCTTAAATAGATAAAACAGTTCATTCGGTATTTCTTTGAATTTCTTATTCTACTGGTACTACAATAAGATAATCAAATAATTTGAGAAAATTATTTAAAGATTAATCTTTATCATACTTGAATTGTCCTAAGAACGTATTCGACGATGTATTCTTCACAATATAACCATAAAATAACTCTAGTTTTAATTAACTATTATTATATTGACGATTGTTAAGGAATGTCTTAAAAAAAGGTTTCAGGGGAAAGAGCAAAGAGTCTGCTGGTAAACACAAACCTTCATTTGTGCTTAAATCCCTGCACTAAAGAAACTGGCAATGAGTTATTCCTTGGGATGCCAAAACCAGCTAATCTCTGGTATTCTTATCGAAAACAGGATATAAAATTTTTTAATTACAAATAGCATAGTGAAAAACATCGAAGTGGATTATAATGAGTGAATCTTCAAGGTATTTAATACCAAATTTAGAGTTTCGAAAAAGAATTGTCCAAATGTCTCAAGAGAACCTCAATTTCTGTTATCAGTGTTCTAATTGTACTGGAATCTGTCCTTTAAATATGGTATCCTCATTTAACCCTAGGGAACTCATTCATTTAGGGCAAATTGGTTTAGAATTAGAACATTCAGAGGTTGAGAAACTCTGGCGTTGTACAACATGTGCAGCTTGTGAAAGCATGTGTCCTAAAGAAGTAAAGATTATCGATATAATTACAGCACATCGATCTCAAGCGGTAGAAATTGGGGAAAAAATTCCTTATACCTATACACAGACTTTACAATCTTTTTATACATATGGAAATCCATTTAATTTAAGATCTGCCGAACGTGCCGATTGGGCAAAGGGTCTAGATGTACCTGTTGCGAAAAAAGGAACTGATATTCTTTACTTTGTTGGATGTACTGCATCTTACGATCCTAGATCTCAAAAAATAGCTCGTGCCTTATCAGCGATTTTTAAACATGCAAAACTGAATTTTGGTATCGCAGGTAAGGATGAAAGAGAATGTGGCAATTGTATTAATTTTATGGGTGAATCATTATTAAGTGATTTTGAAAGGGAAAGAAATGAGAAAATAATTCAAGAAGTTCAGCCCTCAATTATCGTTACTACCTCACCCCATTCGTTTAACTTCTTTAAAACGAGGTATAATCTTCCAGAACATTCTAACGTGTATCATTACACTCAATTTTTAGATGAACTCATAAAAGATGGCAGACTTGAACTAGAAAAATCGTTACCAGACACAACTGTAACTTACCATGATGCCTGTTATCTAGGAAGGCATAATGATGTTTATGATGAACCTCGAAGAGTCTTAAAGGCGATTCCTGGTTTAAAATTGGTGGAAATGAAAAATAATCGTCAATTAGGCATATGTTGTGGCGGTGGAGGTGGAAATGTCTGGGCTGAAACTAATGTTGAAGAACGGCTTTCCATACCAAGACTGAATGAAGCACTAGAAGTAAATGCAACAATCTTGGCTTCAGCATGTTATTTCTGCTTAACAATGTTTGAAGATGCAAGAAAAGTGACAAATCATGAACAAGATATAGAAACGAAGGATATAGCTGAAATAGTTGCCGATGTTCTGTGATTTAAACTAAGAAGAGATGATAATAATGGAAACTGGACGAATAGGAGTCTTTATTTGTCATTGTGGTACAAATATAGCTGGAAAAATATCTATTGAGAAATTAAAGAATTTTGCTAAAACTCTTCCACACGTGGTAACTGCTAGTGATACCACATATACATGCAGTGAGGTAGGCCAGGCTTCGATTCAAGATGCTATTAGTGAACATAAACTTACGCATGTTGTTGTAGCTGCATGTTCCCCAAGTATGCACGAAAAAACATTTCGTAGTACTATTGAAAAAAGTGGCCTGAATCCTTACATGTTAGCGATTGCTAATATCCGCGAAATGAACACTTGGGTTACTGAGGATTCAGAAGAAAGTTTAGAAAAGGCTAAAAAGATAGTAGCTGCGGCTGTGAGGAGAGTTATTAATCATGAAGCATTAGTGGAAGACAAGCTTGCTGTTACCCCACGAATTGTCGTTGTCGGTGCAGGTATTGCTGGAATAGAGGCCTCGCTCCAACTGGCAAACGCTGATAAGGAGGTTATTTTAGTTGAACGAGAGCCATCAATAGGTGGCCAAATGGCTCGATTTGATAAAACTTTTCCAACATTAGATTGTGCCTCATGTATTCTTACTCCAAAGATGGTTGAGGTTGGACAACATCCAAACATTAACCTAATGACCTATAGTGAAGTGGAGGATTTTTCAGGTGTTCCAGGTCAATATAATGTTAAAATTCGAAAGAAAGGTAGATCCATTGATGAAGAATTATGTACAGGGTGCGGAATTTGTGAAGAGAAATGTCCTATTAAAAGAATACCAAGCGAGTTTTATATGGGACTTAGAAATAGAAAAGCTGTTTATCGGCCTTTTCCGCAAGCTGTACCCCAGTACCCTGTTATCGATCGGGAAAATTGCACCTATTATTTAAAAGGGAAATGTAGGATATGTGAAAAGGAGTGTCCAACTGGAGCTATTGCTTTTGATCAAGAGGATACAATAGTAGAGATCGAAGCAGGAGCCATCATCTTAGCCACTGGTTATGAACCATACAATCCTTCAAACATTACCCAATATCGTTATGGAGAGTACGATAATGTTTTTCGAGAAATAGAAGTTGAGACAATGCTTAATGCTTCTGGTCCGACTGGTGGTGAGTTTCTACTTCGAAAGGATGGACAGTTTACTGAGGAGTCCCCAAAATCCGTCGGAATTATTCATTGTGTTGGTTCAAGAGATGCGAACTATAATCCTTATTGTTCGCGAGTCTGTTGCATGTATTCTTTAAAATTTGCCCATTTAATTAAAGAACGAACCGATGCAGCGATATTCCAATTCTATATCGATATTAGAGCATTTGGTAAGGGTTATGAAGAGTTCTATGATCGTCTACAAAAGGAAGGAGTGGTTTTCATCCGAGGTAAACCTGGGAAGATTTTAAAAGATAAAGATAAACTTATTGTACAAGTAGAAGACTCTCTGTCTCAAAAAGCATTACATGTCCCAGTTGATGCAGTAATTCTAAGTAGTGCGATAGTAGCACGTCCTGATGCACGTCAAGTGGCAAGCATGTTTGGTATAGGATGTGGAGCTGAAGACTTTTTCCGAGAACTTCATCCAAAATTAGCTCCTGTAGATACCCAAGTTGATGCAATATTTTTAGCGGGAGCGTGTCAGGGGCCAAAAGATATTCCTGATGCTGTTGCACAAGGGGCAGCTGCCGCAGCAGGAGCTCTAAGACTGATATCCCGTGGTCATATTGCGATTGAACCAACTATTGCATCAATAGACGAAGACCTATGCTCCAATTGTAAGATGTGTATATCAATTTGCCCCTATGATGCTATTGCTGAAGATACAGAGAAAAAAGTTGCTGTTTTAACTGCATCCAAATGTAAAGGGTGTGGTCTCTGTCCTTCCATATGTCCCTCTGGCGCTATTCATCATGCGTTCTATTCCGATGAAGCAATTTTGTCAGAAATTAAAGGGATTATTGAAACAGCTCAGTTGAAAGGGTGATACAAGATGAGTTCAGAAGAAACTAATGGTTTTAATCCAACTATTATAGGTTTTTACTGCCGGTGGTGCACCCATGCAGCCGCAGATCTAGCTGGAACCTCTCGAATTCCAGTTTCAGCAAATATCATTGGAATTCGCGTCCCATGTTCTGGCCGTGTTGACCCTACCTTCATTTTTGATGCATTTACTAAGGGTGCGGATGGTGTTCTAATTGGTGGGTGCCACCTTGGTGATTGCCATTATGAAGAAGGGAATTTTAGTGCTTTTAAGAGGACTAAAATCCTGCAAAAAGTAATACAAGAATTCGGTATAGAACCTGAACGTGTACGCATTGAATGGATTTCTGCGTCCGAAGCCAATAAGTACCAAAAAACTCTCAAAGAGTTCACTGAAACAATTAAAGAGCTGGGACCCCTAAATTGGGATAAACATTTACAAGAAAGGGATTATGAAATATCAGTGTGACGGTGATTATGATGAGTGAAGAGAAAGCAAAAGTAGCATTTTACTGGGCAGCCTCATGTGGAGGTTGTGAAATTGCTGTTTTAGACTTGGATGAAGCTGTACTTGATGTAGCTGCAAAAGCAGACATTGTTTTCTGGCCTGTTGCTGTAGATACAAAATATCATGATGTTGAAGCAATGGCAGATAACTCAATTGATGTTACATTTTTCAATGGAGGTATAAGAAATTCTGAAGCAGTACATGTAGCCAAACTTCTGCGGAAAAAATCAAAATTTCTTGTAGCTTTTGGAACCTGTGCGCACTGCGGTGGGGTTCCTGCTCTTGCCAACTTTAAAACTAAAGACGCCATTTTCGAACGCGTTTATAAAACAACACCCAGTACAAATAATCCTGAAGGAATTTATCCTCAAACTTCTCATAAAACAAGAGAAGGAGAAGTAACGATTCCTAAATTTCTTGATGCTGTTTATCCTCTTGATGCAGTAGTTCCAGTCGACTATTATGTTCCTGGATGCCCTCCCCCTAAGAAATGGATCTTAGCTGGAGTGACAGCTTTCCTAACAGGAGAGCTTCCTCCAAAAGGGTCAGTTATTGCAGAAGAATATGCTCTCTGTAAAGAATGTCCAAGAGAAAAACCAGAAAAACATTCTGTGAAAGAATTCAAGAGAGTTTGGGAAGTGATGGACATTGATTTTCAGAAGTGCTTATTAGATCAAGGGATTATTTGTTTAGGACCTGCCACTCGTGGGGGTTGTGAAGCACGTTGTATAACAACAAACTATCCCTGTCGCGGATGCTTTGGACCAGCTCCTAAAATCATTGATATGGGTGCTAAAATGATCAGTGTTTTAGGTTCTATCATTGATGAGAAAGATGAAACAAAAATGGAACAGATTGTCGAAGACATCCCAGATCTTGCTGGGACATTATATGAATTTACTGCAGGAAGATCAGTTTTCTTAAGGAGGAAAAAGTGAAATGACTAATAACTACAAAAGTATCGTAATTGATCCAATTACTCGATTAGAGGGTCACGGTAAAATCCATATATTTCTGGATGAAGCAGGTAACGTTGCTAATGCCTATTTCCAAGTACCTGAACTTAGAGGTTTTGAAACCTTTTGTGAAGGGAGGTTGGTTGAGGAGATGCCGCGAATAACAACACGTATTTGTGGCGTTTGTCCAGGAGCACATCACATGGCTTCATCTAAGGCCTTAGATAAAGTTTTTAATGTTGATCCCCCCGAACCCGCGAAAAAACTAAGAGAACTATATTACTGTGCTCACATGATCCACTCGCATATTGCGCATTTCTATGCATTAGGTGGTCCAGATTTCGTTGTTGGACCTTCTGCTCCTCCAGGAGAAAGAAATATTCTAGGGGTGGTAGCTAAGGTTGGACTTGAAATAGGTGGTGAGGTAATTAAACATCGTTCATATGCGCAACAAATTCAGGCAATAATAGCCGCGAATGCAGTGCTTCCTTGTGCTGGTGTTCCAGGTGGAATGCTGAAACCATTATCCGAAGAAGAACGTACTCAAATCGAAGAATGGGCAAAGTCTACGGTAGAATTTTCTAAGTTTACAATCAAGATATTTAATGATGTCGTCTTGGGGAATGAAAATAACAAGGCGTTAGTACTGGATCCAGGTTACTATATGAAAAGCTATTATATGGGACTTGTTGATTCCAATAATCATGTAAATTTCTATGATGGACAGATCAGAGTTGTCGATCCTAATGGTAATGAATTTGCAAAATTTGAACCAGCAAATTACCTAGATCATGTTGAAGAGCGTCCACTTCCCTATTCTTATCTTAAGGCGGTTTATCTTAAAAATGTAGGTTGGAAAGGTCTCGTAGAAGGTGAAGATTCAGGAATATATCGTGTTGCCCCACTAGCTAGACTGAACACTGCAGACGGTATGGCAACTCCCTTGGCTAATGAAGAGTACAAGAAGATGATGGAAGTATTAGGAAAACCAGCTCATCATACTCTAGCAAATCACTGGGCTAGAGTAATCGAACAATTATATGCCAGTGAACGTCTTCTTGAATTAGTACAAGATCCTCAAATTACATCAACCAATATTCGTGCGGAACCCAATGAACCTGATGAAGGTGTGGGTGTTGTTGAAGCTCCAAGAGGTACTCTAATTCACCACTACAAAACTGACAAAAAGGGCGTTCTTTTGAAAGATGGGATTAATCTTATGGTAGCAACGTGCCATAACAATGCACCTATCTGTATATCAATTAAAAAAGCAGCCCAACAATTTGTTAAGGGTCCTGAGGTGCAAGAAGGCATGTTGAATATGGTAGAAATGGCTTTCAGAGCGTATGATCCATGTTTTGCATGTGCTACTCACTCATTACCAGGAAAGATGCCTCTAGAAGCATTTATTTATGATACGAACAAGAAAGTTATCTGGAGAAAAGCACAAAACATTGGTCAACTCTAACTACCCCTTTTCTCTTTTCTTTTTTTCAACATATTTTTATTCAAACTAGCTTATAGGTGTAATTCATAGCTGAATTCTCCTCCGCTAAGCATTCCCTCTTCTTGAAATAGTTTAGCTAAAAATATGACATCACCATAAGTCACTTGAGGATACTCTATCTTAAGCAATAGGAATATGTCTTCGATGCAAGAATTACCATCAGCTAAATTAAATAGTTCTAATATAATTCCCCCTAAATATTCTTTTGATAAAGCAAGGAGCTTTAGTTGTTTGAAATCTGATCGTCTGTGTCTTATCAGGCGTGTATATGGAGTTGGACCCTCGTAATTCCGTTTGATTATCATTTTACCAATTTCTTCCTGTTTTTCTCCTTTAGAATTTAATCTTAATTGTTTATGGAGTGGATGGAAATAATTGCTTATTAATTCTGAATATTGGCTTATTTTTTCTTTAAGAGAACTTTCTGGGTCAAGTGAGAAGATACTCTCAATTCGCTTCAAAATTATCTTTTCGAATAATTCAAGTTGCTTTAATTTTTGGATTTCCAATAATTCATTTTGATTGTTTAAACTATGTTCATATCGAATAGCATCATTCATCCCCTCTAAAAACACATGCGACAATACTTCTTTCAGAAATTGAATATCAATCATAGTTAAGCCATAAGCCACTGATCCTGCTATTGTACAAACGCTTCGACATTCCAAGGGGTCAACTTTATCTATGTTATCTGCATTACTATGATGAAAAGGATCCTCGTGGCTAAGCATAATACTAGGAATGGAAAAATAACGATCATTAAAAATAAGATGATCACTCCCTCCTTCAAATGGTACTATTCTGTAATTAAAGAAATAATCTCGTCCATTAATTCTGTCCTCTAGCTTTTGGTTTGAAACACACTCAGCAGCGTACTTAAGAATGGCTCGAAGAAAGGTAGGTGTAGTAATGCTAGGGCAGCTTATTTTTAAAGGAGTATCAGTTTCACCAACCATATCCAGATTTAGAATAGTAATAATTTTTCTTTTACTGTAATAATCTTCATGTTTTTTTAACCATTGAACAGTTCCAAAAAACTCTGGTACCCATAAAAACCGTAATGTGCGTTTTGGAGTCGATAAAATACCCAATTCAATCATTCTATTTAGGACTGAAACTAATTCAACGAGTGTTGCACTGCCAGAGGCATTATCGTTTGCACTTGGAGAAGGATGACATAGATGAGAGATTAGGATGATTTCTTCTAATGGACGTTCTGATCCTGTTATCTTGGTTTCAAGAACATATAATTTACCTTTAGAGAATTGAGCATCGATCTTAAAACGGACTAGGACTTCTTTATCTTTCTCAAGATGTTCTTTGAGTTCAAGAGCTTGTCTATGTGATATGGAAAATCCTGATATTACATCTGTTAAATTTTCAGCAGACGGCCAGAATCCATCATATTGTACGGTATTCTTACCAATTTTTGTTGCTTTTTCAGAATCAGGATAGAGAATCAAACCCTTTACTCCATATTTTGATGCTAAAGGGAATACTGTTCTTGGACTCGCTGTGATTAATGCTATCTTCCCATTAGCTTTTCGATAATCAGCCACATTATCCCCCTTTCCAATATCAATCAAAGGTGCCTCGAAATCTATAGATTTCGAATGCGTAATTACACTCATCGGAATATCTATAAAGCGACATATTCTCTTTTTGACTGGTTTGGTTATCCAACATTCCCCAGATGAAATATCCCAAGACATTGGTGCAATCCAATCCCAACTTTTCAATTTTCCATCTGCAGGAAATTCATGCAAAGAAGTTTCTATTCCATTTTCTTTCAGTATTGATTGAATATAGTGGGTTGCTTTAAAGTATCCATTTGAACCTTGAACTCGATTAAACTGAGAGATGCCTGAAATTGTATTCATAATTGAGTGAGGGGAAACTTCATCTGTAAAAATAGTAATTAATTGCTTAATATTCATCTTGAATCCCGTTATAATTCAAACTACTTGAGAGGATGATTTTCTTTTTCGTTTTTGTCATTATTTTTTAAGAATTGATTAATTTCCTCAAGAATCATTTTTTTTAGGGTGGGAATTTTAGCCATAGTTTCTTCTGAGACTTGATCAGAGATGTTTTCTTGGACAGGGATTTCTATGCCAATTATTTTGATCATTTTTGGCATCAATTCAGGTAGAGATTTTCTACCGATTTCTAAGGCAGTTGGAAAATTAATATCATGAGGAGAAGCCAAAAAAGTTGCTTTATTAAGATCTTCTGATGTCAGTCTTAGAATTCGCTTTTTTAGAGAATTAGTTTCAATACTGTCGACAATAAGCACTTTATCGTACCCTAACATAGTTTCAAGAACTTGTAGGCCACCTGTTGAGAGCTGTTTATAGTCAACGTCCGCAGGGCCTATTTTGGCCACTTCTCGAACGGCTATTATGCCTATGATGTCATCTCCAGCCAATTCATTACCAATGCCTAATACTAGGATCTTAATATTAGAAACCTCTTCTTTATTTATTATTAATTAGTGATTATTGTCCTGAAAGGCATTGAAGTCTTTGTTGATTTCAATCTTTCCAGTAATCTTTAAGAATTTTCAATGCACAAGTGTATCCGGCATGAATTGCACCAGAGAATCCTCCTACACCTGACCAAGCAGATGCAAAGAATAAATTATTTATTGGTGGTTTTCGAATAGCCCGTATTCTTGGTCCTGCCTGTTCGATGGTTTGAGCAAAGCCATATACACTTCCAGGATTACTTGTATATCGTTTGATTGTTTTAGGAGTGGCTACTTCAGTATAGATTATAATTTCTCGAATTCCAGGAAAAGTCTTTTCAAGCCTTTCAATGAGAACATTTTGGACTAAATTCTTTTTTACTTGATATTCATCCTCACAAAGATTCTCCCAGTGTTCAAGATAATCTGTTGTAGTGATTACGCCCACATAACCTTCTTTAGTAAGATTAGAGTCGATGATACTATAATCGACAAAAACAAATCCTTTTTTTGAATAGTCATTTGATCTTTGGATAGAAGATATGTCTTTCAAGGTCAGATTCTTATCATAAATGAAGGTTGAATAGTTCTTATTTCCAATAGAAGAAGGAGGTTGACTGAATGCGAGAAATACACACAATAATGAACAAGCAATCTCGAGAGAATTTACATTGTGTTGATATTCAGTATCTAGGAATGCTTTACCCAATAATTTGTTTACTACATTAGGAATGGCCGCATTGGCTATAGTTACTTTACCAATAACTTGATGCTCGAGTGTTTCTCTCTGGTTCTTCTTAATATATTTGACCCCAATTGCTGTATTATCTTTAATGATAATTTTTGTGACAAGATGATTACGAAAAATTTTACCTCCATTATCTATTATCACTTTCCCTAGATAATCTGAAAGAGATTGGGAGCCACCTTTAATATAGTGCCCACCCCCTTTAAAAAAACTCCCTTGAGGAGCAGAGAAAAAGACTAAAGACAATGTATAAGGATCATCCCCATAGTATCCTAAATTCGCTGACAATACTAATTTCAAGTCTTCATTTGATGTCAAGTCTTCTAGGTACTCCCCAACAGATGTGCTACTAAATTCCATCATTCGATTAATATTACCGAAAATACTGCAAATATCGCTAAAAAATGTTTTTATAGCTATCTCTTCTTTAGGAAAAACTTTTAGAAGGGATTTAATAGCTTCAGATACATCAAAAGGGACTACAACATCAATTCGACCATTTATAAAACGATAAAATTCTGGTAATCTAATAAAATCAACATTCTCAAACACTCCCAGATCAAGAAAATATTCCCTTTTTGGATCAAGCTCATCATCAAGCCCATTCATTTCGTGTAAGCCTACTTCAAATGTGACTTGTTTTCCTTCGATTTTCCTCTGAAAAGTGGTGGCACACCCCCCGATCTTGCTATGTTGTTCAATTAAAAAAATTTTTTTCCCTTCTTTAGCTAACTTTGCCCCAGCAGTTAATCCAGCTAAACCTGCGCCTATGATAATTACATCATGTTCCTGCATTCTTATCATTTCCATTTGTACACTTCTCTTTTCAGTAAATAAAAACTCAAGGTTTTCTGTATTAATATCTTATCTAGATTTTGTTTTAGATATAGCAGTATATTTCGATATCATGTCAGAAAGACTTCCTAATGCCAGTATTTTTTTGATTTTAATAAAAAAAGTACTTAATCAAGAAATCAATTCAGAGAGAAATAAAACTCATAAGGGAAAAAGATAAAAACTCTCCTCTCCTCTATTTGGATTAATGAATGAAATTGAATACCAGATTATAGATGTTTATGATTGTAACAACCTCAAGGAAGGAGTTTTGCAAAATTTACCAGCTTACTTAAGAGTTTCTTTTAATATAGAGAGGGATACAAAATATACCTTCATTGTAGAGTCTCCTAGCGGTGATATTACTGGGAATATTTCAGGTGATGCACGTCCAGGTTTCAATCATCATTGGCGGATACCAAATCTTGAACAAGCAGGAAATTGGAAAATAAAAATTATTTTACACTTTGATAGCCCAAGAGAAGCGATTCAAAAGACTATTGCAATTCAAGTCCCTTCAGAGTTATTCGAAGATCGTTTTGAGGATGAGGATTCTGAGGAGGATGATTATTTAGCTGAATTAAGCATGCCAACTCAGGATGAAATTCAATATGTCGATGTAACTTCCAGATTAGCTGAACTAGATGCTCATTGGTTGCAAATTGAACCCAAATTGAAAATCTGGCGATATATTTATCAAGATGCGGAAAGTAAGCTAGAAAAAGAACGTTTTGTTCCATTTTTACTTGTCCACGGATTTCATTCTCATTATTCAACTTGGAATTGGATGGTAAGATATCTTTGGGCTGATGGATTTCGGAATATTTTTGCTATGGCTTTATACGATGATTCTCTAGGAGTAGAAACGAATACGCATCATTTAGAAAAGGTCATCGACGAAATATTAGAGTTAACCAATAGTAAAGACATATATCTGATTGGACACTCATTAGGAGGTTTGATTGGTAGATTTTTTGTTAAAACATTTGATCCCAAGAAAATCAAACTACTCATTACGATTGGATCTCCTCATATATGCGGATTATCGCGCTTACCAAGGTTGGTTGCTTTTAATATAATTAATCGAAGAGCTCAAATAACTAAACGAGATCTTGAATTACATCCATCAAGCACAGTAAAACAAACTCAGCAAATATTTACTGAAGCAGATTTGTATGTTTCATCGATGGTAAATATTTGTGGTACGAAGGTTCGTGGAGGAGATACAGGCTTCAAGTTTAAAGATAACCTTGTTCCCGATATGATAAACTTGGGAGTAAATTATATTCACACCTCATTGCATAAGAATAAGGATACTTACAAAATCATTCGCAATTTAATTATTGGAAAATCGATAATCTATAAGATTCGATTGTTATACATTGCACCTACAAGTGAGTCCCCTAAAAAAACAAAGCTCTGCCTCTATTTGAAACCAAAGGATAAAAAGGATTACCAGCGGTATCCAGTTAAAGGTTTCATTCAATTAGAAAAAAATGAACCTTACATTCCCCAAATTCCAATGATCATATTTACTAATTTAAGAGATGAAAAAAAAGTAAAGAATGAGCATTTCGAGATCGAGATACGTGATCAAAGAAATAAATTAATGGTGAAAGATGAAATTATTTTTGCTCTTGGGGAAAAGGAAAAAGTTAGCGATCATTTCAGTATAGAAACTGGGAGAGGATATAGAATTCAGTTTGCAGTATATTCCTATAGACTCCATTATAGCCTAGAGGGAAATGTTCGTGACTTACTTTGTGAAGAATAAAAGAATTTCTTCATAGTTATTTTTTTGAGCAATATTCTTTCAGATAAAAAGTAGAAGATGATATTTAGTAAGAAACACAGGAAAAAAATTATTAGTATAAACATTAGTTATTAGCTTTTGATTCAAGAAACTGTTGAATATGCTTAGGAGGAACCCGTGTAAGTTTTTGAAGAATTTTATTAAATTCCTTTTCATTTTTTAATGGTACCTTGATTCTCTCGATCTTCTTGTTGAATTTAAGCTCGAGAAATTCGATGTAATATTTCTCTGTAATTAGGAAAAGACCCCGTATTGAGTGCATAATTTCATTAGTTATTTCTCTAGCTTTTAGAAAGAAATCAGGATCATCCTCGAACCAACCGTCTTGACGAGAATACTGATGAAAATATAAGGGTTCACCAAAAGAAATAGAGATGAATGATCCAAATTTGGGTAGAATCGTCCCCGGTTTTAAAGCCTCAGATGTACCATGGATGTATACTGGTATGACAGGAATTTCACCGTTTGTAGTTAGTATAATTCTCCCTACTCCTGTTCGTCCTTCTTTAGCTAAACTAAAGTAGTCATGAAACGGAGTTCGATGGATCCTTCTACCTTGGGGAGTTATTAAAACAGCGAATCCATCAAGAATAGATTTACTGACATAATCAAGGGTTGGTTTGGGATTGTTACTGAAGATAGGAATTCCTCCTAGTATTAGCATTAATCGGCCAAGAAATGTCTCTAGCAAAATCTTTCCAGATGCAATAAATCCAAGAAATCTTCTAGGTCCGAAAGGAGCAAGAATAGCACTAATAAGTATGATTCCGTCTAGATGAGATTGATGGTTAACACAAAAAATCACTCCTCTTCCTTCAGGAAATTCAAAAGTATTTTCGATATTTTTTACTTCAAGACGGAATAGTATCCGAGTGATGCGTGGTAGAACAGGTGTTAACGAGAGATAGAAAGCTTTCCTGAGAAAAGACCACTGTTTATAAGAATTAAACTTGATTGACATTAAGAGAGAACACCTTGTTCTTGAGAAAGGTAAATTTGGTATAATAAAGTTACTTAGACACCTCTTCTTCTCGTAAAGCTCTTTTAAGTACTTTTCCAACAATCGATAGAGGTAATTCCTCTTTAAATACCCATAATGTTGGTTTTTCATACTTAGATAAATTTTCAATCGCATAGTGTTTAATATCTTCTTCCACATCGTAAGTTGGTTTTACTCCCTTTTTTAATTTAACATAAGCTTTTACAAGCTGGCTTCCAGGACGATTTGGATCATCTACACCAACAACTGCAGCCAATTCAATGTCAGGATGCTTCGTTAATATATCTTCAACATGAACACTGAACACTTTGTACCCACTGATTATCAACATATCTTTAATTCTATCAACAATCTGAATATACCCATCCTCGTCCATGATACCAACGTCTCCCGTATGAATCCATCCATCTTTAATTACCCTCTCTGTAGCTTCTTGATCTTTAAAATATCCGCGAAATATAGAAGGTCCTTTAATTAAAATCTCTCCAGGTTCCCCAGTACCTAAATCTTCCTCAGATTCGATATCAACTATTCTAACAGACGTATCAGGAAGAGGTAATCCGATCTTACCAACCTTCTTCTTTCCATAAAACGGATTAGAAATATTTGTCGTAGTTTCTGTCATCCCATATAGTTCCATGACCTTATTCTCCGCTTTCATATGCTTTTCAAAGTCACGAATCATTTCAGCAGGAAAGGGAGCAGCTGCAGAAACGTAGGTTGTAACATTATCTAATACTTCCTGGGGTATATCTTTGGATTTAGGGTTGTTCATTACCATTCCATAAAGCGTGGGAACATTCCCCAATATAGTGGGTTTTTTCTCGATCAGTTGCTTGATAAAATGATCTGTGTCTCGGGGATTTGGAATAAGAATCTGACTACTAGCTATCCAGACAGCTTGAGTTGCGACTATTAATCCTCCAATATGGAATGTAGGGAAAGCTGACAGGGCTATTTCTTCCCCATCCTTAAAATCACACCAATGAGTAAATTGAACATGCATAGCAATGAAGTTACTATGAGTTAGTTCAGCGCCTTTTGGAGATCCAGTGGTGCCACCTGTATATTGTAACAGAGCTAGATCCTTGTTTACATCAATAGTGACATTTTTCAAATCAATTGATGTGTTTTTCATAATTTTTGAGAATTTAACGACCTTCATCCCTGGCCAATCATCCACCTTCCCTTTTGGAATTTTTCCTATTAATTTTCCAATGAAAATGGCAATTTTATTGAGGCCCATAAATTCAGAGATATTTGTGGCAATAATTAACTTGAGAGAAGGGAGAACCTCCAACATTTTCTTCAATCGCTTGTCATAGATGACATCCATAGTAACGATAACTTTACTCCGACTATTTCGTAATTGATAGGCACATTCGTTTTCACTTAGAAGAGGATTCAAGCCCGAGGCAATTGCACCAATAAGAAGAGTTCCAAAGTGAGCAATGAGAGATTGTGGACAATTTGGTAAACAAATAGTGACAACATCCCCTTTATTAACTCCATTTTGCTGTAAAAAAGAAGCAAACTTTCTCACTTGTACCAAAAGCTCGCCATAAGTGATCTCACGATTCATCATCCAGCAGGCAGGTTTATTAGGAAATTTTGCCATAGCTCGGGTGTAAAGAACACCGAGACTTTCAGTAGGGTACTCCAAAGTACTCTTTACATGTGGATCCCATGATTTCATCCACAAATCTGGAGTAATTTCAGTCATATCGCAAGCCCCAAATCATCTTATTCAGGTAAAGGTGAATAATGCAGCTAATAACTTGATTTAAAATAACATGTCACAATTTTGATGACAATAATATATTTTTCGCCATATTTTGATGATACTGGTGCTATCCTATGCTTAACATACTAAACCTCATTTTATCTCCAAATTGGTGTTGAAATGTCTGGAGAAGTTGAATTGGATTGAAATACATACCTGAAGGAGCGTAATTAGAGGATCATAACAAGGAGCTTAAGCTTACACTTAATTAAAGAATATCATTCAATAAAGCTTAACCACTCTCTCTCATTAAGTGATTATTAAATCAAAATGACATCAATAAATAGTAATCAACTACACTTTTGTCTGGAAAGCAGTTTCTAAATATAGGACTCCAAAATTATTTCTCAGATTTGAGGAACTTATAAGTGATTAAATCAAAATACCTACATAAATCATTCTATTCTTCTAATGTTTCTGTGAGATTCTCCTTCTCATAAATTGTGTCATTACCACTATAACAGGACATGCTAGGATTAGGATGAAAATAA
>JBHLKY010000026.1:0-49436 GCA_048886185.1 Candidatus Hermodarchaeota archaeon
GACTCAAATCAAGAAATTTTCTGGTGAAAATACTTTTTTTGATTGGAAAAGTGATCTTTATGTCTACTTCTCTTTAATGGCTTTGTCATTACTTGAAGATGGCGGAATTTTAGCTTTTTTGACCAGTAATGCTTGGCTTGAGGTTAAATATGGGCGAACTCTTCAAAAATACATTTTAGATCCAATTAACGGGATTTACATGTTTGAAATTATTCATAGGAGGGGGAGGCGATTGTGGGATCAACTTGGAATTAACTCAGTCATTTTTATTGGACAAAAAGCACTTAGTAAGAATGCAACTATTCCAAAGGGGACTTTTACAGAATTTCTTGTTGATTTTTCACAGGTTCCTCTTTCGTCACTAAGAAATTGTATCATGTTTCAAAATACATATGAGGATCAGTATTATCGCATTGAATTAATTCAACGAGATCTATTAAAACAAACTCATAAATGGGGTGGGACATTTCTGCGTACTTCTGGTTCTGAAAGAGTACTCCTCAAGAGATTTAAGAATAGGGGTCTTCCTCTTTCCTTGCTAGCTGATGTTAGGTTTGGAATTAAGACTGGTGCTAATGATTTTTTCCATATTCGTTGTATTGAAGACAAACCACGATCTGATGGTAAAACATACATAAAAAATAGAATGGGCTATGAGGGATTAGTTGAAAATATATATTTAGTTCCTTTAGTGAAAAGTCCTGCAGATATTAAAGGCTTTGTCATTCCTTCTTCATTTACATCTAATTTGTACCTTTTTTATTGTCTTGACTCTCCCAATGAATTACAAGGATCAGAGGCATTGAAATATATTAAATGGGCTGAGAAAGTAAATGTCGTTGTAAAACAGGGAAAGGCAAGTGGATCAAAGGTTCAAGGATTCTCTTCACTTCGAAGTGTGAAACAAAGGGAGTATTGGTACTCAATTGGAGAGTATCCACCTCCCTCTTTACTCTGGACCAAAAGCTATCATGATAGACCAGGATGTCTATACAATCAAGCAAAGATGTTTCCAGATCAGCGTTTATATGGAATTAATGTGACGAAAAAAGAACATCTGCCCTTGATCTTTACATACCTCAATAGTAGTTTGGTTTGGGCCCAGATGGAGGCTGAAGGTAATACTAATATGGGATTTGGGGTCTTAGATACAAATGTTTACTTTTTAAGAGAGATTAAGATTCCTATTGATGCAATGGAAGAAAAAAATCAGATTTTAAGACTGATGAATGAATTAATCAACCAAGAGGAACGAGTATCAATGCTTCAGTTCTCCCCAGTCCGTTCTGAAATTGATCAGTTCTATGCAAAATATTTCAATCTCTCTCATAATTCAATGGAAAGATTATATGGTTATATTTCACGATCAATTCATAATCGAATACGATAGGTAAACAATTCATCATCTATAACGTTCTGATAGGCTGAAAATTAAAATCCAGTTATTATTACTCGGAAAGATTTTCTAGTTACCTTTTCAATAATTATATCCAGTTGTAACCTGACAATATTTTTCTATTTATACAGGGTTTCCCACATGAGAATGTTGATCATGCAAAAAGATCCAATTCAAAGAGATGATGTTATAAAACAGCTCATCAGCCAACAGTTTTTCATATATCCTAATATCATCACGGATCGTACTTATCGTTTACAACATATAATTCAGGGTTCCGATCAAGTCCTTAATAAGTTTTCAGACTTCCTGCATAATCTCAGTTATAATCTAAGAGGAACAGATCCCATACCTTATAACCTTGTATTGAAAAAAGCGGGGGAAACTTTGAAACTTAAATCATCAGTTACACAGCAGCGTTTTTACGAAAAAACACATATTTTCCTCGGAGAAGGGCTTGCAACTGAAGATATAATGTTCATAACTGCTATTGCTTCCATTCTTGAGGTTCTTGACATACAACACTTTCGTAGTCTTATTGAAAAGCTCTATGATTTATATCTACAATTATGTATTCAGAATATTCCAAGTATAAATGATAAAAATCTCTCAAAACACTTTAATGCTGGGATAAAACTGCTAGGGGAAATTGCAGATTCTCACTTTTCGCTTTTACACAATATTCTGAAGTGTGAGAACTTAGCACAGTTGTTTAAAATCGAGATAAAATATGATCAAGATATTGTAAAAGAATACTACCAAATTGTGATTAATAAAATTGTCTCAAGTGGATTTTAAATCAAGTATCTAATTTAAGTTTTCTATAAGGGGAGAGTAAGAAATATAATATCAATTAATTCTTACCTATAGAAAAACAAGAACAAGATCAATCTGTCATAAAGAAGTGATAAAAATGTTCGAAGAAATTCTTGATCTACTTTTGCCATTAATTCTAATCATTGCAGGGATTATTGGTTTAGCTTATGGTATTAATAAGCTATTAAAAGGAAAGGAATACGAATCTAATATTTTGAAGTATTTAGCTTTAGCTACAAGTGTTGTTATTGGATTGGTAAACCTATGGGCGATATTTGAGTGGAAACTAGATACAACTCCTACTGAGGTAACAATGGTTCACTGGCTTACGATTCTATTAATATTTTTAGCAGGTTCCTCAATGCTTGCGGAACCACTGAAAGATACTCCCTTGGCAGCAGTTATTGCATCACTTGCTTTTGGTGCATTGGCAGGGATATTTCTGTTTTTTGCTGATTTTAATGAAGGTTTTTCAAATCCTGAAGTACTAGGTGGTATCAATATTCCATTATGGCTTGTAATTCTATTGATTGTGATCATAGTTGGAGTTTTGTTTTTAATTACCCTATTTACTGAATTTACGGTAGATAGAGTATTACAACTGATTAGTTGGGCTCCTGTTGTAATTCTTCTTACTGGTCTCCTCGCTATTCAGGGTTTACTAATGATTGTCCTTGGTGATGCCGGTGGAATTTGGGCACTTCTCGATTTATAGGTAAAAAAATATAGATGATTAGAGAGAATTTGCCTCTCTCCTAGTCATCCACAACTTTTTTCGTAAACTGAAAAATTATCAACCTGATCGGGCATTAGTCTTTCCTATGATCTGATGTGCTAACTTTGTAAAAGCTTCATCAATATTTTCCCCTGTTTTAGCTGAAGTTTCAATAAATTCGGCATTTAAAGACTTAGCTTTGACAAATCCTTGAATAGTCTTTACACAATTAGGTACTTCATCTCTCAAATCAATTTTGTTACCAATCAATACAACTGGTAGTTCTGGGAATGATTGAGCATAAGATTGAGCTTCTCTAATCCAAGAATCGATACCTTCCAATGTCTTTGGTTGAGTAATATCATAAACAGCAAGGGCACCCATACTTCCGACGAAATATGCCTTCATTACTTGTCTAAAAGCTGGTTGTCCCGCAAGATCCCAGATTTGCCATTCAACAGTATGCTCTGCTATATTTATTTTTAGATAAGCAAAATCTGCACCCATTGTTGCAAGAAAATCAGCTTTAAACCCCTCTCCCATATATCTACGGCGAATAGATGTCTTCCCAACAGCACCATCGCCAATTAATACAATTTTAAAGATATATTTCGCCATAAGGACATAACCACATGAGGAGCTTATTCTTTCATTCGAAATTAGTAATGTTTCATTAGTTTTTAAGAGATGCCAAATTTGATATGAAAATGATAAAAATACTATAAATAAGCACAAGTTTGACTTTCTAGGTTTAAGAAATGTGTTCAGGGCAAACAGATTCTAATTTAAAAAGCGAATTGTTAGTCTTTGTCGTTGGAGCATCAGGTAGTGGAAAAGATACTGTTATGAGTAAAACTGTAAAAAATCTTCGTTTAGAACAGATACCAATCAAAATTCTACAAAGGTATATTACCAGACCCTCTGATGCGACAGAAGAATCTGTTTATGTTTCTAAGAAGGAATTTTTACAGAAAAAATCAGAAAATCAATTCGCATTATCATGGTTTATATATAATAACTGGTATGGGTGTCCAAGGGAACTTCTAGATCAGTCTCTTGACCGAGGAGAAATCGTTCTTGTGAATGTCTCTCGTAGTGTCCTTCATGAGGCTCGTAAGCAATATCCAGAATCAAAAATTATCTATATAGATGTTCATACTTCAGTTGCAGAAAGCAGAATTAAGGCTAGAGGAAGGGAGGTTTCAAATCAACTTAATGAACGCTTAACAAGAATTCATGAAAGTATTGATATGCCAATTCCTGATAAGACAATTCATAATGATGAAGATGTTGAGAGTGCAGTTCAAGAGTTAACAGATTATCTGAAAAAAATCTATCTAGAAGCTGGACTAAAGAAATTACCTCCAGAAAACGCTGAAAACAATTTTCGAGTTGATTAAGATAAGCCACACAATAATAAAAAAACTAGAAAGAACCCCTCAACAAAATATTGTTATCGCACTAACTGGTTTAGCTGCAATTGCTACAATTGTAATATTCTTATTAATGCGCCCTGTTGAGACAGCTTTAAAAGCTGTAAGCCCATATGGCGTAATAGAATTAGAATTTGCTTGGAATATTGAACGGATCCATCAAATCTTCGGAGATTGGACTGAAGATTTAATACTTCAAGAGTTAAACGTTACTCTTTTAGATTATGTATTCCTTATAGCTTATTCAACATTTCTTGCTAGTCTCACTTTATTAGTCTCACGAAGGTTGTTAACAGGGCAATTACAATGCATTGGATTCTATATGACATTAGTTCCTTTCTTTGCTGCCTTTTTTGATGCAATAGAAAATCTTAATCTTATTTTGATGCTATCTTCACCATCAAACTTTCCTTCATTCTCCCCTCTCATCGCTTCCATATCTGCAACGATAAAATTCGGTTTAATTATCATTGTTGTTATTTTCATTGTAGTAGCTATCTTATGGTCATTATTTCAACGATTTTCAGATCGCACTGAATAAAATATTAATTCTTTATATCAGATATAATTAAAAAAGGTAAGTTTCTCATGCAGCTCCCTACTCATCTCATTGCTGGTATTTTGATTCAGATCACTATCAGTGAGTTAATCCGAACCCCAACTTGGGTATCTTTTTCATTGGTGGCTATCATCACTTTTTGCTCTCATTTTCTTTTAGATCCTATTGCGAGGATTACTTATCACCCTCCAGAAAGAATCCATGATAATTTTTGGCTTACTTGGCATATTTTTGTATATATTACTGGTTTTATCATTATTGGGCTATTTATTTGGAATTATTGGCTTGGGATGCTTTTTGCATATCTTCCTGATTTGTGGGATTGGTATATACTACGTAATATAGCTTCAAGAAAGAATCAACCTGATTGGGGGAAAAAATACTATCTTCATCCTATTAGTACTAAGATTCGGAATTCTTTCTTTTCGTGGTTGCCAGATTTGACTTTAGAACAAATTGGGATTCTTCCAGAATTGAGTTTAATAATCCTGTGGTTTAGTATTATCGTTTTTTCTAGCTGAAAGTGGGAATCTTCAGACCAAGTTTTTCTTCATCTATTGGTCTTACAAATTTATTTTGGTTTTTCCAATTGATAATATTGATTTTCGGTTATGCTGGTTTTACAAAGGATTTTTCCTTTTCTAATTGTTGTGCGTGTGGGAGGTGTTGTTCGTATTGCTTCGGAAACTGACTTTACTCCATGTAAAATTACAATATTTGCTTGGGCACCAACTCTCAATCCATGGTTTTCGATTCCTAATATTATAGATGCATTTTTGGTTGTCATATCATATAATATATTGATTTCTGATCGAGAAGTCATTTTGGCAGCATGGCCAAGAAGATTGGCAACTTCCAGCATATCTCCTTTTCCAAAAGGATAGTAAGGATCATAAATACAGTCTTGGCCGCATGTGACATTGATATTAGCTTTAAGTAGCTCTTTTACGCGTGTAATTCCAACTCTTTGCTTTTTATGATCTAATCGTCCTTGTAAAACCATATTAGTACCTGGATTGGTAATTACATTGATATTTGCCTGTTTTACCAAGTTGATAATGCGACTTGCATAATAATTATCCTGAGCAGCAAGAGAGCATATATGATCCACTGTAACTCTACCATGATATTCTCTTTTAATTGTCTTAGCAGCAAGATATTGTAGAGTCCGTGAATTTGGATCATCTGTTTCATCCGTATGAGAATCAATATCCACATTGAATTGTTTTGCAATGTCAAATATTATCTCGATATGGTGTTTAGAATCATCAGGGGTATATTCATTATGTGGCATCCCACCTATAAGATCAGCTCCCAACTCCATCGCCTTATACAATAACTCCTCAGTACTTTCGTCCTTAAGAATTCCTTCTTGAGGAAAAGCAACTATTTGCAGATCGATAACATCATTGTAAGCTTTTTTTACTTCAAGAAGTCCCTTTAGAGGTGTTAGGTTACCGATAGAATCTACATCTACATGTGTTCGAAAATGAGTTACTCCATATTTGATCTGTTGATCGATAACTTTACTCGCACGTTTCTGGATATCATCTTTGGTATAATTTTGTTTTACCTCCCATGTTTTTTGTATCGCTTCCCATAGAGTTCCTGATTCATTTGGTTCGATGATTTCACCAATGAGAACCTTATCAAAATGATTGTGAGGTGAAATGAAACTTTCCGTTACCAAAGAGCCTTCTGCGTCGATATGTTCTGCATCCTTAAGTTCAACAATCTTACCACCTGATTTATTTATGCTACGAATTGTACCATATTCAATCACGATATCTACGAGTTTTCCATCACGAGTAAGAGCATTTTCAATAATTAAATTCATCCTTTCTTGCATCCCACTGTAATATGGACGAGTTCTTCTTTAATTATTTGATTGAAAAGATGGTTTATCAGGAATACCTTGTAATGATGAATCATAATGATGGCTAGAAAAAGAATTTTAATACCTAAAAAACAATTCTCTAATTCCTTTTCACTGGTAGAAGTGGCATAAGCAAAATCAAAAGAGATGATAACTATGTCAGTAGACGAAGAAATGCTACGTCCTCCACAAAATGAGATTAATCCTGAAAACACTCCCTATCCTCCAAAATACATATATTTGGCTGATGGAACAAAGATGGTTGTTCGTCAAATCACACGAGATGAGGTTAGGCAAATCGTTCCATTGTTTTACGATATTGTTAGACTTACAGATTTCCAGTACTACGATATTGTGGGTGCCCGAATATTAGGAGAACTCTTAGCCTATATAAATTACCGAGTTCATGATGAGTATGTTATTCTTGGCCAAGACGGGAATACTGGTGAAGTTCTTGGTCTTGTGAACTCAAGGTTAACAGTCAATCCCAAAGTAGGAATGAGTCTTCATACAATGACCTTTAAGCGAGGACTTCGTGTTGGCGCTCATCTTTTCGTTGCGAAGATGGAAAATCATTTCCTTCTTGGCAATGAAGAAGTTTATATTGTTGCAGAATCACCCATTGGATTCCGACGGTGGATGCAAGAATTGCGACTTGAACCACGTCCCCAGATTGAGCACGAATTAGGTGGTGTACCTTCTTATTGTCTCACAAAAGAAAATTGGGAAGGTTATGTTTTCCATGAAAGACTCTTTGGCGAACGACCTGTTCCAGAAGATCTATTAGAGACCTGTAAAAAGAACATATTACTTCCTAAAGATGTCATTTTTCAAATCACTCGTAAAACGAAGGAAGAATGGTTGAATGCGTGAAGTTGCTATTATTGGTGTTGGGATGGGGAGCCAATGGGGTCGTTATGAAGGATCTCTTATCGAAATGATGGCTGAGGCTTCTATAGATGCGATTGATGATGCTGGAACTGACCAGATCGATGCCGTTTTTGTCGCTAATATGGGAGCAGGACGTATTAACAACCAAACAGCTTTAGGTTCTGCTTTAATTGATTATTTGAATCTTTTCCCAGCTGTTGGTACATCTGTTGAGAATGGTCCAGCTTCAGGAGGTACAGCTGCCCGAATAGGATATATGGCTATTGCTTCAGGGATTCACGACTGTGTTATGGTCACTGGTGGAGAGAAGATGCGTGTTGCTCCTGGCCCAGTTGTTACTGACTTCATTGCTACCATGTCACATCCCGAGGCTGAATATATTTATGGTATTACATTTCCTTCTCTTGGTGCGATGCTGGCACGAATCTATTTCAATAAATATGGAGTTACATCCGAAGATTTGGCTAGAATTGCCATAAAAAATCACGCGAATGGCTTAAAGAATCCTTATGCCCATATACAACAG
Source organism: Candidatus Hermodarchaeota archaeon (assembly GCA_048886185.1). Taxonomy (GTDB): domain Archaea; phylum Asgardarchaeota; class Heimdallarchaeia; order Hodarchaeales; family Hodarchaeaceae; genus Hodarchaeum. Next base: position 8,213 of record JBHLKY010000026.1, read on the forward strand.
AAAATTACTATGGAAGGTATTTTGACTTCTCGAGAGGCTAAGCTCAACAATCCTATTATTGCTGATCCACTTCGTCTATATGATATGTGTCCTGTAACTGATGGAGCAGCTTCGATTATAATGTGCTCTCTAGAGAAAGCGCAAGAGCTTTCTAGGGAACCGTTAATCAAGTTTATAGGAACTGGCCAAGGTATGGACACCATGGCTGTACATGAACGTGAGGATCCAACGTTTCTTAAAGCAGTGAAATATGCCTCAGATCAGGCTTTTTCAATGGCTGGATTAAAGAGAGAGGACATTGATCTAGCAGAAGTGCATAACGCTTTTGAAATATTAGAGATTGCAGAACTGGAATCTGCTGGGTTCTATGAGCGAGGTAAAGCTCATCTTGCCATTCGCAATGGAGAAACTGAAATTACTGGACGTTTTCCTGTTAATCCTTCAGGAGGTTTGAAAGCTCGTGGGCACCCTGTTGGTGCAACTGGGGTAGCACAGATTTGTGAGTTAGTATGGCAACTCAGAGGAGAAGCTGGAGAGCGTCAAGTCCCAAATGATCCTAGAAATGGATATGCAGTAAATTTTGGTGGATTTGGCAACAATGTGGTTGTGACCATATTATCTAGAGTCTGAAGGTGAAAATTATGTCAGAAAACATACCAAGTGGATTCAAATGTCTGAATTGTGGAAAAATTCATTACCCTAAGCACGGTCGATGTCTTCAGTGTAAAAAGCGTAATTTCAAAGTTATTGAACTACCCTCCGAAGGATCATTAATTACCTATACAATCTTAAAAGCCCCACCCACGGGTATAGATAAATCCTCACTTCTCTTAGGTATCATTGATCTGGGAGATGTCCGTTATACAGGTCAACTAGAGGTTGAACCTGATCAACTTAAAATAGGGATGAAACTTAAGGCTGTTAGGAAAAAAGTCCGTTTGATCGATGGTAAACCTGTATCTGGTTTTGTCTGGGTTCAGTCTTAAACACCCAAAGGAAGTCATTTCTTTATGAAACATTATCACATTAATTTATCAAAAGAAGAATTAAAGGGATCTCGACATATGTTCATCGTAGGTGACCCAGGACGGACAGAATCGATTGCTAGACATATGCAAAATCCTCAGGAGATCACTTTCAACCGTGAATATAGAACTTTCCTAGCTTACATTGGGGAAACTCCAGTTATTATCGCCAGTATGGGGATTGGTAGTCCATCAACAGCGATTGGGTTGGAAGAATTTGGAAAGTGTGGAATTACTACTATTATTCGAGTTGGAACTTCTGGTATTTTAAATTCCAAGGTTAAAATGGGAGATATCGTCTCTGCCACAGCAGCTATCCGTGATGAAGGGACTACAAAACAATACATCCCTCTAGAATTTCCCGCAGTAGCTCATCCAGATGTTGTCTTAGCATTACGACGAGGAGCAATCAGTCTTAATCTTCAGGATAGGTTTCATGAGGGTATTATCCATTCAAAGGATGCATTTTGGAGTGAAATCAGTGAGATGATTCCAGCTAGAAATGAAACAATTGAAAGATGGAAAATATGGAAAAGAGGCCGAGCCCTAGTTACCGAGATGGAGGTCTCTACCTTATTTGTGTTAGGAACAATAAGAGGTTGGCGAACTGGAGCAATCCTAGCTGCTATTGGTGATCTAAAGAATAACGAATTGATTATCGATAAAAAGGCAGGCCATGTTGCATCAATTAATGTAGCAATTGCTGGAATGAAATTACTACTGAATCATTAATCGAAGTAAAATTTCCCAAGAATACCGCTGATTCTTTTGTTCCCTCAAGTGTCTAATTTTGTGATCTTTTCTTGAGGATTCTAAAAATAATTATCGAAGAAATGATTAAAATTATTGAGATTACAACGATAACTGTTAATAAAAATAGGTCAACCAAAGGATTTACAATTACTGCTTCTGAGATCGTTTCCCAGCCTAAGGTTTGATCAGATTCGTGAGGCCACTGATTGGGTGCCATCTCTGATTTATCCCAATCTTTAGGTTGTTTTGAATAATAAACTATATATTGGAGCTGCCCTTGTAATGATTCCCCCTGATTTATTGATATTTCAGTGGCTGAAGGAACCGATAATTGTATTAAGACATGCACTTTTGAGCCTATAGTTGGGAGGTCCCCGATATCACATTTTAGATCGCTTTTTACAGTTTTTTCCGAAGATAAGAATCTAAGACCGACTGCAATAGAATAGAAGCTGTCCAAATATGAACTAACAGCTTTAACTTCGAAGTTTATTTTATAAGTGTATTTTATATTAACAAAAAGTGTTTTAGGATAAGAAGAAAGAGTTATTTGAAGCTGAGACCCATTCGATTGGGTCCAAGTTTTTATGTATCTTGAATCTGCTCTGGAATAACTTAAATAAGGTGTAAGAAGAAGAAAAATGAGTATTAGCTCTATTAAATGCCTTCTTTTACACGATTTTGACATGTTGACCTGATATCTCTCTGATGAATTAAACCATTTTGAGCGAATGAAAGCTGTAAAGAAGCATAAAGAATAACTAAACATTAAAGAACTGAAAGGATCTCATAGAAAGCTTGACATTTCATCCGGATTTGTTTTAGTTGTTCGTTTGTTAGCCTTTGAACTGTAAAGAAGGAAGTCGAAGTTAAAATTTCTTTAAAAGTACGCGCCATCTCCTCTTCCTTTGCAAGAATAAATTGTGTGAGTTTTTCTGCGGATTGATGAAAGACTACTAAGTAAGCAGAGCCTATTCCTTTAATATAAAAGGCCTTTGTTAAAGCAAAAATCTCTATTTCATCCCAGATAATTGGTAAAAAATTCCATTCCACTTCCTCAAGGTCTAAAGGATTTTTTGTAGCGAGGATTTTTAATAATAAATCCCAAGTTTGGATTTCTGAATGCCATGTAGATCCTGACCAAAGAATTTCAGGATTCAAATTATGATATTCAATAATCCCAAAGAATAATCCCAAATTATGATCAGGTGTTATTTCCGACATAGATAATCGCTTAGCCATTTCTTTTAATGATGTCCACTAGGAAAAAATAGGAAAGTTAAATTTTAGAGGTCATTCAAAGAATATTTTCATATTTTTATTGAAATTTTTCAATAGTACTACAAAAACTCTTTTATTTAATATGACACTATAAAGCAAAATTTCTCAAGAAGAAAAAAATTATCATTTAATCGATTAAAAAAGGTATTATAATCCAAAAAAGACTTAGTGATTAATATGTCATTATCAAGTGATATTTACAAACAGATAATTGTCCTTATTGCTTCAATTATTGGAACGTTGCTCCTCATAATACTCCTTTCAACACCAATTATGGGAATGTTTGCTCTCGGGCCAATCGTGTCTCCTGGTGGAATTTTTGGGGCGTCGAGTGGATCAGCTTATACTTCTGGTATAATTACTCTTACAGGAGTTGATGATACTATAACTATCATCCGAGATAACTGGGGAATTCCCCATATCTATGCAAAAACTCACAAAGATGCCGTTTTTGCATTAGGCTATTGTCATGCAACAGATAGAATGTTCCAAATGGAGATGACAAGCAGAACAGGAATGGGTCAAATATCCGAGATTATGGGTAACGATTCTCTAGATGACGATATTTATTATCAAACTCTTGGAATCGAAAAAGCTGCCCGAGAAATGATTGAAGTGTTTGAAGTTGAACGTGAAACTGATTTAGAACTTGACACAATGTTAAATATGCTTGATGCTTATTGTAATGGTGTGAACTATGAGATTGAAAACAGGATTAAAAGTAAAACATTACCAATCGAATTTCAATTGCTAAATTTCAAACCCACACCCTGGACGCCGCTTAAAATCTTCGTTTACAACCGTTTAATGAGTCTTATGTTAACTTACTCTACATATGATTTACACGCTACAATTCTAAGGGATGAATTGTTCGATGGTAACTTGACAGCAATGCACGAACTTTTTCCACTTAATAACACTCATTATCAGGTTCCAGTAATACCAGGTTATGGCAATTATTCACTTCCTTCGATTATGACGGATAAGTTTGAGGCACCTGTTCAAAAGGGGGATACTGAAGCTCGAACAAAAGCGTTAGAGAAAATTCTTGAGCGGACCCCCCAAAGCCTAGAATTCTTCCAACAATCATGGATTGGATCAAATAATTGGGTTGCGAATGGTACAAAGACAAAGAGCGGAAAACCTATTCTAGCAAACGATATGCATTTAAGCATTGATCTCCCCCATATCTGGTACGAAGCTCATCTAGTTGTGTCTGAAGATAACTTGAATATTTATGGTTATACGTTAACAGGTACTCCTATTGTAGTCGTTGGCTTCAATACACACGTTGCGTGGGGATTTACAAATGTTGGTCCTGATGGTGTTGACTGGTACGAATATGTATGGGATGGAGATAAATATTGGAATGGTACGAAATGGGTTTCTCCTGTCTTAAGGAATATCAATATACCAGTAAAGGGCCTTGGTAATCATACTGATGTAATTAGATATACAGAAGATGGGGTAATTATGGGTGAAGTGATGGGGAAGTCATTGATAGCTATGAGGTGGACCGCGACTGAGAGCCCAACATATGAAATTAAAGCATTATTTGGTGCAAATACTGCAAAAAATTGGGAGGAATTCAATGAGTCAATACAATGGTTCCATGATCCTCCACAAAATATTGTGTTTGCAGATTCTGATGGTACGATTGCACTAAGACCAACCGGCCGATTTGTTAAAAGGAATTTCACAGAGGGATTACTTGCAGGTTTTGTTCAAAATGGCTCTGATCCTAATATAAACAAAAAATGGGAATATATTCCCTTTCATGAATTACCATACTCAGTTAATCCTCCACAGTGCTATCTGGCATCAGCCAATCAAAAATCTACTGGCCCAGATTATCAATATTATTTGAGTAGTACTCAAGCAGCAGGTTATCGGGGGAGAAGTATCAATCGTCATTTAAGTCAGGCTCCAGACGGAAGTATTGATGTTGATTTCATGAAAGATGCTCAATGTGGAGACATGGGAATTCTTGACATTTGTTCTGAAGCTTTCACACCATTTTTTCTTGCTGCAATTGAAGGTTCAATTGGATTAGATCTTTCAGACGTTGCGAAGGAAGCATTTTCAGCATTGAAATCATGGAGTAAAAGTGATGTCAAGTATCTTATGAAACATGATCAAGTAGGTCCAACAATCTTTTATGAAACATTTTCCCAATTCAGGCAACTGGTGTGGAGTGATGAATATGAAGAGGCTGAGATAGATGTAGCAAAGCCTCAAGACAATACTCTTGAATATCTTGTCCGTGAGTTTCCAGATTCAAAATGGTTTGATAATGTAACAACTGTAGCTATAGAGGACAGGGATGATATAATAGTTGAAGCCTTTCTAGAAGCAGTGAAGAATTTAAAGAAAGAATTTGGCTTAGAGGTTGACGATTGGTTATGGGGTGAATATCATCGAATGTACTTCAATCATTTAGGAGGAATAGACTCTTTTGGGAAAGGATCACACCCACATGATGGTTCTGGATATACGCTTTTAGCTGCAGGGGGTCGTCGGGTTGGTGGGGGTCCTAGTGAGCGAATGGTTGTAGATTTTGATAACATCTCCAATAGTTGGAGTGTTATTCCAGCAGGAGTAAGTGGAAATCCAGCCAATCCGCATTATGCAGATCAAGCTCTTGAACTCTGGATGAAAAGTGAATATCATCTAATGCTTATCCAATATGATACTATCGCAGATTTCCCAAAAGAACAAATGGAAGCTCAAGTAATTTTAAAACCACAATAAGGTGACTGATCAAATGACTAAAAAAACAGATCAATATAATTTTGGTAAGATACTAGAGAACCGTGAAATAATTGTATTAGTAATTTCTGTGTTTGGTATTATAATTTCTGACTTAACTATCGCCTCCTCATTACCTTTCTGGTTCCCTCCTATAATAATGGGAATAGTTGGTGGAATTATACTAGGATCTTCACGTGCAGGATTGTTCAGCGGTTTGGGAACATTAGTCGGTCGTGTAGTATCAATTTTATTGATGATTCTGACAATACCTGGATTAATGAGGACACTAGATTTATTCTTAGCTGCAATAGGAGACGTTTTAGGAGCACCATTACCTCCAGGGTCCCTAATTATGATCTTGTTATCAAGTGTCATCTGTGGGATATTTGGATTACTTGGAGGTCTAATAGGTGGTTCAGGGGTGAAAATTACTCTTGGTATATTAGAATCTCGTGAAGTAGGAACATAGAGTTTAATGCTGAGGATTAATTTTCATATTGAAACTAGTCTATTTCCAATCTTTTGTTATCATTCCCGAATAAAAATAAATTAACCTTGAGTATTACATCTTTAAATCTGTTAAAATTTAAGAAGAAATGGGAGAAAAAGATAATGTCTGATTTGAAAAATATTATCGTTCAGAAGATGGAGAAACTAAACGCTAAATATCTCTTGCTTCAATTCACTGGCGCTGATGGGCAACTTAAAGGGGTCGAAATGGCTAAAAGATCTTTTGTAAAAGCTGATCAAATAGGAATCGATGGGAGTAGCATTGGTTTTCTAAGAACAAAGCAATCAGACATGATAGTTGTCCCTGATCCATCTACAGTAACTTTGGTACCTTGGCAAGAGAATACTGCTTGTGTTTTTTGTGATTTAAGAAGCACTGATACCCATGAGCGCATTGCAGCAGATCCTCGAGGGATATTAGCTAAGGTGAATAGGGAATTATTTGATGAGTTCCACGCAGAATATTTTGTGAGACCAGAAATGGAGTTTTATGTGTTAACCTCTGATTTTAAACCTGTTGATAAAGCAAGTTATATGGAATTACCTCCAAAAGATAGAGGCTATTTTCTACGGAAATTAATCATTGAAACATTGGATCAGGTAAATGTTCCATTCAAGACTTTTCATTCAGAAGTTGGACCAAGTCAACATGAGATTGAGTTTGAAGCCTTACCTGCAATTCAGGCAGCTGATAATGTACAATTTTTCAAGCAAACTGCGAAAATTATTGCTTTAAACCACACTGAGGGGTGGTTGGTAAGTTTTATGCCCAAACCATTTATAGATGAGTCTGGTAATGGTATGCATATCCACCAAATAGTTCAATCTTCAAGTGGTAACCTGTTTAAGGGGAGTGGGAATGAAATATCAGAATTTTCCCTCCATTTTATAGCTGGTCAGCTCAAATTTGCTACTGAAATAGCAGCACTAACCAATCCTATCGTGAATTCTTACCGTAGATTGGTTCCTGGAAAAGAAGCGCCTGTATATATTACTTGGGGAATTGCGAATCGAACCGCTTTAATTCGTGTACCTGGTTATGAAGCTGGGAGACTTGAATATCGTGCTGCTGATGCTGCATCCAATATTTACTTTTCGTTAGCATTACTCCTAGCAGCAGGGATGGAAGGAGTGAGAAAGAAGTTAGAACCTCCTGATGAAGCAGATTTTGATGCAGATGCTCTAAGTTTAGAACAGCTGGAAGAAAGAGGAATACAATTATTGCCTAGATCTCTTAAAGATGCTTTGATGAAATTTAAACAGAGTACTCTTGCAAAGGAGGTACTTGGATTGGCACTTCATCAGGAATATTATGAAGCTCGAATGAATGAGTGGTTGGATTTTGCTAGTGAATATAGTTTTGAAAAACAGGAAATCACTCTATGGGAAATTTCTAAGTATCTCAATTGCTAAAGTGAAAATAATGTTTAAACTTGAAGATAATTCTTCCAATCCCAATCAGTGACCTGTGTGGAATATTGGAGCCATTCTTCGTTCTTCAACTGGAAGAATTTTTTGCAAATATGATCACCAAGCGCATCGCAAAGAAGCTTATCTTTTTTGAGATAAGAAAGTGCCTCAAAAAGGTTTCCTGGAAGCGTTTTTATATTTAGTTTTCGTTTTTCCTTTGTTGATAAGCTAAAAATATTTTTTTTCACTGATGGGGGTAGTTCAAGTTCACGTTCGACTCCGTCCATTCCTGCGGTGACAATTGAAATAAGAGCAAGATATGGGTTACAACTCGGGTCAGGACAACGATATTCAAAGCGGGCATGTTGAGGACTATTGAACATAGGAACACGAATTAATGCAGAACGATTAAGAGGGCCCCAAGAGACATAAACTGGTGCCTCATAACCTGGAACTAATCTCTTAAAAGAATTTACAGTTGGTGCCACCAACACCGTCATTGCTTGAGCATGTTCCAATATACCAGCCATATAATGTTCAGCTAAAGGTGAAAGCTGATTAGATTCAGAGTCAGCAAAAAGATTTTTAGTACCTTCCCATAATGAAATATGACAGTGCATCCCATTTCCTGCTTCTTTGATAAAGGGTTTGGGCATAAATGTCGCTGTATATTCTGATTTTGCTGCCAATGCTCTAATGATGGCTTTATAAGTAACTATGATATCAGCAATACGAAGAGCTTCTTCATATCCAATCTCTATCTCATACTGACCCGGACCAACCTCATGATGGTGAACTTTGGGCTTAATTAAAGCTTTTATTAAGTATTGGGAGAATCTTTTAACCATCCCCTCAACAATAGCATTAGGAAAGATATCTGCATATTTTCCTTGATCAACGGGGACATTGTTTTTAAAAAGGTAGAATTCTGGCTCAGGCCCGACTTTAAGGGATAATCCTTTTGCTGTTAAATTCTTCTCGATTATGCTTCGTAATTGAGAGCGGGTATCTCCCGAGAAAATTTTACCATTTTGGCGAATTTCACACATGACTGCTAGTTTAGGTTCCTCTGTATAAGGAATCTCGAATAGACTATCTGAAACAGGTAATAAGTGTAAATCAGAACTTTCTAATGCTGTAAAACCCGCAATAGAACTACCATCGATGTTTATTCCTTCTGAAAAGACATGTTCAGCAGTTGCTGTGCTGATTTCTTCAACTGTGATTGGGAGACTCATTGCCTTTAATGTTCCGTGAATGTCTACAAATCTGATTTCAAGCATATTGAACAATTTAATTTTACTCCTTTTCTCAAAAATAGAAGATAATATTCAAATTTTAATTCTCTTTATTCCCAGAATAGAATGAACCTAGCATAATTAATACAAAATATTTAGTTATTGATCGACTTTTGTTCTTGCTTCATTATTAATACAGCTTTTTTACATTTTCCTCTGTTCTATCTAAAATTTCTGTTTCATCAAGAGTTAAAACTTGGCGGTTATGCATCAGGAGGTGTCCATTTACAATTAATGAATGAACATCGCTTCCATTGGCAGCATAAACAATGTTAGAAATGATACTATGTATAGGTTTAAGATGAGGTGAATGAAAATTAATAATAACAAGATCTGCTTGATTACCTACCTTAATTAATGAATCAGGATGAAAATTTCGCCTGAAAGACCAACAAGTATCTTCAAGTACTTGTTCGGCTGGATAAAGAGCTGGATCCCATCTTGATGCAGAAATTACATTGGCTCCTTCACGCATCTCACGCCATAAATCCAATGTATTGTTAGAGGCACTACCATCAGTACCAATAGAAACAACTGCTCCTAAGGCTCGTAATTCTGGGATTGGAGTAATTCCTCCATAAGCTAACTTTTGAGCTGAAACAGGGCACCATCCGATAGTCACATGATGCTTTCCAAGAATATTTACTTCCCTTTGGGTAATCCAAGTGCAATGGGCTATTATTTCTTTAATTCCTTCTCTAAAGAATCCAATTTGGGCAAGTCTTTCGACAGGTGGGACTCCATATTTATCCTCAGAATTAAGAACTTCTTTTCGCGTTTCTGATGCATGCAGCATAAGGGGAATATGATGGTTTTCCGCTAAATCAGCTGCTTTCAGAATAATCTCTTCTGGTACAGTCATCTGACTATGTGGAGCTATTGCTGCATTGAGGAGAGAAGATTCTTTTACAAGAGAAATTACACGCGTAAATTCTGCTAATTGAAATTCATACCCTCCTTGATCAACAAAAGCACTTGGTAGTATCCCTGCGCCTAGCCATCCTCGTAACCCTGCCTGTTCCATTACTTTTCCCACTGAAGTTTCATGAAAATAGAAATCTGCAGCTCCCCCTGTTCCAGCTTTGATCATTTCCAGGCAAGCTAATTCGGTTCCTAATACAATCCATTTTGCGTCAAATTTACCTTCAATTTTCCAGACATCTTGAAGCCAATCTATTAAGGTTTTATTGTCTGAATAACCTCTTAATAAAGACATAGGTAGATGAGTGTGGCTATTGATCGGAGGAGGTAAAACAACAAGGGATTTTCCGCTGACAATGAATTCTGGATCGGGCATTTGGGCATCTGATGCTATATCACTGATGATATTGTCCTCTATTATGATGTTAGCTCTGATAATTTTACTAGGATCAGGTTCTGGTATAATTGAAACATCTTTTAGTAATAAGTCCATAAAAATTACTCTCTTCAGTCATAAAATATCCTACTCAATCAATGTGATAAGAAGCTTGATATTCTCCTCAATTTTTAGAGTTATAGTATCTAAAGCACTGTTCAACTTCATAGATGAGGATTACTTAATGAAAATGTTCAATATTAAAATTTTATCTTACACTCTAAAAAAACAAATTTTTAAAGCATTACCTTTTACCTATATCTATTATTAAACTTGTATTGAGAATATCAGTAATATTGTCGGTGATATTATGTCAGAGATTGTGTTGCAGGGTAAGCTTGTGGATTTGAAAACTGCAGTAGAAGAAACAGTAGAAGAGAAATGGCAAACTAAATCGCTAAAAAAACAAATTGAAGCAGCAGGATTAAGAAGAAAAGGGTTTATGATGCCTTTAGATGCAGTGGATGTTACAGAGAGAGATATTTCGTTAGCTAAGCAATTTATGCCAGAGATGCAGTTATCAGGAATCGAATTGCGAGGAGAACGTAAATCCAAGGCTTGGGGAGGATCATATTTTAGAATTCTAGAAAGTATTGAGGAAAATGATGAGCGCTGCATTCAGTGGATATATGTTTGGACCAAACAACGGTTTTTTATTTCTCTCTGGATGACTGTTCTCCCCTTATTCGCACTTGGTTTAATGGGGACATTAATATACTCTTACCTCTCATTTAAGTCAGCATTAATTTCTGTAGTTCTTATTGGGGGGATTTTCTTTCTTTTAGGAGCGAGAGAGTTGTATTCGGCAATCAAGGGATTAACAAAAGGTAGATACTACTTTAGTAATGGCCAGCTTTTCATTATTTTTGGAATCGTCTTTTGGGCGCTTTTGGGTGAGATTTATATTAGTAAAGGTTCTCAAAAACAAGAGCTCATTGATGGTGCAGAGTCTTGGCATGAACTCCCAGTAGGTCAAGAAATAGTGGATAATGTTTCAAACACTCTTAATTTGGAGTATATGCTTAAAATATCCTGGATTAGTGTGCTATTTTTCGTTGCAGCTATAGTGGCATTGGTTCTCTGGAAATGGGAACCTCCTTCATTTACACATGTAACTCATGCTATGGATTGGGCACCTTTTTTCATTTATATTCGTAAAAAAGATAATAAATGGCAATTAGATAAAGTTAGATATGATCACTTTCATTATTACGCTGAAACATTAACTTATGACAACTTGAAAAAGCAAAAAGCCATAACAAAGGATCAGAAACCACGATTTGAAATCGCTAATTTTTGGCACAGTTTCCGACCCAATGGAGGATTCAATGATTGGGTTGCAGTTTTATTTGGTCTTATAATTGTAATAATCTCGGTATTATTAGCAGTGATTTCTTTCACTAGTTTTTCTGATAGAGTTTTATTAACACATGAGGTTGTTCGTTTTGTTATAGTCCCCTTACTGTTATTTATTGGAGTATACTTGATTTTTGCTAGATGGCCTACAAATGTCGTCAGTAAAAAAATTAAATTATCAGATCCAATCTATTATCTGACTGAAAATCGCTTACGAATATTCTGGAATTTGAGAGGAGAAGAACCCGCATTAAAGGTTCGATCAAAACTTCAAGATCCATTCATGGACGATGAGGATTTTGGTACATTCCGAGACGATCTTGAACAGATTGTGTTTTACAATTTACTCCCTAAAGTCAGAGAACTTGAACAAAAAGACTTCTTCCAGAGATTGTAAGATTCCTTTCTTTCTCCTCTCCTCTCTTTTTCTATTCAGAGCTTAAGTGGTCCTATAGAACCTGATCTGCTAGTCAATAGACTCTTACTTTTCATGGCTTCTGATATTTACCATCTTTTGTGCCATTCGTAGATATTCTTCTATTTGCACCTTATGTACTAGTTCTTTCATGGATATTTTGTCTTCTATAAGGTTTTGGGATGAATCTTATGCACTATTTTCCATGAAGAAAGTTAATGGGTTCATCTTACGGAGAATATTTTCTCCAACGGGTGAAAGTTCAAAAGTTCTGCTAATTTCTTTTCTTTGTTAATCAATATTAAACTAAACAAAAATTCAAGTTAATTTGATAAATCTCACTAAAATATCTTTAAAGGCCTAATACTTTATTTAAAGGACTCAAAATACCCACATTCAGATAAATTTTTCAACATTATGGAGGTATAAGAAATTAAAGACGATTGGACTCATAATTATAAAAATGTAGGTGAAATAAAAATCCATTATGTCGAGGAGGGTTCTGGAGACTTAATCATCTTACTTCATGGATTTCCTGATTTTTGGTACTCGTGGAGACTACAAATACCAGTATTATCAAGAAACTTCAGAGTTGTTGCTCCAGATTTACGTGGGTATAACAAAAGTAGTAAACCTAAAGGTGTGGATAATTATTCAACTTCTGTTCTTGTCAACGATATCCTTGGTCTTATGGAAGCTTTAGGAGAAGAAAAAGCAGTTATTATAGGTCATGATTGGGGTGGTTTTATAGCGTGGAACCTGGCAATGAAGTCGCCCGAAAAACTATCCAAGCTTGTTATTATCAATTGTCCTCATCCTATACCACTTTTAGAAGCATTCTGGTCAATGCGATTTCAACAACTACAAAAAAGTTGGTATGTCTTTTTTTTTCAGATCCCAAGGATTCCTGAAGAAATAGCGAGTAAAGATAATTACGAGGTTCTTCAAAGAATGCTCCTTGGTTCTGTCAGCTCTAAACAGGTATTCAAAGAAGAAGATATACAAAAATACATCGAGGCATGGTCCCAACCTGGAGCATTAGAGGCGAGTATCAATTACTATCGGGCAAACTGGAACATCACCCAGATACTTTCCATTAAGAAAGAACATCAAGAAGAACTTATTCAAAGGTTTCCAAAAATAAAATGTCCTACACTGGTAATTTGGGGGGAAAAAGATGTTGCGTTAGATAGATCGTTAACATATGGTTTGGAAGAACACATAGAGGGATCACATAAGATAGTGTATCACCCTGAATTTGGACATTGGATTCATGTAGAAACACCTGAATTTGTTAATAATACAATTCTATCGTTCCTCAAATAAGACTTGCAGTTTTCTTAAAAAGAAACATGGAGTTCAGACCCTATATAACCCATTCTGATAATGATTTAAAGGGCACATTTGCGTTCATTACTTGGAGGTTGTTCAGATGAAAAAGTACAGGCAAATAGATGAGAGTGAAATCTCAAACCAATTCTTAATCAGTGAGAGTACCTCAGAAAATGAGATGAAAATAGTTCAGAAAGGCTTAAAGGATCATAATAAGAAATATCCTGGTGGGGAGTTAGACATTCCTACCCCAGATGTCAGTTTAGTATTAAAGGATGATAAGGGGAATGTCGTAGGGGGAGTAATAACGAGTATGCTGACTGGAATCATGCATCTTGAGGTTTTATGGGTGGATGAAAAGTATCGTGGTCGTGGTTATGGTAGAGATCTTGTGTTGCAGGCTGAAAGAATTGGGAAAGAAAAGGGGTACCCAGCATCGCAAACGTGGACCTTCTCATTCCAAGCACCTGAGTTTTATCAAAGAATTGGTTACAATATTGTGGGAATCTTTGAAGGTTATACTGATGGAATCATTGAATATATCCTCCTGAAGAAATTCAGGTCAATTGAAGGGCTGGAGAACAAGGATATTGAACCAAATCGTAATGGATTTACCATTTCTGAAGATAAATCTAAGGAATCAATGGAGATTCTTCACGAAGGATTACGTAAATATGTCAGAAAACACGTTGGTGAATTAAGAAAGAATTATCCTGGAATAGGAATCAAATTAATTGGAAAAAATGCAGAGGGTCAAGTTATTGGGGGATTACAAGCTTATACAACACTTAAAGCTGTGCATATTGAGAGTCTCTGGATTGATGGAAAATATCGTAACCAAGGTTATGGTAGAGAACTCTTGATGACTGCAGAAAGAATTGCGACAGATAATTACTGCATTTCAGGATTAGTTAATGTTTTATCATTCCAATCCCCAGAATTCTTTCAGAACCATGGATATAAGATATTCGGGATTTCTGACGGCTACCCTAATGCCATAAAAGAATACTTTCTCATTAAGAAATTCTAGGCTAGCAAAGGATCATATTTGGCTTTGTATATGTCCATGGTTTTCAGAGCTTTTTCCATGGATAGAAACCTGCCAATGCCATTTTAAATCCTTTTTTATTGTCACTTAAATTACTATTTCTCATCCCTTGTACAATTTCTCGAATTTAGGAAGCATTCAATTGTACGATGGTACAAAATAATATAAAAGTACAAAAAATCTTTTCCCTTTGTTAATTCTTGAGGAATCAAAGTGAATTTCTATAAAGAAGAGCTAGCTAATTTCATCCAAGCAAGGCCACAATCGGAAAAATTATGGAAAAGATCCATTGAGATTATTCCTGGAGGTGTATCGCATAATATACGAAACCTAGGCCTTCCCTCCATCGGAGCTTTTCCTGTATTCATTAAATCTGGACATGATGCATATTTAATTGATGTTGACGGTTTAAAATACATTGATTTCTGGCAAGGCCATTATTCAATGCTCCTTGGTCACAAACATCCTGTAATCCAGCAATCTATTAAGGATAAATTAGAAGAAGGCTGGCATTTTGGAACTGTGACTGAGGATCAAGTTAAACTAGCAGAAATCCTTATCAGTGATAATCCGAGCATTGAAGAGGTTAGGTTTAGTTCTAGTGGCACTGAGTCAACAATGTATGCCACTCGTTTAGCCCGAGCATATACAGGTAAGTCATTTATAGCTAAAGCCAAGATGGGGTGGCATGGTTATGCAGATACATTATTATATAATGTTAAGGCACCTTTTCTTGGTAAAGAGGGTAATGGAATTCTTCCAGAGGATCAAGCTGGAATTATGACATTTGAGATAAATAATGAGGAAACAGAGAAGTTAATCAGAGATAATGCACATGATTTAGCAGCAGTAATAATAGAACCAGTATTAGGTGGTGGAGGAGGCTTTCCAGTTAACCTTGACTTCTTAAAGATGCTTAGAGAAGTGACAGAGGAGTTGGACATTCTCTTAATCTTAGATGAAATCATTACAGGATATAGATTTTCCTATGGGCTATTTCAGAATGAATTGAAAATAATACCAGATATGACCACGATGGGTAAGATCGTTGGTGGGGGATTAGCAATTGGCGTTGTGGGTGGAAGAAAAGAAATATTAGAACAAGCTAACCCACAATTGAATAATCGTGTTTGGACGGGGGGAGGTACCTTTTCTGCTCATCCTTTGAGTATGGTTGCAGGCTTAAAAACCTTAGAAATCTTAAAGAAATCTCCTGATGACTACGATCGTACCAATCAACTTGGGGCAAAATTCCTAAACGAATTGAATAAGTTTTTTATCAGTGAAAAGCTCTCTTTTATCGCCACAGGGCTAAAATCTTTTATTACCATACATGTCTTATCGAAATACAATGAAAATTTAGACTTTACGAGAATTGTTCATTTAACTGATAAAAAGCGCGAAGCTTTATTACAGTTAGCATTATTAAATAGGGAGATTAGTGGAATGCATGGTATTGGTGCTCTTTCTTTTATACATACTTCAGACCATATTCGCCATACTCAAGAAGCTCTTGAAAATATTGCTCTCCCTATCTCAAATATGAAATTCTAATGGATTTTTTGAAATATTAAGAGATTTCTAACTTTTTCACCATTATGGAAATCAATTCTCGTTTAGAAATTAAGCTAATTTGTCTTTTCTTTTTAGCAATATGTCTTGCTCTGTGGGAGAATCCCATAGAGGAGATAATTAAAACTTGATTAAGTTCAGGACATACTTTAAGCAGCTCCTCTGCTTTGTGGATTTGGCCAACGCCAACAATTCGCTTCCAATCCCTAACAATAACTCCAATATTTTCTGATTTTTCATCTGGCCGTGTTAACACATAAGATAACAGAGAATCAGCTAAAGGATGAGTCAGTAATTGCATAGGGTGGTGTGTGACAAAACCTAGTGATTCAAATACTGTTGCGACAAGGTTAACTAAGGGCTTTGTGTACATAATTGAATCCCTGATTATTATATGTTTAAGATAACGATGATAATTGTGTTTATAATTTCCCGTAATACCTAAATAAGATAAAACCAGTAGATACTTAAATAAGATAATGTGTACCAATGGAAAAAGTAATTATAACGACCTAAAACACTAATTTCAGAATCACGCCGACATAATTTATTTCTACATTTTTTAGACAAAAGTCCAAAAAGTTCCTTTAAAATGTGTTGAAAAGGCTGAAATAGGTTTTCTGTATGGTAGCTGTCTTATAAGAATCTTGAGCTCTTTATAAAACTTCAACCCGTTTGTGTAATAAAGAAATTAACTCTCCACGTGAAATCAATCCAATTCCGACTCTTTTAGCTAAGCGTGTGGCTGAATAAGAGAAACCCATTGAAGAGACAATCAATACACGATCAAGCTTTGGACAAGCGTGTAATAGCTCCTCAGCTTTATGAATTTGACCAACACCCACAATTCGTTTCCAATCCCTAATTATTACTCCAATGTACTCTGGTTTCGGATTAACACGCTTTAATACGCAAGATAAGCGAGAATCCGCAATGGGATGTTTTAATATTTGCATAGGGTGAAGTATAATAAATTCCAACGCGTTAAAAACTGTTGTGACAAGATCGCTCAGTGGTAGATCGGTGAAGTTATTGGACATGATTCAATCTCAGTATGATTTTAGAATGAATATAAATATTTACAGATATTTCTATATAGAGAATATAGAAGTGTGATTCTACACTTTTCCCACGATATATTCCTAGGATAAGAATCTAAGTACTACAGCCACAATACTAAACCAAAAATGAAGAAAATGATACTGGAATTTGTTAGATAAGCCGACTTTAATCTTTTTTTAATGAATACATCCGACAATATTCAGTTTAGATTGAATAATTAGAAAAACAGATTATTATCCTTCGATGAAATCTAATTTTTTAAATATTAAAGATTTTCCGAACCATGTGAGAAATTAAATGTCTTTGATCATGAGAGCTCCTGGAAGGATTGTACTATTTGGAGAACACCAAGATTATCTTGGACTTCCAGTTATTCCCGCTGCAATAGATTTGTATATGACAATCAAAGGGAAGGAGTCCAAATCAAATATCTATCATATCGATTTACCAGATATTCAAAGCTCTTTGTCTTTTCACGCAAATAACATAAAATATCAATTTCCTCGCGATTACCTCCGCTCTGGAGTGAGGGTTTTACAGGAAAATGGCATTATTCCAAATAATAAAGGTGCCTCTGCCGTTATTACTAGTAAGATTCCAATGCAAGTAGGACTATCCTCTTCTAGTGCTTTATGTGTGATATGGATTTCTTTTCTCGCAGAGCTTTTTGATAATCCATTGACTCCTATGGAAATTACACGATTCTCTCATCAGGCTGAGGTTCTGGAATTTAATGAACCTGGTGGGATGCAAGACCATATGGCAATCTCTCATGGGTACGTGAATTTTGAGGAGTTTGATCCGATTAAGTGTACTCGTCTCCAAATTGATTTACCTGGAATTGTCATAGGAAATTCTCTAGAGAGGAAAGATACGCTTAATACATTAGCAACCATTAAAAATGGGGTGAAGAGGGGTCTTGAATACATGAAAGTATCAAAGGTTCGAGAATTATCGATTGATGAAGTTAAGAAGTTAACTCCAGTTAAAGGACAACTAGATCAGTTCTCTCTTAATGCATTAAAATCAGCTGTTATAAATTATAAGATAACAAAAAAAGCACAGATAGAGCTCCAGAAAGCATCCACAGCTTGGGATAGAGAATACATTGGAGATCTTATGACCAAACACCATGTTTCACTTCGCGATTTTCTAGGAATTAGCACCCCAAAAATCGAATCTATGATTAAGGCTGCCATGGATGATGGTGCCTTAGGCTGCAAAATTACGGGATCAGGACATGGTGGATGTATGATTGCTTTATGTCCTGGTCATGAGAGAGATGTGAGTCAAGCAATTCAGAGTGTTGGTGCTAGTGCCCACATCGCTCAAGTTGCTTCAGGTGTATTCAGAGTTGACTAACGCATTAAAAAGTGCTAAAAGAATTTTAATGAATTTATTTTAACTAAAATGAAAAGCATCTTCAACAATAAATCCTGAATTTATAGGCATTTAACAAAGTTTTTGGGGTTTGATTCGCAAATGATTCCAGTAAAAGATAAATTTCCCTTTAAGTGGATGTTAAAAATTATAACAACATTAGAAAAAGACAGTCCACTTACTTCCTTACAGATCGCGAAATCAATAGGCTCCTGTGTTTCAGATGCAGCAGAAGTAACTCGTATGTTGCATTATATAACTTCCTTTGGTAAAATCGAAGCAAATTCAGGAGGTGAATGGAGAATTTTTCGAAAAAAAGAATATAAGGGCCCTCCCCCCAAGAATTATAAGGAAAATTATGGCCAAAATCTTGAAAAAATTATTCACATTCTCACAGAAGAAGCACAGACTATTGAGGAGCTAATGCTAAAAATTTCACTTGAAAAACATGACCTAACTGAAGATCTATCTTTCCTGGCATTAATAACGGAAAAAGGATATATCCATTTACAGGAAAGCAGTTATCCTCAGCAGTGGAGCCTTAAATTTTGGTCCTCTAGCTTCTAAAAATAGCTTACGTGGTAATTCATTTACTTTTTAAGGAATTCAGAGTAGTTGGATATTCTTTCCATCAAATGAGATCATGCCACGAATAGATAACATTCTAAGAACTGGGACGATTTCATTTTCATTTCGATTAAGTAAAAGACATAGTCTATCAGTGGTCATATTTGGATTAAACTTCAAAATTGAAATTATAGCTTCAATAGCTTCTGATGACTCAGAAACACGATCAGCAGACCCTGATCGGGTACTACTTTCACTAGTACTAAGATGACTAAAGATGGTTTGAAAAATGATTATTCTATTAAGGCATTCCTCAAACACAAAAGTTAATGCTTCATTTCTAGATATTGTATGGGATCCAAGAGTTAAATCTCCCGCAGAAGCAAATTCAATTAGCTTTTTAGTAGCTAAAAGTGCTTGGTTTGACATAAAGTCAATATAAAACAGTCCTCCATGTTCTGTTAATGATTCCGCAAGATCTAACGTCTTTGTTGCTGTTCGTTGTAAAGATAGCTCTTCATCTCGAAGAATAAATGCATAACGAATATTTCCTTTAACAAGTTTTTTTAGGCGTCGAAGACTTTGAAAAACTGTTGCTGAATGCTCGGAATTGTTGATCTCGATACCTACGGACGTTGGACCTCTAGGAGTTTGATATGTAAAGACTAAATCTAGCCCTTTAGTATCTCTTTCAATTAGCTGACGGTCTATCCTGACATTAAGAATCGTCAATCCATATAAAGGTCTTTGACGTTCAATAGAAGCATTGAGGATTTCATAAAGAACCCCTTTTAGAAAATCACGTCGCACTGGATGTGGGAATGCAAAAATCTCCTGCTCAAATTCTCGTGCATATTGAGCCCATTTTCTCTCTAAAAACCCAATGACTTCACTCGAAGTAGATATTGGGGGGGATATTGTGCTAGATTCTAATGATTCCAAAAGATCTGTTACTGAAGGAGTCATTGAGGGAGCCGGAGTCATTGGCAGAGGGTAAGGTATTGACTCAGGTACTGGTTTATTAATATCAGGAAATAATTCTTCCAGTGCATCCATTTCTTCTGGTTTCAAATCAATTATTGCTTTGGTACTTTCTTCGGAAAGCTCAGCTGAGGCAAGAACTTTGTCTGGAGTCATTGGGGGGACTCCTGCTACAGCAACAGCTGTTTTCTTGTCTTCTTCGTGAATTTCTGCCTCAGATAGCTTATAAATTCGTCCTCGATCTTTAAATTCATTCAATCTATCACGTAAATGTCGAAGAAATAGACGAGGATTTCCATTCGCATTTCTATTTGCTATTGCGATGTAATTTTCTGAGAACGGATAAGTTGGAAATGGGGGAGAGACACCTGAGTCACGAAAGACTGTCTCAAGTCTAGCTTTTGCTAATAACACAGCATTTTCAGAAGTTAATCGTTCTAGAGATGTAATATAATCGATTCGTTGGCGTGAATATTCTGGAACTTCGTTTTGAATAGATTCGTTCCAAACTACAGATTGCACCATCGCTAACACAAGAAGGTGGGTACATTGATTATATAAGTTGGTTAAAGAATCAAAGAGAAGTTGAATCCCATTGTCTCGTTTGAAACGAATATAAATTGATTCTAATTGGTCGAAGCTTAGTAAAATTGGTTTTTGGGCAAGAGCGGAGATAGTTTGAAGGATAGAGAGGGCCCGATTTTCAGTACTAATAGAACTTGGGACATCTAACAATGCGAGATCGGTTTCTGATATTTCAATACCTGAAAGCCATTTAAAAGCTGTAGGCCGTATGTCAGGGTTCAGAGTGTGGAATAAAACTTCAAGAAACTGTATATCTATATCAGGATGGACACTAGCAAGATAATCAATGGCCAGTTTTCTCAAGTCGGAAGAATAAAATCTTTCAAGTTCAAAAGTGAAAATTTTCACAGGATCATGAATAAAAGAATTAAGTAGATCATTTGCTGCTGGATTATTTGAAAGACCATCACTTAAGGCTCGTAAAACAATTTCGCCAATAAATCGTTCTAAGGGACTATAATTCTCCTCAATCCCCTTTTTACGTAGACTAATCATTATTTCTTGGAGAATATGGCCATAAATTCTTTGTAAATCTCCTAAAGGGCGGATACTAACGAATAAATAATCCCATTCTTCTGCAATTCGTCTTAAACGTGATAGAACATGTGTTTTTCCAACTCCAGCATCTCCCAAGATCATGCACATCCCAGATCGCCCAGTAGATCTCACCTCATCCAACGTTTCAAGTACAACGCGACTGGCTTTTCTGTTTATCTCTGGGACATCAATCACTTCTGCTTGCCAAGGATCTCCTACTGAAGTGGATCGAAATGGATTTACTTTCCCTAAGATAAGCGCATCATATATCTCGGCCAAGTTATAGCCCTCAGTAAAATTACTATTTGTAGACTTGAATTCAAACTATCTTGATGTATCTTGTTCTTTTCGCTTTATTAAGTACACATATTAGTAAAACAATATCTACACAATATTTCTCTAAAGTCATTTTTGTTTTAATTGTCACATTAATCCATCAATTGTATCTAAATATGTTTTTAATTCCTTTAATGTTCGATCTCCCATATGGGCTATTCGAAAATTCTTTTCCTTAAATTCCCCATACCCTGTAGCAAATAAGTAGCCTTTTTTCTTAAGATCTGCTTTAAGCTGAACCACATTTACGCCGAAGCTATTCACACAAGTCACTGTGTTTGATGCTACGGCCTTATCGGCAAATAATGTAAGTCCTTTATCCTTCACCCACTTACGGGTATAATTTCCCATTTCTGTATGTCTAGCCCAGCGATTCTCAATTCCTTCTTCATCAATTATTTTATGAAGTTGATATTGTAAGGCATAATAAATGGGAATAACAGGTGTTGCAGGCTGCATCCCTTTTCGATCATGATACTTCTTAAGAGTGAGAAAATCAAAGTACCACCCCCGATTGGGGACAGTTTTGGCCATATTCATCGCTTCATCCGATATTGATGCAACAGCTAAACCAGGAGGCAGTGCCATACATTTTTGTAATCCAAAAAGGTAAATATCAATCTCCCAGTCATCTACTCGTGTTTCAACACCTCCCGCGGATGAAACTGCGTCCACAAACAACATACAACCATGGTTTTTAATGATTTTGTACAGATCCTTAATGGGAGTTGTAACGCCTGTAGATGTTTCATTTTGTGTTATGCAAACGGCATCATACTCCTTTTCATCTAATTTTTCTTGTAATTGTTGAGGTGATACTGCTTTCCCCCAATCTATCTTTATAGTGTCAGCTGTTTTTCCATTCATGGTAGCAATTTCATACCAACGTTCAGCAAAAGCTCCGTTGATGACATTAAGTACACCTTTCTTGTGCACACAATTTCGAATTGCAGCTTCCATTAATCCTGTGGAAGATGATGTAGACAAAATAATCTGATTGTTTGTAAATAACATTTTTTGTAAGTAGGAAGCAATATCTTGATGTAATTCTCCCATTGTCTCACTACGATGAGCTATCATTGGCAAAGCCAATTTTTCCCTGCAATCCTTCGAAACGTTAACAGGTCCAGGTATAAATAGATCTAAAAAGTCATTTTCATCGATCATAATAGAAGTCTCCTTATAAAACTACCATGAAAGATAGAGCTTTCTCGGAGAATAAAGTTTTGGGTAATGAACTCTGTAGAGATATTCTTTTTAAATAATTCAATAAATGATCATTACACCTCTGTGATCATGGTTACTGTTCTTCTGGATTATTCATACAAAGAATATGGTGTGATTGGCATTTAACTTCAGCTAATAAACAAATCGATAGTTTTCCCATTTTTTCTTGTTGACGTAAAAATAAGGTTTTATAGCTGTAGGATGATTGATTTCAATGCGGTTGTAGCATCATGATTTCCTTGAAATACCAGAAATTCCTCTTAATCAGTCTAATATGTATTATCCTAATTCTACCCATCAGTTATGTTGCCAATATAACTTCAAACACAGTAGCTATAAAAGATTTAAAGATACCTCCACAGAATATTAATCAAGAATCTGCAATGGTTAACCTACTCTTCTCATTTAATCCATCTGAACGAGAAACTATCACACAGGTTATAAATCAACTCAATCCTTCCTATATACACCTTTATCGTAATTTTGACGTAGGTTTTGTGACTATTCAAGAGAAAACTTTGCCAATAATCCAGAAGAATTATCCACAAATTTACTCGCGCCTCCATAGATCCCAAAAAATACAGGTGATTCCCTCAATCGAACATTTTAGACCATTGATGGCAGTGGAAAGTCTCCAATCAAGTTATATTTCCCCTGCTGAAATCATAGGTGCTCATGGATTGTGGAACAAAGGAATCGATGGTTCAACTGCTAAGATAGCGATTATTGATTCTGGAATTGACGGAAGTCCTCCTCATGGGGATTTTAATGGTAGAATTGTTTATGAGGAGTCATTTGTTAAAGCTAAATATGGATATGGGGCTGGTTCAGAGGAAGACGAACGAGATTACCATGGACATGGTACACACGTTGCTGGAATTGCTGCTGGGGCTGGTAAGGATTATAGAGGAATCGCTTATAATGCGAATTTGGTAAACCTAAAGGCAGCTGATATGTCGGGCCACTCCACTCAGGAATCAATGCTTGCAGCAATTGATGAAGCTATCGAGCAATCAGTTGATGTTATATCAATTTCCATTGGATTTGGTGAATCACAGCCGTGGGGTTCAGGAGATGAACTCACACTTGCAGTTGACAGTGCTGTAGATGCTGGAATATCTGTAGTTATTGCAGCTGGTAATGAAGGTTCTGAAGACCAATTAGCTTCCATTGGTACACCAGGGTCTGCATATAAAGCCATTACCGTGGGTGCGACAAATGGGAGTACCAGTGTCGCTTCTTTTTCGAGTCGTGGGCCTTCCTTTGATTATAAAGTGGATCCTGACATTGTGGCTCCAGGCGTCCAAATTATTGCCCCATTAGCTCCTAATTGTCTAATTGAGCTTGCATATGAATCGTTAATTGATGTTGAAACCGGACCCATTGTGTTAGGAGATTATTTCATACTTTCAGGAACTAGCATGGCCACACCGGTCGTTAGTGGGGCCGTAGCTCTCCTTAAACAACAATATAAGGAAGCCACACCTGCAGCAATTCGGGCTGCACTTCAAGAATCAGCCATTGATATGGAGGACTCCATTTATGCACAAGGAAGTGGATTAATTAATGTGGCTGGGGCCTCTACAATTCTAGAACTTACAAAACAAAATGATGGATTTAATTTAATCTCATCCCTTCCTAAGGCGGAAACTGATGAACCTGTTGAATTTTCGGAAAGAGTTACTTTTCCTGGAGATCATTCACAAATTGGTATTTCCTTCGTAACTGGAACAAGTGGTACTATTACTTGGGATATTTCAAAATCATTAGAAGATTTCCTTCACATTGATAAAACGCCACATATTCAATCTAGTGCTGGATACTTTGAAAAAATAGTAAATTTAACAATTCCGCTAAATACTGCTCCAGGGGTTTATCAGGGAAATATCGATTACACATTTCTCGATCATACGTATTCAATTCCCTTACTTTTAAATGTAAGTAATCCCAACTCTAAAATATACTGGGATACACATTACACGGGCAAAGATGATTCCTCATTTTTTAATTATCGTGTTTTGGATAGGCTTCTGGCTTCTAATCAGCATTTTGATATCAATGAATATGATACTGCTTTTACTTGGCAAAATTTATCCCAAAACGATATTCTCGTCCTTACCGATTTGGAATACCCCATTAGTAATCAAGAACTCAGCTTTATATCAGACTTTCATAATCAAAACGGATCTATTTTGCTTGTGACTTCAGTTTTTCCATATTTCAATCCTGATCCCTATTTGAAGGTTTTGAATACTCTTGGGATTTCAGCAAATCTCACAGATCGATTAAATTACGTTAACTATACAGATAACGGCCGAGAACGGGAAACCAAGTCAGTACCTCCTCAAGACATTGTCTGGGATAAGGAAGATCCTTTATTTAAAGAGGTCGATAAACTACCTTTCAGAATGGGAACTGCTTTTTCAGTTGATGAAGGGGATTCGAGTCTTAAATTTAAGACACAGATCCAGGGTCGGCCCTATTATGTTGTAGCAGCTTATGAACCAAGCAATAGGGGTAAAATTTTAATCTTAGGAAGTGAGCTCTGGCTTTATTCGTCCTTCCTCTTTACAGAGGATGGACAAAATTTTGTGAGAAATGTTTTTAATTGGCTAAAACCTGAAACTGGGTTGACTGTCAATTCACAAATTTCCTCTAATGATCGTCAGCTGGAGATTTCAGCTTACTATAATGATGATTTACCTCTCTCTGTTGAAATCACTTTTTCGAATGATAGTCAAAAATTAGAAAGTAATATCCCTTATAATACAACTCTACAACATCATCGATTCATTGTTGAATTAGGAGAAAAACAAAATCAGAAGATATCAATAATTATTAAAAATACTACCAATACGCTTAAAAAATTTGACATTTTCGATTTAGATAATCTTCCTGATATAACAAGTATTGAAGCAGATTTCATTACTTCTTCTAATGTACCAATACCATCATGGGCTGATGAAGAGGATTATGAATTTATAATAGATCAAGGAATTGATTTCTCTCTTTCTCATACGGCTTCTAGCTCAATACAATCTAATTTATTGATATCAAATCAACTTGAAGACAGTTTTGAGGTTATAATTCCCCCTCTCGATGAAATAGAGGAGATTATAATCGAAACTGAATTATTAAATAATTCTAATACGCAAAAATCTCTTTCTTGGCAGATTCCAGAAAACTTTCCTACAGGATATTATTCATATGAAATTCAAGTCTGGATTGAGATTGAAGAAAATTTTACCATATTACTAGATATAAATAGAGAATCTTTCTTTATCCCTGATTCCGAACCAATTTTTGATGTCAGAAGCACGATTGGAGAAAAAACACTTGATTCTTATCGTAATATTCAAACAACAGCAGATATCCCCATTTGGAACCCAGGCCAGAGTATTCAGATGCAATTAATGGGACAAGATGACAATAGTAACGAATTCAAGGTTCATGTGCAATTAATTCACTATTATTTGTGGTTTGTTGATAGAACTGTTTTAAAATATTTTGAAATTCCGCAATCTACCTCCAATGAAAGTGAAAATATTGGATCATTTTTAGTACCCACCAAACCAATACCGCTACCAGAAAACGAGGATTTTAAGGTGGAGATAAACAATCAGATATTCTTTCTCTTGATTTTTCTTCGTGATGAACAAGGAAATTCAAACATCGAAGTAATTTTCTTTAAGATCAGCTCTTCTACCTTCTTGGATATCGATGTGTTGTACATTGTTGTATTCGGAGTTTTAGCAGTTATTGTTTTGCTGGTTGTGATTATTATCATCCAAAAAAGGACTAGCTATCGTGCACCTCAGTACATGAGGCCAGAATACACTTACCAAACTAGATATTATCCATCATCGCCTGAAAGAATCGCTGTACCAAAGAGATTTTGCTATAATTGTGGAGCTGTAATTATTCCTGGAGCTAAATTCTGTAGTTCATGTGGGAGGCAGCTATCACTAGATGACGAAATATGAATAATAAATTTAGAAAAAGAGTTTAAACTGAACAAATGTAAATTTTTTCTTTTTTGTTTTTTCCGACGAATCTCATTTCTTGGAGAGTAGTTAAATTCGTCCTTCTAATACCCTTTATTTCATCTCTTTCTTTAGCAATTTCCGCTAATGTCCTTTCTAGTGAAATCATGGTTAATGTTGTTTTCTGGAGAAGGATGAGGGAATTAAAAAAACTCTCAGATTTCTACTTTCACAAATGGTCTTGCTAGTTGTTTATTTGGTAATTTTTAGAATCTTGTCTTAAAACAGGATAGAGTTGGCGAGATAAAAATCTATGTTTAATGCTAAAATTAAATTATAATTGAGGAATCATTTTTTAATTCCTCTCTTAGCAAATCTTCTAAAATCATGATTGCTACATTCTTATCAAGCGGAAAATTATCATTTCCACATTTGGGTGATTGTACACAACTCGGACAGCCATCCTTGCATTCACAGTCCTTAATGAGATTTAAGACATTTCTCAATAATCTATCACATTTCTCGAAAAGCTGTTCTGAAATCCCAATTCCTCCTGGAAATCCATCATAAATAAACACCTTAGCTTTTCCATCTTCAGGATAACTGGGATAAGAAGTGCCCCCTATGTCCCATCGGTCACACATTGCATACATCGGGGATAATGCTATAGTAGCATGCTCCATGGCGTGTATTCCCCCAGGAAAATCAAGCATATCGTCATGTAAACGATCGACAATGGTTTGAGGGATTTCAATCCAAAGTGCTTTGGTAATAAATTCCAAGGTGGGTAAATCCAGAGGTAATATTTCTAGAACTTCATCATATGTTTTTTTTCGATATGAATGATATTGTTCAGTGACTTTAACTTCTCCAAAGAATAAGGGAAATCCATTATCTTTAATTATTAGTTTTTTTAAAACCGTGACCTCTGAAGTACTCATTGCCTCTGTATAGTAATCTACTTCGATCGGGGAAGCATATGCCTTTCTTTTGGAGAGGTTTAAGACCTCTACCAAGTATGTTTCTCCTTGATGGATAAGTATTGCTCCTTCATGGGCTTCTCGATAAGCCTGTGGGACGCTCAAGGTTTCAAGGAGGATTTTATTAGCTAAAACTTCAATTGTATCTGTAAATGCAGTATTAAGGCTAACAATTGATGCAGGTCTTTCAGAGGCGTTACTTGTCAATCCTGCTGGAACTATTTTGACTAATTGGTCTTGTCGTAATTCTTGGGCAATAATTTTTCCTTTATCTCCCCATATATTCTGAATTTCTTTAAGAGATAGAGGGATTTCAGCAGCAGCACAAAGAATGTGACCTTTCAGAATGTAAGGATTTTGGAGATCAATAATTGCATTTTCTGGATTTTTCTCAAGAAAATAATCTGGATGTTTTCCAAGAAATTGTTGGAGTGGGTCTTCAAAAAGCACTAAAGTCGCTAAGGAGGGTCGTAGGGTTCTCCCAACTCGACCAATTTGTTGCCAAGTAGAAATGATAGTACCAGGGAAGCCTGATAAAATAACTGCATCTAGATTGCCTATATCTATTCCAACCTCTAGCGCATTCGTAGAAACAACAGCTTGAATCATACGATCACGAAGTTTATCCTCAATTTGACGTCGTTCTACGGGACGATAACCTGCACGGTAAGACATCACTTGGGTATGATCTAATTCACTGTATTGAAGATCATTTTTAGTCCACAAGGAAATGAGTTCAGCCATCCGTCGTGATAATGTGAAACAGAGTGTTTGATAATTAGCTTTAAGATGCTGAACTAATAAATCCCGAGTTTCTTGATGGGGGGAACGCTTCTTTAGCTTATATCGGTCGATAAAGGGAGGATTCCATAAAACAAGGTGTTTAGTACCATATTCTGCTCCATCATTTTTAATAATTTCAACAGGTTTTCCAATAAGTTTAGTTATAAATTCCTCTGGATTATTAATTGTTGCAGAAGAGAGTATATATTGAGGCATGGCTCCATAGTGATTTGTAATACGATTCAATCGTCGAAGTAATTGAGCAACATTAGAACCAAAGACACCTCGATATTGGTGTGCCTCATCTATAACTATAAATCTCAGATTTCTGAAAAATCGATCCCATTTGTGATGCCAATCAAGGTATTGATGTAACGCA
Source organism: Candidatus Hermodarchaeota archaeon (assembly GCA_048886185.1). Lineage (GTDB taxonomy): Archaea > Asgardarchaeota > Heimdallarchaeia > Hodarchaeales > Hodarchaeaceae > Hodarchaeum. Next base: position 37,121 of record JBHLKY010000026.1, read on the forward strand.
TATGGATTTGAAATTATTACGTGAGCAAAGTTCCGAATCCCAGGTCTTTGTTCAGAGGGTGTGTCACCATCGTATATGTAGGGGCGTAATTTTCCATTCAAAACTTCATTCAGTTCCTCAAGTTTCTTTAATTGGTCATTGGCAAGAGCTTTCATCGGATAGAGGAACAATGCGGTCGTTGCTCGCTTTCGTGCGATCATGTTTGCCACGGAGAGGGAAAAAATTAGGGTTTTCCCCGAAGCAGTTGGCGTTGTTATAACTACGTTCTTTCCTTTTTGAATAGCATTCATAGCGGCAGCTTGATGGCAAAATAATCTCATCTGACTTTTTTCTAACCATTCGGTTAATTCTGGTTCTAAATCAAAATCTAAAGTTCCATATTCAGCCGATTTGGCTGGAATTGTGGCTTTGAATACTATCTGTTGGCGATAGGAGGAATTCGATTCTATATCCCTAAGAAATTGTTCAACCTTCATCCTAACTCACAACGAGCTTGTCTCTTCTCCCTTAATAGAGCGACCATAGTTATCTCGAGTGATATTGATAGAGTGAGGGAATTGGTCTGCAATTTCTTGGAGGTGAGTAATTAATATAATCTTAAACTTGTTTGTTAGTTGAAAAAGCTTCTTTACAAACGCTTGCTGGGCTTCTAAGGTATCAAGTGATCCTAAATCCCCCTCATCAATGAAAAGGGTTTTCTTAGTTGCACTTGGGATTCGCTCTCCTCGACCAAGTTCAGATATCTCCTCACTGATAGCTAAACGTAAAGCTGCGTTAATCTGAGTTCTCTCCCCTCCTGAAAATGTTGCTATATCGCGTACTCCTTCCGGAACCTTTACTAAAATCTCAAATCCCATCCCTTGTCTTCCTGATTCGACTTTCTGAAGTTGAAGATTAGAGAATCTGTTGTTAGTTAGTTCAGCTAGAATTAATGAGGCCCGTTTGCCTAATCTTGGCAACACTTTATTAATGGCATAAAATGGTGCCCCCTTAGTATGAAAGACTTCATTTTTTAGTTTTTCAAGGATCTCTTCCTCTTTGACTAGTGTTTTGACCTCTTCTTGTAATCCAATAATTTCAGGTTTAAGTTGCTTCAATTCCTTGATTTGAACGATTAAGTTTTTTTTCCGTTCTTCTAATACAGTTATTTCTTTATCGAGGGCTCGTTCTTCCTTCTCCTTAGTCTCTAAATTCTCTATTAAAGTATCAAATTCTTTCCTAAATGTTGGAAACCCTTTGAGGCTATTTCGAAGATCATCGATCTCTTTTATTACTTCTTTCACCTGATTTTCGATAGTAACCACCTTGGAGGTAGGATCAACTTTATTTTCTGTCTTTTCTCTGATAATTTCGTATTTTTCTTTAATTTCTTGGTTGGATTCATGTTCATTCCGAAGAGTAGCTAATCTTTGCTTTTTCTCTGTTGAGAAATCAAGCTTTTTTAGCTTCTTTCTTTCTGTACACAGTTCTTCATCGTCAGATTTCTTTTCTTGTTTTAGTCGGCTTTCAAGTTCTTGAACTTCTTCCTCTAGCTCATTAATTCTTTGACTAATTTCTGAAAGGACAAAAGAGTCCTGATTGATATTTTCTTTCTCCTTTTGTAATTCTTTTAGATCCTCTCTAGCCTTAAGTTGTTCATTACGTAATTCTTGCAAGAGTTTTTCAGAAAGGTTCCATGATTGTTCTAATGAAATTCGTTGAATCCGCTCTAGCAGCCTCCCTTCTTGATTGAGAATTTTAAATGCAGTTTCATGATCAATAGATGTACTCAAATCTTTAGTTCTCTCTTGTTCTTTCTTGAGTCGCTTCAGTTTCTGTTTCAGATCCTTTTCTAATGTCTCTTCTTTTTTACGACTTTTCCTTTCCAAAAGGTTTAGATGGTTATTGATAAGCTCATAATCTTCTTCAAGACCCTCTAGTACTCTAATCTCTTCTTCTAAATTCTTTGCTTTCTTGATTTGGGTATCTAATTCTGACAATTGCTTTTGAAGTTTTTGATAGCTTTCCAACTCTTTACTTGCTTCTATGAGATCCTCCTGTTTTGATCTTAAACGAATTTGGGCGTTTTCCTGAGTAGCTTGTATATTCAGATACTTTTCTAATATTGTCTGTTGTTCTTTTTCTGTTTTTCTTAATTTTTCAATTGCTTCTAACAGAGAATTATGTTTTTGCCTTTTATTAATTATTTGGGGTTTTACCTTAGTTAGTTCTTTTTCTAGTTGATCTATTTTGGAGATCTCTTCAATTTTAGCCTTTAATTCCCCTTCTTTTTGATTCTTCTTGTTTAGTACTTCCTGTAATCGTATCTGTACATCTCTAATCGCTTTTTCGAAAATATCTAATCGAAATAGATTTTGAAGAGTTCTCAGTCGTTCTGCTGATGATTTTGAACCAAGTGCCTTCATTTCATCCTGACGAATAATGGTGGAATTAACAAATGATTGATAATTCATTCCAAGAATGGTTGATCGAATTTTCTCATTTAACTCTGGTATTTTTCCTGGAACACGGTCTCCATCAATGAATAGCTCAAGATAACTTTTTCCTTGCTGATCACGTCCCCGCTTAATTCGCACCACATTCTCTCCTATTCGAAATTGACATAGAACTCTCCCATTTTTGTTACAAATATCTTCAATTTTGACTGTTTGTAAATCTAATCGTGAACTTTTCCCAAAGAGAACAAATGTAAGAGCATCAAGAATTGTAGATTTACCTGAACCCGTGGGCCCCGCAATAACGATATTAGGTGCTTTGAAATTAAAAGTAACAGGAGTATGGTAATTCATGAATCTATATAAGCCAATTTTTTGAAGGTCAAATCCTAGTCCTATCCGTGCCGTAGAATTCATTTAAATTCCTCCACTTGGGATATAGCGGCATCTAGAATTTCTAAACCTTTATCACGAAGTTCTTTTAGATAAGGATAATCAGAGTATTGTTCAGATACAAATTCAGAAAATAAAACTAGAGGATCTAAAATTAAATCTGGTAATACGATTTCTTTGATTGCTTCTGAGGTGTGCCAATTAATTTCATAATGAAAAGCTTTTTTATCTAGAACCTGGTGGATTCGGGGAAGAATAATGCGTTTTTGAAGGAAGGATGGGATTTCAATTTCAATACGGACAATTGCTTGTTCAATGTTTTGAGGTAAACGCTTCTGAATGAAATCAGTGGGATTTTGAGTCTCTTTTGGGACTTCAATATATTCCCTGATTAATGTACGAGGATTATTTGAAAAAAAATCTATTTTTTTTGTCTTAGTATCATATACATAAAAACCCTTGTCTTCTTTTACTTCTCCAAAATCTACTCGTTCAAGAGATCCTGGAACTAAGAGTTTTCCTCGGATTTGAGCAGTATGAATATGCCCAAAAACGGCCAAATCAACCTGTTCTAGTGGTAACATGTCCTCCTTAAATTTAAATTCATGTGGTAATTGGTCTGGGTAGGGAATAATACCAATTTTAGATCCTTCGACATAAAAATGACCCACAATGAACTTAACCTTTGTATCTAGTTGGTCTACTTCATGTTTAATCCAATCACGAAATAGCTGTTGGCTACGAATCATATATTGATTTCTATCAATTTCTTCTCCTACCTGCTCCTCTGCATACACTACAGCTTGAGTTGCTGTCATATAGGGAAGAAGAACAAATCCAATTTCCTCACCTGTGTTGCGGGCTTTAACCTTTTGGGTTTGAGGCCATCGGACAGCATAACTACTTGGAATAATTTCAACTTCACCTATAGGAGATCCTTTCTCAATGATTTGCGGTGAGTCATGATTACCTCCTACTAGTACTATCGGAATTTTGTGAGCAAGTAGGGGTTGCCAGATTCTTTCCCTAACTTTCTGCAAAAGTGTTTGTCCAATAGTAACGCGATCATAGAGATCTCCACAGATCACAAAAATATCGATTTGTTCATCTATCGCATATTTAACAACACGAGCTAATGCCTCAACGAAATCCATTGTACGATCGCTTATACCAGTTCGAAGGTTAACACGATATGAATAGCGAATACCAATATGAACATCAGAAACGAATAGAATTTTCGCCATCTTGGATCAGTGTGCTATTTTGGTTTGAAAAGATCACTTTTTTCGTCATCAGACAATTCTTGAAACCTCTGTTTTAATCGGGTTCCCACATGAGACACTTTCCATTTAGCAGTCATAGTCTGATCAGTGTATTTTAAGACGTCCATAGCCGTGGGTGCTTTAATAGCATCCCCAAACATCAAAACTGTTCTTGGTGGCATTGCTTTAACAATTGCACGCCATGCTGCAGGATCTACTGGCCCTGAAAGTGCTCCTGTAATATCTTTTGGATCATTTAGTGAAAGAATGAATCGATTTGCTAATTGAGACAATATTTCTGGATCGATTCTTGAGGGACGTTGATCTACCATTGCTAATACAAGTTTGAATTTTCTCATTTCTCGTGCTAGCCGATCAAAAATCGTTCCTCGTGCAATTGCTGGATCTAAGAATTTATGTGCTTCTTCGAGTAATACAACCAGGTGGGGGTATTCTGTCATATCAACCATTTCACTATACGCCTGATATAGTCGTCTGGATAGGATATTTGCCACAAACAAATATGCAAAAAAATCTGCTCCATATTTCCCGAAATCAATGACTATAGATTGACCCGATTTGAGGTAGGTTAAAACTTTATTCAAGGTTCCTTTTCCAGGTGGAACAATAAATTCTAGGCGTTCCAAGCGAGAAATTCGTCTACTTAACGCGCTTAAAGTCCCACGCGTTGCTTGGAAGGGATTGGGATCAGCAAGAGCTGCATGTGAAATCGCTTCAACTAGTGTTTGACCAGGTCTATTTCGATTTATCTCATAAATTGCGTCTATCATTGCAGGACTTAGATCTTGGAATGCTACGACAATATCCTGGGGTGTAATCTCATCTTCTCCAATGAGTAACACTTCATCAAGATCCTTACTTGTTTTTGGATCTAATCCTAACAGAGTAATTTTATCTTCAAAAAAGAATTTGAGACCTGCTGATTGATCAGCTCTACTTCTCCAACCATATTCTGATTGCATATCAAAAACTAAAACTTGGGCAACTTCAAGTTGAATGATATTTCCCAATATAATTTTATTAAGAAAAGTTTTTCCTGAATGTGTTCTACCAAAAATTCCAAAAGGAACCTGTACCAGTTCTTTAAAATCGATAGGAATTTCAAATCCTTCCACACCCCGTAAAGTTCCCACTGTCTGTGAAAATTCGGGAAGATCAGTTTGGTATACTCTATTCACATCTACCTCATTAGCGAAACGGCCAGTTGAAAAATAAGGAGGTAGTGTTTCAAATGAATAAGTCCTACTTGTTTCTTTATCAATCATCTGGACACATTGCAGTTCTGCAGTACTATAAAACGTTCGTCCCCGTGCTGTTTCAATAGTAGTCATTGGTATTGTACTTCGCAATTTCTCGGCATTTGCCAACATTGTGACGGCATTACTTGTAGGGAATGAGATATCAGCTATAATACAAAAAAAATCATACCTATTGCCTTCGACCACTGCTGGATATCCTATTCTGACTTCTTCACTATCAGTTTTCAGTTTCAAATGAATAGCGGAACTAACAGCACCTGAGATTACTTCTCCAAGAATTTTATCTTTGTTTTCCAATCTATAACTCTCCATATTCTAGCGTGTAATGTCATCTAAGTGACGATGGAAAGGATCTCTTTCCATTTTTTCATTGATTAAAAGATATTGTAGTAATTCTTCCTCAAATCCGAGAATAGTTGCTGCTTCTATTAATTCATGATTGTACATATCTGGAACTCGTCGTAATAAGGCTGCAATATTATGAGCATCAACCAGTGGGAATGGGTAACCTGGGCAACTGTCAACCTTAGAATAATAAGCAAGATGAGAAAGGATTGTTTTAATTGGCCGATTTTCATGAAGTACAGCATCTACTCGGAAAGTTTTTATTGGATGAGGGTGTAATTTTGCTAGAAAAGTTTTTCCTAGTGGAGGAAAAACTTGTTTTCCAACTGGAACCTCTTTAATTTCAGTATATAACATACGGGGATCATTTTTAGTTAATTGTTTAACCAAAGCTTCATCAGTAAGGTTCGAATTCAATCGTTTTGTTGTATTACGTTTTGATACTCCAATTAAGGTATTATTATTTTCAGCACAAACCTCTCTTAAGTTCTTGGCAGCATCCTCAATTTGTTTTATTTGGACATATGTTAATGCTCCATCCATAACAATAATTGAATCCGAATATTTTTTCGCCCAATCTTCTGCTAATTTATATTCTTCAAGTTCTCTTAATTGAGAGAGTATTCCTTGAGCAGTTGGACGTCTACCTAAAACTTTTTTTATTTCCTGATGAAAAGCTTTCACTTCTTGGTCATAATTAAGTATATCTAGATTATTCGGTGCAATTAAGGCTGGAACGTCTTTATGGATTTGATCAACAAGTCTGAGAGTTTTTGACAGAGCTTGATATTCATAAACAACTACTACAGCTCTAATGATTGCTATTCTTGCGTTAACATCAGGATTATACCAAATCCAGCGGTTCGAGCCATCGACAGCAAGCATTTTTGGTGGAATGTCTTGATATGTAAATTCATGGAATGAAAAAGAGGGATTACTTTCTGCGTCTTTTATTGCTTGACTTTGCGTATTCTGGATTTGCTTTAAGAATTGTTGAAACAGTTCTTTCACTAATAATAACTCCTAAACTATCTTAACCCCTGGCTCAAATAAAAAACTATTAGGATGATTCGCTTTTAAGCATATTGAATAATTAACCCTTTTATTCATTGACATCGCAAGAATCAAAGTTATTCTTTTCTGGTTTTCCGAATGATTAATTTAGAGGATTTTAAAATATATATAATATTTAGGAAGATAAAGTGATGATACAAACTGGTTAATTCAATATTGTACAATTATTAATGATGATTAGGAGGGTCATTTCACTTTTTAAGAAAGATTATTAATCTTTCAAACGAATTTATACCAATAATTTTTATTATTTTATTATGAAGTTCCGAGTGATTTTCGATGACTGAAACCAACCAACGATTACAGCTTGAAAAGAATTTTAAAAAAGGGAAGATTCCATTTGCTCAAGATGTTAACGAATACAAGAGATTCTCTGAACGAAATACAATTTTTGCTAGAGTGGTTTGGGATGAAACTTTTTCTTCTTATAGACGTCCTATTACAGAGCGAGCCTCAAAAAAAGTGAATAAGAAAGGTTACAGTCGAATTGGTTATGCAGCACAAGAAGCCTCTTGGACTGTATATGATCACTTTCAAGGAGCCTTTGATTGGAATAGCGTAGGAGGAGTCAGTGACAAAAAAATTCTTCCAACACAGATATCTACCACTCTACCAAAACTGGAATCAACTGATATCAAATCAACTACCCAATTGATAAAACGGGTCAGCCAGATTTTTGGTGCCTGTGGAGTAGGAATAACAAAACTTGATCCCGAGCTTCCATTTATCTTTACAAATAATAGAAGGAATGAATCAATAGACTTTCCTGAGGAGATGAAATATGCTATCGTTATGCTTATAGAGATGGATTATCATGCCTTGAAAACTTCACCTGCGCTTCCATCAAGTATAACAACTGGAAATGGTTATTCTAGGATGGCATTCGCAATTGCATGTATGGCTCAATTTATACGAGAATTAGGGTATCATGCGATTCCATCAGGGAATGATACTGGATTATCAGTTCCTTTAGCTGTGAAGGCTGGATTAGGGCAATTTGGACGGAATGGTCTCCTTATAAATCCTAAATACGGGCAAAGGGTGCGAATCTGTAAGGTTTTTACTGATATGCTCTTAGTTCCTGACAAACCAATAGATTTTGGTGTCACTCAGTTCTGTCGCGTCTGTAAAAAATGTGCTCAATACTGTCCCTCACAATCGATTCCATATGACACGGATCCTACCTGGGAATCTCCTTGGGACACAATTTCAAATAATAATGGAATTTATAAATGGTATGTCAATGTTGACTCATGTTATAACTTCTGGGTTAAAAATTCCGCTGATTGTTCAAATTGTATTCGCGTTTGTCCCTTCACAAAACCCCTAGGAATCGCTCATGATATAGCACGATTTTTTATAAAGCATTTCCAGTTTTTCGACAGAATGTGGGTTTGGATGGATAGTTTTATGGCAATTTTTCCATGGTGGCGATACGGGAAAAAAGACGATCCCGAAATATTTTGGTTGTCAAAGAAATATCTTGGAAAAAAAATATGATTCAATCTTTTGATCTCTGGACGTGAGAAAATGAAAGTTTTATTTGGTCTCAGAATTCCTCCTGAGTTACAGAAACATTACCGAGATAATATACCTGAAAATATTGATCTAATTTTTCCCGAGGTAATAACTGATGATATTCTACTAGAATTTGCTCCAACGATAGATGTTCTCGTTGCATACCAATTATCCCAAGGATTTATGGAGAAAGTTGAAAAGTTAAAACATATTCAAGTTCCCTGGACAGGCTCTGAAACACTTGATTTTTCTCTACTTAAACAGTATCCACATATTACAGTCTCAAATTCACATTCCAATTCCTTAGCGATCGCTGAACATGCAATCTCCCTTTTACTCTCTGCAGCTAAAAGAATTACATATCGTGACTCTTATATGAGGAAGGGAGATTGGTCTCCACGTTACAATGATGAGAACTCTTATTGGATTTCAGGAAAAACTCTTGGAGTGATAGGTTACGGAGCAATCGGTGAGAAGGTGGCTAAAATTCTAAGAGGTGGGTTCAATATGAGAGTTCTTGCCATTAAACGAGATCCAACTCGATTTAATCAAAATAACCATATTGATTTTATGGGAGGCCCGGAAGATCTCTCTCAAATCCTTGATGATTCGGATTTTATCCTTATCTCCGTACCACTGACAACGGAAACAGAAGGAATGATTGGGAAGAATGAGTTACAACTAATGAAAAAGACAGCCATCATTGTAAATATCTCACGCGGCTCTATAATTGACGAAAAAGCTCTTTATGAACATCTCATGCAGAATAAAGGTGTAATTGCTGCATTAGATGTGTGGTATAATTATCCCAAAGATAAAAAAAATCCAATTACACTTCAAAATTACCCATTCGAAGAGCTAGATAATGTGGTTATGAGTCCACATTCCGCATTTAAGGTTCTTGAGAGAGAAAAAGTGTTCACTGAAGATATCATTACTAATATCTCATTGATAGCAAAAAAGAAATCCCCCATAAATCAGCTCAATTTAGATTTGGGATATTAATACCAGATTTCTCGTCTGTCTTGTACTGGAAAAAACATCATCAATGGCTATTTTAAATTACAAAAGAATATAGCATACCTAGATATATAGTTTCATCAATTCATTCATAAGAGTTCAGTCAATCATGGTAAATTAAATATCAAAAACTCCTATCTGTCTCATAACGTTGGATACGACTAGTTTTTTATATAAAAACGAATGTGAATCAATACAAATATTTTTCAACGAACACTTATGAGATGAATTTTCAAAAATGCTTTATAACGAATTTCCAAACCTTAAAGCAACAAAATTCTGGCTTAGCAATGATATTTTTATCGTTCACAATGATATACCTGTGGATTCTCCTCACTCAGAAACAACAGTCATAATAGATCAAAAGAATAAGGATTGGGTTTATTCTAGATAGCTCAGAAGCTGCTCACTATTGGAAATATCTGAAAGAGTTTCGCTATTTACGACAAACAGAGGGGTTCGGAACCCCTTAACTGTAAATTTTATTTTATTCCACAGGCTTTTACCAATGTCGACAATCTTAATATCGATTCCAGTGTTTTCTTGCACATATTTAGCTATATTTATTGCATTCCAATCTTTATCGGAATAGAAGCGTCCGACACAATCACCTACTTCATCAAGATTGACAGTTGGGTTTTTATAGCTTATAAATCCCGCGCGACTAAATCCCTTGCCACGAAGTCTTTCAGCACCTTGTTGACTCGCAATAGATCTTGTATCGATATTTATCGACTTGACATATAATATAATCTTACTCTGTTCAGTCAAATATTGCCCCTCATCATTTTCTTGTGTTAACACATATATTCTAGAAAGAGAAACCCACATTTTTCACAGTATGTATATATACCATATATCACTAATGATATGAGCAATAATTGTCAATCTATCTTTTTCTCAATTACTTCTCTGTGCCTTTCTTTATTAATTTTTTCATCTGAACGAAGCCGATTTTTCGAGAATAAAATACATGTTGATTTTGAAATTAAAATTTCTTCTTCTTTATCAGTAAAAACATTTAAAATCTGTCTACACGCGTTTTTCAATTGTATATCCATTTCAATTGTTCTAGGAGCGTGTGTCATATCTGATAGTTTAATCCAGATTTCCTCCGATACATCACCATCAAGATCGTTTATTAAAAGAAAAATATAAACGCGAGTGTTTCAAAAAAGCAGCTAAAGTAGCCACCAAAGTGTTCCCCAAAAGCAGTTTTTTTAAATCTAATTTGATGAATTGATTCATGAAAAATGTTTTGGTATGATAGTATGTTAAGAAAATCTAAATATAAAATCCCCAAATTGGGAAAACTATTTTTGATTTCGACCAAATGGCCAATTAGTGGTTTTACAGCAATTATTATTTTCTGTGTTTTTACTTTTATTGCTATTATTGTCTCTCCTACACCATTAACAGCATTAAATAATAACTTAAGTTCATTAGGAGATTTCTATGATAATCCAAACGGTGCTCTGTTTTTCAATTTAGGTATGGTTTTTTCAGGTCTATTTTGCATTTTCCTCTACTATGGACTTTATTACAGTTTTTTGGAGAAAAATAGTCATTCTTTGATGAATATTCAAATAATTGCTGGACTTCTTAATAGTTTTGCTCTTATTATGGCAGGAATTTTTTCTGAAACAATGGAAACTTACTCTATTCATGAATTTTGGAGCTTGGTAATTTTTATTACATTTTTACCAATATTATTCTGTATTAGCACAATTCTACTTGAATATCCAAAATATAAGAAGATTGCTTATTATGGGTTTATTGTAGCTTTAATTGATTTTATTTTTCTTATTATGCTTATGTTTAGTGGCATTGAAACAAATATTCCTATTTTTGAATGGTTTTCTGTATTTTCCTATATTGGGTGGATTGGTTGGCTTTCATTAAAAATAGAACTAAGAGAATTATTAGCCAATCAATAATTTAATACTACCTCTTCTAAAACGTAAATTCCTCCTCGGTTGAATGAAATGCATCAAAGATAACCTATGCCTTTCATTCATGCTCACTGCGACTCCCTTTAGGTAGACCATATTCTGTCTATGAAGATATAGATATTTATGTTAATGATAATTCAGAAATAACGTCTTCAGACAACAGAAGATTTACGATTTCTGAATCATGACAAGGGTCTTTTATTCGATGTTTAGCACTCTATGAACAGCATGTCTAGCACTCTATGAACAGTATCATTCAGTGGAATATTTTTTACCCCGAATAATATGTTTTTAAGAACTGAGTTATTATTAATTTTGGCGATACTTTTGAATAACAAGGTAAAATTTGGCATATATATTGCTAACCATGGAATTACAAGTAATCCACAAGATTACATCAAGTTAGCTAAGAGTGGGGAAGAATGTGGATGGGATGGTTTCTTTTTATGGGATCACGTTTTTCTACCGTGGGCAACAGATCAAGACGTCTTAGATCCATGGATTATATTGTCTGCAATAGCTACTCAAACGAATAAAATCACTATTGGTACAACAGTAACACCATTAGCAAGAAGAAGGCCAATGATAATAGCAAGAGAATCTATTACAATAGATAGACTTTCTAGTGGAAGATTTATTCTTGGTGTGGGTTTGGGATCAACAGCAGAATTAAAAGCTCTAGGTGAAGAGGAGAACCCTAAGATTAGAGGGGATATACTTGATGAATCTTTAGAGATTCTAAAAGGTTTGTGGTCTGGAAAACCCTTTACTTTTGATGGAAAACACTTCAAAATAAAAGAACCAGTTAAATTTAAACCAGAAGGTAATATAAAGATCTGGGTCGGAGGTACATGGCCAAACAAAAAACCATTTCGACGGGCTGCGAAATATGATGGAATTTTTCCATTGAAAGCTGGATCTGATCCCTCATTATATCCTGAAGATTATCAAGAAATTTTAAGTTATATTAGAAAGTATCGGAAATCACTAGACTCATTTGATGTTGTAAAAAGCATTGTAACCGTTGGAGACAAAGA
>JBHLKY010000027.1:0-48975 GCA_048886185.1 Candidatus Hermodarchaeota archaeon
AAGCCATTGATACAGGCAAAACAATGACAGCATCTGAAGTCGCGCGCCTCGAAGCCATTGACACTGGCAAAACAATGGCAGCATCCGAAGTCGCGCGTCTCCAAGCGATTGATCCTGGGAAGCTGGAAGCGGCTTCCGAGGTAGCACGCCTCGAAGCGATCGATCCTGGGAAGCTGGAAGCAGCCTCAGAAGTCGCACGACTGGAAGATATTGATACAGGCAAAACAATGGCAGCATCTGAAGTCGCGCGCCTCGAAGCCATTGACACTGGCAAAACAATGACAGCATCTGAAGTCGCGCGTCTCCAAGTGATTGATCCTGGGAAGCTGGAAGCAGCTTCTGAGGTATCGAGACTTCAGGATGGTGACACTGGCAAGACAATGGCAGCATCCGAAGTCGCTCGACTCCAAGATGTTGATAGTGAGAAAATAAAGTCAGCTTCCGAAGAAGCTCGCCTCCAAGCTATCAAAACTAGGAAGATGAAAGCAGCCTCCGAAGTCGGCCGACTCCAACATATCGACCGTGGTAAAACGAAATCAGCTTCAGATGATATTCAAGTAAAAACGATTGACTATGGAAAAACTAAAGCAGCCTCTGCGGGAAGTAAATTGCATGAGAAGAATAATGGTAAGACCAAAACAATTTCCGATGCTAGAAAATTCCAAGAAATCGTAAGTGCAAGAATGAAAGCATTTTTCAACGGAGTTCGTTTTCAGGACTGCAGGAGGTTAAAACAAATTTGGTTTTAATGGATAAATATCTCTACTAAATTTCACCTTTTCCTTTCTTCTTTTTTTATTGTAAATCTCCCTTCAAACTACACTTATGAAAGAAGCCATTGAATTAGCTACTTCAATAGATTTATTCTCTTTCGTATTGGATTCATTATATGCTTCTAGTGTATAAATGATTAATTCTCCCTCTGATGTCAAAATGGATTACTCTTTCTATCATCTATAACTTGTCGTAATCATGTATCTATTTACTAATAGACATCAATCTTCTTCTCTTGATTTTTCATATAATTCCAACCAACGTGAAAAGAGATTGTTATATCTGCCCTTTAAATTCTTCATTAAGAGAAAAAACAGATTCAGGTTATAGACTGACATTCCGTTATGTCAGATTTTAAATAATCTTTTTTTATATTGTACACGGAAAATCTGAATGGATGAGGTTGAAGTGAATTTTCTAAAAGATTTTTTAAGCATTCTAACTTTTAATAAACAAGGTTTACATGAAATATCGTTAAATGATCGTTCTACAATACACGCAATAATAGTAATTACAATCTTAGCAATTCTTGAAACTGTATTTGGTCTATTTTATACAGTTTTAAACTCAAACAATATACATTCAGAATTAACGATTCATGGAATAATATCAACATTCTCTATTTTCGAACCCATTTGTAAAGGACTATTTACGTACTTATACGCTGAACAGTTACATGTTGAAACAACTATTAGTTTGATTATTTCTAGCTTCTTAATGTTCTACATAGTTATAATTTTATTTACATACATATTAACATTTTTTATTAATAAACTAGGAGGGGAAATCAAGCCAGTAAACTGTTTCAGGATTATTGGTTTATCTTTTATATTTGAAATAGGTTTACTGATCTTGATTGATCCAATTCGGTTGAGTACGGATGGAACTTCAAGACCATGGGAGATTTTTATCTTTATTTCATTAATACTCCAATTTATGGTCATTTTTTTAGGAATCATGGCAGTATCAGAATTAACTTGGTGGAAAATAAGTATTAGTATAACAATAACCTATTTTATCTCAATTATTCTAGGATTCATAATGGCAGGTGTAGTAATCAGGGGTATCATCAATGACTTGTACATTTATAAACCGGGATTGGGTATTATTGGTTTTAACTATTGGTTGATAAAGAATTTCTGGTTTCATCGAACTACCTTTTTTTATTAAGATCAATGGGTAAATTAAAATTTTAGTGTGTTATTATTGAAAGGAAAGGAATTTAATCCTTTTTTTAATGTCTTTAATCAAAATAGAAAAGGATTTACTTATCATTAAAACTATTAAGGAATCTGATATCAAGCTAGCGGCCATAAAATAATTATTCTAATTTAATGTCTGTTATCCTTACAATCCTTTTTGGCATTCAACTAGACGGAAACAAACAAGTTCTACAAATATGGAATCCGTTTTAGGGATAACTTATGGATCGTAATGAGAAGAAATTTATCTCAGAAATGAATGAATATTCATATCAGAGGCTTCAAAAAACCGAAAAGGTAGGATATGGAAGAAATGGCTATGTAGAAAAAAACAATCATATAATAGAATTATCTATTTCTAATTTAAAACTAGAATATGTCCCAGAAAGCATAGAAAATTTAAAGGATTTAAATATTCTTTATATGGGAGGAAATTCTCTTATTAAAATACCAGATTCAATCTTGACACTAAGGAATTTAGAAGTTCTAGAAGCTTGGCAAAACAGAATTGAATCAATCCCCAAAGATATTGGGATTCTAGATAAAGTCTGGCGATTACATCTTGCAGGGAATAAAATTACTAGCCTTCCTGAAAGTATCGGTAATCTGCCAATGAAGAAACTGTATCTTAAACATAATAATGTTAGTTATGTTCCTAAAAGTATTGGAAACTGGACACGTCTCGATGTTTTTGGTTTACCTCTTAACAACCTTCGATCACTACCAGATACAATAAATGGCTGGAAAAATGTGCGAGTAATCTCGGTCTGGCAGAATAAGTTGAAAGAGTTACCAAATGTTCGCCTTAACGTTAAAGAATTACGCCTAAATAATAATTTTTTTACGGAAGTCCCTCCTCGGGTGTACGAGATTCAACAATTAAAGAAGCTGTGGTTGAATAGTAATCAATTAACAGAATTTCCTGAAATTCCTAAGGGAAATCTTCAAAATCTATGGTTTCTAAATTTACAGAACAACCTCCTCTCTTCATTACCAAAATCAATTCAAGGGTTACCTAATCTTCGGGACTTGAGACTCTCAGGTAATCTATTTAAGTCGTATCCAAACTGGTTAGATTCTCTGAAAGGTTGTAAAATAGATAAATCGGTTCATAAACAGCAGCAACAACAGCCCGATTATATTGGAGTCAAGAAATATGTGAAATATCTCGAAGATAATCATTTACCAATGGAACACCTAGTAGAGATTAAACACTTTCAGAGATACCTCGAAAATGAGAAAGGTTTCTCCAGAATTGTGAAAGCGAAAGCAAATGATATTAGAGATTATATTACAGATACAAAAATTACCGCCTTTGCCTTGAGATCCTTGTATCTATATTTCTCTTGGCTTCAGGATTACCCACTACGTCGAATTATCAAAGAAGAATTAGAAAATTACGCTCATTTAATGAGTATCAATCTTCAAGATGTCAAAAGGCTTATAGAGGAATCGCTTGCTGTTACTTCATTATTGGCATTGGATAGACCAGAAGAAAAATCGCCCCCCATTGTTATCCGACCAAAATCACTTGAACAGAAAACGGAAGGAGACGAATGGGAATCTTTCATGACAAAACTAGATCAGATTTCCTTAAACACTTTAAAAATCTTATTAAAATCTTCAAAACCTAAAATTGCTCTTGAAAAATATGCTAACAGTCAAAACAGACTTCCAGAAACCCTTCTTGAGTCCATTAACGAGATATCTTTAGAATCCATTGGTGACATAATTCTTGATCAAGAGACCTGTCAGATAACAGAAACTAATTATAAAGAAAAATTAAGTAAAATCTTATTTACGTGAGGGAAATTCGAATAATCTTTAAGTATAATTATCTCATCTTATGAGTATGTTATAAACTAATATAAATGACTTCTCATCCAAAATTTAATCATGAATGCCAATTAACAACTGTTTTCAAATTCTAGATACTGTTTGAAGTCATTCTGATATTGACTAAGGTGTGTAATAAAATTATAAACACTCAATTGTACTATCATCTTATTGGATAAATCATCTCTCTCTGAACCTGAACAACTTAAATAAACGAGTTGAGAGGATATGAATAGTCTGATGAGTTTTACAGAAGGCATCGTTCGATGTCAACAATAATAAGAATCGTTGCAATGGATAGCAGGTATAATAACCAAATACTAGAAGAATTTTCCCTAGCTATACCAAAAAGGTTTGCAAATATTTCCCCTGTAGGGATGAAAACGGTAATTATTGCTTGTCAAGGAAGTTACACCCCCAAAATCGGAGATTATATTACTTTTAAGCTTTCTTCTGAAAGCTCTTTACTCTATAGTGAATCTCCAGCTGATTTGTATGCTCAGATTAATAGAACCCTATCATCAGAGAGGTTATTATCAACTGATATTACACAAGAAGAACTAAAATCAATCCTCCAAGGATCTCCAAAAGAAATTGATTATTGGGTAGTAGCATCAGTTCTGGGTTTCACTATTCCAGGACGAAAAAAGATTTTGATACCGGAAGGCTCTCTCTTAGGAAATCTAGGGAAGATCCCTAATCCTGAATCCATTATAATTTTCCTAAACCAATATATGGAATCTCTATTTTACACATTCCCCCTTAAACTAATAAATTATCTGGTTTATAACTCGATTCAAGGGAGTAAGTTTTGTCAAAGTGGGAATATCCAGATATTAGAAAAAATTTTACCAAATATCCTGAAAAACGTCAATCAGCACTTTTTAAAGGTTGAAAATAAAGGACTTCTTGAAATATTTTCACCACAAATGAATTTCAGCATTACAGATTATACTGCGAATATTGATGATATTAAACAGGAATATATTGATTGGCTTGCTTCAAATGAGCCACTTGTGGATTTAGTATCAGATATACTGAAATATACTGAAAAAAAATTAAGTTTAATCTTGAAGTATCATGGGAAAGTAGAAATTAATCCAAGACCACTTTCAGGTCATATCAAGAATATAGTACAAACAGAACTACAGAGATATGAAGGGGAATTACAACCAAAAAGGGAGGTGATGCGAAAAAAACCAGCTTTTGCAGAATTTGAAATAAGTTTCACCACTAAAAAATACATCAAAACATCAATCAAAGACCAAGAAGTAATACCTAAGATTAGGGATAGAAAACAAATTTTCACTAAAGCAAATATAAGTCATGAAAATATCACTGAGCTTGAGTCCAGAATGAAGCTCGCTGCTCAATCTCTGGATTTTAAGAAAGCATCAATAATTCGGGGGAAAATTGAGGAGTTAAAGAGAAATCGGAACAATAGAAAAGCCAATAAGTATTTTTCGGAGTTTAAAACAGCCCCAGCTGAGAAACTTCCTAAAATCCCTAAGTTTGTATCATTTGATCAATATTGGCCTACCTTGGACACACTGAATGAGGATCAAAGAAAATGGTATGATTATTGGGTTTCAGAAATCGAGAATGGACATTATTATCCCACCGATTTGTCATATATTTTCCTATATATCTATCAAGCACTTGATTATGAAGATAAGGAAAAAGGTTATCGTATATTACGAGATTTATGGATCCATTATCGAAGAGAACATCCTAGACTTGATCGTTACTTAATTGATTGGTTAACAGACTATATCCTCCTTCACAATTGTCATTATGATCAAAGGACTATAAATAGGGAATTATTCAAATTTCACTCACAATACACACTTGAATGTCTAGATTCAATACTAACATTGTTTCCTCCCCGCTCGTTTAGAGAAATGCCAATAGAATGGATCAATATTCTCGCAAATAATAGCATAATAAGTAGTTCATTTTATTCATCGAAATCATCCGTCATAAATGAAATAATTCCTGAAGTGCTGGATGCAATCGATAGATATTATCATGAGAATGAAAGCATTAGCTTATTAGAGAAATTTAAACCCGATAAAGTTGGACGATTCGTTTTTAATCGTGCCCTCAAAAATGAAAGTTATCTTACAAAGACTATTGAAGTTTTCCCTTACACGAAATCTCTACCTCTTCTAATTTTCATTTCTGAGGTTGTAAACACAACAGAAAATAAATTACGTAAGTATTTTCGATTTCCAGCCCTTCCGCATATCAGCATACTTGAAAGAGAAATTGAAAATGTCATTGAAATGACATTTACGAAATTTATCAGTGAGTTAAGCCTATCAGAACAAGAAATAGATTTACCATTCATTGATGCAGCGCAAAAATATGTCAATAGGGTAGAAGATGAAGCTAAACCTGTTCCTCTATACCAATTTCAACCAAATTACCAAGATATGACAAAAGCTCAATTACAGTGGTACTTTTATTGGCGTAACCAGGTTAGGAGGGGAAATTTTCTCTCAGCTCAGATTGGGTATGTTATGTTGTATATCTATGAAATTATTAATGACATAGGAATCGAAAATCATCAGGAGGGATATAAACGATTATTGGCTATCTGGGAATATTACCGTATTGAGAATCCCGAATTGGATGAATATTTACCTGAATGGATTGTGGAATATGCAATTCTAAAAGAGATATCAATTGATGGTATAGAAGAACTCTATCGTAATATCTTGAAACGATTAGATGGAAGAGAACAGAGAGACCTTCGATATGAATTAACTGAACTTCTAATTTCTCAGTATCATCATGAAGCTTTTAACAAAATCCCAATCAAAATGATTTATGAGCTCGTGAGATATTTAAGTTTTCCTCCCTATACCCGATTAAATGACTCTGTTCGAACCACAATGGATCAACACGTTAGTATTATTTTAAATGAAGTGAACACATACTATTTACAAAAATATAGCAAATCATTACTAGAATTCCATCATCCCTCTAAAAAAAGGAGAATCCCCTTTGTCCTTGCTCGCTATTTCGGTGAGGTCGATATATTAGAGGTAAAAAGTTATTCACGGCAGTTCTTAAATTTTCTAGATAATACAATAAAATATATTCACAATCGTTTTCGTGATATCGAGTTAGATACAACTAAAACCCGATTAAAGGCTGAAATTCCTGATCCTGAAGTTGAAGCAATAATTGATTATTATTTCATCGACAACTTAAATGCCACAAACATCACCCCTAAATATTCTAAACTAGCTTTACAGGTACAAAGTGGTAATCTAGGTGTAGATCAAACTAAAATAAAAATATTAACCAAAGAATCTGATGAAATTCAAACACTGCTAACAAATTCGGATATATATAAATTTGAATTGGAAGAATCAATAGGAGATTTAGAAGAGGATCGAGGAGAAATTGAAGTAAACATTAATCAAGAATCTGCTCAAGAAGAAACAATCGAATTAGATGAGTGGGAGTTATTCAAATCAAAACTGAATGATATTCAACTGAAGTTTTTAAAGTCACTATTATTCAGTGAAAATCCTAAAGAACAATTAGATCAGATTGCTGAACAAACAGGGACCTTACCAGAAACAATCATAGAGTCTATTAATGAAATTGCGATCGAGGTCATTGACGATATAATTATTGATAGTGAATTGCTTAACGTTATTGACGAATATCTAGATAAAATCAAGTCAATTCTTAAGATATGATTGTAGATGAGATACTAGGACGAAACAGAAGAATGTCAAAGAGAAGAATCCCTCAACGTGTTTCAGCAATAATACTAAAATCTTTGAATGCTGGAGTGGTACCTCGTATAGGTTTAGAACACATAGCTGTAGGCCGAAAAGAGGAAATAGAATCATTATTAGAAGATCTGGAAAACATTGAAGTTGGTAGTGCAGCTTTTAGGTTTTTTATTGGACGATACGGATCTGGCAAAAGTTTCCTGATTCAACTTCTAAGAAATTATGCCATGGATCGTGATTTCGTGGTGGCTGATGTAGATTTATCCCCCGCAAGACGATTCATTGGGAGTGGAAGTAAAGGAGTCGCAACATATCGTGAACTCATCACAAATATGTCCACAAAAACACGACCTAGTGGGGGAGCATTAACAGCAATTTTAGAAAAATGGATCTCCAAAATTCAATCCATGGTGATTACTGAAAAAGGAATCAAACCTGGTGATCCTGTTTTTGTTGATCTGGTGGAAACAGAGATAATCAATGCGGTTAACAACATAAAAGATCTTGTTCATGGTTTTGACTTTGCTATCGTTATCTCAACGTACTGGCGGGGCCATAAACTAGGTGAGGAAGAGACAAAAGAAAATGCCCTTAGATGGTTACGAGGGGAATATACAACAAAAACAGAGGCACGAAATGCCTTAGGTGTCAATATCATTGTTGATGATGACTCTTGGTATGATTATATCAAATTACTAGCACGATTTGTCACAGAAATTGGATATAAAGGACTTTTAGTCTTTTTTGATGAAGCAGTCAATTTGTATAAAATCACTCATACTCAATCGAGGACTAATAATTATGAAAAATTGTTGACAATGTATAATGATACCATGCAAGGAAAGGCAGAGTATCTCGGAATTTTCGTAGGTGGTACTCCTCAATTTCTCGAAGATAGACGAAGAGGCCTCTATAGTTATGAGGCACTTCATTCCCGACTTGTTGGAAGTCGATTTACTAAAAATGGATTGCGTGACATATCAGGTCCTATTATCAAACTTGAACGGTTGACTCTGGAAGAGATTTTTGTTTTATTAACTCGTGTTATGAATATTCATGCTCTTCACTACAAGTACAACCCTTTTTTGTCAAATGATGAACTTCAAGAATTTATTAAAGTAATAGTTAGTCGTATTGGAGCTGATAAACTCCTTACTCCTCGAGAATTTGTTCGAGAGTTCATTATCCTATTGAATATCTTACGGAAAAATCCTGAACAATCTTTCTTAGGAATAATTCAAGGAGAAGACTTCAAACCACAAGCCCCGAGTCAAATAGATGAATCAGTAAAAGGAACGGAGTTTGAGGAATTTAAATTATGAGTGATACGATTTTTAACCGTTTTCCTGCATTCATTCAAGAATGGATTTACTCTCATGGGTGGGAAGAATTACGTGATATTCAAATAGCTTCTGCTCAAGCCATATTTAATACAACAGCACATATCCTATTAGCAACTGGTACTGCTAGTGGAAAGACTGAAGCAGCTTTCTTACCTGCTTTGACACTAATTCATGAAGATCCCCCCGCGAGTATTGGAATACTTTACATCTCACCTTTAAAAGCTCTCATTAACGACCAATTTAATAGGATAGAAGAATTGCTAGAGGAGGCAGAGATCTCAGCTTGGCCATGGCATGGTGATATTCCTCGAAATCTTAAAAGAAAATTAATAGAAAATCCTAGTGGTGTTCTTCAAATAACGCCCGAATCTATGGAAAGCTTGTTGATTAATAGACACCAAGAATTACGTAGGATGTTTGGTGATCTTCGATTTGTGATCATAGACGAAGTACATGTCTTCATGAATGAAGAGCGGGGAACTCAAATCTTATGTCAATTAGAACGTCTTGGAACAATCATTGGATTTCATCCCCGTCGCATCGGTCTTTCGGCAACTTTGAGCGATTATAGCTCAGCAGAAAAATGGTTAAGTTCAGGAACAAACCTTCCAGTGATTACTCCAAAAGTACAAGGATTAATCAAACGAATAAGATTAGCTGTTGAGAATTTCATCAATCCCAATCCTAATCCTTCTGGAATAATGCAATATGGTGAGGGTGGTGAATTAGTTGCTCCTACTTCAGAACCCTCCTCTGAACCTTATCCCTCAAGTCAGTACTTATTTGATCAAACACTGAATCGGCAATGTTTGATTTTTACTAATACTCGGGAAAGAGCTGAAAGTACAATTAATAGCCTAAGAGCAATAGCTAATCAGAAAGGATACCCAAATCGGTACTATGTTCATCATGGAAGTATTTCTGCGACCCTTAGAGAAGAAGCAGAGACAATCATGAAAACAGGAGACATTCCTTCAGTAACTGCATGTTCAGTTACTTTAGAATTAGGTATTGATATTGGATCATTGGAAAGGATTATCCAAATTGGTTCTCCACGAACTGTATCTTCGTTTCTCCAAAGATTAGGAAGATCCGGTAGAAAAGAAGCAGATGTCTCTGAAATTCTTTTTATTCATTCTGAAGAAGAACCATCAGATAATAAACCACTTCCCTATCTTATCCCTTGGGAATTAATACAATCTATTGCAATCATTAATTTATACTTAGAAGAACGTTGGATTGAACCAATCCAAGAATTAAAATCCCCATTTAGTTTGTTATATCACCAAACAATGTCCTCTCTAGCTTCAGCGGGTGAACTCTCTCCACAGACTCTAGCCCAGCGCGTATTATCCTTAACACCATTTAAACACGTTACTCAAGATGATTATCGGATTCTTATTCAATATCTTATTGAATTAAACCATATCGAGCAGATTGAAGATGGTGGACTGATAATTGGTTTAGATGGTGAACGAGTTGTACGCAACTATCGGTTCTATGCTGTTTTTCCTGATGTCGTAGAGTGGACGGTAAAGGAAACAGAAGAATTTGATGAAATAGGTAAAATTGGGCAATTATTTCTTCCTGGTGATCGGTTTCCCTTAGCTGGTTATACTTGGGAAGTTAAAGAGATTTATCCAGAACAGAAAATAATTATAGCTTCAAAAGTGGGCGGTCGAACGCGCTACTTCTGGCCAGGAGGTATCGCCCCTGTGCATACTAAAGTCCTTCAACATATGCGAAAAATCCTATTTGAAGACAAATTTTATCCTTATTTACAACCAGGTGCCATTGAACGAATTCAACAGGTTAGAATGCTTGCTTCTGAAGTAGAGATGGATAAGAGAGCTCTGTTTCAACTTGCTGGACATAAATTTGTTCTTCTCCCTTGGGCTGGATCGACTTCATTTCGTACAATTAGAAGAATTCTAGAATTACATTCTGAAGAATTAGGAATAAGAAATATAAGTGAACAGGCTCCATATTTTTTCTTATTTGAAGCTGAAGATCAATCAAGAGAGAGTCTTGAATCAGAGATTAAGAACTTATGTGAAAGTATTAGATCATCCGCTGAGCTCATCAAAGAGGATGAGATCTTCCTTTGGCGGAAATTTGATCAATATATTCCTACAAAACTCCAGCAAAAGACGTTAATGGATGATTATTTGGATTTGGAAGAGTTAAGAGAAATTATTAAGAGCTGGTGAGGGGTTTGGCCTCAGATCAATTCTATCGACTTGCTCCATGGATTCAGGAGTGGATTTATCGACAACAATGGGAGGAATTTAGACCAGTTCAAGAAGAAGCGTGTAAAGTTATTTTCGATACTCCTCACCATCTCCTATTGGCAACTGGGACAGCTAGTGGGAAAACCGAGGCTGCATTATTTCCAATCTTGACTTTATTAGATGAAAATCCTTCTATGAGTGTAGGTGTTTTATATATTGGACCACTAAAAGCGCTTATCAATGATCAGTTCCAGCGAGTGGAGGATCTTCTCCAAGAGGCAGATATCCATGTTTGGCGATGGCACGGAGATGTTCCTCAGAGTCATAAGGCCAAATTAGTACGTAATCCAAGTGGGATACTGCAAATCACCCCGGAATCGTTAGAGAGCCTCTTGATCAATCGGACGACTGATTTAAGCAAGCTCTTTGGTGATTTACGATTTATAATTATTGATGAAGTTCATGCATTTATGCCTCAATTTTCTGATAGAGGGAGGCAAGTTATTTGTCAACTTGAACGTCTACAAGGCTACATAAATAAAATTCCACGAAGAGTGGGCCTGTCTGCTACGCTTGGAGACTACTCATACGCAGAACAGTGGCTTGCTTCAGGCACTAATTTTCCTGTTGTAACTCCGATTATAGAGGAACCAACGAAAAAACTTAGGCTTGGTATTGAACATTTTACTGAAACAACATGGCATCGAGCAAAGATGAAAGGGCAACCTCCAGCACGTGGACTAGACCTACCATCACATAGATGGATCTTTGATTTGACATTAGGAAGGAAATGTATAATATTCCAGAATGATAGAGAAAGAACTGAGCTCGTGACTCATGGGTTAAGAGAAATTGCTAAATCGAAAGGTTTACCAGATGTGTATCATTCTCACCATTCATGTATTGCAGGACTCCTTAGAGAGGATGCAGAGGAGTTTTTGAAAGAAAAGAATGGAGATCCCCATATTGTCGCTGCAACAATGACACTAGAATTAGGTATTGATATTTCTGATGTTGAACGAATTATTCATATTGATAGCCCACATGCTGTATCAACTTTTGTGCAACGATTGGGAAGATCAGGGAGGATAAATAACGCCTCCGAGATGTTCTTTGCTATTTCAGAGAATCCTAAAACCGCTCACACCCCCCTTGCATATCAACTTCCTTGGCGATTGTTACAGGCTATAGGTCTTGTCCAACTCTATCTTGATGAGCGGTGGATTGAACCTGCTCTTCCACTTAAGAAACCATTCTCGATTTTATTCCATCAAACTATGTCAATTCTAGCTTCAGCTGGTGAACTCTCTCCTCAAGCGCTAGCCAAAAGAGTGTTGTCTCTGAGTCCATTTAAGAATATTTCTATGTATGAGTTTCGTGCCTTACTCAATCACCTGATCAAAAATGAATTCATCGAGCAGATTCAAGAGGGTGGGTTAATTATTGGACTTGCAGGTGAGAAAATTGTCCGTAACTACCGGTTTTTCGCAGTCTTTCGCGATTACGCTGTTGATTACTCCATTAAGGAGGGAACCCTTGAAATTGGACATATTGACCAACTTCTAGAACCAGGTGATCAATTATTAATTGGGGGGTATCCCTATCGTATAACTCAAGTTTACCCCAAACAAAAGGTTATGCAAGCTGAAAAAATAGCTGAAAAACCATTTTATGTGTGGCCAGGGAGATTGGCTCCCGTTCATACCAGAGTTCTTCAACGAATGCGGCGCTCTCTCTTTGAAGATCAAAGCTATTCATTTCTTCAGAGGGATGCCCGAATTCGACTTGAGGAGGGACGCTTATTTGCAAAAGCACAGCAATTAGACAAAAAGGTCTTATTGCAAGAGTCAAGAAACAGATATAGTTTACTACCGTGGATGGGATCCACATCATTCAGAACACTTGTGCGTATATTGAAATTTCTGGGTTCCGACACTTTAGGTATCAATTGGTTACAGCCTGAACCTGTTACGACAACTGAACCCCACCTTCCAGTCCATGTAATCCAATTTGAAACTAATAGTTATAATAACGTTAATTCTCTTTATATGGATTTGTACAATCTCGTAGAAAGTGTTACTGAGAAAGACTTACATCAACTCTATGAGCAAACTGAAAAGTTCATTTATGAACGCTACCATCATTTACTTCCTATAGAATTGCAACGGGAGGTTTTAGTTCATAACTATCTAGACCTCAAGGAGGTTAAACACATTATTCGTACGTGGGAGGATTACTCCGTTTATTGGCAAAATTGATAGTTGATTTTATGTGATGAAAACAAAAGCAGTAATCAATAAATTATTGGCTTCAAAGGATCCAGCCATTCAATTAAAGGTGCATCTACGCTTATTAG
Organism: Candidatus Hermodarchaeota archaeon; assembly: GCA_048886185.1. GTDB lineage: Archaea > Asgardarchaeota > Heimdallarchaeia > Hodarchaeales > Hodarchaeaceae > Hodarchaeum. Next base: position 13,498 of record JBHLKY010000027.1, read on the forward strand.
GAAATGATTATAAGAGTCGTGAAGTTCAAAAAATTGCATCAATAATCAAGGAAAGGTCACCTGTAGTATCAGGATTATTTAATGCCCTCTCAGCTCAAGAAAAGTTATTTAAAATTAGAAAAGTTGGAGAGGGTCGTGTTTATAAAAAATGGGAGGGAATTCATTGGGTTTTGGCGGACTTGGCGGATATCGGTTATCCCCCAGGAGATCAAACATTACTAACAAGCATAAAGCTTGAGTTAAATTGGTTATTAAGTAAGAAGCGTTGGGCAAGCAAGAAAACAATTAATAATCGCAGAAGATTCTGTGCTTCTCAAGAAGGAAATGGATTATTTTCAATTATTTCATTAGGACTTGCCGAATATGTATGGGAGGCATGTACAACACTCGCAGATCGTTTAATTACCTATCAATGGGAAGATGGAGGATGGAATTGCGATGTACGGCCTGAGGCAATAAATTCATCTTATCATGAAAGTGCTATTCCACTAAGAGCATTGAATATCTTTGAAAGAAAAACAAACGATCAAGTAGCAAGAAAAGCAATTGATCAGGCGTCAGAATTGTTTCTCAAAAGACAATTCTATAAAAGAAGGAGTACCAACAAAATTATTGATAAACAATGGACAAAATTATCATATCCTTCATATTGGATGTATAATATTTTATTTGGATTAAAAGTGATTGCTGAATGTGGGAAAGTTAAAGATCACCGTTGTAAAGAAGCGTTAAAATTACTTGAATCCAAAGAACTCACCGAGGGGGGATTTCCAGCAGAAAAAAGGAATTTTTTTAGAAATAAGAGGTCTCGTTATTCTCCAGTCGATTGGGGAGAGGTGAATAAAAAGAAAATGAATGAATGGGTTACAATTGACGCGTTATACATCTTAAAAGAAGCAAATAGGATAGATGTGGAAATATAAATCTATATTTTACTCAGAAAAATCATGTTATTCTTTTAAGTTTTTCTAATACTATATTATATGCGTTTCTTTCTAACTCTTCAAGTAAAGTGCTTTTCTCATTTAGGAAAATATCAATGATATAGGGATGAGCGGCTTGAGGAATGTTAAGTGCCCTAAATTTGCTTTTATCTAGTTTAAAAACATCTTGTGGATGTTGTTCAAGAAAACTCACTGCTTTGTTTAATTGATATGTTTCACTGGAGGATTGCTCACGAATAATGCATGACTTAATGTAGGCAGCCCTAAGCAATATTTCAGCAAGTCGGAGATTATTCTCAACCCGTCCAAGAGGGATATATCGTTTTGATGCATATGGAAGATTGAGTTCATGGTTATATTTGAACGCTTTTATCTCTGGATAGATAAGATTGAGCTTTTTTAACTGAAAGTGATCTAATGTTCCATATTTATTGTTGTTTCCATATAATTGTCGATATTTAGATAAAAGATGAGGATAATGTTTTTGGATTGTACGGAAAAAACTTACTTTATTTCTACCAGGTTTGAGGGTTAATGACCAAACATACACAAATTCAGCATCTACTTCTTTAGCTTTTTGAAAGATAGCTTTCATATTTTCGTCTGTATCGCCAATAAATGGCAAAGGGGGGTAAAAATATATCCCTGAATGAATTCCTTCTTCTCTTAGTTTCTTTATTGCGTATAAACGCTCTGATGTTGGACTGGCTCGGGGTTCAAAGATTTGTTGAGCTTGTTCATCCATTAAAGTAATACTGAAGTTTACTGCAACAAAATTACTCTCATTTATCTTTTTTAATATATCTAAATCTCTTAAAACAAGGGTACTCTTTGTTAATATTTGTATAGGAACATTATACATCTGGGCAAGGTGTAATAATGTACGAGTCATTTTAACCTGTTTCTCTGCTGGTTGGTAAACATCACATACTCCCCCTCCAATAAATAGAATGAATTTGGGTTTGGGGTACTTTTTTGATCCTCTTAATTGTAAATGGGAGTCTAATGTAGAAGAGTGATAAGTTGAATATAATCCCTGCTTTTTCAAAAATCGTTCAAGCAAGTGGGGGGCATTCTTTTTGACACGAATTCGATCACCAAAATCCTCATGCATATGATAAACTTCAGATTTTCCATCACAATACTGACAATCGTGATAGCATCCTTGATAAGGATTGAGGTAGTGTTCAGACCAAGAAAAGAGTGATGGTGAGCTCTTCCGCATCAAACTTTTGGCATTATACTCTTCTATGATCATATAGCACTCACGTGTCAATTAATTATAGTCAACGAGAATCAAAATCTTGAGTATTTCTATACTTTTAACTCCAGATCAAAATTTCAGAGAGAGATTTTCTTTTTATATCTGGTACTTCAACATTTTCCTTGGGATATCCAACAGGCATAATTACAAATGCTTTCTCGTTTTCAGGCCGACCTAAGAGATCTCGTAGAAAATTCATGCTGATGGGGGTATGTGTTAATGTTGCCAAGCCTGCGTTATGGATGGCTAGAATTAGCATTCCGACAGCAATTCCAACGCTTTTTATTACATAATAATTCTTTCTTTTTTTATTATTTTCATCAAGATGGTATTTTTGCTGAAAAACTACAATCAAATAAGGAGCTATTTCGAGAAATGGTTTTTCCCAACTAGTACCTAAAGGAACCAAGTCTTGACGCCATTCATCTGAAATTTTGTGTTCATAAAACTCCTTTTCTTCTAATTCTGCAGCTAATCGGATCTTACGTTTCAGATCAGAGTTACTTACAATCACAAATGTCCAAGGTTGCTTATTGGCACCTGATGGAGCTGTCCCAGCAGTTCTAATAATATATTCAATTATAATTCGAGGAATAGGCTTATCAGAAAAGTTTCGTATTGATCTTCGAGAATTGACAAAATCATACATTTCAATAGATCTTTTAATCATTTCATCTTCAGTATAAGTGTGAAGGTGAAAAGGAATAGAGGCATACTTTTTTACCATTGAACTCAACTTTGCTTGATACAAGCTGTATATATTTAAGATTAAAGAAATATTCCGAATTTATAAATAATCTGTCGCATAGAAGTGTGATTAACGCAAATACTCGAACTATGAGATGTGTACCTGCTTTTATATGTGTTTACAGTGAAGGTAGATAAGTCTGCTAGTACTCTCACTAGCATGTTTAACTCATTAGCAAGGTACTATGACCTCATGAACGATGTAATGACCTTTTTTACTCATAGACATACAAAAGAAATTGCAGCACAACTATCTGGCTTCAAAGTAAATGAACGGGCTTTAGATCTTGCAACTGGTACAGGAGATCTAGCATTATTATTACGTAAAAAGTCTCAGGGGACTGTTATTGGAACTGATCTATCTGAAAAAATGTTGTCAATTGCAATTAAAAAATCACAAACCATAGAAAAAGAAATATCATTTGCTCTAGCAGATATTAATAATCTACCATTCTCAGATGAAACTTTCGATGTGTGCATGATTGGTTTTGGGATTCGTAACGTCCACAACCCATTAAACACCATGAAAGAAGTGGCCCGTATCACAAAAAATAGAGGCCGATTTGTGATCCTAGAAGCCACTCCTCCTACCAATTGTTATGTGAGATTTCTTGGTTTATTCTATTTCAGAAAATTAGCTCCACTATTAGCAAAAGCATTTTTATTAAATTCAAAAGCCTATAATTACCTGGCAGAGAGTATTTCACAATTCCCAAAAGCTTCAGATTTCTCGAAAATAATTAAACAGGCCGGTTGGAAAAGAGTTTATTATTATCCATTATATTTAGGACTCGTTACGATTTTCTTAGCTATCAAATGAAAATGCATACCAGGGATAGCTACAATCCAGAAATTTGTTGTTTCAGAAGAGAAAAAAGTTCATCAAATAGTTCATGAAATCGGGGGTTGATTCCATTGATTAATTTTAGAAAATCGTATAATACACCTAGATTGAGGTTTTCTTCAACAATTAATTCTTCATGTTCTACTAACCAGTTACCCAATACTTTATAGTAGTGTTGTTTAGTTTCTAGCAGTTTTTGTGGGAGCTCGGAATAATCTCTGGGCAAAGAAATATCTAATAAGCCTGCAAGTTTTTTAAATTCATCAAACCGTTCATTATATTCAGATATACTAACTTCCTCACTTGAAACGAATAGATTTCGTGCCACTCTTCCGAAGTACTTTACTTTATTTCTCCCATAACGCCCTTTCTGCAGTGCTGTAACAATTTTGATAAATCCCATTTCTTGCAGGGAATCCAAGTGGAAATAAAGATTCGTAGGACTCATAATAATATCTTTTCTTTGCCTCAACAAATCTTTGATTTCTTGCACATTGAGAGCATGTCGTACCGTAGATCTCCCGTCTGGAGACTTATCTTCTATCCCTTCTCTGAGAAGTTTTACAATTTCCCTTTTCACAGGGTGAGAATAGTACTTATCTTTGGAAACATCAAGATATTTGGAGGAAGGGATCTCATGCCAATGATCAAATAAAACTTGTCGATTTTCAGCCATATTATTATCACTTATCAATTATTTTTATTCTAAAGTTATATTAAGTTCCTTATTTGTATAATATAATTTGATGTTCGCCACAATCGAAAACTATAAATCAATTTTTACTTTTCTAATATTCCTTGAAACGATACTTTAATTTTCAAGAATTATTTGAAACGTCAGGAAAAAAGTGTTTAGGAGAATTATCATATGTTAAACGCAACCTTTTCCATTAGAGATTATCATGAAGAGGATGAAAAGGATCAAGCTGATATTTTTAACAAAGTAATGATCGAAATCGATCCAAATATACTTCCAACTACACCAGAAGAGATAAGAATAAGAAATCCCATATATGGAAGTCTCAGAATTGGATATGAGTATGGATCTGAAAATACTAAATTTCTGGAACATTCACAAAAGGGAATTGTTGGCTATGCTGAATGTTACGGTCGATTAGGATCGTACAATCTTCATTATCCATTAATTCTTAGGAAATATCGGTCAGAGGAAACATTGAATTTACTTTTTAAAGCAAATTATGATTTAGCAAGATCAAAGAACGCAAACAGGATCCATTCAACTTATAACAGCAAATATGAGGAAATTCATGAGTTCCTAAGGAATCAAAAAACTGCTCCAATAAAATCAATTAATGAAAACAGGCGTTTAGTCATTCAAACTGACAGACTAAACTACCAACTTACAGGTTTTAAGTTTGTATCTTTCACACCTAATAAAATTGGAGAACTTATAGATTTTAGATACTCCAAAGAGGGTATTGTTGGTCGAGATCTATCTAAAGAGGAATTGTATCTAGGATTCGAGTCAGGTAAATATTCTCCAGAAAATTCAACCTTAGTTTATAAAAATGATACATTATTAGCTTGGTGGAGCGTAGGTATTAATAATCCTCCATACGATTATGATAAATTGCTGAAATATTCCATTGGAGTATTAAACGAGTTAGCAATTGATACTAATTATGAAAATCTGACAGAATTGCGTAAAGCAACATTTAAAGCTGGATATAAATTCCTTAAAACAAAAGAAATCCCAGAATTTCGTATATGGGCTTCTTGTGAAGGACAGTTTTACAAAGAGTCGGAGAAGTATGGGTTTTCTCCTACTGGAGAAGGGGAATTTGAGTATATATATGAAGATAATTAGGAATGGAACAATCAGAGGTTATTGAAATTGTACAAAAGAAAGTTTGGTAAGAGTAACATTACAGTTAGTGCCATTGGAATGGGTTGTTTTGCCATCGGAGGCCCATTTAAAGGTAAAAATGGAAATTTCTTCGCATATGGTTCTGTAGATGATGAAGAATCAAAAAGAGTAATTCATAAAGCAATTGAGTTAGGAGTGAATTTTTTCGATACTGCTGATATATATGGATTTGGACGCTCAGAACGAATCTTAGGATCAGTTCTCTCTGAATACAATCGCAATGATATGGTGATTGCAACAAAATTTGCCAACGAATTCGATGAAGTTAAAAAAATTTCCATTGGAAAGAATGTTGATCCTGATTACATCCGTAAAGCGCTAGAGGCAAGTTGTAAAAGATTGCAAACTGACTTTATTGATCTATATCAGCTCCATGACAGTGATCATGATATTGAAAACGCAAAGAATGTTATGAATACACTTGAGGATTTAGTTGCAGAGGGTCGAATAGGGGGTTATGGATGGAGTACCGATGACGTTGAGCGAGCTAAGGTTTTTGCAGAGGGAAAGAATTGTACAGCTATTCAATACGCCATTCATATCACCCGAAACAATCCCAAAATGATTGAATTATGTGAAAAATATAATTTAGTCGGTGTCATCCGATCTCCACTAGGGAGTGGGACGTTAACAGGTAAGTACTCCAAAGAATATATGCAAAATTTAGACAAGAATCATATGTGGTATGGACGAGAATTTATCGCTGAAGAATGGTTTATTAAAAGACAGAAGAAACTAGAAGAGTTAAGTGAACTACTCAGTGGAGAGGATTTGACGTTAATTCAGGCGTTGTTGAGTTATTTATGGAGTACAAGTGAAACAACAGTTCCTATTCCAGGTGCTAAAACACTATCCCAAATCAAGGAAAATGCTGCAATACTAGAACTTGGTCCTTTAAAATCGGATTTATTACAGTCTATGACCAATATTTTTGAAGAAATTAGGACTTATGTTTAATCAGTGAAAACTAGACAATTAAACTCACTTTGAAAGGATAGATATTTAGATGAAGTTTCGAAAATTAGGAAAAAGCGGAATGCACGTTTCCATAATTAGTTTTGGTACAATGGCTTATGGAGGAGCGCAATATAAATTCACAGAAAATCCTGTTTCTAAAACAGATGGTTTAAAATGCCTTGAAAAGGCAGTAGACCTAGGTGTCAACTATATTGACTGTGCTGATATATATGGAGCATTTGGGGAAGCTGAAAGAATCATTGGTGAATTCATTCAAGAATATGATCGTTCAAACTTTATTATCAGTAGTAAAGTCATGTTTCCGATGAGTAAGAATGCAAACGACCGAGGACTTAGTAAAAAGCATATCCATGAATCAATAAATAAAACTCTAAAACGGCTTAATACTGACTATCTTGATCTATACTACTGTCATCGATATGATTTTGCAACACCTATTGAAGAAACTGTAAATGCAATGAATGATTTAATCGAACAAGGGAAAATACTTCATTGGGCAACATCAAATTGGAGAGCAGTTCAATTAGAACGCACTTTTGGTATCACGAATAGATTAGGATTAAGAGCTCCTGTATGTGATCAAACTAAGTATAATATGTTTCAGAGGTATGCAGTGGAAGTTGAATTACCTTATACTGCTGATTATCATAGCTTGGGTATTGTTGCTTACCGTGTACTAGCTGAAAAATTGTTAACAGGAAAATATAGTTCTTTAGATCTTGAAGATCTTCCCGTAGAAGACAAGAAAAATTTTTCCAGCTACATAGAGAAAGATTCTCAAATAATGGAAAAAACCAAGAAACTCTCTGAATTAGCCCAAGAACTAGACATTTCCCTACCTCAACTTGTTCTCGCTTGGACGATGCAAATTCCCCTTGTTGACACAGTTTTAATGAGTACAAGGAATCCTGATCGTGTTGAGGAAAACATTCAATCAATAGACATCAAATTAGATTCTGAAATTTGTGAAAAAATTGAATCTTTCTTAAATAATCGACCTATACCAATTAGAAGAGGTGTAACCGAATCATATGTTGATTTTATCAATTTTGTTCGTCAAAATCCTTTAGCAGAAGTTGGTAAATTCCCTCCAGACCCACATGAATTTTAATTATTGTTATGAAGGTTTTCAAATGAAATATAGAAAAATGGGAAAACATGGAATAAAACTCTCAGAAATCAGCATTGGCACGATGTATCATGGCTCATACATCAAGAAAGAAGCAGCCATGGCATGTTTAACCGAAGCATTGAATCAAGGTATTAATTTCATCGATTGTGCTGACAGATATGGTATTATGGATTCAGAACTCCCCATTGATCAACGTACAAGAGCTGAAATAATACTGGGAGAATTCTTGCTAGATCAAAACCGAGACGATTTAGTAATTAGCACTAAAGTATTCAAACAACTACGTGAAAGCCCAAATAGTGGAGGCCTGTCACGTAAACATATTAAAGAATCAATTCACGACTCATTGAAGTATTTACAAACAGATTATGTTGATATCTACTTTTGTCACCGACCCGATCGTGGTACTCCTTTAGAAGAAACGATTCTGACAATGACCAATCTAATAGAAGAAGGATCTGTTCATTATTGGGGAACTAGTTGGTGGCCTCCATTTCTTGTGGAGAGAACGATTGGAATCGCAAAAGAAAGTGGATTAATACCTCCTGCGGTTGAAGAACCTCCTTATCACATGAATGCCCGCTTCATAGAAGTTGAGCTTTTGGATGTAGCCAAGTATCATGGTTTAGGAATTACGGCTTTTGAAGCTCTTTCTGGTGGATTATATACTGGAAAGTATTTGAATGGATTTCCAAGGGACAGTCGTTTTTCCATTGATGCTATAAAGAAAGATCTTCCAAAGAATTTGTTTGAAAAACGTAGAATTCAGCTATTGAAGTTACTAGAAGTAGCTGGATCCATCGATATACCTTTGAGTCAATTAGCACTAGCTTGGGTTCTCCGAAAACCTGAGATTACTTCAACTATTATGGGAGCTACCAAACCTGAACAAGTGATTGAAAATGCTGCTGCAAGTGAGGTAAAGCTTAATGAAGAAAAATTAGAGATGATTGAAAAGATCCTAGATAACAAACCAACTACTCCTTTTAGACAATGGGGTTGATATTTTAGATTAGTAATGTTGAGGTATTATGATGTTAGAAATCGCCATGAATCAAATCAATGTCTCCAATCTTGAGGAGGCAATCACTTGGTATACTGAAATATTAGGATTTGAAGTTTCAAAAGATCATTATTACCCTCCACAAGCTGTGGATTTAGTTCAAAAGGGTAGGATTCGTTTATTATTATATAAAGTTGATAAAACAACAGAAATTGACTATCCTAATGAAGCTCAATCGGTTATTATCTTCAAAACGAATGATTTAAACAAAATAATGAAAGATTATAGAAAAAAAGGGGTTAAATTTATCTATCCCGAAGCAATAGAATTCCCTGCAGGCATTTTTAATGCTTTTAAAGATCCTTATGGGAATGTACATGAAATTGTACAATTTCGCTAATCTTTCTTTTTATTATACTACTCTTTAAACATGTTATTCACATTCCTTTGAAACGCCATATTTTGTTGATTCTTTCAATAATATTAGAGTACTCTCTTCAAGAAAGCCGTTAATGGTAATCCGTGAGCTCTCAACTAAAGAAAACAAAAAATAGACAGAGATATCAAGGATTTTTGATAGTTTATGAAGCATAATAATAATATGTTAATCTATCTTGGAACTGCTTTTCTTGCTCTTGGACAATCTTTCTCCCGAGGGAATTTTCCCTCCTATGTTGAAGTCTTGGGAGGAACTATTGTCAATTATGGTTTCATTCAATCAATGCAAATGTTCTCTAATCTCTTATTTCTTTTTCCAGCTGCATTTCTAGCTGATAGGTTAGGTCATAGACGATTGGTGCTAAGTGGTACTATTATTTACGCGTTATCCTATTTCATTATTGCTTTTACCCCTCAGTGGGAATATTTATTATTAGGAGGATTTGGTGTTGGACTTGGTCAAGGAATGATCGAGCCATCTCAAATCGCGATTCTCGCTCATAATAATCCAACTGATAGGATTAAAGTATTCACTAAGAATGAAACCATGCGATGGGGTAGCTTAGCTGTGGGGTATTTTTTATCTTCTTTTTTCTTTATTCTGTTCCAAAATGAATTTTCTCACGCAAACCTCCAATTGACAATGATCGTGACTTTCCTTGTTACTACTGTAGCAATTATTCCTTTCATTTTATTAGTAAATGCTGAAGAGTGGAGAAATAATGTTGAATCTCAACCCAAAGTTGATCTAAAAATGATGATTAGAAGTCCTGAAGGAATGTATATTGTTGGCTTTCTCGTCATATCTCTTATGATTGGATTTGGAGCTGGATTTCTAGTTCCCTTTACTCAACCTTATTTCGTTAAACGATTTCTCCTTGGTCCATCCGAAGTTAACTTTATTATGGGAACAGCTCAAATTCTAACTGCAATATTTATGGGGATGGTTCCATTATTATCAATTAAATTAGGCAGTAATGCTAAGGTGATTTATTTAACACAGGGAATATCCATCCCTCTAATACTAATTCTAGCCTATAGTTCATTTCTACCATTGTCATTATTTGCATTTTTGTTTAGAATTGTACTTATGAACATGAGTAGTCCAGCTCAAACAACAATCGTACAAGAATATATTCCAGAAGCATTTCGTGCACGTATTCAATCGTTAATGCGAGTTACTGACAGGGTGGGACGAGGTTTTAGTCCTTCGATAAGTGCGGTCATGATTGATGAAACAAATGACTTCTATTTCTCATTCACAATAACTGCTGTAATGTACACAGCTGCGGTATCAACACTCTTCTTATTAACAAGAAACCTTAAGAAAAAACTACAATTAAATTGATCTATTGATACTTGTCGCCAAAAATTATACTTAAGGGAAAATTAATTGATTTAGTACGGGTATGAGCTGAAATATGATGGTTCGATCTTTCATATGTGTAGAAATTAATGACAATGAAATTGTTCACCAAATAGAAGAAATACTCACAAGAATTAGATTTAGTGGAGTTCGTTCGGTTAAATCTTCTCAATTACATCTTACATTAAAATTTTTAGGAGAAGTTCAAGAATCTCGTGTTGAATCGATAAAAGAAGCGATTCAAACTATTAAAATTCCTCCTTTCGAGATTACATTACGAGGAATTGGCTGTTTTCCCAACCTTAATTACATCCGTGTTGTATGGATTGGAATAAAAGAAGGGAGTGATAATCTTAGGCAGCTTGCCCAGATGATTGAGGAAAAATTGAATCAGATAGGATTCCCACGAGAAAAAAGAGGTTTTTCTCCTCATCTAACCTTAGCTCGTGTTAAAAAGTTGTCAAACACAGATAAACGGAAGTTAACAGAAATAATTCAAAATTCGAGTGAATTATCCATCGGTATTCAAACGATAGAAAAATTTATTCTCAAAAAAAGCACATTAACACCAAAAGGTCCAATCTATGAAAATTTATCTGTTATCCCGATGGAGTAATAGTTCTTGATAAGGGCTGCTTTCATAGGAAGATTTTTATTATCTTTTAATTTAATAAGGAAGACAACAAGTATATGGGGAATTTTCCACATATAGCCCTTCTACTCATGACATTACATGGGATCGAAAAATGGCTTCAGACATCTCTAATTTAAAATACGGAGCCATAAGAAAAGCAGTTCAGTTTTCCGCACTTTTTGGTTATCGGTTGATCATTGAAGGAAAGGAAAAACTAATTGATAACATCAATGATCTTCGAGAGGGTGTTATCTTTGCTGGAAATCATGAAAGTGTAATTGATGCTTTTCTGATGGGATTAACAGTACCATCGGAAATGAAAGAGAAAAGAATTTATTTTCTAGGTAGAAAAAGTGCACTTTGGCGTAATCGTTTTTGGGGTACAATGATGGACTACTTTGGAGTCATTCCAGTGATGAAGAGAGGTAACCAAGAAGCGATTAGAAGAGGAATTGATGTTCTGCAACACAATCAAGCATTAGGTATTTTTCCCGAGGGACATATCCGATATTCCCAAAAAGAACTAGAGGGGAAAGTAGGGGTTGCCCGCTTTGCATTTGAGACTGATTCACCTGTTGTACCTGTAGGAATAATTGGAACAGATGGAATTTTACCTTATGGAGGAAATTGGCCCTCTCCTGGTAAAAAAGTCACCTTAAGAATTGGAAATCCAATCTTTCTCCATACTTATAGTCAAAAAGATGTATTCAATCCTTATGCCCTTCGAGCTGCAACTGATGTTATTATGCATGAAATTCGTGAGTTATCGCAGGGCTATGGAATTCCTCCAAACGAGGCTCATAATTTACGATGTATGGAAGGAATTACTGAGATGATAACTCCTCCCAAGTGGCTTTTAAAAAAGAAAAAAATAGTGAGCGAATGGACCGAGAGAAGAAAAAGGAAAAAAATTATTGATTCCTTTGAGGACTGGCTAAATAGCGTTCCCCAACCAAAACAGAAGAAAAAACGAGTGAAGATCCAGAAAGAAAAGATCTTATCACAGGAATTGGATTATGAATCAACTCCAACGGACCAATTTTTAAAATGGTTGGATGAACAGTTATAGCTCAATTGTTTGAAACTCTCCTTTTCAGCTTAATTGAAGGGTGGAAGTTAGTAGAATTTCGTTTCATCATATATGGAAATTTCTCTTTTGGATTAGTTGGATTAATCAGTGTATTCATTGCTTTACGATGGACTTTTTTCCCAACTCTAATTTTTGCAGTTATAGTAAAGCCTACAGATTATTCAGCCTGTCTTGCTTCTTTTGTTATAGTAATTAAAAACTTTTCAGGTTTCAGGATTCCAAAGAAATTTCAATGGTTTCGATTGTAAAAAATTTAAAATGTCCTCTGTAATCATATCTGTTTGGTGACGAACTACATCTACAGTATTTCCTCCAAAATGTGGCATTACAGTCACATTATCAAATTCTAGGAATCGATTGTCTGAATCAACAGGTTCTTCATCGAAAACATCAAGGCCAGCACCAGCTATTCGTTTCTCTTTGATAGCATCATAAAGGGCATCTTCATCAATACAAAATGACCGAGCTAGATTGAAGAACTGAGCTGTGGGTTTCATTAATGAAAAAAGCTTTGCGTTAATTAGCTCCTCAGTCTCTTCCACAGGAGGGGTGTGAATTGTAACCATATCAGATTCTTTCATTAATGTTTCAAGGGAAACGCTTTTCGCTCTAGTTTCAAGTACAACTTTGTCATCTTCAGGAACATAAGGGTCAAAATAAAGAATTTTAGACCCAAAACCTTTGCTTAGTCTATATGCTACCCTCGAACCAATTGCTCCAAATCCAATTATTCCTATAATTAAACCACCTAGTTCCACACCCCGATAACGATTAAAAAACTCTGCAAAATCTTCCTCATTTTCAAGCTCCGCAGTATTGAATTTACCACCTTTAAGAAGACGATCAATCTCAATCATTTTACGTGCTTGGGTAAACATCATTGCTACTGTGAGATCTGCCACAGCATCAGCATTCCGATGAGGTGTATAGATAACAGGAATATTTTTTTCCTTAGCGGCTTCCTCATCAACATTTACTGGAGTACCTCTAGTTGATGCGATAAGTTTTAAATTTGTTTTGTCAATAACCCAAGCATCTACCTCATCTGTCTCTGTTATGAAGATATCCACTATATTGTCGTTTAATTTTTTAATGAGTTCATCTTCATCGAAATAGATCTTTCCTGTATCTCTCCAGCTCTCATAAATGACTTCGCAGTGTTCCTGCAGCTTTTTTATCCCACTTTCGTGGAATGGGGCAGTAATTAGGATTTTCACAAACAATTCCTCTTAATAGAAAGCTTCAATCTTCTTCTCTTGATTTGTTATACAATTCCAACCATTGTGAAAAAAGAATATCATATTCAGCCTGATAATCTTGATTAGGAGAAAAAATAGTTTTCTCTTTAATTAACTGGGAAACTGCTTCATTTACGGTATTAAAGCGTCCAGTACCAATCATGCATGAAATAAATCCAGCTACGGAAGCTCCCTCTGGCACAAAAACGTGAATATCAGTTTGAACTACATCTGCTAGGACTTGACAAAAAGCCTTCGATCGAGCTAACCCTCCAACAACATAAATAGTCTCCAAGGAAGAGTCTGTTACATTAAGAATCTGTTCCATATTTGCTCGAACAGAGAAAGAAAGATTCTCTACCACAGCTCTCGCAAAGGCACCAACATCCAGATTATCTTCTAACATATATGCTATTGGAGAAAAAATAAATCCTCCTGTTGGAATTCGTAACATATCCTGAGCATTAAATATTTGAGGCCCAATATCTGCCTGAACTCCTCCTGCTCCAGGCGCTTGAGAAAAAACAAGCTCTTCAAATTTCTCATAAGGATTTTTTACACCTAACTTTACCAAAAAAGATTCCACAAACCACTGATGAGCATCTCCCGCAGATCCAGCATTTGATTCAATCACCCAATTTCCCAAGAAAGGATTTGTCCAGACACGTCTTTCAGAATCTAAAATAGGGTGTGACAAAACAAAATAAATGGGCATTGTAGAACCTGCAACTACTCCTAAAGATCCAGGAGCTATTGCTCCGCATCCAATAAGGGATGCTTGACTATCAGCACACCCCATATAAACAGGTGTTTGTGATTGTAGGTTTAATCTCTTGACAATGCTAGGGAGGATAGGCCCGATTAGTTCTCCATACTCTAAAATTTTCGGTAGAATCTCATGGGAAATTTTAAAAGCTTCAAGAATCTTTTTCGACCAATTTTTCTTCGTAATATCATAGAGGAGAGTTTCACATGCCCCTGTCTCATCAATTGTATATTGATTTGTTAAACGGAAATTAACCCATCCGTCAATTGTCAAGAGATGCTTGATTTGTTCATATATTTCTGACTCATTTTCTTGAAACCACAGTAATCTAGCTAATGGAAAAATGAAGGGAAGACCTCTACCAGTAATATCATAAATTTCATCATTTTCCATGTATTCTTCAGTATCAACTTCTAATCCCCGGACATCCCGATTTGGGCCTGCATAAAGCTCCTTCCCATCTTTATCGAGAAAAACACACCCTTGCCTTTGAGATGTGGCTGAAATAGCCTTGATGTTTCTCGGATCGATATGGGCTTGACTAATAGCATCTTGAATGGTTTTGATGATAATATTCCAGAATTTTTCTGGATCAAACTCATGTCCATATGGCGCTAAATCTTCCGGAATCTGATATAAGTGACTCCATTTGGTTTTTGCAAAACCAACGATTTTGCCATTCTCATCTCCAATAACAGCTTTTCCTCCACTTGTCCCCGCATCTATCGTTAAATAATAATCTGTCATATAAATACCAATTTTTAATCAAATCCAGGAAATTTCCGCAATTCCCTACCAAATTGTTGAGCATTTAGATAAAGTCGTAAATATTCCTCCAGTGCACGAGTCTTAATTGCAGCCTCCTCAAATGTTTCTCCCACAGCAACGACCCCATGATTTTCAAGAATCACTATACTAGCATCCCATAGCTTGTCAGCTACTGCTTCTCCAAGATCTTCTGACCCCGATTGCTCATAAGGCACTATTATAATTTCAGGAACCAGAAAACCTAATTCAGCAGTTAAGGGAGGAAATTCTGGAGGATTCTTAAGAACAGAAAGAGCAGTTGCAAGGGGAGCATGGCTATGGATAATTACTTTGAAATCTTCATCTTCTTTAAAGATACGTAGATGCATTGGCCACTCAATAGAAGGATTCATATCAGAATCAGACGATACTTCTCCCTCCATTGACATCTTAATTAAATGCTTAGGTTCAACAATGTTTTTTTTCAATCCAGAAGGAGTAATCCAGAAAAATTCATCATTTTCTTCTGACCGAAAACTTAAATTCCCTCCTACATCTGTAAGAATTCGCTCCTTATATAATTCTTTCATAGTTTGACATAACTCAACTTTAATTTTTTCATCAATAGTCATTTCATGACATCCATTAGATGAATAATTAAGAATAAAAGAATAATTTGAAGTACTTAATTCTGATTTTTGAAAATGAAGACATGTAAACTTATCATTATTTCATTAATTTTTGCAGTTTCAGAAGATCGGGCATACTACCTTTTACTTTCAGCTTTTTACTGGTGTAGGCTTTCATTCCACCAATTTCACCAGCCATAATGCCTTTCCAAGTTACAGCATCAGTTGTAATTTTCACATGGACTTTACCTTCGGGAACCCCTTCTATTACATCACTGGGCACACCATTTTCAATGTTTGTAAAGAAAGTTTTTCCTAAATCAGTGAATTCGAAAGCCATGGTTTTTGACCACTTTCGGAAAGTCTTTTGGGCATTTTCCGTGTTAAAATTCTCCAGCATCTTGTTTATTGAATCAATTGCATCCTGTTCTGACATTATTACTCACATAAGTACGTTGTTTAAGCAAGATTCGATTTTTCATCATTATCTAAAAGGATTTTCTTAATTCAATTAAATTTCTATAATAAATTCTTCCAATCCTAAATCCTTCAAATGGTTACTATCTGGAATAGTAGTATATATATCCCATCTCAAAGCCTTTAGGAACTTCTCGAGGATTTTATCTTCTTCTTCAACTAAAGACACGTCTTGATTGGGGCCATCCTCCGCTTTTTCCATTATTCTTCGAGGTAGTTCAAATTCCAATGGATTAATCCCTTCACGAAGATTAAATAGGTGTTTTAATGTTAAAATCCTTTCTCCTGTTGTAATAAAATCTTCAATAGATAGATTCAACCCTGTTACTAAGTTAACAAACTCTAGGACTGGGAAATTTCCAGTTAATAATCCAAATTGACATAATCCAACTGAAGAGATCGCTTGATGATAACAATAGAAATCTGGAATTCGGTTCTTTTTGTTTAAGGAAGGATACATCTTATGGAATTTAGATAAATCAATCATAACTTCTCCGAATGGTGTATGACGACCAGGACAAGGATCAAGCTTATAGGGAATCAAATATGCTTTAGAAAAACGCGGATCATGCGCGGGGAGAGCTTGATTGTTAATATGAATTGCAAATTCCTCCACACCAAATTCTTTAGCTACTTTACCTATTCCATTTGCTAATAGATCTCCTATACCCTCACGATTTGCAATTTTTTTAATCAATGGGAGAAGATCGTCAGAATTACCCCAAGAAATATCTAGTCCATCTAAGTCAGTAATAATTCTTTTTTCTGTAGCTTCCATTAATAATCCAAGGAGAGAACCAACAGCAATGGTGTCTAATCCTTGACGATTACAATAATCATTCATAGCATAAATTGATCCTAAATCGTCATTAAGTAAATTGGGGCCAAGCATCGCTAATGTTTCATATTCTGGTTTTTGTGTTTCTGACACATTAAAGCGTTCGTCTTTATATTCCATTATTCCTCCACAGGCCATGGGACATCTTTTACATCCATACTTTCGAACCCGATACTTTGTAACGTTATCAGTTGCTAATTTTGAGCTTTTTCTAAGCGGGAAGTCTTTATGACTCCCTTTCCAATTCTTTATAGGTGCATCTCCAGTCTCAACACATACTGCTGTTCCTGCTGCTGTTCCCCATCGCTTGTATGATTCAATCACCATGCTACTAGTACTCATTGACTCATAATTCTTAATCTTGAATCGACGAAGCCAAGGAGCAAATGTGGTTGATAATTTTAGACTAGGTTTTAAAAGAAAGTTTAAACTCTTCGATATCCACTTATTAACTGTAGTACGGAGCTCAAGAAGTCCATTAGGATCGAATTCGGGAATATCTTTTGTTCCTCTTACAACTACTGCCTTAAGATTCTTTGAACCCATTACAGCACCAAGACCACTTCTTGCTGCAACTCTAGCTTTATCTGTCACTATACCAGTGATCAAAACAATATTCTCCCCAGCTAACCCAATACTAGCTACCTGAACTTTTGATCCATACTTCTGTTTTAGTTCCTCCTCGGTTTCAACACAATCTAATCCTTTCAAATTTGGAGATGGAACTATCTCAATAGACTCATCAGTAATGTATAAAATAGAAAGATCTCTTGCTTTCCCTTTAATGAGCAGTAAATCAAATCCAGCTTGACGTAATTCAGGACCAAATCGCCCCCCTGAATTTGATTCCCCCCAAGTACCAGTTAATGGTGATTTTCCAGCAACAATATACCTTCCAGAGAAAGGTACTTTAGTTCCACTAAGAACACCAGTAATGAAACATAAAATGTTCTCAGGTCCTAATGGATCTGTATTAGAAGGCATATTTCGGAGAATATAATCAGTAGCAAACCCCTCACCTCCTAAGTACTTTTTGAATATTTCATCCTTGAATGAATGGGACTCCATGGTTACCGTAGACTTTGATAGGTCTACGAGACCCACACAAATCGAATTATTGAAGTTGAAGTTCAAGTTCTCACCAGTTTCTTTAACATTAAGAATTATTCATTCTTAAAAGCAATTTATTAACTCTCCTTTTATATCAATCCTCTTTAATACGAGAAATGAAACAAGACAAAATATCACTCAATAGGTAGTTGGTACATTAATGCTATCATTAAAACTCATAGAAAAGTGTGCTGAAGAAAATCTTGAAAAATCTCTCGATGATTTATTTAAGCTTACAAGAATTCCTACCGTAACTGCAAAAGGAGGAGAACATTCCTCAGATGCTTTAGTAGAATTACAGAGGATTTGTAATCAATTAGGCTTTAAATGCTCTATAATTAATACGAAAGGTGAACCCATTTTTATTGCGGAATTAAATGCGAATCAGCCCAAGACCTTACTTTTTTACAATCATTATGATGTGCAACCAGCTGAACCTTTGGATCAATGGATCACTCCTCCATTTGAACCAGAAATAAGAGAAGGAAAGATATATGGACGAGGAGTAGCTGATAATAAAGGCAACATACTTGCAAGAGTGTATGCAGTAAAGATCATTCAAGAGTTACAGAACGGCATCCTTCCAGTTAATGTAAAGTTTATCATAGAAGGAGAGGAAGAAGTGTCAAGCCCACATTTAAAAGAATTTGTAGATTCACATAATGATTTCTTATTTTCAGACCAAACAGTATGCATATGGGAGTTTGGAGGGACAAATGCAACAGGAAAACAAACGATATGGGCAGGTGTGAAAGGAATTTGCTATGTACAAGTTAAAAGCACAGGCCCAATTAGAGATTTACACTCAGCCTATGGCGCAATTATTGAGAATCCAGCTAATCATTTGGTTTCAGCATTAGCCTCTCTAAGAGATGATCAAACAGATAAGATTCTAATTGAGCACTATTATAAACCAATTATTCCTCCTTCTGAAGAAGTTTTAGAAGCTATTTCAATGGTAGAAAGAGATTTTGATGAAGAAAAACAGAAGGAACAATTAGGCGTTAAATCGTTCATTGGAGGATTACAAGGGGAAGCTCTGCTTAAGAAATATTATTTAACTCCAACATGCACTATTTGTGGAATTTGGTCGGGTTGGCAAGGTATTGGAGGGAAAACGGTGTTACCAGCTGAAGCTTATGCTAAGCTAGATTTCAGACTGGTTCCCAATCAAACACCAACCGATGTTATTCAGAAGTTACATACTCACTTCCAAACACATAATTTCAATGTTGAGATTGAATGGTTTGAAGGATATCCTCCGGCCTCTACTTCACTATCAGATCCTTTCGTTGGATTACTCAAGGAGACTATGACCGAAGTCTACGGACATAATCCCATTATTCACCCCTGGAGTCCTGCTTCAGGACCCATGTATTTATTCGCTGATCATATTCCTACATTATCAATAGGTGTATCAAACGCAGGGAGTTATGGTCACGCTCCTAATGAAAACATTTTAGTTGAAGACTTTAAACAGGGACAAGTTTGTATTGCTAGATTCATGGAAAAAATGGCAGAATCCTAATTTGTATTGATAATAGATATATTTGTTAAGTGAGGAAGATGCTCAATAAAATGATTCATGCTGCTGATGGTCTGTTAACATATGAAGATGAAAAGATTGTTTTAATCCAACGCAAGAGTGACACTTTCGGCGGATTTTGGGCAATTCCTGGAGGGGTCGTTGAGGAGGAGGAAACTGTTGAGGAGGCCCTTATTCGAGAAATGAAAGAGGAAGTAGGGGCATTAGTTACACCAAAAGGAATACTAGGAGTCTTTTCTGATCCAAATCGTGACCCAAGAGGGCGAGTGATCTCTACTGTCTTTATTTGTGATTTCGAAGGAGACTTAAAGGCAGGATCAGATGCAGGGGGCGTAAAGATATGCAAAATTGAAGAAGCACTTAGAATGAATCTCGCTTTTGATCACAACTTGATTTTAGAATGTTATCAACAATGGCTTGAAAAAGGAGGTACATATTGGTCTAACAAAACTTTAGAGTAAAAACCTTAAACCCCTATTCAAAGACCCCTTTAGCAATAATAATCCACAAGAGCTTTCATCGCTTTAACTGCCATTGAGGGCCATTTGAAAACAGCAATACCATTATTTTGAAGAAATTCTACCGCTTCATCAGCAGTATCTAAACAACTGATTAATACAGGTATTTTATTCTGATGAATCCAGCTGACAAAGTTCTCTAAATTTTCCCTTAACATAGCTTCCATAACTGATGCTGGAAGCAATTCCATAAATTCATTGTTCCCAAATTTGAACATACGTTCCATCATGTTCCCTCCAAAGACACCATAGAAGAGTAATGCATCAACTTCACCTGATTGCCAGATAAGACGCGGAACTTCGTTATAAAAAAGGTTCATATCCATATCAAAAGTGAGATCAATAGGATTATTAGCAGATGCGGTCGGAAGAATAACGTTTCGAAGTTGATTCTGTAGATTAGAAGAGAATGAGGGGACAGGTAATCCATATCGTTCGCAGCTGTCTGCAAAAGTCACAGCAGGACCGCCAGAATTTGTAATCAATCCTATTCGCTCTCCTTTAGGAGGATAAGTTAGAGAAAAAGTATGAAGAAACTCGTACATTTCTTCCATTGTTTCAGTAGTGATAGCTCCTGACTGTTTAAAGACAGTGTCATAAACAGAAGAATTCCCCCCTAAAGAAGCGGTGTGTGACATGCCCGCTCTTGACCCAGCCTCCGTTCCGCCTACATAATGCACAACAACAGGCTTATTTTTTGCTAATTCCTGGAGACCATTCGCAAATCGTCGCCCCCCCCTTTTCACTCCCTCAATATAAAGACCAACAACCTTTGTGTCTGAATCATACCTAAGATATTCCATACAATTTGTGATATCGACATTTGCTTCATTTCCTACTGAAATTGCTTTTCCAAGACGTAATCCTCTTCTCTCCATCCAAATTAAGATTTGAGAGATCCATGATCCCGATTGACTTACCAATGAAATGTTCCCCTTTTGATTTTTTGGTAATTCGAAAGGGAACCAAGTACAGTTGAAAATACCTTGTTGACAATGAAGATTTATTATTCCAATGCAGTTTGGACCTATAAAGCGCATTCTATAACGTTTAGCTATTTTATTTAATGCTATTTGATTTTTAATCTCGCCTACTTCACTGAAACCTGCGGAAACAATAATTACATAAGGAATACCTAGTTTTCCTGCTTTTTCTAGGTAATCAGGAACCAATTGTGTTGGTAAAACAATTATAAGAAGATCAGGGATTTCAGGTAGGTCTTCAAGTTTTCTATAAGCTGGAAATCCTAAAATGATATCTTCCTTAAGATGTACAGGATAAATTTTCCCCCTAAACCGAGTTTGTAAAACGTACAATTGTCCTGTCCCCATTGTTGTGAAGTCATTACTCGCTCCTAAGAAAGCGACCGATCTCGGGTTCATTAGTTTCTCTAAAAAGTGGGTCATGGCTTCATAATCAACACTAACTGCTTTTATAAAATATTTTCAGTAACACCTAAATACAGGCTATATTAAAGCTCTAATGCAGTTAATATTCTGATACTAGTCTTTCTTTACAAAGAGGACAGCTATTACCTTTCTCAACCTGATTGGGATGAATAAAATCAACTTGGCATTTAGTACATTCTCTAGGATACTTCATTAATGACCCTGAACAATAAGGACATTTCCTTATTGATACAAAACATGATGAACAAATTGGGCGATAACAGTTTTCACAATAATAAAATTGCATTGGATTTTCAGGTACATTCTGACAGATTTGGCAAGTAATTCTTAGTGATTGGGCTCTAAAGTGTTTATCATCTATTTGTGTTAAGAAAATCTTTTTTGAATGAAACCTGTGACGTAATACTTTGCGTACACTAATGTATACACTTTCAAATGGAATTCTCTTTCCTTTTAGCATCATCTTTTCTATTTGGTCTAATCGACGTAAGAATGCATATTCCTTAATAGAATAAACCGAAATTTCAGCAGTTTGGTAAGTAATGCTACAGGAAGGACATAATAGATTCTCTCCTAATTCTTCAACTGAAATGATTGTTATGAGACATTGTGGACAGGTTAATGGTAATTCCTGTAAATCTTTATTACCACAAGAGGGGCAAGCTAACATTCTTGTTATCTCTAAACTTTTGTAACAATTTTGACAGAGATACTTAAAACATCGTTTACACTGATAAAAGATTAAATTAGAAGTAATTTCTTCATTTTTTAACTGACATTTAGCTTGAAATTTCTCCGCAAGATAGAATCTGTTTTTAATTTGTGTTAAAATGAGCCCAGTATCTAGTGCAAAGTGTCTAGCGAATCTTATTCCATCAAAAATGTTACCTAAAGATCTTTCTAGACGATTAAATGGAATTGCATTCCCCCTTTTGATATCACGAGCAAGATCCCCAAGTTCTTGGTCAAACTTAAGACAATCTTCAGTAATGAAGAGGTCAGAGTCCTTAACGAATGTTCCTCGTTGGGGTTCTTTCATCAGTTCTTTTTTGAGGATTTCAGGATCAGTGTGGAGAATTTCAGCTAATTCACTAATTCGGACCACAGGACCTAGTTTACTGTCAACAATGATCGGATTGTTCACATCATTAGAGCTCAACAAGATAATGCTGTTCTTAATAATTTCTCTTTCACTTTTAATAAGATCTCTCAACCAACTTATTTTTACATCCAATTTTTCAGCAAAATTTGATAATTTTATTGCTTTTTCCTTTCTTATATTTTGAAATAGATCTTTCTCAAAAGAATTTAACCAATCTGGACTTATAAGGTAATTTATTCCTTTAAATGTTGGAATAATGGAAATTCCTTTGATTTTATCAGAATTTTGATCTAAATAATCTCTTAACCACGTCAAATTGATATCTAATTCCTCAGCAAGATTATTCAAACTGATTTTACCTTTATTTTGAATTATTCCCAATAATAGATCATTAAAGGATTTTAACCACTCTGTAGTGGCAAAAGTCGGATACTTATGATAATCATGTATTTTCTGGATATTAGGGGCAACTTTTCGTATTATTCTTTTGAAGTTAACATTATCAGGAACACCTAATTCGTTTTGTAACTCATTTATTCTAAATCGCCCTCTTGTCTGAAGTATTCTAGTAATCTCTTCCTGTAGATGTTTTGTTTCAATATCTGGTTCTCTAATCTCATATATCCGTAAAATTACACCAATTATTAGTAGAGAAAAGGTGGAAATCAATAGAACTACAGTCATCACCATATCTAAAGAAATCACCGTCAGGCTGAGACAAACACCTAGTAAGATTGTTAGATAACGCCTATAACTCCAGCTGATCCATGTGGCTGCTAAAACTAGACAAAAAGTAATCCAATTT
The DNA here is from genome assembly GCA_048886185.1 of Candidatus Hermodarchaeota archaeon. Taxonomy (GTDB): domain Archaea; phylum Asgardarchaeota; class Heimdallarchaeia; order Hodarchaeales; family Hodarchaeaceae; genus Hodarchaeum. The sequence continues at coordinate 37,011 of JBHLKY010000027.1, forward strand.
TGATAGAAAGCTGTAAGGATAGGAGTCAATGGATCAATAAAGTCTACTGAATACACATCGATGAATAATGTTGAAGAAACAATTAGTCCTACAACACCAGCTTTTAAACTTCCAAATTGTTCAGTAGTATATCCTTTTTCTATTGTAACTGATATCTGATAAAGCAGGTCTGGGACACTTTTATTACTAAAATAGAGTCGTAAAATAACGAATAATCCAATAAAAAAGAATACAAGAACTATGTTTACTTGGATAATGACCAATAATAATATTATAAAGAAAAAGAAAAAAGGAATTTCACGATCATTTTCAAAATCCTTATGAAGAAAATTGATTAACTTCCGACGATAGTTACTCAACACACGATTGACTGTTAATGCCCATTTTGAAGTTGGACTCCCGTATTTCTTGTAAGAAACATCGGAATCGAAAAAAATGTCAAGGGAGAGAAAAATGATAAATAAAAAGAATAGAGCAAAGGGAGAAGCAAGGCCAATGTTAATATATTCTATATTCAGTAAAATACTAAGAATTCCAAGTAAAACTATTAAGGTCAACAAAAAAATGTCAAGGAATTTTAAAAACCTTTCTTTGTAAGAAAGATGGATTAAAAATGAAGAAAATCCTTTAAGGAGAAAAATTTTTTCAATTAACGACCATAAACCCCTTAACACAAGGTATAGGGAGTAACAGAAGCATAAAATAACTACAGGGATAAAATTGGGGTTCTTAATTATATTTCGACAAAAGATGATGATATCAGAGTGTACTAAATTAGGGACTTCGATACCAATAATTTTTAAGCTAAGATTCCCAACAAGAAAGGCTAAGAGTAGTCCAAAAACGAGTGTAACACCTAGTTTCAATACTTCAGCGCTTTCTTTTGAGTCATCACCTTTCCCGATTGGATCTAATGACATTTGAAGTTGTTTTAGCTAAAAAGTTTTTAAGGATATTTTTCTCGGAAACAGAGAGACCGAAGCTTGGTAGATTATAAATAATAATTTTCTTTTATTCTTAAAAAACTTCAATAAATGAGTAATATTCCAACCTCTTTCATAAGCTATTTAAATTTCATAAATATCTTTTATTTAGAGAAAATTTCACAATTAATAGGTGAATTATTATGAGTTTAAACGAATGTCCTAACTGTGGTGAATTGGCAAAACCCAACGAGTTTTTTTGCCAATCTTGTGGTACAGCATTAACTCGACCTGATAGACCTCGTACCCGAGAAATTCGTGGGTATATCCAGATCATTGGCACTGTTGAGATAGTTTTCGGGATAATGGGGATCATAGGATCAATTTTTATTGGTTTTTTTGCAGTATTTATTCCTGCTTTGGTATCAGAGGGGGTACTGAATGGGTCTGAAGAAGGTAGTATCCTAAGTTCTACCTCAACGGTTTCTTTTCTTGCAGTCCTAATTGGATTGATTGCATTGATGTTTCTCCTTTTCTCACTAGCGGCTATATTGAGTGGAATTAAATTAATGCAATACCGAAATTCGGGTCGAATTGGCACAATGATAATTGGGGCATTTTCCCTATTCATCATTCCAGTAGGAACGATATTTGGTGCGGCTGCATTATATATTTTGACAAAACCAGAAGTTGAGCCATTATTCGCATAAAGGTATCAACTTCACCTCTTTTTTCAGTTAATTTCAAAGATACATTTATAAAAGAAAACCAGAAAATTCTATTTAAAGACTAGAAGCAGCGGGGACTCATCTGGAGAGGTTCTACTCTTTTAACAAATATATTAACACATTATTACCGTAGAATTTACGCAATTATTTTTATCTATCAGTGGAATTTTTATGACAAATATTACTGCATTTAAACAATTAGGTATCAACGATTCTATTCTTCAGGTTTGTGTAGAAGAAGAATTCAAATTACCTACCGAAATACAAAAGAAATCAATTCCTTATGTAATTGAAGGGAGAGATGTTATTGGTGAAGCAGCAACAGGGAGTGGTAAAACACTCGCGTTTGCCTCTGGTATTATACAAGAAACAAATAGGGGGAAAGGTATTCAAGCATTGGTTATTACACCAACACGAGAACTAACCCATCAAGTTGCTGAAATGATTAACAGTCTTTCAAAATATAAAACTCTTCGAGTGGTATCTGTATATGGAGGAGTCTCAATTCATCCCCAAATTCGCGATTTAACACGGGCAGATATCGTTATTGGGACCCCAGGACGCCTAATCGACCATATTGAGCGTAAAACTATCAATCTGAAGCGAATAAAGACATTAGTTCTTGATGAATGTGATCGACTCCTTGACATGGGATTCTTACCTGATATTGAACGAATTATCGTCACTCTTCCCAAGAAAAGGCAAACTCTCTTATTTTCCGCCACTATTTCGTACGACGTGACATTGATCGCTCAGAAGTATATGAATAATCCAATTGAAATAGGAGCTAAATCGTATGTCGATCCAGGGAAATTAACTCAAGATTATTATGGCCCCGTAAACGATTCATTAAAGTTTTCATTATTAGTCTATCTATTAAATCTGAATAAAGGAGAGGGACTTTCATTGGTGTTCTGTAACACTAGAAGGTATGCGGATATTGTTACCCAAAACCTGATCCACTCAGGGATCAAAGCAACCGTTCTTCATGGTGGTTACTCTCAATATGAGCGGGAAAAGAGATTAGATAATTTTCAGTCAGGAAAGATAAAGATTTTGGTGGCTACTGATGTTGCTGCGAGGGGATTAGATATCGAGGGGATCTCACATATCTACAATTATGATCTTCCCTCTAATTATAAACAATATATTCATCGAATTGGAAGGACAGCACGCGCAGGGAAGTCAGGTAAAGCAATCACACTTCTATCACAAAGTGATAGCGATCAATTCTTCCATTTATTTAGAAATAATAGAATGAATATCCAAAAAGGGAAAATTCCTTTCATAAAAAAGATTCGATTAATACGAAACACTCCAGGGACACATAGATCTCGAAAGAGACAATCACAAGGCAATCGAGAGGTAAGACAAAACTCTTCGAAGCCAAAATCGTCCCGTTATTCGCTATATTAGAGATTTCCCCTCCCTTTTTAACATTCAAAATGGATTCTAAGTTTTTTTGTTATGATGTTAAACGTGTTGACATTGGTTATGTGATCAAAAATTATTAATAAAAATTGTTGACATGAATGAGGAATTTTAGATGGTATAATGGTTCATTCTTCATTGCATTGATGAATTTGATTCTTATTACATAAAACATTGCTAAAGATTTCTTTTCAAGATTTTATGGATGTTTGATGAAAAATCTGATTAAATGTATTTTTCCAGATAGGATCTTGGCTTTTGGAATGGATAGGAGAAAATTATATTGTTGATCTCAATTTGGTTGGCTATTTTTTAATGGCATTCCATGCAATTTTACAAGCTTCAATAATATGATCCTCATCCATGTTAATCATTCCCTCAAAATGGAAGTTTAGTAAAGTGATGATTGGAATAAAAGCGAAAGATGTTAGAAGTGGAATTGGAAGATCTTTGATAATATATTCTTTTATACCCCGTTGGAAAAGATTATTGACATAATTATACAATTCAAAATCTTCAAGTTTGATGTTTTCCATCATTGGGGTTTGTTCGAATTTTTCACGGTAAATGAGGTAATCAGGGTGGTTAAGATTATATAAGAAGGAATTAATCCAGATAGATTTGAAGACTTGCTCGACATCCATCTCCTCATGCACCCCCTTTAATGCACCATTACTCATATCAGTTCTTATTTTTTTGTATAGCTTAGTGAAAAGGTCTTCTCTGTTTTTGAAATGGATGTAAATTGTAGCTGGAGAGATGTTAGCTTCTTTAGCAATCTTGGAGATCGAGATACCAGTAAAACTTAGCTCCTTTACCAGCTTAAGAGAAGAATTGATAATGGCATTATATTTGGTTTGATCTTTAGGCCTCATTCTATACGAAAATCTCCTTTAAATTAAATTCATAATGATTAGTCAAAAATAGAAATATATATAAATGAATGTTCATTCACTTAAAAATGAATCTCATTATAAATGAATGTTCATTCACTTAAAAGGGTGAAAGAAATGAACTTGAAAAAATCTGAAAAAATCAAAAATGAATTTTTAAAAGACTCTGGAAAATCCCTAATGAAACATCTGATATATATCAGTCTACTAGCAGTGTTGATAACGGGTACTCTCGTGATACTATTATTGGAATTATCTGGATATCCTGGTACATTGAATGATACTCAGCTAGGATTTAGTGCCGAAATAATTAAAACTCATTTTGCTATGATGAAATCTGAAGATATAGCACTCTTCATTCTAGGAAATCTCCTGGATTATGTGTTCATGATCGCTTATGTTTGCCTTTTCTATAGTAGTGCCAGATATCTATCATGGAACTATCAACAAGGAAGTTTACCTCTAAAAGTAGGTAAGATGATTACATGGATTGGAGTTTTGAGTGCCATCTGTGATGCAGTAGAAAATGTATTCCTCCTTTCGATGACTGCTAATCCTGTGGGTTTTCCGAACTGGCTTGCTATAGCACATTCGACATTCGCACTTCTCAAATTCATTCTTATGAATCTGACTATAGTTTGGTTAATCCTCTTCTTCGTTTTAAACAAGATTCCCTCAATATCAAAGAGAATAAATAGTGAAATTCCAACAAATCTTGTGAAATGAGAAGGAGGAAAAAATTTTTGCTCTTCTATTTCTTTTTTCAAATCACTACCACTAATTGTGGTTTAATTTATTGCATTAGAAAAACAATACAATAAAAATCAGTGAAAAATGATGAATGAAACTTCTTCTGACTTAATTAAAACCATTACATTTAGAAGTGTCAATTGTTACCTTATTAAAACTAAAAACGATTTTATTTTGGTTGACAGTGGGTTTACTAATCAACGTTCCAACATTGAAAGTGCCCTCAATAGTGCGGGTGTTCAACGTGGGAATCTCAGACTAATCTTACTGACTCATGGAGACTTTGACCATACTGGTAATTGCTCGTATCTTCGTGACAACTATCAAAGCAAGATAGCAATGCATAAAGACGATCTAGGGATGGTTGAACATGGAGATCTCTTCTATTCTAGAAAAGGTAGAAATTTCATTATTAGAACACTTGTTAAGTTTATGTTACCCATTTTTAGAATGAATTTAAAGAAAAAGGATCAATTTACCCCAGATATTTATCTCGAGGAAGGAGATGATCTTTCTGAGCATGGTTTCAATGCTCAAGTTATTTATATCCCTGGACACTCCAAGGGGTCTATTGCATTCCTCACAACTGAAGGAGATCTATTTATTGGTGACTTACTGGAAAATCACAAGAAACAAGGCCCAGTTAAGGGTTCTCTGATCGATGATCCTTTGGAAGTCAGTGCTAGTATTGATAAACTGGAGTCCTTACCAATAAATACTGTTTATCCTGGTCATGGGAACCCATTCCAGATGGAAGACTTCATGAGAAACTACCAATAATTAGATATCATAAAATTTCGTTTTTCGTTGGATAAGTCAATGTATTTATGCAAAAACATACGTAAAATACGCTAAAGTAATGACGTCAAATTTATATTTGGTAAGCTTTATTAAGTCAAATTGACTAAATTATCTTGGATCATTTTTTGAGGTTTTTGATCTTGGATAATAATATACAACCAAAAAAGGCTAAGGGGAAGCCTATAGAAGACAAGATTAAATGGACGATTTGGTGGACTCCAGAAGAGTATAAAAAATTCGTTAATGTCCAAAAAGCGACTGGAAAACGCACTTTAGCAGCTCTTGTGAGAAATTTAGTAGATCTTGCAGACAAAAATCCTGACGCTCTAGAAATAACAGGTGATCAAGATTTTAATGAGATTATCAGTGAATTAAAAGAATCTTTTATTGAATCAAACAAAGAAAGAGTTAATTATCGTAAATCTGTTGAAAAAAACTTTATTCGACTCAATAGAAAGATTAATTTACTTTTAGAGAAGCAAAATATCGATAAAACTACCATTCAAGCACTGGATGGTGAAGATACAACAGGAGAGGCAATATTTGAATAAAAAACTACTTGATCAATTTCAAGAACATTGGATAGGTGATATAGTACCCAGTACAGTTCGAGAGTATTCTTATGTTCTAGCAAAAGTGCCAACAGGGAAGAAATTTGTAATAACTAAGAATACAGAGAAATATTTGAAAGCCAATAAGAAGAATCGTATGCTCATGAATGCTTGGAGAAAATTCATTCGTTTTCTCTATCAAATAGACAAAATAAGCCAGAAAGATTATCATATTCATTTAGCGAATTACTATCCTGAAAAAAGAAGAGGTTATGTAAATACAGAACAGGCAGGACAAGCTTTCCCTAAAAGTGAATGGACAGAGTTAATCAGAAAAGCCCCTAATCCTTGTGCTAAGATGGGGATTTGGTTAGGCTTACAATTTGGGATGAGACTCTCGGAGATATTGAATTTACGTGTTCATGACATTGATTTTGCGAATCAGTGCATCAGAATATTTCATCACAAATCTGATTTAGAAAACGGAGTCCAAGAATGGAATCCTAAGCATAAACATGATCGTTTGATCGCTTTTAACGAAAAACAAGCTCAGACTCTTAAACGATGGATTGGTGAACGCCCTGACGAACTTAGTCATCCATATCTGATTTGGACACCTAGAACCAAAACACAAGTGATTCATAGAACCTTTCAACGATGGTGTAAAGAATCCAATCCCAGATTAAAGTCTCATGATCTTCGTAGAAGCTTTGCAACAAATCTTTATTACGCTTCAGGGAAAGATCTAGTAGTTGTTCAGAAAGCTCTAGGTCATTCGAATATCTCTACGACAAGTCAGTATTTACGTTTGGAGGAGGAGACTTATTTAGACAAGATGCGTAAAGCTCTCGCTTAAACTTTTTTTAATAATCAAAAATTTGAGAATTATTTCTCTTTTTTCTGTTTCCTTTGTCATTTATTCTTCATTATTCGCTTTAAAATCTAGCTTTTTTTATTACTTATAAAACCAATTTGTTTTACAAAGTATAATAGCATCTTTTATATTTTAAGTTTTAAGGGGAATTTTAGATTTTAATTGAGTGAACAATATGTCTGAATCCGATGAATTATCAATAGCTTTTCAAAAAGTTAGAAAGTTCGACAATTATCGTTTCTTACGATCGTGGGGATTAACAATAATTGTTTTCGGGATATTTTCCTTGGTTACTGACACTAGATTAGCCCAAAATTTTATTCTAAACTTACTAATACCTGAAGCGAATGGTATATCTGATTTTGTCTCACTTTTTTTCAATATCCTTATGATTGTTGTATTATTTGCTGTCATTTTACACACTTATCTATCTGTGAAGATCATCTCTGTAGAAAATAGTCGTGTGATAACAGCAAATAATGTTCGTTTAGGTCTTGCCATGATTGTGATGTATCTCATAAGTCCTAGAATTTTGACTTTTTTCATTCTTGATTTATGGGCATTTATAATAGCTACTTTTTGTATTCGATTATCGGAGGTTATTGGTGCATTTATGGCCTATTTAATTCTAAGAAATTCCATGAAATCACATAATTTCAAAGAAGTTCTTTATTTAACCTTGATTTTCACGTTTTTCATGATGATGGATGCAATTCTTATGATTTCAACCTTCTTCTTGATGCCTAATATATTATGGATATTTTTCTTCATTCTCCTCTCATTTGGAATGACAACTTGTTTTGCAATCTGTTATATAATTACAGGGCGATATTCACTGAAAAAGGCACAAATCATTCTACAATTATAGTAAATTCCAAAGAAAGAGGGTGGTTGATGAAATGGATAAAAATAAAATGATAATTCCAAGTGATGAGGTATTTACCACTTCAACTCGGTTAACAATCATGTTAATTCTATTCATTTATAAGAAAGTCCTGTTAAATGAATTAAAGAACCTTTTAAATTTATCCTCAGGGAATTTAAATCATCATATCCAGAAACTGGTTAAATCTAATTATGTAACAACAAGAAAGACTATTTTTCCTAGTCGCCCATTGACTGTTGTTGAAATAACACCTACAGGCGTTAATGATTTTAAAAAATACCTGCAAAAGATGAAAGACATACTTGATCAGATCACTGTTGATTAATTAATCCATATTCCTAAAAATTATGTCTAATTGGTGATAAAATGAATTCAAAACAAAAAAATATGTTTCTAAATGTGCTAACCCTGATAATAGTCTTGTCTCCATTTTTAACAATTAAAAGTAGTTGTGATAATGACTACTATAGAAAGAACATTGATGACGGATGTCCTTTTCCTTATGACATTACAAATGCAGCTTCTGTTTTTTCTTTTTCTTTAAAGGAAATTTTTTACAAGGGAGTGTTTAATTACCCAAATGTAGATATTTCAGCTAATTATACTATTCAAAGTCATAACGATACTGAACAGACAATAGGAATATTCTTTCCCTTCTCAATGGATGGAAACATAACTATTCATTCTATAATGACAGGAAATCAAAGTTTGGAATTTAATTGGAGAATTAATATTACTATTGATGCTTATCATCCAAAATTTTCGGAAAATCTAAAATTGTTACAGCTTGAATTGACCTTTGCCGCTTTTGAAGAGAAAACCATCTATCTCAATTATTCATTCCCTTATCATACTTATACGATCCAGACAATCTTTCGAGAACATAGATATTTACATTTCTTTGAACCTGCAAAATTATGGGAGAATCCTCACCAATCAGTCCATTATGAAATCTGGATTCCAAAAAGCTATCTGAAAAACAATGGGGTACTTGAATACGGTATTTGGAGCCCTAGAGGATGGAAAGAAATTGAAGTAGAGGAAAATGAAGATTTTTCAATAATAATTTTTGAAAATGAGAATAACCAGGTTGAAGCAAAATATATAGAACCAGGTTATCAGGATACAATCGGCGTGAGCCCGGAAATAGGTTTAATAATACTAACATTAGAATTTTTAATTGTTTTTTCACTTTTAGCAGTAGCAATAATAATCTTCTATCGAAAGCTCAACAACTTACTTTCAGTAGAGAATCTTAAGACATGATCACCTTAGATCAAATATTTCCTTGAAAAAGTCCAAAAAACTATAAATTTAAAACTGAATAGGCCCTTATCATATAAAAGTTGGTTTAGTGTCTTTTTATTTGTTTTCAAATGAAAACTCATTACCTTGATAAAAATGGTTTTAAGGTACGTAATAATTTTAACATTTGGGATTAAAAGGAATTGGTTTAAATGAATTCAAGAATTAAACCGAATTATTATGTACAAACAAAAAAACAGTGGATGAAAAACCTCTCAAGTATAATGGATAATAAGAAAGTGGAACTTGAAGTATTCCAAAAATACATTGATCCATCAAAAATACCTAATCTCAGATTAAAAGTCCGACGAGAATTTGAAAGTCTTTTAACACAACTACCTGAGCCTGGATCTAAGAAAAAAAGCATTTTCAAGACGGACATGATCAAATTTACAATGTCTTTAGCATTTTATCGTGTCTTAAAAGAGGAAGGATTCAAATTACATCAAATAGGGCAAATAATCTATGAGACTAGTATAGTGTATTACAGGGCAATGAATCCAATCACTAGGCTATTCATGCGTTGGTTTTATTTGTATTATCCAAAGCAGCGCATGAAAAAGCAAGTTGAAGAATATAATAAAAAAGCAAATTCCACAGAATCAAAAGTAGAATTTGTTGATGGAGATGGAAAAAATCTACTTTTTGGTGTAAACTATATCGAATGTGCAGGAATTAAATTCCTAAAGACTCAAAATGCATTGGAATTAGCTCCTTATCTCTGTCCATGCGATTATCCTGTGTATCAAGCAATAAATGTGGGTTTTAACCGGACCCAAAATCTTGCACTTGGAGGAAAAATGTGTGATTTCCGATTTTACAAAAAATTTCCGATCCCTCCTCTGGATTGGCCACTTGTAAATATCAGTGAATATAAAAATTTCTTTGCTGACAAACAAAATAGATGATTTACTGTGAATTCTGCTTTCATATATAATATAAGGAATTATTCAAGACTTAAGTTAGATTAGGCTAGAATTCAATGTTCAATGTGTGTTTTCGTATTTAATAGATGTGCAATAACCAACATTAGAATAGAATGATTATGTTGAAAACTGAGGAAACTATTCTCCAATCTACAATGGTGAGCACTTTATGGGCTAGAGCTGTTTACAGTAAGTTATATCCTGAAATTTTAGACGATAAAAAATCTCGTAAGATAATCAAAAGAGTCTATGATGATTATCCGCTTGCAAAAATTAAATTTGAAAACCTCCATGAAGTCGTTGATGAATTCTTAGGATTAAGTATCATTATCAGAGCGAAAGTATTTGACGATGTTATTAAGAAATTTATTAAGAAATTTCCAAGAGCTTCTGTTGTTAATCTTGGTTGTGGTTTAGATACTACTTTTTATCGAAATGATAATGGAAGTATAGATTGGTACGACTTAGATCTACCTGAAGCAATTAAATATAGAAATACAGTTATTTCTCCAGCTCAAAGATGTTTCTCCCTTGCAAACTCTATTTTTGATTATTCATGGATGAATAAAATAAATTATGAAAAAGAAAATGGTATCCTTTTTATTTCTGGAGGATTATTTTATTATTTCGAAGAAAGAAAAGTATCAGAGTTAATTATGAAAATGGCGACTCATTTTAAGGGAGGAGAATTAATATTTGATAATTTTTCAGGTTTAGGGAATATTATTCTAAATAGAAAATTAAGGAAAACAGGAGTAAAATACAAATTCAGTATGGGAAATCCTAAGAAGCAATTAGGTAAATGGTCAAATAAAATAATTGTAATAGACTGGTTTCCGTATTATTCGAAGATATCTTATAACCCAAAATGGAAATTTAAAACTCGAGTGATGATGAAACTAACTAATCTGTTGAATCTAGGAAACTTTATCCATATTGCCTTTAAGAATTAGTTATTTAGAGTGATCAAAATTAAGAATTTCCTAATTTTTTGATTTGAAATTTATGGTAAGCTGGCTTTAACAATTATAATCGGTGTTTGAAGACATAAATTGGTAAACAATAACAAAACATAAACAGATGTTCTAAGAACTGAAAATACCTTCACAGGCATTAGAAGATGTTATTCATTATTTCAACTTTGTTGGCAAAACTAAATCAATCAAAAAATATTCAGTTGAGGACATAAAGAAACTGGACACCTTTTCAATTTTGTTCTTTAAAACTTCTGTATGAATTTACCTGAAATCAATGGAATAATTAAGGATTATTTTTGAAATTTTTTACTAAGAGATCGAAAAATTATAAATAAAAGCTTGAATGCGAAAGAAAAACACCCATTGAATACCATAAGAGGTGAAAAGGATGGAATTGACCACTGCGGAAAAACAATTTTTAATGCTTCTAAGAGGCGTTGAACGACAGCCTAAGGATATTGAAACTGGAGAAAAAGTAGATGCTAACATTGAGACCTTGAAAAAGAGAGGAAAATTCTATTTTAGCGAAAAATTAGACTCAATGATATTTAATGAAGAGACCATTTTAAAACTGTTAGATAATAAATTAGTAGAACAACAAGAAACAATTTTCAAGTTAACAAATGAGGGGAAAGGTCTGGCAAAAAAGGCTCGAAAGAACCTCCTTAACAAAAATAACAATGATATCTACAAAATATTAAACTCAAGCAAGACTTTAGCAACCATCACGAAACAGGTTTATGGTAAAGATCTTGGGCAAAATAACATGATGACCATGCCTGAACTTAATATATTACTTGAGGTTTTAAAGATCACTCCTGAAGATTCTGTAATTGATCTTGGTTGTGGCACTGGAAAAATTACTGAATATATATCTGATGTAACTCAAGCTCAGGTTATTGGTATTGATATTGCTAGTG
>JBHLKY010000028.1:0-48430 GCA_048886185.1 Candidatus Hermodarchaeota archaeon
TAAGGAAAGCTCTGAGTATTTCATAACTCTTTTCCGTTTTGGAAAATTTACCTAGTCTATCTTATTCATTCTATTTAAACAGAATTATGTTAAAAATCCTTCTGAGTTTTTCTAAACTCTTTGAAAACAACAATTGAGGGAATAGCAATCAATATACTACCTAGGATTAATACAATTGGACCATAGGGGAAAAAATGACCTGTCATTCTATTATAAATAATCAGAGAGCTTTTGATTCCGTCTTCATTCTCAATAACGAGTTCGATAGTTGTTAAACTGGACGGAAGATTATTCAGTGAAATTTCTATAACCTTTGATTGCCATTGAGGTAGAAATTCAAAAGATTTCTGATAAAATTCTTCACTATCTAAGATTATTTTTATTGTCCCTAATGAAGTGAATTCTTGTTTAAAGGTATTCCAAGTTGAAAGATTGATCCATAAAGTTCCCTCAGCTAAATTAAGAAGTTTCTCATGGATAGTAATTAATGGTTCCTCATAAAATCTTTCTACTCGCTGAACCCAATAATAGGAATTATTTTTTCCAGGAATTTGTAATTCCCAAGCAATAGTACCATTCTTCGTTACTTCAGTTATAATTACTGGATCACGTAGGTTGAGAACCAGGCCTTTATCACCAAAAGTACCAAGTGTATTTCCATTCGGTAATCTATCTGCATCTCCGCCTGATTCAGGGAAATAATAAGATTCATTTTGTGGTACCCATGACCATGTTTCCTTCATTATTTGATTTTCCTCATCTATTTCAAATTCCAATAGCCTCGAATAACCAGAAGAGTTTTCTATTGTCATCGTGGAGGGATTAGATCTATTAAATAGATCGTTATCATAAATAATGAAGCTATTCGAGTCTAACCGCTCTAAACCATGGGGATGCCAGAAAAGAGTATCTACCTCTGCACCAGATTCATCAAGTAATAAAAATTCCCCACCACGTCCAGCGTCCCAGATTACTTCACCTGTAGTGTAATTAATCTTTAAAATTGTATCTAAATTACGAACATTCAGATATATTACGTCTTGGGTTTTATCCCATACAAAACTGTTAGAATGCATCCAATCGGCTCCCCCACGGAATGTCTCGTTTATACCTAAGCTATTGTGACGTGTAGCATTAAACGGGAAATGAATTCGGGGATCCCATTGCCATACTTCTTCGCCTTCTCTGGTATATTCAGTAAGAAGGTCATAAATTACTCTTTTCCCATCCCATATTTCGTCAGAAAAGATGTATTCCAGCACCATAAAAGTTTCTGAAGAGGGATTATAGTCAAGATCATGATGGCCGCACGGTACATCTAATGTTTCAACCTTACCTGTTTTATAGTTCCATAATTCCATAAAACCAGGATCTTGTCCTCCCATCATAATAGTAGTTGAATTCATGAATTTATGGACTGAATGTCCAGAATTTCCGAGTTTTGCGATAATTTTCCCTGCATGATTTACAATGAAAACTGTACCTGAACCTATTAATGACTTATGTTGCTCCCCAATGTGATCGGGATTAATAGTAACATTTATGCAGGGAAACAGGGTTAAACCCTTGTCGATATAAAGATCTCTATTATCAGAGGTGATTTGAAAGGTTGGCCCACCAAATAAAGCTGGAGTATATGTATCCATAACAGTGGCACTAACTACCAATGTGATTTGAGAAACTTTGAGTGCATCATTGAATGGACCTTCGTATGTCAAATCACCTTTCAGAAATGCTGATAATGGAGTTTCAATTTGTTTCAGTATATCTTTGAAGGTTTTGAAATTTAATCTGATAACTAAACCATAGTTCAGGGGAGGGGTTGGTCCAACTTCAACAACCGCTGTATCTTTACTAATTATCCACCACATGTTATAGGTAGAGTTTTCAATATCAAAAAGGACTGTTTGTTCCCAATTTTTAGCTAATGCTATGATATCTGGGCAATTATCAGCCATCCAATTACTAAAATCAAGGAATCCTTGTTTGTCTTCCTCCAATGAAAACGTATCATTTTCTAATTTTTCTCTAATGTCATTTCTAGTGAGAATAATGTACTCTGGGGCCTCATCTAAGTTGAATGGTTTAGCTCTTTCCCCCATCTTCATTACATTCGAGATCAGCAGAATCACTGGAATACTAGCAATAATTACAACAATACTGAGGATCAGGAGGATTTTTACAGATTTTCGCATGGATTCCACACATTAGGAGATATAATAAAAACGTTTTGTTATATTAGTGGACTAATATCTTCAATATACAGTCAGTTCTTGAGTAACTTCATTCTATATTTAGTACAGGAAGTATAGAGCTATTAAAGAGTGTAATGATACTTCTTGGCGACTTTGCTGGTGATTCGAATTATGTCATCTTGTTCTTTTTCTGTGAATCTTGTTTTATAATAAGTAGGCCTACTTAATCGTTTACAATAATATTCTTTTACTCTGTCAAATTTCTTAGGATCCACTTCTATATGATCGATGATTTTATCAATCGTTGAATTTGATTTCTCGCAAAGGTCTTCATATCGAATCACAAGTGATGCCTTAGCTAAATTTAAATTAGATCGTAATTTTTCATGAATGTAGTTATACACCTCTGCCCAATAAATAGCCCAACCTTCGATATATGTGTCTTTCCGAAACCATGCCTGCCGAATTCTTTGGATCATTTCATGATTATCTAAATTCACACAAACTCGAGCCGAACCAAACTCTCTATGCCCAATTATTTTAGTCCAATCAAGAAGTTTTGGGTCGTTATGTTCTAATTCTTTAAGAATGCCATCTTGTTTGGTTAATGAGGCAATATGATCGAAAGGATTGCGTACAACGATGAGAAATTTTACATCTGGAAACAATTTCTGTAAATATTCCATTCGGGCGACATTATAGTTGTTTTTTGCTAAATAGCGATATGCTTTTTGATTAATCAGTAATTTCTTGATGTGTTGTTGATAGAAGGTCTCGAATTGGATGTTCTTAACGTGAGCATCTAGTATATTTGAATTAGCTTCGTCGTGAGGATTGTCAAAAAATTTCTGCCAGAAAATTTCCTCAACTGCCTCCGGACTATCACGAGTAACCACTATTCGATCCTTATGTAATCGCTCGACTGGTGATGTCATCATGGGTGTTAAATCTGCAACTTTTTGGGTCCAATGGGGCGTATAAGGAAGAACCATATGCAAGTACCTATGTGTTACTATCTCAGGATGCTTACTAAGCATTTCAAGGGTAATTGTTGTTCCTGCTCGAGCTAGTCCTGTGATATAAATCGGACGATCAATAAAAGTCTGTTCTAGAGCGTGTTTTAATTGAAATGATTCGATAGTATGAACCATGCTCGCGAGGAAAGGAAATTCATGAAAAAACTTAACTATAAAATACATTGGCACAGGAAAATCGAATTCTTTGTATTTCTTTGTTTTCGTTTGTTTAATTTTAATCAATGCATTTTCCACAGTTTTTCTGGTTCTTGCTGTTAATTTCAAGTCTATATGATTCTACATTGATATGATAATAATTATTTAAATGTGTGATGCTAAAATCTGGAGCCATAGCTAATAGAAAGTGAATTTCCTGCTCATATAATTGATCTTTAAAGGAATTTTAATAGTAATCTTTGTGAGAAGTATCGAAGGTGAAAAGATTAGAATATATCTTGAGTAATTATAAATGGACTTTAATTCCATTTTTGTAAAAATTATCTTAAGGATTGTACGAAATGTGACATCTAATAGCTCCAAAAAGGAATCTAAAGGAAGAACATTTAAATTTCAAGCTGAAATCCAACGAGTTTTGGACATTCTGATAAATCGGTTATATAAAGATCGTGAAATATTCTTACGCGAACTACTATCAAATTCTGCTGATGCTCTCCATAGAATGCGAATCGTTCAGCTCGAAACTAAAGATCCTATCATTGATCCAGAAATTGAACTTGGAATAAAGATTACCTTTGATGAAGATGAAAACACTCTCACAGTTACCGATACTGGAATTGGGATGACTTACCAAGAAATCAAAACAAATCTTGGAACAATTGCTCAAAGTGGTACTTTAGAATTTCTAAAACAGATAGAAGAATCTCCTGATGCAATTCATTTGATTGGTCAGTTTGGTGTTGGATTTTATAGCTCCTTTATTGTTGCAAATGAAGTGATTGTCCGGTCTCGGTCATATCATACAGATTCGCGAGGAGTTGAGTGGTCCTCTGATGGATCAGGGAACTTTTCTGTTGCTTATAAAGATAAATCTGAAAGAGGAACGGATGTAATTCTCCATCTCAAAGATGATGCGAAGGAATTTGCTAACAGGTTTAAAATTGAATCTATTGTTAAAAAGTACAGTGATTTCATTGGTTTTCCTATCCGAATTGCAAATGATGATCAGATTGTGAACCGTCAGATCCCTATATGGCATCAATCAGAAGATGAAGTCAATGATGAAGAATACAACGATTTTTATAGACAAGTAAGCTTAGATTGGGTTGAACCATATCATCGAATTCAGCTGAGTGTTGATGCACCAATTCAATTTAAAGCGTTGCTTTACTTACCTAAGCAGCGTAATCGAATGATGATGACCTCTATGTATCAGGATTATGGTCTTCGATTGTATAGTAAAAAGATCTTAGTCCAAGAGAAAGCAAAAGATCTTTTACCCGAATATCTTAGGTTTATTTTTGGTGTTGTGGATTCAGAAGATCTCCCTCTTAATGTATCCCGAGAAGTGATCCAAGTTGATCGAACTATTCGACGTATATCAAAAGTGATCACTGGGAAAATACTAGATGAGCTTGAGAAGGTTGCTGATGAAAATGAGGAAAAATATTTAGAGTGGTGGGAGCAATTTGGTGTTTTCATAAAGGAAGGTATAACTCAGGATGAAAAGCGACGAAAAAAGCTTTTAAATCACCTTAGAGTTCGAACATCAAAATCAGAAGATCATCTAGTAACACTTACGAAATATGTCGAGCAAATGCCAGAGGAACAAGAAGAAATACTCTTCCTCTTAGGTGATAACCTTCAAACACTCAAACACAGCCCACATTTAGAATATTATAAAAAATTGGATCATGAAGTAATTCTTTTCACTGAACCAATAGATAATTTTGTAGTTATGCATGTTACTGAATTCCAAGGTAAGAAATTCAAAGCCATTGATCAAGCAGAACCCGAATCGTCTAAAATTAAAGATGAAGAAGAAGAAGGAACTGAACAGGAGGACGTGGGAGAACCTGAAAAAGATAATTTTTTAATTCGTTTGAAAGAAATATTAGAAGACCGAATCATTGACATTCGATATACAGATCTCTTAACTGATAGTCCTTGTCGTCTTGTGAATCCTAGTGGAACTACTGCTTTTACTCGAGTGTTAAAGTACATGGATGAAAACTATATTCCTCAAAAGAAAATAATGGAAATCAATAAAGATCATATTCTTATAAAACAATTAAAAACTCTCTTTGAAAAAGACTCTGAGTCTCCTCTTCTTCAGACATATATTACACAATTGCTTGAAAATCAAGAATTAGCGGAAGGAATTTTACAAGATCCAACCAATATGATCAAACGTGTGAATAAGTTATTAGAACAGGTATTAGAAGTACAATTAGATTCTAGTAACTAATGTGTCAGCAATGTATTAGCAACTGAAGATTTTAGCTTTTAATGAGTGGAGTTATAAATGAAAAGAAGTAACCAATAGCATATATATTTACTAAGAAAAACTTAATGAAAGACGAAAATTAAAGGAAAAACAAGTTTATTTAGTGGATGCTTATTTATATGTCAACGAATGATACATTAAAGGGAGAAGCTTTTACTGATGGATTAATAGTGACTATTTTTGATGATTCTGGGCCTCGAAATATCTATAATTCTTCCCCTTTAACTGAAGAAGAAGCTTTCAATCTTGCTATAAAATCATTAACTGCTTTGAGTTCTGATATTCCCAGAATGGGGGAGATTCGTTCTTATGGCCCAATACCAACACCTCGTGATCCTTTTTCCACAATCGGGTTTATTTTGACTTTAAAAGCAGTGGGTTCTACAGACATTCGTATTACTCAGTTTGGGAGAATTGTTGTTTTTTGGGTTATTACCCGTTCAAGTTCTGCGGTAAAGTATGTCGGAGTCCTAAAACAAATGTTACGGAGAACTATCCGCTCATATAAAATACTGACGGATAGAGATCTGCAAGAGAAAGGATTTTTAGCTAAAATTGATGAGAAATTAAAGATTGTTGAGACGGGGGTTGACTCGTATTATTTCTCAGATAGGGAGACATTTGAACCATTTTTAGAACTTGCCCTCATTCCTGCAAACGCTCCTATTATGCTGGTTGATAAGCCAAATAAACAGGTAAATGTTTTGGTTCAAGAAAATATTTCACCTTCTCTGAAAGTTAATTTACTCCATCATGTTAGGAATTTCACAAGCCAATTACCTAAGGGGTCTCTCTATAAAATTGAAATCATATCAGATACACTGATTGTAAAAAGAATTCTATCAAAATCTGGGTTAATATCAGAAGTGGATTCAGGAATTAGATATCGGATTCGTCTCACAGATGAGTTAACTTTTGAAGAGGTTGATGAATACCTAGATTTTCAATTTAGTCCTAAAAGACAAACATTAACCACACTTATTATCCAATCCCATGAGAAAAAAGCTCCATTAAACCTTGGAGAAGCAGCAATTCAATCTGGGGTCTGCGAAAGATTAGTTGAAGAGTTCATTGTGAGTTTAATAAGTGCAGGCCTCATAAAAAATGGGAAAATCGAGAATGGTTATTTGATTTACAGTTAATAGAGAATTAGGGAAAATAAATCATTACAATAACTTACTTATTATTTCAGCAAGCTGTTCCATCTTTACAAGCACGTACTGGAGTGGCGCTATCTTTCGGGCTATCCCTGATAGTAGTAATTCATTTCTAAGTTTTTGAAAAATAAAAATATAGTCATTTGTTTCTAAAGTTGTTTTAAAAGTTTGATCTGAAGCAAATTCGTCGCTGAGTCTATCATAATTTGTCAGCCAGAGATTTGCAGGAAGGATAATACGATCTGCCATTTCTCCTTCTTCAAATACGGGGAGTCCCTCCTCAGCTGTGTACACTGCGATTCCTGATAGTTCTGTATGTGTGTGAATAAACTCTTGAATAGCTTCGGACACGGTTTTAGCTCTAGTTGTTTTTAATATTAATGTTTGAACCATTTCTCCTACTGCTAGGAAAATAGAATTGTCATGAATCGATGTCCCACGATAATGAATGTTAAATACTCCTCCTTCAGAAACAAAATAATTTTCCATAGTTTGAATTACTTGTTTTTTCATATCTGGTAATAATAGATCAATTTTATGGAAAAGACAAAAAATTTCAGCATCAGGTGAGTATTCACTTAGTCTTTTGACAGCATGATCAAAATAGAATTTGGAGGTACTGACAGCATCAAAATTACTTACATCTACTACCCAAACCAATATACTCACTTCATTAAAGATAAATTCCGCTTGTTCACCAACAAAAACAGAAATGAATGATTCCTGACCTCCACAATCAAAAATTTGGAACGCGCTGTCAATTATATTTTTGGTGGATCGTGTGTAATTAATTGTCGCCTTATAATCCTTAACATCTTCTACTGATTTTCCTTCAAAGACTATGGAGCGGATACTACTTTTACCACTGGCCCCAAGTCCCATGAAAAGAACTTTCTGCTTTGCCACCGTGGACACAATATAATCCTCTTAATCCTGAATGTTTTTTGGGTATTTTATTAATAATGAGTTATTAGAAATTCAGGTTTTAATATATTGTTTTAAGATATATAAAATATCCTCATTATTCTCTCTTCAATCGCATTTAACTTATCGATGTATATAGCAAGCTTGTAAATTTATTTCTATAGATTTTTTTGTCTTGAAATTTTGATATCTTAAATTCCTTATAATGATAAAACTGTAAGCAAAATAAAAATTACTGACAATATCGGAATTCGAATATTGAGTGATTAATTGATTACACAATTTGCCAAACAATTTTACGGATTAATGGCAATTTAGTGAATGGGTTTCTGATACAGAATTAACAGTATAACTTAAAGAATATTTAGCTTTTTTTAAGTCATCATAAATCATTCTAGTATTCACTTATGATATGTTCAGCCAATCTCTTGGCAAATGCCATGAGTGTCAACACTAAAGGTCCTCCTAAAGAGCGTGGTAAAATACTTGAGTCACATACATAAAGATTAGGGATCTTTGTCTGAAGATTAGAATCTACTATATCACCAATGCTATTTGAACCTCCAGGATGAGCACCACGGATAGTAGACGAAAAAATGTGGTTTGGTTTAGATCCTGCTTCTAATAAAACTTCCTTTGCTAAGGAGGTACCTTCTTCAAGACGTTTGTAATCTTCATCTGTCAATTTTTTAGTAATATTTATCCCAAATCTTCCTGTTGATATAGAACCATTCTTTTCATCTTGTATCTTTGACATGATCCCCATTAAGCTATGATAATGTCGAAATTTCAAAACTTTCAAAGGATTACGTTGGTAAAGAAAGGTTATCAAAAATAATCCCCATGGATCTACAACTGGGCTTTGCATAATTCCCCTCTCTTCATGATATTTGTATGTCCCAACAGCCATGGGGATATTATGGATAGTTCGATGAGCTTTTTCTGATGTTACTCCATATGTGAATATTAAAGGGTCCATAAAAAAGTTCCTCCCAGCTTCTTTAATGCCTGACTTTTGTAGTAAAATAGGTGAGTGAATTCCTCCTCCTGAGACAATAATGTTAACCCCTTTAATTGTGTGTCCTCGCTTAGGTTTTACACCAACAGCCTTTCCTCCCTCAAATATTATTTGGTCTACCTCTTTTTTCTGGATCTCGAGACCCTGTGTTTTCGCTTCAATGATCAAGTTTCTTGCTGTGAATTTGGCATTTCTTTTACAACCCAACATACAGGCAGAACAGTTAGGAATGCAGTTCTTTGGATCAATGAATTTTGGTAAACGGATCCATTCCTGATCAAGTTGGTTGCCCGCTTCTAAAAGGTGAAGATTCCCCTGGCCGATCAAATCATCTGGTAGAATGGTTGTTTGGGTCTCTTTTTCTGCTTCGTCTAATTCTTGCTCGAGATCTATCCCCCAATGAGAGAAGAATTTTCGGGAGGGGCGAAACGCGGTTCCTGCACTAATCACTGAAGATCCTCCTACTGTAATACCGGATGCAACAAATAAATGCTCCTTCGTATAGCGAAATCCTTTTCGATCAACTATTCTCAATGCTGCTACATGATTCCCTAGAAGACGATGATTTCCACCTTTTTCAAGAAGAAGAACATCTTGGCCTGCTTTTGTGAGATCGTGTGCAAGAGTTGCTCCTGAAATACCTGCTCCCACAATTAAGGTATCATAGACATTAGTCAAGGATTCTTGTCTCATTCCATTCTTTTATGGTTCTGTTTTATCAAAAGAAGCTTGGGAAAAGTTAACTTTAAAGCCTATTCGGTTTAAATATTGGAGAAAATTGACTGCTTCTTCATTTGCTGTCGTTTTAAAGCTAACTACTACAGGAGGTACAATTTCAGATAACGCAGTTTGTGCTAATCTTGTTGGAGTGGATTTTGTTTTCGATAAACGATCCTCTACAATTCTATTTCGAATAATAGTTGTTTTATCGTCAAATCTAATGTAAGTAAAACCCAAAATATCATCATCCCCTTCTGAATTACTTATGGGTTTTTCTTTTGTTATAAATTCAAGAATTGTATCTTGGAGTTTACTTCCTGTTTTATACGCTATTTTCGCTAGATCGTCAATACTTTGAACAAGGCCGTTTATCATGCCTTTTCTTTCTCCTTTTTTGTTTAAGGCGACTGTACTATATGTAACAGTATAATAATTAGGCTCAAAAATCATGTTGAAGCGAGGTGGATATCCGATTTGATCTTTAATTAAGCGGTACGCAAAAGAACCTCCTGGGATTAAAGAAAGCAGACCATGAAATGCAGATTCAATAGCAATGATTTTAGCTACTTCCGCTATTCCCTCAATATTTTGTTTATTGATCCAGAAACAGCGTGGTTTTCTACTTTTTAGTTCTCCAGCAATAAGATATCCTTGGTAAACTTCTAGGGCTACTGGGCTTTTAAATTCAAGATATATACTTGCGAATTGCTCAATCCTCATTAGGAATCCTCAAATGTGGTTATTCATCTTTCTTTTTAAGGAAAAATCTGAGTATGCTATGTGAAATGGTCCTTTCATCGTATAAATGTACTGTAGGTGTAAAAATATAACAATTTAATCCATTTTACTAGATTTAGTAAATAAAGCAATCTTATGCAACAGTTAGGTCTTTATTACACTTAACATTTAAGCGCTTTCCTCTTTCAAGTCAGAAATTATAATCATTCTTAACTATCTCCTTTCTCCACTTATTAAACGAAAATAATCTTGATTATCTAAATAAATGAACATACACTTCAATTATAAGCTACATCACATATCAATGATAATTTTTGCTAGTTGTTTTGCTAGACCCGAACTAAAACAATATTTTTAGTATCACTTAAAGTAAAACTAACTACTGCGTTTTCTCCTGCATTAAGGATAACAACAAACCCATTCTCCCCTGTAAGTATAATTTCTTGAATACTACCCCGATTAAATTCGGTTAAAACACGTTCAGATAATGAATGGCTTGCAGCAGTCATCGCAGCGATGACTATTTCGTTTTCATCCGATGTGGATGTGATTGGAAGTCCATCTGGGCTAACAACCGTAATAGCTTGAATAGAGGAGGATTTCGCAAAATACTTCTCTAGAATTCCCCCTAGTTCTCTATAATTAGAACTTATTCCTTTGATTGTATCAATCATGAAGAATCACAGGATTGTTCATGATGACTCAATCCTTCTTTGATTCATTAACTTCACTAGAGAGATTGTTATTATATTCGTTAGAAAGTCTATTTAAAATGTAGAATACCCTAATCAAATGAAACTTGTTCTTTACATGCAAAAAACCCAACAATTTGATAGATGAATAGAATTATGACACAAAAAAGATTGGTTGTACTTCGATTCTTTCAAAATTGTTAAAATAAGAAACCCAAGCAAACAATCATAAAGAAGGTATTCTTATTTGAGAAAGGTATTTATTTATCTTAGTATTGTTAAGAATTTAACAGAGTATTAATATGCATATAAAAGGCTAAATTCTCACTAAAAGGAATATGACGACTCCAACACTTCGGTGCTCTGTATGTCTGAACAAATTAAAATCATCCTATTTAAAGGCCCTCATTGTGCTGCATGCCATCCCGTTTTACGTCATTTAAAGCGAATAGTTGACACATCTCAAGGTGGGGCAGCCTTAACTATTATAGACACTGACGAAAATCGAGAAATCGCTACTAAATATGGTGTATTTAATGTTCCACACGTGCTTTATAATGATGAGGTCATCCTAACAGCAACGCAAGCAGCATCTATGTTTTCAAGTTTTTCAACTGAAGATACAGAATCTCCCACCATGTTTTCACCTGATCAATATGATTTATTCAATTATCTTTTTAATAAGCTAATTGAGGCGGGAGTTAAGGCGAGCGAGACGGATCGTGATCGTTGGCGTAAATTATCAATCATTAGTGTCTCTGAACGGTTATTAAATATTGAAGAACTTGAGACAGTGACCCGTCCCTCTGTAGGCGATTATGTTCATATTGGACATCTTCAGTCTATTGTGACTTCTCTTTTAGCTATTAATCCGAGCGCAAAATCTTATCTATTTCGTTCTGGAGAATTAGCTGGAAAATTTGGATCAGCTCAGTCTTGGATTCATAGGTATAATCCTAAGATTATGGAAACTCATCGAATGAAATCTCGCTTTAAAGAAATGCTAAAGGGATTCAAGATTCTATATGGGCCAAACCCTGAGGGCCTTAATATCTCATCGGAGCCTACTGTCACTCAAATTGCTCCTTACCATGCTAAATTACAAATTAAAGATTCTGGTCTTGCAGTGATGAACCATGATATTGGCCAAGATGTTTGTGGATTTATATCTGGTGAAATTGCTGGATTGATGGAAGTGACGTTAGGTGAAAAAGCTTCTGTTGTAGAAACAAAATGTTGGGGAATGGGCGATGATTATTGTGAATTTGACATAAGACTCGGTGAAGAATCAACACATTATCGTCCATCCACCCTTGAGTCAAAGGAATTCTTCAGTGATTCTGACCGACTCCGTTTTGATGTTTCATTATCAACTATTTCTCGGAATATGTTTGATTCAGTCCTCTTTCGTAGAAGAATGAGACCAGCTATTGGAGATTATTGTCATATCTCGGTTTTACAGCATATCATTACCTCTGTTAAATTTTCTGATCCATTTAATTCAACTTTATTGGCATACGCAGGTCAAAACTATGGTCAAATCCTAGAAGATGTGGGAAGTATCAGTCGAATTATGATGAGGCAGAATCTGAATTATGCGTTTCCAATGGAATTTCCACAAGCTTGTGAAGTATTAGCACATTATTTCAATAAAAGAGGACATTTAACTAGAATACATGGGGATGTAACAGTCGAGATAATCGATGATGAATCAGCAATTTTCAGAATTTGGGAAAGTGCTGAAACATCTGGCATTGATTTATCAACAGTTGACCTCTCAGCCCTTTTTCCAGGCATAGAAAAGCCAACCAAAGTAAATACTTTGGATGATTTTATGGCAGGTTTCCTGAACGGGAGATTAAACTTATTGGTAGAGGATGAGATCATTGTCAGGGAGATAAACTGTCAGGCAAATGGTCATCAGTACTGTGAATTTGAAGCAGAGCTAGATTAGTTCTATTTGGTCAAATATCTCATCTTTTTTTTCACTTCGATAATTTAAATATAAAAGAGATGTAAAAGAAATTATAATCAGACCAACAATACTTATTATTGCAGAGATAGGAAAAAACGGATTGGATAAGTAAGTTTCATACCCTTCAATTGACCAAAGTATGGACCAGAAGCCATAACCAAGATAAACAAAGAAAAGGCCAACAATTAGCATTCCAGGGAACAAATTACTCTTCTTCTGTTCTTCAGGACTAGAATAATCAGCGATTAAAAAAAACAAACTAATAGTGAAAAATGGGAAGAAAAATGGGATGTAGTGAGGATATAAAATTCGGTTAAAAGCCATAAAAATGGTCATAAAGGGGAGAACAGCTTCAATGAGTGTTCTAGATTTCGTTACAGGTACTTTAATAATCAAGAATATGAGGTACAATCCAATAAAGACTAATTGAATAATAAAAGGGATGAGTGTTGCTGAAAGATCTTGGAGGAAATAAGTGTATAAGGACATACTTGGATCAGGCCTTTCAACATGAATAAGAAAAACATCACTGAGATACTCTACGGGGGCTAATAATAGAAAAGGAAGCGATCCAAGTAGAAATGTGATACCTGTAATTGCCCAAGGAATAATCGATTTAATTTCACGCATATGAACACCCCAAACTAGAATTGGTAACATGTAGATTCCCGCTATTGGTTTTACTAACAATGCGAACCCGAAAAATAAGCCACTTTTGCAATTGTTGTTATTTCTAAGCAAAATGAATCCTAATAGTACAAAAAAAATCATAAAATTTTCATGATATCCACCAAAGATGACCCCGAGCGTTGAAGGGTTCAATAAAAACCAGTTCATGGCTGTTAGCGCAAGAAGGTTTCCTTTAGGATGGGATTGAAGATAATCTTTAATTATTAAATATATTAAGATTCCTACAATTAGGTTTACTATAATAAGAAACAACTTGGCCGTTTGCCATGTGAAAACATCCACTCCAATTATAGCTATTAAAAGCCCAAGAGTATATAGATAAAGGGGTGGATATTGTGGCCGAGGAAGTTCAACGCTATCTGTCATGAATTTTCCAATATCGCGATAAAGTAGTTTTCCTTGTGCAATCTTTTTAGCAGCCTCAAACTGAAGAACAAAATCCACAGGATTATAATAGACTAAGCCCAAAATCAAGTGAATAACTAAATTACAGGACAGTGAAAGAAGAAACCATCTATATTTCTTGTTGAAATTGAGGTTAAATAAATAAAAAGGGGATTTTTTGTCAACCAGTCTATTCAACATCCATTTACGCTGTGCATTGAATCTAACTTGTATTTTAGAATGTTTTCAAATCTCTTAATTTAATTCAGTATGTATATTAAAAAAACAAAAAAACAAAAGAATATTTGTTACTTCAGTAATTTAGTAAGTGTATTCCTGGTTTAATTCAGTTATTAATCTCTTCAGGATGTCATAGAACTATGGTTAAAAAAAAGCCTCAATGTCCCCAGATGGCATTCTTTATTGTCAGTCATGGGATTCCTACTGTTTCATTGGGTTTTTCCAGCGAACAGAGTCTCCTTTTTGGTGGAATCTTAACTGCTATCAATTCCCTCACACAATCAGAGACTGGAATGGGACAATTAAATGACATCCAAGCGAAAGAAGGACGAATTTACATTCAAAACGCTGGCCAAGATGCTTTGGTGGGATTCTTTGTTTGGAGTAAAACAGGATTCCCCCAACAGATAAGCCAGCAGATGAGAGTACTTGCTGGAGGACTAGGAGCAAGATATTTATCCGATTACATATTCAATTCTGCATTTGAAGAAATCTTAATGGTGGGATCACTACCATCTAAGTTTCAAATCAAATTAGGTTACCAATCTATTTTCAATTGGCGTAAACAGCTGAGAGATTCACCTTTTCACGTAACTGACACCTTAGAAGAGCAGCTTAGAAATGTTGATCGGTCAATCTTTGAGAAGTTAGGATTAGCCCTCTCTGACCTGACATTTCCAGAGAGGATAGAAAATGCGATTGATTCGGCCGTATGGTTCGCACTTGAGTCAGCTCTCGAAGATAGTGTTTCTTCCCTCATTACGGCTCGTAATATTGATCAAATAATCCCTAACCTGCGCTTAAAAATAAAAAATTTAATGGCTGAAGAAATTAAACAACGTGGACCAGCTGCTCTTCTAAAAAAAGCACTCTTACAAGGAGTTGTATTTGATTGGCCTCCATAGAAAGTATTACTGCAGGAAAACTCCTTCAGGAATTCATTAAAGGATATGAAGATGATCCTTTTGGGGAGCAGGGCTTAGTAATTGTAAAACAATTATTAGATCTAGCTTTTCCCAACCAATCTCTCGCTGAAATACTCTCATCTAAAGAGCTTCTAGAACTGTTAACAGTTGCAGCAACAGAGTACAATTTCCGAAAACAACCTTTTTTCTTAGCTTTTACTAGTTTTCTTATGGAAAAAACTTCACGAGAACTCCAAAAAATGGATGGTGTTCAATTAAAAAAGGAATTGGCCAATTTACTTAAAGAAGACACTCGTTTACCAAACCTAGAAATAGATCGAGCCGCTTATGATTTATCTGGGAATCCTGAGTCAGCATCATTAGCTCGAAACATGTTAGAAAGAGCATTGATTAGTACTACAGCCTCATTATTCGGGTATCTATTAATACAAGAAGAGAATCGGGCTGGGAAGTTTTTTCACAATTTAAACAGTAATTGTAGATTCTTTGCACAACGTGTTAGAAAAATAAATACACTTTCAATCATTCTCAAAGAGCTCGTAAACTTTAATTGGCGATGGTTTTCGATGGTAGGATCTTTACCTACTCTAGAAGATTTAGGAATAAATGATATTTGTAAATACGTTGAAGAACAACCTCAAGCATATATGGAGAAAATTCAAGCTAAATTCTTTGAAAAACTTGAAAAAGAGTTCAGAAATCCGTTAATGTCTTTGATAGATAAGTGTAGGACTCAGGTTGAAAACCAAAATACTAATTTTATGCTAGAAATCGAGTTTGATTTTATCCAATTTGAAAATATTAAGGAAAAAATAATTCGTGATTTAACTAAACTTCAATCTCGAGTCGAAAGTGGTAAAAAAGTTTCTGCTAAAGAATTTGAGTCAATAAAAGAGAACCTTGAAAAGGAATATAACAAAATAAAGCAAGATATTATCAAAGAATTTACAAATTTCATGAAACAAGTGAAACTATCAACGGAACCTCCATGGTTTAAATTTTATAAGCAGGAATTACAATGGGAGTTAGAATCATCAGTAGTTGTAATGGAGGAACTTAATGACCAACTGTCATTAAATAATGCGTTTCGTAATGAAAAAAAATCAAAATCCCTCCAGATTGCGCTTGCTATTTTTACGCAGCTTGGAGGGATCCATTTTGCATTAGAAAACATAATTGCTCACTATTTCTATGAACGTATTCCCTCTAAGCTATTAAGGTTACTTGAGACACCTACGAAACGTCAAAAAATCAAAGAACTTAAATTTCTTAAAGAAAAACATTATAATGAAGGATTAGACGCAGTTAGTTCGTTTCTTGTTCCATATTCAGAGACCATTATCTCTGGCCTTCTTACATTAGGAATTTCACAAATAAAAGAATTCTACATCAAAGATAATCCTATAGTATTCATTGATGAAGAAGATCCTAGAAATCCAAAGTATTTGGATATCTTGACTGTCCCTAGGGAATGGTTTGAGGAAAAACCTCCTGAATCCTATTTTGGAGATGAATATTTTAGTTTTCTGACGAATGAGAACCTAATTAAAGTGGGATTTCGGCTAAAATCCTTAGATGGGAAAGGTAATAATTTCTTCAAATTAATTGTGTCCTCCACTGCATTAGAAAATGCTCAGATTTATAAAAAGGCAACAAAAATTCTTGGAAACTTTTCTGGTTATGTCTTTTCAACCGCAATAGGAAATATGAAGGTGTGTCCCCCTGCCCTTAAAGCTGTTGATGATCTTTTTATGTGAAATAGTTGATATACTATTTTTTTTTAACATCAAATTCAAATGAATCTTTAATTTATATCTCCGTATAGTTTTGAAATCTTTTCTCGCCAGACTGGAAATCCATCAGGATTTTTCGGATAATTCTCATATAATTCTCGAGCTCTATCCATTCTTTTTAAAACGCCCCTGAATTTAAGAAGAGTTCTCAGGATTCTTTTACCACGATAAGCGCGCTGAAGAGTTTTAAAAAAACCTCCAGATATTTCCCCAGTTGCATTTCCATATAATAAATCTCCTCCTTCTACGACTCTATTGTGAAAAACAGTATTTATTATCGAACTTGGTAAATGAATGATAAAATCTTTCATGATCGCTAATGGTGCATTCACAGGAGCAATAGTAGTCATGAATTCAACACTATAGTCCCAAAGATTTTTCATAGAAACATCATCATTCTCTAAGGCTGAAGTGATTACCTTTCCAGCCGTTGCAGCAGCGTTAACAGAGATTCCTATTCCTCCACCATCTGTGGGTTTCACTTGGGTTCCTGAATCACCAACAAGAAGAAATCCATTCCATACAAGATTATCCTGAGGACGACGAAGAGGAACTCTCCAAGCACCAGCATGAATTAACTTTGAGTTACGATAAAATGCCTTTTCTCTCTCCAGATATTGATTAAACTGAGTATGAGCGTTCAACTTATGTATTCTCATCACCCCTAGCCCTGCGTTCATTGAGGACTCTCCTCGTGGGAACTCCCAAAGATATCCACCTGGGCATAAATCTTGATCAAAAGATATTCGAATGAATTCTGGTGATTCAATTTCGGTTTGTACATCACGAACTTCACGATAACAGTTACAAACATCCTTAGGGGCTAGTTCACGATCCATAAATGTTTTTTCAGGATCAAGTTTTTTCCGAAGTACCGCACCAACACCTGATGCATCAACTACAACCTTTGCTGACATTTCGTGAATATTTTTATCTTCTCCCCTGTATTTAATGCCAACTACCTGATCTTGATTAATAATTGGTTCCTGTACATAAGAAGAGTCGTGAAGTTCTGCTCCAAAATCGATAGCATTGTTTAAAATTCTCATTCCAAGTTTAAATCGGTCAATGATTATCCCTGTTCCTCCTTTCTCTACCAATTCAAATTTGACTTCTCTATCTGGGGAAATTAACCAAGCACCTTTGATTTTTTGTCTGATTTCATCTCCTTTTGGAGGTTCTATTTTCGTAATCTTTTGAATGCGTTTAAAGTGTTCCCCACTTGTAGCATCACCGCATATTTTCACCCCAATCTTTTCTTTAGGTTGCCTATCGAGGAGTGCTACTTTTAATCCCTTATTTGCTAATGTGGCTGCTGTTACTGAGCCTCCGGTGCCAGCTCCAACTACAATAACGTCATATATTACCATTAATTCCACCCAGAATTCACATTGATTTGATTCCAGATAAGTTCGTAATATAATAAGTATTTTGAGGAAATACTAATCTATTTTCTGATACGATTCTTTGGTAGGTAGAATTATTTTTATCCAAAAAGACTGCCTAAGTCAGCTATCATTTTAGATTGAGTTTGTTTACGTTGTTGCAGCTGTTCTTTAAGATAATCTATACTATCAACAGTATTTGGATCCTGATTGTTAAGAATTGCAAGATACATGGAGATATAATCACCAAAATATGTAGCGGAGAACAATTGGCTCAATAAATTTTTACCTCTACCTCGAATTTCAATTATTTCAGCTTTTTTCTCTATTAACTCTTTTGTTATTTCGAATCGTAAGGTAATATTTGGATGTTCTGTTGGGAAACGAAAAGCAATGACAATAAATGGATTATTATCAGCCCAAGATTCCCAACCTACGATATGATTATGGTTAAATTCGGGTAATTCTTCCGCCATGGCTAATATTTTTGCATTCTCATTTAGTTGACACTTCATCCGATTAGCTATGCAGCCAAATGGAGACCAAATCACAGGAATGCGTTGATATAAACTTTGTGCAATTTGTTTCGCCTGATTTTCAGCAATTGGTTTCTCGAAATGAAATTCCTGTCTCATTTGACGGAATAATGAGATTGTTTCATCAATAGCAGGTTGATCATAAGGAATAATATTCATTGTTGTTAGGATCTTCAATAGAGGAAAAAATAATAGTGGAAATGATGCTCTTGGTTGAAAACCAGAGGGAATTGGAAAGAAAGGAAGGGTTTTTTTTCTCAAAAATTCCTCAAGAATTCCTCCTGATCCAATTCCTACTATTTTAGCAGACTTCTGAAGTGCAGCTATCAAACATGATATAGTTTCTTCTGTATTTCCTGAATATGAAATAAGAATAATCAATGTGTTTTTTGAGACAAAAGCAGGGAGATCATAACTTCGTTGGATAATGATTGGGATTGGTGATATCTTTTCTAGGTAAGTTCGGAGATAATCTCCACTTACTGCAGATCCTCCCATTCCACAAATTACTATTTGAGAAACAGGTTCATTATATGAAATTGTATATTGACTCACGGAAATTTGTGCTGGAACCTTGAATGATTGTTGGAGTAATTCTTCAACTAACTCCGCCCATTTATAAACTATCTGGAACATGCCTTGGGAATCTAATTCAGAAATTTTGCCTAAATTATCTAGATGAATCATTATCAGATCACTACCTTATCATTATAAATTCTCTAATTTTTTGGTATAAGCACTTTGAAACATTTCTTAAATAATAAATAAACATTCTACAATCCTTTTCACGATAATATCCTCATGTTAGCAAGCTATTTCTTCAATACTTTAAATGGTCTTTTCAGAATTTGATGAAATCAATGTGACAACACACTCAAAGCAACGATCTCTCATGCTTAAAGAGTCAAATAACACTTAATTCTCTCAGATGGCGATGAATATGGAAACTATATTCCTTCAAATATTACAATTTCTAGGTGATATAGGATATTATGCCCGAACAGAGGCAGAGAAAGAAATATTACAAGGTCTAGTTGATAAAGGATATGTACAGATCAAACATGGAACCAAGAGTATCTTTCAGATTACTTCTGATGGTGAGCGACATTTTAACCGTGAAATGAATCCCAATACAACAATTGGTGATCAAGAATTTCTTGCCTGCCTTAAAAAAGCATACGAAGATCTTGCCAATCCAATGAAACCTCTCGTGAGAATACCAGACATCAGACGAAAATTAAGTGAGAAAAGGATTCCTGACAGCTTGTTTAATCAAAAGATGTTGTCTCTACACGATCAAGGAATTCTTACTTTACAGACAGCACTATCAAAGTCACACGCGGTCCACGGTGGAATTGAATCAAACTCTGGAACAGGTGTGTTCTATTTTATGATGCTTGAGGCGTAAATAACGATGACTATTGCGACATCCTTGGTTGTAGAGAATCCTTTTCATAATTTCACTGCACGCTCGGATATTCCAGAGCTTTTCAATCTAAATCGTCCGAATAAAGAAGCTCTGAAACAAGTAATCCGGTTTTTAGAAATTGTGAGAAGAAAAAAACGTGAATCAGTTGTTCTCCCGATTATTGCTGAAGCTGGCTATGGAAAAACACATTTTTATTGGGTTTTACGGGAATCAATCACAGATGCTTACGTGGTGTATATCCCAGTTCCTACTAATCCGAACCGTGTGTACTCACATTTTTACTTTGAAACAATCAAAGCTGGGGGCGCTCCTCTTCTAGAATACGTTGCAGATGCTTTAACCCAAAAATATCGAAAGGTAGAACATGCAGCCATTAATTTCCCAGGTATGGGGAACATTGTAATTAATGGATTTTTTGCATTAAAAGATCCCGCTCAATCTAAGCTGGCTCTTAAGTGGTTGACTGGGTTTGATATTGACGATGATACCGCTAACTTTAAACGAACGATCATGGATGATGAAGAACTAGCATTAGCAGCATTAAAGGTTTTATTGAAGGTTATTGACAAACCTATCATTTTTTTCGTTGACGAACTTGAATCGCTGTTTATTTCGCTTGGTCCTGAGGCTGAACTGCAGTTTCTTGAAACCCTGAAAAAAATGCATAATGAAGCTTCTAATTTTGTCATATGCTTGGCTTGTCTTACCACTCTGTGGGATACAATTCTTGATCTTTCAAGTACAGCAGTCCAGAGTCGTATTGAACCTCCTGTTGTCTTGAAACGCTTTTCAAAGAAAGATATCCAAGAATATTGTGCACAAATGTTACAAAACTTCCACCAAAAGTTTGAAATCATTCTACCAGCTGAAGATGCTTTATGGCCCCTTAATAAAGCTGATATTGAATCATCCTATGCCTATTCTCATGGTAATCCAAGAGAAGCAATTAAATGGTTGGCAGGTTGTATTGAGGAACGAAAAAATCCTTTACTAAAAGACCTGGAGAAAAATCAAAATCATTTAACAAAATTAAGTAAGCAAATTAAGACAATTATAAATAATATGAAACAATATAGCGTTGGTATCCTACAAAAGAATAATGGTGCGTTCATCTCATTTTCTGGATCCGAAAAGAGAGTACTGGTTGCCCTTCCTCCTCTAAATGGTATAGATAATGTTTTTCATCAGTCTTATTGGAGTAATCTTAACAAGAATATTACTAGCGAGGATCACAATGAAATCATCTTCATTGGGAGTATTCCTGAAAATATATTGGACAAAAACTTAGAAATTAAGATTTTCCCTGAATCAGAACTACAAAAACAATTTCAAGATTATTTAAAAGAAATCTAATCTACAATGTAGACTTCCAATTTTATCTCTATCACTCCTTAACAGCCTTTTTATTATTAAAGTTTTTTGCCTAAAAACGATTTAATGGACTCTCTAAAATCGAGTCCTATAACTATTTCCTGTTTTAGAATGGAGAAATCTCATTGAGTAAATCGTTTCAGGACCCACTCGTCATAAACAAACTAAAATCACAGATTCACAAACTAGCGGCCGAATTCGGTGATCAACAGATTAGAATTTGTCATGTTTGTGGCACACATGAGTATACAATTTCTCATTGGGGTATTAGATCACTTTTGCCAACAAATATTGAAGTCATTGCAGGCCCAGGTTGTCCTGTATGTGTTTGTCCTAATGAGGATATCGAACAGAGTATTTGGCTCGCTAAGAAAGGCTATACTTTGACTACTTTTGGAGATATGGCACGAGTGCCTAGTAATCAGGGGTCTCTTCTCAAGGCACGTGCAGAAGGGGCTGATATTCGAGTTGTTTATAGTTTTCTTGATACTATTAAAATAGCAAAGAATAATCCTCATAATGATGTTGTCTTTTTTTCTATAGGTTTCGAAACTACGGCTCCAACTGTTGCCATTGAAATAATAAACAAGAGAATCCCTTCGAATCTTTTCATTTTAAGCTCTCATAGACTTGTTCCTCCCGCAATGAGAATTTTGCTTGAGCAACCAGATATCTCCCTGGATGGTTTTATTGCACCAGGACATGTTTCTGCAATAACTGGTTATGGTATTTATGAGTCTATTAGCAATGAACATCAAATTCCAATTGTAGTAGCAGGTTTTGAACCTGCAGATGTTATGTTTGGTGTTCTTGCAATTCTTCAGCAGTTATCTCACTCCCGTTCAGCAACAGAAAACATCTATTCGCGTGTTGTCACACGAGAAGGAAATAAAACTGCATTAAAAGCAATGCAAGAAGCTTACTCTGTTATTGATGCAAAGTGGCGAGGGATAGGAATGATTCCATTATCAGGATTGGAAATTAAGGAAAAATTCTCAGAACTCAATATCCGGATGAGAGAAGAGATTCATGTTAGTGATGGAATGGATATTCCTAAAGGCTGTAAATGTGCTGAGGTTATGTTAGGAAAGATATACCCAGAAAGCTGTCCATTATTCAATAAGAAATGTACTCCTGAAGATCCAATTGGTCCCTGTATGGTGGGTAATGAGGGAACATGCTCCATTCACGCAAAATATGGAGGACACATTAAATTCCAAGAAGAATAAATGGAATTACAAACCATTCTAATTAATCATGTAGATAGAATTTCATTAATTGTCCTTCGTAGGGGCGAAGGACTAAGTATTTCCCTGTTTTTATTGATAAATTTAGATCATAACTGGAAAAAATTACTAGACAAGTAGGATAGGGATTCATTATCCTTACAGCCTTCTTGTGAAAGTTCAGAAAAACCAGAATTCCCTCTTGATCCACCTTTCGTTTATAAACAAGAACTTTTGTATTCTTTAGGGGATCAAGCTCTAAAATACCTTCCCTAAGCGATTCTTCAGACTTTCTAAGATGTATTATGCTTTTAAAAAATGATAGCATTGATTTCTCATCATTTTCTTGCGCTAAAACGTTTATTGAAGATGAAGCTATTGATATAGGTAACCAAGGTTTAATGCTAGGATTAGAGGAAAAACCAGCATTTTTACTTGATGGAGTCCACTGCATTGGAGTACGACATCCATCTCGCCCGAAAAATTTTCCAATGGGAATTCCCATTACTTTAAGGGAAGCGATAGGATCTTTTAATGATTTTTTAGGAATCTTCACCTGCTGCATTCCTATTTCCTCCCCGTAATAAATGAAAGGAGTACCTCGTAATGTCAACAAAAGTAATGACATCAATCTTGCTTTCTTTTCATTATTGCCATACCGTGAAATCATACGTTTTTCATCGTGATTTGAAAATACATAACAAGGCCAATAGGGCTCTTTTAATATTTTTTCCGTTTCCTGTATTGTTTCATTAAATTTACGTGATGAAAAACGCTGTTTCATGAATTTAAAATTAAAAACTAAGTTTAAACCATCATTATTGTTACCATACAAAGGATAAATTATGGATGGGCCTCCCATCCATGCCTCACCTACAAGTATCCTGTTGGGTGTATACGAATCTATTACTTTTCTGATTCTCAAACACATTTCGATCGTTTCGGGAAGAAATGAGGTGTATTGTGGTTTCTGAAATAGATACGCTGTGGAATTATATGATGGAAGAAGTCGCCAACTATGTGGATTATTCCGAAAGTACTTATCTTCGAAAAGGACATGAATTATATCAAGACGAAAGCCATCTACTCCCTTATCTAACCAAAATTGCATGGAGTTTAACATTTCCTCCTGAACTTCAGGATTTCGCCAATTCAGATCAGGCTGACACGGCAGGAA
Organism: Candidatus Hermodarchaeota archaeon; assembly: GCA_048886185.1. Classification (GTDB taxonomy): domain Archaea; phylum Asgardarchaeota; class Heimdallarchaeia; order Hodarchaeales; family Hodarchaeaceae; genus Hodarchaeum. Next base: position 24,057 of record JBHLKY010000028.1, read on the forward strand.
TTGATGTAAGTAGAATTGTTTTGTTTGATCATCCCATTCCCATGCTGATCCTCCAATGATAGATCTCCAATTATTCGGAGGTTTTTTACCATTTTTTCCTTTTCCTTCTATCCAGATATACCAATCGCGTTTGGGATTTGTTCTACTAGCTCTGGACTCTAGAAACCACTGATGTTCATCTGATGTATGATTTAAAACCATATCTAAGATTATTTTAATGCCTAGGGAATGTACATTTTTTAGTAATTCCTCAAAATCCTGCATTGAGCCATATTCAGGATTTATTGACCGATAGTCTGAAATATCATATCCATAATCTTTTTGAGGTGACGGAAAAAAAGGTGAAAGCCAAATTGCGTCGATTCCAAGCTTCTGTAAATATTCTAGTTTATTAATTATTCCTTGGAGATCTCCGATCCCATTGTTGGTGCTATCAGCAAACGATCGAGGATATATATGGTAAAAGACAGCCTTATGCCACCATTTCAATTCCATTACGCTAACATCTCTACATAGTGATCCATAATTAAAATCGCAATAAAATCCCTTATTTTCTGCTAAACTCGCTTAGATTCATTTTATTGGAAAACTGACGCACCTTTCGCATGATAAAAGGACGTTTAATTCTCACTTGAAGCTTATGAAGATTTTTTCCAGCAATTCCTAACATAAGCATATAGGAGGAAAAAACTTTATTCAAATCGAATATAGATCTCGGGCCTAGTTCCATTGTGACAATTCCTGAAAAGGATATTTCGTGTAAGAATTTTTTAACAGGATCTAGTGGTATATCTCCTTCCGTTAACAACGGAAAATGCATATCTTCCTCCCGTGTTCCTCCTGAGATGTGAATATACCCTGTGGAACTTCGAAGATAATTTAAACATGAATCAGGAAGATCTAAGTATTGATCACTGTTTGTTATCCATGAATGTGGAATATCAAAACACATCCCCAATTTACTGCCAACATTAGCCTGAGTAGTTTCAAGAAACTCTTGAAATTCTTCCCACGACTGGTAAGGCATGTTTTCGAGTAAGGGAAATGGCAATTTTTCTAATCTGTCATAGAATTTTTCTAGAGAACCACCTGCATCAGTTGGAGGATGAACCACTACTCCTATTGTATTCAATTCTCGTCTGTAATCAAGAACATTCTTAACAAATTGATCAGCAGAATACTCGGTTGTAGAGAGATCGATACCATAATCTTCGATATATGGTGCATGAATAACTGTTTGGGGAGCTTTCAATACGCGAGTAACATTTTCAATGTCATCAAAGACTGTTAGGTCAAATTCAATGTGCTGTAATCGAATAGTAGACGCAATTTCTACCCACATTGATGGAAGAATGTCTCCAACCCGTTGAATTGATAATCCAGTTGTAAAAGTCATATCTTCACCTAGTATTGTTTAGTTGCTTTCGACCACTACATGAAACTATGATCAGGAAAGTGAGGCTCCCAATCATCCTGAATTGTTCCACTGGCATACACCGTCATTTTTAAGTCTTCTAGAAGGTTCTTCTTAGCGTCTTGAATATCTTCAGGAGTAATTTTCATTATTTCCTCTTGAAATTCTCTTAAAAAGAGTGGATGACGGAATTTAACGAATTTCTGGGAAAGATCAATACCATAATTAGTAGGATCTTCGATTTCGGAGAGATATGCTCCCCAGGTTTCTTCCTTCAATACAGAAGTAATTTCCGAGGTGATCTCAAGGTCATGAAGGTGAGCTAGTAGGTCTATGACCTTTTGAAAAACATTTTCTATTTCATTAGGGGGAGTGATGAAAAAAATACTACTTATAGAGACGTCATTGAGCGCCTCAAAGCTGTAACGACAAACACTGGCTATTCCTTTACTGGTGATTTCACGATATAATAAAGAGGTTCGTGAATTCCCAATATAAGTGTTTAGCAACAATAAAGGTATAAAATTTGTCGATTGGACGCCTGGAGCTGTCCAAGTCAGAGTCACATAAGAAAGGGGTTTAGAAAAATCCTTTTTATGAAAAGAAATATCATTAAGAGTGTTTCTATGAGATATGTAGTTAATTTGGGGTGGATAAATGGGATTTATTTTTGGTTGAAGAATCGGATCGTTGAAAAGAGAAATTAAATACTGTTTTTCCACTTCAAGATCGAAACCTCCCACAAGAGTAACAATTGCATTATCGAGTGAGTAATATCTAGAAACATAATCAATCATCATTTCATAAGTAATTGACCCAACAGAATCATGTGTTCCAAGAATATTGTGCTCTAGCGGTGTCCCTTTGAAGTGCTTTTTTCGGGCTTCATAGTTGGTATCGAATTCTGGCATATCTGCATATAGTTGAATCTCTTGCAATATAACCTGTTTTTCAGATTCAAATTCTTCTCTATTAATGACCTTATTAACTAATAAATCCTTCCAAATTTCAGCAGCTTGGTGTAAATTTCGTGTAGGTATCTTAGCATAATATAATGTATGGTCATATGTGGTATAGGCGTTTAAATCGGCACCTAATCGGGTGAATGCTTCATTGATCTGTTTTGAGGTTCTATTTGGAGTACCTTTAAAGAACATATGCTCTAAGAAGTGGCTAATGCCATCATTTGATCCAGGGCCAAATCCACTTTCGTACATACTTCCAGCGTGAAACCCCACTGCAAATAGAGTTGTTTTACCCCCTGGAATAGAAATTAATTGGATTTTCAGATTATTATCCATCGTAACTATTTCTGATTGTTCAACACTCATTTAAAATTCCTCAATTCACGCTATAAGTATTACTTTGCCAATGCTGCCGAATTTTTACAGGATTAATATCACCTGCAACGGCTAAACTAAAATTATCTGCATTAAGAAGGGTGTTCTTCCACCAGGAATGGATATTTTCTTTTGTAACACCTTGAATCTCATCATAACCAGATTCGATGTCTGGAGAGAGACCATGAACTTTTCTGTTAATGATTCTAGAAGCTGTTAAACGGGAATCATCAAACGCTAGATCAAGTTGTCCTAAAATAAAATCACGTGTGGTGTTATATTCTTCTTGTGATATTCTTTGTTTTCCCATATCAATGAGTATTTCTACTAATGAGTCAATTGCTTCTTCTACTCGTTCTGGAGAGGTTTCCATATAACATCGAATAATAATTGTGTTTGCAAGGAGTTTTAAAGTCGCTCCAGTGATGTACCCAAAAGCTTTTTGATCACGTAAAACTGAAAACATTCTAGATCCAAAAGATTCTCCTAGAAGAGCACTTGAAAATCTAGCTACTCCAATTAAAGCTGGGTTAACTTCTGTTATAACATTAAGACATAGATAAACACTACCCTCTTCTTTAACTGGGGTAGCAATTATCTGATTGGGTGAAACATCCCTTGGAGGAAAAGAATAGGGATTTTGAACATTGCTTTTTAAGCTAGTGAAAAATCTAGAATATTTCTGATTGATTTGTTCACCGAGAGAGTCTGAAATTGCTCCAACCGCAAATCCCCAAGGTGATACTAGCAATTTTTCATGAGCTGTCTGAAGATTGTCTCTCGTAAGCTGGTCTAAAGATTCTGGTGTTCCAATCTGAGAGCGACCTAAAGGATGGTTCTCTCCAAAGGCCGCTTTATCCGCGTCAAAGATCATCATTCTTCTTATAGGATTTGAATTAACCTGATGGAAAATTTGGATCAGGTTTTGCTTTTCTATTAAAACATGATCTTTTTCTAGGGTTGGGTGTAATATCATTTCAAAAAGAAGATCAAGGGTTCTTATAGCATATTTTGGTTGAATTTGGGCTCCAATCACAGAAAAATCTTTTTCAGTTGTTGAAAATAACGACCCACCTGTCCCATCAATTAATCTAGCAATTTCAATCTCATTATGTTGTTCTGTGCCGCGTGCCATAGTTTGTAATAAAACTTGGGTAGTACCTGCTAAGGAATCATGAGCTGCACCATGGTTGGTTACTATTCCTAAGCATACATTGCGTAGGTTAGGATAAGAACGAATTACTTGTGGGAACATTGTATAAACTCCATAAAGGGGTAACTCAAGTTATATTGAAATATAAAGCTAGTTTATAGTTATAATCATTGAGGAAGGTGTAAGCTTGAAGCACGGTCTGGAGCAAGTTTTGCTCGTCCTTTTTTCCACCACCAAAGGAAAGCAAGTCCTATAGCCCCAATGAAAAGAAGTAGCTGAGCTCCCATAACTATCCACAACAAATTAAATGATTGGTCAAGTTGTGGGTTAATAGTAGCTAATTGCCTAGCGAGAGTAACCTGAAGGTTAACACCAAATAAGAAATCGAAAGCTGGCATTGCTCCTCCACCAATCGTACCTGCCAAAGCAGCGACTTTACTAAAACGATGACTAGCTACGGAGAGCTCTGGAAGATTAAGTTTAAGTAGAACTGTTTCTACCTCGTTTTTGACTAATATCGATCCATTTAAAGGAGTTGCTCGGAAACCTGCTGTAACTAATGGAGTAATAAAGAATGTCAAGACCTTTGGAAGGTTTTGAGGTCGTGGGTCAACGAATTGGGAAGTAGGTTGAACCAAACATCCACTCAACAAGGGTTCAATTATTAATCGTTTGATACTCTCAGTTACTTCAAACTTTCCTCGTGTTTCCTTTTCTTTCTCGCCAGATAGGAAATGAGACTTATCTGCTGCAATCTTTTTTGCTATTCTAGAAAGAGTGATTGTAAGTGGATATGTTTTTCGTGAATTCATACGAGCATAATAATGAGCATGAGTATGAAATGTTTCAGTAGGAATACTACTGAGCTCTTCTTCGGGTTCTTCTTTTTGGGCCTTTTCTTCAATAGAAGCTTTTCTTTTCTTGTGGTTTTCAAAAGTATCGGTTTTTATAATTGGAGCTAGGTTTGGTGTTGGTGGAGCTGGTTTAGCTGCAAGTGGGGGTGGTGGAACAGGCTGAGAAGCTGGAGGGGCAGATCTTGTAGCAGCATGAGAAGGTGAGGGTGGGGCACCACCAGGAAGACCAGTATCAGCTCGCTTGATTCCTTTGGGAGCTGGCTGAGCAAATGGGGGAGTGGGAATTTGGGCTGCTTCTGCTGGTGCAATTTCATCTCTAGTTATTGCCATAAAATCTTTAAGTTCAGGAGATGCTTTCTCTCTCCGTTTTTCTGATGAAATCTCCTCTAAAGCCCCCTCAAGGATATCATCGAGAAGAGCTTCATCAGCAAATGCCTCATCTTTACTTTCATATAAAACCTCAGCGATTTCTTTCTCATCTTTCGATGTGTGAATATCTTCAAGTTTTCTTGATAATATGGCTGCGTTCTTCGAATAGATTCTCTCTGTTGATAATGCTAAGCCTGTTAGAATTGGTTGAACAGCGATATCTTGAGCCAATGTTTCCCAGATAGATTCTGCAAGAAGTAATATTTCTAATAGAACATACTTTCCAGCCTCTGTGCCATCTGTTAAAATTGTGGAAATTCTGTTAAGAAATTCAGTAGAAGCCTCTGGAAAGAATGTCTCCAACGAGGAAGCAAGATATTGATGGAATTCTTTGTTTTGTAGATAAATTGATTCATCTGGGAGGACTAGAAGAAATTTAGGGACTAAATCCAGCCAGTTTGAAGCAGATTTCAGCGAGAATGGGAAATACATAGTTTTACCTCAATTTAAGACAAATTAATAGTAGGTTCTTAAAGCATTTTAGATTAGAATTATAATCATTATCAACAGCAAGAATGAAAAAAGAAACAATCAGAATGAGAAATCCTTCATGTTCTAAGACGAAAATTCTCTATCATAAAGAATCATTGCTGGGTTGCTTTCTCCTTCCGTAGTTTGATGATCTCATCTTGAATTTCTTTAATTAATTGATCATACGGACAGAGAAGGCATAAATCAATGTTTCTGATTTCTTCAGGATTATTAACATTAAAAAGAGAACCCTCATCAACTAATGTAGCTAACCCTTGAGGTACGTAGACAATACCCTCCTGAATAAGTCTAAATATCTCTCTTAGCATATTTTCTTTTTCCTTAAGTGTACGAATCTCAAGAAGGTTGAGTATAAATTGTAGGTTTTGTTTTTCTGTGTCTTTAAATGATAGCAACAGTAAAGCACGATCTGTTAACTGTTTTCTTTCTTCCTCTGTTATTTGAATTTCTTTCAACATATTTTTCTTTGATATCATTGAAATTCAGACCTTCCTAACTAGGTAATATAGGTTTCAAAGATGATTCTTGAAGTAGGTTATTTTTGAATAATGATTAAGGAACAGATAGATTACATGTTTCAAATTAAGTTTTCACTTTCTCAGACTTGGTTTTTGATAGGTAAGTAATATTTTAATAACTGTTTAAGTAAAGAATCCTTTTTCAGTCCCAAGAATGGAACCAACTCTCGTTCAATTTGGGATAGGACATCAGATGTTGAACAAAAATCTGGAAGGTGTAATTTTTGTCTGATGGAATTTATTTCACAAAAGATTTCATATAATTGGACAAACTTGTTAACATGAAAATTGAAGGTTTTCCGGACATCTTCAAGATTATTGAAAAGTTTCACAAGATCTTCAATGGAAGTGTGAGGAGGTAGATCTAACGCTGATTGCATATGCTTTATACAACGCCAAGTGGCAATCAGATCATGTTCAGAGGATCCACTAGCTATTTTTAGATAATCTTTAAGCTCTTGATATTCCTTTTGTCCTTTAAGATCCTCTAATATGAGATTTTCATAAGTCATAATTTTTCACTCTTTTATTGACATATCAGATACTATTAATTGGTTTTTTAATTTGTATCTGAGATAATTCGTTCTGAAATTCTTTGATCAATTCCTCAAAAGGACGAAGAAGGCATAAATCAATATTGTCAGCTTCAAAAGGACTGTGAATGTCAAGACACGAACCATAGTCTATCAATTGGGGAAGTCCTCGGGGAACATAGATAATCCCTTCACGGATCAACCGATAAATTTCTTGTAAAATATTCCTCTTCTCCTCTAATGTACGAATCCCAAGAACATTGAGTACATATCTTAAATTTTGAGTAGAAGTATCTTTAAATGATAATAGTAACAAAGCCCGATCCGCTAAACGATTAGCTATAAGATCATCCCTTAATTCTTCCCTAATTTTCACGGATTCTTGGATAGGATTATTCAGTAGGGCTTCATGAGCCTTATCGTTCCTATTTGGTTCTTGTTTTCTGATATAAGTAAAATCTGAGTACAAATTTAGAAACCTCCAGTAAGAGCATAACGAGAACTATCAGCTGGGTCTTGAATCATTTGCAGCTTTTCATGCGAGAAATACTCAATCAAGTCAAGAAAATACGAGAGAAGCTGTTTAATTTCTGAGTCAGAAAGATTGTCTTTATTCTTCATTTGGAGAATGCAAATCCTATTGTGAACTTCTAATGAGGAAAAAAGATTAGTGGACATGAATAATAACTGAAAAATCCGATCTAACGATTTTTTGATGCCAAATTGGTCTGTAACTTGCACTCTTATCTACGTCCGTGTAATTTTTGATAAATTCGCTTTGAGTGCCTTTCAAAACCGGACTTTGATATAATGGGAAGATATTCGAATCTGACAAAATTCGTTGGAATGTGTCTACAAATGTGCAAATATCATATGGTAAGATATACAATATTACGACAAAAAACACCTGGGAGTATCTAAAAGGTAAATTTCCCCCCATTGCTATAGAAGTGTGCGATTGTTATGATGGATGACCAAAAACCAAAGCACTTGACGCTTGAAGAGAATTAATAATATGTTATATAATATACCTAAGGTACTTTGAGGGATTTAGAGGGCCATTAAAAGGCCACGTATTACCCAGGGAGGATTATCATCCTGAGTCGATTCAAACAATACTAGGTACAATGTACAAAAGGACTACTCTAGGGTTAAGTTCGTAAATTTCCTCTAATATAAGGATATTTATTGGTCATTTTGATGAGTTTTCTTCGTATACCCAATGGAAAGGTTTTCATTCTTGTTCTCGACTAGCATTGTGGGAGAACAGATTTCCTAATTGGAATTGTGGCCCTGATTTTAATGCTCAATCTACTATGCAACCAGCTGGTCCAGCTGAAACGGCTGTTCCTAAAGACGATGCAGCTAGGTATAGCAATATTAGGAATAACCAAGGAAGCATTTTTAATAGCATTAGTTCTACATCAATTCTTTTCTCGCGATTTCTAACTTTTCTCATTGTTTTTTACACACCTTTTCTTTTTTTTCGGTTTCATTATTCAGTTCTGTGCATTAAGAGTTTTCATCAAACTTTAATTCACATTCGAATATATTGTCTAGACAGGTTTTTAAATGATACTACCCTTCTTTTCGGCATCAAATGCCTCTCCCCCAACAAAATGCTTTACTGCTGGATAATTTCCGACAAAAACCGGAAGAATATAAAATAGAGGAATTTGTACTTGATTTTCTCAATATTTGGATGTACATCCATGAAAAAGCGGAGAATTATTCACTAGAAGATACAATGGATTTTACACAAGATCTATTAGAGTCTTATACTACTCCTTTTTTCAATAAATATAGAGATGATGAAGCAATAGAATTTAATGAAAGCTGGTTCAAATCTTTTAGCTCAATTATCCTAAAGTGGAGAAATAGGGGGAGTTACTTATTCCCTCTTAAATTAGTAACATATGAGATATGTTACCATACCAAACAACTTTTTGAATTCTTCCTGCAAAAATTATTAACAAAAGAGATCAAGGGAGAAAAAGAGGCCCTCTTCGAATTTCTTTTTCCAATCCTGACTAATTTTACGGTTCCTTTAGATGACCTTTACATATCCCTTTTAAAAGCATTTCAAGGATTAGAAAGGCATAATCCTGCCTTTTATAGGCAACCGACTCAAAATGACTTCGCAAAACGTCTGGATATATCCCCTAGGACTGTATTACGGCGAATGAATATCATTCGCTTATTACAAATGGTTCATGCTCTTCATTTCTTAGATATGGGAAAGCTCGGTTATGAAACTACTTTTTTTGTACACAAGAACCCTTTCCCTGACCACTACACTAAATATCTACTCTTCTCGACTGATTTAACAATAGGGAATTTTAGTATTGTACAGATTCCTTACAACAAGTCGAAAGAAGTATATTTACTCCAAGAAAATTTAGATATTATCATTTCTCAACCAATGCAAACCAGAATTTCTTCCTGGAACCTAACAGGTTTGTCTCAAGGAGAAGATACCTGGCGTAATCCTCCCCCTTTCTTACACGGAGACTTAGATATTTCATTAATTTCTCCAAGTCCTGATTTTAGTTTCTCTCTTAAACCCTCTTTTGATCCTTTTCGTCCACTAACTCCTGCAGACACTAAAATTCTTGACTTTCTTTCAATTGAGGGAAGCTTTACTAGTATTAAACAACTTAGTAATACTATTAAAGTATCGCCACCAGAAATTTCTAAGCGACTTCAGGAATACGGGAAGGAGAAGTTATTAGTCAAGATGAATCAATACTATAATATTGGATTAGATTTGACTATTTTTTTCTTTGTTTCTACAAATGATAGTAAGATTCCTTGGGTTCAACATTTCTTGAGCTTCCCAAAATGTGATATCTTTTATCAAGAAGAAGAATCACCTAACTATTATTTTGGTTATCTAAAGATGCCCAAAGATTGGATTAAAGATTTTGCTCGTAAAATTGATCTAATTAAAAGAGATTATGATACAAAAATATATTATAAAATCGCTAGTTCTGTCGACTATGTTAAATGGGGGATAACCTTGCATGAAACTTATTTTTAACTATATCTTCTAATTCTAAACAGAGTGCATAAGTTTGAGATGAGATAGTAATTAATCATCGCTATAAATACACTGTTACATCGAAATAATATTTTTAGTCCTCTTGAATGAAAAATTCACGATTTCAGTATTACATTAAGACTCCCCACGTAACATCTCCCCTTATAAAGACCAAAAATAGTTCTTCTTTTTCATTATTATTAGAAGAAGGCACAGAAACTATTAATTTAAGACCATAAATTCTTATTTGGTAAATTAATCACCCTTTAAGTGAAAGAATTGTCACAATCCCCGTCTTGGTATAACCAAACTGTAAAAAAAGAAAGATTTCACCGAATTAATTACTGAAGGAACATTCTATGCAATCAAACGTTCAGCAAATCACAAATGAAATCAATTCACAGTTGAAAAAGGTTAAATATAAAATTGTCGTCCTATCTGGAAAAGGAGGAGTGGGAAAATCGACTGTTGCAGCCAATCTAGCATTAGCGTTTGCAGAAAAATTTCCAGGTAAAGTTGGGGTGGTTGATTTAGATTTTTCAGGTCCAAACATCCCCAAGATCCTCGGTGTTGAGAATAAAAGGATGGAAACACGTAAAGATAAAAAATTTCTCCCGATAACAGGTCCATTGAGTCTCAAGATTGTTTCAATGGCATTTTTCTTAGATTCCCCCTCCACTCCAGTGGTGTGGCGTGGGCCTATTAAAATGAAAGCGATTCGACAATTCTTAACTGATTTTCTGTGGGGAGACTTAGAAATTTTGATTTTTGATATGCCCCCAGGGACGGGGGATGAGGCTATTTCAATAATGCAGTTGATACCTGATATGGATGGTGTCGTGATTGTTACCACTCCACAGGAAGTCAGTCTCCTTGACACAGGTAAATCATTAGTGATGTCTCGAAAAATGGATCGTCCAGTCATTGGTGTGATAGAAAACATGTCTACTTTCATCTGTCCCTCGTGTGGGTCAATGCATACCTTGTTTGGAGAAGGGGGTGGCTCAAAAATGGCTAAGGAATTTGGTACGGAGCTTCTAGGGCAAGTACCTCTTGACCCTAAAATTAGAGTGGACGAAGATCGAGGACTGACCCAAGCTTTTGAGTATTTTAAGCCGATAGCTGATAGAATTCTGAAAAAAATCATCAAGTCTTAGAAAAAAATTCTTATTTTTTTAATAAAAATTCCTTTTCTAAGGTGTCCAGAATTGATTCATTGAACTTCAATTTAAATTCCTGAATCGCTTTTTCATTGGTTTCATATCTTAATTGATTAAACCTCTCTTCAATCGTCCCTTTATATTGCAAAACAAAAGAAGAATTAATAACACAATTTTTCAGTGTTTATATTGGTTCAAATTTTTTATAAGAATTTTGAAAATGTAAGAAAAAACATTGAATTTAGAAATTACTTTCTTTATACCAGCCTTTCCTTAAAAATTGGGCAAAAATCTTTTATTGATGTAACGAGAATTTAATTTACTCGTCTTAATTTATGTTTGGTGATAATTATGGCTCAATCTCAAATGTTTTCCGCAAACCGATTTCAAAAACTTGCTTATTCCATAGCTACTTTTGGTAATTCATTGGTGGGAGCAGTTATTACTGTTTTTACATTCTTTTTTTATAAAAACGTGGTCTATAGTGATTTAATCGAAGCAAATGAATTAATAATCCTCACTTTACTTGGAACTGCCTTAGCTATTGGATGGTGGGTTGAAGCTTTAATGAATCCTGTCGCAGGGTGGCTTTCTGATAAATTAATTTCTTCACGTTTTGGAAGGCGAAAACCATGGTTATTATTAGGTTCCCCAGTAATGGCACTTAGTTTTGTGGCTATCTTCTTGATTCCTGCCCCAGCGACTGAAATATATTTTCCAATAATCTGGTTAGCAATTTTCAACGCCATTTTTCGAGGTGCTGTAGCGGCAACTGTGTGTGTCTATTTATCCATTATTCCTGAGATTTGTCCAACTCCAGAAGAACGAACAAGTATTTCAACCTATAGACAAGGCTTTTATCTTGTAGGATACATCCTTGGGGCACTATTAGGAGCTTTGCTTCAAATTGAAGAACTAGTAGTAATTGTTGTTGTGTTTTTAGCCAGTCTTATGCTAATTGGTTTCTATATCACCGCTTTTGGAGTAAAAGAGCCCGAAGAAGTTCCAGAAATACCCACATTTGGGATTGTTGATGCTTTGAGAGTCACATTCCAAAATAAGCCTTTTCTTCCCTATCTAGGGTATACTATTTTCGCAACAGGCTTTCAATCCATGTTAATAGCAGCATTACCTGACTTTGGGCTTCATATTATATTTAAAGGAGACGAAGATCAAATTATTTCCTCATTTATACCTGGAGCTTTCGTTATCACTGGAATAATAGCTATTTATCCAGCTATGTTATGGATTAATAAACTTGGTAAAAAGAAAGCTGCATCCTACGGAATGTTGGCTGCGATTATTATTACAATGTTATTAGCCACAGTAGGAATAATTCCAGGTATTGAACTCGTCCAGACTTTAGCAATAGTACTCATCCTAGGTATCCCTGCAGCCCCTCTTTTGATCCTCCCTGATTCCATTATTTCTGATCTAACTGACTATGACGAAATGGTAACAGGAACTCGACGAGAAGCCATGCACTTTGCATCACAGGGCCTTCTGACCCGCTTTGCAGGTGGTCTGTCCATTCAGCTAATGGGGATTATATTGGGAGTCTTTGGTGCAACCTATAATGCAGGTGAACAATTTAATGGAACACTGGGGCTATTATTGATAGGACCTGTAGCTTCATTTATTCTTTTGATAGGGCTTTTGATATTCCAAATGTACCCTGAACACGAGGTCATAGAAGCAACTTCAAAAAGAACTCAAGCATGAGTTCATATCGGCTTCTTCTCTTCCCTTTTTTCATTTAAGATGTTCTTACTGGAAATCAGTAAGGATTCCAGTCTTTAATCTTTGGATATTCTTCTTTCTCTCCAAATTCATAGCTATCATATAATTGACCCCATTCAGTTTCTTGAAATTTCTTAATTTTTCGTTTACCAATGAATCTATACCACAACCAGTCGTGATAGATACTTGATCCTGCGATTAAAAGTCTAAAGATTGGAGTGTGGAAAAACAACCAATGAAAGGGTTTTAATGGCCGATAACGATAAGTAGTATTTCTTAAGCGTTGATCCCATTTCACAACAAGACTTCGTTTTACCCGAAAATTAAGATTTATGTCCCGGACTTCCTGGGAATCCATTCCAATAATTTCAATTTGATCAACATCGCCAAAACCAAGACCTTGATCATGAGCCATTCGGATGTAACCAATACTCAAGGGATCAAAACCCATTATCTTAGCTGAGAGAGCATCAATGGCAACTTGGTCTTCACTTGCGAGAAGAAGATTGGTATAAACCGGTTCCATTACTCGTGGGCCAGCTCCATTTCCCGCAACAGTGCCATCCATCACTGCTAGTAACCCTGGGTGGATTTCTTTTTGAATCTTTAGTAAATCGACTAAAATCCCATCAATTATTCGATGGGAATGGTGCCGGTATTTAGGTATCAGTCCCCCAAAGGCGTTTTTAATTGCTCCAGTTGTGACTGTGTGCCCGTGGACCTTTAATGTTGGTAAATGGATAATATTACTGTTCATGAAGATTTCAGGGATAATTATATTATCCTTGAATAATTCTCTCATCCAGGGGACATCAATTTTGGGATCATATTGAATCCATTTTTCATTGGTGAGAGGACGAAACGGGGTGTTGAATTTCCTAAGCACCTGTAGGAGTTTGTTCTGGAAAAATCCGTTCCATGGGTTTGTTACAACAGTTTGGTTTTCTGTGGGGATTATATCATTACTATTGGCCCCATCGTCAATTAATTTATTCAGTACTCCATCTAGTTGCCATGGTGGTGTGGAACAAGCTGGATAAAATTTTGTCCAAGATAAATTAATTTTTATTATTGTTTTTAATTCTTTTTTAACTATTGATTGGTAATCTATAAGATCTAGAAGTTTAGAATAATCCTCTATGATATTCTGGGGTGTTGTTTCGATAACTGCGACTTTTGACAAATAATCACACCAAAAATATATTTTCAGATGTACTTAAAGAGTTTTCATCTTTGAAAAAATACATTTCGAGCTTTAAGGATGATAATAATAGAATAAATCAATGCCTTTATTGATAGAACATCTATCAATTACTCCTAGGGGTAATCCTAACCCTTTTAATCTTTCTCTTATCTTGATAGTTAATTTACTCGCCTTTTTTAGTAAATGTAACCCGTTTTTGGCTTATTCATTTTGAATCTTGAGAAATCTTGTTTCAATTTCCTTCTTAATCCAAGTATTATAAAACAGATATAAAAAATCTTTATGTCGATATGTTTTCTGTAATAATTAATTAAGTAGAGTTAAGTTTTATAATTGTACTTTATTATTTAAGAATATCTTTGAGATTGTTATAATCAGTTTAGAAGAAGGATAGAATTGAGAAAAATTCATTTTAACAGCATTAGAAGAGAATCCAAATTTCTCAATCCCCTGAAAGGTTTTCAAGAGGATATTCACCATATTGAACATCGTCAAGATCCATTGACAGGAACTCAAAGCATTATTGGAAAAGAATTAGAAGATAAGGCGAAAATGTTTTTTGGTGAAACAGATCAAAATCTGATCAAAAAAATAGCCCAAGAAAGTCAAGTTAATTGCTTTATGTGTCCAAACAAAGTAAGAGAGGTCACTCCTAAGTATTCACCAGAGGTTCTATCCGAAGGAAGGATCACTATTGGCGAAGCTACCCTTTTTCCTAATCTTTTTCCGCTTTCCGAATATCATGCGGTGTGTGCTCTCTCCCAAACTCACTATTTGAAATTAAGTGATTTTACTCCAAAAATACTTACTGACGGAATTCTAGCTTGTTTGGAATTTATTAAACGTATATTTTCAATTAAACACTCAATTACTTATATGACAATAAATTGTAACTATTTATTCCCCGCTGGTGCCAGTGCTGTTCATCCACATATTCAAGTTTTAGGTGGAGATGTTTCATATACATTCCTGAATAAAATGCTTCAGGGCTCTCATCAGTATTACAAGGAAAACCACTCAAATTATTGGAAAGATCTGATTGAGTTGGAAAAAGACTCTGATGAACGATACATTGGAAGAACTGGGGATGTTGAATGGATCACTTCTTTTTCTCCATTAGGGAGTAACGAAGTTCAAGGAATTGTCTTATCAAAAAGTAATTTTCTCCAATTGTCTCAAGCAGATATTTTATCTCTTGGTGAAGGAATCTCAAAAGTTCTTTCTTTCTATGAAGAAAACGGTTGTTCCACATTTAATTTCACTATCTTTTCAGACTCCCTTGACAAAGAAGCAGAATGGTTCTGGGTTAATGTACGCATTATTTCTCGATCGAATGTTTACAATAATTATCGTACTGATGATTATTTTTTACAGAAGCTTTTAGGAAATGAAATTCTCATTAAATCCCCTGAAGCTCTTGCAAAACAATTACGCGCCAAATTTTACAAATAAAGTTATTTTATCTGTGTTTCCTTTGGTATCAAATCCCACGCTGACTGTTTGATTTTCTGTTGGAATAATGCTTTCTGGGTCTAATCCATCATGCACTAAATTCTTTATGTATTAAAAGTAGGTATCAGAAAGGGTTAAACTCCATTTAGGAATATCAGGAGGATCAATAGTATAATAGAACTTTACATCCTGGAAATCCTTCTTTAATTTGCGCACTTTGCGGGCAAAATCTTTGAACCACTTAGGGGGAAGCTTAACGTGACCAAAGAAGAGAGTTTGTTTCTTATCAATGTCATAGAACAGATCTACTTTTGGGAACGTAAGAAAATGGTCAATCCAACATATTTCGTGTTCAGTTGGGCTGGTGACACAGAAAGAAATAGAATAATCAAGTCCAATATTGAAATATTGATGAATTTTAGTTATTAGATTATGTTTTTGATACTCATCTAGGCGCTCACTGACCTTTGGAAGAGACACTTTAACGGTCTCACTAAGCTGTTTCTTGTTCTTTAGAGACCCTGTTGTGGTGATAAACTCAAGAATTTTAATATCTGCTGGTGTGAGTCTACGAAAAGTATCCAGACTAGGTCTTAATGAGACATCCATAGCTGGAGAAGGAGAAAGTATCTTTACATGTGGTTCACAATAAAGAAAAGCAGGTGCAATCTTCCAACCATCTTTGCCTATAGCTAATCCCGACAAGTTCCAATTCTGGATCCGTCTATTAAGCTGATGAAAAATTGTAGGCTCGAGGGTGTCCTGAATTTGGAGGTAAACTTTACTCTTATTTATAGGGATTTGAAAAAGGCTGAATTGACTGATTGACAGATCGACTGATGTGTGACAGAAAGGCTTTAATTGATCAGGAATGGGATTAAAGTGGGAAAGGAGAAAGGTTTCGTACCCTAGCTGGGCCATATCTAGAAAATGCATGGCAATAGGGATCTGCAAAAAGTTTATCACTTGCATACGTCGAGTGATCGTACGTACTGACACATCAACAGTTTGTGCATACCTAGCTATATTCGCTCCCTTAAAGAGATCCTTACTTATGGTATGTAACGACTGAAGAGACTTAAGAATCATCAGATCAGTCTCGGTCAAAGGGATAGCAACATTAATGAGTTTCGGAAAGAGAAGATTGAAGAGATTTTCGATAGTGCCACTAATCTCCTTTGTGAGGATCTTTTGGATAAAGAATTCGAGAAGATTTTCATCGTGGTTGATGACTTCATAGGTAATTAGTCGTAGGGGGAACATTATCCGCCCTTTCCCAACCCAATTAATGACAATTGATGATAAGGACTTAATCCATGCATCATACTTCTCAACATATGGGAGGGAGCCATATTTTTCGAAAAAAGGAAGTGTCACCAACGGGAGAACTTTCTTTGAATAGTTTTTTATGTCAGCTATCGTCAGTTTCGATGCATCTTGATGAATAAGTTTCCAAATGTCTAGAAAATCTAGTACGAATTCGTCAATTTGGTAGGTCAACTGGTTTTGTCGGATTTCCTCAACGGATAGGGTATCAGTACCTAGCATACCCCTAACTGCAGTACAAAGACATTTAAGTCTTTCTAAGCCTGATTAAGTTTTGAAGTATTTCTAGAGAAACTCTCCGGATATACTCATCAATAAAACTGAACAACGACATAAAATAAGAAAAGGCGAAAAAATATGAATAGAACTATAAGAATCCGAAAAAAAGAAATTGATGTTGAATTAACACTATGGAGGCTACTTCCATTCTTCTTCGCATTATTATTGATCATTGTATCTGCAACGATCATAGGTGTAAGTGGTTCTGCCCCTGGAGCTGCCCCACCAGCATACGAATAAGAATCAGGAAGAAAAATCCCCCCTAAGAGAAATTAGTTACCTAAGAAAATAAACGGCTTACTAGTCACAAAACACTCTCTAAAGGTAAAAATGGGGAAATCCCAATATTTTACCTAATCCTTACTCTTTAATTCAGATTTCAATTCATTAAAAGCGAACAAAGAGTACCTGAAAAGAAATTCACAAAAAAGTAAGCTAGAACGAAATCCTCTGACTAGGTTATTTACAACGAATCCCTGAGAAGAGGAAAATTTCTTTGTGATATATGACAATGTATACCCCTGGGTAACATCCCCCTTTATAATGGCCCCACCTACCAATCAAAAAAACATGAATTTCTCAAAGTTTTACCTAAATGCAGTGGAGGGGTGAAAGGGGAGTTACATTAATGGTGTTCAAAAGAAAAGGAAGATAAGGAAAAATCTCACTCATAGTTTGATCGACATGTGTCAAGTTTTCAATTAGAAAACGATGAGTGCAAAGAAAACGATACATTAATCAAACTATCTATCCACCCCATAATTAAGTAAAATTTGATCAGTAATCTGGCAGTGAGAAAGATAATTGGTAATTCATATGATTTTAAGGATTAAGTACTTACTGTACTTAAGTAAAAAGGTAAGATGCTATCTTTAATAATTGTTGAGAGTATCTATTTGTTTAGGAACTTCTCAAAGACCAGTGTGACAAGGAGTAGGACTTGAAAGAACTGAAATGCAATTTTACGAAGCATTAGAAGGATCTTGTGAAAATTTTTATAATAATTCTAGGGATATGGCTTGAAAAAATCCGACAAAACTTGAAAATAAAAAGTATCGTGGAACAAGACCAACTATATGAAGAGAAAAGCGGATCCAAGAGTGATGAGGATGATTAATACTCGGAATTACATAAAATTATTGGTATAGTTCGAATCATTAATACAATTGAGAGTCGTGGCGATTATATCCCTCTTTAAATTCTCATATTTTCTTTGTATTAGATCTAGAAATGTTGGTATCCCAATTTCACTAATTAATTGTCTTAAATCAAGTTGTTGTAAGATTTCCTTGGTAATTGGTCTTTTACTATTCCAATAGATGAAAGATTGATAGAATTCTTGTGTGATAGGATGGTCTAATAAAGTATGGAGTATGGCAGCTTCCTCAAATGATGTTACTGGAATGAAGTAGCATGTATCGTCAAATACGATAGGTTTCCCGTCAAAAGATTCTATCAATCTAAATTTCAGCTCCTTATAAAACCCAGAAATAGCAACCTTCCAAGGGGAAAAGGTATAAGTCCCAACACCAAAGATAGAGTATGAAGGGCGATCATGATAGATACTACTGACTCGGTTGTTTAGTAAATATGCATAGTTTTCGAGATAGTGCCATGTTAAAGGGCATTTTTGCCGAATAGTTGAAGTATCTTCCCCAATAACCTTTTGAGTTACAACCATCCATCGTGTAATGTTTTTAACTCGATTATTAGCTAAATCCGAGCTTTTAAGCATGGGATAAATGAGATCCTCTTCAATCGAAACGATTTCTCCAAATCCATTTATGAACTGATTTTCTTTCTGTCTTAATTCCATTACTTTTACACAATCATGTTTGATACCTGAGCGCCATGTGTAAATACAAACTCCCAGTAAATGTTTCCACTTTTTATAGAATGGAATATTTCCTATTATTCTTCCGTTAATATAACCAATTTCTTGAATGGGTCTTTTTAAATTTAAGTTCTGATAAACTAGACAGCTATAATTATAGGAATCTGGTTTTAAGCTGCATATGAATAAACAAGCATCAACTGAGGCACCAAAATGCTCTTTAGCATCAATAAGATAGATGGCTGAAGATAATATTGGCATCTTCTCTTTGAAAGCGTACATCAATACTTTTCGTGCAACAGCAACCTTACAAAGCATCGCAAGAGTACTCGAATGTCCATTCAAAGTTTTTAAAAGCTCAATTATCATCCATTCTGATATATCAAAATTGCTTTTACCTGTTTTTGCATCCATACCTTGGTACCCATAGATATTGTGTTTCTCTGGAACATTAGTTCCCCCCAAGGTACCAATTTCTGAGGAAGTAATCCAAGGAGGATTCCCAAGTACTAATATTGGTTTTATAAGTTCTCCAATCTTTTGTGACCAATCGATGTTAAAAAAGTCTGCCTGCTGGAGAATGACTCTTTCAGATGCATTTATTTGTGATAGTTTTTCCGATAAGTCGTTTAAATATTTATTATTGATATCAAATCCAAAAATCCTTGCATCCTGAAATGTATCGATACATGCGAGGATAAATGAACCAGTTCCACAAGTTGGTTCAATGATTGAACTGGGAATAACTCCTAGCTGATTTAAATGGTTAACAATTTCCTCTGCTAATATGATTGGTGTTTGAAAATCACCTAATTCTTTAATTTTTTGATTTTTTTGTTTTTTCACATCTATCATCTGAAAGAGATCATTAACCTAATCCTTCTAACAGGAAATTCTTCCTATTAATAGTTCATTTAAAATATCTTAATATAAAGTTGTTAAATGACACATATTTACTTCTTTCTTTTTCATGGTTAATCATTTTTTTAAGCAAGATACTAGAAGAATTAGTTGTATTAACATGATTAAAATAGATGTAATTTGAAGAAGAAAACAAATAGTAAATTGAACCTCGTGATTTTTCCCTACCTTTTTATTTCATACAATAGATTGCAATTAAGCACAGAATAAAAGAGTTCAGTCTAAGATACATGTTTTTCTATGGTTTTTAATATTTCATCTACAATTTTGTTTTTATTTCCACGAACCTGAATTCTTAAATGATTAGTTAAGACTTTCAATTCTTTTAGTGTCAATTTTGATAAATTATTTCTATTTTGTTCGTGAGTTTTGAATCGAATTTCTTCCAGAATCCCAGGGATCTTATCTATTGTACGATAGAACGAAAACCAATGCGGAAGGGTTCTACTCATCCATCTTTCATGAAATTCACCATAATAATCAGATATTTCAATTTCACTAGGTTTTTGATTCTCTTTAATCGCTTTTTTGATACTATTTCGAATTTTTTGCATATTAGATATATGGTTATTGATTTTATCACCAGTGAGAACTGGTCCATGTCCTGGAATTATCTTAACGGGATTTAATGCCTTTATTCTCTCTAAACCATTAAACCAAAGCTCTGGATTACATGTCTGATCACCACCAAAAGGTGGAAAAAGGTTCTCAAAAATCAAATCCCCAGAAAAAACGATCTTCTCTTCAGGAAAATGTATAAATATCGAATCAACGGTATGTCCTCCAGTATGGGTTATTTTTACTTCGAAATTCTTATCCTGAATTAAATACTCTTCTTCGATCAAAATAGCATTCTTAAATCGTCCCTTATCAATTGGAATATAATCTGAGATTATGATATCAACATCCTCAAACGCCTGTCTTCCATTGATATGATCTCCATGATAATGAGTTAATACTAGATATTTTATTGGGAGATTGTAATATTTCTCAAGCATTTTACGGAACATTTTCCCACCACTTAAATTACCAGTTGAATCAATCGCTATCGTGTAATTCTCCACAGCAATTCCTCCTGCATTGCCATGTGGTCTCTCTCCCATTATCATTGTTGTATGGTCTGAAATCCTAATGAAATTACCTATTCCCAATATAAATTCCTCCAATCATGTATTATATAATTATAAGTTGTTAAAATTTAAAATAATTTTTTCACTAAAAAAAATTTCTATAAAGGCAATTTTTTAGCCAATTATTTATAAAATACAATAAGAAGAGGATCATTTTTTAGGTTTAATACTGATTACCTGTTGTATCCAAACATAATTGTTTTAAAGGTATTGAATCTATATTCGATTTGTGTGGTCAGATGATTCATCTTTAGAAAAGCTGAAAAATTGTTTAGTCACCTCTTTCCAATCTACTCTTCCTTCTATTGACTCTTCTAAATGACGACTACTATCTCAAAATGGAAATCAAAATTGTAAATACAAAGAAAGCTATTATTCTAGTAGAGTCATTCGACTCCCAGTATCAAGGAGTAAATGAAAAAGATAACTAAAAAAATGCAAGGAAAGATACCCTAGCTCTATGTCATTATTTATGATTTTTACCTGTTAATTAACTAATAAACATTGAATCCTCTTCTTCTTGCTGCACTTCCTGTTGTATTTGTTTATACCAAAATCGTGTTAATCTATTGATCATTCCTGTATGGTAAGGCCCTCCTTCAATCCATGACTTGCGGGATTTTCCAGGATGATCGGGATACTCTTGCTTCAAAACTAGTTTTGTAGAGATGTTTTGATCCCTGTATTGTCTTAATTTATTCAGATAAGCTTCCATCCACTTTCTAATCCGAATTAAATAATCTTTTTCAACTATTGGACCGCGAGCAGGGATTATCTTATTAATCTCTAACTTTTCCCATTTTCGATACAGTTCTACACCAGAGATTGGCCACATAAAAGGGGGTGAAACGCTCTGAATGGCATTTCCTGAGAACAAAACTTTATCTGAGGAGTAATAGATTGAAATTGCCCCTGCTAATGTTGTTTCTAGTTCTAAACGCTTACCATTTGAACCTAACAACTTACTCTTTGAAAATCCAATTGTGGGAACAAAAATCTTATTTTTTCTAAGACTTTCATGGATCTTGTTATCTTCAGGGACTTGTCGCATTATCCATTCCTTATAGGAAACATCAATTCCTTTCTTTAGATTTGTCCGAATCCCTGATTTAGTTGTTGATGAGCTCACTACAGTGACATCCTTAAATGCCTCCATTCCCCATATCAAGTCCCATGATTTACTTGTTAAAATTAAATGGGAAGTTTTTTTTTCAGTCTGTTGCTCCATGTCCTTTCGGAATTTCAAGGCAATATCTGTATGGGGTCCACAATTTACAAAAATTAATTCTTCGGGAAGGATAATGCAACTGATATTAGAGTATAAATAAGGTCTTATTAGCTTATTCATTTCCTCTGTTCGCATTGCAGTCATTATAATGTTTGGTGTAACTTCTAAGTAGTTTAATTCTGCTGTCATTAAATTACCCCTGAAATAAGTGGCTCCTGGACTTTACTTAATTTTTTGGGTGCATTTGTGGATTTTAAACTTTTTTTTCCTTAAAGAAGGATTATTCTTGTTTTGTCTCTAGAGTTTTATCGGCTATCTATTTGCGACAAGATTGAAGTCAGAGAACATATAACGTCTTCTGAACTAGATTATGCCGATGCTTGTACGTATTAAGCAACCAACGTGTTGAATGTGAATAAGATTGCTTCCTTTGATACTGATTTTGATAGAATTCCCGTGATTAGTCGTTTAACTTCAATATGAGATCAATTGTACAATCTTAAATAACATGTACTCTTACTTCATTCTAATGTTGTCCAACAGTAATTATAATTCTAGCTTTCATGAAATTTTTTATTGCGTAATATCTGAATTTGTCCTTTAACGTTGGATAATGGAATAAACATTCCGAACAAATGTTAAAATGAATATCGAACTTCAGTTTTCAAAAAGAAGACACTTTTTTCATCTTAAAAAATTGTGCAATTATTGAATTAAAAATTCTGCTGAATTTTGCGAGTAAAAAAAGCTCAAAGAACTTAAAATACTATGGTTTATGACAATTCGACTAAATTTCTAAAATATGCCTGAAGAGAAAATTGTTGAAGGGATGAAGAGATTATCAAAGTTATTATAGGAAGAATTTAATTATGTTAATGATATAATTAACATTTAATCAACAAAAAAGTACGTATTCAGTTTTCTCCGGAATATTTTTATGTTAGAACTAAAAGCAGATATAATTAAACCTTCTTAAAAACATAATAATTGGGCGATGAAAACGCAAAACACGAAAGTGGACACAGAAAAGGTTTTGTTGGAAAGAGCGAGGGATGAGGAGAAAGATTACAACTGGATAGAAGCTGCAAATAAATATCAACTAGCAGTAAATTATTTTTTAGACAGGAAATTGGAAGAAAAGGCTGCAGAGGCTCTTAAAAAACAAGCATACGTATATTCGCAAGCAGCTATAACTACTAACACAACAAAGGATTATTTGAGATTCAATAAATCTGCAATTAGAATCTATAAAAAAGCTGCAAAACTTTTCAATAAGAATAATAATGAACCTGAGGGCTTAGAGTGCAAGGCTGAAGCGCTTTTCGTCAGTGGTTTCATCGAGAATTCTGTTACAGGTGTGATAGAAGCATTTAATAAATCATATACCCTCTTTATTAAATCTAAAGATCAGTATTTAAAGAAAAACGATCAGGAGAGTGTTGCAAGAACATTCATACGAGCATCAATAGCTTCTTTTTTTCTAGTATTCTCATCTAGCGAAAAAGAGGTTATTGAGGAGTTTTGCCAAAAAGGAAGAGAGATGGCGGAAAAAGCTTGGGAAATTTCAAGAAAGATTGGAGATCATCAACTTATTAGCGAATCATTATTTGCAGAAGCTGAGTTGGCTATATTTGAAGCGTATATTAATCCCATTAAAAGGAGTAAAGAATGGGAAGACTATATTAAAAAACTTCTATTAAAGGCTGATGAAAGTTTAAAGATCCTTGTAGAGTGTACTGATTCGAAGATCCTTGGAATAGCACAGTTTGCTGCTGGTTTTGGATATAATTTGATTGGACATCAGTTTATCGAAGATGAAAAAGGGCAAGATGAATATGCTGATAAAGGAATAAAACTACTTGAAAATTCGCTACAGAATGCTAGGAAATCTAGAGATAATTTTCAAATAATAATTACTTTAGTTTACTTAAATTGGTGGAATCTCTTTTGGGGGAGATTTAAGGATCTCCAGACAAGAATTTTTGATAATATCAATGAGCTTGTAGAATATGGAAAAAAATATTCAGGTTTTTGCATGTACTATAGTTTCTATGCAAACTTCCTTCCATCATTTATCTATGCGAACTTTGCTCAAAGGAGTTTCTTCACCACAAAACAAAGAATTATGTTTGCAGAGAATTCGATTCATTCTTCTAAAGAATGTTTGAAAGCTTATTCATCAACAGCAGCTTCTGCTGGGGCTTATCAAATGCTAACGTGGTCTTATTCTCAACTTACCACTCTCACTACAATCAAAGATAAACAAGAGGAATATGCTCAAGAGATGCTCCGTTATGCACGATCTGCTGAAAAGATAGCTGAAAAGT
>JBHLKY010000029.1:0-11780 GCA_048886185.1 Candidatus Hermodarchaeota archaeon
GCTTTAGAACTCTATCATGATAATCTAATAAAGAATTTTTTTTAGCAAAGTTGATTATCTAATATTAACAGAGTGGTTTAGAGTTTTACTCAAAGACTTTAAAATTACGTGGATATTCAGATTAGAAAAGATTAATCAAAACCAATTAAAAAACAAGAGATTAAGGATCTAATCTAAGTGATTGCATATGATGGTGAACATGGCCGTAGCAGGGGCAGGATATTGGGGGAAGAATCACTTAAGGATCCTTAATGAGCTTGGTCAAGTAAACCTTGTTTGCGCGATAGAAAAAAACCTTTCCAGAGCCAAGCAATTTTCTCGAATGTATCACATTGACTATGAAACCTCCTTTGATAAAGCGATAAGGAGAGATGATATTGATGGCGTTATAATAGCTACTCCGAATATTACTCATTATCAACTTGCTTCTAAGGCGATAACAAATGGAAAACATGTCCTTGTAGAAAAACCTATGTGTCTCTCCTCTCTTGAAATAGTTAAATTGATCGATTTAGCAAAAGAAAGCGCTGTTATTTTGATGGGGGGCCACACTTTTAGCTTTAATTCTGCAGTCTTAACCCTGAAGGAGATCATTAACAAGGGAGAATTAGGGAGCTTGTTTTTTATCTTATGTTCACGATTGGGGATATTCCCTCCTCGAACCGATTCTGGGGTAATTCTTGATTTATCAATTCATGACATTGATGTTGTTACTCTTTTAGTTGATAGAGAATTACCACTTACTATTACTGCAACAGGAAAATCTTATCTAAGACGACTATTTGAAGAAATTGCATTCATCACACTAGAATTTGAAAATGAAATTGTAGCTAATATAACCTCTAGTTGGTTGACACCTGCAAAGATTAGGAATTGCTGGATTTCAGGAACAGAACGTACTGCATTTGTTGACCTGATTCCTCAAACCATTGAAATATTTGAACAAAAGATTGATAAAATACCTAATGAAGAAAATAATGGTCTGTATGACCTTATCACTAAGGAAGGAATAAGCTATAAGCCCTTAATAAAAGCTAAAGAGCCTTTGAAGGAAGAAGATGCTCACTTTATTGAATGCATTATAAAAGGAACTAAACCAAGAGTGGATGGAGAAACAGCATTAAAAACGATTTTAATCGCAGAAGCAGCAATAGAATCACTAAAACAAAGAAAACAGATTAAAATGGAAGAACATATTCAAAAGTTTAGCTCATATCTGGAGAAACCCTTGATATGAAGAAGAATGCTGATTCTGTTCCTTTTTCAGACCTAAGAAGGATACACAAATCAATTATTCAAGACTTACTTAATGTTACTGAAGAATTACTTGAATCATCTCAGTTTATCCTGGGAAAACAGCTTTCAGAATTTGAAGAGAAGTTTTCAAGTTATATCGGGAGTAAATGTGGTGCAGGAGTTGCTTCAGGTGCAGATGCCTTGTTTTTGGCACTAAAAGCGATAGGTGTCAAACAGGGCGATGAAGTTATAACTGTTAATAATACTTTTAATGCTACAGTTGATGCTATAATCCGAGCTGGAGCTTCTCCGAGAATCATTGATATCAATGAAAATGATCTGTTAATTAACTTAGATTTATTGAAACAAGCAGTGTCAAAAAAAACCAAAGCGATCATTCCTGTCCATCTTTATGGAAATCCAGTCAATATGAGCTTAATAGAAGAATTACGTAATGAATTAGCTCCTGATGTTAAGATTATTCAAGATGCAGCTCAAGCGCATGGAGCAACCTATAATAATAAACCATTAGGTAATTTTGGCGACGTAGTATGTTATAGTTTTTATCCCAGTAAAAATTTAGGTGCTTTGGGAGATGGAGGGTTTATTGCATCCAACGATTCGGAATTTATTAACCAAATAAAGGTTTTGAGGAATTGCGGCCAAAAGCAGAAGAATACTCACACTGAAGTAGGCTTTAACTCTCGTTTAGACAATTTACAAGCAGCCTACTTACTAATAAAACTTAAGAAATTAGAAGATTGGAATCAATCTCGTAGAACCATAGCTTTCAAATATCAAGAATCCTTGCAAGAATGTAATGGTGTTCAAATTGTCAATGAGACACAGAAAGGTAAAAATGTATATCATTTATTTGTAATCAGGATGAAAAAGAGGGAGGAGTTAATAAATTCTTTTCAAAGGCAAAATATTCAGTTTGGAATTCACTATCCAGTTCCAATAAATTTAACAGAAGCCTATGAAAACTTCAATTTTTTTAAAAAATCATTTCCAGTTTCTGAGCAAGTTGCAAAAGAAATAATTTCCATTCCGATTTTTCCCTATATGAAAGATGAAGAAGTTGCGAAAGTTGTTAATACAATAAAGCAAACAAGTAGATCATTTACTGATCAATAGTTTTTTATAAGAATCAACAAGTCTTTTTTCGCAAGTGGACCAATTCCACTTTTCTTTAATGAGTTTTTGAGCTTTTAGAACCATTTTTTTTCTCCTTGTTTCATCCTCTTGAAGATGAATGATTGCTTGGGCAATGGATTCAGGATTCATTGGGTTTTCTATGAAAATACCATTAATTCTTTTTATATACGAACCGATACCATTCGCTTTTACAGAAATAACACCCAATCCCAATTGTAAATATTCAAAAAATTTATTGGGCATAATACTTCGCATATTTCGTTGAGGAGCGACTAATATAAGACCTGCATCACCCTCGTATGTTATTTCTAATGCCTTCTCTTGTTCTAATTGCCCAGTCATGCTGATAATGTTCTCTAAGTTTTCATTTTTCACTCGATCAAGGATATGAGAATACATCGGACCATCACCAATGATCTTAATCTCACTGGGATAACTTCTTTCCTGTAAAATTTTTGCTGCTTCAATTAATTGATCGTAGCATCGTTCTGGCTGCATACTTCCAAGAAAAATTACCTTAAAAACGTCATTTCTATCGTGAAAACGAGGATTTTTTAGAAATCCATTCAATACAGGATAATTCGGGAGATAACAGAAAGAAAGATTTTTAGGAGTTCGTATTCTTTTTCTAACAAGAGTTAATTGAGGTTTCATTACCCCAATGAGGAGATCAGATTGTTTTGTGCATAAATTCTCAATTAGCTGAGTGATACCGAAAGCTAGAGAACCAAAATAATCATAAACCGCGTCAGAGAACTGTTCATGAGCATCAAAAATTAAGAATTTCGTTTTATGAAAAAACTTAAGCATTATTCCAGGAGGTACTGATGGTAAGTCGTGAGCGTGCACTATAGTAATATCTTTCATTTTCCATGTCAGCTGTAACAATGAAATCCAGAAAAGTAACATTCCAAGTGGTGTTTTTCTGGTATCTTCTTTCATCTTTCTGACTGGTATTACTCTTATACCATATTTATCAGGATAGTGAGAATATAATTCCGTTTTTTCCCTCAAACAAAGCACAGTAACTATAAATCCATTTTTAGCGAGACTTATTGCTTCTTTTTTGACACGGACATCTTTATAATAATATCCATGTAGAAACATGAACACATTTACCTGTTTTAACAAGATTTATTCGCCTATTCTGTAGAAGAAAAGCAATTAAGTTAATTGATAAGAGATATCTCCATCTATAGGATTCGGGGGACTCCCAAACAATTTATCTTTAATATTTTTTTCGTAGATTCTGATTATTAGGTTACTAGCTTCCATAGTTTAAGGTTCTTAGTTTCAAAGACCTCAAAAGCCTCCATTGTATTGAGAAAGGCCGATTCAAACTTCCCCCAGGGGGATCTAGCAATTGAACTGTTTCTTTCCGTTATTACATATTCTATTTTGTGCTCAGATCTAATCCTGTTATTAATATCACTAGAATAATTTGATCTCATGAAATTAAACCATAAATTTGTATAATGGTCTGCTTGTGCCCATTCCAAGATTATTCCTTCATCAATCAAATCTAAGAAATTTACAAAATAAGTTGAGTTGATGATCTCTTCGGTTTGAATATAGTCAAAAATTAGATAAGAAGACAAGCTAGAGTCTCCCAAGTCTGGTAAATAAACCTGTCCTGAAATTCTTCTTCCAACAAGATAATCATAACAAATAAACATTCCTTTTATATTCATTTTTTTTAGAACATTTGCGATAATTATTTCGTCAATACTTACAGAAGTATATGGAAATGTTTCTTCTTTTTCTGGGTGTACAAATAATACTATTGAGAAAGAGGAGAAAACAAAGAAGGAAATTATAAGAGAGGCCCGTAGAATTATTATAATCTGATGGTCTTTTTGACTTGATCTATTGTTTTTAATTTTGACTAATACTCCTCCTATCAAGAAAATTATCACCGCTGTTCCAAAAACTGTGAATATAATGTCAAAGGGTCTTAGATAGTATATCTCTCCGTACATTAGAATTGCTAAAAAGGTTGCAACAGTTGTACCAATTATTGTTAGTTGAATATCTCTTATTTCTCTATGAAATAACCTCGTGACTAAATATGTTGATAGGATTGTGATAATTGGCCCAAGAATGATTGCTAAGTAGATACCTTTTCCCAAGAATGGAGTTGCAGCAATTATAAAAGTTAATGGCCTTTTGTACAAAGAAGTTTCTTCTGAGTTCAGTATTTCAGATGTTAGTAAGAGAATAAAACCAAGAATGGCGTAAACAAGGATCATTCCATATTTAAAAAAATAAAAAATACCTAAATTCATCAAAAATCCAACTAAGTCTTTGTTACTAAACCATTCTGTTCCAACACTAACAGGAAGCGAGGGAAATAGTAGGAATCCAAGAATAATCCCACCGAATATAGCTATGATGATTGTTACAAATGCTTGGTTAGGTTTTTTCAGTTGGTGAATAATTCCAGTCAAGAGAAATTGAACATAATAAGCAATAATAGCTATTACAAAACAAATAATTGACACTTTATGGACTATTAATAGTAATATAGATGAGAAGAGAAATAGTACACTAGTCCTTCTATTTACATTATTTAAGAGTTTAAAATATGAGAGAAAGAAGTAAGGAACAATAGCAATGAATAAACCTCTCGCATGAGCAGTATATACAGAGAGTCTAAGAAAATTGGGTATTAATATATAGATAAAAACAAAAAGGAATCTTGAAAAATCATCTGTAAAGAAGTAGCGTGCTAATAGGTATGATGAATGAATTGAGAGAGTTAAAATCATTATACTGAATAAAATAATTACCAAATTAATGTTAATTTTTCCAAAGATGACCACTGTGCCTACTATGAACATACTGAGGATTAGTGGTTCTAAGATGGGTACATAAGCTCCAGGATAATAACCCATGTAAGATAAAGGATTTATTAACCATTTTGACGCGTCTCCATATAAGAATGACTGAGCTAACAAGAGATGGAGTGCAGTATCATCCCCAATATAATTTTGAGTGGGTGGGATTCTCAAAATAGAGCCAATAATGAATAATAAGCTAAAAAAGTAAACTTTCTTTTCTGTTAATAAACCATGTATTTCTTCTATCCTTTGACTTAGATTTATGGTTTTTATATTCTTTATTTTTGCACTTTCGAATTTTATTTTCTCTCTTATATTCAATATTAGAAACTGCTCCATTCAAGGTTTTAACGAACAGTATTATGATTTGTTTTAAATTTTAAGAATAACTCTAAAGCGGTTTTATTTGAAAAAGGTTAATTTACTCGTAATTCAAATCTTTCATCGTTGACATGCCAATATAACTAATTTCTGATCACAAAGTTTCATCTTATTATTGTTTTTTCGAAGTATCCAAACTTATTTTAGTTAAACTGGTTAATCAGAATTAACAATTAAGAATTGTGTTTTCATGATTGTTTTTCTTATCTTTTTAACTCCTGGTACAAAGACAAGTGGTGTAAATGCTACTAAAAAGGTAAACCCTACAATTGGATGACTTATTTCTGCCAAAGCAAATCCACTAACTAATACAAATAAAATATAAATTATCCTTTGAGCTTTTATTCCTGACCAACGTCCATTATAATAAGAGAGAATGACTTGTTCAAAAATGAATGCAAAAAATAATCCACAAAAGGTACCAAAGGGTAAAGCAAAGAGTCCTTGTTCTTTTGTAAATATTATCCATGTTGTAACAGTAGTGATCAACATTAATATTGCGATTACGATGTTATATTTTACTTTTGACGCTGAAATGAAACTGCTAGATGGAATGATCATAATGCTCACAAGTACCCTCAAAAAGAACATCAGAATGATAGGCCAGTAATAATTCGCCTGAAATCTATCCAAAGTCAGAAGATCAAATAAAAAAGGAAAATAGAAAGTAATAAACATTAGAAATATTGAGAGGGGAATGAATACTTCTGAAAAACTCTCATTCAAAATTGCAGCAAATTGGATTTCATTATTCTTACCTGTTTTTGATAAATTAGCCATTCTGGCTAAAAGTAATGATCCCAGTGCAATACCAATAATTTCAAACGGAATAGTGATATAGTTCCAAAAGCTGAATATTCCTAATGTTTCAAGATTACCTAACCGTTCTGCTATAATTATCTGAAGATTAACAAGACCAATTGAAACTATACTACCTGAACCCACGAAAAAGGCATAGCTTACAATATCATAAACTGCAAATCTTGAGACACCTCTGAAATTGAAAAGTGATAAGTTCATACTTTTTATCGCAAGTAGTATAAATATAAGATGGTTTATGAGAATAGGTAATAAGAGAAAAAATGAAGAAGTTAAAAGCGGCCAATAATTGTTGATCAAATAAAGCACAAGAAAACTAATAGCTGCGGTTCCAAATGAAAAGCCTTCAAATTTAGCAACTTTTTGAAACAGTTCTCTTCCTTGCAGCATCAAGCGAAACAAGACATGAAACGAGGATAAAGCTGCATTAGTAATAAGCAAAAAAAGGTCAATTGATGATAAATGCATTAATTGATGAAAAATAATTGGAATTAAGAAATTAAACAGAATTATGCATAAAAGGGCTAGATAAAGCGAGGAGCTTTGTATTGAGATTACCTCACTTTTTCTTTTTGCTGCAATGTGTCGTAAAGAAGCTGGTCCAATCCCATTTGAGATGGGAATACTTAATAATTGTGTCCACGATAAAATAAAAGCTAAAATAGCGATTTGTTTGAGTGAAAATAGTAATCCGATTGCTATAGGGTAAAAAACATTCATTACACCAATAAAGATAGTAGTTACTAGACTAGCAATGAAATTTTTTTGAATTGAAATTGACTCCAAAAGAAACACCGTATCAAACAAGAAAAATGCTTTAAGGTAATCTATGGTAGCTTGGGGTGCTCTTAACAATCCTTTTCGATCTTTTTAGTTACTTACAGAGTCCTATCTCTTATATTTTTAAGCCTTATCAGAGATAAAGAAATTTCCTTTTCCACTAATATTCTGACAGATTACTAACGAGTAACTCGCCATAGAAGATCTATTAAATTGTATAAACGAATGAGATAATCAGATGATAAGTCCTCTAGGTTCGTTTACAATGGGGGTAACCAAAATTTCTATATTCCAATTTTCAGTATATTGAAAGGCTAGAATATCAAAACCAAACGAAATTAAAGCAATTGGAATAAACATTTTTTACTGATAGAATTAGCCCTGAAATCAATAGAATAGAGAAAAAACTTTATGGGCCCGAAGAGACGTAATCTTAAGATAGGCATAAATTACATTTAACTTTTTCCAGAAAGTTAAAAAAGAAAAAACTACTGAAGACCTCATTGATTAAATATTATGGGAAATAAAGATGCAAGCAGTCATTTTAGCTGGTGGAAAGGGGACACGACTGGAACCCTATACTACCATCCTCCCGAAACCTTTGATGCCTGTTGGTGATATCCCTATTTTGGAAATTATATTAAGACAATTGAAATATTATGGTTTTCATAAAATCATACTCGCTTTGGGGCATAAAGCAAAATTCATTACAACGTTTTTTGAAAATGGTACTGATTTGGGTTTAGATATTACCTATTCTTACGAAAAAGAGGATTTAGGGACTGCAGGACCATTAACATTAATCAAGAACTTAGAAGAGAATTTTATTGTCATGAATGGCGATATTCTAACTGACATGGATTATAATAATTTGTTTCAAACGCATGTAAGCAAAAAAGCTCTAATTACCGTCGCTTCTTACTCTAAAACTATGAAAATTGATTTGGGTGTAATGAAAACGGAAGGAAACCGAATTGTTTCTTATACTGAAAAACCTACAATGACATATCAAGTCAGTATGGGAATTTATGTATTTAACCGTCATGTTGTTGATTTCATTCCTCAAAATAAGCATTTTGACTTTCCTGACCTTATTAACAAGTTACTAAGTACTGGAGAATATGTTCACGTATTTAAACCTAAAAATTCGATTTGGCTTGATATAGGCCGTTTAGAGGATTTTAAATTATCAGTTGAAGTATTTGAAAAGAATAAATCACGTTTTCTTCCATAAAATAACAGAGATGTCTTCTTTATTCGTAAATGGATTAAGTATATTTCCAGTTAATATAGATCAATTTTTTGCTATCATCAGATTAGGAAACCAATTTTTTAGATATAATTTAGATTTTGTTTCTGTAATTTGACACAAGTTTTTAACACCAAAGAGTTAAAAAAAAGAGAATTGAGCTATTAAAACTCGATCAGAATGAACTGGAGTAGGAAAAAAGTATTAGTAACTGGTGCTGGCGGTTTCATTGGGAGTCATTTGGTGCAATTTCTAATGGAACTTGGGGCTGATGTTCGTGTTTTTGTCCGATACACTTCGAGTGGTAATGTTGGGAATTTAAAATTTTTATCTCAATGTGATGAATTAGATTTTTTTTATGGGGATTTAAAGGATCCTTACGCTGTTAGAAAAGCTCTTAAAGATATAGATTATGTATTTCACTTAGCAGCTTTAATTTCAATTCCTTATTCCTATTTAAATCCACGAGAATACTTTGAAAATAATGTAAAGTTTATTCTAAACATTCTACAAGCAATTGAAGATATTGGAACAGAGTTTGTCGTCCATACATCTACAAGTGAAGTATATGGAACAGCACAATATGTTCCTATTGACGAAAAACATCCTTTAACTGGACAATCTCCTTATTCAGCTAGTAAAATAGCTGCTGATAAGGTTGTGGAAAGTTTTTACTTGTCTTATGACTCCCCTGTCGCAATCTTACGGCCATTCAACAATTTCGGACCACGTCAATCTTTTCGAGCTGTAATTCCCACAATAATTGGACAATTACTCCGAGGCCATGATTTACGTTTAGGTGATATCTCTACAACGCGTGACTTTCTATATGTAAAAGATACAGTTCGAGGATTTACACGTATGGTAGAAAAACGTGAAATTACACAAGGTAAAACTATTAATATTGGTACAGGAAGAGAGGTGAGTATCGAAAGAGTAGCAAATTATTTGATTGCAGAAATCAATGATAAAGCTACCATTCTGCTTGATTCAACCAAATTACGCCCAAAAAAGAGTGAGGTTAGAAGACTTTGTGCGGATATTTCGCTGGCTAAAGAAATTCTAGATTGGAAACCTGTGTATTCTTTAGAGCAAGGTTTAAAGGAAACAATTGCATGGATAAAGGAAAATTTTTCTTTATATACACAGGATAGTGATTTTAAATAAGATTTTTTCGCATTTAAGGAAATTTATGAAATGACTAAGAAAATTCTTGTTTCAGATTTAGAATATGGTGAGGAAGAAGCAAAAGCGGTGGTTTCTGTTATCCGTAGTGAATGGATGACGATGGGACCAATTACCAATCAATTTGAAAAACTATTTGCCCAATATGTTGAATCTCCATTTGCTATTGCTACTTCTAGTGGAACAGCAGCTTTACACTTATCTATAATGGAAGCAGGTATCAGTTCCAATGATGAAGTTATTACAACACCAATTTCTTTTGTAGCCACCGCTAATTGCGTTCTCTATGAAGGTGCACGCCCAGTTTTTGCAGATATTGATCCCCTTACTTGGAACATTAATCCAGAGGCAATTAGGAACTCTATCACCTCAAAAACAAAAGCAATCATTGCAGTTCACCTTGGTGGCCTTCCAATCGATGTTAATGAAATTATAGAAATATGTGAAGAAAAGGATTTGGTATTAATTGAGGATGCTGCTCATGCTATTGGGTCTCAATATAAGAATAAGCATGTTGGAAGATTTGGGGATTATGGATGTTTCTCTTTTTTTTCAAATAAAAATCTCTCAACAGGAGAGGGTGGGATGATAATTGTTCAAAACGCTGACAAATCTGAAAATTTACTCATTAGAAGGAGTCACGGCCTTACAAAGTCAACATGGAGCCGTCACATTAATTCAGTTCAAGAGGAAGATAACCTTTACGATATGACTCTATTGGGATATAATTATCGAATAGGAGAAGTACAGGCCGCATTGGGCATCCAACAATTAAAAAAAATCGATAAAATGAATGATCAACGTAGAAAGATTTATGATTACTATTGTAGACTTATTGAAGAGGAGAAATTATCTAGCTTTATTCAAATTCAAGAGATTCCGAAGAATGTAACTCATGCTCATCACATCTTCCCAATTATTTTGAAAAAAGGAAATCGTAGGGAATTTCGGTCTTTTCTTCACAAAAGTGGAATACAAACGAGTATCCATTATACCCCTATTCCTGCGTTTTCTTACTATAGAAATCTCAATTATGATGTTTCCAAGTATCCTGTAGCAAATAATTATGGGAAGCGGGCTGTAACACTTCCTCTTCATCAGAAATTAACATATAAGGATGTTGACTATATCATTTCCACCATGAAAGTATTTTTTAAAAATTAACTGGTTAGAAGGGAGTTAATAATTTTATATATTCTTTTTGAGGTATTTTCAATAGATGCTCGTTGAATAACTGTATTTCTATTTTCTTTTAAGGCTTCTATCATCTTTGGATAATTATCAATTGCTTTTTTAATCTTTGTTGTTAAATCCACTGGATTTTTTGGCTCGAAAATAAAACCGTTTATTTCTGGGTGAATCCATTCAAGATTATCAGGAAGATCAGTGATCACGGGAACTAAACAGGAACTAATTGCCTCAAGAAGTGAAACAGATGTGCTATCTGATAATGATGTTGAGACATAAATATTTGCACTTACAAACTGTTGAATAAAATCTTGTTGTTCTGAAAATCTTCCTAAAAAATGAACATTGCCTTCAACTCCAAGGTCTTTTGTAATATCCTCAAGTTTTTGCTTTTGAGAACCATTACCAATTACAATAAAATCTATTTCTGGAAAAGCTTTAACAATTTCTGGAATAGCGTAAATTAGAGTCTTGACATCATAAATTTCTTCAAGATGTCTTGTACTGATAACTTTAAATTTATCTGGTGTTTTATTTATCTCATTTTTCATAAAGATATGTGTATTTACACCAAATGGAAGGAGTACTGCTCTTTTCTTCTTTTTTTCCATACCAATTACCTTTTCTATTTCTTTTCCTAAATTCTTTGAGTCATAAGTAATTGGAAATGCACTAAGGAGTGCAATTCTGTTAAGAAAATTAAAAATGCCATGTGCTTTATATAAATCAGATCCATAGACACTGAGAATATGGGGTTTATATCGAGAGATTGCTGCTATAAAACCATAAAAAGTTGTATAATGAGAGTGGATAATATCAGGCTTAATTTTTCTTACAAGAATAGGAAAAAAGAAAGCTAACTTGAGATAGCTTAAACCTCTATTCATACTCTTGAACACATATTGAATAGCTTTTAATCTTTCATCAGGGAGAATTGTTACAAC
>JBHLKY010000029.1:11880-43453 GCA_048886185.1 Candidatus Hermodarchaeota archaeon
TAGCT
This sequence comes from Candidatus Hermodarchaeota archaeon, assembly GCA_048886185.1. GTDB lineage: Archaea > Asgardarchaeota > Heimdallarchaeia > Hodarchaeales > Hodarchaeaceae > Hodarchaeum. The sequence continues at coordinate 11,886 of JBHLKY010000029.1, forward strand.
TAAACCTCTATTCATACTCTTGAACACATATTGAATAGCTTTTAATCTTTCATCAGGGAGAATTGTTACAACAATTACTTCAAATCCTTTCTGTTGATAGATTGATACGAACTTTTGAACATGAACACTAGTAGCACTTCCAAGAATCATAATTCGGGTTGTTTTCCTCTTCATAAAGACATCTCTTACTGATGAAGATCTATTTAACTGTAATTTATCATTTATTATTTATGATTCCTAGAGAATCTCTAGTATTAAGTTTGTTGTTAAATAAGTATCTCGATAGAAATAACGAAATAAAGTGTCAAAAAGTATTCTTCAACTAACATATCCAAAATTATTATGACTAAACCACGAATAAAACAGGAATAATGAGAGTTATCTTAATATCCAATTCAAACGTGTTGATATGAATCAAGTTAAAAAATATGAAAAGCGTTTCTATATATATCAAAGAATGCTGAACTTACGGCCAACAGATTCAATTCTTGATCTCGGTTGTGGGCAAGGGATACTAATCACAAGATTCAAAAACTTATGTAAACATGTAACAGGAGTTGATATTTCTGAAGAAGCGATAAAAATTGCTTCTCGTCTTAATCCAGAATGTGAATTCTTGATTAAAGATATTGAAGACCTAAATTTTGCAAAAAAGTCATTTGACATAGTTTATTGTTTTGAAACTCTTCAATATATCCAAAATCAACAGCTTGCTCTGAGAAAAATGTTTGAATTTGCTAGAAGAGCAGTTGTGATTTCTGTACCAAATTATGATTCTTTGTGGGCTCAACTAATTAAGGCAAAACAAGCTTTAATAGGTATCGGCTGTTACCCAAATTCTCCTACAACACGATGGTTTAAAAAAAACCAAATTAGTAATTTTCCAAAAATAAAGTACGAACTTCATTCTTTTGCAACAAAAATGGAAAGAGGATTTTCAGGAACTATCAGATTCCATTTGAACAGACTGTTAACGAACAACCTCTATATTGTTGCTAGGTATGACCTCTAAAAACCAATCTTTCTGGAATATTTTGAATAAATTCTTATCAGGTTTGAGCTTCATTTTCAATTCATTATTACTTATCTCTTATTTCTACTACATTTAAAATGAGATATTTTCTTAATTTTAATCTTGTACTAATTTATTCTATTTTTAATCAATAAAAAAAGACCTCATATAAATCGAAATCTGAATTAGAAAATAGCTTCCCAAAAAAAGTATTATTAACTTCTAAAGATTCAAAAAAAAGGGAGTTTGTCTTAGTTGAAGTATTATAAAGGTTATAATAAAGATTTTGAGCTGCAGGAACTATTATAAATTTGATTGGGACATTTAAATCAGTTTTAAAGTCTGTTACAAACGTATAGTTGAAAGGAGTTCGAAGCACACCAATTAGTTCTGTTAGATTAGTACTTGTAAAAAACGGGTCTCCTAGAAAGAAGTTTCGTTGGTAATAAATATCAATTACAGGTTGATGAGTAAAAAATTGAAAACCTGGGGTTTGATAAGTCATTATTCCTACAAGTGGCTGATTCTGCTGCTGAATAATTCTTACAAGTTCTTGGTATTCAGCTCTATATTCATATTCATGAATAGCATGAAATTCGTTTATGTCCCCCTGCGTATAGAGAAGCAGATACGATTGAACAGCTAGTGGAATCATGATAATCAAACAAAGAAGGATGGTACTTATCCAAGTAATGTTGATCTTCTTTTTAAACCAAGACAATACATAAGCTAGATCTAAAAGTAGAGCATTAATCCAAGTGCTTGTTATTTTCTTTTGGTAAGATCTTAATTGTTGGGCTGGATTCTTAATTATAAAAAAAAGAACCAATAAACTGAATCCAATAGCTTGAAGAACTAATATCTCTGGATGTTGATAATAATTTAAAGCAGCTTGATTATAACGGAAACCAATTATCTCCTGAGTTTGTTCGGAGATTGATAAGGAATCTAATGGAATTAAGTAATAAAAATTAAAAACACCAAGAAAAATAAACATTATTTCCACAAAATCTCTATTAGTTTTTGTTTTAATATTTCTTATCAATTGATAAAGTCCCCAAGAAACAAGAAGGATCATCGGAGTAATAATAGGAGCTAAATAGCGAATTGATCCAACCAAATAATAAGCAGACCAAATCCCAAAAAAAGTAAGGATCCAAATAAGAGGAGAAATAGCGGGATGATAATTTTTAACAGCATAAATCTTCAGAATTACCCAGAATAAAGTAAAAATAGTACCTAGAAGTAAGATTGATACAGCGGAAATAAAATTAATATGATGAACAGTTTCAAGGGTATGTAGCATCGGATCTGAGGATTGTTGGGGATAAGTCCATATAATCGATTCAGATAAACGAAAATATAGATGATAGATTTCATCCCATACCGATCTTGAAATCGAAATTCGATCTAACAACCAGAGACTCCCACAAATCATTCCCATACCGATTGCGATGAGTTGAATGAGTGCTTTTTTAGGATTATCTGATGGTTTTTCTTTAATGATTAGAAAACTGACTATTGAAAGAGAAGCAATAATTGGAAATATGGCACCAATAAAAATCTTAGTTGCTGCTTGGGCGCATAGAAATATTCCCAAAACAGTAATTATTGCCAGCTTACCTTTTTTTCCCTTTTGACCAGTAGGAAGCAATAATACCAGGATTATTGGTAAAGTCCATCCTGTGATTTTTGTAAATAGTGAAGTAACTAGCCCCATGCCCATAAATATTCCCAAACTCAAAATCGATGGGGATTTATACCATTTCAAACTAAAATAACATGTCACAGAAAAAAAATAGCATAGATAGAGATCTTGATAGAATGCCCAATAATTCATTAGCCAATATGTGAAAGGGAGCACTAATACAAAAATAGCAGCAGTCAATGCTAGCGATCTATCATTAAAAATTTCTAAGGAAAAGTCATATATTAGGAAAACTAATCCAAGAAGGAAAAGAAACGGGATAAGATTTATTGCTAATTCCCCTGTGATATAATAAGTATAAACATAGAGAAGAACATTAAGTGGACTTTTGACTACTGGAAGAAATGATAAGTAGTTAACTTCTGTAATCCTTCCCGTCTGATAAAAAACTTCAGCTTCAGGAAAGTAATAGTATAAAGCGTCAAAACCACGCAAAGGTAAGATAGTCTCAAGAATGAGATAATCCAGAAGTAAAATAGCGATTAGAACAATTCGATAGTCCTTAAACGATTTTAAATCAAAATTAAAGTTCTCAAGACCAACGAGTGCTTTTTGTAGCTGAGTATATCCTATAATTATAGTTATCATTAATCCTAGTAGGAAATATAACAAACACCAACTATTGAAATCAATTAAATTGATAGAATAACTGCCAACTGAGAGTCTCCAAACTCCATTAGGTTGAATTCCTATCCATGTCAGAGGAAGAATGAGGCTGAAGATTCCAATCAGTAAAAAAATGTTGAAGTACTCTGTTTTACGGAAAGTTTTGGGCTCGAATTTATGGAGGATTCGCCAAATTCCAGCTCCTATAGCTAGAATTGTTATAATTGGGAATAAATCCAAAATTGAGACCATTTATGAAACCGACTTTATTTGCCATGCTTCTTGCAAGAGAACATAAAGATATTTTTGGAAGTTGTTTTTTCACATTATTTGTCCCAGATACCAAATTATACAGTCTAGAACAGCTTAAAATCCAAGCTTCCAACGATAAAAGCTTGGTGGAAACCCACATACGGTCTATGATTGTTTTCATTAACTCTGAATGTTTCCATTTTTATTCCAATTTAAGGTGTTTTAATATTGCTCGCAAAGTTTGCTTTACGAATCATTGGTAGGAGTCAGAAACATTCTTTCCGCTCCATAATAGGTTTAGCATTAATTATTTCAATGATGGTGGCTACATCAGGAGTGATTTCTGGGCTTTCAGTTCACATTTTTGGAATTACAAAAAAAGCTGGGGAGTCTCCCAGTATATATATTCAATCAAAAGATCCTTCAGAGGGAATACCTGCTAAAGTCTTAGAGCTATTAAATCATACAAATATTAATCAAATTCTTCCAGTTTCTGAGAAAATAATTTCACTTTCCTCTGAAACTGAGTCCTTTAACTGTTATTTAGTTGGAACAAATGTTTCTGAATTTATGAGTTATTATTCTTGGGCGGAAGTTTCTGCTGGTAGGCTTCCTCGATCTAATACAAATTTCACTGAATGTTTGGTAGGAAAAGATCTTTCTACAATTCTTGGAACTTCAGGAATAACCATTTCTAAGGGCACTGGGCAATTATTAGTTGTTGGGATCATCCAAAATGTAAAAGAGTTTCAGAATACTGTTATTATTGATATAGCTGACTATACCAAGATATTCAACCAGAGTTTGAATCAAATTAAGTATCAGCGAATTAAAATCAGTTTAAAAAACGGCTATTTCATTAAGGAAACCATAAACTATCTAAATACTCTTTTAAAGGATTATCTGCAGACTTTAACCATTAAACCAGAACAACAAGCTGATATTTTCACTTCTAATCTTTTTTCTGATGTTATGACCCAATTAAATCTTTTGTTTGGAATATTATTCATAATTACATTAATTAGAACCTATCATGCAATTTCTTGGTTCGTACAAGATTACGAACGAGATCTTTTGATCATGAGATCAATGGGGCTGTCTTCTTCTCAACTAGCCTTTCTAATAATATTTCTCGCTGAAGTAATTAGTAATATAGGATTTCTTATAGGAACTTTGTTCGGAATCTTGATACCTTCACTTATATTCACTTTAATATACATATTTTCTATAGGAGGGTTTTTAGTGCCTGAATTTAATATAACTGTTATATTAACGCTGTTTATTTTATCCAATATTGTGACACTAGTGGCGGTTATTTTTCCTGTTCTCTATATTATCCGAAAAAAACCCAGTACTCTTTCGTTGTCAAGACGTGACATAGATAGGTAGGGCTCCTATATTGATACAGATACTACATCCAAATATCACTGTGTTGGCCAAGATAAAGATATTTACCATTAAAGATCTCTGGTTATTCTTATTGGGTATTATCTTTATTTCTATGACTTCGGGAGCTATTGGTGCTTTTATGCTTGGCGTTAGAGAGGAAGAATTTTTTATTGGAGAAGCAGATAATATTTTGATCGTAACACAACCAGGAGCTACGACACCTTTTACAGGACAAGTACCTGAGTCAATGCAAGGGGATATTCAGAAAATTAGAGGAGTAATTTCAGTCAGTCCTGAAACTCTTGGGTTATGTATTATTCAAAATTTGAATGATAAGACTGTGGTTGTGCGAGGAATCACTGCTGATTTCTCTAAGCTTACTCCAACACAAGTAAAAGCTGGTTCATGGTTTAATCCCATTTATTATCAAGTTAATAATACCCAGATTAACGTAACTCAGGTCAATGGAGTGATGGTAGGTTACCTTTTAGCTTCAGATCTTGGTTTGGCATGTGGTGACAGAATTCAACTAGCTGCTACCTTAACGGATATGGTTGTGGATGTGGTAGTTACAGGGATAATTGTCTCCAATTCCCCCTGTGATGAGGAAATATTAGTTTCATTAGATCTTGGAAAAACGTTATCTGCCAAACAGTCTCCTTTTGTTTCCATTCTTCGGGTATTGATCGATGAGAATATTACCTCAAAAAATTCATTATTTAATTTATTAAACACTGAATACACAGTTCCCATTTTAATCAAAACAAGGGATCCTAAACTGACTAATACAATAATGGAAACCCCTATTGTAGTTTATACCCCCTATGGTGAGCATATTGAAACAAAATTTGTAGAAAAGGAGAATAGAACTGAATTTAAATTACAATTTGGGACATATGAATTTGTAGCCACTCCTCCTGAAAATCCAAGTAGTATCCCATTAACAGTATTTGTGAACCAAAGTTTCGATACTGCCTTTGAGATAACGATAGGACAGGAGTTTCATGATCTTCATCTTAATATTACATATAATAAACAACCATCCCATGAAGCCTCAGTTTTTATAAGGAGAAAGTTTAAACCAGAAGAAAGTTATTCACTAAATACGAGTTCTGAGGGCATAGTTCATTTTCTTAACCTACCAGAAGACTTCTATACAGTTTATATAGATTATAAAGAGATTTTTCGGCAAATTACTATTAATTTAAACCAATCTACTCAGATTGACATAGAATTAGAATGTTCGCTAACATTAAATACCATTGATATCTCATCTGGACTTCAGGTGAATGGAGGGCTTGTGAAAATCTTCAAAAAGCCATATTTTATTGAGGTTTATAATGATCCAAATTATCTGAGTGGAACCCCTATATTTTTGGATCGTGGGTCCTATCAGGTAGAATTTCAATACAATAATATTACTAGAACACTCTCTACAATCGTTAATATGAGTACATTTGAAACAATTTATGTTGGAAATGCTACCTTGAGTGTATGGGTTCGGGGAGAAACTGGTCTCGGTTTGAATTCCGCTAATGTGAGCGCAGTGATGTACAATGGAAAAAAATATCAGGGATTTACAAATACAACTGGGCATTGTGAGCTTCAACTTGAAGTGGATTTAAATTATAATTTTGAGGTGATCCCTTCTGAGAATCAAAGTAGGGTGTTCGAGCTACCTTTGTTCTTTAGAAAATCATCTTCTATAATTATTGATTTCCTTACCTCGTATCGTTTAGACATTATTACTTTAAATGGAAGTATGAATAATATTGTAAATAATGTTTTATCAGGATGTAATGTTACAATATTCAAGGGAAATAAGAGAATTTTTTCTGATATAACAAATTCTTCTGGTCAAATAACTATTAATCTTTCCGAACCAGGTGTTTACAAAGTTTTTGCAGAGAAAAATGGATTTAATTGGGTAAGTGATATTATAATTCAATCTAGCCATAGAGAATATAAAATAAAGTTGGGAAAAGTACATCTGTTGATTTCAGCTCAAACTGTAACTGGGTCTCCAGTATTAGGAGTTAGGTTCGAATTATGGGATCATTTTTCAAATGAAACTTATAGTGACACTACCAACTCTAGTGGATTAGCTGAATTATTTTTCCCTAAGGGCAAATACAAACTTCAAATATATAAAGAAGGCTTTTTCTCTGAAGAGAATGTTTCGTTTTCAATAAGTCAATACTCTACAATTGTAAGAATAATTGAACTAGGTGGAAACGTTTCAATACGTTTAACGAACCAGCTTTATCAGAAAATTGGTCAAGCATATATTGTTTTAACTAATGAATATTATAATACAGAATACATAGGATTTACCAATCATATCGGTGAATTAATACTTTATAATATCCCTTGGGGGAACTACTCGGTTTACATCACTTATAGTGAGGAGATTTTCCCAAGACAGATATTAGATTTTGTTGGAAAAAGCATAATTCTCGACATTCAGATTGAATCTTATGTAGATCTCAATGAGTATGGTTATGGCCAAGGATTAACTACATTCTCAGTTGTATTATCCTCTGAATATGTATCGGGTTTTTTACAGACAACCTTAGAGATTTTCGTTACAGCATTTACAAGCTTGATAATAATAATTTCCGTTCTGTCTTTATTAAGTATTACATCCGTTATTTCCCATCCGATTGTCTCCAATAATAAATCAATTAAGACATTTCGTCAATTAGGGGCCACACGAGAGCAAATTGTATTTGGGGTGGTAGCGCATCTTAGTATTTTAGGAATGATAGCGAGTATTTTCGGAGTTTTTTCAGGAATGTGGATTATGACTGCATTCCCTAGTTTACAGAAAATAAATATCGGTGGTGTGATTTTCAGGCCTATAATAGATTTTTGGCTGCTCCTCCTGATAGTTATCTCGAATTTATTAGTAATTATTATTAAAGCAGGACAGAAATCAAATGAACTCTATTCACTACAGTTTCATGCAACCTAGAAATTAGAAATCACTATTTAACCTTTGTTGAATCTTAACTTGAAACTGAAGAAGTTATAACTTCAATTAGGGTGTAAATTTATCATCATTTCATTAATCAGTTTGAAGACGGTTAATTTCGATGTTCCACTTGAAGCAAAGAATTAACTCCATTTATGTTTCCAGAAATCTGAAAGTTCACTTAGTGATGTTGCTATTTCATGCCAGTTTATTCATCACTCTATTGATAATAGCATTCTTAATCTTCCAATCAGACCCTTACAATTCTTTATGGTCAGCTGGCATTCATTACAAACATGCAAACGATTCATGGAAATTTATAGCCAATACCATGAATCCTATACACTCTCCTTACCCTTATCATCTGATTGCTACTAGTCTCCATTATTTTGTATTGTACAAGGTGTTTTTAGTTTTCATCCCCTCTCTACCTGCAATAACTCTGTCAGTTTTAATAGTTCAATTTACTGCCTCTTTATTCACAGTTTTTCTTCTTTATCACCTTTTTCTTGAAGTTTTCCAATTAGATATCCAAAAGAGTTTGGTACTTGTTGTTTTATACGATTTCATATTTCTTAGTCCTTTTTTATTACTTGCTGTTTCTGAAATTCTATTCTTGTTCTATCAATTAGTAGCATGGACTTGTTTTATTAAACATCGTTATTTCTATGCGGCCATTGCAACAGCAATGACTTTTGCCTTACGATTTAATGGCGCGTTTTTTGTGATAGGTATTGTTATATTGTTTTGTTTAAAATGGTGGGAATCAAAGAACATTTCCCTTAGATTACTTATAAATACCAGCATCACAGCAATCATAATGCTTATTATTGGGTTTAGTTCATTTATCATCTCTTGGTTTGGATCGGGCGATTTTTGGATACCATTAACATCACAACAGTGGGCCTACGATTACTATCAAGAATTTATATCAACTAATATCTTCTCTTTTCCCTTTCTCTGGTGGTTAGATTATATTCAATGGGTATATTTCTCTAATTCTCTGATCGAAGTATTATACATGGTATTAGGAATAATAGCTCTTGGATTAGGATTTTTGTCTCTTTATGCCCTCTTAAAATGGGAGGAAAGTAATGCATTGGGATTATCCTACTCTATGGCCATGATTTATGCTACTGGATTTTTAGGTATTAATATTATAGTGACAGGAAGCAATTTCGCTCGTTTTCTTTGCTATACCTTTCCTGTTTTTCCAGTATTCCCATCCTTATTACGTAAATATACTTTTTCTCCCCTTCTTCTTTTAATCTTAGTAATTCTTTCTGGATTTTGGGGAATAGTCTTTAATATCATATGGTGGCTATCTTATCTCATTTGAAAAAAGATTTGTTTGACTAGTCAGAAAGGAACTGAACTTGGATTTTTTTTTAATATACCAAACGATAATACAATTAAGAATGATGATTTTTTCTTTTTTCCTCTATATTGGTACCAAAGAGTTGACAGTTTCAATTACATACTGAAGATTTTGTTCTGGGACATCTAGAGGTAAAACACAACCTGGAGCATAAATTAATCCACGATCGTTAAATTTTTTAAACAGAGTTTTAATTGAATGTTGTATATCATCTTTACTGCCTTTTCGGATTAAATTCATTTCATCAAGGCCCCCCAATAATGCTCCCTTAAAATCTTGCCGTGCCTCTTGAAGACTTGGGGCTGTTCGTTGATCATGCCAGTTTATCCCACTGATATTTGGGAGCTGAGTAGCCCACTTAAAATGTGGATTCTCGCCATGTAAATGTAGGATGTTAAACAGCACTTTCTTAGTAACATTTTGTAAAAGGATTTTCATTGGTTGAAATTCGAAGTCTTGTATTTCCTCTTTTGGAAGGGCTGGATTAAAATGCTGTGTGGCAAGAAAGAGTCCATTAGCTCCCGCGTCTAAAACAGCATTGGCAAATTCACTTGTAAGTTTAGTAAGCATGCTAATTTGACCAAGCAGAAGCTGACGATCTTGCATTAAATGCTTTAAGAGAGAAGGATCCAGTTTAGCGGCCACCATAAATGGAGAAAAAACTGTCATCATGGTCGGGATAACATTCTCAACTTCTCTATGAATTAGTTCTACTGCTTTGATCTGGGCACCAAATTCACCATCATTTGGATCTACTGGTTCAAGGGTTTCCCAGTCATTTATTGATGAAATTGGAGGTTGTTCACAAATACGAGAGCCAGAAATAGGATTATAATTTCCTAAGGTAGCTCCAAAATCTACAACACAATAACTTCCATGTGGGGAGATTTTCATGAGGTCTGACTTAAATTTTGCTTGATATTCGATCTGTGCCCTTGCTAATCCTTCAGATGTTTTATCTGCCTCTGGAAAGTGTTTCCAGAGAGCATAGGGAACTTTTTCTGCTTTTTGACCTTTAAACGTGGCTTTTAATAGTGAAAATCGGTCGTAATTTTCCATCATTATTCGATCCTTGGATGTCTCGTACTATTGATTAATTTTCTGTACATCAAAACAGAATCGAGAATTATGCCTTTAAGAGTTTAAAAGATCAAGAAAAAAATAGAGCTGTTTGAAGTATTGTGGTGTTAATCATTTCCTTACCGAACCCAACTCATTCTGCTGCTTTTTTCTTGTATTCTTTTCATCTTTTTAACCATTATGAACCAGTGGGAAGATATAAGTTGTCACAGGAGTTGTGTATCTCCAGTGCAAAAACTCGGATAATTCTAGAGAAATTAGTGGACGCAAAACTTGTTGAAGTACTGAATAGAAGACGGGGGCACCAACTTTCTTCTCATGGAAAGGAGGTTTGGCAAAGATATCAAAATTTTTTGCACATTCCTACTCAGCGTATTCATTTAGGACGAGATTATACTCTTGGAAAGAAGGATGCTGTCGTTTGTGTCAATGGATCGGGTATCAAACGACTTAATACAGTTGTTTTACGGGATGAATCTCTGATGAATGGAGCTTTAGGGTGCACTGTCTTTCTGAAGGATCAGTCAGAACAATTCTTTCTCCTAGACACGATATATCCCCCACTACCAAAGGTATCACTGTCTGATAGAAAAGTCAGAAAGAGGTTATCTTCTGTATCAATGGACATCCTATGGCCTAAAATCATAATTATAGTTGGTACTGCCGATCATATTATCAACGCTCAAATAGGGGCCATTTCTGCAGCACTTTTGTTACTCCCCGAAGATATTTCACAGTTTTTTCATAAGATCATGCAATAAAACATTATCTCAAGAATAATTATAGACAATATGGATACAGTGGAATTTTAGTGCTACAAGAAGGGCAATAGTGTTTCTGAAGATCTATTTTTCTTTCTATATGGTATCCAGTCCTTTTAATGAGCAGCTTCTGACATTTAGGGCAATAGGTGTTTTCTAAAGGGTGGCCTGGAACATTTCCAAGGTAGACATAATTCATACCTTCTGCGTGAGCGATTTGATGGGCTTTCTCCAAAGTACTGAGAGGCGTAACGTTGCCCTCCGTAAACTGATAATCAGGGTAAAATCGTGTAAAATGAAGGGGAATATTAGGATCAATGTTAACTAATCGTGTTGCTACCTGTTTAAAGAAGTTGATTGAATCATTAACCGTTGGTATGATTAAACAAATGATTTCTATATGTACTCCCTCACGATAAGCAGTGATAATATTATTCCAAACTCTTTCCACCTTGGCTTTACAGTATTTTTTTACTGTTTTTGAAGATCCCTTGACTGTAATACTCATTCCAGTCATCCCTGCTTCAATTAACAGTTTAAGGGCAGGATTTGTCATGTAGCCATTTGTCACAAACATTCGGTAAGTTTCAGGTTTACAAAGTCGAAAAACATCTAGTGCATATTCTAAAGATAATGTAGGCTCGTTGAATGAAACTGAGATTCCCTGAGCTTTTTTATTGTTTTCTGTATTCTTGACTAGTTCTTCAGGGCTTCGAAAGTCTGAAGAATGCATTTTAAACGGATAACGTTTACTTATACGCCAATTTTGGCACCATGGGCATGAAAAGTTACATGAAAAAGAGCCTATTGTTGAAGCATGTGAACCAGGGTAGTAATGGAATAGAGGTTTCTTTTCAATTGGATTGATAGAGAAAGAGGAGATTAAACCATAATTTATACAATAAAGAGTTCCCTCAATATTAGTACGCGTTTGACAACGACCATATCCACCTTCGGGTATTAAGCAATGATGCCAACAAGTTTCACACTGAATTTTAGAATGTCCTTTCTGTGTAAAAAGGAGAGCTTCCTTTTTAAAGATATTTTCTGTCGATAAAACCAATTATCTCACTTATCTTTCAGATTTCTTCATTTTAGTAGGTCTTGAGGTTAAAAGGTGTTGAAACCATGGCGGAAGATAAATTCCTTCCTCCACTCGGTCACCATTTGGAAGATAAGGTTTAATATCAAGAACTGGGGTGCCATCAATTGCGTCGATGTGATCCACATATACCCGATGTTCCACTACTTCCATAATCTTGACCAATGTCATTCCAAGTGGATTTGGACGTCTTGGAGAACGTGTTGCAAAAGTCCCCATCTTTTCTGGAGGATAAAGAGCATTAGTGACTCGGGGAATCGTTTTTCTGACATTTCTTGCTTCGGAAGTATCGTTTTCGTGAATCCACCAAATAACAAACACATGAGAAATTGTTTCAAGTCGGTAAAGTCCTAAAGAATAATCCGATAAAATATCTAAATACTCCTCATTCTTTTCTTTTCGTACAAATCCTATAGGATAAACCTTGTACATTTCCATAATATTCTACCTCTAAAAGATTCAACTTCTATTGAAGACAAAATCTTATCCTAATCTTAATGATTTTACAACCTCTATTTGTTCTTCAGTTTCAGCGAAGACTCCTAGATTCCCAAGGCGTATATTTTTCAATCCCTCCTCTCTCAAAACCCAATAACTGGTCATCATCTCATTGAACGTAGGATGACGGTGATCTTTCAGCTTATATGTGCTAAAAAAGGCTAATAAGGTCATAGGAATAGAAGAGTCAACATTTGCGACATGACATGCTATTTGTCGGTGCTGATCTGTCTCTACAATCCCAGGAATGTATAAAATTAGGACTTCTACTGTGAAATCTAAATCAACCATCACGGCTAAGCTCTCTAAGACTGTTGAATTAGAGGTTCCACATAATTTTCGATAGCTCACTTCATCATACGCCTTGATATCCAGCCAGAAAGAATCCACACCACCATCACGTAAGATTTCAAGATTCTTCTTTGTTAGAGCATATCCGTTGGTCTCTACTAATACCCACAGTTTATTGTCAGTTACATCTTTGATTCTTTCGGCAGCTAACGCATAGTATTGAGGATTACATGTAAGATCTCCCCCTGTAAAGGCGATAATATTACGAGCTGGTCCAAATCCCTGAGGAGAGAAGACAATTTGGGATCGTGTTAATTTACGGGGACAATACTTCGAGGGCCTTCCAAATAATATACACGATCCACAATGATGACAGAGATCTTCAGCATGCCACATAGTAGCCCTAGAGCGGGGTTCTTCGACAGTAATGGATCTGCAATAATCACTTGCTAATACAGCTAACATATCATTACTTATCCACTCCCCATTCATAATTTTTGAGAAATCTGACGAATGACATTTTAAGCAATCGTGATTACAGCCAGATGAGTAAACTGAGAAATAATCCTCGGGTCTAGATAAGAGCCATGATTTTATTAAGCGTTCGTATACCCCCTCTCTCATTCTTATTGTTACTTCACATGCGGGTTTCATTTCCCCAGTGAACGTTTGAGTCAAACAATTCCCCCTCGGAACTCCTTGGCTAGCGAGAAGACATTTCATTTATACTCAGTACCTTTCTGTAAAAATTCTAGATAAATGCAAATCTTTTGAAAAATCCTCCTAGTTTATAATTAATATAGTTTCTAGTATCAAAAACACAGGATAATTATAAATTATACACAATTTTAAACATGTATTTGGGGTTTATATTTATTAAGAAAACTTCCATTATTATTAATAGAATATTAACATTATTAAATGTTGTGTTTTTGTTAGTTATCGTTATTTTTCTGAAATCGTATTACCAAATATAGGTCAAAATACCTATATATTTATACTCGATTAACAAATAAACTGATCAAATTCTTTGATGTGATTTTTTTTGGCTATTAAACATTATTTTATGATCAATTTATTCTTATTATCTCTAATAGGTTTATTTTTTGTTGGAAATCATGCTATTAATAATACCAAGGGTAGTAAAACTGCTTTAGTTGTTCCAATGCCCCCAGTTATGGTAACTGATACTAATCAACTTTCTTCTTCTGTTTACCCTTTGAATCTTATTGATGGCAATAACCGAAACGTGACAATTTCAAAGGAACCACAACACATTATTAGTATTGCACCCAGTGTTACTGAAGTAATATTCGCCGTTGGCGCGGGTGACAAGCTGATAGCGATTGACTTCAATAGTAACTATCCTAATGAGACTAAAGACTTACCAAAAATATCTAATTATCCCTCTCTAGACACTGAAACGATTATTGCTCTTGGTCCCGACTTAATATTTGGAGCAGGTATTACTAGTCAAGATGACATCAAGCTTTTAGAAAATCAGGGATTTACAGTATTTATTTTAGCTCCCTTTGATGTAAAAGATATTTTAGCTGATATAGAAGTGGTAGGTCTCATCACAGATCATGAAGCTGAAGCAAATATTCTTAAGTCCTCCCTTCAAGAATGTCTTGATGAGATAGAACAGAATGTTTCTACGCTCGCTTTTAAACCCAAAATATACATTGAATATTTTTCTGAGCCTTTGTACACATTTGGAAAAGGGACATATGGTCATGATCTGATTGAGCTAGCAGGAGGCATCAACATTGCTGAAAATGCTACTGGACTCTATCCTCAAATCAACAATGAGTTTGTAATAATCCAAAATCCCGATTTAATTTTTTATGCAGAGGGCCCTTGGACAACCACCAATCTCACCACAATAAGTAAACGAACAGGTTGGAGCTCAATTAATGCGGTTAAAAATGGACACATATATCCTATTAATGAAGACTGGATTTCTCGAGGAGGTCCCAGGATAATAGATGCTCTGGAAGAGATCTTCTCAAAAGTTAAATTAGCAACTTCCCCAAGTAATAATAACCGAATCACTACGGCGTTTGAATGGTATTGGATTCTTATACTCATTCCAATCTTTGTTATTATGGTTGAAAGACGTCACTCTTCATCATAAAAACTTGAAACTTCATGTTTCTAATTTAAAAAGGGTGTAATTCGAGACAATGTCTAGATTCTTACTCAAATTCAATGATATGCAAAATTCAATTGACATACATGAATTTTATCGTAAAAGGAAATTATTTTGGACATTAATCCTTCTTCTCAGTACACTAGTATTAGTATTTAGTGGTTTCATCGCCCTTTTATTTGGATCTGCAGGCCCAATTGGCCCAGCAAGTACCAGAATTTTAACTATTTCAGATGTTATTCACCAAATAAGTAAAAATAGTTTTCAGGTTATCTTCCAGTTTCTAGGAGTTTCCATTCAAGAAGAAAATACCGCCCAGAAAATCATTGTATGGGATATTCGGTTTCCTAGGATCATAATGGGTGCCCTTGCCGGTATGGCATTGGCTGTAGCAGGAACCATCATGCAAGCACTGTTCAGAAATCCTATGGCTGATCCTTATATTCTTGGGTTAGCATCTGGGGCTTCTGTTGGGGCATCATTAGCGATAATTGCTGGTGGGACCATAGGTTTCCTTGCTGGATACACTCTTCCAGTATTTGCTTTTGGGGGTTCGCTACTTACTATCATTGTTGTCTATTCTATCTCGAATATTCGCGGGATGGTTAGGATTGACACCTTACTATTATCTGGGATTGCTGTGGGATCTTTTATGGCTGCTGTAACCTCTTTTCTTACTTATATTTCTGGTCAACATCTAAGACCAATAATCTTCTGGTTAATGGGTGGTCTATCCTTAACTGAGGGTGATTGGGAATCTATTATGATAGCTGCTTTGATAATTATCCCTTCCTGTATTATTTGTCTACTCTTTTCCCGACCTTTAAATCTGATATTGTTAGGGGAGGAAACTGCGCAATATCGGGGATTAGATGTTCAAAAAGTCCAAAAAATCTTATTAGTTTTTTCTTCATTGATTACAGGTGTTTCTGTGGCGTTTACTGGTGTGATCGGTTTTGTAGGGCTAATAATACCCCATTTAGTTCGATTGATTACAGGTCCAGATCATAGGATCTTACTTCCAGTTTCTGCATTAATTGGAGCCAGCTTCTTGATTATTGCTGATGTTGTCGCCAAAACAGTCCTATATCCGACTGAATTACCTGTTGGTATTATTACAGCTCTCTGTGGCACACCATTCTTCATATACCTACTAAGAAAACAAAGAAAGGTAGGATATTGATATAAGGTGTAAAGATGGAATTAAATGTAAAAAATTTGTCATTTAGTTATGAAAATATCGATGTACTCTCTGACATTTCTTTCAAAGCGATTGATAGACGAGTAACTGGTGTTATAGGCCCGAACGGTTCAGGAAAGACCACACTCCTTCGATGCATAGCGAACATCTTGAAGCCATTTCAAGGAACCGTTTCAATTGGTGATACAGATACTCGTATGTTAAGTAACAAGGAACTAGCAAAAGTACTTTCTGTAGTACCTCAACTGACTAGTTTCACTACTGGGTTTACCGTTTTTGAGACTGTATTGCTAGGAAGGTATCCCCATCTAGGAATATTTCAACGTGAATCAAAACAAGATTATGAAGTCGTAAATTCTACATTAGAGCGAGTTGGGATATCACATTTAAAAAATAGAGATGTAGATGAGTTAAGTGGGGGAGAAAAACAGCTTGTAACAATTGCACTTGCGCTTGCACAAGACCCCCAAATTTTGTGCCTTGATGAACCAACGCTTCATCTTGATATCAATATGCGGTACATGATTATGGATTTGTGTAAAGAAATTTGCTATGAGAAGGGAATTGTAGTGATTATTGTTCTCCATGACCTTGCTCTAGCTGCACAGTACTGTGATGACATTATTATCCTTAAAAATGGGCGAATAAAAGCAATGGGTTCACCTGATGAAGTAATAATAGAAGAATTCATCTTTGACACTTATGGAGTTGAAGTAATAGTTAAAAAAGATGAATTATCAG
Organism: Candidatus Hermodarchaeota archaeon; assembly: GCA_048886185.1. Taxonomy (GTDB): domain Archaea; phylum Asgardarchaeota; class Heimdallarchaeia; order Hodarchaeales; family Hodarchaeaceae; genus Hodarchaeum. The sequence goes on from JBHLKY010000029.1 coordinate 29,031, forward strand.
GATTAAAGTATATTCTCCCAAATATTGGTCATAAGGCTAAAGCTCTTCTCTGATGGTGCTTTATCATATCAAGACGGATTCGCTTAGAAAAATTCTTCATCCAAGTGTATCGAAAAAATTCTCATGAATAATGTATTTGTCGTTGTGTTTTCGATAATTATTCTCTTTCTTCTAGGGATTTTACTGAGATCTGCCAATATTCTTAAGCAAGAAGACGCGGATGTTTTTTTAAAAATTGTATTCTACGTTTCGTTGCCCGCACTGATTCTTAGCACCCTACCAGCTGTAGTTATTAATTTAAATTTCTTCATTTTACCTATAATCGCTTCTGTAATAATTATTATTACTTTCATGGTTTCTAGTATATTGATAAGACATATGAACTTGGAGGAGAAGACAAAGGGGGCCTTCGTAGTTGGAACTATGATTATGAACTTAGGGTTTAACATTCCGTTTGTACTAGGAGTTTATGGACATGAGGGATTCGCTCGAGCATCTTTTTTTGATATTGGTAATATAGTTTTAACCTTGTCCTTAACATACTATATCGCTCAGAGATATGGTTCAGATAACAGCAAGAAGAAAATTTCTTTCTTAAATAAGAAATTATTAACCTCTCCGCCATTAGTTGCGTTAATTATTGGAATTTCAGTCAATTTTTCTGGTATTTCCTTTGATTCCAGTATTAATTATTTATTAGAACTGTTAAGTGGGTTATTGACACCCCTCCTTATGTTATCGGTAGGTATTTATTTCAATCCGAAGCTAGATCGTATTGTTCCTATTTTTCAAGTAATAACTTTACGAATGGGGTGGGGATTAATATTAGGGGTTGTTTTCGCGCTTTTATTAGGATTGGATGATCTTACCACTAAAATAGTTCTTATTAGCTCCGCAGCTCCTGTTGGTTTTAATACACTAACATTTGCTTCACTTGAAGAATTAGATAAGGAGTTTGCAGCGAATATCCTTTCGTTTTGTATTCCCTTGGGTATTGTAACGATTTCTCTATTATTAATCATTCTTGGATAGACAAGAAACAGCCTGTGCTATTTGTTCCCTAACAGATAGTTTATTGTATATGTGGTAGACATCAGTTTAATCGAGGGATTCATCTTTTCATCAGTAGTACCCCCCAGTATTCGGAAAATTCTTGATTCAGGTCGAGGAGAGGTAGCTCAATTGGAACGCCAATACCATATATGGGTACTTATTACAGCTTTGGCTATTTTCGCAGGTATTATTATGATGGGGGTGGCAATTATTCTTTTTCTAATCGAAACAAATGAGAATCTGACTATTGTACGACTATTAGTCGGAATAGCAGCTGGGGCTGATTTTATTGTATCTTATTTTGTCTTTCAAGAAACATTGGCACGTAGACGTTATCTTTTAGAGGTACAAAAATTAATGCTCCAAGGATTGTCATTTCTCGATTCAATACGACGTGGATTTCGGGATTTTTTTGGATAATGGTCTGAAATTCGATTTTTAGGTGAAATCAGTAGGTTTTCACAATTTTTACCTAGTAATTTAAAAGCTTTTTAAGATTTAAAGCTAATTACAAAGAAATCCCTCTTTAAATCTATATCTAGACACTTAAAAGATATCACTAAGTCTTTAAACTTAATCAACTCGGAACAACAGTTAATATCAAACAAGTGAGGAAACTGCAAATGCCCGAAACTCCAATACCAGGGATGGCTTTTCGTGCCCGTTTGTCAAAAAAAGCTGGAAGAGATGCTATAGAGTTAATTTTCCGTGGGGATTCAATTATAACTGTTGATATTTCAGGGAATTTAACGGAAGTAGCAATTTGTAACGCTCTCAAACAAGCGTGTGTTGAAGCTGATGTTGAACATCAGATTACTGAAGCAACATTAAATCAAGTGGCGGGAGAACTGTTCAAGCAAGCAGGATTGGGTGAAGGAAAGACTCTGATGCCGCAGGAATTTGAGCTAGGAGGGGAAGCAACAGAATTGGATCGTAAATTAGCGATTATAATAACTTCATTGCAGAAAATCCATCAGCGCCTCGATAAAATAGAAACCTTACTTGAAATTTCAGCAGAACAGAAATAATCTGTTAGAATATGGAAATCCCTTGGCCGTGATTTGAACACGGGACAACCCGGTATCTGCTAAAGCCCAACTAACAACCTTTTCATCGAATCATCCAAGGTGTGGCACCTGCGCCTACAGCCGGGGGCTCTTGCCAGGCTGAGCTACCAAGGGAGATAATTAATAGGCTTCCTTAATTAAAAACCAATAAATTTCTTTTAATATAGTTTTTTTACCAAAAACTTACGTAATGACCGAATAATTATTTTTTTTAAATTCATTGTGATTCTATTGACTGGGTGTTTTAACGTGATGATTGCATTTTTCTTAAATTCACTAAAAAATGGACATAAATGAGCTTCTTTTACAGTAATATCTGAATTCTTATTATATATGAATTTCGCTCTAACACTTCTTTTAGCAAGTAAAAGTTCAATGTATGTCCTAAGGGCATTGATTTCTGACATTAATACTCTATATGCTTTTTCCAATACTAATTCTTTTTCTTTGAATGAAAAACCCTCAAAATGATGGATTTGAAATTGTCATCAACTTGCGGGTATCGAAAACATTAAATCATCAAAAGAATATTTATTAAAGCCAAAGGTAATTTCGTCAAACAATCTATAGAAACAGTAACCATCATTAATCAGTAGGATTAACTTGCTATTATATTACATAACACTAGAGAGGCGTGGAATTCTATGATTTGACATGTATGGCTAAAAACCTAAAAGGAAATTGTTGAATAGTTTGGTAAAGTTTTTCTTGAAAATAATGAAGCTCTCAAAAGTTAATGTTCTTTTTCTCATTCTTCTAACAAACTTAAATCTCTCAATGGCTATAAGCCCAAGAAATATAACTCATACTAGCGAAAGAAACTTTCTGAAGGTCTCTTCTTCGAAAGAGGCTGATTACAGGATTCCAATAATCTTTAAGCTGGATGATTTTCGCGTATCTGATCCAAATCCAGTTTTTTTTTCTGTTCTCTCATTATTTCAAGAATATTCTATCTCTGTAAGTCTAGGGGTAATCCTTGATTCAACCAATAATTATACTTCCTATGCTTTTTTAAAAAATTTGTGTGAGGATGATTCTGATATTTTCTTTCACGGGATTGAACATTGGAATAAAGATAAACATACTCTTGAAGAATTTGGAATAGATGTCAGCTATCATAAGCAATTAGTGAAGTTTCAGCAAGCTATTACCATATCTGAGCGTTTTGGCTTGGAAATGATAGTATTTGGTGCACCTGGAAACGGTTATTCAGATTTTACAAAGAAAGCTCTAATAGAAACGGGCTTTAAAGGTATGTTCGTTAAAAACGTGGAAGAAGAGGAAGAAAATCACGAATTTGTGGGGATGAATATTGATTTTTCAGACCTAAATTTAGGTTTCTTCACTAATCAACTGACTGGAAAAATCTTGTATGATATGTGGATCACTCCATTCCTAAAAGATAATCTTATTGTCATTCAATTACACCCTTTTCATTGGAGATCTCCTGGGAGATTAATGGCTTTAGAACAATTCTTTCTTCTACTAAACAATGAAAAGAGAATTAGGAGTATTTCTGCTACTGAATATGTATCTAATGTCCTCTATACTGATCAGGTTAAAATAATTTCACACTCTCAAAAAGAGTTTGTAATATCTGGAGAAAATCTATCTAATAAGCAGTTTTATCTTTTCGACTCTGATGAAAATCAAACAATGTGGGAATTGATTGATCTTCGTTCAAATATTAGTCTGTTTCGGTGGATTAAATGTAAGATGCTTCCAGTATTTCCGAATCAAAATTACCTGATCCGTAAATACTTAGAAGAACGAATTAATTTCTCAATTTCACAGGAAGATGAACAAATTCGGATTATTTTACCTGTAAATCAAAAACTTCAATTTTACCATGTTTTTATTGAAAATGAAAGAAGTGATATCTTCAGAATAATTAATACTAATTATTGTCAAAATCTTTCAATAGTGTTATCAAGTGTTCAATCCCCACAAATACTAAAAATTTCAGTAGTTTTTCAATTTAATGATACTTACAGGGTTTTAGAAAGCAGTAAGTGGTTTTGTTTTGGAAAATATCAATCCTCACAAGAATTTGATTTTAATAACGCTCTCAACCTTCTAATTGTTGTATCTTTTTGTATAACAATAACTATCTTATTGAGAAGAAAGAGTGAAAGGTAGTAGAATTAACCCAAGATGGTTAAATATAAACAAGTTGTAAGACTGTAGAAATGAGTGTTAATTTTCCATTCCAGAATTACAGCCAACCTCTATGATACAATAAGGTAATAATAATGAAAATATAAAGACTACATCCAAGAATAACTTTCTTATTTCTAGAAACAGCCATTAGCTTCATCTATTATTTGAGGATTCATAAATCAATGGTGTTTTTTCTAAAAGGATTACGAAAATTATGAAAAATGTGACTACTAATATTAAAGTTCTCCTTTTCTGGGATAAGACATCCTGGTATGCACTTGGAGCACTAACTCCTAGTTTGCAGAAAGCTAATCTTTCATGCGAGATTATCCGAGGTGATGTTGTTACTTCTATTCATAAACAGATAGCCCAAGGGTACCATGTGATTTATGGTGAATCCGCAAGAATAACAACCTTAGATTCATTAGAGAATCGATTAAAGATGATTAATGAACAGATATCGTCACCACAGTTAACCATCGTGATTGGAGGTTCATATGCTTCGGGAAATCCACAAAGAATCTTAAAAATGGGAGCAGATTACGTAGTAATAGGTGAGGGAGAGGTAACTTTTCCGGAATTAATCCACACATTAGCTAGTAAAGAAGCTGGAGACATAAGTTTTTTTGTGCTACCCGGAATTGCTTTTCTTAATAAAAACGGAGATTTTGTACAGACTCCCTCACGAGCTCGGATAGATTTAAATGAACATTGTCCGTACTTAGATAGTGAAATTTTTCCATTACATCCTCCTATTGAACTAATGCGGGGGTGTGCTTTTCGTTGTCGCTTTTGTCAGGTACCTTATATGTATGGTAATCCACGTTTTCGATCCATTGAAACTATTACTAAGATTGTAGAACATTATGTTCGACATTTTACACCTCTGAAAAGAAGTGTTGATATTCGCTTCATTGCCCCAAACTCACTTGGATATATGGAGAAGAAACGGGGTCAACCAAACTATGATGCTTTGAATGACCTTTTAAAAAGACTCTCACGGTTTGAGATCCGAATTTTTTTTGGTACTTTTCCTTCCGAGATTCGTCCTGAGTACATCACAGAGGAAATTGTTTTTTTATTTGACAAGGTGAATAATCGCCAAATTTCTGTTGGGTTTCAGAGCGGATCTGATCGTGTTCTCTCTGCAATGCGTCGAGGGCATTCTGTTGCTGATGGGCTTCGAGCAAATGATCTGATGGTTTCTCAAGGAATCACTCCTATTTTCGATTTTATTCTAGGAGTTCCTTCTGAAACAACAGTTGAGCAGTGGCAGACTCTTTCTTTAATTCGAGAGCTAGGAAGAAATGCTCGTGTTCGACTTCACTATTTCATGCCTCTCCCAGGAACACCTTGGGAAAACAGTCAACCAGCACTGTTAGATTCAGAGATTCAGTCGGAAATTGGACGGTTAGCTAAAGCAAAAATTATTATGGGAGCATTTGCTAAACAATTCCAAATAGCATTCCAAGACAAATAGAGATTGTTATTCAATTCAATTACCAACAAATATTTATCTCTGAGTAATGTTTTATCATATAAAAGGTAAAGAAAAGTTTATTATATTGAGGTAATTGGTGTATGATGTAATTCTTTAAACTGCGAGGTGTTACTTAAGTTGGAAGTTCGAAATGTATTTGTTGCATTCCTTACAATCCTTTTTTTAATTCTGATTCTCGGTTCAATTGCAGCTCTGATTTTCCACGTTATCAATTATGATGTTCCCATTTACACCACCCATCAAGGTAGTTCTGGTGGTGAAATAGTTGAAGAAGTAGTACTGAGTGAGCTGTATATCGGTAAAAGGGATACAAATGTATTTCTTGAAATCCTAGCATTATTTATCTTATCTGGGTGTATATTCTATGCTGGTTTGTTAAATTACCTCAAAAAACCAACTCTAAAAAGGAGAATGGAATAACATGATGGATTTCTTGAGGCACATCTTTATATGTTCCTTTCCTTTTATTGGATTCCTAATATTTTTCTCACTTAGAATTAAACTTAGATAAAAATCTTTGAGGACAATAATCTTGGAGTTCAAAGCTTTTTGTAAAATCATGGAGGAAATTGATTCAACTAGTAAGAAGAATGAAAAAGTTACGATATTTGCGTCATTTTTGACAACTTTATCAAACTCTGAATTACCTCTTATCTGCTACTATGCTACAGGTCAACCATTTTCAAAAATTTCCGAAAAAAAAATCCAATTTGGCTGGAGTTCTTTCATGAGTGTCGTCCACCAGTTGACTAGCAGAACACCTGACGATCTTCGTAGATTTTATAGAAGAAACTCTGATTTTGGGAGTTTGATCGAGTACGCGATTCTACACCGAAAACCTCAATCTCAGCCTCTAGAAAGTTATTTTAGTCAAACTGAACTAAAAACTCTCACAATCCAAGGCATCAATAAGCACCTCACAAAAATAGCATCATACCAAGGAAAAGGTTCACAAAAAGCCAAAAAAACCCAATTATTACATCTACTAAGAAACGCTTCTCCTTTAGAAGCCAAATATATTGCTCGAATTATTACATCTGATACACGAACAGGTTTCCGAGGAGGATTGTTATTAGATGCAATAGCCCAAGCCTTTGAACGAGTAAACGAACAGGTACGATATGCATATATGGTTCTTAGTGATTTTGGGGATGTTGCTCAAGCAGCTAAAGATCAATCAATTGATTTATTATCACTTAAACCACAAATATTTCACCCTTTGCGCTCTATGTTAGCATCCAAGATTGAGTCAGCCGAGGAAGCACTTAGCAGTTATAATAGCTTAGTTTGTGAACCTAAAATCGATGGTTTCCGTGCACAGCTCCATATCAGTAAGAGGGAATGCAAACTCTACTCAAGAAACCTAGAAGAGGTTACGCATGCGTTCCCCGAAATTATTGATTCCCTCACGATGGATCTTAAAATGCAATTAGCACCTAGTATACTTGATGGGGAAGTTGTCGCTCTCGTTGATGGCAAACCTGTCTTTTTTCAGGATCTTTCAACTCGTATTCTGCGAAAAAAAGACATCCAAATTTCTGTTGAATCGACTCCCTGTTATTATTATATATTTGACATCCTTGTATACCAAGGAACTTCTCTTTTAAATATACCATTAATGAAAAGAAAGGAAATCCTTGATACCTCTTTTTCTGACTTCAAGAATATCCGTAAAATAAAATTTCAAACTTTAACAGATATTGAACAAATTCAAATCCAGCTTCAAGAGGCGATTCAAAATGGTTCAGAAGGCTTAATGCTTAAGGATCCCACATCGGAGTACCAAGCAGGAAAACGGGGTAAAGGATGGTTGAAACTTAAAGTAACATTACCTACGCTCGATCTAGCCATTGTGGGAGCTGAATGGGGGCATGGAAGGCGAACAGGATGGTTGTCTAATTATCATCTAGCTGCGCGGGGAGCAAATGAATTTCAGGTAATCGGTAAAACTTTCAAAGGATTAACAGATCTGGAATTCACACAATTAACTGAACAATTAAAGGATTTGGAACTATCAAAAGAACCATATGGAATAAGTGTACAACCAAAAATCGTGGTAGAAGTCGAATTTGACAATATTCAAGAATCATCAAAATATCCTTCAGGGGTGGCATTAAGGTTTGCTAGAATAAAGAGAATACGGAAGGATAAAGATATCGATGAAGTAGATAGTATTGAAACAGTCAAACAGCTGTTTCAAGATCAGTTACAACGCCAAAAACGTGCTGGTATAGTGTGAATTAATGTATGTCGAAAACTCGAACTAAAAATCATAAAAAAGGGAATCCTTGTATAAATCATCCCAACATCTTTAATACCCAAGAATGTGAACGATGTCATGAATATTTTTGTCCAGAATGTTTTATCGAAGATTGGTCTGTTAACTTCTTTCAGCAGTTTATTGGGCAAAAAAGAGATTTTGTACAAAAAATATATTGTAAACCCTGCCAAAAACGTGTCACCCGAATTCGTATGATTGCTTATATCGGATTGTTGCTTCTCTTTGGAGGTCCTATTATGTTGTGGCTTATTACAGCAGTTCTATTTCGCATATAGAGCAGAAAATCTAGTGAATAATGTTTATAATGGATGATAGTTACTTGCCTTCTCTTTCACTAAAAGATTATCAAGAGAATCGTCAAGAACGGGGAATTTATGATAAACGTAATGTTCTCAATGATTTGACTGGAAAAGAATGGTTATTCTCGACAAAAACAGTAATTTCAAAGGCTTTCCCTTCAATCTGGTCACAAAAAACGAGGAGTAGGAATTATAACCCCATTCCTAATGATTTGAGTAAGGAGCTAATTGAAACATTCTCGAAACCTGGAGAAACTATTTTAGATCCTTTTGCAGGGATTGGTAGTACATTAATAGGGAGCTATTTTGCTAATACGTATTGTACCCCTCCTAGAAGACATTACATTGGAATCGAAAGTAATTCTGGTCTGGTAAAGATATATTATCAGTTAATTGAGAAGCTAGGTATTCCAGATCAACAAATGCTAGTTGGTGATCCCATTTCAATTCTATCGAAAGTAAAGAACAATTCGGTTGATTTCATTCTGTCTGATATCCCAATGTGGGATATTTCTAACTCAAAGGACATAGAAGACATTGGTATGGATTTTGATTTCTTTAAAAGATCCCCGATGGACGCTGTGACCCAATGGTGTTTCTCTGTAAGTGATATCTTGTTGGAATCGGTTAAAAAGTTAAAGGAATCTAAATATTGTGTTATTTCACTTCCCAATGGACTTTATGATCAGAACAATGGAAAATACGAATTTCCCCCAATGAATTTTGCTCTTTCAGGGCTTTTAGCTCATTCTCTTCAAAATATTGGGCTTATTCTCAAAGCTGAGAGAATTTGGTTTGATATAAATTCTAATACATTCTATAAGTCATTGTGTCGTCGTTTTCTAGTTTTTCGGAAGGAATCTGCTTTTAAGCTTCATCAAGACCATATTCCTGACTTTTTTAACGGGAATATTTTAATAGGAGATACCCACATTATACACAAGTCATTTCCGCCATCATTTAATCATAAGCTTCGAAGTAAGCATGGTGGAATGAAACCTCCAGAGCTAGCTCAGATTCTGATTGAAAAATATCTGACAGATCCAGAATCAGTCATATTAGATCCTTTTGCGGGAGTTGGAGGAACCTTACTGGGAGCTAGTTTATCTGGACGAAAAGCTATTGGAATAGATATTAATGAACGTTGGAAAGCTATTTATCTTCAGGTTTCTCAGGAAAATGAATTCAAACCTCAGAAGTTTATTGTAGGAGATTCGCGGCAGGTTGTTGATACAGAGATCATGGATAACACTATTGGTTTGATCTTAACCGATGTTCCCTATTGGGCAATGGATAAACTTCAAAAAACACGAGGTCGTTTTTCAAAAGCGGGAGAGGAATCACGGGACAAATTACCTTCCCCTCTTCATCGTTTCAACCGAACCTCAATTCTTACAATTGACCAATGGCTTGAATTGTTAAATACCGTCTTTAGTAAAAGTTATCCAAAACTTATTGCGGGAAAGTATTTGGTGGTATTCATTGGTAATATGTATCGAACCATCAAAGAAGAAAGAAAAAATAAAGTCAAGAAGGTAGGAAAATACCTATTTTTATCATCTATGCTAGCTAGGGTTTTGCAAAATATTGGATTTCAGTTTGAACATGAAATTATATGGTATTCTCCTGATAAAGCCTTACATGTCTTTGGATATCCATTCTCCTATATTCCCAGTGTAGTCCATCAGAGTATTCTTGTTTTTAAGAAGTGAATATAGGAAGGAAATTAAAGTCAATATACTTCCTGAAAAATATTCTTCTTAATCCTTCTTACGATTCTTAATAAGAAGGCTTATCGCTAAGATGGAAATTACTAACATAAATCCCGTAATTGGAGAAGGACTATTATCCATGCTTGATGAATTAGTAGAACTATTCAGAATGATTGAAAATGGTTCTGAGAAAGCAATACCGCTGCTGGTTTCATTAAAAAAGTGATATTTTATCCGATACGTATTGTTACCTGCTGAAAGACCTGAAATATCAATTGCTAACGCTTCCCAGAAATTAGTTTGAAGATTAAAGGTTAAATCACCATTTATTCCTGTAGAATCCCCCGATTCACTTATAATTTCATAAGTAGCGCCGTCAGCGTCATGCCAGTAGAATCCATTCTGATCATTAACCTGTATATTCCGAATATCGAGAGAAAGTTTACTAGTTGAGTAAGTTACATCACCTGATGAGATGATTATCCCCATAGGATTCATTATAAACCAATAATCTTGTGCTGGGGCAGGATCATCATCATTGTGATCTAAATCACCTAATTTTGTATGAGAGCTGATTGCTAGGACAATCTCATCTGCTGAAAGGCCATAGGTTTCGAGTGAAAAATTTCCATATTGACCAGGGGAAAGTTCAATTGGCACAACTTTAGTATTGAAAGGAAAGGATGTCGTATTAGTGAAGATAGCTGTGACCAGAAATCTTGAGGTACGATCCCCCTGAAATTCTAGGTTGAAAGGTAATCCAAGTCGATTATTAAACTTGAAGTAATCTGTACCCCAATAAGGAACCGAATTCTCATTTCGGGAGATAGCTGATGTATAAAACTCTCCTTCTAAAGAGCTATCGGACATAATGCGAGAAGTGTTGTAATATCCATATGCTCCGCCTGCAAATGAGGTATCATCCAGATAATTCGCTATCGTCCAGTTTCTAAAAACTTCTTTAAATTGTGCGGTGTAACCCTCCTCTTGGAGTGCGTACATGACACTAACTGCACTATTCGCTGACTGATTGACTATTTTTTGAATAATACTGGCACCACCATAATGTTCTGCTAGATAAAGGAAAAAAGCATAAGCTGCCGCATAATTCGCCATGACCAAACCTTGGCTATCGTAATAATCCCAGTAAGTGAGTGATACGTGAGGATTAGAACGGAATTTTAGTAAGTAATCGTCATCAGCAAAAGGATCCTCTCCAATGAGAAATTCAGCAAACATAGAGGCTCCTTCATCCAACCAAATATTTTCATCATCATCATGAACAAAATGAATCATGTGTTGAAACTCATGTGCGATTGTCTCGAAATCCCCCGCATTAAGTTGTGATAGCCCCTGATTACCATCAATGTGTATAATCTCTGCCTCATTACTGTATTTTTGGCTAGGAGTAAGATCTTTATTTAAATATTGGTTCAATGCGTAGAAAAAACCAGCAACATACTGTCCTGAACCCAACCCATCAATTATATCGAATACGAGAATGATAATTTTATGATTTCCATCTAAATCTGAAGGAGAACCATAAAATTCCTGAAGAGACGGATAGATAACTCTTTCAAATGAGCGATTCATATTTTGAAACATCGGATCAAGAGATGATGAAAGATCTGAGTATATCAAACAATGTGGGCCTTCGACTCTTAACGTAACATTGATTTGATAATGATCCATAGTTTCAATATTTGGAACCCAAAAGAGTCTAGACTCTCCTACACTTTGGGTAGTCTGAAGATTTGAAGTTGAAGTCTCTTGTTGGGGAGTTTTGACACTCTTTTGAGATATTTCAGATGATGGATTCGTATTAACGGTATATTGAGGATTGAATTCACTATCAGCTTGAATTGGTGGGGAGTTGTTGATCCCATTGTTAACCTCAGTCGACACGATAAACATTGACCTTCCTGTTGCGCATATTATTAGTAACAGGAACAGTGATATAATTTTTAAGTAATCCAAGGTTTCTTGTCACCATTGAATCAGATTAATTTGTTTTTTTCTTTGAAGTGGAGTTTATAATTGTATGCTAATGTACCTATTGAAATTGATATCGAAATGAAACCTTTATGAACAAGCTGAAATTAAACAAGGTTTCAAAGGATGAATAATGTGTTCTATTACTCTAGAGCGCGAGGGAGAGTTTTTATAAGTAGGAATCTGAAATAATATAGCCATCCTCCATTTTAATTAGTCGCATTCCTGTTTTTAGCATCCCCTCGTCATGAGTTACACATACAATTGTTTTCTTATGAGACTGATTTAGGGATCTTAACAGAGTCATGATTTCACCACCTATTGCTGAATCTAGATCACCTGTGGGTTCATCAGCAAGAATTACCTCAGGATCGTTGGCTAGAGAACGTGCAATCCCAACTCGTTGTTTCTCTCCTCCAGAAAGTTCGTGAGGTAAATGATGTTTTCGATTTTCTAGGTTGACCAACTTGAGTAGCTCTAAAGCACGATACTCACGGTGTTTTCGCTTGACTCCACTAATCAACATGGGTAGTTCAACATTTTCCATAGCAGTAAGGATCGGATGGAGGTTGAAAAACTGAAATACAAATCCTAGCTTGTGTCGTCGTAGATCACATAATTCACGGTCACTCAAAGTCGCTAAGTCTTTTTGATGAATGCGAACCGTGCCTGTAGATGGCTGTTCAAGCCCTGCCATGACATTTATCAGTGTAGATTTTCCGCTCCCAGAAGGGCCCATTACCATGATAAATTCCTCCTTAAGGATGGACAAATTTATATTATTAAGAGCATCAATAGTGTGGGTTCCAAGAGTGTACCTCTGATTCACATTTTCCAGTTCAATAAACGATTTATTTCCTTCAGACATTTTCAAAGTCACCTCGAACTGGAATTAGTGTAGCAAATCCTTCTCTCATTTTAATTTGCACATGGTTTTTGATTCCTGCTTGATGACGAATTTCGTCTGGGATTCGAAGGTTACCGTGATCATCAACGTATATCACTTCTTCTCGGATTGAAAGAGAAGTTGTTGGGTCTATTGCACGGTGTAATCCTACTATTCTTCCATCCATAATTCGCATGGCCTTGTTTGTCATATTAGCAAATCTATGGTCATGGGTGACCACAATAAAGGTTTTTCCAAGATTTTTATTCAATAACTTGAAATATTCGATGATTTTAAAAGTTGTAACGCTATCTAACTCGCCAGTTGGTTCATCTGCGAGGACGATGTCAGGATCATTAGCTAATGCTACAGCAATACCTGCACGTTGGGCTTCTCCTCCAGACAGCTGTGGTGGCTTGTGGTTAACACGTCCTTCTAATCCAACATCTTTTAACAATTGCTCTGCTCGGTGTTTTTGTTCACCGTAAGTCCATTTTCCCGAGAGCTTCATTGGCAGCATTACATTCTTTAGCGCATTAAGGCTCCATACTAAATTCCGTTCAGGTAATTGGTATAAGAAACCTACTTGATGACGCCGATACAAGGTTAATTGTCGTCTAGTCATTTTAGTAATGATTTTATCTCCTAAAATAATTTCTCCTGATGATGGACGATCAATTCCTCCTACAAGATTCACTAATGTGCTCTTCCCAGAACCACTGGGGCCAATAATAGCTATTAGATCTCCCTCGTTGGCCGTGAGTTCAATTCCCCGTAATGCAGGAACTTGAATCTTGCTTTGCTCGTCCATATATAATTTTATTAGATCTTTACACTCAAGAAACGCCATGAAGTCATTCCACCTTTAATATCTTACTGATATCCTTTCTCGTGGCCATATAGGCAGGAATGATGGTTCCTATCGAAGCTGAAATGAAGATTCCAAGTAATATTTGGATTAATAATGCAGTAGGATATGTAACCACAAGTGGTGGGATTGATTCCCCAAATTGGGTTATCTGGAGGAACATTGTGACAAAGTATACTCCAGTGAAGTATCCGATAATGGAACCAAAGGATAAAATTGTTGCTGCTTCTACGAGAAACGATTGTGCTGTTTGAAATTGAGTCATACCGAGGGCTCGTTCTACCCCAATTTCTTTACCTCGTTCAACGTACGTAAAAAAGGCGAACATGATTACTCCAATAATTGCCACTGTAAGACAGACGACAAGGTCGGAATTCAGTATTGAAAGTGAAAAACGTCTTCCAAAACCCTCTTTGTATTCTTTGTATGAGAGAGCGGGCGATTCTGGAGTGATTCCTGTAACATTGTATATTCTTTCTATGGTCTCATCAATATTATCCGTTGAGGCAATTTTTACCTGATATTTGGCTTTCATTCCTTCAAAATAATTCGATAGGTTGAATCGGTCAAACATTCCTAAACTTCCAACACCCCAAAAATTACG
>JBHLKY010000030.1:0-1735 GCA_048886185.1 Candidatus Hermodarchaeota archaeon
GCTTTCATTCCTTCAAAATAATTCGATAGGTTGAATCGGTCAAACATTCCTAAACTTCCAACACCCCAAAAATTACGGAATGGATCCAAATATGAATAAGGGTACATTGTTGGCCAATACTTGAATGTTCCTCCTACACGAAATGATACACTATCATTTTCGATATAAAACGAGATTTTATCCCCAATTTTCGGTTTTGACACCATTTCTTTCAAATTTTCGTTGTAGAGAATGATTGTTTCATTATCCTTCAGTTGATTCATTAAGTTGCTAATTGAGCTACTCAGCCCAAAAGATGGATCCATAAAGGCTGTCTCTGCGTATGTGTAAGGATCTACGAATAAAAGATGGTAATTACGATTAAAAAAATCGTATGAATATAACCGAGCCGATAATACCCCAGATATACTTTTTAGGTTGGAAACATTTTGATTAAGGATTTCTAATACTGATCCATTTAATAGACTTCCTGTTGGAACAGAAATATCAGCTCCCACACTGTAATATTGTCTAAGGCGTTCAGTTTCATCCAAAGAAAAGATTAGTGATGAGGAAAGAATCGAAAATGATAAGGCTAGGGTGATAAGGAGGACCGCACGGTTTGCGGCCTGTTTGTGACGTACTATATTTCTAATGGCAAAAGCGTTGATTCCGCCCTCTAATTGCCAAAGAAATTCTGAAAGTTTCTTCATAATAAACGGGAAAAAACGTGCAATAACCATAATTGTTCCAAAAAACATGAAGAATGGAGAAGGAATTCCCAATAAAGAGACTATAATATACAAGAAGTAAACACTGGGGCCAAACATGTCGCCACCAGAGCGAAGAAGAGTCATAAAGATTATCCAAGTCGCTGTACCTATAACAAAAATTACTACATCGAGATAATATCGTTTCCATGCTGGTTGTCGGGTTTCAGTTGGCTCCAAGGTCTCATTAATTTCTTGACGACTCATTCGAATGATATTACGAAAATTTAGAATGAGAGCGAGAATTAATCCCCAAAAAATCAACCCTTGAACCATTGTCATAGTGATTAGAACTGGCACTGGGGCTCCTAGAAACTCTAAATAATTCGTAGAGCGCATGACCACATCAGCTAAAATAGTACTAAGCAAGAAGCCGATCAAGACTGCTAAGACGGTAGATAGAAGCATTTCTCCAAGTAGAACGACTAGTATCTGGAGCCATGACCCACCACGTGTTTTAATAATACCAATTTGTTCTTGTTTTTGCCTTCTTATAAGACCGAATGAATAAACTACTAAATATAAGGCAATACAGAGAACAGGAATGCTGAGTAACAACATAATAATGAGCAGTCCAAATACTGTGGTTTCATACTGCCTCATCAACCATAATATCTCAGAATTAACCCATGAGGAAAGTCTTGCTTCATTTAATTGCCAATATAAAGCCTCAATAAAGTTTTCTAGTTTGTAAATTTCATTATTAATATTATAAGCATCAAAATTGGTTTTATCCAGAAAAATCTTACATCTCATCCCTACATCTAATCTTTCTACAACACTTTGGTCTTCATCTTTAGATTCTTCGATGATTTGTTGTAAAAACACCGGTTGAGTTAGAAAACCATAGTTCTCCCAAATTCCCTCAAAATATTTATGAAAAAAGACAGTACTGTTATCATAATAACTTCTGTGTCCAGATTTGTATTCAATAACACCAACGATCTTGACAGTTTTATTATGGATTACTTCAGCCCATGGCATCA
>JBHLKY010000030.1:1835-41138 GCA_048886185.1 Candidatus Hermodarchaeota archaeon
CCAATAGTAACATCACCATCGTAGTAATAATAATCTTCTAGGGATCCAAATACGACTTCCTCAAAAATTTCTTGTCGATAAGACTCAATTAAAACTCCGCTTTGTGAAATAACTGTTAAAGCAATAATGAGTCCAATAATTGTAGGTAAGATAAGTCTTCTATTTCCAATAACTAACTCATAAGTTAAAAAAATGTGATTTATTATTTTAGTGATGAGCAATTTAACAAACATGATCCTCAAATTCCCACGAGATATTGCCTAAAGGATAATTAAGGAGAAAACTTGTATGAACGATATAACATACTCTAATATTATTTATTAAGTTTCAGATGAAGGATGGTATTTACTCTTGGTAATGAAATTTATTAATAGAGTGAGGATGATTCTTCTTATACTCTTTTAGATGATCATTAAAGAAGCCATTTTTTCGAACAGTAAATTACTATTTGTACTAATTTCTGAACTGAGAAAACAACTTTAAAGAGAGATAAGAGATACGCAATCAAATCAGTAATAAGATGTTTCCGGAATTCTTTTTTACTATTTTAAAGTATATAAAGTATCATTCCTATCCCACAAAAGATCGTTCCAGATAATTGCATGATCCAGAACCATGCTAATTCTGGAGTTGGTCGTTCTTTTTGAGTTATCAAGTAGTTGGAGCCCCATTTTTCAATTCGTTTCCCAATGGCTATCCTATGTGCTGCAGTTACATAAAGAGCTTCCGTACGATCCCCAAAAAGAAATCCTCCTATATAAATAGGTTCTAATCCCGAGAAAAGATCAATACTATAATGAATTGCTATTCCAGTGGTAAAAAAGTTGATTTCTTGGTACATAAGATCTGAAAACAACAAATTTATCCCCCAAAATATGATTACAATACCATAATCATGGGTAATCTTACGAATTACTACAGATGAGAGATTTAATTTACGTAAGAACAGTGATAGAAAATCCGGAAGCTGACTTCCAACAAGAACGATAATTATCCCGAGTGCTGTGAGTTGAATATTTTGGGTGGTTACCCAATTATGGAGTGCAAACCAAAAGAAAATAACACCAAGAGTCCATTCACTATGTTTTAAGGCTTCCATGTTCATGATTCACTTCATTGATTATGATATCCCAAAAAACAGGAAAATTCCAAGCATTAATATCCAAGAACCAATTATAGTTAGTAACCAAAGCCAGGACAGTTCATCCCCAATGTTTTCTGAGCCTGTATATGATCCTTGGATTATTTGTCGAAACCAAGATCCAATTCTGATAGATTGTTCTTTATTGATAAGCAGGATACTTCCTCTGTGGGTAATGGGTGAAAGGAGATAAATCGGATTTCCTCCTGAAATGATATCCTCAAAAACATGGAGGATAGATCCAAAAGTCAAGAAACCTAAGATAGGAACTATCTGACTAAGGAAAATAAGGATGAAAATGAAATAGATCGTGTGAGAAATTTCACGATGGCCTCGTATGAATCTTTTTCCGTGAAACAAAGCCCAATCAAATATATCAGGAAAAACTGATCCGATTCCTAGTAATAGAAGCCCGAGTGCATTAATGGATGTATTCCATATTGCTAAACAGATTAGACCTATGCCCAAAGACCATTCTAGATGAGCGATTGGTTCCAATAGGAGGTTTGTCTCCATCTTTTTGAATTTAATGGCTTCATATTGCCTTTAATAAGGGGAAATTATTTAATGTTCTTGAATTTATCCTAATCTTTCTAGATTAATCAATGAAATAGTATTTTCAATAATTATAAAATTGCGAATAAACAGCATTAATATCGACATAAACAGCTATTCTTGAAATATAAATGTGAAGAATAATATTTAATCCAGTAGAGTGGTTTAACATAAGAATAATTAACCTTAATTTCGATAAATGCAAACCAGACCTCTGTGGGTACGCTTGTCTCAAATATTGTCCTTTAGTAATAAAGGGAGAAAAAAATGTCATTAAAATCCGAAAAAGCACTGGTAAACCTATTATCAATAACAATAAATGCCTACTTGCTAAAAAGGGAACTTGTGGTATTTGTATCAATAAATGTTTTCCAAGAGCGATAAGTGTTGTCACTCTTCCCACTCCTGAAACTGCAGGCCACCAAGTCCATTGTTATGGCGAAAATGGGTTCCGATTTTATGGTGTGCCCCAAATTAGCCCTGGAAAGGTAATTGGTTTACTAGGTGTAAATGGTATTGGTAAATCGACACTTTTAGAAATCCTAGCGGGCAGAAAACTTCCAAATGGGGGTAATTTTCATAACCCAAAACAAGGATTTCAGGACTTTTCATCTCAATTATCTGTTGCTAGTTTTCGACAATTCCTCACAGACCTTTCAACTGATAAATTATCAGTTGCATATAAACCTCAAGTCTTTTCGGAGCTCCTGACGATAACAAGTTCAGTTCAGGAAATTATTTCTAGCAGACAGCAAAAGGGCTTATTTTCTGAACAGGAAATCATTGATTTAATGGAACTAGAATCGATTTTGGATCGAAATCCCTCTGAATTATCTGGGGGGGAATTACAAAGGTTAGCTATTGGTAGAGCGTTGTCACAAAATGTTGACATCTATTTAATCGATGAACCCTGCACGTTTCTTGATTTTCGTCAGCGTATAAAAATGGGAACAATTTTTCAAAGGTTGGCTAAAGCTGGAAAAGTGATTTTTATCGCTGAACACGATATTGCTATTCATGATTTTCAAAGTGACATAATCTATATTTTCTATGGTGAGCCACATAAATTTGGGGTCATTTCACGATTAGCTTACTCTGTTAAAAAAGGAATTAACAATTTTCTTCTCGGTAAATTGAAAGATGAAAACATCAGGATTCGCGGAAAAGAAATAATTTTCACTAGAGTGGTGAAAGAGCGACAGTGGGAAGGAATTCCTGGTATTGATTATCCTTCCTTTACGAAACAGTTAGGATCTTTTACTTTGAATGCAAATAAGGGAACCGTTCATTTTGGGGGAATACTTTGTGTTTTAGGCGAGAATGGATTAGGGAAAACGACTTTTGCTAGATATTTATATAAAACATTAAAAACAGCTACAATTTCATATAAACCTCAATTCTTACATAGAAGCTTTAAGGGGACTGTTCGTGAATTTCTAACTCGTTATTCGAACACTTATATAGATTCTAATGAGTTTAAACTTTACATTCTTAAGCCATTTTCAATTTCACACCTTTTAGAAAAACCAATAAGTGCTTTAAGTGGGGGGGAGTTACAGCGATGCTTTCTAGCAGGAAGTCTAGGGAAAAAAGCTGATTTATATATTATTGATGAAGGAAGTGCCTTTCTAGACGTTGAGGAGAGATTGAATGCAACACGGGTCATTCGTCACATAATATCGAAGAATAAAGCAGCCTGTATTGCAATCGAACATGATATACAGATCGCGGAAGCCTTAGCTGACACAATATTATTGTTTGAGGGGAATCCTGGATATCAAGGAAAAACAGTAGGCCCTTTCTCGAAGAGAGAAGGCATGAATCGTTTTTTAAAAAGAATTAACACAACTTTTAGGCGTGATCCAGAAACAGGCCGCGCGCGTCTAAATAAACCTGGAAGTCGGCTAGATCGGGAACAACGGGTAATTGGGGCCTATTATTATGACTTATAAATTGAAATACTGTTAATATAGAAGCAATCTAGCTAAAAGTAGGAAAGATCAAGCTAAAAATTTCAATAGGAACAGGTAAGCAAAGAATAGCTAGAGGGAGAGAAAATACAGCAATAATCTTACGACTCACTGTAACTGATGAAAGATCATCTAGTGGGCCTGCATGGCCTGTCCGTGAATACATGATGAGGATTAAAAGCGCAAATAACCAGAAACCTAAAATAACCATCAATGCTGCGCTCAGATACGTTAAAATCCTATGATTGTTTTCGGAGAACAGACTTCTGGCTATATGTCCGCCATCTAGCTGACCGACTGGGATTAAGTTTAATCCTGTTAGTAGCAATCCTATATATCCTGCGAAAGCTAATGGGTGTAAAAATATCTGGGTATCCGCTCCTTCATTCGGTTTTATTAAGAAAGCAAGAGCCTCAAAGAGGAGAATTCGGAATCTAGTCTCACTAACCAATCTGAAATCTATAGGAATCAAAGGATTAAAAAGATTTTCCGGAATAGCTGAAGTGTTAACTTCGAACGAGATCATTAATCCTATTATAGTGAAAAAAATAGAAGTAATAAATCCAAAGATTGGGCCAGCAAACCCGATATCAAATAAATCATTTCTAGATCGAATTGGTGTTTTTTGTGAGATAAATGCGCCAAATGTGCCATAACCAAAAGGAAAGGGCAGAAAATAAGGCCAACTTGCTTTAATACCATGAATCTTTGAAGCAAACATGTGACCTAGTTCATGAATACCAACAATCCCAATCAAGCCCACAGCGTATAGGAAGCTTGTTACAACTGGATTAAGATTAGATAGCGAGGGGCTGTCGATTTGACGTAAAACATCCCAGCTCATGAATCCCACAAAAATTACAGAGAGAATAGTAAGACCAAAGAGAATAAGCGGAGTGGATAATTTCTGATCCGTTTCTTGCATTTTCTTACTCAGAGGAAAAATGTATAGCATTCCCCGCGATTCTTGAACTGGATGGGGACGAAGGAGGGGGACAAAACCGAGCTCCCTGAGTTGCTTGTTAACTATCTGCATGTTTAATGTTAAATCACTTCGACGAAGGATCTCATAGGCAGGAATAACATCTACTTGTAAGCTTCTATTCGTATATCTATTAGTCTGGGGTATTGGTTTGTAAGAAACAGCGGTGACAGTAAAGTATCTATTGATGACCTCATCAATTTGAGAATAAGCCCAAAATCCAGTATTATTAAACATAGAATATTCACTTAGCTCTTATCTATAAAAGTTTGATAAATCCTTTGATACGAACAAGCTTAAAACGATCTTTCACTTCAGTATCAAGATTTAATATCTTTTAGTTTAATTATTTGAATGAAGAAAACTTGCAATAATCCTATTAAATTGGAAATTAAAATTAAATAGTGAATATAGCCAATGATTGGTAGTTTAAAGTTATTAAATGAAAATTCTAAAATCATGCCAAGAAAAATCGTTGGGAGCAATGATATCGAGCAACTTTGGCTCATTTTTAAGTTTTAACAGATTATTGACGCGTATTTCCCAAATCTTATTTATTTTTTTAAGTTCAAGTGAACTTAAGGTGATTTCAGTTGGAATAAGTAGGAGTTTACCCACACAATTGAGAACCAGAATTAGCTCGTGATAATCATTCCACCAAGGCAAACGGACATCAATCAGTAGTGCAATATACCTTACATTTGTTTGTTGAATTATAGGGTGAATAAGGTAAAATAGGATATTCAGTTTATTTTTAAGTATTATAAATTCACAATAGTGTCCAAAACATGTAATACGTAATATTGGAATTTCTCGCCAGTGAATTAGACTTGGATTATCTGGGTGATGACATAGAGAGGTGAGAAAGGTAATACCAATTCTCTTTATTCGACCCATCTCCAAAGTGGCTTCTATTCGTGCATCACGGTCAAATGAATAATGAAGGGATTCATTTCTTTCAAAAATTTCGTGAATAAGTTTGCAGTTCATTGTATCCTCTAAGATGATCTAATAGTTAGATTTTAAGAGGGTTTTAGATACAGTTTACCGCAATTCTCATTTTCAAAGTTAGATGGGTAAAGAAAGCTCCTTTGATTTATCAAGCTTCTCAAGATTCTATCATGCTTTTCAACTGGGAACTAAAAGCAAGTACCTTGTTGTATAAAGTAGGAATTTGCTCATTTTTCTCTTTAAGACGATCTTTTGGAAACCCAAAGAATAAAGCGAGGCCACCTTCAATGAATCTGATAATAAAAACTTGACGATCAGATTCTAATAAAACTGATGTAGTGTTCTGATTTCTTTGATTTGATAGGCGTTGAAATACAGCATCAAAAAAGCTTTTCACCTCTAGGAGAGATATATGGTCAAATCGCGAAACATCTTGAACTTTTGTTAAGGGAGCACCTTCTTTTGTAAATATTTGAGCCATATCGGCTGCATTATGACGAATGAACGTTTCTAATAGTGGTTTGAGAGTTTTTCGTGCACCACTGGCTTCTGCATAAACATCACCCATTGCCCTGAAAATTGAATCGGTAAAAACAGAGGTTGAATAGAATTTTATCTCTTGAGTAACACCAGAGGAAATATACTCTTTGATCGTAATTTTAACTTCGTCTCTGAGTCTTTTTGGTATTTGATCTGTTTTATGTTGAAAAATGAAGACAGTCGCATCTGGACTAAATTGTTTTAATTTATTTAATGATAAATCCAAGTAATATTTAGCACGTGATATTTCATTTATTTTTATTGAGTCAACAACGAATACTAAAGATTTGACCCCACTGAATATAAACTCTGATAACTCCCCTGTAAATCGATCCAGAAATGCTGTTTGGCCTCCTAGATCAAAAATGGTGAGTTCTGTTCCTGCAATGGTTTTTTGTTTCCGTTCATAATCAATAGTCGGGTTATACGATTCTCCTTTTTGGGGGATTTTTCCTTCAGTTACTACTTTTATAATAGTAGATTTCCCAGACTCTGCTAGCCCTAGAATCAGAATTTTACTTGTTTTCTTTCGTGCAAGGTATGACATTCTCTTGACCTCTATTATACGCCAATTTTCTGAATAGTTCCAATTTTTTCAAGGAGTAAATCACGTTCGATAGGATCTGATACATCACGGATAGTAAATTCATTTTTAAAACGATTTGTATTCAGATTTGATGCGGCCCGACTGGCAAAAAACATAAGTCGTTGGGGGGTTGCATCATCTAATTTAATTAGAAATATTCGTTTAATTACCCCGTTAATCAATATTAATATGGAATAGGCGGTGAGGTCACTACTTGAATCCAGTTTGATTAATTCACCTTCTTTATCAACGGTGAAGAATTCTAATCCACCCTTTTCAGGTATGTATAGAGGTGTTTCTGGCTGGATAAAGGGTATTTCTTTGGATGAAATGTCTTTAATTCGATTTAGAATTCGCTCCATTATTGTTGGGTCATATAGATTGTCTTCGATATGGATTGTACGAATCTCTTCTTGGAGTGCCTGTTCAATGACAGTATGTTGAAGGAAAACCCGATTTCGATCTTTTGACTCAAACAATAGCCAGATAGTCGATTCTCGGCCATGTTGGTCGATTCGTACATCATCTGTTTTTGTTGGAGTAACAGTAAATGACATTGCTAAGGCTTCTAAATCTGGTGAATCAGGAATCGGAATGGAACCGTGTAAGCGATAATGTTGCTTTTCTGCAACAGTTCCTGCTCCCATGGAGAGAATTGTCATTCCGATAACACTTAATTTTACAGTGGTATCCTCTGATATTGGGGACAAATTCAAGAGTGGAAATGGTCCCATATCGGTCATTGTGGTTACAATGAGTCCAGAAATCATCCATTTTTACTCCTTTGCATCTAGTTCGCCTTATATTTCAGCAAAGATGTTATTTCAGTTGATATTTCAAGACATACTTGTTCAATAGTAGAATAAGATTCAGAATTTAATCTGAATGTCGATTCTATTCCAATTAATACTAATTTTGTTCCAATATTAACAAGTTGAGTAATCATTAAAAAGTCTTCAATTCGAAGAACATTTGTTTTTGCCTCGGGGGCTATATCAAAAGCCTCATATTGGTCTAGCATCTTGATAATTTGAGGTCCGACTTTCTCTTGCCAACTTTGGTTTTTTCCTATTGCTAAAAGAATCTTATGGCTTGGAGACAATAAAAAAGCTCCAGCGATGCCATATGTCTTCATTTTCTCTTCTAGTCTTTCTTTAATTCGACGTTTATTTACCAGATCTAGATTTAGTTGTGCTTCCAAAGGTCTATCTTGGGAGAATTTACTAAAATCAGCAGCTTTATTTATTATCTGAGTAAAGATTAGGTTGGTTAATCGTT
The DNA here is from genome assembly GCA_048886185.1 of Candidatus Hermodarchaeota archaeon. Taxonomy (GTDB): domain Archaea; phylum Asgardarchaeota; class Heimdallarchaeia; order Hodarchaeales; family Hodarchaeaceae; genus Hodarchaeum. The sequence goes on from JBHLKY010000030.1 coordinate 9,839, forward strand.
GTTCATCAGGCCCTTTCAATGAAACAATATAAGATGGGATTTCATTAGGAAAGAATTGTTGAAAGTTTTTGATGACTGTGTCTTTTATTTTGTTTCTTTCAACCTCACTAGTTATTAAATGTCCACGGTTTAGTAAAAGAACAACTCGAAAATTTTTGTTTACACTACTAATATCTGCAGTTATCCTTTGAAAATCCGATGAGATCTCATCTAAAAGTTGATAGGAGATATCGTGTATGTAAATAAGCGTGTTTATTTTCATTAAGATCTTTTCACGAATAGAAGGAAGTAAGCTAGTAATATAAGTCTCTTCTTTCTTTGAATGAGAGGGATTTAACCAATCATAGTAAAAAACGTTCTGTAATATCTTAAGATTTGGTTCTGTCCGTCCTAACTTCATCATTTGGCTAAAAAGTAGGTCTTTTCCAGAATGAGATAACCCGGATAATGCGATGAGGTTTTGACGCAATGTGACTCCTCTAAATTGGTGTTTTGAGCATTGATTCTAGCTGCATGGACAGAAGTTTAACAGTTTCTTCAATCTCTGCTAAATTTCTAGTTTCTAACATAGATTTTTCATCACTGGAGACTAGAATTAGTAAATGATGTGGTTGTAACTTAGATTTGTACATCATTACTGCTCCTAGCCTTTTTAATTCAGATTTCGATCCAGTGATTAATTTTAGATCTTTTGATTTATCCAAAAGAGTCAATAGTTGTTGGATTTCACTATCTTCTAACTCGGAGGCATTAATTCTGAAATTGGGATCCTCCAGCGAAATTAGAATGACTTCATCTAATCGGTTCATAAATTTAAGAGTGTGAAGTACCTGTTGAATAGGTCGAAGGCGAAGCCTTTGTTTAATCGCTTCTAAGTCTTCCTCTTCTTTCATGCTTTCTACTTCAGGAATAACTTCACTAGCTTCTGCTGTTATCCGTTTAAATGCTTCATGGATCGAATTATCATAAATGGATGTTTGCAAAAATGTTATGTTTTTGTTTGATGCCGCATCTTGAAACATTTCCATAAGAAATTCCATTCGTTCAGCCCGTTGAGTAAGATCGGGCATGAGATCAGTCTTGTGCAGCAGGACATAGACAGCAGGTTGTACATCAGACATCTCTTCCAAACGGCTGACACCTTCAACAAAGGCCTTGAGTGAAGCTGGAAATTTATCTGGAGTAGCAATATCACAGATGAAAACTAAGACCGCAACATTACTGAAGATGAATGAACTCATACTACTCAAAAAACGTTTTAAAAAAACCTCTTGTCCTCCTAAATCCATAACAGTGATGGGCTCGTCTGCAACCTGCTCAATCTGTCGTTCATAATTTAACGTCGCTGCATAATCCTTGGTTTCCTCTGGTGCCTTACCTTCAAAAACAACGTCACGAATGGATGTTTTTCCCGCCTGCGAGAGTCCTAGTAAGATTATCTTCCGTGCGCTCTGCGTTTTCAGCTGTTTCAAGTAATGACTCATGGCATCGTCCTCTCGAGATCTAACACCTAGAATTATCTACACAAGTTCAAGTGTAAAGTTTTAAGATTCATCAAATAAATCTTTTTATATAATTCTGTGTTATTAAAGGTATTAACCATTAAATAAAAAAAAACTATTGGTTCGCGTGAAAATAAGGCGTTTCTTTTTTGATTCTAATGTTGGAGCGTTAATCTCTTGCAACAACGCAAACCGCCCGATATTTTGTGTGAGATCACATGTAGATCTTTTCGATGCAGTGAAAAACTCTTGTCGATTACATATAGTCGTGGTGAGAAGAAGATAATGTGCAGAATGATTGAAGGCGACGAATGTATCGGTTATAAATGTAAGTTTGCTGTTTGTTTTGTTCGGCCTTCAGCTTTGGATGTTTCAACAGGTTCTTGTTCTCAAAAGCTGAAACGTCAGAGACCTCGACACACTCAAAAAGCTAGTAGTAAAGATACTTTTGACGATCCCTTGAAATATAAAAATCTACTTGACAAAAAGTTAAGAAAAAATTTCAAGCTCAAAGATTACTATTAGGATCTTTTCAGTAAGTAGATCTCTTTCTGTGTAATACTTTTCAATTTTACAAAGAGAGATTGATTAAACTAGCTTGTGTGTGAAATGGTAAAATCCACTCGTTTCATATAGAAATAGGACTATGATGACTATAGCAATCAAGCTGAGTCCAAAACAGAAAGTAAAAAGACCAATAATTCCTTCTGGGCCAAGGCCAACAAAATATCCTCCTATAATAGCGCCCATAATATTTCCCATAGCCATGAGTGATTGGGTAAAGCCCATCTCACGTCCCCGTTGCCCTGATTTGGTTACATCACTAACTAAACCAAGAGCAGCTGAAATAAAACAAGAAGCGGAGAGACCGTAAATGATAATCATTAAGACAACAAAGATGTGAGGGATCGGGAGTGGATTTTCAGGGATAAGATTCAAGGAAATTGTATCTGTTAATGAGAATGGATTTTTTATCAGATTAGACAATTCAGAAAGTTCCCATACTTGATTTCCATTTACGGATTCATAATCAAGAATGGATGCAAGTGTTATTAACAACATACTGGTACCAATAACTCCAATTACCAAGAAGGGTTTTCGTCCTACGTTATCAGAAAGTTTACCTAATACTGGTTGCATTATTCCCATTATACAAATCGCAAGAAAGCCAATTACCGCAATAGCGGGTCCTACCTCTATAACGAGGTCGAATATAATAGTAGGTGCTACAAAAGTGCTTGCTCCTATGAGTGTTGTATAAGCTAACCATGCAATGGCGAATTTACGAAACTGTTTGTCTTGAAGACTTTCTAGCATAGTTTTAAACGGATTTATATCAATCTCTGAATCCGTTACAGTTTGAGTGAAATCTGTTAGCATTATATCAGCTTCATCATGTGAGACTATATCTGTATGGGGTTCAAAGAACCTAAACACATAAATTGAAGTAGCCAAGAACATTATGATTGCAAAGAAGAAGAATGAGTCCTCTTTTAAAATCGCCCATGCGAATAAAGCAAATGGATTCCCAATAGCTCCTCCAGCAGCTTTTGCTAAGTAGAATTTCCCCATTGTTTCACCATGCTTTTCTTCTGGGGATAAATCTGCAATTACCGCTAATATGGGTCCAGAGATCATCGCAGCAGCTAACCCTTTCAACCCGTTCGAAAGGACTAGAACTAGAAAACTAAATGGTAGAGTCGCATAGTAAGGATACATAATGGGAAAAATAATAAAGGAAATACCTGCTAATGCTGTTCCAATGATTAAAAATGGTCGTCGTCCAAAACGATCGCTAATTAATCCGAAAAATGACGCAGTTGATAATGAAACGATGTAGTAACTGGCTACAATTATTGCGGTTTCGATACCCACCGTACTCGTTCCACTTTGTTCTCCTAATTCCCGGAGGTATAGGGGTAAACTAAATCCTGCAGAAGCAAATGCACATTCCGTCACAGCCACTGCAATATAAAGAATCATACTTTGCTTCTTTAGCAAAAAGGTGATGGGTTGGCCAATGAAATGCAAGGTTTCCTTTGTATATTTTGATATTGTAAGGCGTGGCACAGCTCTCTTTTCCTTTATGAGGTATTTGATTCTGATTAGCCTATTAAGTCAATGTATTGGTTTCGTGAACTTAATATTATCTTCTTCTTGCTTGTTTTATTAAGTTTGCATTACACTTCATAATACAGTTAAATTTTATCAAAATAAGGAAAATTTAAAATTCTTTGTACCTTAAAGAAAGCAAACGATCTTATTATCCAAATTTTCGCCAAAAAAGTATTAATCATGTTAATTTTCAAATTGAGGAGTTAAACATGAAAATTTCACTTGTTGGACTTAGTGGTTGCGGTAAAACATCAATCTATTTCACTACATTGGGTGGGATGGCTCCTATGGAGACCAGTGATTTCGGGCCGACCATTATGTATGAGGTGAAGTCCCATAATTACTTGGGTCTTCAAATATCCCTGTGGGACTTCGGAGGGCAAGAAAAATATAGGCAATCGTACCTCGAGACACCTAAACTTCTCGCTAACACCACGGTGTTGGTTTTAGTCCTTGATCTCCATCATCCTGAGGATTTTAAGAAAGCAGACGATTACTTTAGGCAGGTTTATTCCGCTATTAAAGAAAATGGAGGAGATCCTCGTTTAATAATTTTCTTTCATAAATATGATACAGAGCAATATCTTAAGGAACAGCTTGAAGAGAATCTCGACAAAGCTAGAGAATTACCATTTGTCCGAGAACTTAATCCTGAATCCTTTGTTACATCTATTTATAGACAAGAGGAATTAAGTGAGGTTTTTCGTCAAATCTTGATTTCAGACTTTGATAAATTAAAAAATAGCGTTGAACACGCTCAAAACCAACTCATGAAGCTGAATTCAAAGATCATTGTGAGTGATGTGAATGGAAATGTTATTACTCATAGTATCAAGGGTTTTTCAACGGGAATCCAGCTTCGTGAAGATTTGCGTGATTATATTCTTTCCTGTAATGTATTACGTGAAAATTTCCTCACAAGTGATTCAGCTTCTTTTTCTGCCATTTCTGATTCAAAGACATTAGAATTGCATATTTTTAATTTTGTTCTAGCTGTACTCATTATGGTAGATAAAGGGGTAAAAGTTGATCCCCCTGAAGATATCGAAGCTTTGCTAAAAGATATGAAAGTGTTTGCAGAATTAATCATTGAAGCTAGTAGAGAAGATTAAACGTCTAAGAATCGTTATTCAGTTATATTTCTAATTATCCCAGAAACTCACCTTTTTTCCTCAAGATTTCGCTTTTTTTGTTTGTAAGGCTCGATTCAATTTTAGATCTTGGATTACTTAACTTATGAGGTTAAAAAGCACCTGAATACTCTAAATAAGAGACATTTTATTGTTTGTACCTATTTTATGATAATTTAACTTTAAATCACTTGTAGAATAAATTTTTTAATTTATGTCAAGAAAGTAAGTCAAAATTTTCTTTTATTATCTTCTAAGCATCAAAGATTTCAAGGTTTGAAAAACTCACGAGGTTTTCCATAGAATTCTTAAAATCCCCCCGAAAATCATTTATTGGAGGCATTTCTAATTGATTGTTGAAGAAATAGGGAATACAACCCTTCAAAAGATATTTACATCAAAAAAGAGGAGTCGAAGTAGCTTAATCCCAATTTTACAAGACATACAAAGTGAATTTGGGTATTTATCTAAAGAAAACATGATTCATATTGGGGAATATATTGGAATGTCATTTAACGAAGTTTATGGGGTTGCTTCATTCTATAAACAATTCAAATTTGTTAAATCTGGAAAACATATAATAACTGTATGTTTAGGAACAGCTTGCTTTGTAAAGGGCGGTCAAATACTCGCTGAAACTGTAAGAACAAAATTAGGTATTAATCCAGATGAAACTACAGAGGATAGGTTATTTAGTTTTGAACGTGTTGCTTGTTTAGGATGTTGTGCCTTATCTCCAGTTGTTCAAATTGATGGGGAAGTTTATGGAGAAATGAAACCAGCAAAATTACTTCGAATTATCAATAACATAATTAGGGAAGAAAATAATAAGTAGGTAACTGGATAATGACCAAAAAAAATTCTTCTCTTAGAACAGTTCTAATTTGCCAAGGAACAGGATGTATCTCATCAAAATCAAATGAGATTAAAGAGGAATTTGAAGAACAGATAATTGCGGAGGGTCTAGAAAATGAGGTGAAAGTAGACTTCACTGGTTGTCATGGATTCTGTGCTCAAGGTCCTATTGTGATAATTGAACCAGATGGAATTTTGTATTGTAAGATTAAAGTGGTAAATGTCAAAAACATTGTTACTTCACATTTGAAAAACATCCGGCCTGTTGAAGAATACTTTTACACCGATCCTAAATCTGGAAGGAGAATATCAAAGTATAAAGATATTCCTTTTTATAGTAAACAGACACGAATGATTTTAGGTAACTGCGGACACATTAATCCTGAAAATATTGACGATTATTTGCACATTGGTGGTTATTCAGGACTTAAACGAGCATTGAAAACCTCTCCCGAAGAGGTTATTCAAATTATTAAAAATTCTGGTTTACGTGGGAGAGGAGGCGCAGGTTTCCCAACTGGCATGAAATGGGAATTCTGTCGTAATGCACCTGGAAACGAGAAATACATTATTTGTAATGCAGATGAAGGAGATCCTGGAGCTTTTATGGATCGTTCAATACTTGAAGCAGATCCACACAGCGTTTTAGAAGGAATGATTATCGGAGCATATGCCATTGGCGCTTCTAAAGGCATTATCTATGTTCGTGCTGAATATCCTTTAGCAGTTAAGCGTTTTAGATTTGCTCTTGAAACAGCAAGAAAAAATGGATTTCTTGGAGAAAATATTCTAAATAATGGATTTTCATTCGATATTTCCGTTCATGAAGGTGCAGGCGCTTTTGTTTGTGGCGAAGAGACAGCATTGATGGCCTCAATAGAAGGAAACAGAGGTAATCCACGACCTAGGCCACCATTTCCAGCAGAGTCTGGCCTTTGGGGTAAACCCACCAATATCAATAATGTAAAGACATGGGCTTCTACTGCGTGGATTTTTAAAAATAGTTGGGAGAAGTTTCACGCTATTGGTGTTGAACATGCACCTGGTACAGCGATTTTCTCACTAACAGGGAAAGTTAAGAATTTGGGCTTAATAGAAGTACCTATGGGTATCAGTATAAGAGAAATCGTCTATGAAATAGGTGGTGGTATTTTAGATGATAAGGAATTTAAAGCTGTTCAGACTGGAGGTCCTTCAGGTGGATGTTTACCAAAAAGTCATTTAGACTCCCCTGTTGATTATGAAAGCATGGCTACTTCTGGTAGTATTATGGGTTCAGGTGGAATGATTGTTCTTGATGAAACTGATTGTATGGTAAAATTAGCTCATTATTTCATAACATTTACACAAGCTGAGTCTTGTGGGAAATGTGTCCCCTGTCGGATCGGAACAAGAGCAATGTTGGTTATTCTAGATCGGATTATAAAAGGAGAGGGTGAAGACCGAGACCTCATGCTTTTAGAAGAATTAGCCAATACGGTAAAAATGGGATCATTATGTGGGCTTGGCCAAACCGCACCAAATCCCGTATTAACTACATTGAAATATTTTCGTAATGAGTATCAGACCCATATTTTTGAAAAACGTTGTCCTGCTAAAGATTGTCAAGATCTGATTGAATACGTAATTGATGAAGCTATTTGTAATGGATGTACATTATGTGCCCGCAACTGCCCAATGAAGGTCATCACAGGGATTAAAGGAGCTACTCACATGATTGATACAAATAGGTGCATTAGATGTGGTATCTGTTTCAAAAGTTGTCCTAGAAACGCAGTGTACAAAAGGGATCGGTATCCTCAGCAGGTGAAAAGATGACTAAATGGATGACTATCAACGGAAAACGTGTAGTGTTCGAGGAAGGAGAAACAGTACTCGAAGTTGCAACAAAAGCAGGGATATATATCCCCACTCTCTGTGCGAGACCTGATCTTCCTTCAATAGGTGCATGTCGCCTATGTATTGTAGAAGTCGAAGCTGGTCGGGGATTTTCCAATTCTTGTACTTTACCAGCAAGAGAAGGAATGATTGTCAGAACAGAAACACCTAATATCAGAGCGATAAGACGAAACATTTTCCAATTAATTCTTTCGGAACATCCTAGCTCTTGTATTGTATGTAATAATCAGGAGGAGTGTGAGGAAGTCCGTCATGGAGAGTACAAGGCGGGTCGAGTGATTGGTTGTTACACATGCAGTAATAAGGATCGATGTGAAATCAGAGAGCTGGCCGAATACTTACGAATAAAAGAAATCCGATTTCCAAAGTTGTATAAGAATTTGCCATTAGAACGGGAAGATCCATTTCTTGTTCGAGATTATAATCTCTGTATTCTCTGTGCTCGATGTATTAGAGCGTGTCAGAATGTTTTGGGGCATAGTGCTATCACACTCACTAAACGAGGTCATGATACAAAAGTAGGAACATTACTAGAAATCCCTCATCTTGAAAGTGGATGTGTATTTTGTGGGCATTGTATAGATGTTTGTCCGACAGGAGCATTAACTGCTCGAGGATCTAAGTGGTTTGGTACTCCTGATAAGTCAATAGAAACAACATGCGTTTTATGTTCACATAATTGTCAAATGGTCATCGATATAAAATGGGATAAAGTTGTAAATGTTCATCCACCTTATGAGATGTCAGCTCGTCGTGAATATTGTGTTAAGGGCCGTTTTTGCATTCCCGCACTAATTAACGGCCGAGATCGTCTTCAATATCCAATGATTAAGCGTACAATCATTAAAGAGGAACTCTTTCCTGCATCTTGGGAAGAAGCCATTAATTATGCTGCAGAGAATTTGAAAAAGTTTAAACCTGAAGAGATAGGTATTTTTATTTCTCCATTTTTAACAGATGAGGCTGTATTCATACTTAACAAGTTCGCTCTACAAGTAAGCGAGAATAATATTGCTTATGACGACAAAGCACTCCAAGATTTAGCAGCTCAAGGAATCAAATTATTATATGCAACACAAAGATCCAAAGAACTTCTTAAAATGAAGGATCTAGAATTCTTAATTCTTCAAGATATTTATTATTCTAACTATTGTGAAATAGCAGGGGTTATTTTTCCAATGACAGCTTTTACTGAAGAGGAAGGCACAAAAACAGGAGATGAATTCATGAGAAATCCAGTTAGACAGGCAGCTGAACCAGTTGGGCTTGCTCTTCCTAGTTGGGATATTACCAATCGTTTGGCAAAGGCTATGAACTTAGAAGGATTCTCATATAGCTCACTGAACGATGTTCAGGATGATATTGTGAAAGAAGATCCTATTGAAATCCCATTGGTTCCAAAATCTTCCCTTGAATACTTAGGAATTCCTTTTGTTGAGAAAGTAAAAGATTTTCAAACTTTTTTTAATGCTAAACGACTAATCCATAAAACAAAAGGCAAAGGTGAGTTCATTGTCAATTTATAATATCGTTAAAAAATATGAATGTGTTCCAAACATCCATAAGTTAATCATCTCAGTACCAGAAATAGCTAAAAAGGCCCAACCAGGGCAATTCGTACTCGTAATGGTAGATGAGAAATCTGAGAGAATTCCATTAACAATTGCTGATTGGGATGTGACTACAGGAACTATTACATTATTTGTTCAAGAAGTTGGATTGTCTACAACAAAATTTGCTTTTATGGAAGAAGGAGATTCATTTTTTAGTATTGTGGGCCCCTTAGGAAAACCTGCCTACCTGGATAAATTTGGAACTGTAGTATTGGGAGGTGGTTGTTTTGGGATTGGAGCTATCTATTCAATAGCTAAAAAGCTCAAGAAATTGGAAAATTACGTTATCACTATAATTGAGGCAAGAAATGACTGGCTTTTGTATTTTGAGGATGAATTTCAATCTATAAGTGATGAAGTTATCGTGACAACTAGTGATGGGTCAAAAGGATCAAAAGGGTATATCTATGATGTTCTTGACAATATGATTACAGAAGGACGGGAAATTGATCATATAAAAGTTATTGGATGTAATGTCATGATGAGTAAGGTTTCAGCCCTCACTAAAGAAAAAGGTTCCATTCCAACCTATGCAACTGTCTCAGCAATTATGGTGGATGGTACTGGGATGTGTGGAGCTTGTCGTTTGACATATGATGGAAAAACAAAATTTGCATGCGTGGATGGCCCAGAGTTCAATGCACACAAAATTGATTGGGAGGAACTAATACAAATCCGAAATACAACTTATATTCAGGAGGAAACCCTTGCTTTCCAAACTCATTCCCCACAATGTCTATCTCTAAAGAGATTTGCAGAAATAAAAGATGAAGAGGAATTATTTTGAAGGCAAAGGAAAGAATGCAAATTTCTAGGGTGTCTATGCCAAGTCAACCTCCAGAGGTACGTGTTAAGAACTTCCGTGAGGTTCCTTATGGTTACACAGAAGAAATGGCTGTAGAAGAAGCCAACCGTTGTCTTGGATGTAAAACACCAAAATGTATCGAGGGGTGTCCTGTTCGTGTACCAATTCCAGAGTTTATCACATTAATACAAGAAAGAAAGTTTGCAGAAGCAGCATGGAAAATTAAAGAAACAAATGTCCTCCCAGCAATATGTGGACGTGTATGTCCTCAAGAGGCACAATGTGAGGGAAAGTGTGTTCGTACGAAAAAGGGCGAATCTGTTGCTGTTGGTAACCTTGAACGATTTGTTGCTGATTATGAACGGTTAAAAGATATTGTTCCTAAAATAAATATCGTGCAAAAAAATGGGAAAAAAGTGGCAGTTATAGGGAGTGGTCCCTCGGGGTTGACTGTTGCAGGAGATTTAATAAAATTAGGATATGAGGTAATCATTTTTGAAGCGTTTCACCTTGGTGGTGGCGTTCTTGTTTATGGAATTCCGGAATTTCGTTTACCTAAAGCAGTTGTGGAATATGAGATACAGAATCTTAGCAAACTAGGAGTACAAATCTCTTATAATCATGTAGTTGGCCGTATTAAAACCATTGGGGAACTATTTGCTAATGATGATTTTGATGCTGTTTATATTGGTGTTGGAGCTGGTTTACCAGTTTTTATGAATATTCCAGGGGAAAACCTTATTGGGGTCTATTCTGCCAATGAATATCTTACACGCTCAAATTTAATGAAATCATATCTTTTCCCCGAGTATAATACTCCTTTAGTAAGTGGAAAAGATGTTGTGGTCGTGGGTGGAGGGAATACTGCAATGGATGCTTCTAGAACCGCTATACGATTAGGGGCAGCTAATGTTTACCTTGTCTATCGTCGCTCAAGAGAACAGATGCCTGCGCGAACATTGGAGGTACATCACGCTGAAGAAGAGGGAATTCAATTCAAACTTTTATCTAATCCTGTTGAGATCATTGGTGACGAAAAAGGTCGAGTTAAAGCAGTTACTTGTCAAAGATATCGTCTTGGAGAACCAGATAAATCTGGAAGAGCTCGTCCTATACCAATAGAAGGTGAGTTCTTTGAGCTAAAAACTGATTTAGTCATTATAGCTGTCGGAACGGGGGCGAATCCTCTAATCACAGCCACAACACCAGATCTAGAAACTAATAAGTGGGGGTATCTCGTAGCAGACGAGATGGGCCGTACTAGTAAACCATTTGTATATGCAGGTGGCGACATTGTTACAGGAACAGCAACTGTAATTTCAGCAATGGGGGCGGGTCGTCGAGCAGCTCAAGCAATACATGAGGATCTCTTTCCAGTGGTCAAGGAAGAACCCGAAAGAATTCGAATAGTTTCCGAGATTATACAAGTAAAAGAAGCCATAATACATCCTGAATCTACAACAATGAAAATTATATTAGCCAATACATCAGGAAGAGATCTCAAGAATCTAAAAATTGTTGTTTCACATCTCTTTGATTTGTTTGAAGAACCCTTATTTAATACATCTGTCTCAAGCTGGCCATCAAATGAAGAGCTGGAACTTGATTGTCCCCGAATTCATAAAAATGAAAAAGAATATCTTTTATCCATAAGAGATTTAGACAGAAAATTGTTATCAAAGCGACTTGTTGCTGAAGAACTAATGAAGTAAGTAATACAAGTTGGTTATTAGTGGTTATAAGGGAAACTGTTTAGAGACAACCGATGACTTTAATTTATTTTGATCTTTTTTGCCACTTATAGATAGAATGTTTGAATCATTTATTTTAGTTACTTAATCTTCTTTTGATTTTAGTGAGAGGGATTCTAAGGAGTTGAAAGCGGCTAAAATATCGTAGGATGTTATTATCCCTACCAAATTATTGCTAACGGGATTTATTACAGGAATTCTTTTTATTCTATATTTAGACATTAGCTTTAACGCGTCTTTAACGGTTTCTTCTGAAGAAATTGTAATAAGGTTTTTTGTTGCAATGTCCCCTGCTTTGACTGTACAAGGATCATTACAATTTAGCACAACTCTTGCGATAATATTTTGTTTTGTTATTATTCCAAGATTTTTTTGATCTTTATAAACCAACACTGAACCTACTTTTTTTTCGACCATTAATTGAGCTACCTTCTCAACACTTTCATTGGGATTAACAGCTACAATCTCTTTCGTCATAAAATCTTTTACTTTAGTTCTATTCACGACATAACTTCCTATCCTTGAATTCTTTTTAGCATTATTGTTTCATTTTCGTCTTCAATTTTAAGGAAATAGATCATACCAGTTCCTTCAGAGGGTTCAAATTCAAAGGAAATGATTTCTTTTGGGGCCCATTTTCTTATTTCTGAAATAAGGACATCTTTTCCGAAAAATCCATGTGATTCATATATTTTGAGAAGAACATTTTCTAAAATGGTTGAACTAATGTTACGAACTGTGATACGAATGATTTTTTTGTCTTTAGGGGATTCAACTTGAATAATTTTTACACGTTTTGGTTCTGGTTTTAAGATTTCCTCTTTTTTACTATCTGAAATCTCCTGTTGTTTTATTGTAGGTATTAAAAATCTTAATTTTTCTGGCCTTTTAGGTACTGAAGGGATACTAGGTTTCTGAAATTGATAGCTTTCTGAATTTGGTTTTTGCTCCAGTTCATTTTCTTTTAATTGTGCTTTAAGCTTTGTAATGGGGATTTTCGGAATTAAAGAATGATATTTACTCTCAAGGAGTTCTCTGATGTGTTTAGACCTTTCTATGACTTCTGGCTCTTTACTTTCCTCAAGTATATCTTCAATGAGGAAACGCAATCTTAAACTGACGTGATAATTTTCGAGGGTTATTTTAAATTGGTACAATATTTCCTGAGCGATAAAAGAAACCGATGAAGGGGCCTTGACGATCAAAATAAATCTATCAAGTTGCCATTTGGCAGATTCCATTCCTGAGCGTCTTTTAATTCTACGTGTTTCACAAAAAGATATTGTAGCACAGTAAATAACATCTCCTATCTCAAGATCGATGCTGGTAAACTTATCTGTATCTAGGAATTTTTCCTGGTGCCACCATACTGGATGAATGGATAATATTTGTTTTTCATTTTCATCGGTCAATAATTCTTCTGGATATCCAAATAGTGGGACATGGCCTCTAATTTCGTCAAAAAAATAGAGAAAGAATCCATACGAATTGTCGCTGGCTAAAGAAACAATATTTTTTGTTGAGGGGATATCCCCGTTACTCATGACTACGCCTTTCTCCTTTATTCTAAAATCTAATCAATCTAAGCTGATTTTAAAGGATTTCTCTCTATTTATCACATTTACACAAAATTTCGATTTTAATCTTTTTTGTTTTTCATGAGAGATTATGGAGAAATCATCCGACAATAATATGGGAGTTAATGAAAAAGGGATCTGATGACAATAATCAGGTAAGATTGACAATAAAAGCTCTTTTATTTGCTTATTGTCTAAAATCAACCCCTTTTTTAATCCTTTTCTACATAAAAGGCATATAATGATTTAATAGTCTTCTATAATGCTAGAGAAATATTTTTCATTTCTTCAGAGTAAAATTACGACAAAAAGGGGTAACCTCTTTACTCTATTAAACGTTTTTTCAAACAATTTCTAGTATCATATCTTGATCATTAAAGGAACTTCAAACAATGCAAAGAATATAAATTTCTAAAGATGATTTTATCATTGGAGATATACTTAAATTAACTAGCATTAGTAGAAGCAATCTCAAGGGACTTTATGTCTATTGTTGTATTTCTACTAGTAATCTTTATCAAATACTTCCCAATTACGTCAGATTTGGAAAATTCTAGGATTATATCTTCTTTTAAAGGCCATTCTTCAAGTTTATGCTCCCAAATAGTTTCACTAAAAAACTCTGTTCTTCTTGACACATGAATCCTTATATCATATAAATTTTCACTCTGATTAATTAATACTACCATTAATCTATTCTTATTTTCCTCTGTTGGTAAGACTCTCATGGTTATTTTTTGCTTAAACAAATCCTGAGCACAAAGACTTGTCTCTACTGGAATCATGGAGGAATTGACTCGACTTGGTATTATCTCTGTGCTAAAAGGCTCTATATTTTTATTAATTCCATAAACAAATTTTTTCCAAATATTTTTAAGGGACAATTCGATTTCTACGGCTTTTTTTAGTAATTCATCGTGTTCTCGTTTTTTGATCGGATTTAATGCCAATTTTTCTCGTTGATATAATATCTCAAGATCTGAACCAATATCCGAATTTATTGTTGTTTTTAAATCAACAAATGCTTTAACGGGTATAGGATCACTATCTTTCCATTTTTTGATGACGATTCCATAGAGAGGGTGATCAATTGTTGACAACGATCCCTCTTGGGAATCTTCTTGAAGCTGAATAGCTGAGTAAACAAATTCTGAAAATTTTAAATCAATTCGAAAAGGAACATTTTCAATTTTCCACACACAATGAGTTTTTAGAATATTAATTTCATTTTGATTTTTTTTCAATTTTGATGGGTATGAAAAGAGGATACGAAGGCCATGAGTAGTATCAAAAGAACACAAAAAAAATCCTATTAGGCCAACTTTTGAGTCAAAAGTTTGCTTATCGGTTGCAGGTTCAATATCAGTATCAAATACGGGATCGATATTCATCATTTCTCCTTATGTTTCTAATTTATTGAAAAGAAATAATCCTTTTGAAATAGTTTACTCTCGTAAGTGTTAAACCTTTTCCACTTCAAAAGTTTTATTAAATAGTTTAAAAGCATGTTTAATAACGTAACAAGATTTTTAGTGACCATCTGATATTTTTAATGTGGTTTTACAGCTCAACTATAGAAAAATCTATTTAATTATCGATAAAAACCTACTATTGTAGCATAGTAACACTATTTTTCCCCAAAACTACTACAGAAAATCCATTATCCTATGAAACAAAATTTTTTAGTATATTCTCATTTACTCACATCAGTAGAAACAATTCATCAAATAACTTTGGAACGTTTGGAGAAGAACATTTTGAGTACACAAGTGTGGGATCTCATTGTAGTGGGAGGTGGGCCTGCTGGTCTTTCTGGTGCTATTCGTGCTGCAGAATTAGGCCTTCATGTCCTTGTCCTCGAGGCACGTTCTGGAGTCGCTACCGCAGGTAGTATGGTTGTGGATGGGTATCCTGGCTTTTTTAGTATTACTCGCCAAGAACTACTAGATAAGATGGCTAAACAGGCGAAATATCATGCGACCATTAAGTATGCAGAGAAAGTTAGTAAACTTGAACTTCACGATCCTGTAAAAAGAGTTTACACACAGGTGACCAAAGGAGAGTTCTTCACCGAAGAGTTCATATATGACAGTAGGGCTATATTAATCGCTACTGGGGTTCAACCAAGGAAACTTGATATTCCCGGTGAAGGAAAATTCTGGAATCGTGGTGTATATTACTCTCTTCCAGACGAAGATTACTCGGAAAAAAATGTTGCTATTATAGGGCATACAGCTTGGGCGGTTAGAAATGCACTTCATTATGATGCCATGGGCGCTCATGTTTACCTGATTACAAATAAGGAGGCAATTGATGTTCATCCTGCACTCATGAGAAGATTAAATGAGAGCTTTATTGAAGTTTTATACTCACATGAAATATTGTATTTTGAAGGTACAAATAAGTTAACTAAAACACGTCTTAAAAGTAGAGATGGAAAACAGTTTTCTATCCTTACTAACATGGTATTGATCTTAAGTAGCAAGAGTACAAATCGTGAATTATTCCTAGATGCTGGTTTAGAGACTACACCTCAAGGAAATATTATTGTTTCATCACCCAATCAGAACACAAATATCCCTGGTGTTTTTGCTGCCGGTAGTGCTATAAGAGGTGATTCAGTTGTGGGTGTGGGGGCTGCTGAAGGTATAAAAGCTGCAGAAGAAATATCTAAATATTTAGCTAGAATAGATGAAGAAAAGGAGGCTGAAGAACAACAAGAAAAGCCATCTCCTGTTCCTAGGTTCGTTGAAGGCAAATGTGTGATAGTTGAGAAAGAAGATCTTTCTCCAGAAATAGTCAAGTGGGTAGTTGAGGCACCTTTAATTGCAAAGAAAACTCAACCAGGCCAATTTGTGATTCTCAGAGTAGATGCAAACGGAGAACGAATTCCTTTAACTATAGCAGATAATGACAAAAACGCTGGGACGATAACTTTGATTTTTCAAAAAGTCGGAAAAAGTACTAAATTAATGGGAACCATGAAAACAGGTGATCATATTCTTAATCTTCTAGGTCCCTTGGGAAAACCCGTTGAAATTGAGAAATGGGGTACGGTGGCTGTTTTAGGTGGTGGTTGTGGTGTTGCCCCAGTACTACCTAAAGCTAAAGCACTTAAAGAGCGGGGGAATTATGTTGTGAGCATTATTTCAGCTAGAACTTCATCACTCTTGATTTGTCGTCAAGAGATGCAAGAAGCAAGTGATGAAATTCACATTGCTACTGATGATGGAACCTTAGGTCATCATGGGTTTGGACTTGATATCTTAAAACGTTTTGTGGAAGAAGGAAGACAGATAGATCATGTTGTAGCAGTTGGTCCTATTCCTATGATGAAATTCACTTGTGCTTTCACTAAAGAACATAACATTCCAACAACTGTTAGTTTAGCACCTATCATGGTAGATGGGACTGGAATGTGTGGCTCTTGTCGCGTGACTGTGGGTGGTGAGATTAAGTTTGCCTGTGTTGATGGTCCAAACTTTGATGGATTAAAAGTGGATTTTGAAGAATTAACCCTCAGATCAAGGGCTTATCTCTACGAGGAGCGAATTTCAACAGAAAAAATGGCTCGTGAGAAATCTTAGGAGGAACTAGAAATATGTCAACAAAAAAATCAAAAAGACAAAGAGTTCACATGCAAGCCCAAGACCCTGCCGAGCGAATTCGAAACTTTGAAGAGGTAACTTTAGGGTACACAGAGAGTGAGGCGATAGAGGAAGCTTCTCGCTGTCTCCAGTGTAAACGCCCACGCTGTATCCAAGGATGCCCTGTTAGTGTGCGAATACCCGAGTTCATTTTAAAGTTAAGGGAGGGTGATATTGATACGGCAAAAGAAATAATTTTATCTACAAATAGTCTACCTGCCATCACGGGACGAGTTTGTCCGCAAGAAAATCAATGTCAGGAGTTCTGCATTCACCCTAATGCAATAAGTATCGGTGCACTCGAAAGATTTGTTGCTGATCATGGAAAACGACCTGAAGTCTCCTCTCGTGAGAAATATCCAACTAAGGTTGCAGTAGTTGGATCTGGTCCATCGGGATTGACTTGTGCAGCTGAGTTAGCAAATCTTGGTCATGAAGTAACCGTTTATGAGGCACTACATGAGCTTGGTGGAGTTCTGAGATATGGTATTCCTGAATTTAGAATGCCAAAGAAGATAGTGAATGAAGAAATAGATTATGTAAGAAGCTTAGGAGTTAAATTAGATACAGATATATTGATTGGAAAGACATTAACAGTCGATGAGCTTCTAAATGAAAAAGGATTCAATGCTGTATATATTGCAGCGGGTGCAGGAACCCCCAACTTTCTTGGTATCCTAGGGGAGACCTTAAGAGGTGTTTTTTCCGCAAATGAATTTTTAACTCGCGTTAATCTTCTAAAAGGGTATGAATTTCCAGAATATGACACTCCTGTAACTGTTGGAGAAAAAGTTGCTGTCGTTGGGGCAGGAAACGTAGCAATGGACTGTGCGCGAACAGCACTCCGTTTAGGAGCTCGTGAAGTCGATATTATTTATCGTCGCTCTGAAGGGGAAATACCCGCAAGATTAGAAGAAATTATCCACGCGAAAGAAGAGGGAGTTGTCATAGGGGAGCTAACATCTCCGATTGAAATGCTTGGTAATAAAAAAGGAATGATAATTGGACTAAAGTGTATTCAAATGACTTTAGGACAATTGGATGAGTCTGGTCGTCGAAGACCAATCCCCATCCCTAACTCCGATTTTATTTTCCCTGTGGATACTGTGATAGTAGCCATTGGTCAGCGACCCAACCAGTTAATAGCTCAAACCACTTCAGAGCTAGAAACTACAAAATGGGGAACTATTGTACATGAAAAAGAAACAGGAAAGACTACTAAGGAACGTGTATATACTGGAGGCGATGTTGCTACTGGAGCAGCAACTGTTATTTTAGCTATGGAAGCTGGTCGAAATGCTGCTAAAGCAATTCATAAGATGATTCTTGAGAAAGATTTGGAAATTCAAACTGAGTTAATACAAACCGAATAAGCAAATTTAATCTAAAAATATATGTCTTATAATCAACAGCTACCTTATATTGTGGATTAATTTAATAACCATATTCATGAGTGAATATTCCTAAAAGGTTAATTGGGTGGTGTTAATGAAAAATAAATGGCGAGTAATGCCCAAACGTGTAGGAAGGAGTCGAAAAATTCAAGTTAGGCAGTTTGAACCAGAAGAAATATGGATAGAATATGAACTAGATGTTGAAGATGCTTCATTAGCGAATGATGCTGTTCGAGAAGCAACTAAATTAGCAATTGCTTATCTAAATGAGGAGGAGGCCAAATTACGAGGTAAAAAATTTCCAAGGGAAGAGAAAATGGAAGAAAAACCTTTTATTGAATATTATCTTAAAATAACTGATGAAGGGAAGAACCTTGGTAATTTTCGTATAAAGCCATCAGATGACCCACAATTCGCAAATTTCATACATTTATGGTTAGAAAAGGATCAACAAGAGTTTTATGTAGGTTTTTTACGCAAAGATACTGGAGAGTTCAAATTCAAGTCGAAAAACAAAGAATTAATCCAAAAATATGGGATCAAGAAAGACCAACATTTTCAAATTGTTGAGTCTAAAAATTGATAATTCATTTGGGAGCTTTCAGTTCTTCAGCTAGATTATGCAAGTGTAGTTTTCTTTTTGATTTCAGGGATTCTTAGGATTCGCCCAATTTTGAATAAAAATGAAACATGATTATGATTGTTAATAAAATAATTAAAACATTGATTCAACATAATTTTATCAAATCCCTCAAGTTAGAAAGCAATATAACAAGTTTTATTTTGATATTTGTTTTAAAATATGTCTGAGATTATTGATATAATCTTTAAAAGCAAGCTCGCCTTGTTTAGTTATTTCAACAATCTTCAATGGTCGTCCAGTAAGTATTGATTTACGTGTCTTTACATAATTTACTCCTTCAAGTCTTTTTATGTGAAAATCTAAGTTACCAGGTGTTAAATGTAGGAGTTTTTGTAATTCAGTGAAACCAACATTTTTATGGGCATATAGGATTAACATAATTGGAAATCGAACTGATGTGGGAAAAATTTCATTATTTGGGGGTATACGATCAGTATTTTCCATACTATGAATCCCCTATGAATCATTCTTGAAATCCAGAGTCTCTTTCGAGAATTAAATGTGCTTTTTTGATAAGATAATAACCACAGATAAAGTAACTTATTAAAAAGATGAATAGATTGCTTATAATGCCTAAATTGAAAGGTATATATGATCCTTGAAAATTAATATTAATAAGGATCCAATTAAAATCAATTAATTCATCAAAAAAGTACAAAATCATAAAAACACTGGCAAAAAAAATTAGAATTAATCCCAAATAAAGGATTTCTTTAAAGTTTTTGAATTCCACAATTTTTTTTAGAAAATAATACGAGATTAGGCAACCTAAACCTCCACTCCATAAATAATTGACTGTAAATTGAGAAAAAGGAGTTAATATTAAGGCAGAGGGAAAAACGTACATGAAAAATAATGCAAAACCCAGAAAAGCATACCGATGAAAATGTAGTCCATTTTCGTCAATGGTTGTCTTTTTGACAGAAAAATATGTTAAAATCGTGAGAAAAAAGCATAATAATAGAGGAATAATAGTGGAGAATAGAAGTAAATAATAATAAAGATTTAAATTCCCAATGATTCGCAATGCCTTAAAGGGATCAGTAGGTTCATAAAAGAGGATATATTGTAAAATTGCAGCAATAAAATTAGTAACACCAATTATTATTATCATAAATCCCAATGATTTTCTTATTTGATATTCTTCAAATTGATACAAGAGTTGAAAACCTTTAGTTACTTCTTCAATATCTGGCATTTAAATCACAAAACAAATCTTATGGAACAATCATTCTAAGTTTTATAAGATTATTATATTCTCTGTTTGCCAGAATAGAGTAGGTAAATGATACTAAATGGGTCCATCTTCAATTCAATCAGAGAAATACATAAAGTATTTGGTAATCTTTCTTGGGTTTTTTAAACCAAGTCAAAGAATAAAGAATTAATATATGGAATCAAGAGGGAACTACATTTACAAATTGTGATGCAATAAGATAATTCTATCAAAATCCAGAATTTAAGGCACAAAAAAGTAAAGATTTTAAAATCATGCAAACATTAATTCAATCGATTTCACTAATTAAGTTGTAATTCCAATTGAAATTTGAGTTGATAATATGAGTCATGTTCGTTCTGCTATTCGTGCTGGTAGTTGGTATTCGGGGCAGAAAGATCGTTTAGTTCAAGAGATCCATAACATGTACCTCCACGAAGTAGGTCCAGGGAGAAGACCAGTAGCGTTTAATCAAAGAAAAGAAGTTAAGAATGTTCTTGGGGTAGTTTCTCCTCATGCAGGTTATGCTTGTTCCGCCCCTACAGCTTCCCATGGCTTTCTGGCAATAGCTGAAGATCGAAGAGAAGTCGATACAGTCATACTTCTTGGTAATAAACATACACACCGAGGGCCAGAAATTTCCGTTGCCTCTTTTGATGCCTGGGAAACACCCCTTGGCTTAGTTGGGGTTAATAAGTCGTTGTTAAAAAGAATTATTGAGAATAAACACCAATTGAGCAAGCAGCTCGCGTTAATGATTGATTTTGATGATACAGCTCATAAGGATGAGCATTCAATCGAATTGCAGATACCATTCATCCAAGATATATTTTCAAAGGTTAAAATTGCTCCAATAGCCGTAGGTCATCTTCCAACAAACCTTACACAATCTTTTGGCTATTATTTAGCTGAAATGATAAAACAGGAGGGGATTGAAAATTCAACTGTAGCTATTGCGAGCACTGATATGACTCATGGTAACTATTTTCCTATGTTAAATCATGACCAAGTTTCTTCACTCGATAGATTAGCTCTAGTTCCAATATTAAATCGCGATCCTGAAGCATTAGAGGACGCTGTCCAGAAAAATAATATATCAATGTGTGGTGTGGGGCCTGTAAAGGTTCTTCTTTCAATGACAGAAAAATTAGGAGCAAAATCCGCTAAATTATTAAATTATGCAACCAGTGGTTTGACTTGTGGTTCTAGAAGTGCTGTAGTTGGCTATGCATCAATTGCAGTTTTAAAAAGCGATATTTAAAAAACAACAGTATAAAAGGAAACGGTCCTTTGGAACCTCCCAATATAATCCTTGTTATAGGTAAAGTGGCTTACCATTTCGACTTCTCTATAAATAACGAATTTCTTACAATCACAGACCCTGATACTAAGAATCCTACTACAACTGCTGCTGATGTTAAGCGAATATTCAATGGAATGGGAGCAAATATTGCATATGGTTTAGCCATTCTCGGTTCTTCTCCAATCCTAGTAACGCAAGTGGGGCGTGATTTTGATTGGTTTTATCTTCCACATTTGAGAAGTGTAGGCATTGACGTGAGACCATTTATTGACCCAGAAAAAGAAACAGCTTGTAAATACACGATAAAAGACAATCATAACCATATTATCAATATTTTTCAAGAAAATAGTTATCATTTCTTTGCTGAAAGAGAATTAGAAGCCAATTTAGATTTAAATGAGTTTCAAGACCTGAATGTTGTATTCATTGGAACAGGAAAAGTCGAAGCTGATACAAAATTTGTTTCCAAGATTAATAAGCTAAATAAAAAACTTCCAATCATCTATTCTCCCGATTCTAATGTACATGAATTGACTAAGTGGAGAATAACGCAAATATTCGATAAAATCTCAGTCCTAGTTTGTACAGAAGACGAACTGAGACTGATTGAAGATCGGATGAAACAACCATGCGATGAAATATTACAAAATTCACAACGGTTAAAATATATTGTTTCAATGATACAGCGTTCACGAATCCTCATTTTTTCAAAGGAATTTAAACTAAAAATATCTGAAGGACCTGCAGAAGAAGTCCTTTCCGAAAATGCATGGTATGATGCTTTCCGTGCTGGACTTACATATGGTATTGCATTAAAGAAACCAATTGAGGAGGCAGCTAAAATTGCATCAGCTTTGGCATCCTACGCAGTTGAGACTCGTGAGAATCAAAAATATTCTCCTAGTCTAGAACAGGTATCACTTCGTGCTTTCGAGGTAAAAACAACACAAAAAGAGAAGTAACTTCATAAGGAAAAGTTGAAAATATTCTAGGAAGAAAAATTCGGGACATAAGATTTTGCTAAATCATAATATTGGCTTGAAATTGTTATCTGCTCTTCTTTTTTCTCTGCATTGGATTCATTCATGCCTTGAAATCCATAAACTTTTCCTCTGACATAAGCTCGATAACATTTAAAGAAGTCTACAATCTCTATTAATAGCTCATCTCCACTATAATCTATATATTTGTCTATAAATTTTTTGGACAAATCAGACTCTCCCCAAAAGTCGAGATCCATTGCTAGAAAGCCTACATCTTCGCATACATCCCCATAGCGTAGTAAAGGGTTAAATTCAATGCAATCAAAAATTTTGATTTCATTATTTGGTAGAATGAAAATATTATTGCTACATAGATCGCCATGGTTATCTGTTATCCGATTATCATTAATACGTTCCTGAAATAACCCCTGATTTCCCCGCATGAACCCAAAGATATGATCTTGGAATTCTTTGCTTTCGGTTCGAAATTGAGAGGTAGTTCGAAAGTTCTCATCCCATTTTTCCCATATATATTTCAATTTACCCCATTCAGGAACTTTTTTGGTGTTTTCATGAAAAGTGGCTAGAATTTTCGCAGTTTTCTCAATCGCAGAGGTAGAAATATCCTTTTTCATTAACAAATTTTGCATAAGACAACTTTCTGGAAGTTGTTTCATTTGTACTCCATACTCTATGATCTCTCCTGGTTCGTTGATTTTACCCTCTGAGTTTATTGAGAAGACATCAATATAGATATCAGGAGAAAATCGTCTATTTAGTTTAAGTTCTTTATAGCAATATTTTTTTCGAAGATCTAAGGTTGAAAAGTCGAGAATATCTCCAAACTTAACTGGTTTTTTTACCTTATAGGCAAAAGATCCTGTTAAAAATACCCATGAAATGTGAGTTTCTCGCACTTCTAGCGTTTCTACTGAGTAAATGGTAGCCAAAGCTTCCTTAAACATATTAGGATGAAAAAGTGTCAATATATGTTTTCACTTCCTGAAGAATAATTGCTAGATCCCTCCCTGTATCAATTTCTAAGTGAGGAATGGTTATAGGCTCAAATCTCTCTTTGATTTCCAAGTAAATGCTGAAATCAGCATCACTGGCATCATTTCCATGTAATTTTCGTTTATCTATCCTTTGTTTAATTATCTCTTCTGAACATATGGTTCTAATAACGATTAATTTCTCATTTAATTGTTGACAAATATCGAAAAGAGGCTGCCTTTTTGTTTGGGAATAAAAGGTACCATCTACTATTACAGAGAGTTTTTGCTGGAGGAGAAAATCAGTAATTAGATATAATGCGTTATATACCAAATCGCGTTTTTCTTGTGTGTATAACTTGTCACCAAATGGGACATAATTATGATGAGAGAAATCAAAGAGTTTTCTTCTTACTATATCGGTACTCAGATAAATTAGTTGAGCTGAAGGAGAATGAGACAGTTCTTTCGCTAGACTTGTTTTACCTGTTCCTGGTAGGCCCAATATAACGATCAAAGGCATTTATACCAATTCTCTCATTATGATAATCTAATCACAACACATTTTCTAAGATGTGCCAGAATCAGTAGAATTTTTAATTCTGAAAATTTTTTTCTGTTGAGATGAATACACAAGAGACATCATTACCTATTTATTGTCTAAAAATCTCACAATAAAATAACTACTCAGGTAGATCTCTGCCCTCTTCAAAATCCAACCCTATCTTTGTTTTTTGTGGAATTTCCACTTTAAAAGATTTGATAAACCAAACCTTATATTTGCACTCCTCTGTCTGCTGAACCATAGCACCAGAGTGATATTCTCTTGAAATCAACAAGTTCAAGTCCGATATCAAGTAGTTCTCTGCGAAGAATCATTTTCAACCTGTTAATAATTATTGGACGTTGAGTTACAACGTCATCCTCATTAATATCACTGAGTACAAGATCAATATGACGTTGAACTTGAAAAAACAAAAAAATATTAATAGCATCTAGTTCTAAAAGTCCTTTCGTCGTTTTTTTGATAAGTTCCAAGTCTACAATATGGTAGCTAAGGACTCCTCGAAAATCAATCTCATTTTCATGGTGTGTGATTCGAGTATAGGAAAAATCTAGATTATAGATACAATGCTTTTGGACTTTCATTATGGATTTTTCCTCCTAGTTTTCTTGTAGAAAAAAATATTGATAATGGAAGGAGTTTTTCACTATATATAATTTATGGAATGATTAGGTTTGTAAAAGTGAAACTATCAACATCCACAAGTCCTTTATCAGTAAGTTTTAAATGAGGGATAACAGAGAGTGCCAGGAAAGATAGGGCCATCAGAGGTTCATCAAACACAGTTATGTCTTTGAAAATATTTTGTAACTCAATTAGCTGTTCATAAAGAACTGTATGTGGTTCTATACTCATTATTCCGCCATAGGGTAAAGGTACTTTTTGTGTTATGTCTTTTGTGATAACAACATATCCTCCCCTAATTTGATGTAATTCCTCGACTGCTTTAATCATTATCTTATGGTCAGTTCCAGCTACGATGAGATTATGGCAATCATGGGCAACTGTGGTCGCCATTGCGAAGGATCTCGATGTAATACCAAATCCTTTGACAAAACCATTTGCTATGTTTCCATTAATTCCATAACGCTCTATTACTGCCAGTGATAGGATATCTTCTTCAGGTACAGGGTGTATCCATCCATCTTTCACTGGGAGATTTTCTTCGAGTGCTTCTGTGATGACTGTGCGAGGTAAAGCCCCAATAACTCTTACCCTATACACTCCATCTGAAAGAGATGTAGTGGCACGTAATGATTCTGGATTAATACCTTGTGGTAATTTAACAGTATTTATGGCCCAAGATGGAAATTCAGGGTCAATAAAGCTCCAATTAAGCCTTTTATTCTTAAAGACGATTCTTCCTCCAAAAATTACTGTGTTAACTTGGAAATGTTTTAAGTCCTCAAAAATGACTATATCAGCTATTTTTCCAGGAGCGATACTACCAATAACATCTTCTAATCCAAAATATGTTGCCGGATTGATGGTGGCCATTTGTAGGGCTGATAATACTGGGATTTTTTCATCAACAGCAATTCTCAATTGAGTATCTAAGTGCCCATTGTTTACTAGGTCAATAGCATTTCGATCATCAGATGCAATGAGAATGTTTCTCAGGTCTAAGCCAGATTCTCTTACTGATCTAATTAAATTTCGAAAATCCTTTGCTAATGATCCTTCACGAGCCATTACTCTCATCCCTTTTCGTAATTTTTCTAACATTTCATCTGCTGTGGTACTCTCATGATCTGATTCGATACCAGCAGCTATATAGGCATCCAAATCCTTACCAGAAACACCCGGGCTGTGTCCATCAATAATATTTAGCTTTGAACCTAAAATGACCTTTGTTAAGACTTCGTCGTCTCTAAAAAGCACTCCTGGATAATTCATAACTTCTCCAAGTCCAAAGAAACGAGATTCTTTTTCAATGAGCTCTTTAATCGCGTTTGAGTCAATAACGTGTGCGGATGTCTCTAATCCTGGTGCTGCAGGAACGCAAGAAGGAATTTCAACAAGAAATCGTAATGGAAGATCTTTAGTTTGAGTCAGAAGAAGCTGAAGTCCCATTTCTCCCAAAACATTACCAATTTCGTGTGGATCTAAAAGCACAGTTGTTGTTCCGCGAGGAACTACAACCTTTGTGAATTCAGTTGGAGGTAGCATTGTACTTTCAATATGAAGGTGTGATTCGATAAGACCAGGAGAGATGAACTTTCCTTTGATATCAATAATTTCATTAGTGTTTTTAGGATCCAATAAGTTTGGTTCAGCTATATTTGCAATCCGATTACCACAAATCGTGATATCGGCTTTATATAATTCACGGGTGATGACGTTTACAAGTGTTCCGTTTCGAATTAATAAGTCAGAAGGAATTTCACCACGGGCACACGCTATCAAATTCTTAAGGTTTGAAATATTCAATTTGAATTGAGCTCCTATATTCTTTGGATCACCGAAAAGATTTGAAGATCAGATCCCATAGCTCTTCTGTAGAAAGGGTCTTTCGCTTAATGATCTCCAGCTCAATCTTTGAATCTTCACATTCGATTCGGAAGTATTTCGAGAAGTTTTCAAACAAAGCTTGTTTTAACATGAGTGGTAACGTCAAACGGAGAAAAGCTTTATTTCGTTCTGCTGTTTGTTCCTTATGATAATTAACAATGGTGATAAGATCATCTGTTCGTGCGATAAGTCGTTTAAAATCTCCCCCAATGATATTTACAATCGATTCATCAGAATTTAAACCGCTATTGAGGTTCAACACTTCACTCATGGTATCTGACATAGGTTTTAGAACATTTTCAGAGAAAGAGGCAAGAGCTGTCTCAAGTTGTGATTCAAAATCAATTTCTAATAAACTGTTCAGTGCCACAAAATAGTCCTTCCTGAGCTGCCGAAGTTCAGCTGTTAAAGCATATAGCTGTTTATCAGAACCACGAATGGAGATAGGATAAAGGTTTCCCCGATAAAATTCTAGATATCCAGATTTCGGGGGATCAGAGGAAATTAGAGTGTATCCTCCAATTTTTTGAGCAAATTCTTCTAGCAATTCTATTGTAACTAGAGGCATTAATTCTAAAGGAAAATCATCATCAGGTTGGGTACGGAAATTTACATCGGGGAAGGGTTTGTTAAAACTTATCACATCGAAGGTTTTTATATTACCATCTGTCTCAATGATACAACTTACTTTTTCTGATGAGACATGTATAGTTTTCAATGCTTCAAATCCAGGAATATCCAGAGATTTCTCTATTGCGGCTCCCTCAATTGAGATAGGAGGGAATAGGGTAAAGTACAATTAACTTTCACCATTTTAGCGTTTTCTATCAATGAATCTTTACCTGAATATAATGATAACTACTCACATATAAGGCTTCTTTTTACCTTTTATTGTATAGTCTTTGTACAATATTTCTTATTTTTTTAATAAATCTGCTAATCCACTAGATTCCAACCATTCCCTATCACTGCGTTTCATTCGAGAAAAAGCTTGTTTTTGTATTTTTTTCTCTGGGTGTTGAGTAATGTGTGATTCAATCAGTTGCTGTATCAAAGCTTGTGTTTCAGATATTGATATCTCATGAATTCTATCTGAAAACCATGGTTCCAAGCTCTTAGTTCTTTTTTTTGAAAGCCATCGAAAATTCCCATCGAAACATACAGATATTCCCCAATCAGAGTTATTACGCTGAATTCTACCATGAGCTTGTTGAATCGAAATTAAAACATGGGCCTCTAGAAACTGTGGATATTTCTTCGCTTTTTTCCGAATAATTGGATCATTTAACATGGGAAATGGCAACTTAGGAATTAAGCAAAGTCGTCCTAAATCATCATCTAAAGAAATCCCCTCCCATGCTGAAGGTGTAATAAGTACATCTCCTTGCTGCTGTGAAATGAATCGCTTAATTGCATCGTCTGATTTACCAGCTGTGTGAGTAATAACATTAAGTGACCTTTTTTTTGTAAATTTCTCCATTAAGGACGCCAATTCAAAACTGGAGGTTAAGATTAAACCGCGGAGGTGATGTTGTTTCATTAGATCAAGAAAGAGCTGCGATTGTTCCTCAATCGATTTATATGCTTTTTTCTTTTTCTCGCTGGTTGCTGTAGATAATTTCATCGCCTCTTTGAGTAGAACAAAAGGATGGTTTTTTTTCTCAAATGAAGAATCCTCATGAATGTAGTAACAATAATCAGGGTTTAAACCAAGTAATTGAGCCAGATATTCACCATCACCAATAGTAGCAGATAAAAACAGGCTCTTTTTTCCTCGAAATAACTTAGAAAAAATATATGCAAGATCAAAGGGTTGTACAATTAGCTGAACTCGTCTGGTCTGCTTATTGCGCTGGAAAAAGAATGTTAAATCTGAAGATAATGGATTCTCAATTAAATCAGAAAGTGCTGAAACCATCCCTGTAATCTTTTTTAATTCTCTTAACATTTCTGGTTTAATTGCCTGAGGATTATTATTTAAGATTTTAGCAATATCTAGTTCTCGCTCGGTCAAAATTAGGTTAAGCTGATTGAGGAATTGTAAACCCTCCTCTCTCTCTACTTCAAAATAAGATTTTGTCTGCAGTTGGTTCTTTTCCCATGAATTAAAAATACTTAGAAGATCTTGGTCTTCTGTGATTGTTTTTAAAAAAGAATGATTAACTTCCACTCGCAATAAACTCTCTAGGTTTAATAAATTGTGAGCTTCGTCAAATATGCGAAAATTTACTTTATCCTCCCCTAGATCTACATATCTAAAGACCCACCAGTTTAAAATCCGAACCTGACTTCTTCGTATCCGTCTTCGGGCTTTTAAAAGAGGACATTGGTTTCGTGACTGGCACCTCTGAACATAGTTAGGATCAAACGCACAGGGGGAGATACTGGCGCCTGACTTTATTATAGGACAATAATAAGAGGATCTTCCTTTAAGCAGAGCAACAGAAAAGTCGTGCTTTCTGCCATATTCCCGCAAAATATTGTACCAAAAATCTTGGTGCATTCGATAAGGCACCAAAATATCAACCTTATCCGTTGGGTTGCTTGTTAACAGGTAATTTGACAAAATGCAAGCAGCTAGATCGGTTTTTCCTGATCCTGTCGGAAGTGCACAAAAAAACGAGTTATACTGCGACCATTTCTGTTGAATGATTTCAAAAGTACGTTGTTGTTGAGGACGAACTGTAGGATGAATTATTAATTCTGAAATGGAATTGTTCAAACGATTTCCTCTAATTTATGACAGTTTTAGACTCATCTTCGTTACTCATGAAACCGAGAAGAGAAGAAAAACTAATTTAAATGGTTACTTTTAGAATTTATGGAGGACTTTTTTTAATTTCTTCGCTGTCTTTTTATTCATGCCTTTTGGGACTCGTGTGGAAGGAAAAAGCACTCCATCAGTTGTCGGGCCTCCAACAGTTTTTTCTTTTTGTTTTTTACGTTTCCTACGTGAGGCGCGTTTGCGTTTTACCCTTAAAGGAGGTTTATTCATTGGGGACATGAATACCTTTTCCATTTACCTTATGATTTCTATAATAATAAGTGTATTTTCACTCTTATTTTTTACGGAATCGGCTTAAAATTCGATTTAATAATGATTTTTCCTGTGCTAGTTCTTCGATTTTTTTCTCCACATCACTATCTCGGTGATGGATAGCTTTAAGGTGTTCCAGGGCCTCCTTTTTCTTTCCATGTTCAATATAATACTCTGCCAAAAGTTTATTGGTTTCAGGATCATTAGGATTTAGTTTCTCGCTTTTAATCAATTTTTCTAAGGCTGCTTCAGGGTGGCCTTGAAGAATCAGAATTTCAGCTTGATGACAGAGCGCTTGGGGGAAATCAGGTTTCAGCTTGATTGCTAGATCGTATTTTTTAAAAGCCATCTTCAATTGTTCTTGCCTTTGTAGAACGATACCTGAATTGAAATGCGCCCATTCATTCTCCTCTACCATACTACTAAGATTATAATAATCCAAAGCCTGATGTAAATCTCCTTGATAGTAATAATAGTTCCCTAGACGAATAAATAAGCGTTGATCGAATAGTTCCTCAAGACGAGTGGTGTCATTACGGATTTCGTCTACATTAGATTCAAATTTTTCTATTAAAAGTGCTAATTGATCTTGTTCTTGAGGTGATAACTCGTGAAGAGAAAGATTATCGCGAATTTCTTGAGTAATTCCAATTCTATCAAAAATTAAGGACAAAGTTGTTTGTAAGTGGTAAATTTCTTGGAGGGATGTCACAATAATTCCACTCTTCAAAAATCTAAATTATTCAATGCGATAATTATGTTTATCGGGAGTTATTTAATGAATGCTTGAAAATACTCCTTGATGAAGCTTTGATTCGAGAAGGATTCTAATTCTTTCAAATTACCTTAGAAAACTAAAAAAGAAGGTTTTCTCATTTCTGATCAGTGGTCGCTTTCAAATTCTCATTTAGAAGCAAAAAATGAACTGTATTAGTATTTAACTACCTATTTTAGATATTAGTTGAGATATTAGAATAAACAAACAAATTTAATACTTGTTTTTTTTTTATCTATCATAAGAAAAACACCGCGTAGAATTAGAATATTTTATTATTAGAGTTTAGAATCAAAATGAAAAGGATTGAGATTCATGGTTGATGCTGTAGTATTATTATGTGTTTTTCCAGGGAAGGAACATCTTGTGCGAGAAGAAATTAAAAAGATAGATCAGGTAAAAACGTGTCGTATTACTTTTGGGGAGTACGATCTTGTAGCTGAAGTCCAAACAGACCAAGTAAAAGCGTTGGGAACTCTCATGACCAAGAAAATACGAGCTATTGAGGGAATTACCAAATCCGTGACACTTATCATAAGTGAATCACTTGAAAATAATGCAAACCTGGTTTAATTTGCAGCACTCAAAGCTGCCTTTTTTTAGTATTTTTAGGATGGGAGAAGTTGCCACATATGAGTGAAAATGAGTCGATAATGATTATAGGTGCCCTATAGAGAAAGCTTATATTTTTATTTTCAAAGTAAGAGGGAACCCCAAGCTCAAAGGGAATGCTATGAAGAAAGAACCCAAGAGTTATTTGTATTAAACAAGGTGTAAATAGAAAAAATATCCTTCATCTTGACATAAAAAGATAATAGGTGATTTGATGAAAAAAAATAGAAGGAATGTGCTTTTCCTAATAAATTTAATAGCCATTAGTGGAATGATGGGATTTCCTGAAGTTACTAAAGCTGATATTGCTTTCAGGATCATAAATACTCATGAAACGCAACTGGTGATTTATACTTATGACAGTCTTCTTTATGA
>JBHLKY010000031.1:0-39885 GCA_048886185.1 Candidatus Hermodarchaeota archaeon
TATTTCACCTATATATTTTTAGAAAGATCAATTATTGATGAAGAATGATTTAGTACCAATTTGATTCTATCATTCTTTTGAAATTGGGTATTCATAATATATAATTTTCAGTAATTATGGAGTCATTTTGAAGTCATTTTTGAGTATAACCAACGTTAATTGCACGAAAATCTTTATGTTTTCTTTATATAGTCTGAATATCATTTATGGTTAATGTACAAATATTTCGAAAAGATGTTTTCTTAAACATTATTATCTGTAACAAGTTTTTTTGCCACAATTATCCCGATCAAAGGTGTCACAACTAGTTTCCAGAGTAGCATTAAAATCCAATATGGAAATGTAAGGTTAATGTTATTAGGAATCTGTAAAATATTTCCGAATAAACCATAGAATACAATAAGCAAATTGCCGAATAAAATTGCCAGACCATAAATCATTCTTCCATTAGAGACACGTTCAGATGGAAAAGGGGATTTGTCTTGAAGTACTAAGAAGATGAATAGAAAAAAAGATGCAATGAGGAAGAATAGAAAAAAAGATACATCATTTTCAGGATGAAGAGTCTGGAGACTAAATGAACCTATTGGATCAAACCCAAAATTAAGGGGACCACGAAGATAAAAGGGAAAGCGCCATAAAATACTCGTTATAACCCACATTAAGCCGCATCCTGCAATTATGAAAGGAATTTTGTCTTTTTGAGAGTTTTTCAAAACATTTTCCCCCTCTAGAACCGATATAATAGTAATTGTAGTAACCACTATTAAATCCAATAATAATGCAATGAATAAAGTCACACTCAAGATGATGCGCAACGAGACATACAAATAAGATTCAAGAATCAGTAATAGATAACCACCAATGTACAATAATGCACTAAAAAGGAGTATTACATTTTGACCAAGCCAGAGATACCAGATTCGCTTATACAGCTTTGATCGATTAATACTCCTAAAGATCTCTACCACTCCAAACAGGACATTTCCATCCTTTTATTGGCTTTATTAGGTCGGAAAAGCATTTTGTTGATTGAAAATCCTTATCGAAGGCATCACCATCGTGTTCCTGAGGTGCTAGCCATAACCCTTTAAATATATCACCTTTTTCTACCTAATAAAGTTTTCTTGTTTTGAAACAGTTTGCGTTGAAGTATCCTATAATTAGTACAGAAATTATCCAGTCTATAAAATACCCAACGTTAAATGATATTTTTACGTATTTCTATGAAAAGGTTCCTAGCTAAGTGATTAGAATAAAACACAATACACACAATAGAAAAAGGTGGGAAGATGTTGGAATTAAATGGTAGGGATCAATTCGGAAAGGAACACTTCGCATTGAGTAAAGAAAAAGATAATTTTTAATGCCCTTTAGAAATCTCATATTTAAGGTTAGTTCCTTTAAGGTAAATCGTGAGAAATTGATAATATTCACCTGAAGAGGATGAAAAGTACTCTTTTACCTTCATTAATTTTAAAAAGGACATGAATCGAATACTGAAATTATGGAAAGATGAACCAATTTAACATAATAATTCTTAGTATTCTTCTGCTAGGGCTTATTAATTGGACAACAGATTATAATAAGTCCACTACGGCTGCTTTCAGTCCAAATAAACTGATAAAGACACACACAACGCCGGTATTTAAAAGCACCAATAGCCAAATTTACACTCCCCATTCACCTATTGTAATTACTGCTAATAGCCACTTTATATCGCAAGGATTTCTAGGGGCTGGGACCCTTGAAAATCCATATCGGATTGAACACCTCAATATCAGTGCATCAAGTGGCAATTTGGTTCTTATTAGTGATACAACTGTTCATTTCCGCATTAGTGATATTTATCTGGATGGTTTGGTAACAGCAACTTCAGGGGTCTCTCTTTTTAACGTCCAACATGCCACAGTTGAAAATAATACCATAACTAGTAGTGAGGATGGAATAAGGATTAATAATGCTCCTAAAACTGTTATTCTCAACAACAACATCTATTCGAACACAAGGTTTGGTATCTTCCTTGATAAAACCGATAATTGTACCCTCTCATCCAATTCAGTTCACGATAACCTGATTAATGGAGTCCATCTGAAGGACACTTTGAATACGACCATCAATCATAATACCATCTACAATCACCACTATGGGGAGTACTCACAATGTGGTATTCTCCTTGATAACTCCTCTAATACTCTTATCGCAAACAACTCAATTTTCAACAACCACTATGGGATAAAACTCCTTAATTCGGCAAACAATAATCAGGTTACCAACAATACCCTCTACGATAACCAACAACAAGGGATCTGTCTTGAATATGCCTCTGGAAACACGCTTGTTTATAACAATATTTCCAACAATCTGTTCTATGGGATACTAATCACAGATGGCTCCAATGATAATACCATTCAATATAATAGTTTTACAGGAAATAAAGCTGGAACAAACAACACCCAAGCATCAGATAATGGAATTAATAATGTCTTTAAGGGGAACTTTTGGGATGATTGGGCTCCTCACGATGACAATGATGATCTGATTATCGATATACCCTATCCGATAGAAGGGACTGCTAATAACTCGGATTCCTTTCCTCTTAGGGTGCTTTCTATTCAAGCGATTGAGAACATCAATAAAAGGCCTGACTATTCAGGAATTCTAATATTTCTCATTGTGGTTATGGTTGGGATTGTCATAAGCACTGGTGGGGGGTATTTTCTTTACACTTCGCGATTTAAAGAACCTGAAATTGAAGAGCCTTTTACTGACTTTGAGTCATCAGATCAGATTGATCGACTCAAACCTCTTTATCATAAAATCGTTGTTGGTTTGGAGAATATTCAAGCACTTACGTTACCTGAACCTGCCACTGTTCCTCTGTTAAAACCCGCGGAAACCATTACCCTGATTGAGTACTTCCCCGCTGACATTAAGAAGGATCTCCGCTCTGGGCTGAAGTGGCGAACGGTGCTAACTTTGATTGAAATTGCGTATCAGGATCCAAGTGATACTAATCCTGCACAATTAGCCCAAAATATGGATATCCCTCGATCTACTCTCTCTAAAGAAATCAAACGCCTCACTGACTTGGGGTATATCGAATCGTTTATTACATTCAAAGTCTTACACGACGCCCGATTTCACAATTATATGATCACCTCCAAGGGCTTTAAACTCCTGTACATCTTGAAAGAAGCCTTCAAGCTTGCCATTGCCCGAATTAAAGAAAAACAAGGGGAAATTTATGCTTGATTTTTATTAGAATGGATGAATGTGGAATAATGTTGAATTTGGAAGAAATGACTAGCTTATTGGTTCAGTTGTCCAGAGGTAGATCCGTGATGGTTACCATATCAAAGGGGAAACTAGTTTCTAAATGGAACCCATTCTCCTCTCTTTTAAACTTACCTTCCTAGGCAGAAAGCATATGTTTCAAGGAAGGAAAAATAAGTGAAACGCTACAAACCATTCTTCATAGTATTGAATGTTCTTCTATTCTTAGGATTAAGTTGTTGTACGCTGTCCTATGAACTTCAATCCATATTAAACGTGGATTTTCCCAATGACATGGCAGTTCGACCTGATAATCCTACTCAAAAAGTAACCGATACTCAATCATATATCGAACACGGCCCGATCACCATTACCTCTGATTTTCAATTAAATAATTCGGGATTTCCAGGCAATGGAACCATTGATGATCCTATTTTGATAAAAAATTACTCTTTCACCCCTGAAAATGGTTTTCCCTTGATCCATATTAGTGGTACAACATTTTATTTCCGTATTACAAATTGTCTTCTTAACGGGTCATCCAATTCGCATTGGGGAATCCATCTAGACAATGTTATCAATGGCCATATTGAATCCAATGTTATTATCAATAATCCTTCTGACGGTATTGGTATTTACTCCTCAGAGAATATTTCAATCAAAAACAACATAATTCACCATAACAGTTGGAATGGAATAAGACTTGAGTCTCTATCAAATTATAACATCATAGCTAATAATACAGCATACAATAACGATGGGGAGGGTGTTTGGCTAGGAAGTTCTTCTAACAATAACTCCATCACCAATAATACGCTTTACAATAATCGAAATGGCATTTATCTTGGAACTGATGGCTCTCCACCTCCTATTGGATGCCATAATAATACTATTGCAACCAATTTAATTTTTAACAACTTTAACAATGGGATCGAACTTCAGGCTGAATCAGATGATAATATAATTACTAATAATACAGTTTTTAATAACGGGTTTAATGGAATAAATGTTGCCTCATCAAAGGATAACAAAATTGAAAATAATACAATCCTCAATAATAGCAATGGAATTCTTTTTATTGATTCCCATGATAATGTTATCCATAATAACAGTGTTTTTGAAAATATCTATGTGGGCATTCGAATAGGGGAGGGAGATGGAACTGGGAACAATTATAACAATAATATTTCAATGAACACTATATTCGATAATTCTGAAGCCGGGATTGGGATTTATTCCAATAATCATCACAATAAAATCTATAACAACTCTATTTTTAACAATGGAGCAGGAATAGGATTTCAGTCAAACTCTAATAATAATAGCATCCAGGAAAATCTATTGTATAGTAACGGATTAGGGCTATATTTCTCCTCCTCCAACTATAACACAATCCAATTTAATGATTTTTCAGGTAATTCTGCATCCGATAACAGCTTAGGCAATGTCTTTGAAAAGAATTATTGGAGTGATTGGACTGGAACAGATTCATACTCCATTGGTGGTTCAGCAGGAAATCGAGATCTCTCTCCTTTGATGAATCCATATCATTTGTCAGGACTAATCATTACAGCACCAACAATTGAAAATTTGACACTAGCGGGTAATGTACTCATTCAATGGAATGTTTTAGACACATTTGGTCATACTCTCACCTATTCCGTCTTTTACTCAACAGATGATGGAGGAAGTTGGACAACCCTCGCTTCGGGGTTAACTACAACAAATTATACACTTGATACAACAACCATCGCTGATGGAACATCTATTCTACTCAAAATTCAGGCTGTTGATTCCATAGGGTTCGTTGCAAAAACTGTTTCTACTGAGTCATTCCTTATTGCCAACACCCCTCATCGATTATCGTCTCCCAGTATTACCTCCCCTAGTCAGGATGACACCCTCACTGCTCAAATTGATATTTCCTGGATCCCTGTTATGGACACTTGGAACCATGAAGTATGCTACAGTCTTTATTATTCTGCTGATAACGGTACAACTTGGATTCAGTTAGGTACAGAGCTCACCACCACCAGTTATTCTTGGGATACCACTATCGTTACTGATGGGACAGAGTACTTGATTAAAGTCAATGCTTCTTGCACAGACGGATTAGTTGTGGAAGACATCTTAGAAGGTACATTCAATGTGCACAATGAGATTAGTACCCCTACCATCTCATCTCCTAAGAGCGGGGAAATCCTTAACGGTACCATCACCATCGAATGGAGCGCGTCCCTTGACCCATTAAGGCATTCCATCAAGTATACCGTTTATTATTCTTCGGATGATGGTGCGACTTGGACACAGCTAGCAAGTGGTCTTACAGTAACCAGTTACTCGTGGGATACCTCTACAGTTCCTAATGGCTTCAGTTATCGGATCAAAGTCATAGCTATCTGTTCCGAAGGGGTAACAGCAGAGGATATCACTCAGCCATTTACTATCCAGAATCCAATATCTACTTCTACAAGCTCTGACACAATCCCAAGCATGGGTTACCTCATGCTTCTCTTGTTATTAGTTACACTGATAGTGGTGAAGAAATGGAGGAAGACCAAACCAGCTACTTGATATTTGTACAAGTTAAAGAAAGAAGGTGAAATGACATTGAAACAATCGAAATTAGTAATGATTACAATTCTAATAATTCTTCTATTTGCCTTGAATAGTTGTATGGTAGGACTAGAGTTTCAATTCACTACAGAAAATGAATTTTTGAATACAAAAACATTCCAACCTAGATCATGTCTACAAAAGGTGACTGGTACTCAATCGTATATTGAACGTGGCCCGATCACCATTACCTCTGATTTTCAATTAAACAATTCGGGGTTTCCAGGGAATGGAACCATTGATGATCCGATTCGGATTGAAGGATATAATATCACTTATTCGAGTGGAACGTTAATCTATATTCGGGATACAACCTTCTACTTCGAGATTACGAATAATTATCTTAATGGGTTGTCAAGTGCTTCGAGGGGTATCTATCTTTACAATGTTATCCATGGAACCATTAGAAATAACATAATTTCTTCATGTGGGCAAGGGATTGAGTTTTGGTACTCTAATGACAACGTAATTATCAATAATACCGTATTCAACAATAACTATAACGGAGTCAAGTTTCATTTCACTTCTAATAATAATAAAATCATAAACAATACTATATACGATAATATCCAAGAAAGTGGAATTTGGCTTGAAGCATCAAGTAACGTAACCATTACTGATAATATTGTCTATATGAATGATGATAATGGAATTAAATTGGATTCATGTCATAACTGTAGAATTATTAATAATAGCGTATATAATAATTCTTTTGTTGGCATTAGAATAGACCCCTCCTCCTCAAAAAACAATTCAGTTATTAAAAATGAAATTTATAATAATTCTGAGGAAGGTCTTAGTCTTTATTTTGCCGAGAATACTACTGTACGCCTTAATAAAATTTATGGTAATGGTTGGAACGGGATAGATCTTGGATCTTCCAAGTTTAACACTCTAAGTTCTAACACAATTATTAATAACAACGAAAATGGAATAAGTCTATGGGGAGAGTCGAACACTAATACAATTTGCAATAACACAGTTTATAACAATAATTTGAATGGCATAAATGTTGATTCATCCAATAATAATACAATCTATAATAATACAGTTAATCTTAACACCCAAAATGGGATTCATCTCAATAATGCAAATGATAACACTATTGCGGATAACAGGATTCACGATAATTATTTCACTGGAATTTATCTTCATAACTCAGACAATAATACGCTGTTCAACAATACTTTGACGAATAACTATTTTAATTTGATTAAAACAGAAACTTTGTTAACACCAGTCCAAGAGGGGATTTATGATTTCACTGTAACCATCCAGAACATGAGCGTTCCAGTTTCAGCTAATTCTGTGCCATTTTCCTGGGAAAATGTCTATTATGAATTACCCCTTGAAAACGGTTTTGGAACTCTGGATGAGAACGTTGTTGATCTAGATCTGAACGGGGATAGTGATAAAATAGATCTATTTGATGTTACATGGTTCTATAATGAAACTCGCTCATGGGATGCTATAATCAACGATGGTTTTCAAGACATTCACGCTTACTCCATCTATGAGGGACTACCTGAAGATCCAGGGAGGTATCGAACATATTACATTGACGGAGAATCAAAGCTATTCCAGCTAGGGACTAAAATGCATTCGCTTTATATGGTAAATAAAGATCTTGCTGTTTTCGGATTAGAGGACGTGATTATTCTTAACCACCCAAGTCCAAACTTTGTGTTTGTTACGTTTTCACCAGTTATCGATGTAACAGACTTTCACATTAATAATGCACCTATTGAGGTGAATTACACTCGAAGTGTTACTCTACCACAGTTTGGGTGGGATTTGACGTGCTATATTATCCCAGCTCAAACAATCGGGTCAGCAGAGGTAATAACATTTTCCTGTATGATATTAACCCAAGAAACCATGATTAATAATGTAGGGTTCCGTATGAACTGGTCACCAGATGGTAATACTAGGTCCCAATGGGACTTTTTTACCCAAGAAATCTCACTTATTGGTGATAACACTCCACCAACAGTGATAATAAATAAACCACTCCCGCAAACATATGCAACTGACACGATCACTGTAGCGTTATCTGGGGATGCAGATAATTATTGGTACTATATTGAGTCAGTAGACAGCCAGAATCAGACTTGGACTACCAGTGTGGGTCGAATGCTTACTGACGGCACTTACACACTCCACGTATATGGAAACGACTCTGTGGGGAATGTTGCTCACGTCTTTGTTACATTTACAATTGAAACTCCAGTTCCTACCACTCTTCCTATAACAACAACTACCACGACTACTACACCTAGTTCTACAACTACAACCTCAGCAACAACCATTCCTACAAAAACTGTTACTCCTGGCTGGAATGTTCTGCTCTTACTTCTTACCTTATTTCTTATGTTACCACTAAGACATCGTAAGAAGAAATCTTAAACTTTCTCATACTCCCCTTTACTCCTTTTTTTTTAGAAGTCTGTAAGTTAACCAAAGTTATAATACATTATACGTATCAACATACGTATTTTTGATAACCTATCCAACGCTAACTACAATTTTTATATAAAAATGAATGTGAATTAGTTTTAATCTGAGAACTTTTGGTTGGTCTCGAAAAGAGATACTTCTCGCTACAAGAAGTTTAAACATGATAGCCATTGTATCATATGTTTATTATAATCTCATACTTAAAATTTATATGATGATTACTAGAATCACGAAGAAGAACGAAGTAGAAGGAATATCCATTGAAATTTATAACACTTAACAACGGAATTAAAATGCCCATATTGGGATTTGGGGTTTACCAGATAAAAGACCCTAAATTATGTGAACAGTGTGTTAGAACAGCGATTGATGTTGGATACCGATTAATTGATACCGCTTTTGCATATGGAAATGAAAACGCGGTTGGAAAAGCCGTTCAGTCAAGCTCAATTCCCCGAGATGAACTATTCATAACTACTAAACTCTGGAGTCCATATGCGAATTATAATAATACCAAACAACAGTTTGAAAAATCATTAAACAGGTTAGAAATGGATTATGTTGATCTCTATCTTATTCATCAACCTTTTGGTGATGTGTATGGATCCTGGTGTGCAATGGAAGAACTTTACGAGGAAGGAAAAATCAGAGCTATTGGTGTTAGCAATTTTTATCCTGATCGTTTAATTGATTTTATACTTCATAATAATATAACTCCTGCAGTTAACCAGGTTGAGACTCATCCTTTTAACCAACAGATAGAGAGTGAGAAAATAATGAAGGAATATAATGTTCAGATT
This sequence comes from Candidatus Hermodarchaeota archaeon, assembly GCA_048886185.1. GTDB lineage: Archaea > Asgardarchaeota > Heimdallarchaeia > Hodarchaeales > Hodarchaeaceae > Hodarchaeum. Next base: position 9,150 of record JBHLKY010000031.1, read on the forward strand.
GAGTCCTGGGGTCCATTTGCTGAGGGAAGAAACAACTTGTTCCAAAACGAGGTACTAGCTTCAATTGGTGACAAGTATAATAAATCAAATGCCCAAGTGACTTTGCGATGGCTTATCCAGAGAGGCATAATTGCAATTCCTAAATCAGTTCACAAGGAGAGGATAATTGAGAATTTCAACGTTTTTGATTTTGAATTGAACAAGGCAGATATGAGTAAAATTACATCCCTAGATCAGAAAAAGAGTGCCTTTTTTGATCATAGAGACCCTGAATGGGTGAAAATGTTATCAAATGCTAGACGGGATTAGCACAAGTGGGTATTTTAAGACCAAATATGAATAAATACAAGTTAAACGAGAACATAGAGATAAAAATATAGAGGTACATTAACCAATCCAACGTTAAACGACATTAGAATCAAAAAACCATCTAAGAAGAAAAAGAGTGAAAAAACTCCCTCTTCATTCAAGGCTTTTACTGATTGAAGCTAGTGCTTCGTACAGAGCTGTTCTGATGTGTATCGAGCTTGTTCCCGATATCGTACGCAAGGGCAGAAAGAATGACTACAAACATCAATCCAAGAGCCAGAAAACCAAAAATCCATTGAATACCATAAGTAATATCCGCGTTAAAGAACCACAGTAGAGGATACCCAAAGATTGCGATTTCAACCCCTGTCCAAAAGGTGATCAGGAGTACAGGGACAGACCAAGGCCAAAATTTAGCAAAGAAACCCCGTACGCGTACAGAGAGATGTGTATCCCACCACGTTAATGGTTTGTTTATCTTAGTTGCTGTAATAGTTGCAAAGATTGAAAAGAATATTGGCCCATAACCACCTCCAACTAACCATAGTATTATTGAGAGGAGAAATAGAACCCGCGCACCATATTTCCGGTCAATGAACACCGTTGCCCATATGGTCACTAATAGACCGATAATAATTGCTAGGATACCCGTCCAGAAATAGTTTGGTATCAATGTGATAGCTGTTTCGGTCGCATGCTCCCAAAAATTTTGCTCAGGACCAATTGCATCTATCCATATGCCATTTGGAGTTACGTTTCCTTGAAGTACTTCTAATATTCCATGTTCTACACCAGCCAGTCCAACAAGAATACCTAATGTTGATGTAACCACTCTTGTCGCATTCATGTTGCTCCAATGTAGTTTAAAGTTGTGTAGATTCATCTGTATCATTAATATTCCGTTTTTCTTAATCTTTTGTCCATTCTGGAGTTGTTTCCAACTAAAAAAGTATATTGTGGTACAAATTATGAGAGAGCCAAATTCACCTAGCAGAACCCCAATTCCTGTGCTCCATACTCCAAGTCCTAAAGAGAGTGCTCCACCAAAGGGATGAAGTAATGGACTACTAGGGTTATTTGGAAAAATATATGTCATAGGTTGAGAAATAAAGTCAATAACCCAGTGACTGAAAACAAGAAGACCGAGGGTTATGCTTGTACGAGAATCACTTGTAAGTCGTAAAGCGATTATTGTTGCAAGCACCGACCAAACGATAGCCATAAAGAGACTGTGAGACCACGGCGCGGATCCCACTTGGTCTGAGAGTGGGAGCTGTTCAATTCCTACTATCATGAAAATCAAAAAGAGGATGTCAATGAGGTATGCACAGAGAATTAACATCCAGACTGATATTCTGGGAGAAATTCTCTTAGAAGCAAGTCCAATTGCCAAATGAGTTAATCCAGCCATAATTAATCAAATCCGTTGAATTTGGATCCAATGAAGCGTCTTTTGTAACGATTCTTCCAGAGGCCGAGGTTTCCATCCAAGTTCTCTCTGAATTTTTGAGGTATCGGTATAAATGCACGTTTCTGTGGAAATCCTAGCTTCTTCCCTTGTTACTTGTTTTGAGAAAATTGCGAAAATCTTCATGAGTAAGGGAGACATCTGAAATCTAGGTACCTTTATTTTGGAGGACATTTTATTGAGTAATTGTAAAGTTTTTTTAAACGTAATAACCTCTGTAGCACAGATATAACGACCCTTAGCATCCTTCTTTTCAAATGCTAAAATATGAGCTAACGCAACATCCCGAACATCCACAAAATTGAATCGCATAGGGGGGATCATTGGAAGCTTGTTGGCTAGAATGTCTTCAAAAATTTGAGTAGTAGGGGTATGTCTATGAAAATTAGGCCCGATTATATACCCTGGATTGATCGTAATTAGATCTAAATTGTTTGATTCCGCATATTTCCAGGCCTCCCATTCTGCTTTATACTTAGCGTAATAGTAGGGGTTTTTTGCTTGATGGTACCAATCATCCTCTGAAAAGGGTTTGTCAGGAGTGGTTCCCATTCCGACTGCTGCCATACTACTAGTCCATACAATCCGTTTTACACCCGCTTCTTTTGCTGATTTAAGAACATTCAACCCTCCTATCACTGAAGGATCAATAATCTCTTTCTGGGGGTCTTTTGCAGATAAGGAAAAGACCGCTGCCGTGTGGAAAATGCCATCGACCGCTTCTACCGCTTTTCTGAGCGTCTCGGGTTTCATTAAATCGGCATCTACGATTTCAACACCAAGATTGAGCAGATGTTTGTTTCTCTCTGTGTTCTGTGAATTTCTAACACCCGCCCGAACATCATAGTTACGAGCTAGTAACTCTTTTACCAATGTAAATCCAAGATGTCCTGTGGCTCCTGTAACTAGAACCTTTTTTCCGTTTTCTTCCATTTTTAATCACTTTTTTGGTTGTGTTTGTTTATTATCGAAAAGTTTAAAACTTTCAACTAGTGTAAAGTTTAAATGTTAAAATAAATTTCAGTAATGAAAAAATAAATTCCAGTTTATTTGGTGATATAGATGACTTCCATTGAAAATGAGAATGTATTAGAGAGATATGGCTTAACAAACTATGAATTTGTAGCTTATAAGACCTTACTCCACCGAGGAGCGTGTGATGCAAAAGAACTCTCGGATAAATCGAAAGTTCCCACCGGACGAATCTATGATGTGACTGGTTCCTTGGAAGACAAAGGATTGATTGAGATTCAGAAACATTCCCGACCGAAACTCTATTCTCCTGTTGATCCCAGTATTGCTATGAAAAATTTATTGGAACGGAAGAAAGAAGAGCTTGAAATCCTTACAGAAAATGCTTTAGTCATTGAAGATGAGCTAAAGAGGTATCATCGAACAACTCCGAGTGAGAGTCTCTTTTGGAAAATCGGAATTGGGAATGAGGCAATCGACAGATGGAATGTTCGTTTAAAAGAAGCACAGAATGAAATTCTCTATTATGGAGAATTTTTTGAAACACCACCTCAAATTCATGCCCAAGAAATCCAAGAAGAAGCAGAAATATTTGCGGATTTACAGGAAAGAGGAGTAAAAATACGAATGTTATTAGGTACAAAAAATATGGTTGAAACTATGCAAGAAATGTTAGAATTAGTGTTACCATTCATTCATAGGCTTAATCTTGATGAAATGCCAGTTAAGTTTACTGAAACGATAACCAATCCCTTCGTGATAATGGATGACGAAAAAGTTCTCATAAAAATAAAAAATCCCGCCAATTTAGCTGAATATTTTGCGTCGATATATGTCTGGCAACGTAAGTTCGCTACTAGGCTATCATTGAAATATCACGAAATGTGGAGTAAAGCGGAAGAATTTTCATTATAAAATGCATGGTATTAACTTTTCTTTACCTAACCAACGTGTACCCCAGCTAAAAAAGAACTCGAATAGAAAAGTTATCCGTCCTCGATTATCAATTTCAACTATACCTATCTTTATTCCCATTCCCACTAGAATACCCTCAGATAATTTTATTATCTGTTTGCTGTTTAATTTCGCATATAATTGAATGATTTAATTAAGTTGGAATTCTCTGAGAATAGGGATCTTTACTTTTGTTTTATGCACTCAAAGATTATAAAGAAGGGGATGCGATCAGTATCAAATGCTAATAGTCTTGGATGGTTCTTTATTACTTCATTATCTGGTTTAGGCTCTACAATTTCTCGAATTAAAAATCCTGCTCCTTTCAGTGCAGCACTATATTCTGAAAGAGTTCGATCGAACTGCCAGATAGGTTCCATTGAACCCCATGAAATTAAAGTTCCTCCTGAATCAAAATATCTATCTATCATTACGTAAAGTCGTTCTTCGTTCCGTGGGGTATCAAAAGGAAGTCGATAAAACAAATTACTAATTCTAGCAAATACAGGATGTAAATTTGACCAAATGAATCTTCCTTCTAGTTTCAATACGCGAGCGAGCTCTTTAAATGCCTGTTTATAATGTAAAACATCTACAAACACGATATTTGAAATAATTAAGTCAAATTGGTTATCATCAATTCTACGAAGATCCTCCAAAGACCAAGTATGATAGTCAATTCCTAATTGCTGTTGTTTTTCTTTATTCTTGCAATAATCAATTAATACCTTTGATTGATCAACTCCTGTCACTAAAGCCCCCCTTAACGCAAGAGCTCTACTGAAATACCCATTACCGCATCCTGCATCAAGTACAGATAGGTTATTTACCTCTCCGATCAATTTCCACATTGCAGGATCAATAATCAACTGTCGATTTATATCCCCAATGTCGTCTTGGGAGGTGTGGTTCACCAGATCTATCCACTGTTTGCTTGTCTGTTCCCATTGTGCTCGAACATCTGTTTGACTTATAGTAGCTTGATCTAATAAAGGAGAATGGAATTTAACCGATCCGACACGACTCGACATTTTCTTTCTCTTCGATAATACACCATTAGGAATTTTGAGGGCTTCATCCACTGTGATCTTCTTACCACTTCTAACTTTCTCAGGCTTCCACTTATCTAAATCTAATATTCCAAATTCCACAGAATGAGTGTATTTTCCCATATCTAGCTGCCATGGATGTTTTCCTTGAAACTCTGAGTAGTACAAATCAAAATGAGGTTCATTACAACTCGAACACTGGAAAGAATAGGCATATGTTGTATTCCAAAAGGTAATAGGGTGAAGGACTGGTTTGTTACAATCCCCACATATTAATTCCTGCTTATTTTCACACCAATAAAGCCAGCTAAAGTGGTGGAATTTTTTACATAGTGAGCACTGGAATTGAGAATGTAATGCACATCTAAACGCAGTATCATCCACTGAAAAAGAGCCTAATCTGACGGGGTATGTCGATTCATAGTTCTTGATGATCTTACAATAAAAACACTTTGGAATTGCCTGTGAATCCATAAAACTGACCTCTTAATGAATGCCTTTTATTCTTGTGATTTAGGTAATTTTCAGGAAGTGATTGTTGCTGACTTATGCGGATGATGAATTTATTATCTATGAAATGTCCAGCTGGGAATCCATAGAAGACTGATTCAGTTTCTATAACCAAATTAGATGAAAAAAGAATAATGGAAATCAAAAGAAATGTTTGAATATAAATAAGAGGGTTTTTTTCATTAGATCACTCTTCAGAGCATAAAATTATTCAATCAATAATTGAAACTTCCGATTCCATTAAATCGTTACAATAATCAAATCCGGGTTTATTATCTATCAGCTACCCCGAAAAATGATGTATTAGAATTTATTGAACTTCTGAAAATTAAATCTGTCGCATTTTCAATCAAATAATATGAACAGATTGATCAGAATCATTTAAACGAAGTGATTGGAAAATTGCTTGCCGGGTTGTCAGAAAAATAACAAAAAAGTTTCGCGATTCAAAAAAAGAAAACATGTGGGGGCAATAAAAAAATTATACTATTACTACTACTACTGTAAATAAACAACACATACCAAAAATAAAATTAAAACTGAAATAGTTAAAGGATTTTGTGAAATAGATTAGAGAGAATTCATTTGGGGTGCATTAAAAAGACAAAAATTTTCTAGAAATGATGGTGAAAGGAATGGAATTTACCTTAGAAATAATAACAGCAACATTATCACCTATAGTCATGATGAGTGCAGTAGGATTAGTCCTCCTTATGATGCAAAATCGATATTCGCGTCTAAAAGATCGAACTTTACTCTATGATCGCTATTATAATATTCTAAAAAGTATAGAATCCCCAGAAGAGCATTTAGAAGTAGTAACTAAGATCAGGAATATGTATCTGAATGAAACAAGAGTAGTTAAAAATGCAATGATTTTTGCCTTTACGGCAATAGTGTTTGTAATTGTAACATGTATTAGCATTCTTTCACAAGAAGTCTTGACATTAGATTTATCTTATCTTATTATGTTTAGTTTTATTCTTGCACTTGTGACTATATTAATCACTATTCTAATAATGGCGATTTCGCTTACTATGTCTGTCTCAACAGTTGAATATGAAATTGAGAAAATGACCTATGAGATAGATATACAAATCATAAAATTTAGAGAATAAATTTAGAGAATAAATTTCCCTATTCAGTTTAGATTTTCCTGTATTCTGGGTTAGATAGCACTTAATAGAATTATTAAGAATAAAACTTAAAATAAAACTAGATTTTTGGTAAATTGTAATAGGGGATTCACCATGAAAACATCCGCATATCTATCGGATAGGGTTCAAAAGATTCTGCTTATCTGCGCTTTTCCCGCTTCACTGCTGAAAATCGGGACTGATATACTTGCAGGCTTTCTGTGGGAGGGTTATAACTTCACCTCGCGATCCATCAGTGACCTGAGTGCTATTGGTGCTCCAACAAGACCGCTTGTCGTTCCACTTGATCTCATGGCTGATATATTCTTGACCGTATTCGCATTGGGTGTTTGGTCATTAGCTGGCGGGAACCGTGCTCTGCGCATCACAGCAGGAATGCTAATCGGAAATGCAGTGTTCCTCTTGATAGGAGTATTCTTTCCATTTCACCTCAATGAGACTATAAGTTCAGTTGCCAATACCACGAATACAATCATCATTGGTGTGAGCGTACTCTTCCTTCTGCTAGCCATCGGGTTCGGATCCGCTGCGTACCGAAATTGGTTCCGCTTCTACTCGATCGGGACATTTCTGGTATTCCTCGTAGAAGACATTTGGGCAACATGGGCCACCCCATTTGTCCTTGCAGGACAGCGAGGGCCGTTGGTCGGGATTCAGGAACGTACTATGCTCTATGGTTATCTGCTTTGGGTAGTTGTATTAGCTGTTGTCCTCTTGCGGTCTAAAAGACTATATAGCTCAATGAACGGCATCGATACATAGATAAATATAGAGAGGAATAGAAATATATCCAACGACCAGATCTTCCATAATAAATTTGTTCCTTTTATAAACACATTTGAAAAGCATTGATATATTTGTGGATTGCTCTTTTTCTTATAAAATCGATCAGGATGCATGTACGCTAAAGATATGGATCATTGGTACTTTTCAAGGAGATTCACTTATAGCTAAATCTAAAAAAGCTGAAATAACAGAAATTGGGTATGAAAAAACCAGAAGAACCTTTAAAAAAGAAGTTCGATGAGAAAACTTTGATAAAACGGCTAAAAAGCTTATTTAGCGAAAAATACATTTTCATGACCGCTTTATTCTTGTGGTTTATTCCTATTTACTTAATATTGCCTTTCTTTGGATCAATTATTCAAGACCAAAATCTATTATTAATTCTGATAATAGTCTTTCCTTTTGTATGTCTAATCATTCCATTGCCCGTCATTAAGGTCATTTCTAACCGATTTACTAGTGTTGAAACGTCATTAGACACACTTTGGAAAGGTGAATCATCCGAACATGAACGTAATTATATTATCTACCATGTTGGGTTTATTTGGGCTGTATATTTCTTTATTGCACAATTTGGTGGTCCATTAATGCTGATTATGCTTTTTGTAGGAATAATCATTTTCATTACTGGATTAAGAAAAGGATGGCTATTAACAACCAATGGTGGTGTTGAACGATTTCGTGATTATTTCACACGATTAGATAAAGGACAGATCTTTTTACTTCTTTTCATGTTTGTTGGATTAGCTGGAGGAATGGCTTACATTGGGTATATTATAATTTTTGTTTACATCGCAGCAATTATAGTACATGACCAAGTAAAACCTTCTCAGTTAGGGGTTCGATCAAACAAAATCTTATTTTTAGTCCCCGTTCTTGTAGTAATGGTTCTGCAAAATTTTGTTCTTAATTACCTAATTTGGTTGAGTGGAAATATAGAATTATTAGGAGGAGATACCTATCCATTATTCCAAACGTTATATATGTATTTAGTTGTAGGTTTTGGTGAAGAAATATCTTTTAGGGCAATATTCCAGACTTATCTGGAAAGAAGGTATGGAAATCACCGAGGGATCGTAATTACATCGATTCTATTTGCTATTTGCCATATTCCATCACATTTCTTAGGAATGGGGATGTTATTCGGATCTGACTTATTATTAGTATTAATTATGGCATCTATAAGTGTGTCACTTGTTTTCTACTCATCAATGATAACTGGATACGTTTGGTATCGTACACGTAATCTCTGGGTTATTGCAGGTGCCCATATGGTAGCCAATTCCTCCGCCACAATTATCTATACGATATTTAATTAGAAAACTAGCATACACTAATGTATCTTTATGTCATATCGCTAGTAAGGTTTCTGATAGGAGTTCTTGAAGCCATAAAGTTCGATTTCATCAATTCGCATTTGGCATGTGATTAGCCATGATTATAAGCCTATTTATGCTTTTTCAGCCTCATTCCAAGTCCTAAGACCACAATTCCGCATAACACGAATACCAAGGTAAATCCAGATCCTGAGACTGCTGGTTGCTTCGAGGTGATTTGTTGTTCCTCACTAACAATTGTTATCGTAACTTCATCTGATGCCACATTACTTGAAGTATCACTGATAATTAATTCTATCTCATATGTACCTGCACTCCATCCAACTAACTGCAAAGTAATGTCATCTCCACTCCAAGTTTCTTGGAGAAATGTAGACCCGTTTAATTTTATAGTATAAGATGACGGGTGAATATCATGCGCCTGCCAAACTATACGGGCGTTCGAGTCCCCTTCAACAAACCGACAATCTGAGACTTTTGATAACGTTGGAGCAGTTATATCTACAACTGCTACATGACAGGCCATACTATGCGAGGATCCTTGTTCATCATAAACAAGGAGGAGATATGTGTGGAATCCTAATGTAAGAGTATCTACAGTGATTGTGAAATTAGTTTCAAGTAACGTCCCTGAATCAATAAGCTGATCATTAAGATAGAGCGAATAATTATGAGGATTGGCTTCTAAAATCTCCCAGTGTATTGAGTGGCCTGTAGTTCCTTCGGAGAATACAAGATCAGGGGGCCTTTTGATATATGGTGGGGTATAATCTGTGACATAGACTTGTACTAATTCAGTTGCTACATTTCGGGATTCATCCTCAACAACCAAGGTAAAATTATAGTAACCTGGCTTTAAGTCTTCGATATTGACTAGGATAAAAGGAAAATTACTTGTTATTGTTTTACTGTCGATCTCTGTTCCATTTCTAAAGAGCTTATAGGATGAGAGATGTGGTTCTGAAATAAAGAATTCAAACCATGATGCTGTGTATACTGGTTCGAAGTAAATAGGATCATGAGGCCAGACATAGGGAGCTAAGATATCTTTCACGGTCACTTGAACAGTTGAAAATCTCATGTTATCACTTGCATCCCTAAATTCCGCATCAAATGTGTAAATACCAGGAGCTAAGTTCTCTATTGGGACTGAAATAGTGCCATTAGTTGGGGTCCAGACTCCAGCCTTAACAAGGATCGAGTCACGGTACAGTTCAAAAGTTCCTAAATTAGGATCGTGATCGTGTAATTGCCAAAAAGGAGCGTCTATTTGTGTGAGTTCATGCTCAAAAACAGTGAAATCTGTTGGTGAGACTACTAATGTTGGTTCATCAATATCAATTAACGAGAATCCCCAAGAATAAGAAATTAGATTATTCGACCTGTCGTAGAGTTTTAGTTCTAAATTATTTCCGCCAACCTGTAGGTCTACTAACTCATCTACTTGAAAATCTACTGAAACTCCAGATTCCCAGGTCCCATTTTTTGCTGGTATTGAATTAACCCACAATTCATATCTATCTGGATAGTCATCTGTTGCGTTGAATGACACTGTCTCCCCATGGTTCAGATAAGCATAAAATTCAGGATAGCCTGTAAAGCTTGGTGCCTCATAGTCTGATGGTGCGATAATAACAAAAATGCTTGCTGAATCAGAATTATGTTCCGCGTCTTGGATAAAGAGCGTGAAGTTCCAAACTCCGGCTGTTAGTGAACCTGTCGAAATATAATGCGTTATTAGAGAAGTATGCTCTGTATCAGGATCCTGTTCTATAATGAGGGTCTCTGGAGTAACGGCGACCTTGGTCCCATTCTTATAAATAGTCATATCTAGTAAATACTCTTCCGTACACTTCCAAATGAGAGTGTGTGGTCGGGCAAAATTCTCTGGAAGAGTACTCCCTGAGATCTCCTCTACAATGGGAAGTGTGTTATCTGTTGGTTTAATCGTAACCCAAATTTGATCTGTAGCGACATTTCCAGAAGTATCGCTAAATTCAACTGTAATATTATAGATACCTAATGGTAACGGGCGAGATCCTGTTACAGGAACAAAGATCGGAGTTTCGTTCGACCATGGGTCCTGATCGGTGTACAGGGTGTCATTAATATATACTGAGTAGGTGTTTGGATAACTATCTACTGCTTGCCAGGATGGTCCATAATCAAAGTTTGATTGTGGGTATTCATGTCCCCAAGGTGAATATTTAGTATCTAGATATGTAATACCTGGAGGGGTATAATCTGGTTCAAGGACTTTCACACTTACATCATTTGAAGAGGCCACTGTTCCCTTGCTTCCGTCGGAAACCGCGGATATCCTGAAATCATATATTGTGGCTGGCACTATATCAGGATCAGGTATTTTTAGCACAATTTCTACTTCTTCTGTTTCATTAGGAGCGAGATCTAATATTTTATTTCCTTTTGGGAAGCTGATATAGTCATCCCATCCAGTTGTTGTTAGCGTATAGTTATCCATGGTATTTCCAGTATTGTTCACTGTAAATGTGAAATTAGATTCGAAATTAGCAAACATTGTAGTTGAGGTAGGTGTAATTGAGGTTTCTATGTCAAAATGAGCTGAGAAGTTGAGGGCCATTCTCTCTCTTTTAAAGAGGGTAGGCTCTCTTTGATTTATTGCTTCGATGTCTAGGGTATATACACCTGGTGATGGATAGAGATCAGTTCGATCATATCTAAAATTAACACTTCCTGAATAGTACTGACTTGATCCTGAACCATATGGATCTACTGCAAAATTCTCTACCCAATTTCTCAAAAGTGAGTCTTGTGAGTAGAGTGTTGCATTAACTATTATTGTATCATTTAGATTACCCAAATTTTCACCCATGAAGGCTATTGGGATGTAATTTCCATAATCAACTTGGATTATTTTTGCGGTTTCTGTTCCTAAATCGACATTAAGGCTATAACCTATCATAGATGGTATTATTAATGTCGCAGATCGATTAATTGCAGGATTTGGTACTTTTAGATTACGTTTTGCTTGACTGGTTGCTATAATCTCAAATGTTTTTTCTCCTGGCGGTATTTTAATTTGTTCTGGTGGTGAAACGATCAAATAAAAAGTTGTAGGAGTAGATCCAATACTATAATGGGGGACTGCTCTATCAAAAGTAGCTCTGTAGCCTTCTGGTAATCCTTGGACTTCAAGTTCTACTACATCTGATTTTCCAGCTAAATTCTGGATTGTGATTTGATACATCTGATCATGAGTGCCTATGGTAGCTAGTGAACCTTGGCCTGTCTCTGGAGTTATTTCTTCCACATCCATTGAAAAGTCATAAACATCTTCAGATATAATTGAGGATGCACTAATCTCATATGAAAATAATGTTGGAAGGTTCATCTCTCCAAAATTAATGCCTAATATTGGTACACGTAGACTTCCAATCCAATCTTTAAGTGGAAGTGTGAAAATCCACCATTTAAAGTTTTTAAAGTTAATGAAGAACTCTGGACTCCAAATCACTTTACTTGCATGGAAAATCATTTCATCGACAGAGATACCAAGAAATTCTCCTGCTTCATAAGGTATACCGAATTCTAAAACATTTAGTTCTCCTGAAGAAGTCCAACTTACTGGATTCTTAGTTTTTGGGGAATCACCTGCTGCTGCTGCGAGTTGGCCAGTAACTGCTTTTCCATATACATCAAGGAACCCCAACCCGACCCCTATTTCCATAATATTTGATAAAGCACTGCAAATCGCTGAAATGTATGGAATATTTAAATTTGCGATAATGGGGAGGAGATCTACATCAAAATTAAAATCTACTTGAACATTTTCACCTGCAAGAGGAGTCTGATAATCATCATATTTATGATAATTATAATATATTAGCGGATAGGAAAAAACATTTTTCCATGTCCATCCAAACCAAGGGATTCTTACTTTCTTTTTTCGCCATTTCCAGAACCACCAATAGCGAACTGTAACTCGTTTTGTTGTCCAATGAAGGTACTTGGCGTCCAGAGCAACGCCAACATCTAACAAGAATTTTATTTCAAACTCATGATAGTCTGGAAGGTCAAGGGGAATAAGGGTCACTTTAAAATCATATGTTTGTCCTTCCATTACTTCCTTGGGGTATTCGATTATCAATCTAACAGGAAAGACAAAATGAAAACCTGCTTCAAATACTGCCCAAGCTCTGAATCTGATGATAAATAGGGATAGAGATGGTTTATAATTGAATCCTGGAAGATTGAATTCAAATCCCAATTTAATGTCAATTGTTTTATTTAAGTATTCTACTTGAGCTTGACTAGCTCCCTTTCCGCCTGAGGCTGAATGGATAGGAATTTGAATGTCCTCAAATCCTGAAAAGTCAGGTTCGATGAGTCTAATTTGAGGTTTTCCCGAGATTTCAGTGATCTGAGTAAATTCGCTATTTTCTGTTATTATTGATCGTTGATGAATTTCTTGATTTTCGGTTATAATTCGTCTATCAATTAGTTCATAATTTTCATTTTTTATTTGTGTGGTTGTTTCAACTTTATGGTCATCAGCTGTACTTATGCTTTCAATTTCTTGATCTGGGGTAACATCTAATGAATACGATGGTTGTTTCACCCAGTCATTGAAGAAAAATGATTGGAATGATTCTTTAAAATCGGGAAGGTCATCCGAATTAATTGTAACAGTCTCTTCAACAGGTGTCCAAGAATTTAGGAAATAATCATAAGCATCAAGTGTTCGTTGATTTGGATTTGCTAGCTGCTGGAGATATTCATCATATTGTTCTAGGGATTCAATATCCTCATCAGAAAAATGAGTTAAATAACTTTCATACTGCTGCAGTGTCTGTTTGTCTTCTTCTGATAAGAAGCTATACAAATAATCGGGTACCTTTGATTTGATCTGATCCTGGCAATAAGATTGTTTCATTAATCGGGGGACTGGTAAGGAAACCGAAATATTAATATCGGGTGAATAATATAAAGATGTTACTGAATAAATGAGGATTACAAGTGCAAAAGAAGCATAAATAAGTCTTTTATGACTTCGAAATTTACATTTTAAATTCTGTATTGGACTCATTTTCTTTTCCTCCGTCTCAAATTGAAGTAAGATCTGAACTTCGTGAAAAACAGTATGAATATTGCAGTAGTGGTGAGTTCAAATCCAGGGGCCCTTCCGGTTTTGGGTACTACTATGAGTGTAAAATCATCTATCGCATAGTTTCCTGACATGTCATAAACAATAAGACGATATTGATACGTATCAAGGGGAAGAGCTGTTATAACAATTTCAATAGATGTTCCTGACCATGATCCTGACTGTTCTATATCTCCATTCGGTAACATGATCAATTCATAATGGGAGGGTGTTTCGTCAGTTACTTGCCATGTTAGTGTAATATTGATATTTTCTTCAACTGTAATATCTGGTAGATGAACGAGGATGGGTGGATCGGTGTCTCCCTGAACCGTGACACTTACTGACCGTGATGCATTATTCCCAAATGTATCCCATGCAATTATAATGATATTATAATTACCTACAACCAGCCCATCTAAACAAAACTCTACTTTTATATTAGGAGAGGTCCAGGTATGTTCAACAATGATAGTATCCGTGCCGATTGAGATCAAATAACCTTGTGGGTGCACATCAAATAAATAGGCGATAATATAATTATTCAAAGTTCCATATGTAAACACAACGTCTTGTATTTGTGAAATAGTTGGTGGAAAAGTATCAGCTTCACCGGTAGGGATTACTTCAACAATTGCTATACCAGATGCGCTATGTCCTGCCACATCCCATACAGTTAAGATGAATTCCCAGGTACCAAGAGGTAACGAGGTATAATGGTATTGAATGATTCCTGAAACCCAAGAACTTTTTTCATAGATGATTGAACCATTTCTAGTGATCATATATCGATCTGGATATTTATCATCGACTTCCCAAATAATTGTTCCAGCAGTATTTTCAGCAATAATAGATTTGGCTGGTTGAGAAACTGTTGGAGGAGTTACATCAGGAGCTTCTGGATTAACCGTGACTATTACTGAACTAGAAGCTGTATTGCTTGCTAGGTCATATAAAGTTAGAGTCACGTTCCATGTACCAATGGGGAGATGATCAACAGAATAGGAAATATTCTCTCCATGCCAGGGATTGAATAGTTCCTCAGTATCATTTATAAGAATTGTATAAGCAAACGGATGATTATCAAGACAGATCCAATGAAGAATATGACCAGTTGTCCCTTTTTCAAATTCTAAAGAACCAGGTGGCATGTTAACAGGGGATTCAGTGTCTGGGACAGCTTCAGTCACATTAACCCATACTACGTCGTAAACCGAGTTCCCTGCTTCATCAAAGAGTGTACAATTATACTTATATAATCCTGTGGCGACTCCATCAAGAGAAATTACAATATCATTTCCAATCCAAGCCTTGTCATAAATTAGAGTCATATTCTTTCGGACAGATGCCCACCAGGGTGTCCGATCATCTGATCCAGTCCAAATAATTGAATATCCAATGGATCCTTCTTCAAAGCTTACATCATTTGGTGAGGAAATGGATGGAGGTGTTGTATCAGGCGCGGAAGGGAGTACCCTAATCCATACTTCATCAGAAGAAGTTCTCCCATAAGCATTCTCTACTACACAAGTAAAGTTATGAACACCTTCTTCTAATCCATCAAGCCAAACTAATACATAATTTGTCCAAGACCCCGTTCTATAAATTGTCCCATTCCGATAGACCGAATAATTTGCTGGGAAAAGATCTGTAACAGACCAAAGAATAGAATAACCTGTATCACCATGAAATATGCTAAAATCGCTGGGGCTTGTGATGCTTGGAACACTTAATAAGCAGAAGAAGGATCTTTGTTCAGAAGTGTACCAATTATCTAAAATATCCGTTATATAAAGTTGTATCGTATGACTACCAGTAGCGGGAAGTACAATGCTTGTTTTTCCTTCGATTGGTATATAACTCGAATTATCTAATGAATAACCGATCCAAGATAAATCTGCAGGTTCACTCCCCTCATTTACTGCCTCGAACCTGTTATCTCCGATGTTATAATTTGGATCCCATGAATAACCAAAAGCATCAAAGTATAAATTTGATTGGACTGAATCACCTGTTGATACATGGATTCCTGAACTACTCCCATGATACTGGAATTCTGCATCTGGTGATTCATAAATCAAGGTACTTCCATCTGAATCATAAAGTCTTACCCGATAGTGATGCGGAGCTAATCCTGCGTAAGTGCCATCATCTGAGAAATCGATCGATAATCGGTACCACTTATTTTCAGAGAAAGTAATACCTGTATCTATAGATGTATTGCCATCAAAATACTCAAATTCGTTATATTCATCAGCAACACGAACAGTATAATCATATGGAGAGGCTGCTTTCAACAATCCCCAACTAACTCGCCAATTAGTTCCTGGAGCTTCATGTAATACCCAAAATTCGAGTGTTCCTGATGTAATGACATTATTAAAGAAACCATCGGCAACAAGTATAGGGCCAGCATCATTATCCTTGCAATACAGAACTTTTGAATGGAAATTTCCATAAGCATCTGTTTTAGAATTAAGAACCTGTATATCAACTGATGTGGGTTGGATACTACCACCCTGCCACCAGCCCCAATTATCAGGTTCAGTACCAACCGAAACATCTTCAAATCCTTCAGAAGCAGGATAATAACCTGCCCAGTCTGTTCTAGATTTCGTAGGTGGTTCAAAATCTAGTAGTAATCCTTCTTTTAAATTATCTCCGATATTATAACAAGGATCCCAAGAATATCCTAGCGCATCTAAATAAAAGTCATGAAGTGGATTTCCAGATTGAAATTCTATCCCATGAGATCGAAGATCAAAACCATAAATGTCAATTGGGGAGCCTTCAAATAGAAATGCGTAGCCACTACCATACCAGGTGTTATTGAGCTGGATCTGCCATCCACCTTGAGTAATGTCGAAGTCTACCCGAATATGGAGCCAAGTGTCTTTTGGAAAGACATTAGTTGCAATGGTAGTTTTAGTTGTATATGGTCCATGGTATAAAGCCTTATCCTCAATTCCAAATTCGATATTGCCACCAGATCCAAGGAGTTTGAACTTAGTTGCATCCAATCCACTATCAGAGTCTTTGTGAAACCAAAATTCGACTGTTCCAATGGTTGCACTTGATGCGAAATTCTTAGTCATGCCGACTCTATCTTTCCCAAAAGTACCTCTATCTTTCCTCAATTCTACAACATTCTTGTGGCCATAGAATTCTTCAAGAACTCTCAATTTGCCATATTGTCCTGGATAATATACGCTCCATCCAGACGGAGGATGCCCTGAAATTGTTATATCTGAATAGGGAACACCAACATCATCTTCAAAGCCATAAGAGGCTGGATAGTAACCACTCATTGGAGCTGAATAGATTTTATCCTCAGGTGAAATAAGATTAATAGTTTGATTAACAACAGTCACAGCTGGTTCTTGTTCTACACATTTTCTAACGAATACCCAATCGACCTGAATACTGGGGGGAGCTAGACCATCATAAGCACAATCATGGTAAGTGCGTGCTCGTAAAGCTCGACCTACACTCCCAACTGTATCCACAGACCTAACTGCACCACTACACCCCCAACCAGGGCCATAATATGTTGCGTGGGTCAAAATTCTTATCCCTAGAGGCATATCAGGAATACATGTGCTATTAGTGTGAGTAATAATTGAAGTACCGTTATTATACTGAACTAAAGAATCAGATATCCACCGAATATCCCTTGTATCCCAAGTTCGCATGGCAAGAGCATTATCTACTACGAGACTTGCAGTCGCAGCTTTAGTTTGTATCTGATGTCCACGACCTAATGAACCAAAATTAATGGAATTATTCGTATATGCATTATAAGGGGCTGGAGGTTTAGTTAGGTAAAAATCATTGAAGCCTATTACAGCACCTCCATTTCGTTCATTAACATCATCTATATATGTAGTGACTGTTAATACCCCTCCTGAAACAATTGTTGAACTGTATTGATCATTATCGGTTATCCATTTGCTTGTATTCACAGTAGATCCTTCAAAATCATCAAAGAAAATGAACGTGTCATCTCCATCACTTTCAGACGAAGCAGATGGATTACCATAATACATATACAACGAAGAGGTACCTGGTGAAGGGATCTTAACCCAAATCATTGATACTCCTGTAGGATTCCACGTTTCAATCCAATAACTTAAGGGATTGGTATATATATCATAGAAACGGAGATCACGCCCATCAAAGTTAGCGAGTGAATAGTCGAAATTATTGGGATTAAGATTTACTTTAATTTGATAATCAGCTTCAGGAGTCGCTGGATCTACCCTGATAAGGCTTACATGGATGTTATCAACTCTTGCTAATGGTTCTTGTTCTACACATTTTCTAACGAATACCCAATCGACCTGAATACTGGGGGGAGCTAGACCATCATAAGCACAATCATGGTAAGTGCGTGCTCGTAAAGCTCGACCTACACTCCCAACTGTATCCACAGACCTAACTGCACCACTACACCCCCAACCAGGGCCATAATATGTTGCGTGGGTCAAAATTCTTATCCCTAGAGGCATATCAGGAATACATGTGCTATTAGTGTGAGTAATAATTGAAGTACCGTTATTATACTGAACTAAAGAATCAGATATCCACCGAATATCCCTTGTATCCCAAGTTCGCATGGCAAGAGCATTATCTACTACGAGACTTGCAGTCGCAGCTTTAGTTTGTATCTGATGTCCACGACCTAATGAACCAAAATTAATGGAATTATTCGTATATGCATTATAAGGGGCTGGAGGTTTAGTTAGGTAAAAATCATTGAAGCCTATTACAGCACCTCCATTTCGTTCATTAACATCATCTATATATGTAGTGACTGTTAATACCCCTCCTGAAACAATTGTTGAACTGTATTGATCATTATCGGTTGTCCATTTGCTTGTATTCACAGCAGATCCTTCAAAATCATCAAAGAAAATGAATGTGGCATCTCCATCACTTTCAGACATAGCAGTAGGATTCCCATAATACATGTGGATCGTGGATGTACCTACATTAGGCACCTTGACCCAAATTATCGATTTTCCAGCAGGATTCCAACTTTCAATCCAGTAACTTAAAGGAGTATTTAACGGGTCATAAAAGCGTAGATCACTCCCATCTGGTTTAGCTTTGGAATAATTAAAACTATAAGGATTAAGTATGACCTTAACTTGGTAGTTTGGTTCAGGAGTAACAGGATCTAATGTTAAATTACTCTCATAACTCCATCCCAAGGGGATATCAGTGATGCTTGCTAAAATATTGTCCTCATGTCTATCATTAGGTGTAAGATTAATCAGAGTGTTGTTACCTACATTCTCTAAATATATGTTAATACTCAATGTTCCAGAGTAAACAAATAGCACAATTATCCCTATAACAATACTATACCTTAGAACAACTTTTCTTGGTTTTATCCAATTCATGGTTTCTGACTCCCACTTTTAACATGATAAATTCCCTATATGGAATTTAATTTCTATAATGACTAAATTTCAGGTGTGTGAGGATGTACATGCTTATAGATTCATTGTATTAGCTCTACCACCCTGATCTATTCTGCATCGGTTAAGTCATCAAAAATCTGTATATGATCATGAATTATTTATTTATTTTCGCTGTACTACCAGGGTCATATTATATTTTTCTTAATTAAAAAAGAAATAAAAGAAATAAATGGCTAGAATCCAACAGTAATTCTACAAAAATCTTTTTATTTTATTTACCTAATCGTGCAATGTAGAGGAGAATTTTAAATTAAGCTCAGCAAAGTTTCACAGGACATTAACGTTAGTAATTTCAACCTTTTTTCTTGGGTTATCATTTAATTGGATTGCCTATCAAACCAAGTCCATAAGGTGGGCTGTTGTTATCCATGTTTTAATTTCATTTTTTGCTTTCGGAAAACCCCATATTACTATTCTCTATGATTTATTATTTGCTTAAATTAAGGATACCGATACTTCTATGTAAAATGTGTTACTTAACCAACGCTATTTGCATAATTTTTATATGAAAAAACAGACAAGAAAGTATATATGTCCTAACAGGGAAAGAGCTTCCGAAGAGGACTAATACATGATTAGTAAATATTTAAATATTAGGTTTAACAACCCCGTTATGCAACATTGACTTTCAATGACCACTCTCCTTAAAATTCTATAAACTATAAAGGGAACTTAATACAAGAGAAAGGTTTTGACTGGTGTGAACCTGTTTTTCAAATTCAGAACCTTTTTATTTGTGATGAAAATGAAGATTTAAACTTGATCCTTTTCATTCAGATTGCTACAAATCCAACTTCGGGATTAAAAGCTTCAACGTCAGTCTACTTTAACATTTACCATGAAATTATTTAGTGTGATTTATCAAGTCCTAATTTCTTTTATGTATGAGATCTCAATTAAATATGGAATAATCGATAAAACTCCTGTTCTTGTCATTGATAGAGTATTAACATGGCTGAATAATAACAGTTTCTATGAAAAAATCGCTGAACTAATAGGAAATGATTTCCATTCTTAAAAAGGGGTCTTATTACGGAATTAGTAATCCACTCGTGTTGATTGGGGTCTGTTTTAGTTTTTAGAAATGATCTTTTTTTTGGCAGGTATACTGTTTGGCCCCTGGTTGAAGAATTAGGAATTATTTTGATGCAGATCTAACACAGCTTTTTGTCTGAGAAATGGAGAGATGAAAGTGGCAGAGCGTTTCTATTCATCCAAAGCTTTGAACCATCAGAAGAGGAAGAGGAAGCATTTTGAGATTCGAGATCCAAGCAATCATCATTAAGACCATCCTTTGGTATTCCCTCTTGGGGGTTTTGATTGGCGGATTAGATGTAGGAATATTATTCTTAGTAGACCCCTCTTTCCTTTAATCACTCCTGATTCCCCTTGAAAAATAAAAAAAGATTAGAGAAACTCTCTAATCGCATTGGCCTCTATTATGAAGTGTATATAACGCTCTTAAATAGATATAAGTCAAGTAAGATCCGCTTCTATACCAATCCAGTTCATATCACCCGAGGGAGAACCATCACCCATGATATAAGTATGTGTCATTCGAGTATAATAACTCCAGAAAAAGTAGTACTTGAAGTATATTATGACTTTAAATCTTACCTTCTCAATGTAAAGCCAATTTTGTTGCCAGCGTCCTCCACCAAAATCCTCATACCAGTACTTGCCATTGTCATACAATCTAGCCATATCATTATCCACTGCTAATTTAAAGAGAGCAGTAAATCTGTGGTCTTCATCGCTATTAGAACTTCTAAACCAACCAATGTAACGATAATCTCCGCTGACAGAATTCTTAGAAGCCTCCGAAGCTGTTGGGTCACCTGTGCAGCTCCAACTAAAACTGTAACCATATACCGTATATCCTGCAGTCCATGTCCATTGACGTGTCCCTGAAGCCTCATATTCATACGACCCCCATTTTATCATATTCTCTGGGATTGGATCCCAATAATAATGGGTCCAAGTTTGCGGGGGTTGCCCTGGATAGTCGACATACCTCATTTTATGGCGATAATATGCAGTGACATACACTTTCACCTCGAAACGATCTTCTTCATTTGCGTAGACGGTCAAACCATATGACGTAGTCCCACCCTGTGCGTCATCTACATACACTACATCTGCTTGGCACCAGACCTTGGAGTTACTAATTCCAGAACCTAGGGTCTCAAACCCATATCGTTCGATGTATCCTAGTGCTGGTGTGATCTGTCCAAAGAAAAAAATGAAAGAAATCAATGCAGTGCACAATATCAATTTGATTCTTCGCTCCAAAATCATTCCTCCTTTTGATATCCCTATTTATAGGGTAATTTGGAGTTCTTCGTGATTACTCTTAACTTTTGAGGACTCTCAAAAGTGCAA
Source organism: Candidatus Hermodarchaeota archaeon (assembly GCA_048886185.1). Lineage (GTDB taxonomy): Archaea > Asgardarchaeota > Heimdallarchaeia > Hodarchaeales > Hodarchaeaceae > Hodarchaeum. The sequence goes on from JBHLKY010000031.1 coordinate 30,685, forward strand.
ATTACATGGAAAAAAATGTATTTTTTTTTACTCTAACGATATATAAAAACATTAACTTACCCAACGCTATGTGAATAATTTTTACTAATACTTTTTCTCAATACTTATTCGAATTTTAAAGCGATTGAAATTCTTGTTATTATTGGAGGAGTATTTTATGCAGTAGCAGCAGCCATTTATCTCATTCAGAATAAAGTCAGGTGACTATCACGAAAAACAGATTAAAGGAATTATGTGTAAAACACGATATGACACAGGAGAATCTTGCAATAAAACTTAGTATCACCAGACGAACTATCATTGCTATTGAAAAGGAAAGATATAATCCTTCTCTTACTCTTGCTTTCAAAATGGCTATGTTTTTCGAATGTTCTATTGAGGAGATCTTCTTATATGATAATCCTAAGACGTGATTCTAAAAATTACCTTAAACTCTAACTTGGTATGAACAACCTGATTAAGATTAATAAGGAAGCATGTTCATTATTTACCGTTTATTTTTATTTTTTTCCAGAATTTATACCATTTGACAATTGTATTATCATGAATGAAAACACCAAAATCCCCAAGAGGTTTAATTTCTTTGATTCTTGGGATGATTTCTTGATCTTTTTTCCCTTCGTCTAAAAATTTCATCATCCCCTTTTTAACTTCAAGGACATATTCTAGAATCGAATTCACTTCTTCATTTGTCATAATCTCTCCGTGGCCAATAATGATATAGTCAGTATTTAAAGAAACATATTCTTTCAGAGCAGAAATCCATTTTTCAGGATCACTATTACGTCCTCCCCATAGAAAATCAGATCGTAAATTATCACCTGTTGCTAATAGTTTATGCCCAGGAGAATAAACAAAACTTGAATCAGGTGTATGGCCCCCTGTTTGCTTGACAATTACTTTGAAATCAGATTCTTGAAGACTATATTCTTCTTCAAAAGTAACATTAGGAAAAACAAGGGAGAAATTTTGAGATGGTTTACGTTTAGCTGCTTTCAACAATTTTACCAATTGATTAGAAGCAATTATTTGACAATCAGAAAACAGTGGTAAGCTGTGAGTATGGTCACTATGAAAATGGGTTAATACTACATATTCAATCTTATTCTTAAATAACGATTCAGCTTCTGCTCGAATCTCACTTGCTTCAGTGACATTCCTTCCACAATCAATCATAAGACTTTTTGAACCTAGGTTCAAGATAGCAATATTTGCATGTCCAGGAAAAAGGAGAATATTTTTTGAGAGTCGGACTGACTTTAGTATCTCTTTTTGCTTCAATGTATCACCTCTATTGACCTATACTAGAAAAAAAAGTTCCTTTACTCTGATCATTGCAGGATAAGCTTTTGAGTAATTTGATTGGGGCAAGATGAGAATAAAAAAAGATTTAGATCAGCTATTCTTTGATCATTAATCGTTTGGACATTGAATTTGAAATCCATAATGTTTACAGAACTTGAATGAAGGATCGTTTAGGTAATTACAGTTTGTATACTTGATAATATCTTGAGCTGTCCTTAATTTGAATACAAGCACTTTTCCATTTTATTATTTGCAATACACGCCATATGATTTTTAAAGATGATATCATTGAAGATTATAACGGATTTAGTATTTAGAAGCTTCGATCTTGCATCGATTAAGTCATCAAAAATCTTTAATTGATTATGAATTATTTATTTATTTTTGCTGTAGTTTTTGCAGTAGTTTTTGGATTTTTCTTTCAAGGACAAAAACTGGGGTGACCTCGCCATTGATCACAACAGTTCGCCCACCCACTCCAAGCTCGTGTGCCCGAGGAGAATCTGAGGTCAGACTCACAATTTCAAGCTGGTCTTTATATTTTATAAGAATATCCCAGACCTTTCCAATCCACACAGCAAATGAACAGCCACAAGCTCCTGCTGGAGAGAACACTTCAACTTTGGGACCAGTCATTTTAATCTCATTCATTTGATTGGTTCATTCATTTTCTTGAAGTAGTTGTACAAGTTTGTTGGCAGGAAGGTACCGACCAGACAGCACTATTTTCCCATCAATGGCCAATGCTGGGGTAGCAGTAATTCCCCTTTTGATGACTTCGGCCATATCAGTGTTATAGAGAATTTTTGCATCGTGCCAGCCTAATTTTTCAACTGCTTCTTCAGTACTTTTTTTCAATGCCTTGCATTTTGCACAACCTGGACCAAAAACTTCTAACACTTTTGTCATATCCATTAAACCTCCATTCTTTTGATTTATACATTACCTTTTATTTCACGAAACACGACTTGGTTGAGGACTTGGCAATTCAGTCTTGAAAAGATATTGCTTAAGCCACAGAGCCAAATACACTAATAATAATAATACAGGCACCTCGATCAGAGGCCCAACTACGGTTGCTAACGCCTGATCTGAATCGATCTCGAAAGTGGCAATAGCGACCGCTATAGCGAGTTCAAAATTATTTGAAGCGGCTGTAAATGAGAGGGTAACTGTTTCGGGATATCTGAACTTTAAGAAAAACGAGAGTAGAAAGCTCATTAGGAACATCCCGATGAAGTAGATGAAGAGAGGCACAGCAATAAGCAAAATATCTAATGGTTGGCTAAGGATTTTTTCACCCTGCATAGAAAACATCGCTACCACCGTGAATAGCAAACCAATGATAGCTGTTGGGCCAAGTTTCGGAATGAAGACACTGGAGTACCAATCCTCACCCTTTCGACGACGGAATACTTCTCTTGTTAAAAACCCAGCAATTAAGGGGATCCCTAAGAAAATAAAGACACTACGCGCAATATCGAAAATATCGATATACGTAATCCCAATGAAAATCCAGGCATAAATGGCATAGAAGAAGATTTGGAAGACACTGTTAAGAGCCACAAGGATGGCACATTTCTCGGCGTCTCCTCCAGCAAGCATATTCCAGATTAGAACCATTGCGATGCACCGAGCTAATCCAACGAGGATTATTCCCTCTCGGTACCCAGGATAATTAGCTAAAAATACCCATGCCAGTAACGTCATGAAAATCGGGCCAATGATCCAGTTCTGAACAAGCGATGTGCCAAAGAGCTTATATTCTTGGAGTGCTTGAGGAATCTTCTCGTATTGCACCTTAGCTAATACTGGATACATCATCCAGAGCAGCCCAATGGCAATGGGGAGCGAGACAGAATCAATTTGTGCTTGACTGAAAAAATTCTGAATATTGGGTACTAGCCGATTCATGAATAGTCCTAGAACCATGGCTGCAATAATAAACACAGGGAGAAATTTATCTAATACTGACATCTCTTCTGTCACAGTTTTTGTTGTACTCATTTTATTCAACCTCAATTAACAATCTCGTCATAAATCACCATAAGCCAATTCCTTGACCTAAAACAAATCCGAAAATTAACCCAGCCAGAGTAGTAAATATTGTTACTAGGATAATGTAAAAAGCATTTCTCTTATCGCCCAAATATTTCCGAGTTACAAGAATACTCTGCAAAGACAATTCTGGATCTGCTAATAAATACGCTAACAATGGCCCACGAGCCATACCAAGATCCAAAAATATTCGGGCAATGGGTACCTCCATCAACGTGGGAAAGTACATAAACACACCAAATAGGACTCCAAGCAGATTTGCAAGAATAGTATTACGTCCCACCAGCGTTGCTACTAATTCAGGGGGAATAAAGAATTTCACAAAGCCAGCGATGACTACTCCTACAATGATTAAAGGAAAAATGGACTTCACAAAGATCCACGTCTCGAAGAGCCATGCTCGAATGTCATCTGTGTCAAACTGGTTCCACACAAAAAGAAGTAATCCAAGAACCACTAGGCTTGTCAAGAGGAGTTTAATCATCATATTACTTATCGCGGGACTTATGATAACACCCAATAAATTAAGATCCTCAGAAAAATACGCAATTTGAGAGGTACCCGTCATTAATACATAGACTAACCAGAGAAACAGCACTAATTCCTTACTCGGGATTTTGAAGGTTAGAATAATAAGAATCAGCAATCCCAAGAGAAAAATGATGGTTTGCAGAAGAGGAGGGGCCTGAAGAAGTGGAGAAATTATCGTTAACCCCGAAAAAAGAGTTTTACCCAGAGTGCTAATTATATTAGAATCTAAGGTAGCTAAAAATATCGAAGCGATTCCTAGTCCAATTATTAAGAGCATGTTTGACTTAGAAACCTCCATTTTGTTGGTTATACTAGGTTCCTGCGTTGTTGGATCTGTGGTGATACTGGCTGGATTAGTTGTGTGATTTTCATTTTGATCTATTTCCTTTCCAAAAACAGCTGCCAAAATTAACCCTATAAGGATAGCAAAAAAGATTGCTAGAACCCCTCGTGCTATTGCAATGTCCATTCCCACAAGTGTTCCTGTATAAGTCAGTGCGAGAATGTTAATTGCAGGTGCAACAAACAAGAAAGTTATCGCTGGCCCCAACCCTGCTCCCCGTTTCCAAATACTCACAAATAACGGGAGAACTGTACAACTACAGACTGCTAACAGAAAACCACCAGCCGTGGCCATAGGATAAGCTATTTTCGGGTCAGCATCTTTTCCCATATATCGTGTAATTAAGTCTTTAGGAATGAAATAAGCCATTGCTCCTGCAATAAAGAAAGCAGGAACAAGACACAGTAACACATGAAGAGAAAGATAATCTAGTAAAGTTGCTATTGCACTCTCTAGTGCTCCTTGAATCATTCCACCAATATCAACCATGTATTTATCCTTCTTCTGATATTTTTTTCCATATTATTTCGATATATAAACATATCGAAATATCGAAATATTTAAATTAATAAGAAATAATAAAAATGATAGGCTAGAATATTAAAATCACTAGGAAATCTCTTTGGAGTGAATTTTGAAATTTAGAAATGAATTGAGGTCTATTCGAATATGAGCGTTTCTGTACTGGAAGAGAAATTAAAAGATCTACTAAACTCAGAATTGGTAGACTGGAAGTCTGTTTCGAATCGAATAGAGGAATTAAAGCTCCTTAAAAACAAGCTTAAGACCTTAAAGGAACAAACACAGTTCAAAGAATTCAGAAAACAAATAAAAGCTTTGAACCATACAGTTAGAATTCAAATTCTAACAGCTATAAATAATGGAGTAACTTGTCCTTGTGAACTTGAATATTTAACGAATCTTGCTCAGGCCACGGTGTCTCATCATCTCTCTCTGCTGGAAGATGCAGATTTAATAACTCGAACCCGAGAAGGAAAAAGGACATTTCTCTCAATTAAGAATCAGGAAGTTATAGCCTCGTTCATTCCCTTTTAACTATTCATACTACTACTACTACTACTACAATTAATCATCTAATTAAGAAATTCTGAAGCAAAAATAGGAAAAAAGGACCTAATTTTTAATTGAATTACCAATTATGAGACTTTAGTTTCATGGATCTCATAAAAAATCCATTAATAGAGCATTTCAACAAAACATTGAAGGTTACGAGTCATAGAGTTCTTCAAACCAATTTTTGAAGGCGGAAAACCAATTTTCTAGGATTTGGTTAAAGATATTGAAAGTTGTTTTTATTAATAAATAATGAATAAACTTTGAACTCGCAATTGCGATAGCCCAACCCGCATTTGTTTCGATGCCTATGGTAGCTGTATTAACACTTGTTGGTTTCCTTATAGAGATTCCTGTCATGTTAGTTTTAGTCAAGATAGCACTCAGAAGAAGGAAACAACATGATATGAATCAAAAAGTTTCGCTAAATGGATCTTCAACGAAAATTTAACATACTTTGTATGGTGTATAATTGGAATTATCCAATCTATCCCAAGCTTCTCGAATTTTTTATCTATGAACGTTAATAAATTATACTAAATTTCATATAATTTTGTAGAAGAATTGTTTATCTATATGGTTCTATATTAAGTTCAAGCAACCCAAGAAGAGAGAGTTTCTAAACTTGTCAGTCCAACGTTTCTATGGGCTTCTGTATATTTTAGAGAAAAATGAATTACAGTAGGAATATAGGTGACCTGTAGTCGAGTTGAAACGCCATAAATATCCTTAACAATTTTCCAAGGTATTTCGTTTTGTGTTTTATAAGCAGCAAGATGATTGAGATCTTCGGAAGATGCTGATATGACGACTATGTGAGAATATAATTCTGTAAACTCTTTGAGAATTTCAATCTGCTTTGCACATGGTTCACAATATGTTCCCATTATATCCAATATAATATGTTGGCCACTATACTGAAATAAATTAAAGTCTGTACCATCTATATCTTGAAATATTAATTTTAGTGTATCTGTTGAAGGATTTTCATCTGTGGGTTCAGAGGGTTCATTGGAAGAAGAGTTTTGAGGGACAGTTGGAAATATCACCCCTAATCCTATGCTCGAAATTACTATAACAACTGCAACGATGATGAAAATGTTTAAATTACTTTTTGATTTCAGTATTTTACTTTTTACTTCCTGTTCCATTCTGTTCTGGATACGATCTAATCCTTCAAGAACTTCCTCATAAGACGTACTTTCTTCTCTCTTTCCTTTTGGAATTCTCCGTCTCTGTCTACGACTCAATTGAGCCACCTTATTATTTATTCTACTCTTTCTCGTCCTTATGTTGGAATTCTTGATCCGATATTTCCATCTTTTTGATGTTTTTCAACCCATGTTGTCTAAAAAAGAAGATTAAGGCAACAGATGCGAATAAGAGGAGTAATATCACTAGTACTCCTGTAAGAGCGTCTCCATACAAGTGCCACCAAGGAGTTCCAGTAAACCGAGGTAATATCATTCCAATTCCAAAAATAACTAGGAGACAACCCATTCCAATATTAATGACATTATTTCTCGCAACAATCCATTGAGCAATTTGAATTCGAAATTCACTAGCAGAAAGTGCAAGAACATAATAGGGTAAGGCAAGACCTAAAGCGAATACTGGAAACCAAAATATCTCAAAAAATAAATTTTCTCCAGCTAGAATTAGTAAAGTTAAAGAGGCAAAAATTGTTCCTGCACAAGGTGCTGCAATTAAACAATATCCAAAACCTAAAACAAAAGCATCAAGGTATCTAACAGAGTTAATTCCTATGCTTAATTGAGGATTAGGTAATTTGGCACTAAGCTCACGTAATTTAGGAACCATCAGAAAAATACCTATCACTATTAATAAAACACCCATAATAGCATTTAGGTTTAGAAAATTTTGTCTCAAAAACTCTGAAAGGAGAGAAATCGCAAAAAATAGGAATAGAAAAGCCAAGATTTCACCTGAAACGAGTACTGTAGTTATTGTTAGTGTTTTCTTACGTGAATCGGCACCAAACATGCGAATAAGCGAGACAGGAAGTATTGGAAACAAACAAGGGGATATTGCAGTGGCTAAACCACCTAGAAAGAAAATAATTAATCCAATTTGATCTGGATCCACAAAACCGATTACAGGAATATAGATAGAAGCAAGATCCATGTTTTTCTCACTTTAAGATATGGATTTGCACGGATATCATCCAATTCGAATAATTTTAAAAATATATATCTAAATATTTCGATATATCTAAATATCTCAATTTAGAAAGATTTTTGCTCTATAAAGTTTTTTTAGTAAATCTTCGATGACGGCATACACAGACTCGCCGAGAGAGGATTATTACGCTATGAAGAAGGAGAAAATAAAAAGGGAGTTCTTCCGCTATACAGAAGTCTATAAAGCTTTTTCATGTCTGACTTAATTGTGTCACGTCTCAAGTCATTATTTCGAAGGTCAAGAAAATCTGAATCAACACAACTGGAAGCCGAAGAGGACACACAAACAGCTCAAAAAGAAGTTGATCGTGTATCTTCGAAACCTATAAAATCTACTAGAGGGTGGAGACGAGGAATAGCGCTTTTCAAACTCTATTTTCCCCTTGGTATGTATCAACGCGGGTTAGAATGGCGTTTAGAGGACTCTTCATCTTCCGTATCTGATGAAAATAAACCAAATAATAGTGATCTACAGAATAAAGTGATTCAAATAAGAGAGAAACCCTTCCGTACTCGATTTGGATACTTTTGTTTTCGTACAATCCTTCAAAGTTTTGGATTAGGGATTGTTTTTACTGCTCCTATCTCTCTTCCGTGGATTTTCAACATAGTCATCCCATTTTCGTTAGATTTACTCCCATTCGGGTTATCTGAGATTATTCGTGAAATTATTAATAGAATTTTAGCATTATTGTCACCACTTGGAGTGGTAGCCGATATCATCATGAACACTTCCAATTTTTTTGCCACGTACAATCCAATCCTTTTCTATGGAACAACACTCTGGATATTAAGCGAATTAGGATTTACCGATATCGAGGTCTTTGATGTAATCGAAAATTCGGAGAACATTGGAACAGGTTCCATGATGGAGCTCTTAGGTAATCACTATCAATCCAAATTTGTCTTTATTCAAAGCGTTCTTGCACCTCTTCTGATCATAATTGCCTCATCTATATCCTTTTTTCTAGTCGTTCGTTCAGCACGCAGGATTATTTTTGAAATTCAAACAGAAAAAGAGCAAACGAAAAATATTGAAAAAACTAAGCGGACTCTAATTGGTTATTATCTTGATGAAGGGTACTCTCAAGCAAAATATACAGAGAATCGTGTTTCCTCATCATCAAAAATGATTTGGTTGGCCCGAATCACGAAATATGGCCCGCTAATCTCTGTTGTATTGCCTATTGCTCTCGCAATTGGATTTGTTCTAATATGACAATATGATCATATAACCAACTTTATACTACATTAGAACTATCATGATAAAAAGGGTGAAACACTCCCTCCCCACCCCAACCATTCACTGATTGACACAAATACTTTTTTTAGAGCTCTTCAACTTCGGGTGGGCTCTTACATCTGTCGGTTTCAGGATTATTGGGGGTATAATCTATATGTTGGATGGATAACTCCTTTTCAAACAGCTCCTTACTGTCACTCATTCGAGTCCAAAACCCATTTGCATGAGCTCCGAAAGTCTAGTGAGGAACCGGGTCGCAGGAGCCCCAAGGGAGACCTCTTCATCAAACATCACAGTCATGCAGAGGAACATCGTAAAATTAAACGAGAGAATATTTGAGATTGCCCCCATGAAATCGCAAAGTGTATCTATATACAGACACAGAAGAGAAAAGAAGAATGCAAGTGCTTACAATAAAAGTATGTTATTATCCCTAACCCTCCGAC
>JBHLKY010000032.1:0-37817 GCA_048886185.1 Candidatus Hermodarchaeota archaeon
AAAAGGGAGAAAAAAGAAAGGATAAGAAATCTTTAACCAATTATTCTACTCACTGTTTCTTCAGAAATCGATGAACGGAATAGCGATCGGAGTGAGAGATATGTTGCTATGACAATTCCAAGAGATACATTCACAATGGTTATAGCAAGACTTACAGGTGACAGCTCAAAAATCAGGATCACACCCAATATCGCTGCCCAATCAAATAGTGCATCTATCATAATGAAACTACCAATGATGCCTAAAACGGCACCACAAATTCCAGTAATAACCAGTTCTAGTAGGATTGTAATAAATATCTCTTTGTTGGAAACTCCGAGTGCTCTGAAGTTGACGAAATCGTGTTTGCGTTCAGAAATCGAAATTGAGACCACAGTAACAGCAATAGAAATCCCAACTAATAAACCAGCAAACAATGCCATATAGATTAATATCATTGCTAAACTGTTAACTAAAGCAATAGTTTCTTTCAGATCTTCTTTATTAACAACTTTATGTACATCGGACTTCAATTCTAACTTAGATGAAAGTTCATCTGGATTAGATGATTTGATATAAAGCGCATTCGAATTATTGGGCTCTAATTGAGCTAATATACGAGCTGTATCTATAGAAGAATAAATCCCCGAACCTGAGAGTTCATTTAGTATGTATCCTATTGTTAGATTGTATTCATTGTTAAAAACTGTGATACTAATATTATCACCTATTTTGACTTTAAATTTCAGAGCTAGGTCTTTGGTTAATGCAAGTTCTCCTTCTGCTGGAAATATATCATTATCAAAACGCCGTAAATTAGAATTAGGTACTAAACCTGTTAAACTATAGATACGCGCTAAGTCTTGAGAAAATCGAATAGGAATGAGTACAACTGACTCATTTTCTGTTATCAATCCTGCATTTTCTTGAAGTAGTGATATAATCTGGCTTTCATTTTGGTAATTCCGAAAAATAACCTGAATATCCCAGTTTTGATAATAATTCATCTGCTTATCAAAACCTGAATAATAATTGAATGTTGTATTTGACCCAAAGAAAGAAATAAAGGTTGCTAGAAAGATACCTGCAAGAACAAAGAACGCTTTTCGCTTATCTTGGAAAAGAGAACGAATTGAGAATTTTGAAAGGGGAGAAAGGGAATGAAACTTCGTCATGACACTTTCAAATAGTGTCAATTTACCAGGTTCAAATTTAGCCTTGGGTTTCATTGCATCTAAAGGTCGCAACTTGAATATCTTTCTAACTGCAAATAGAGAACCCATAGTAGTTAAGATACATGTGAGGATAAAATAGCTAATAGCAGGTAACATTGATATTATAGAAACAACTTCAACACCAGGTAGTTTCTTAATTCCTGATAATTCAAATATCATGTAATCACTTAAGCCAATTCCGACAATAGCACCACATATAGATCCAATACTCCCCCCAATTACGCTAATAATGAGCGAATAGATCACTGTACTTATTATTAATTCACGATTTGTAAATCCTAGTGATTTGAACAGACCTAAAGTAGGAAGATCTTCTTCTATTATTCTTTTCAATACTATGAATAGTAAGACCGCAGCTATACCAGTAAACGTTATAGCCAATATAACCGCCATACCTAGCATCTCTAAACCTATTACCTCTATGTACCAGTTTCTTCCCTCAGTATATAATATATTATCTTCCCCTAATACTGTAAATAGTTCCCTTAAGAATAAATTCTTCTTTGACGGATCCTCAAAATGAAATACTAGTTGATTGGCTTGTGTATCATTATTTGTATTACTCAATAAATCAGTATATCGCATCCAAATTACAGGACCAGACCAAAAGTCAAAAAACTCCGCAGCTGCTGCTCCTGGTGCCACCATATACTCTGGTGAATCAACATGGGCTATTATGTTCACTAAAAAAGGTTTAACACCTTCAATATCAGCAGATATTGTGAGAGATCCACCCACCTGCCATTCGTTAAGTTCTGCAGTAAATTGGTCGACAACTGATACATTTGGGGAACCTGACTCATAAAGTGTTTCAATGGCTCCTGAATGATAATATAACGTATTTACATCTAAGGGACGAGAGCTATTTACCCCATAAAGTCTAGTTGTAACCCAGGAGACCCCTGCATCTTTACTTACCTTTACTTCAATGAAAGATCGAATCTCAAAATCAGGATCTAATTCAGAAATTGCTTTGACTTGATTCACAAGTCGTGTGAGGTTTTCTGCATCCATGGGAGTAACAGTAACAACGAGATGATGATAGTTTTGGTTTCCCCAAGATGCATTAGTTGCTTCAGCCCATGTGAGATAGATATTACTGTACATTATTGAGGCAATACCACCAATTATTATGACAATAAAGATTGGAATGGAGCGAATTTTCTTACGTTTCAAATCTCTCCAAGCTTTCAGAAAAAATAACTTCATTTTCAACACCTTAGCAAGTTATACTTCATCAATGGCTGGAGCAGCTGTAAGTGTCTCCCAAAATTCTTCTTCTTTAGCTGGATCATAAACAGATGTCCCGAAAATTCTCCCATCTCGTAAATAAATGACTTGATCTGCTAGATATGAGATACCGACATTATGGGTAATTAATATCATTGTCACATGGTGAGCCTCATTAATCTGTTTAAGTAATTTCAATATTTTTCCTGTTGTTTCACTATCTATATTCCCAGTTGGTTCATCCGCTAATAGTATCTTTGGTTTTTTAGCTAATGCCCTAGCAATGGCTACTCGTTGTTGTTCCCCACCACTAAGCTGAGCAGGGAATTTATTGACTTTATCGCCAAGACCAACTTCCTCTAGTAAATTTTTGGTAATTTTTTTGGCTTCAACTGACGGATTGGTCAGTTTAGCTGCTAGTTCCACGTTCTCAAATGCAGTAAGAGAGGCTACGAGGTTATAAAATTGAAAAATAAACCCAACATTTTTTCGACGATACTGAGTCAGCTTTTTCTCAGAAAGTGAGGATAGTTCCAAACCATTGAAATGAATCGAACCACCTGTTGGGCGATCTATCCCTCCAATTAGATTCAGAAGAGTTGTTTTTCCTGAACCAGAGGGCCCTAAAACTGCAAGGAACTGACCTTCTTCTATAGAAATTGTAACATCTTGAAGTGCTGGAACAGTTAATTCGCCCATTTTATAATCTTTTGACAAATTATCTATTTTTAATGACATTGATAACACCAAATAGCAAATTCTGTTGAAAACATTTATATTAAATAGGAAAATAAGAGTTTTGTACCCTAAGAAGCCTCACCTTAGAATAGGTAAACAGTAGTTTTCACTGTTCATAGAAAATGTCTTAGGAAGAGGTTTTTTGAAGTTATGCATAGAAATGAAGTAAACAACACTGTACTTGTTAGAAATAAAAAAGCATCTCGAAGAACATAGACAATTACTGCCATATATCTTCCCCCCGATAATCCAACAACGAGCATAGAAGCAGAGAATTACAAATAGCGAACCTAAGAATAGCAGCAAAGACTATTAGAGCATGAAAAATATTTTTCCTTGTAATTATCCCCTTTTTTCAGCAGATTGGACAAAAATTCGCAGATCCATTCTCTGTACCACATTCAGGATATGTATTCATAATATATTCCTTCTTAATTCAAGGGTGAGATTGGGTACTCTGTTTAAATCCTCGGAATTCTTATGAGAAGTATAGAACACTTTTAAAACAATCTTAGTGTCAGTTGTTGATTAAAGTTTATTATTAATAATGAAATGGATAATATGGGCTGAAAAATTCATTATATCATTAGGAATCGATTGTAAATTTAAATCACTTATTCTAATAAATAATTCCTGTATTGTTATATCTTCATGCACCATTACTTCAGAGATAACCTTTTCATCCTTGAAAAACTGAATTAATACTTCTTGTTTTATTTTTTCAACTTTAAAGTACAAATCACCATTATAAGGAAATACAAATCTATTTCCATCAACCTCAACTTCCAAAACTAGTGGTAACTCAATAAAATTTCCTTTAATACTTAAATTGCTTGTAGTGGTGATGTTATCATCACACAGCTTCTGCAATAAGCCATGAATAATATTGGCTGCTATGTTTAACGAACATAGACCTGTTTCATGAAAGAAACCAAGAGCATGTAGACTCATCTCAAAAGCTAAAAGATATTTTAGTTCATCAATTGAGATGGTATCAGGAACCATAGAAGAACTCAATAAGTCTCCATTCGAATAAAATGTTAAGTGCGCGTTAAATTCCACTATTTCAGCATGAACACGAAGATCTTTCAAAGCAGGTAGGTGAATTGCTCCAGATTCAATACCAGTCTGAATCATGATTGGAATTTGTACGGAAGTGAATTCTTTTCTTTCAAATGGAATTGTCACCTCTTTTTTGCGGGCAAGTGCTTCCATTTTAGGTGTAATAAAGTAAAGATTAGCAATTGCTTTAACTGGCATCATTGGTCGTTCAATAGCATAGATGAGAAACTTTATTAACTCTCTTTCGGCAATTCCTCCTTCTATATATGCAGCGAAAATGTCTAAAATACGATCATGGTATAAAGCGTCAACTTCCAATCCTTTGGATTTGAGGAAAGGTATATACTTCAATAGAACCTTTAACACAATTGGAATCCGAATTCCTGATGCTGCAGATAATTCAAAAACAACATCATAACCTAGATCTACGATTGCTGTAGCTTGATCATGTTTAATGTTATAAAAATTTACCAACTGACTTATTCGCTCATTGGGAGTTGTTGGTTTGAAAACTGGTAATGTTGCTGTTTTTACTGCTGGTTCCGTGGTTATTGACTCAATAGGTTCGATAGCCAAATCTTCTAGATGTTTGGTATATAAATCCTCAATTTTTTCTTCTTCATTTGCTTGATTATCTTCATTATAAAGTGAGGTTTCTGTATCTATGGAGTTGATAGAAGGTCGCATTGCTTGCTGCATTAAGACTTGTAGCTTATTTAGTATCTCAGGATCACCTGCGGTCTTCAAAAATTCTTTTGTAGATGAAATGGAAACATCTTCATCCACAACAGGTTTTCGTAGAGTCATATCTTCTTTTGAATACTCTTCAATTTGACCAATCGTCCGTCCTTCTGTAAACTCACTATTGGTTAAATTCGGAATTGTTAATTCAAAGATTCTTCCAAAAGCATCAATTACTGTCTTTGGTTTATATATTGTTGTCCTAAAGAAGCAAAGCTCTCTTGTTGAGCATTCAAGTTGAAATTGCTCTTTTAGCTGAGCATGAATCGACTCATAATTTGGTAATCGTTTTACTAGGTCATTCTTATGAAGAAAAACGAATAGATTTGCTTGAGGAGAATATTTCTGTAAATTTTTAAGACAGGAGGAAAAGTACTGAATAGCATTGTTTCTTGTCGTTTTATTAGCAACATCTACTAAAAATATGAAATTTTTTACTGAACTAAAGATAAATGGAGAGAAATTGTTTAGAAATCGCTTTATGAAGATTTTTTGACCACCCAAATCGACTATAGTTATAGGAGTACCCTTGATAGAAACAGACATTCGCTCATAGTTAATTGTCGCACTTAAGCGATCAACCTCTTTCGTTTGTTGTTTCAGAAAGAAAATGCGTTTTACAGCTGTTTTACCTGCCTCAGATAATCCTGCTATTAATATTTTATATCCAAGCTTTGTTGAAATATCAGATTCAGTGACCCATTCAGACATTTCTCAGTGATCCTTTGTTCTTCGTATATTTTGTCCAGGGAACCATTAATTATATGTGATTTTTTATTAATTTCAACTTACTGGTTTATTACTTCCAAATATCTTCAGTTTCCCATGATTATACAAGAAATTAAATTTATTTTTAATCAAGTAATAAGAATAAGCCCCATTAATGTTCCAAAAGGAATACTTTCTGGTTTTGCATCACTTCCTATTGGGTAAATATCCCATCCAAGTTTGACTGCTAACTGAAAGCAATCAATCCCCACTGCTTCCATACTAGGTCTCGCTTTTAACGTAAATCGGCATTTACTCCCCAATAAAACAGCACAATCATCTTCCCAACAAAAAGTGAATTTACACGAGCCAGCTCCAAAACCTACCGCCAAATAATGACCATCATAAAACGCTGTACTTTCGATTTTATTGACAATCTCAGAAATCTTCTGATATGCTTTTACACGTTCTCTACTGGTTTGTTTATTCCGTACAATAACCTCAGGATCCACATTGCATTTAAATATGATCGACCATCGATATTGTGACACATATCGTCTAGTTTCCTCTGGTTTAAGACTGTGAGGCGGACAATTAGCACAGACACCATATCCAAAACATTTGGGAATTATACATTTTAAGACAACACGATCATCTACTGGAATATGACTGGTTTGGATGAACTTGGCTTCATTAGCGCCTAGCTCCTTCGCTAAGATACAATACCTTTCCAAGTCCTTTAAGATTTGATCATCTGGAATGGATAGATGAATTTTTTCCACTTTGGGCATCGTTTTACCTCATTATCTGTACAATTTTAAACATCTGGACTTAAGATAATAATTGTTTTCCCTCTTCTTGAATAGATCTTGACTTTAATAAATCCTAATTAACTGAAAGCAATTAAGCCTTTAGTAAAAAGAGCTATTCTTTTGATGGAGTTTGGCTTTGAGACCTTGTGAATAAGTAAGAACAAACAGATAGTGAAGATAGTTCTGATCACATCTTCGCGGAGGACTTTTAACGCAATAGATGTGTTACTATTGGAGTCATTCATCTAAGCAAAACCTATTATTAAAGAACAGGCTATAAGAGGAGGAATGGATCTAGTGATAAGGAAAATTACCTTTTTTTCTTTCCTAAATTGTATGAAGAATCATCTTCCAAATCCACTCATTCAAAATATAGCTTTATATCTAGATTGATGATTCTAATCCTTCTAGGGAAGAAATTATATTTGAAAAGGGGTATAAAGAATAAAAAATGAAAGAGAGGGAGGGAGTATCCCTTAAGGAGAACTAAACTAGATAATCTTTCGTGGGAGTTCGGCTTCGGAGAACAACAATGTAGAAACCAATAGTGAGAACGGTCCCAAACAAAGCTTCGGGAAGAACCTCTAGAAAAGTCCGCTTACTTAAAATAAGACTAATAGAGTCAAAATAGCCAAAAGGCGTAAAGAATCGTAACCATGATAAATCACTACCTGGGAGAAAAGCGATGAAAATAATTAAGACAAAGAACACATAACCAACCATTAGCGTTTTCAGAACATGTTTATGAGGCACAAGAAGTGCAAGAGTGAGGAAGAAGACAAAGATGAAACCGTATCCCCAAATAAAAATGATGTAACTTGTCAAAGTAGGGATTAAATCTGATGTTCGATTAAGAAGAACTTCCATGATGAGGAGTGTTAAAAAACTAGCAAGAAGTGCTATAGTTAAATAGATAAGTCCAGCGATAGTTCGACTGACTAGAATACGGTTAGCAGTTTTAGGAAATGTCCAGGTTATTTCAGCATAGCGTCTTCTATAATCTCGCATGATGATATCATAAATAACAATGAGAATAAAGGGAGCTAACACCATCCAGGCAAAGCTGAAAATCTCAAACGCAAGATATGTTTCTATTGTCATTGGGAGATCTTGAAAAGTGTTTCCAAATAACAATGCCTCCATAAACGGCATATTAAAACTTTGTAAAAGCTCACCAACTTCTTCCTCCACATACATCCCGATAACATAAAAAGAATAGAATATCATGAATCCTAGAAAAAAGATGAACACAGTTGCATTAGCATGAAGCTGATCACGAACAGCAGGGTATTTCCAACCTAATCGTCCCAGTAATTTATCCATTGGAGCCCGTACATGAGACAATTTTTGAGAAAATCTCCTTTTTCTGATCTCCTCCGATTCTTCCACAATCGTTTGTTGTTGAACTCCTTTCTCCAGAAAATCCTTTCTATACAAGAGACTGATTGAAGCAATAACTAGAATGACGACAAGAATAACAACTAATATAATAAACTCTTCATTCCATGTTCCTGATAAACTTTTACTGACAACATCTGCTTGAGAGAATAAACTCAATTGGCTAAGAGAATCAAGCTCACTAATCTGGTTAGCTGTTAGCTCTACTACTATTGAAAAAATAATATATAATCCTCCAATTGCATATCCAGTAGTTTTAGAGAAATTGATAGTACATCCGAAAGTAGTGAGAAAAGCTACTGCAATTACAAGTAAAAATGCAAGAAAGAAACATATAGTAAGATTTGGGACTGCATCCCAAGCATCATTGATGTAAAGAAGACCAATTGCTACAAGATAATTAATGAATGTAATCAAACCTATTAAACCAATAACAACCAAGGAATTTTCTAGGAACGAGGTTATTAAAGACTTCGGAGTGGTAAAGAGAATTTCTTTACCATCTCTCTCATTCAACGGTAATAAATTACTTCCAAGAAAAACACCTGCGATCGGTAAGTACAAGGATAGAGCGAATCCACAGAAAAATATTAACCAAAGAGCGAATCCTGGATTATCAGTAGGAAAATCTCCAAGGAAGGACATGAGTCGAATGAATTCTGTGAGTGCTTCTTCACCCGGATAAAACAGAGATATTCCGATTATCAATGCAGCATAAAGAAAAATTGATAATCCAAGAACAGTTCGATGGCGAAAACTATGAAGATAAAATCGTTTAACAAGCTTTGATAAGCTCATTTGGAACCCTCTTCTTTATAGAACTGCAGGAAATAGTCTTCTAGACTAGCAGGAGGAAATACAATCTCTTCAGGTTCCATCGGAATTAGAATTTCAAGATATCTGTTAATCGAATCCGCTTGGCTTACCAAAATGCGAGCACGATTATCTTCTAATTCGAGTAGATGATCACCAAGAGCATAAAGCCGATCTTTATCTGGATTTTTAAGAGTAACTTCGAGAATCCTTGAAACTTCCTTGTTAAGACTATCAACATCCACAACACTGATTAGATGACCATCTCGAACAATTCCAACCCGGTCACAAATCCGTTGTACCTCTGCAAGGTTATGACTACTGAAAAAGATAGTCTTTCCTCGTCTCTTCGCATCAAGAATGAGATCATATGTCTCCTGTTGTAAAAGTGGATCAAGTCCAGAAGTCGGTTCGTCAAGAATGAGCACATCAGGATCATGCATAAGTGCAGCAATAATATTTACCTTTTGTTTGTTACCTTTCGATAGCTCACCAATTTTTTTCTTGATAGGGAGATCAAAGCGTTTAATAAGCTCTTTGCGTCGAGGGCTCGAAGAACCACGCATGCTTTCAACATATGTTAGGAAATCATGGGCTGTGTAGTCTTCAGGAAGAACTCCAGCTTCAGCAATATACCCAATATTTTCCCGCAGCTTTGGATTGGATCGTTCAACTTTTGTCCCATTGATCCATACTTCACCAGCTGTAGGTAAAAGAATATTCATCATACACCTAATAGTGGTGGTTTTGCCAGCACCATTTGGACCAAGAAAGCCAAAAATTTCTCCACTGAGAATTTCAAGATTGAGATTCTCAATTCCACGGTTTTTCCCATAATATTTGGTCAGATTTTGAATTTTAATTTTTGTTTGAGTCATTTTGAAACGTCCAAATATTTCCGTTAATTGCAGTAACGATGCAAATTTATAAATTTTCCTATTTTGGAAAAATTGAAAAAATAAGAAACTTTTTTTAAAGCACCTTTACTCATCTATACTTGATTCAAATGGCAGAGAGACAACCACAGTCCCCTGAAAAAACATTAGAAGATTTTAGAAATAGTATTATTCATCTTTTTGAGGAAATTTGGGCTCTTAGAGGAACTGATCGCGATGTCGGGCGAATCTATGCCACTGTCTTATTATCCAATAAACCATTTACACAAAAAGAATTGGTGGAGATTACTGGCTATTCTAGAGGTCAAGTCTCTAAAACACTAAAAGGCCTTGAAAAGGCCCTTTTTGTTACAAAAAGTCGGCCAAAGGGTTCCAGGGAGAAGGTATATTACGTTGGTTCTGGATCTTTTCTTAAAACATTTGCTGATAGGATGAAACTCGCCTCCAAAATGCTTCGTCAACAAATGAAACTATTGGAAAAGCATGAGAAAGCATGGATTGAATTACCGAAGGAAATTCAAGAGACTCCAGAAGCAAGACATATTTTAGAGGTTGGGGAAACATTTTACAACTATTACGATTTTTATCTTAGCTCGATGGACGAGGTAATCGAAAAAATTGAAAGGAAAATCCAGCAACTTGATGATCAATTGATAAAAAAAATGGCTATATAATTTAAGATTAATTGTTTATTTGACAATAAAATTGTGAAAGACAATCCTATTTATAAGCATTTTTCTGACAGGGGGGAGATCTCAAAGAAACCTGATCCCCGATTTACTCATAAGAGTGAATGATACCTGAAAGTATTGTTTTATTATTTTTGAGTTTGTTCTACTAGGTGAAGAAAATTATTAGGGGTCTTGTGAATGTGTTCTCCTCAGATGATATAATGGATATCCTATATATTACAATTTAATATATTGTGTATAAAGATTCTAGAATATTGTTGGAGATAAGTTAAGATGGTCACGGTAACCGAGAAATTAGCAGATTTTCAACTTCTTATTTTTAACGAGGATCCTGATGGAAAACGATATTTGTCTCGCCATAAGATACTCATCATGGTTTTTTATATTCTATCATTTATTTTTACATTCTTACATTTTACAAGCTTATCCCCTGAAGTTATTGAAAGTATTCACACAGCTTTTCTAAGGGGAGAAGAACCAACTGTTTCTTCATCTCGTTTTTTATCCCTTGCTGTCCTATTATACCTTTATGTTTCTGCTATGGCGCTGGTATCTTTATTCAGGAATGGGAAACTGCCGAATTTCTTCCAAAAACCAAAGTTTCCATCCATGCGTCGAAGGTCCAAAATTTTGGTGGCTATTTTTATCTTTTTTTTTACAAGTCTTACCATAGCTATCGCTTACATTTCTATCATGTTCACTTTTTTAGCGATGGTTGCTCTGGGACCAATTATGTTTTTTGTCTGGACTTTGTTGGAACCATTCTTCTTGTTGAATGGTATCTTAGTCATTATAGACATTATAGATACCGATTATCCATTAGAGGGATATACGAAATACAGTTTACTCGGGATTGTTGTTTTATCGATCTTGGGCTTATTTTTACCAATAGTAGTTGTATCGCTTTTAGGTTTTTATAAGGAAACAGGTGATTTTATCCAAGTCTCTTTTACTAATTTTTTTGATTTTACATTATTCAAACCTGCAATAATATCCTACAGGAGCACTCTGTCTGGGATAATCGTCATCACCTTTATATTTATGCTTTTGTGGTTTATCAAAGATCGTATAGGAGGTATTGATTCGATTAGAGAACGCAAAAAGGGAATTCTACCTTTCTATTTATGTTTTTGCCTATTATTTATTTCTGTTTCAATTATTCCAATTATTGTTGGTGTGGGTGGTTCCCTAGCAGAATTAACAAGCATTCTAGACCTTTTGGGGTTGTTTCTAGCTATTTTTCTTGGAATTTGGCGAGTTCTTGGAATTGACCAGAGAACTGATCCTCTTATTGGTTTTGAACGTATTAATCCAATAGAAAGAATTAATCGCTTGCATCCCTATTCAAAAGCATTATTTCTTTTAGTAATGAGTATTTGGGGATTTTATTATTCTTTTGAAAATGCGGCTATCGCCATAATCACAGGATATCCTGACCAATTGAAGATACAACAGCTTGAACTTTTAACAGGATTGATAGGATTGGTATTTATTGTTGTTCTTTGGCGCTTTAAAGGCAGCCCTCGTTCAGGCACGCCAGGGATCCTCAAAAAAGCTCCTGAACTATTTAAATCTAAAATACAGGAAATAAAAGAATCATTCGAAAGTTAAGAACACTTCTCAATGTAAAATAGTCGATTTTGTCTATTGCCATCTTTTCAGGGTTGGCATAAGCGACTTCAAATAGACTCTTGCCTCATCTATGCTAATATTGAGAGTCTCAGCTGTAGTGGGTACGTTTTTCTCGATCATTTCCTTCATAGTAATTTCAGGTTCTGTAAATTCACCCTCCTGATAACATCCGCTGCAGTAATCATCACTTAGCGTTCCATCTGTTTCTGATCCTCTATCAGTCGCAGTCAAGGGATATGCACAACTCTGACAAAGAGGCCCAGTTGATTTTTTACTTGTCACGATTAATCATCAAACCTCTAATTTCTAGCTTGTGTGATAAAACTTTTGGTTTGGGTAATACAATCCTATTTTGCACACTTCCTTAAAATGCATCTGTTGATAAAGCAATGTACCCATTGGTGAAGCTTTTAGTACACCCCATTTGTACCCTAATGAACGGGCTTTGAACAATGGAATTTTGGTCATAAGGGTACCAATTCCTCTTCTTCTATATTTGGGAACCGTGGCAACATTAAAAATAGCAGCAACTCCCGCAGCCTGAAATAAAATAGAGACTGCTACGGGTTCCTTATCAATGAAACCAATATAGCGTAACCATGGAGAATTTGGATCAGTACCCAAACTTTTCTCGAATTCATAGATGTGCTTGGTAAAGGAGTCGTTGGCCCCAAATCCTTTTGTTTCTGTCTTTGCCCAAATCTGTAAGAGTGTATCATTGACTACTGGTCTAAATGAAAAATATGGAGGTAATTTTAACTTCCCATCAAGTTCCTCAAGATCAAAGAACATTCCTGGCATATCAGATGATTTTACTAAACCTTGTGTTTCTAAATAAACTCCTAGATCTTTGGGTTCAGTCGTAGGACCAACCCACCAAATCATTGGTACGTTCTGTTCTTTGAATGGTTTTAAAGCTAATTCTACTTCGGTTTTTACTTCATTACTTGATAACCTTGCTCCTGCAACTAAATTTAAAGTTGAGATAGGTAGTCCTGTCAAAATTCTTACCATATTATCTCTATCATCAAAAAGCTTGACTAATGGAGATTTACCAAAATATTTGACCTGAGCAATAAGATTTGCTTCAAGCGCTGTTCCAATGACTGTTTTTGATACGTCTCTTAATATTTGATGCATATTTAACTTCTCATGAGTAATTCATGGCAAAACTTTTTCGGAAGCATTGTCGTACAAAAGTTAAACTTTATGCTTTAGGCAATTATACAGTTTGGGTGAAATTATTAATCCCATCAAATACTGTATAAAAATTTTAAAACAAATTAATTACTAAAAGATAGAACAGCATGAAGGAATAAAGATGAAAGAAGTGCGATTCACTAAAGGTTTTTTATGGGGTGCTGCAACTTCAAGCTATCAAATCGAAGGAGCATGGAATGAGGACGGGAAGGGGGAGAGTCTATGGGATTATATATGCCACAATCTGGGAATTGTAGCAAGTAATGATACAGGAGATATTGCTTGTGATCATTATCATCGTTACAAAGAAGATGTGGCATTAATGAAAGAGATGAATCTGAAAGCCTATAGATTTTCTATTTCATGGCCAAGAATTTTCCCTACTGGTCGAGGTGACGCGAATCAAAAAGGTGTGGATTTCTATGACAGGTTAATTGATGAGTTATGGAAATATGAGATCGAACCAGTAGTTACGCTATATCATTGGGATCTTCCACTGGATTTGCAAAGTATCGGTGGCTGGACAAATCCTGAAGTAGTCGAAGCTTTTGTTGAATACGCAAAATTAATGTTCAATCATTTTGGTGATCGTGTAAAGATGTGGATCACATTTAATGAACCCCAAATCTTCACACTTCTTTACTATTCGCTCGGATTTCTACAAGAAGGAATCCCAGGAGGTTTTCAGGCTTCTCATCTAGTCAATGTTTCACATGCAAAAGCTGTTCAAGAATATCGTCAAAGTGCTTATTCAGATGGAAAGATCGGAATAACTCTCAATTTAAATACTGTATATCCAAAAACTGGCTCAGACATCGATGGACAGGCAACGAAGATTGTGGATAGTCTAATAAATCGCTGGTTTTTAGACCCAGTTTTAAAAGGATCTTATCCAATGGAAATTCTGAAAGTTCTCCAACAAAAGTTTAATATTTCATTTCTAGAAGAAGATTTATCTCTACTGAGATCTGTTTTACCAATGGACTTCTTGGGAGTGAATAACTATTCTTGTAATAGAGTTGGAGTGTCAAAACCTGAAGACCTTTCTGATATCATGTCATTTCTCGAAAAATACTTTTCAGAAGTAATAGTAGGAGATGAAAAGAAGGAGGATGGACGTGAGTATTCTGAAATGGGTTGGGAAATTTGTCCAGATGGTTTCTATGATTTATTAATCAATATTGATAGGGATTATGGTCATCCCCTTTTGTACATTACTGAAAATGGAGCTGCATGCAAAGATGACAGAATAATTGATCAAATTGTTCACGATGACGACCGGATTAGCTACTTGAAAAGATACCTTAAAGCTGCAAATAGAGCTATTAACAAAGGAGTGAATTTAAGGGGTTATTTTGTTTGGTCTTTTCTAGATAATTTTGAGTGGCTTCACGGGTACTCAAAACGTTTTGGGTTGATTCGTGTCAATTATGAAACACAAGAACGAATATGGAAGAAGAGTGCTCGTTGGTACCGTGATGTTATTCAGAATAACGGTTTTATGTTTAGTAAGGTTCAAAAATAGGAATCACTTATTTATAGAAAAATACCTAAAAATCACTCTTAAAAAATCAAAATTATTAGAATGGTTCTATAGATGACGTTAAATCGTAATTTGCAATTACTATTTCTTCATATCTTATTAATTTCTCTTTTAATGGTTTCTTATTATTCTAATTACCTTATTTCATCTCCTCAGGTTGACCAATCCCATTTTTTACATAAACCGTCTAAAAATTCTTTGAATAGTATTGAGACAAATCAGGAAGAGGAGGGTGTTTATGTTAAATATTCAGGAGAAGCACTTGATGGATTTAACATCTTCCAATTTCGGAATTTTACAGCCTACGAATATGATTTTCGAATTACTGATATGGATGGAAATATAATCAAAGAGTTCCTAGGAAGGAATACTTTTAGTTATGCTCACCCCGTTAATTCTACCACATTACTACTGGTCACCTCTGGTCGTATGTATTTCTGGAATATTGAAACTGGTGTTAATACTACAGTTCCATTTACTAGTCATCATGATGTTTCATATAATCCCCAAACTAAGACCTTTATGACTCTAAAAATGACCTTAGTTACCAGTAATACTGGTAATGTTTATCGTTATGATATTATTGAGGAAAGAAACATGATTGGCGATGTAATTTGGGAATTAAATACGAGTACATTTATACCATTTAGCTGGTGGTCTGGAGAATACGACATGGGCAAAAGAGACATTACTCACACTAATTCCGTTTTTTGGGACATAGAGGAGGATATGATCTATATTAACTGCAGAAATTTAAATACAATCTTTAAAATAGATCATTCATCGGGGGAAGTTGTATGGGGATTAGGTGAGTTTGGTGATTTTACACTTTTCGACCACAAGGGAAATATCAGGCAGAATCTGTTTTATCATGCGCATGCTCTCGAAAAAGTGGATGAAAACACCTTCATTCTTTTTGATAATGATTATTTCAACCAAACAGATTTAACCAATCAGAACTCTCAGCTCTTAGAAATCACCATTAATGAATCAACAATGATTGCAAAAACTTCTTGGTCTTGGGTGGCACCTCCAGAATATTATTCGGCTTATTGGGGGGATGCTGATAGGTTACCGAATGGAAATCGATATGGTGTTTTTGGTTCTAAAACACATATTGGTACCGACATTGGTCCCAGATTTGTAGAGGTAAATGAGACTGGTGATATTATATGGGAAATGTACTACAAGGGAGGGTCTTTAGGTGTCTATAAAGCTGAGCGATTCATATTGAATCCAATCATCAGTTCCCCTGATGATAGAATTGTAGGTTTAGGAGAAAGATTAACATTATCGTGGCAAACCTGGTACAATTGCCGTACAAATCTAAAAATGAATGGCTCCTTCATCTTATATCAGAACAATGAGGTAATTCAGACTGGAGATCTTGTTTTTAATCAGTTTTGGCTTCCAACAACTTTAGCATTTGACATTCCTGATTTAGCAGTAGGGGATTATGACTTTGTTCTGGAAGTATTGGATGAAGGGGGACATGTAGTAACAGACACCATCCATGTCCAAATAATACCACTCCTTGTTTATCGTAATGGCCCTTCGCATATTGAACTTGGTCAGGATAATGGGATTATTCAGTGGACAGGTCCATCTACTCCTCCATTAGATGGAAAAATTTATGGAAATGAGATTTTATTGAAAACCTTTGTATGGGATGGCTCAAACATAAACCTTGATTTGAATACCTTGTTACCTGGAAAGTACAATATTTCTTTCCAAGTATTCAATGATTCAGATCAGCTTTATTATAGTGATACTTTCTGGGTATATGTGTTCTACTCTTCACCTCCTGAAATCATTAGTGGCCCTGTTAACATGTGGCTATGGTTGAATCAAACGAATGTAACGTTAATGTGGGAAGTTAGTGACCTTAATCCATCGTATTATGAGATTTTGACAAATGGTTTATTAGTTGAAAGTGCTCCTTGGAACGGGTCTGACATAATTTTCGTTTGTGAGGTGTCTGAAATTGGGAAAATTATTGTAACATTATTAGTTTATGATACATTGGGTAATAGGATAGAGGATATTGTTGTCATAGAAATACGTAATCAGACAAAGAATTCAGTTTTTATCCCGTTTATAAGCCTCTTTTTAGGAATAGGCATATTAACGATACAAAGAATGAGGAAAAGGTAATCTCTAAAAAAGAAAAATAATACAATTGGCTTGTTATTCTTATGAAAAAGGACAACGTCTGTCAGAAATGTATTGGTACAGACGGTAATGAATGTTGTATTGATGTTTATATAATTCTGAATCCAAACGAAGTTCATTTATTCAAAGAGGTTCCAAATGGGCCATATAGCAGATTTAAAATTATTGAAAAAGGGGGAATTTATTATACAAATCAAGGATGTCTCTATTTTAAGAAAAATCTGTGCATAATTCATCAACAAAAACCTCTTTATTGCAAATATTACCCGATTTTTATTACTGGAGAAATATTCATCCATAAAGAATGTTCAATCCACAATAATTATCGAGTGACCAAACTACTTAAGAAGAAGATAAATAAATTACAACAAACATATCCTATTTATAAAAAAGACTGGTTTTGGGAGGAAATAATAGAAGAATTGCAGCTAGATCCCTGGATTATTTCCCAAGAGAAATTAGTATGAATTTAAACTTTTAGTCAATCATTTATACATATAAATATCTGTATATTGCTTTCTAATAGCTTTTTTGTCTACCTTACCAACACTAGTTCGTAAGATTCTTTCTGTAAGAATGATATCATCAGGTAGCTGCCACTTAGCAAATCTCTCTGCAAGATGTCCCCTGATTTCATCCTTATTGATTCTTGATTTGAATTCGTTTCGTAATACTACTAAAGCTAGAGGTCGTTCTTCCCATTTGGGATGAGGACATCCAACAACAGCTGCATCAAGTATTGCAGGATGTGAAACTAGGGCGTTCTCTATATCTACAGATGAGATCCATTCCCCACCACTTTTTATTAAATCTTTAAGTCGATCTGTGATCTTTAAGAATCCATCAGCATCCATAGTTCCAACATCTCCTGTTCTAAAGTAATTGTCTTCAGTGAACTGAACCTCACTCCCAGGAGCATTATAATATCTCCCTGAAACCCAAGGTCCACGTAAAAGGATTTCCCCTGCAGATTTGCCGTCATGAGGGAGTTCCTTTCCCTTTTCATCAATTATTTTCACATCTAATCCGACTACAACATATCCTTGTTTCCTTTTATGGTTCCACCTTTCCTCCTCTGTAAGGTTCTCTTCTATGAATGGTGGGAGACGATTTAAAGTTACTATTGCATTTGCTTCGGTGGATCCGTATGAATGTATAATATCTGCTCTGGTAATATCCCAGAAACCTTTCATCATTGTAATTGGAGGTTCACTTGCCCCTGTGATGAACCGTAATCCAGACAGATTAGGTTTTAAATCCATTTTACGGATATATTCAAGCATTGGCATTAAAATCGCAGGAGCGCCATTCGACAAAGTAACTTTTTCTTGAATATAAATTTCAATGAGCTCATCAAGATCATTCAAGCTAAATCTACCAGGAAAGACTAACTTAGCCCCTACCAACGTAGCTGCATATGGCGTTCCCCAACCTAGAACGTGAAACATAGGTACAATTTGAAAAAGACAATCTTTTATAGAAATGGAAGCATTAGCGGCATAGGTTAGCGCTTGTAGATACACATCGCGATGAGAATAGTAAACTCCCTTAGGTCTTCCTGTGGTACCACTAGTATAGCAGGCTGAATAGGCAGAGTTTTCATCAATATTCAGCCACTCATATTTTGGTGTCGAATTACTTACTAGCTCTTCATAACTGTAGATTGGGTTCAGTGATGTTTGCATATCGCTTAATGGTTTATCAGTAATAATTATATATCCTTTCACGGTTTTACAGGTGGGAGCAACTTCCTCTGCAACATGAAGAAGATTTTCTTCTACAAAAACAAATTTAGTTTCTGCGTGGTTAATTATATAACTTAATTCTTGCGGAGCGAGGCGTAAATTTAAGAGAAGCATGACCGCGCCAGTACCAGGAATACCAAAGTAGATCTCAAAATGTTGGTATGTATTCCAAGCGAGAATCCCTATTTTATCACCAATTCTAATACCTAAAGAATAGAGAGAATTGGCTAAACACATAACACGCTTGTAACAATCATTATAGGTATAACGAAATAGAGACCCGTCATTTATCCTACAAACAATTTCTTGTTTTCCGAAGTTTCTTGCCCCATGTTTGAGAATGTTTGTTACATTTAACTGATAGTTAACCTGTGACGTAGCTGGAAAACCCTGAACAATTTTCATGAAATATTCTCCTTTCTTAATAGTGATTTAAGGTATCCTTAAACATTATATCTTGTCTAACTTTTTTATTATTACTAGAAGTTTGATATTTACTTAGTGATTCTTTAGTTAGAATTAATGTTTCAGTTCATAGGATGAGTCTTTTCAAAGAAAAAGACTTTTTAGATTCTGAAATGATTTTTCAGCACAGGTAGAGATGCAAAGAATCCATCGTTTTTTAAAAACTTGATTACCTTTTATTTGAATTTAAACTAGTTTTTGCATCCTTCTTTTCATAAAGATGAATACCACATTCCAGTTTCATAAAATCTTTCCATCTTCCATCTCTTTCATCCCCACCTTCATCTACAGGTGAAGTACAAGGTTTACAGCCAATACTGTAATAATATTGATCATGAAGTAAATTATATGGTAGATTATACTTTCTAATATACATCCATGCATCGTCTCGTGTCCATTTATACAGAGGATTGATTTTAATTACCCCTCGCTGATCAATTTCAATGCTTTCAATTTCTGCTCTAGTTATTGATTGATCTCGCCTGATTGCGCTCAACCAAACCTGTTTTGATCTTAATATTCTAAGTAATGGCTCTACTTTTCGGTAATGACAACAAATATCTGGGTTAGTTTTATAGGGTTCCTTTCCAATTAGGTTCTCTAGCTCTGATTCAGTAAAAGAAGGTTGAATTGTTTTAATATTCAGTTTCCATTCTTTTAATAATTTATCTCTCAATTTTAATGTTTCTTCAAAGTGAAACCGTGTATCAATAAAAAATATTTCAATCTCTGGAGCATATTTCTTAATAATACTCAATAAGATTATACCACTATAACCAAATGCAGTTGTAACTGCCATTTGATCTTTAAATTCCTCATAAGCTAGTTTGACTATATTGTCTGCATCCATATCAATGAATATTTGCTTTAGACGTCTTACTGTCTCAATTTTTTCTGTTATTGTGAATTTCATACACTTTCCTCAGAATAGGCTAAAGACAAATCCTTTAGAAACTATGATCTTTTAGAAACTACAAACACCGCGTCACACAAACAAGAACTTCAACCTATAAGACCAAAATTTTGATTATCAGCTAACCATTTTCACTCTTCACTTAATGACTTTAGAAGGGAATTGGATCATCATAGAGAGCTTCTAGTGCGTTTTGGTAAAAAAATGATTGCCAAACCTCTTCACGAATAGCATATTTCCATAGATTAATAGCTTCTTCGAATTCCACTAAGGGGTAGTCTGTTCCGAATAGACATCGTTTTTTAAGATAAGTATTGGCTGCTTGAATAAATTCAGGTGCCATGTACTTTGGCCGAAGAGCACTAAATTCTAGGTAAATATTGGGATGACGTTGAGTTACTGCTAAAATTGGAGGCCCAAATCCATTCCCACCATGAGAAACAATAATTTTGAGTTCAGGGAAATCCACTGCTATTCTATCAATACACTGTGGACTCCCATGCCACATGTAAGCTCCCCTCCAGAAGTGAATCGATCCATGAATTATTATTGGTTTCTGTAACAATTCACAAAGTCCGTAAATTGCATAAAATGACTTATGATCAGCATCTAATTTTGAAATAAAGGGTGAAAGATAAATAGCGGCATATTCTTCATCACAACATCGTTTTATTTCCTTTAAGGCAGATAATATCCCATCACAAATATCTACTCCACCTACTGGAATAATTTCATTAAAAGATCCAGCGATTTCCTTGATATGTTCATTCTCTTCTCTGTTCCGTCCTGAAACAATCATTTTTTCTATACCTGATTTTTTAACTAAAATAATGAATTCTTCAACAGGAATGGGAGTCAGTCTTGTTTTCATCTTATATAATTCAATATAATCTTTGAAATAAGGTTTTATTTCAATTGTCCAATCTTTAAGTAAACATTCTGTCCTCAATCTTACTCTAGCATCAACAATTTTCATTTTACATCCCAAGAATTTCTATTACAAAAATTACTATTATATTTTGCAGTTATTCTATAATCATTCTCTTTTTTTTTGCTGTTAAACTTTTCCTAGAATTCTAGCTGGATTCCCAACAACAATTACTCCATCTGGAACATTTCCAGTAACAACAGAACCCATACCTACTACTACCCCGTTTCCAACGGTAATCTTATGTCTAATTGTAGAATTAGCCCCAATCATACAATTACTACCTATTCTAGCTCCACCAGTCACAATAGAATTTCCTAATATCATAGTATCATGACCGATACGCACATTATGAGTAACATGAGCCATAGGTCCGATAACACATCTATCACCAATTTCTGTTAGATTATCTTTGTTTGCTGCTCTATCAATGACAACACACGATCCTATAAAAACGTCATTACCTATTTTAACTCTTCCATCTTGGGGAAATCGAACTATCTTTCCATTTTCATCCCAGACAGCGCCTATACTCGGAAATCCTATAACCACATTAGGCATTATGATTACTCTCTCTCCAATATCGACAAAATTTCTTTCAATCACTGCTGTAGGATGAATAAAAGGTGCTATAATTCCTTCTCCATGTTTACTCAATATTTCTCGGATATGTTCTAATTTTCTGTGCCAAATATGCCCAGTAACTAGAAAAACCTTATAATTTTCTTTAACATACGAAATAGTAATTGAGTCAATATTTACTAATGGACTAAACTTTTTTTTAATTTCCTCTTCACTCTCAAAGTAACTGTCATGTGAATTTACTGGATAACTAGGCACTATCAGAATTATTTTTTGACCCGGACGTAATAATGACAGTATAAATATATCATCTTTTAAACACTCCTTGACATCTATTAGCACAAAATCCCAATTATATCCAGTATGAGACTTTAAATATTGCTTTATATCGAGTTTTGAAAGATCAACACTGAAATAATCAAAATGGTCTTGGAAAAACTCTTTCCTGAATTGATCACTCCCAGAACTTATATGAATAACAGTTTTTGCTCGTTCTTGTTTCAATGTATTTAGTATAGTTTCCCACATTGGAGACCAAAGACTTTTAGAACTCAAACAGTTCTACACTCCTATTAAACCTTACACCTTGTCGAGATTTCCTTTACTTTTTTAGATAGTTGGATTCCCTATTCTCTTACTCATATTGATGATTGTGTCAATTCAATTTGTTCTCCACTAAAATGATTTCGATAAATGATATTTTTAATTATCAAGAAATTTGATGACCTCTTTTCACAGATAAACAGAAATAAAAATACTAATGGCTCCCTATATACTAGAAAAAAATTAACATTAGAAATTAGAAATAGAAATTCAGTTAAAATAGAAAAAGGGAGTTACTGATGAAATTCAACTAGTAATGAGGAAAGATATCTTGTTGATAATTATTTACAATGACATGTAAATTATTAGCATTATTATTTCTTTTTTATAAGTCCCTTAATTCTTGGATCTAATTCTCTTAGTCGTTCAACTTCCTCATCGGTTAAATCCCTAACCTTTTTTGCCGGAATCCCCATATATACTCCAGATTCTAAACAGTCCTTAGTAACAAGCGATAGAGTTCCAATGACACATTCTGGGGCAATTTTAACAGAAGCATCAATAACAGCATTCGTACCAATATAGCTATTTTTTCCTATGACTGTTCCTCCTCTTATTTCGTTTTTATGAGTTGAATAAATTGTCATCACATTTGGTGAAATAAATACACCATCCTCCACAGTGACTTCTCTAGCCACTGTAGCTCCAAATCTCAATACAACATTATTACCTATCTTATTTATTCCCGAAGAACGGAAATAACTATCAACGTAAACATTATTCCCAATTTTCGTCCCTTTTTTAAGTAAGACATAATTTTGAATGTCAATATTGTCACCAACTACACATTCATTTTGAATAATATTATATGTACCAATACTGAAATTTTTCCCGTGAATAAAGTCAGCAGCTATACTGTTTTCCATTTTAATTCATCCCTTAAAAATCGAGATTGGACTTTTTCCTAAGCATATAAATTTTGTTAAAAAGAATTTAAAATCGACCTCAAAGATAGATTCTTTGATCTAGTAGGTTACTTAATTTAGTTCATCAATAGCTAATTCAAGCCTCTCAAGTCCTTTCTTTAATTCTATTGTCTCTCCTCCAAAACCAATACGGAAGAAAGAATCCATCTTGAAGCAATAACCGGGAACAGTGAATGTTCGATATTTTTCCACTAAAAGACGACATAATTCTCTTGATGATTCATAAAATCGGGGAAAACATGTAACACTACCTTCAGGAGGAATGACATTTAAGTAATCGTTATTTTTAACCCAGTCCAAGACTAACTTACGATTAATGTTTACCCGCTGTAATATTCCAGGTAAATAATCTTCCTTCCTACGAAGAAGTTGGAGAGCTATTGATTCGTTTATAGCGGAGTTGCATATCGTTGTTTGCTCTCGTACCTTCAAAATACCTTTTATAATCTCTTTTTCACAAGCTGCTGACCATCCTATTCTTATTCCTGGAACTCCATAAACCTTAGACATTGTAGAAACGCTGATTACATTGGAACTTAAGCTGGCTGCAGGAGGTAGGGGGTCTCCAAATGTTAAATCCCGATATGTTTCATCCATCAACATATAGATCCCTCGTTCCTCAACCATTTCTATTATGTTTTCCAGCTCTTTTTTTGTTATCATAGATCCTGTAGGATTATTAGGATGTGTCAGACAAATTAATTTGGTATTTGGTTTAATCAATGCTTCCAATTCTTGTAAATTTGGTTTGAATTGTTCCTCATATCTTAAGAAGAACAGATCCATGGATCGCTCAAGGGATTCGGGAATGTACCAGAATGAGGGGTAATTTGGACATTCTACAATGATATGATCTTCTATCTTTGTTAGAGAGGCGATTATTGAAAAAATAGATTCAGCTGCACCTGTTGTTATTGCGATGTTTTTCCAGCTGAGACCCTCATAGAGATTGGCGATCTGTTTTCTTAGTTCAGGGCTACCGAGGTGTTGAGTGTATCTTAATTCTACATTGTTTAAATCTAGATCCAACTGTCTAAATTTAAGGAATTTCACCCCACTTTCCCCAATATCATAATCCACTTCAAATTGGTACTTATCAAACCATTCTTCCAGAAGCATTCGTTTAAAGGGCATAATAATCATAACTTATGCAGATTCTTTTATTAATCTTTAGAAAAGAAGATTTGAAAACTTATTAATGATTAATATAATGACTAGAATCACAACCTAGATGAATCATTATATGAAAGACAATGATTTGTCATGGAGGATAAGTACGCTGAAACTAGGCTCTATGCAACCTCCAAAAAAGTATAAATTCCTTCAAGAGCAGGTTTTCGAGGGTATTTGGCCTTTTAACAAAGTTAAATCCCCCATAAATGTTATTATTTTAATGTCAGTCTATATAATCTGGGGTACCGTTCTCTATAGTTATTACCAGATCCCTCCCTACTTTTTTATTGCTGGGATATTGAGCGCATTCGGCCTCTTCATATGGACCATTGGAATTTTTTCGTATGCAAGAAAATTAAGAGAGATAGAGGTTGAACGAATCAATGTTGTTAACAAAAAATTCCTCATAGGGTTTTTAGAGAATTTATTTCATCCTTCCTCTATTGTGATCAGCGTTTTAATGTTTACTGTAGTCACGACATATTATTTTTCTGTTACTTCTTTTGGTATTGAAAATCTCATCACAAATATCCAGAAAGAGATGAATAATGAGCTTTTACCACCAATTCTTCTATCATTCATACTATTATTAACCTTTGATCTCTGTTATAGGCTGGGACTCTCATTATATGTAATCTTAACCCAAATCCGTCGCAATCTCCGCCTTACTCAATATCTAAGATCTCCTATTCTCAAGACTCATTTTTCTGCAAATGATATTAGAAATCTGGAAAGAGCTGATTATAATCACTATTTGGCTATAAGTGGTGGATTATTTCTATTACCTCTCCTTTTATTCGATCATGTGTTACTAGTTGCTCTTAGCACCTATCTTTTAGTTACATCTTTACTAACAGCAATTAATTTACTCCATTTACGATTTCTTTATGTCCGAGCTATTCCAAAGGGAATGCTATCTCTCTTACGGTCTGCAAGATTTGCTAAGGTTGGAACATGCTCATTTGAAAGACTCCCCCATGTCACTCCTTCTTTATTCACCTTTGACGGGAGAAATATCTTTATTGCTACTTCTATCAAAAGTAAAAAAGTCAAGAATCTCTCCCAGGTAAAAGAAATATCCATTTTTATTGATTCAAATACGAATAGGGATTTTTCAAAGAGTATTGGAGTGTTAATCACAGGACGTGCTCGAGTATATGGTCACAACATAACCTCTGGAATCCTTTACTACTTAATCCTAGGATTCCGTATACTCCGAATTTACTTTCTATTTAGGAGAAAGTATCCTGATTATATCTCTGAATATTGGAAAGAGAATCGAAACTTACCTCGCGCATGGAGAATATTTCCTATCATTAGTAGAACAATAGTTGAAATTGTACCAGAGAACTTTTACTTCTGGAAGGCTTCAAGACCAACTCTAGTGAAATTTTGAGATCATGTGATGAAATAATGAAAGTTGAGTGCGAACTGAATGGTCATACTTGTTATTTACCTGAATTTATAGCCCATTTCTTTACAAAATCATCCCTAATGTACTGCAGTACTATTAACTCTAATAGAAAACCTCACATTCAACCGATAATGTTTGTTATTGAAAAGAATAAGTGTATTCTATTTTTCCTAGCTTACAATAAATCTATCACAGCAACTAATCTCTATGCAAATCCAAACGTTGCTTTTACAATAGACAAAACACACCCTAAAAATCCATTCTGGAATAATGGAATCATGATAGAAGCAATTTCTCAGATGAGTAAATCTCAAGAAGATATCCAGATGTGTTATGACAACTTACAAAAAAAGTACGGATCTGCAATCATCACTAAGGTACTCGGGGTAGATATTATAAGTAATTATTCAAGAGTACGAGCTCTACCAACTAAGATAATATTCTGGAAAGGCCCATACTTTAAAAAATTTAAATGTAAGTATAAGAAAAAAGAAATTCTAGAAAAATTACTGAAAAAGTAGTCTGTCTGCTGATATTAACTCTTCTGTTTTATAGAGTGACAAATTATGATAGACTTTACCGAAACAAAAGAGAAAATAACAATCCAAGGAGATAAACTCAAAATTGAGATATCTCAATTAACAAGGAAGGTAAAAATTTCATCTTTGATAACAAATTTCAGTCTCGATAGAATAGAACCAGCAATAAATCTTTTAATAAATAATAAAATAATTACATTATTACCAGTAGGTAGAAGCACCAATTCAGTTATAGAAACTTTAATTTTAGATGAACTTGGAATAGGAAAACAATTTTTAATAAACCTAGTATTTAATAACACTCATGATAAGAAGAATATTACTATAGAAGCTCAATTAGCGATTATTTTATATGAAGACTCGGATTTTTGTATACTTAAACTTATTATTCCAAAGGAAGCTTCAAAATTTCTAAATTATTCATTACACTCTTTAGCACCATTAAGAATTACTGATGGAACTATAATTTTAAATGAGGAAAATAAGACTCATCCTGAGAAAATCACTTTTTTTGAACAAGGTTTTCAAAGCTGGAGCTATACAAAGACCCGTTTATTTAATGAAGCCTTCGAACCTATATTTATTGATGTTTTTGCATCTATCAACCAAAACAAGGATTCAATAATCACTGGACGATATATATCAGAATTTATAACTGCTATTTCTGATATAGAGAGTAAAGGAAGTTTAATCATAGGTTTTTGCACATTAGCAGACACCTACTCTCGAATTGTAATGGATCACTTAATTGGGCCATCAAAAATTTCTTGGTTAACCGCATATTCTCAGTTTGATGGCATTCCAATTAATCAATTGAAAAAACAGCCAGTTTGTTCTGAAGAATTATTCATCAGTTTTGAACCGCGTTTTCAAGGATACTTAGGATTGATTAAATATGCTGAAGTTACAGGGAAGAAGATGAATGTAACGATCCACCAGCCCAAAGTAGGATGGTGTAGCTGGTATTATTACTATACTAATATCTCTAATAAAGAGTTGCTTTCAAATGTAAAATACTTTAAACAATCACCAGAAATCTCTGTCGATATGTTACAACTTGATGATGGATATTTCACAGCAATTGGAGATTATACTTCGTTTAATGATAAATTTTCAAATGGCCTTTCTGATTTTGTTACTTTAACCCATGAACAAGGAAAAACAGCAGGATTATGGATTGCTCCATTTTTTGCAGCAGAAAATTCAGAAATATATAGCAAACATCCAGAATGGTTTTTAAAATCGGTAATTGATAACGAACCGTTACCTGTTTGTTATAACTGGGATCAAACCGAATATGCTCTAGATCTTACTAATTCAGAGGTTCAAAATCACATAAAAACACTCATTCAAACTATAATAGATGAATGGCATTTTGATTTCATAAAAATTGACTTTCTATATGCTGCTTCCGTTTTTGAAAGTGACTATCTCGTAAAGGGATTGACTCGTGCTCAGATCTATCGAAAAGGACTCGAAATAATTCGACAAAAGATGGGGAAGGAGAAATATCTATTAGGATGTGGAGCGCCTTTGGGCCCAAGCATTGGACTTGTGGATGCAATGCGTATCAGTGAAGATACTAAAGAGCTATGGGACACTGGAGAGAATCCGATATATGGGTATCCTTGTTTAAAATACGCCTTGATTGGGAGTATTAATCGTTCGTTTATGCATAATAATTTTTGGGTTAATGATCCTGATTGTCTAATTCTACGGAAGAAAGAAAGCGAGTTAACATTTGAAGAAGTAAAACTGCAGTGCACGATTTTTGGATTAACAGGGGGCCAGCTATTATTATCAGATGATATGACAAGGCTTGAGGAGGATAGATTAAGATTAGCTTTAAAGCTAATGCCTCCTTATGCAGAATCTGCAATCCCAATTGATACTTTATATGAATCCTTTCCCATACATTATTTGTTAGAAACAGAAACAGAAATAGGATCAAGAGCTCTCCTAGCTGTCATTAATTGGAATAATGAAGTTGTTAATCGAAACTTAGTTTTAAAAGATATTCTCACAGCTAGCATGGGATCCTCTTCTCAATTTCTTGTTTTTGACTGGTGGCAAGAAGCATTATTAGGATGTTTCAGTTATGAAGATTCAATTATACCTCTTGAGATCCCACCACATGGATGTCGTTATCTGGGGATCATTCCCTATGAAGATTCAACACTACCTCTACTGCTTTCATCCACTTTGCACATTACTCAAGGATGTAAAGAGATAAAAAAGCTAAAAATAAGCTCTAATTCCATCGAACTAGGCCTTAATCAGCGAGGATTGCACACAGGGGAATTATTTTTTTTATTTCCCCAGAATACGAAAGAGATTTCAGCAGAATACCCAATGGCTAAACAATACAATGAGTGGGGAATCTTATGTCGTCTAAAAATCAGATTATTAGATCAAAAAGATATCAAAATAGAGTTTAAATCAATAGATAAAGGGGAGTAATCGTCTGGTGCGTTTGATATAGGATTTATATTCATCACTAAACTCTTCTGAAAGTATTTTCTCCTCTTGATCCATTCGAGGCTTAATCAAGAGGAAACTGTAAAAAATACCCAATAATGGTACAATCAAACTCCGAAAAGCTAATTCGGTACCAAAACCTACCATAGCTCCACCAAGATAGATTGGATGTCGAATATATCTATAAATTCCACGAGTTACAAGCTGGTGGTCATCTTCGATAACAAGCATTCCACTGCCATATTTTCCAAGTTGAATTCGACTAAAAACCTGAATAATTCCACCAATAATTATAAAGATGATTCCAATAACAAATACAATGATATTATTCCAAATTGGAAAATAGTCTTTGATCAGTAATTGGTTTTCGATATAAGCTAGAATAAAGATAAATGGGTTAATTAAGAATCCAATCATCAAAAGAAGTGAGTATTTGTTGGCAATTTCTTCTTTTTCTGAGAAAGGTCTTGAGAATGAATCGATATAAGCTACAATATACATAAGAATAATTGCTATATGACCAATATCACTGTAAATATCTGGTGAGAGAAGAATAAACCAAATATTGTAGTAAACTACATACCACAGAGTGGGAAAGCCAATTTTTCTAATAACATGAATGGGCTTCAATTAATAGACCTCTATAAAGGTATAATCTCAGATTAATACCTCTTAATTGAATGTTTATTTCCTATTATTATTTTTGCGTGATAGGTAAAGCTTTTAACCTCATGAAAAAGAAACCTATCTGCATGGAGAATCCAGGAATCTCTATGCTAAAACTTGGTGTGATAAAATGAAATCTTCAATTGCTGTTGGAATGTGGTTTGAAAACAATGGCATTATTGTCACACACCCTAATTTTGCCTAAATATACAATTCTCAACTTTTCCTGGGAGTTTGAGACAGTAGAAGGAGGTTTTTACTAAGATGTTCTGTGAAACTTGTGGTACAGTTCTCGATGTACACGGACAATGTGTAAATTGTGAGAAGAACAAAGAATCAAAGACTGAAATACAAGTAGACCTAAGTATAGATATAGTAGGATGAGATTAGTGATGGAGAATGATCCACGGTTCTGTTCAATTTGTAATAAACTACTATTAAAACGAGATCGATTCGGTTTTGTTTTAATAATCCGTTGTGATCAATGCAACAAATTAGTACATGATCGTTGTTATTTAGACCATCATTTAACACGCCATAATCTCATCGGGATTATAGTCGAATCTGAAGCGAAGAAGGAACTAAGTTCTTTCCTAGAGGATATAGGAAGTCCATAATTGGGTTCATTCTTCTTTTTGTGTAATTTCAAAACGATAAAAACATCCTTCTCACAGCACAGTATTTTCCAAAAAATAACAGACATTATGAAAAAAAAATAAGTTCGCCCTTAATGAGGACAATTTGTGTTAGTTATACAGATTTTTATATTGCTAGGTGCCATTATAGCTTCATATTTCATAGTAGTATTATGTATTATGCAATTTTTAGCAAATTTTCCACGAAGATCAGTAGATGATAGCCCTGATTGGGGCTTTACTAAAGATCTGAGAATTCGGACTATCAATGGAAAAAAAATGGAATGCTGGGTTGTATACCCACAGAACAAAGAGGTAAATCATAAACCTGCGATAATTCTCATACATGGATGGGGAAGAAATAGAGGTCGCATGGTTTCTCGAGCCAGAATTTATGGCAAAAATGGATACATAACTATCTTAATTTCTGTAAGAGACCATGGAAATTCAGATAAAGAAATCACAGGCATGAGTATTGTAAGATTCAGTCAAGATCTTGATTCTTGTGTAAGATGGTGGGGAAAACCTGTTATAATTTCTGGTCATTCAATAGGAGCTGGAGCTGCACTAATAGTAGCAGCCAAGAATCCTTTGATAAGGGCAGTGATAGCAGAAGCAACACCTTACGCTTTCCCCCATAGTCTTAAGTACGTTTATAGGCCAGTTTTAAAATGGTTAACGCCTTTATTTTTACCAGGTATCAAGATCCTGACTCTATTCAAGTTCAGAAGTTATTCAAAAGAGGATTTTTCTCCTTTGGATGCTGCTCCATTCATTAAAGTTCCAACTCTTCTAATCCACGGAAAAGATGATGTAATATTACCAAGTAAATATATACCTCTTCTCCAGAAAAAAATAATTGATTGTATAACCTGGATTCCTGAAAAAACAGATCATCACAATATAGAAGAACATCCAGAGTATAAGAATAGAGTTATTAGCTTTCTTGAAGCATTATAAACATCGTTGCATTAGGAGTCTCTTTTAGTAATCATAAAATGGGTATTAACTTATGAGAAACAATAAATTCATTACTTGGGTCATCCCAGGAAAGCTGGCAAGAAGTCCATTTCCACTCTTCCAAGAATTATCTACATTAGTTGAACTAAACATATTTTTAGTAATCAATCTAACCTCTCAGGGAATACCAAACAGACTTGGAAATCAACTAAGGGCTTCTGGTATTAGGATTAAACGTCTGCCAATCCCTGATTTTGGCACTCCTAATCAAAACACTATCAATCAGTACCTTCAAATGGTTTGTGAAACAATACTGCAGAACCAAGCTGTTTTAACACATTGTATTGCTGGTTGTGGACGTACAGGAACAATGATTGGATTATTCTTAATTACCCATGGATACTCTCCCCTAGTTACTCTAGAGACCATTCATAAAATATTGGGTAAAGGGTGTCCAGAAACTGAAGAACAAATAGATCTACTTAAGCAATATAGAAAGAAATGTCCAAATTTCCGTCAGTGTAATGGTAAGATTTCAGCGTAGGGGCAACTAATGGTTATAAGGGTTCCTAATTCTCAGTTCAATTCCATATGTTATATCTTTGATGAACACCAGCACCTTAGGAACTTAATTGAAGCAATTCCTGCACTTCCAAGGGGTGAACTTTGGATTGATTCTTCAGATAATCCTTCAGTAGCTCTTTTTAAACTCCCTGGGATCCATTTTTTAGGTGGAACACCGAATTCAAATGAAATAGAAAAAATATTAGATAAAATTCCTTCAAAACAAGCTATTTTTATTCCAACACAAGAAAAATGGATTACAATCTTAAAAAGATATTTTAAGGATAAATTGAGAAGTTTCGATCGATTCGCACTTTCTGCTTCATCTTTAACAATAAATCATATCCATAATCTACGAAAAGAGCTTCCTTATGGATATCATATTAAACAAATCGATCATATAGATTGGAATCAGATAAGAACCTCAATAGGACATTATATTCATATATTTTTCAGAGACATCGAACATTTCAAGACTTCAGGAAAAGGTTACTGTGTCAGGAATGATAATCGTGTAATCAGTATGGCTTCATCCCTAGTTCCAGTAACTAGGAGCCTTGAAATTCAAGTGGATACAGTAGAATCAACAAAATACCTGAGGAAAGGATTTGCTACAAGAGCTGTTGTTGAACTCATAGAATATTGCTTAAAAAAAGGTATAGACCCTCATTGGGATGCTGATACAGAAATTTCCAAAAAATTCGCCCAAAAACTTGGATATTCAAATCCCCAGCCATATAAATGCTATTATTGGGTGAAAAAGAACGAAAAAGGTTAAAAAGAGGAATTTCAGTCTAACATATTAAATCAAAAACATAAGAACTCTTCATAATGAGTATCAGCAATATTAGCAACCATAAAAGAGATTGAAGAAATAACTATTTTAGAAAACCTCAGTAAATTCTATAGTTGTGGTAAATATTCAATATTAATAATGTTCAAAATACTTAGAGTACTTAATTTGTTATTAAAAGATAAAGATATAATATTCCTCATTATTCATTCCCTTTTACTCTTTTTTCAGTATTTTATTCTTCATTCTTAAGAGAAGTAAAACTCAATGCATAAATTATAAATATTAGTCTGTACACATTGTGTTAAGTCTAACAATTTGTAGAACTTAAAATCTATTAAAATGGGAATAGGAAGGAATTTTCATGAGAGAGATAAGATTAATAAATATAATTTGTTTTATCACAGTAATAACTCTATTCTGCGGGGGAAATGTGTTTTCGATTCCAGTAAGAATCGATCAAGCTCTCATAAGTACAAAGTGGCCTACTACTTGGCGTCCTTATGGAGGATTTGTCGATGAAATAGAGTTTGTAGTTTTCACTGAAACAGAGATCCCCCTTGCTATGTTAGCACTTCAGAATGGAGATATTGACGCATATGATGAACGGATATTAACTGATTACCTATCTGCACTTGTAAGGGACCAGAACATTGATGTAACTTTTACCCCTAGTGTACGATATCGGTCGTTGACCTTAAATTGTGAGAAATTTCCACTTAACATCACTGCATTTCGTCGGGCTATGGCTTTTGGGTTTGACAAATACAGAGCCAATGTAGAGTGTATTGGAGGTGTTGGGATGCCTCAAGACAGCTATATTCCTTTGATCTCAACTGAATGGGAAGTAGAGAGTGCACTCCCAGAGCACTTCTATGAGGCAGATTTTGTCTCTGGTAATGCATCACTTGCGAAAGCTGGTTTTAGGGATTTAGATAACGATGGTTGGCGTGAATATGATGCTGACGGTTCAGGTACTTGGACTTCTGGCGATTTGGACCATAATACATATGCTGATGGAGGT
Source organism: Candidatus Hermodarchaeota archaeon (assembly GCA_048886185.1). Lineage (GTDB taxonomy): Archaea > Asgardarchaeota > Heimdallarchaeia > Hodarchaeales > Hodarchaeaceae > Hodarchaeum. The sequence continues at coordinate 33,260 of JBHLKY010000032.1, forward strand.
ATCATGCAACTATTTGCTACTGCAGGGTATGATCCAGCGATTGCTGCATGTAATATCATGATTGATGGATTAACAAATATGGGTATTATGGCTGAAACTGTTGAAATGGACTTCTTAGCAATCTTTGAAGAAATGTGGGCTGGAAGAGCCTGGGTTGCTTGCTGGACAGAAGGTGTGCCTTATGTCAATACAGTCAAATTACTTTATGACAACTTTGCCATTGGGGGACAATATAATATAGACCCCTACAATTATTATCATTTTACTAATGGCACGATCTCTGCTATTCTTGAAGATATGGTTGCCACCAATGATATCAATGAAGTTAAGCAATATGCTCGTGAAGCAAGCTTACTCTTGGCCTTTGAACAACCACAAATAGTATGCTATAACGATGTCAATATCGGGGCTCATCGTAATGACAGATTTGATGGCTGGTTTGAATTTGCTGGTGCTGGGGTGTCAAGTGGTGACAATTGGGCCTGTGCAACCAAAGTACACCTTAAAGAATCCCTTGGTGGGCCATATGGTGGAACGTTCTACTATTGTTTATCTGATAACATGGGAACCCTAAATCCCTATTTCCAAACAACAGGTTATGAAGCAACCGTCTTTCAATATATCTATGAACCCATTGTAAATGTTGATCCCCTAACGTGGGATTTTGAACCTGGATTAGCTTATGAGTGGGATATCGAAGATACTATTGCAGGAGAGGCTCCAGGGGTATTAGATGGTCAGAAGTACACGTATTATCTATACGAAAATGAAACATGGCATGATGGGACTCCATTCACCGCACAAGACGTTAATATATCAATTATTCAATGGAAGGAGTCACCACGAAGCGGTCCAGAAATGCAAGATATCTATAAGATCGAAATCCCTAATGATCATACCATAGTAATATACGTCAGCAAGGCTGGTTTCTTCGAGTTTGCTGATACTCAAGTACCTTACGTCGTACCAGCCCATATCTATGGACTTGACCTAGTACATAATATTACCTCTTTTAATCCAACTATCGCTCAAACAATCGGAACTGGCCCTTATATGGCTGCAGCACGTGTCCCTGGTGAATATATCCGCCTCGAACGCCATGTGAATTGGCGTTGGGATATACGAGATGTACCCTCTCAAACTTCATACACTACAGAGTGTACACACTGTTTTACAACATCCACCACTGCGATATCTTGGCCTCCTGGCTGTGAACAGGACCCTCCTATAGTTTCTATAACTGGCATCGAATACTATGGTACCTATTCTGGCATAATAACAATCGATTTTTCCGTTACAGATGAAAGTCTGATCACCAAAGCAGAGGTAACAATTAAAGGAGGTGAGATTGAGGAGACCGATACAATCCTTCTGAATCTCATATCTGGTAAATGGGTAGGATCATACAATATTGATACCACAGACTTTCCTAATGACATCTACCGAGTCACTATTCGTATCTACGATGCATGTGACAATATACAAACAATTAGATATGATGTAACATTTAGTAATGATTTCACTGAAGAAAGTACTGGAACTGTAGAAATCCCATCTCTATCACCAGGATTCGATAATATTTCGGTCTTTTTAAGTCTTGGAGTCATAACAATAGTGATTTTACGACGACAAAGAAAATAAATCATTTTCAAAAGATATTCTTCTCCTCCACTTTTTTTCTTATTAAAAAAAGTGAATTTCGAAGATGGAGTTAAAGATAACTCTATTTTAGTTCCTCTAAAATTTCATCAATTAACATCAATCCAGAGACTAGGTATTCTTTTTCTGATCCAATTCCGATTCGAATATAGTTATCCATTCCAAAACAATCTCCAGCAACAATAAAAGTACTTTTTTCCTGCCTTAATCTTGTTGTAAGTTCTGTTGAATTGATATTGGGGCTATACTTCAAAAAAGCTATTCCCCCTGCTTGAGGAGGGATGAAATACAATATATCTTTATGTTTTTTAACCCATTCAGTCAATATTATTAGATTATCTTGTAATATCTTACGAGTTCGCATTAAAACTTTCTTTCTTATTTCTGGCTGTAATACAACTGTTGCTATCTGATTGCTTAAAATTCCTGTAGCAATTGATGTATAATCGTGATAACTCCACATTTTCTCAATTGTTTCTTTTGGTGCAATTAACCATCCAATTCTCAATCCTGGAAGTGCATATGCTTTAGATAACCCACAACTGACTATAACCTTATTCTGAAGACCCCAGAAGCTATCTGTTTCCTCACCAGCAAGCTCAGCACCACGATATATCTCATCAGAATAGATCCATATGTCGGATTTCTGCGTGAGACTTGAAATCTCTAGCATTATTTCTTCTTCCAATACAGCACCCGTAGGATTATTTGGATTACATACCACAATCATTTTTGTCTTGGGGGAAATCAAAGACTTAAGTTCTTCAACATCTGGTTGCCAGTTTAAGTCCTCTCGTAGATGAAATGGTTTGACATGGACTCCAAAAGAACGAGCGACCCCCCAGATCTGCATGTAATTAGGTAACATAAAAAGTAATTCATCTTCTGGTTCTAAATTACTCCAGATGCCTATAAAGTTTGCCTCAGATGAACCATTTGTTACTAGTATATTATCCAGATCCGCTCCCGAATATAAGCGACTTATGGATTTCCGAAGCTCAACAGATCCATTTGTTTGCCCATAACCAAGACGGGTGGAAAGTAAGGTTTGTATTTCGTCTTCTGTAAGAAGTTCGGAGAGAGTATAGGGATGAACACCACTTTCAGTTAGGTTGTAGTTGACTCGATTCTCCCAAAGTGATTGTCTCCTCTCAAGTTCAAATGTTTCAATTTTCATTAATATTTCCTCTTTGATTATGAAAGAATTTTTGACCCATATAGACAAGCAATCCTTTTAAGATTTAATATTGAAAATATCCAATGAAATTATAATACCATCTAAACTAAAGTAGGTGGGGTCAATATCAGCAAAGAACAAATATAAACTAATATTTTTGGTAATTATTTCTTCAGTTATATTCTTCAACGCGACATCTTCTTATTCTAGGCCTATAATCACTGCAAAACATCTGCAACTACCAGCTGGGAGCTCTGCTCCGAATTTTATCTTAACAGATATTATTTCAGGTGAGCAATTTTCTTTGTCAGAATTGGAGGGGAATGTTGTTATTCTTGACCTATTTGCTACTTGGTGTAGCTCATGTGTACAAGCTTTACCAAAAATAAGAGAGATTTATCAGGCTTATTCAAATGATGAACTAACGATCATTTCAATTGATATTGAGCAAGATGAAGATGAACAACAGGTGAGAGACTTTATCAATGAACATAATATGGAGTGGTTTGTCGCATTTGATAATAATAGCATTGTAAACAATAATTATGGATCAGGATTCATCCCAACACTCTATGTCATAGATCGGAACCAAAAAGTTGCTTATTCAGAAATAGGATTCGATTATGAAGCAGTTATTGATGTACTGGATCAACTATCTCTGGAACCCACTAAACAACTACCAAATAATAGTCCTAATTTTGGAATGGTTCCTCTGATTTGGGTTGGGGGAATTGGATTTCTGGCCATTTTTGTCGTTGGGTTAATCTTGTACAGCCGCTACCAAGAGAAAAAACAGACTGAAATCTACAGAATGGGATCGTTTCATCATCAACAAGAGATAAGACCACCTACTACATTCCAAGACATAAATTTCGGTGAAATCTGCCCCACTTGTAATCACTTAATTCATGTAAAAGCCAAATTTTGTACAAATTGTGGTTCGGATTTAAGAAAATACTTTTAGAATATTCAAATCCTCTTGCCAATATTTTTAGATTTTAATCCTTCAAATACAGCCTTTGAGATTTGAATGTCTTGTACTGCAACTCCAGTTAAATCAGCAATTGTAATTTCAGCATCAGATTTACGTTGACGGTTTTTATCTAATATCATATCACCAAGCTCCACTAAATTTTCTTTTGTAATTTTTCCATCTGTTATAGCATGGAAACATTCACCTCGGGAAGCTGCTTGAGAAATACTATCAACAATTACCCGATCAGCAATCTCTAGTATTCTAGTATCCAATTCTTGTTTTTCTGGCGTATCAGATCCCATGGCAGTGATGTGTGTTCCTTTTCGAACTTCCTCCACTTTTATAAGAGGTTTAGTTGATGGTGTACAAGTAACTATTAAATTACAGGTGCTAGTGATGTCCGTTGAATTCAAAGTTGTTTCAATGTTAAACACAGAATCTTCCATGGCTTCTTGGTATTTATCTAATCCTGTTTGGGTTCTTCCCCATACTAATGCTTCTCGACAAGTTATAACAGATTCTAGGTACTCTAATTGCATTTTTCCTTGAATTCCATAACCATAAATGCCTATACGTTCTACTTTCTTAGGAACCATATATTTAGCTACTACCGCTCCTGCTGCTGCGGTTCGGACATTTGTTAAGTGCCCTTCATCAAGTAGAATACAAATTATTTCTCCAGTTTTTTGACTAAATAATAAATTAAGACCATTAATGGAAGGTAATCCAATTTTTGGATTATCATA
>JBHLKY010000033.1:0-33620 GCA_048886185.1 Candidatus Hermodarchaeota archaeon
AAGTCGATCAATGGTTTTACTAATTCTCCATCATTCCTGTCAATATCTGTTGGCATAATCTTAATCCCAAGAATTTCCAGTAATGTAATTATTTTCTCTTTTGATGCCTGCAATATATGTTTATTTTGGTGTTCTAATGAAGAATTAATCTTTCTCACAAATTTCATGATACTTTGAATTGCTAAGACTGTGTTCAAATCATCATCCATTGCTTCAATGAACTCTTCTTCTACTATTTTGAGATCCTTTTCTAAATCAGAAGCTTTACCTCCCGGAATTTTATCAATAAGTCTTAATGTATTATTAATACGATTTAAAAGACGTTGCGCCTCTTTGAAGGCATCTTCATTAAAATCAAGATTTTTTCGATAATGGCTATTTACTAAAAAGAATCGAACTGCCATTGGATCATATTTTTGTAGGAGTTCTCGAATTAAAACATAGTTTCCTAAAGATTTACTCATCTTTGTACCATTAACAATAAGATGGTTTGCATGAATCCAATAATTCACGAACTTTTTTCCTGTTCGTGCTTCTGATTGAGCAACCTCATTTGGGTGATGTAACATCAAATGTTCGATACCACCAGAATGAATGTCTAATGTATCTCCTAGATACTTTTGTGACATTACTGAGCATTCTAAATGCCATCCAGGATAACCAAAACCCCATGGAGACGGCCATTTCATAAGATAATTCTTTGGTGCCTTTATCCATAATGCAAAATCTTGAGGATTTCTTTTATCAGGATGCACTGCAACACGTGCTCCTGCCGATTCTTTAGAATAGCTCGTAGGACTGAGTTTCCCATATGACGGGAAATTCTTTACATCAAAATAGATTGAACCATTAACTTCATATGCGAAGCCGTTTTCCAATAGGTTCTTAATGAATTCAATCATTTCAGGGATGTGTGCTGTTGCACGAGGATAGATGTCCGCTCTTTGTATGTTTAAAGCGTCAATATCTTCAAAAAAGTGTTTGATTTGTCTTTCTACCAGAACCATTGGTTCCATATTTTTATTCTTGGCAGTTTTAACAATTCTATCCTCTCCAGTATCCGCATCATCAGTTAAATGTCCCACGTCTGTTATATTTTGTACCCAAAAGACGTCAAATCCACGCCATCGTAAATATCTAACTAAAATATCCCAATAGGAATAAGTTCTTGCATTTCCAAGATGGAGATCTAAGTATATTGTTTGGCCACAGGAATAAAACCGCACTTTTTTTTCTTCAAGAGGTTGAAATACCTCTTTTTTTCTAGTTAAGGAATTAAACAGCTTCATGAGTTTATTACCTCAGAATTAGAGATCTGGTATTCTCTTATCAGCAGAAGAATACAAAAGAATCTTTGTTGATCACTTAGGTTTCCATTGTAGACTTCTGGCTTGATGAAAGAATTAACAACAACAGTTATTACCAGAAATCTGAGTGGTCAAAATGATCATTTATCTCAATCCAATATAGGTTTTTATAACTTCCTATGAAGGCATACATGAATACACTCTTTCTAGATCTGAAAAAAATCATTAAATAGACATTGATAAAGAGTTTTACTCCCAAGATGAGTTATTAGATAAAGAATTATATAAAAGAAGCTCTCCAAAAAGTAAAAAGATTGAAGAATAAAGCAGGATTTGTAGCTGCTGACTGACAAAAATGTAATTTCTTTAGAAAAGGTTAAAAAGCTACTCTATATATTGCACTTTCTTTGTAACTAGTTATTACTTGAATATATCCGCTCAGAAGTTTATCGACCTCTTTATCTCCAGTATCAACTAGTAATGGCCTTCCCTCAAGGGAATTAAGTTTTTCTCTAGTTGCAACAACGATTATATTCTTTTTCCCACCAATTTTGGTAATTATTTCCGAGCTTATTTGTTGGTTACCCCTTCCAAATAAATATCCTTGCCCTCCAATTGGAGTAACAATTATTTTTGCCTTTTTCCCGACAATCAACCCAAGTAATTCTTTTTCATTAAGGTCTTTCCCCACAAGTTTCTTGTTATATATTAGATCGACTCCTAAAAGACTGTTGTCTAGATTTAATTTTTCCATAATTGCCCGAGTAGTTGTACCAGGACCAATGATGTAAAACGAATCCTCAGTCATATTTTCAATGATCTCTTCAGCAATAGCTTCTTGCGAATATTTTTCACTGGGAGGTGTCCCAAATTTCATCCCTTGAATATATCTCTTCTCAAATGGGATCTTTAGGTAACCATATAGTTTGGCGGATAAGATACCTTTTCTAAAGCTCTCTTCATCAATATCCATAACTTCAGCTTCTCTCACGTTTTGGATCCTTTGTTGAAGGTATAACAAAGCTAAATCACCAGCTCTCATTGGATTTCGTGCATACACAGCTGAATGCATTTTCACTCCAGTTGGAATACCAAGAACGACCAAGTTTCCTTTAACAGCTTCATATATGTCCCTAGCGGTTCCATCTCCTCCTGCAAACAGTAAAAGATCAGCTCTCATATTAAGAATAGCCACTGAAGCTCTTTGTGTATCTTGACCTGTGGTTTTACCTTTGTGTATTGATCCTATAACTTGTGGTTCAAATCCACATCGTAGAGTAGCATCTTCTCCCATTTCATAAGGATATGTAATTATTTTAAGGTCATCTCTTAGAATAGCAAGTCTTTTTATTGCCTCCATTGCACGCCGTTGTGAATCTGGTTTTGCTCCTAAACTCCTTGCTTTCTCTAAAATATTGACTCCATCTGTTCCTTTTAATCCTACTTTTCCCCCCATTCCAGCTATGGGGTTGATGATAAGGCCTAATTTTTTCAATTTAGATCAGTGTTTTTTTGACTTTTTTAAGTACGCTCTCCAAGTGATTGCCCATTTTGAAGGATCATCTAGTGTCTCCGATTTGATTTTGTGAATAACACTATTATGAGGTGCACTCTTTACTTTATCAGGATCTTCATAAGCTTCTTTAACAACCTTTCGTAACCCTGCAATATACTCATCAATTTCAGCCTTTGAATAGGATTCAGTAGGTTCAAGTGTCATTGGTTGTGGTACAATGAATGGGTGATGTGATGACCACATGTGAAACCCAAAATCAATCATTCGATTAGTAATATCTTCCGTTGTGATTCCTGTTTCTTCCGTCAAATCATTCCAGCTGTACCGAACCTGTTCAATACGATGTCGGCCTTTAGCGTATGGTGCACTAGCACCACGAATTTGCAACACCTTTTTTAATAAATAGTTATTATTTAAGACTGCGATATGGGAAGCCTCTCTTAATCCCTCACTCCCTAAGCTCATGATCCACGAATAAGCCCTTAAAATAACTGGTATTACACCATAATAACCTCTAATTTTCCCTATACTTTTGGGTAAGTTGTAATTCAAATAGTAGTTCTTCCCATTAAAATCAACTAATGGAACTGGAACATAATCAATGAGTTTTTTTGTCACCCCAAGAGCTCCTGTGGCGGGTCCACCACATCCGTGAGGAGACGAAAATGTTTTATGGAGATTAAAGAAACACATATCGAATCCTGCTTCTTTTGCTCTTGCAACTCCTAATAATCCATTTGCATTCGCCTGATCATAGCCACAAATCCCCCCAACATCATGAATAATTTTAGTAAATTCTATGATTTCCGAATTAAAGATTCCTGTATCCTCAGGATTAGTTATCAACAACCCAGCAGTACGTTCTGATGCTGCTATTTTCAGAGCGTCTAAATCAGGTAATCCTTCCTCATTCGGATAGATAGTGATGATTTTATATCCCTTTACTGCTGCAGCAGCAGCATCTGAGGGGTGAGAAAATATTGTTGTAATTATTTCATCTCTCTTTTCAGAGTCTCCATTGTAATCATGATACGCGTGAATTATTGAAGCCATAGCTAGGATCGCTTGGCTTCCTCCACCAGGTTGGAAGGTAAATTTATCCAAACCTGAAATTTCTCTCAGAAATACATCTGTTTTGTAAATTATTTCTAAAATACCTTGAACTGTGCTTTCATCTTGATTTGGATGAAGTTCTGTTAATTTGGGAGACGTTGCAAATTGCTCATTAATCTTTGGACTATATTTCATCGTACATGTACCCTGTCCGATGTCAATGTTCAAATCTGCTCCCAGATTTTCTTGCGACAATCTTAAAAAGTGTTTTAAAACACGCATTTGAGAGAGTTCAGGAAGTTGAGGAGGATCTTTACGAATGATTTCTTTAGGTAAGGATGATAATCCATCACCAACTAATTCAATGATTTCTTTTTCAATTTCTGGAAGCAGTATTCCCCGTTCTCCTTTAGTGCTTAACTCAAATATAATAGGTTCATCCCACTTAGCTTGGTGAAATTTGGTTCTTAGTTTCATAATTATGCACCCTTAAGTATTTAAACATTCATCCAACACTTTAACCAGCCGATCAATATCCTCTTTCGTATGAATCTCCGTAACGCAATATAGAGCGCTTTCTCCGAATTCACCGAATTCACTAGCAAGATCTTTACCTCCAAATATTCCCCTTTCAAGTAGATACTTATTAACTTCTTCTATTGTTTTTCCAGTATTATTAAAATCAACCATAAATTCCTTAAAATGCGATGAATGAAATAATGGGGCAGCCAATCCATCAATCTCAGAAAGCTTTTTCATTGCATATTGTGATTTCTGCAAAATAACTTTTCCAAGCTCTTGCATACCTTGCGGCCCCATTAAGGCTAAAAACACTCCTGCTGTTATCCCCCACAATGCAGCCATAGTTCCAACGAATTCTTTACCTTGTTCTCGCTTATCAAATGATGTTCTTTCATATACTACATCACCAAATCCCCATTCACCTTCTACTTCAGTAAGTGTTATACCAAAAAGACGTGATGGATATTCCATAACAAATCTTTCAATATCATGAGTGGCGATAAAGCCAGCTAAACCTCCTCCATATTGCATATGAATTCCTAATCCTTGTATATCACCACATACGATATCAGCTCCATAATTGTTTGGAGGAACTAATATACCTAAGGAAACGGGATCAACTCCCACTATACTCAAAGCTCCAGCTTCATGCACTATAGCTGATATTTCCTTGCCTTGATCTTCTATGTTACCAAGATAAGATGGATTTTCGTAATACATTCCTGCAGTATTTTCAGAAATTTTCTTTTTTAAATCCTCAAGGTTAATTTTTCCAGTTGTTAGGTCACATTCAACTAATTTAATCTTCATTAGAGGTTGACAATAATTTTGGATAATTGCTAATCTGTCTGGAGAAATGAATCTTGAAATTAACACTTCAGAGCGATTTGTAATCCTTTCAACCATTCGTATAGAAGTGCTTGCAGCTTGCCCCCAGTCGTATGTCGGAACATTAACAACATCCATGTCAAGGAGTTCTCCCATCATGCTTTCATACTCAAAAAGAGCATGAAATCTTCCATGATCTTCATATGGTTCTCCTGCGTATGCAGTTAAAAATTCTGAACGCTGATTAATTTCATCACAAATCGCAGGAACATAGTGCTGCCAACAACCACCACCTAAGAAACTGATATTTTCTTCACACGTTTGATTTTTTGATAATATACGATTTACGTGTCTTTTTAATGCATATTCCGAGTGTAAAGGGTCAGGTAGATTTAATTTCCCTTTTAATTTCAGTTTTTCAGGAATATCTGCATATAAAGTTGTTATATCATTAACACCTATTTCTTCAAGCATTTTCGCCTTTATTTCTAATACTGAATTAGGGATGTATGGATGAATTAATCCGCTTTTCTTACTCATAACTATCTTCTCCAGATAAAATTAGGAGATTTATTTAAAGAAACCAAAATTAAGCCATACCTCCACCATCTACAACTAGAACAGATCCAGTTACCCAGCTAGAAATATCACTTGCAAAAAATAATACTGCATAAGCGACATCTTGAGGTGCCCCAACACGATTGAGGGGTCTATTTGCAGCTTCTTTCATAAAATCCTCCTCATCGATTCCTAGTTGATGAGCTTCTCTTCGGAGCATTGGAGTGTCAATATCACCAGGACAAACACAGTTAACACGAATTCCATTTTTTCCGTGATCAATTGCCATTGCTCTTGTCATATTTACAACTCCTCCCTTTGAAGCGCAATAAGCTAAAGCATTAGATCCCCCTTTTAGACCCCAACCTGATCCAGTATTAATTATACTTCCTCCATTTCCTTTAATCATAATAGGGATGACACAGCGAGATAATAGATAAATCCCTTTTAAATTTACATCTAAAACTTCATTCCAGTCCTTTTCCTCTAGATCAATAATATTTTTACGTTTTATGATCCCTGCATTATTGAATAAGATATCCATTCTCCCAAATTCCTTGTGAATGGCATCAACTGTCTTTCTGCATTCATTAGCAGATGTTACATCACAATAGAAGAATTTTCCATTTCCTCCTTTTTTCCTAATCTCCGATGCAGCCCTTTTCCCCAACAGTTCATTAATATCTATTAGAGCTACTCTTGCTCCCATTTCTGCAAAGATTGAAGATGTTGCTAGTCCAATACCAGAGGCAGCGCCTGTGATTATTGCGACTTTGCCCTCTAATGAGATAAGATCTAGAAATTTTTTCATTTTCTCTTCCTTCTAAAATCAAAAAGACACAATGATCGTAATTCGATGAATTTTCCTATTAAAGTAGATCAGTTTCCCATAATTTTTATTATTAATCACATATCGTATATTTATAAATTTAGAATTATGCTAGTAGTTTACGGTGTGTAATGTGGAATTCCCAAGAAACAATCTTGAAAGAATTGATTGGGATTTTCCTGATAGTAAGACACAATTTTTGACTCATAAATTTCACTCTTATCCTGCGCGATTCATCCCACAAATACCACGCACAATATACGAGATATGTCTCAAATCAAATGGAGCTAGAATATTTGATCCTTTCGTTGGATGTGGTACATCATTAGTTGAAGGAGTTCTATCTCAAAATCACTCGGGGGGAGTAGATCAGAACCCTCTAGCTATTTTAATATCCCGTGTTAAAACAAGTCCCTTGGAAATCGAGCCATTAAAACAATATTGGACGAATTTTAAATCTCAAATTCGATCTGAGGCTGATCAAAAGTCATTAAATCAGAATGAAAAGGAGCATATTCCAAAAAAGTTCATTTTTCCTAAGAGAAGCTTATCAAAACGTTTCACTGAAGAAAATACACGAATTATCTCATTAATTCTTGATTACATCGAAAATGAGATCACAAATAGTAAATTTCAAGACTTTTTTAAGGTGGGTTTCTCATCTTCGATTACCACTTTGACTGAATCTAGAAATTGGAGAAAAATAAGCATTTGGAACACCTTTCAAACAAAAATTAATTCAATGTTAAAAAGCATGACAAAATTCAACCATCGAATGAAGGATTTCAACAATTGCATGTATGAAGATATTAGATTAGGAGATTCAAGGAATTTCTCATTTATTCCTAATGAAACAATTGATTGTATTGTTACATCCCCTCCTTATGTTAATGCACTAGATTATAATCGAATTCATCAATTTAATATGAGTATACTTGGATATGATTATCGTAAATTTGCTAAGGTGGAGATAGGAGCTCATGGTCATTATATTAGCAATAGGTGGAGGTTATTAACAGAGTATTTAGCAGATATGTTCTGGTCAATTTCAGAAATGAGAAGAGTAACAAAAAAAAGTGGTGTCATCTGTATTGTGATTGGTAATAGTTGCCTAGAATATGAACAAATAAAATCTCATGACCATTTCAAGGAGCTTGGAGAGCTCCTTGGACTAACTCATCAATTATCTCTTTCACGAAATATTGATTCTGGAAGTAAATCAACAAGTAAAGACATAGGAAACATCTTCTCTGAGTATTTGGTATTTTTCACAAAAGAGAAAGAATTCGAAAGGGAATCAAAGACATTATTGTATGAATATGTTGAAATAACAATGTTGACTTATTTAGATCATGTGAAAAAAAGTCAAGGGACCTGTTTAAGAAATAAACCAAAATTATCAAAAGAAAGAAGAGAAATAGCGGTTCAGAGGGTTGAAGAAGCATTATCAAGGATCAAGGAAGATTGTCGTTCTATTTAATACAAAGATCATCTCAGATCAGCTCTTATTGTCGAGGATGATTAGATTCCTTATGGTACCATTGTATAGATTACTAACAAAACGAATCATCTTGATAAAAATAATGTAATTGACTTAATCTTAATAATAGAATTGCCTAGTTCTATTGATTTTTATAGTCAAGTACACCAAAAAAATATTGTGTGAAAAGAATGTATAACTAGAAAAAAGGATAGTAAAAGGATGGTTCATGTATTATCGAGGGATTTCATCGGAAAAAGAGTAAGTCAGATACCAAAGTTTGGTCAAGCATTAGGAGTATATGTGTTATGTGCTTCGATTTGTTATATAATTCTCATAATTTTGTTAGATAGCTTCATTGTTCCAGTATTCATTGATGATTTTAATCGCTCAATTATGTTCCTAACAGCAATTATAGCAGTTATTTATTACAAGGAAGATCTCAAAGAGATCCTTTTAATCTGTTTTGGAGGACCTCTTATAGTAAATATATTAGCTATTATCCCTGCTATTTATATTTGGTCAGGAAGTCCCTCTGATCAAGTATGGACTGATTTAATGAGGTTATTCACCTTTTCTAGTCTCTATATTGTATATGCGGGGTTTGCTGGGATTTTAATTTATTCTCTAGCTGTATGGATTTCAGGATTTTTATCATCTCGTTCCCCAGTTCATTCTTCAGCATTTAAGAAGAATGTATTCACGTTTATTGACAAAAAAGATCAGAATGATTATACAATCAGTGTAAAAGAATATTCTAACAATAAAGCCCATACAACTTATCAATTGATTGGATTTCTGCTTTATCTATCTGTCCTTTTTTGTTTAACCATATTATTATTTTTGGTTCCTATCTATAACTATTCATTTGACCTTCATCTGTCAATCTGGGATCTTGGTTTAATTCCTGTACTCCTTGTGGGTTTGGCAGCTATTAATCTTTTATCTATTGTAATTTTTAGTCCTTTCTGGCATTATTATCCTTCCTTAACCGAGAGATATCCTAATTTAATTCTTAATATTCAATCAAATCTTTCTGTAATATGTATCTTTTTTGCATCAATATTTTTCCCTAATCCCTCAAACATCCGGGTAGGAACATTTGTTGTTGAAAATGGCATTGGAATAGAAATCTTATTTTATCTAATTATCTTAATAATAATATTTACACCTGCTATCTATGAATATGTTCAACCATTAAGAAATTTAAAGTATCATACAAAACAACATGAACCAGCAACTCCTTCGGAATCACAATAGATTTTTATTCTTTTTATCATCGTCTTGAAGGAATTTAGTAAGTTTATTAGTTCTAAGCTCAAATCGTATTTGTTTAATTTTCTTCCTTAAAGAACGAACATAATTAGAGTTTTCAATTTGGTTTTCATAATCGTTAGCTACTAAAAACCACCATACATTCCATAACGTCCGCCATATCCATCCCTCAGATCCAGGTTTATGTAAAATTTCATAGGATTCGATAAACGGGGGAGAATAAAGCTCAAATAATTCTGAATTCAAACCTTTAGCTCTCTTTTTCTTTCTACGTGCTTCATGAATGTAAACTGATCCTTCAGGAGTGTAACATGAACAAAAAGCAGCATTTCTTCTCCAACCGATCCAATCTAAAGAATGAAGAAAGTCTTGAAAGATAATTTGATGATAAGGGCTTCCAATCCCAAATCCATGGTACCTTTTTTCAGGAAAACGCGACATTAAATACATTAACCAAGAAATGACATCCATAACGCTCCCCTTTTGATTAATCTTGAATGCTGGAACCATTCCTCCCAATCCTATATAATCTACAGAGGGGTATAGATTTCTTTTTTCAGGAAGATGTATAACTGGTAAAATATTAATATTAAATTTATTAATCAATTGAAGCCAATTCTGACTTGATTTTGTTGGATTCCCAATTACATCTAAGTTCACAATGATATCATCATCCTGAACACCAAGGTTCGAGAGAAATGATGAATATTCTTGAAGTTGGATTTTTATACCAGAGTTAAAAGCGCTGTAAGCTCCAGAATCTACTATTATTGAACCTTCAAAAGAGAAATAATCATGAAGGCCTTTAGAGATAATTTCCTTTTCTTTTTTACGAAAAGACCAATAAGAAAAAATAATACCTACCTGTTTCTCTTTCATTTTTTTGGAAATACTATATTCTTTTAACCATGGAAAAATACCAGGAACTACTCCTAAATATAGTTGCAAAAGATTCATCCTTTGTTACATTCGAGAAATTATTAGAATTCTCAAGATGGAGAAGGGATTTCTAAATCAGTATAAAATTGTGTTAGGAATTAATTTTAATATTAATCTAATTGATAAAAATAACGATTTAATCCAAGTTTCTTTAATAAGGTGGTTTTTACATGGTTGAGGTCTTTTTAATCAAAACTGATGATCGTATTAAAGGGCTGCAAGCTATTTTCACTCATTTTAAATCAGTTTTCGATGATTTAAAGGAAAAAACAGTAGTCATTAAGCCCAATTTTAATACAGCAGACCCTCCTCCTGCTTCAACCGATATTGGGATTATCAGGGAATTAATCAAACATCTTAAGATTTGTGGATCGAAGAAAATAACTGTGGCAGAACGAGCAGGACCTGCAGATACACATGAAACAATGATAACAAAGGGTCTTTATAACCTACAGGAAGAAATAGGAGGTTTTGATATAGTTGATTTATCTTCCCTTCCACAATCAGAATGGGTTCATTTTCTGCCTAGTAATTCTCATTGGAAGGATGGCTTTTTATTTCCCAAACTACTTCAAGAAGTAGATGCAATAATTGCATTACCATGTCTTAAAACACATCAATTTGGTGGCCATTTTACTTTCTCTCTTAAGCTAGCAGTTGGATTAGTTCCCCGCCAAGGATACGAATACATGCGAGAGCTTCATTCTTCTCCTTCCCAGCGAAAACTGATTGCTGAAATTAATCAAGCTTATTCGCCTACATTAATAGTTTTAGACGGTGTTGATGCATTTGTTGAAGGGGGGCCTGCAAGTGGAAAACTTGAACATCCTCAAGTAATGTTAGCAAGTACAGATCGAATTGCTATTGATGCTGTGGGAGTAGCAATCCTTCGAGATCTTGGCACAACACCTGAGGTTTCAAATGGGGATATTTTTGATCAAGAACAGATAGCCCGAGCAGTTGAGCTTAAACTTGGAATTCAAAAACCTTCTGAGATTATATTAATAGGTGCTGATGAAAGGAGTAATCAATACGCCAAGAACCTTCAAAAGATGCTAAAATAGTCTTTAGTGGTCATAATTGGAAGAACTTGATATTGAAAACCCCGAAAATCCTGCTAATTATATCATGTGGAAAGAAGAAGGCCCAAAAGCTACATAATCATAAAATGCGGGCTTCTTATGCATATACTGGTCCTATGTATCAGATTATCAATAAGGCGAAACGAGAAGGTAGATGGGGATCTAATCTCTTCTTGGGAATTGTTTCAGCTAAATACGGTTTTCTTCGCGGTGATGATCTTATAGAATATTACGATTTAAAAATGACTGCAAAAATAGCTGAAAAACACAATACTCAAGTAATCTCTGAGATAATCAAATGGAATAATGAGGAAAAATTTGATTATATTCATGTTTTAATGGGAAAACTATACTTAAAAGCAATTGAAGACTTAGAAACTCATTTAGAAACTACTCTTGTGGTTGAAAATATGGGAGGTTTAGGTTTTGGGCAACAAAAATTGATTAAATTTTTAAACAAGTTCTCAGAAAAGCCTCATTTTCATATCAATTTCAAAAAGTGATGATTAACGATGATTTTCGCCCTTGGTACTCCAGTTAACTCAAGATGTCGTCCTTGGACTTACAATTGGGCGTTAGAACCAGATGCACTTATGATCTCTGCTATAGACTTCCTTAACAGTCCAAAACTATTTCAAAAAATTAAGAAAAATGGGATTCATGAATTTCTCGGTTGGGATGGCCAAATCATCTGTGATTCAGGAGCTTTCTCTGCACTCAATCGAAAGAAAAAGACCAATCTTGATATAGAAAAATTGAAGAGAATATACAGAGAATTAACAAACCAGGATCCAGCCATTTTAAAAATAACATTAGATTTTCCTGATGAAAAGATTTTAGCTAATTACAGGGAACTATACCCATTGGAAGTACAGCCTGTTGTTCCTTATGATAGACTCGAAATTATGGATAATATTCTCCAGAATGAGGGGATCCCTCAGTGGTTTTTTATCGGACGTCTAGTTCCATTAATGAGAAGAGGGGGTGGACATGCAAGGCGATTATTTTTCGTGCTCAATAAAGTAAAAAAACATCTTACTAACTTTGAAAGTGGACTGAAAGTAAATTTATGGGCATTAGGAGTGGGTGCACCAAGTATTATTAATCAAATTGCGAAATTGGTTGATGGATGTGATTCTACTAGGTGGCGTGTTACAGGTTCTAATATGATATTGTTACCTAAAGGAGGTGAACGTGGGGTCGGAAATTTAACAAAATGGCGTGGGACTCACCATAGAATTAATCAAAATATTGAAAAAGAAATCGTTATACAAGTCCTTCAAGAAATTGATGAGAAATCTGGAGGATTGGAATACCTAGATGTCTTACTCCTACCAGAAAAGAAACCAAAACAGTTGAAAAATAAAGTAGAGAAAGGATTACCTACAATAGGAAATCTTCTTAATAAATTACGAGAAAAAAAGGAAGAAATATCAGTTTATGACTTAGAGCTCCTTTTACGAACATCTGGAAATTTGAGATTGATCTTTAATTATTGGGCAGCTTTATCTTTTAAAACAAAGCTGTACCATTTTACAAGGATCAAAGAATCCAAACATTCATGGATGAACTCAGTTCTAACTGAATGATTTTAATTTAATATGTTTGGGAAGACCATGAGGATTAAAATAATATTCCCAATTGGATTATTTCAATTCATTTCATTATTGCGACGAGCAATATTCTATGCTTTTTTCTATATTTATCTTCGAGATTTCTTAGGATTACCAAACACACTAGCTGCCTCATTAGGAACCGCAAACCTTCTTGGATCAACATTTGGCCAATTAAAAATCTGGGGGCCTAAACTTGACAGACAGCCAGAATTAGCAAAGAAGTATGTTGTACGGGGGGAATTAATAGCTGCTTTTACGTACTTTATTACCTTTATAGGTCATTATGGGTTTTTAGAACTAGGATCTGGGATAAGTGCTGCATTCTTCATGATTATTATTTTATCTATACTTGAGATTTTTTGGAGCATGAGCGATTTAGGAGTAAGATTTCTTGTAGCACAAGCTACCCAAGGACGAAATCGTGGACAGCTAATAGGGCTTATTGATGGATTTGGATTGATAGGCCAAATTATAGGCTTTCTGTTGGGTGGTCTTCTTTATCAAGATGGTTTAGGATTTAGAGAGGGAACAATTTTTTATATGGTCGTAGTTTTAATTTTTCTCTGCGCGATGGTTATTCAATTTTCTCCTCAAACGAAAAGAATTTCCATTGAAGATACTTCAATAGTTTACACTAGTCCAAAGAAATTACGAGAACTATTCCAAGTTCCTACTTACTCATTTTTCATATTCTGCATTATGGTTTTAGTTATTGGTGTTTCATCAAGTACCCAGATATTTCTCTATTACTCCAATGACCCATATGGACTAAACTTTAATGACCAATTACTTAGCTATTTATTAATCTTATTTTCTTTATCAGGTGGATTAATAACTCCTATTGGTGGAAGAGCTTCAGATAAAGTCGGAAGAATTCCTGTTGTAATTTTAGCTGGATTTGGTGCCTCAGTTAGCTATTTTTTACTGTTTTTCTTAGGAAAACAATCTTTCTTTATGGTAGCAATTCTTTACTCTTTATTGGGTGCATCTTTTGCACTTCTCCAGAGTGTTCCTTTCGCTTATACAGCAGACTTACTACCCGAAGATTTGAGAGGCACAGGATTTGCTATTTTTAATATAACATTAGCCACAGGTTGGGGTTTGGCTGGATTTGTTGTGGGAGGTCCTGTAGCTGATTTATTAATCTTCATGGGACAAACAACGGTAACGGCATATCGTATTGCCTTTCTAGTATCTAGTATACTAATAGTATTTGGGACTTTAGCGTTATCCATATATTCAAAGAATTTAAAAAGGAACTCTTCCCTAATGAGTACTACTACGAATCATTTTTCTTGATATTTACCCCGAGATGACTCATAGTGATCCACGATCCCGTTATATATGAGATCAACAATATAAAGGAGTTATCTTTTGAGAAGACATCTAGAATTCTTCTCCTAGGTTCAAAACTTAAAATAATGCAATATTTCAGATCAAAATTTAAGAATCTTCGTCCACGTTTGATTTTCTTAGATTTATCATTGTATTATCAGGATTTCAAGAGGATAGAGAGAATTTTTAAAACCTTACAAGATACAGAGTGTCCTCAGATCAGCGAAATAAATGGGAATTTTTGGAAAAAAGTAGAAAGAATATTTGAAGACTGCAAATTAACCTTATGTGATGATGGATATATCGCTGTTAAAGTGAATGGAACAATCAAATCAGATGTAAAATCTAAATTAGATATCATTTTTGGTCATGACCAATTTGTTAATGAAATCATCATCGATTCTCCTTTTAAGCTCTGGTATGCTCCCAACTCTACAGTGTTTGAGAGAACCAATTACATTATGCTTTATTCACAAAATCTTAACCAACGAATTAAACCTGTGTTAAATGAAAAAGTGAGTGGAGGATATTGGCACTCTTTCGTCTCTAAAGGACAGGGTAAGGCCAAAAGGTTTAAATTTCGGGATGGTAAAGAAATTATCTTGACTCCTCCCCTTGGGACTCATTGGAAATTAAAACAAAAAACAATCCTAGAGCTATGTGAAAAAGGGGAAATTCGTTTAAATAAGAAGGGGAATCCAGAATATTGGGTTCCTTTAAAAAAGGGACAAATTATTGACTCCAATTGGTTAGATATACAAAGCTATGAATGGAATCATGACCAAAACGTTATCAATTCTTCGGATCTATATAATCGTTTATTTAGTATGTGTTTAGATGGGGGGGATCTCTATCTTGATTTATCTACGAATTTTGGAACCTCTTTGGTTGTTGCAAGTCGATTACAGTTAAAATGGATTGGATTAGAAGAAAATAAGTATAAATTTAAATTAATAATGAAAAACTTAATAGAAAAAGGGATCCATTTTTGTGTATATGACTGTGAATCTCTTCCTGATTCTCTGAATAATATAAAATACTCTTATCATGAAAAGGACTTAAGTACTTCTGTTGATGACTCACATAGTCTTGAAAAACTATCGCTACAGCTGATTGAGAGGTATAATATTCAAAATTTGAATTTCAATTTGGAATTAATAGGTAATTGGTCAAATAAACTGATTTTAGGCGATAGTTATGATGTTTTACGACTTCTAAAACCTAATTTTCAGAAGAAGGTTAAAGTTATTTACATTGATCCTCCATTTTTCACGGGAACTAATGAAAATATAGTAATTCCAATAGGTCTATCACAACCACTTGGGGTTAACAAATCAGATATACATCTTTCAGTTGAGGATTTAGCATATAACAATGTCCTAGATGTTTCAAATCCTATCAAATTCTTTATGCAATGGTTCAAGAAACGAATTGAATTGATGAAATCCCTTTTATGTGATGATGGCTTTATTTTTGTTCGTTTTGATTATCATTTTGGTCATTATGCAAGAATGATCTTAGATGAAGTATTTGGTCGCCAAAATTTTATCATTGAATTTTTAGTTCGAAGAATGAAAAAAAATCTATCAGAAAGACAAGCTTTTAAACAAACACATCTAATCGTCCATTCAGACTCGTTATTAGTATATCAAAATAGCGAAGAAGCAGATTTAAATCCTTCAATCGTCAAAAAAATAAGGCGTAAGAACCAAGACTTTGCTGAGAGTCAATATTCTAATGATAATATTTGGTTAGATATTGCTGGTTATGAAAAGCATAAAAAAACTCTTTACCCAACGGAGAATTCAGAAATTCTTCTTTCCCGAATAATACAGATCTCCTCAAAAAAAGGGGATCTAATTGCTGATTTTTTCTGTGGTTCTGGAACTACCGCTGCAGTAGCAGAGAAATTAGGACGAAAATGGATTGCTGGTGACATTAGCCGTTATTCTATTCATGAAACAAAAAAAAGAATTTTGAAAATGCCTAAAAGTGCTTCTTTTGATCATTTTGAATTATCTGGATCTCAAACCTCTACATCTGTTAATCAAGGACTCCAATCGGAATTTAGTATTGATGATGAATCATTACCAACTGATGTACCTGTTCCAAAAGTAGAATTGAAAATAAACATTAACAGAAATCAAATAACAATTAATATCGTCCAATTTATCCCCAGTAATTCATTAAATAGTTCCATAAGACATAACTACATTGATTTTATCGATTTCTGGGCTGTAGATTGGGATTGTCAAGACAAAATATTTATGCCACAATGGTATTCATATCGGGAAATGAGAGGAAAAAAGGTGGTTAAGAATATTCAAGCATCAGCAACTCATGAGTACTCCAATCCTGGAAAGTATTTACTAGGTATTTCGCTTGTTGACGTTTTTGGGAATAGAACTAAACAATCCATGACCATTGACATACAGTGAGGATATCTAACTATTGTCTCCTCGTTTGAAAAGGCATACAATTGGATACCTTTTTGTAAAGTAGGAGATATCTATAATAGAACCTTAATTCCCTTCTTTTACAGTATCTACTGTAATAATTAGTTCTCTTTCTGGATATAGACATGCCAAATATCTTATAAGATTATTTTCTTAATCACATGAATTAGAGATGTGAAAAATATGACAGTCTATCAATCTGAAATATCATTGAAAAAAACCCATGAAACCGACATTGTCGACATTACCTCTGAACTGGGACGTATTATAGATCATTCTAGAGTAAAAAATGGCATTGTGACTGTTTTTGTACCAGGTTCTACTGGAGCTATAATTACTCTCGAGTATGAGCCAGGACTTTTACGAGATATTCCAGAATTCTTAGAACGACTTGCCCCTAAATCGCTTGATTATTTCCATGAACAAACTTGGCATGATGGTAATGGTCATTCCCATGTAAGAGCATCTTTATTAGGCCCTTCCTTGATGATACCAATTAGTCAAGGGAAGATGATTCATGGTACTTGGCAACAGGTTGCTTTCATAGAATTAGATGTTAAACCACGAAACAGACGATTATATGTTACTATCATTGGAGAATAAAAGAAAAATCATTTTTTTTATTTACTTTTGAACAGCCTTAAAAGAAAATTAGTTGATTCATTAGACTCGAATAAAAAAGTTTTCTTCAACTTCAAAAGGTAATAAATCAAGTTTATTTAACTACCTAGAAAAAATAAATGATAAAGGCTTGGATTTTTCTCGTGGTATCGGTGTTTGATGATTCACATCTATATTTAAATAGTTCTATCAGGACATATGTCAATGCTAAATCGACATTAGATAAACTTTTTGCATTAAAGCTGATTGTTCTGAGTATGATTGTAGCAACAGACAAATTGATTGAAAAGCTTGGAAAAGTAAATGATACACCATTTTATAGTCATCTTGAGGAATCTAGCCTTTTTCTCCCTATGGCAGCTTACGAACAACGAGTGATTGAATTAAGTTTGTTGGAAGAAAATAATTTGATCCCTTCTCAATATGAGTTTTCTCGTAGACTAAGAAGAGCTTTAGATACTCTAAAGGTAATTCACGGTCAATATAGCTTACGAACTTTATTAGCAACCAATGTCAAAGAATTCATAAATGAAACTCAATTTTTCATTTTAGACGTTCAATCAGTAATAGAATAATGATGAAAGAGATCTACAAACGAAAGAGAGCCTAATGAAATGGGGTCATTTTACTCCAGAAGAAGATAATTGGTAATCTGTTAACCCCTAGAATCTTATAATTATTCACATTTTTCAAAAAAAGGAAATTTACTCTACTTTTATGCTTTTCCTCGCTCTGATGACGATTCATTCCAAATTGGAGGAAGAGTCATAGAAAAAAAAATTGATTAATATCTCTAATCAAAATAGCAAAATCAGTGACGAAAAACACTTAATCGAATTTTTTGGAAGCGTGTATTCAACCAAATTTGCTGTTATTTCACCTTGCAGATGTCACAATCTTCGTGAACCAGACCATATTTTCTATGAAATTCACAAAGAAATCCCCCTTCATGAATATATTTTAATATGCGTTGGACTTCACGTGGAGCAGTACTTCTTTCCTCTGCTATGTTTCGGGCAGCTTTTTGAATTTTTTTTATAATATCGTCACTTAATTCAATATCTCCACGTGCCCCTTTCTTGTACTGACTGATAGCTGGTTCTGTGAGTCCGAATTTCTTCGCAATCTCCTTTTGTGGAAGGTTATGTTCTTCAATAAGAGATTTAGTTATTTCACGACGAATAGCGGGAAGTATATACCAAACCATGACTTCTTGAGGTTGAACAAGTTTTTTAAACCGCTTCTTTTTCTGAGTACTCATGTTCATCAGGTTTTTTCAAGAGATATACTCTTTACCTTTCTCCTGTTTTCTTGTCTTAACAATAGTATAGGGATTTAAAAACATAGTTCCTCGAGAAAATAAATACTACTGTTAAGCTAACCGATATTTTCTAAAAGTAAAATTAATTTAGATGGTTCATGCTGTTCTTGAGGTGTAGAAGTGCTGGAGTCTGATATAACAAGTTCAATGCAACGCTTTCACAAGTGTGTATTGTTACTCCCACTTCCTTTAAATGAACGTCAAAATTTCTTAAACGAGGAGATGAGGCATTTATTAGCGTCCGCTCGTTATCATGTCATTAGAGAATACGAGATAATTTCAAATAACCCCAAATACCTATTTTCTCTTCATCATCTGTATGAAATTAAAACAAAAATTAGAAATGAGCTTAATTCAGATCTAATTGTTGCTGGTTCCCATTTATCACCAAAGACTCATATCAACTTGGAAAAACTCTTTGAATGCCAGGTTACTGATAAATTTGAGCTTGTTTTAGAGATATTTGCGGAGAGGGCTATGACTGAGGAATCAAAACTCCAGATTGAGCTCGCACGATTGAAATATGAGCACCCACGAGAACGGTTACGTTTAATGCATAGCTTAGGGATTGAGGGTGCATGGCATTCGTGGCGACGTGGATTTGGGGGGACTGGTGAGAACCCTCTGAATGAATTTGAAGCAAGAATGACCAAGATTGAGTCCCGGATTAAGGAAAGACTCTCTACATTGAGTAAACAGCGTGAAAAGCGACGTTGGTCTCGTAAAAGATATCATCATGACAGCCTGTATGTAAGTATTGTTGGGTACACTTCTGCTGGTAAATCTACAATTCTAAATGCCATAACTCAAACTTTTTCTTCCCCAGAAAGTTCACGTTTATTCGAGACATTAGATACTCGAATCCGTAGTTTCAAACTTGAGGATCTAAAGGTCTTTATTACCGATACTGTAGGATTCATTGAAGATCTCCCCACATTCTTAATTGACTCATTTAAATCAACTTTAGAGGAGAGTTTGGCTGCCGACATTCTGTTAATTGTTGTTGATGGGAGTGAATCAACTAGGCAAATGCTTCGAAAAACTCAGGTTTCGATCCAGACAGTTAATGAGATCAATCCCCAGAATTATCGTATTCTTACACTTAATAAAATTGATCTCGTAGATGATAAGATGCATGAGAAGCGGCTTAAACTTTTAAAAAGCCATTTTCCTGAATTGCCAATAGTTTCTATTTCTGCTATTCAGAACATAGATCCTTTAATCGCAGAGATTGACAAATTTCAACCTAAAAAACGATATCGGTGTTCTTATTCACCTAATCATCAATTTCGCTCTTTCTGTCATGATTTTACCTTTGTTGAGCATGAAACTTTTAAAAACAATGATTGGGAAATGGTTATTAGCCTACGGAAACCAAAATATGGACTGGAAGTTCTCAAACATAGGGCGGCTGCCCTAGGTGTCAAAATCGAAATGGAGTCAATTTAAACTGAAATATCACTCAAAGAGAGTCACTTGGAGTATTGTGATGTCTCTCTTGATATTTGGATTCTTAGCACCTGTTAAGTCTTTATCAGTTCTTGATCCAGATATTCAATGGAATCTCATTGATGTAGGAGTCGAAGAGGCTTGGAGTTATACACAAGGGAATCCCAATATTGTTGTAGCGGTGATTGATAGTGGGATTGATAATTCTCACCCAGACTTGGTAAATCAAACGTGGAAAAATCAAGGCGAAATACCTGATAATGGATTAGATGATGACGGGAATGGCTATATTGATGACATTATCGGTTGGGATTTTCGTGATAATGATAATGATCCATCCCCTGGGCATTCTCATGGAACTTTTGTTGCTGGTTTAATTGCTGCAGATGATGATAATGATATAATTGTTGGAATCGCTCCAAATATTCGATTGATGGCTTTAAGATTTCTTGATGATCAAAATCAATTCGGAGGAAACGATTGGGATATGTTTATAGAAGCCATAGAGTATGCAGTAAATAATGGGGCGAATATAATTCACTTATCTATATCTGCGTATGAAATTCCTCCAAAATCATTTCATACGGCCATAAAAAGTGCTTATAATAGTGGAGTGATAGTTGTTAGTGTCACTGGAAATAATCAAGATGAAGTTACATACCCTGGTAAGTATCCAGAAGTTATCGCTGTCTCTGCTACCACTAAAGATCGTAACATCGCTTTCTTTTCGTCTGCTGGAGATCAAAATGAAATTTGTGCTCCAGGAGAGAATATTTCCTCCATTTTCCCTGGTATTTCAACCACTCGAATTGGATCAGGAACATCTTTTGCTGCCCCCTTAGTCTCTGGAGCAATTTCATTAATATTATCTCTAAATAAAAGCTTATCAATTGAGATGGTTCGATCTATACTTCATGAGACAAGTACTGATCTTGGAGATCAAGGAAAAGACCCAATATTTGGATATGGATTGCTTAACGTCTCTGCAGCACTTGAAAAAGTTGTAAATGAACATAATAATGGATCAATACCTTGTATTTCTAGTGAAACAGATATTCTTTCATCCATGACATCGACATCTTCAGTAAATAAAGCTGGTTTATCATTTATTAGCTCTTTTGGGATTCTTACTCTCATATTTCTTTTTGGTAAGAAAAAACGGTAATATTCAATAATACTCTCAAAATCCTATTTTAACGGATTCTGTGCTCGATCTCTCCTTTGAAGAATTTTAAAAGTTTTTCCAAGAAGCACATAGATATTGCTAAGGATTTTTTTCTCAACTTTTTTTGAAAAATGAAATCCTTGAAGAATTGCTAGGTCAAGTGCTTTTCTTTGAGGTAATTTTAATTGTTCAGGAATCATGGGAAGTTGTATCCTTCGTAGGATGTCAAATTCTCTTATTATCTGATTTTTCTGTGAAGAAAGAATTTTTGAAACATCTAAGAATAATGGTTCCTTTAAGTAATCAATAATTTGAAGTCTTCCAAAAGATCCTCCAATTTCACGGCGACTTAACAAAAAGAGAACGATAAAGAATGAGGAATTAAGCCATGCAGCAAGTAATTTAGCATACTCTACATCATCACTTCGAAGTACATAAAAATTCTTTGAACAAATATGTTTTGTTTCAAGAAAGTGTCCCATAACACCTGTTGAAGAGATACTGAATTTATCAATGAAGAAAAGATGGCCCCAGGGTTTTTTAATTTTGATTTGCTTGTGTATATGAGAGATCCATTCAGAACCAAATTTACTTTTTGCTGGGGAAGCATAATGTTCTGTAAGTGCTGTATAGTCTTCTATCCATTTTTGAAATTTTAACTCTGAATTGGGGATTGATAGTGCAAAATCTTCTACTTGTGGCGATATAAATTGGGTATATTTACCTGGTTTTCTTAAAGATCGGATTATGTATCTTTTTGGAATTTTGAGGGTGTTTTCCTCACATTTAATTATCACTTCTTCTTCAGTTTCCGAAATACTTGCCCATTTTCGATTGGGAACGAAAAAAAAGTTTGGACCATACATTTCAATCCCTCGCACAATATCCAAATGCAATTTCTTCCCACTTTTAATGAGGCCTGATCGGAGGAGTGTTTTGCGGAAATTTAAAAGTTCTGGATCCTTTAAAAAAATTGTCCAATTCCATTCTTTTGCCAATTCTTCTCGTGGAACCAAATGGGTTGAGAAAGGTTGCTCCAATGATCTCTTCGTGTCTAAAAAGCGGATAAATTGAATTTCAGTATTTTTTTCTGGCGTTTTATTTTTAGCTATAAGCATAATCTCACGGAAACTACTATCTTCGGAATAAGCTTTTTTATCCTCAGGTGATGTTATGGCTTTTAATTGGTAATTTTTTAAAAGTAGTTCCTGTACACCACTAGAATACTGAGAAAGGATAGTTGCAGCTGGTAGTATTGCTCCCACTACCCCATCCTCCTTAACCAACATATCCGCTAGCAGGAACGCATAAATATGAAGGCCTACTTGGCCCCTTAAATATTGTTTATAGTATTGTTCTATTTTGGATAGATTTTTCCTTTGATTATTGTCTATACGGTGTATACGTGTGAAAGGAGGATTCATTAACACCAAATCATATTTATTTATGACATTTTGCTCTGTTTCAAGACTAGAAGAAAATGTCGCAAAAGCATCCCCGATTGATGCTTGAACTAACCGAAAATCTTGCTTGCATTCTGACAATTTCAGAATGATTCGACAATAAGCAATGAGAACTGCCGAAGGCATTAGATCATGAATTCTGATCGATGGAAATTGGTCTTTTGAACTCAAATTCTCCAAATAAGCTGAAATAAGCCTTCCTGAACCACAAAATGGATCAATTATCGTTTTGAAAGAGCCAGTATTGATCAATTCTATAAGGAGTTGTGCTGAATTGAAGGTTGTATAGTTCGCAGCTAATGTTTTTCGATCCTCAAAGTCTAAGGACTGTTGTAGTAATGTTCCCAATGTATCATTGTCTAATAAATCCTGTATATCTGGGATTTCTATTGATAAAAGTGAATTAAGGCAATCTTTCTCATTAATAGCAGTAAAAATCTTATGGATGAATTCCCAGAGACAATTTGATTTAGGAATATCCTTTTTTAATTTTTCTATGATTTCAAAAGCCGTATTAGCCGATTTAATTATCAACTTATTGTTAAAAAAATGGAGTAACCAATATCCAGCTAAATAAGAGAGTATAAATTCATCTTCACTATGGATGAAAGCGGGTAGTTTGGCAAAATTAAAATTAGCTTTACATTCTTCTATCCACTTGTTAATTTCAATAATATTAATATCTCTTGGGTTGAATTCTCTTTTAGTAACAGGGGGCATCCCAAAATATCCTTTAAATGCTGTTATTCATTTTATACCTAATCTCCACGCTCAAGTAACCTAGATATTAACTCATTAATTTTTGAAATCTTCGTATTATCCTGGCATTTGTTGATTTGCATATATTTAACTTGTACTTTTATTTCATTGTGAATTTTTCGTTCATTTGATGAATTCCAATTGATGAGTCGAAATGGGATGTTCTTTAGTGGTTCCTCAGAAAATTCTGCAACACCACCGCGAACAAGGCCTTTATTTTTGACCCAATCAAAAACTTCTTTACTATTTAGGAAGGCTGTGATATATTCAGGTGATTCTTTCACCCAATTTAATCTTACTAAAACAGTCACATCTTGAGTTGTAAAGATTCCTTGTTTACAAAGAGCAAATCGTAAAAATCCTCTTTTATCAAACCGATCTTTACAGGGAACACAAATGATTGATTTAGCGTCTCGCATAAGATTGTAATTTCTTATAAATACCCATTCCCAATATGGAATTTTTCTATTATATTGATAACGTTTTTCTAATGCTTCCTGAAGAGGTTTAATTTGATTATACAAAGTTGGGTAGTCTGATCTAAGTATTTCTTCAGAAAGAATGTCTCCAGGTTTGACAAGGAAGTACTCTGTTAAGAACTCAGCATAATATCTTTGTATTGCTTTTGCTTTTACGACTTGAATTAAAAGCTTTTTTTCTTTCTTTGTTACTGAAGTTTTTAACTTTAGACGAAAGGCTTTATCTAGTCCACTAACCATCCCATTTCCTATCTCTACAATATCACCAATCCTAACAAAACGTGATGAGGAGTGTGAAGAGGTTTTTGGAGAATTGTACAAGTATTTGGTTAGTTGTGTGATATGAGGGACTTTGAAATATGTTTTATTATTCCATTTCACTTTTTGGTAAGATTTTATTGGATATCCCAACGATATGAGATCATCAACAGAATATAAAGAAGATAGTCGAGTTTTATAACCATTTATTAAAATATCAGGAGAAAAATGGCAGGCTTGTTCAAAGACTGCAAGCTTCTGTTCGATATCAATAGGAAGAAAATGCCAAGGTAATGAATTCAAAGGCTGATGAGTTTCAAAATATTCCAAATTTCCATCTCTTTTAGAATTTGGTTTCCATAATGAAGAATCAAAAAGAAGTCTACGGACACGATCGAGAACCTTCGACTGTAGCTTTCCTTTTTGCCAGTAATTAATAACTTTTAATCCATGATCATGATTACCCTTACGATATTTGAAAATAACAAGATTGAGATTGACTTTTGGGAATATTCGGGCTTCATGAAAATTGATTACAACTTCTAGTGAACCATTGTCTAATAAAAACCGTCTTAACGGTTCCGCATGAAGTGTTTGCATCCAGAATAGAGGTGTAATGAATATTAATTCTCCATCAGTTTCAAGGTGGTCAATACTTTTGAAGATAAACGGTTGTAATATATCTGTTAATCCATTCATACGTTTTTGCCAAAATGAGGTTGAGCTGAAATATTGCCTCTGTTTTAGAGAAAGATTTTTCCATCGAATATATGGTGGATTACCTATTACAACACTGAATTTATTTGAAATCGGATAATCAAAAAAATTCCCTACATTTATCCGAAAAGGGGATTGATTTACGAGAGAAGGATCAATTTCTATTCCAGTAAGATTTTGATACCCCATTTGGGATAAAAGCTTAAGAAATACTCCTTTTCCAGCACTAGGCTCAAGTATTTTTTTCCTCTTCGAATTAATGGAAATTAAATTAATCATTAATTGTGCAATCTTAATTGGAGTAAAATATTGCCCCATCGATTTCTCTTTTAACACTGAATTACCTCAGAGCATTAGCATTTATCTTCTGCCCTTATACTTCACTGTTGTTATCAAGTCTCTTAGTTCAAGTAAATCTGAGTTTTCTGGTACAATCTTCTTCTTTGTTCCCTCTGAAAGAGGAACCGTTTCGATATTTTCTCCACGAAGACAGACCATCAGTCCATAACGATCTTCTTGTACTAGTTTTGTTGCATGGGCGCCTAATCGTAAACCAAGAATTCGATCGAAAGAATTTGGTGTGCCAGCCCTCATAGTGTGACCAAGAACAATATCACGAACCTCAAATTCTGCATTTGACTTCTTGAAATATTCTTTTAAATCATTTCTGAGATTTAATTCTTTAACAATTATATTAGACATGTTTAATTTTGATAATAATGGATTACCAAAGTCATCTTTAGGGAGTTTATTCAGGGTGTCTTGAGATATTGTTTTGAAGTCTTTTCGTAACGATTCTGTTGTAGGCACAGCTCCTTCACTACAAGCAATTATGTGATATTTGCATCCTGCCCTTACCCTTTCACGCAATACCTTTATAACATCTTTCTCCAGATCAAATGGTTTTTCTGGGATTAAAATGATATCTGCTCCTGTAGAAATCCCACTAACCAGCGTCAACCAACCTGCATCTCGACCCATTACCTCTACTACAAAAATTCTCTGATGAGATCGTGCGGTGGTTGTAATATTATCCATAGTGTTTGAGGCTAGCTGTATCGCAGACCAAAATCCAAAAGTATAATCTGTACTAGAAAGATCGTTATCTATTGTCTTCGGAACACCTATTACGTTTGCTCCCGCATATTGATGCATTGCTGCTGCAACACCAAGCGTATCATCTCCACCAATTGCTATTAAGGCATCAATTTCTAATGTTTTAAATTGAGCGGCCATCATTTTAGCAATTTCTTCAATCCTCTTCTGCTTTTCAGTGAAATCTTTCAATTTCAATGCATCTTTATACGGATTTGTTCGTGATGTATAGAGTATGGTGCCTCCAATAGTATGCAAGTCATCTAATTTCGATATATCTAATCTTCTGGTTATATTTTCTAGAAATCCCTTCCATCCCTTTTCGATGCCAATTACATCAAATCCAGCATCCATTGCTTTTAGAAGAACCCCGTATAACACACTGTTTAGGCCAGGGCAATCTCCACCTCCCGTCAATACACCAATGGTTTTTATCATTTCACTTAGCCACCTTCAATGGTTTTATACTTCAATTTAAAGGAATTCGTGATTTCCTCCCAGTATAAATATATAAGGGAATTGTTCACCTTTGGTATGAGATATTGGCCTGAGGATGGTCATATTCCCTTCTATACCGAAGAAAATTATGGATAACTAACGCAATTTACCATAACAATGGGGACAAAAGTATGCTGAAGCAGGAACTGGTTTTCCACAGAATTTACATGACGCTTGAGCTCCTCCTTCAGGAGCAGTCGTTTTAACAACTTTCTTGACTGTTTTTGGAGCTTTTGTAGACTTAATTGCCATTTTAGGCTGCTTTTTTGGAGTTGCTGAACCACTACCCCATTGTAATGTGGGTTCCCATCCTCCAGGGGCACCTCGTACTTTAGGAGCTGATGGTTTTCGTCCCATCACAATACTAACCACAGTTAGAGCTACTCCAACAACAGCGATGATTAAAGGGAGAACTTGTGCAAAAAGGGAATAGCTAACATCAACTCGATACGTGAGAAGACGTATTTGACTAATACCAGTATTATCAACATAAAGAAACATGTCAAAAGTCTTCGAAGCATAAGGTCCTGAAATTGATGTGTAAATCGTAGCTAACATTCGTCCTTCTTCCCCTCCTGCATCACCATCTAATGTTTTCTTCGTCTGCTGCTCCATTCCAATAGTTTCATCCGCCGATCTATAAATAAGCCATACATCACAATCCCAGGCATCTTGTCCTTGAAGATAGAATGATACTTTTAATTGAACTCCCATGATGGGAAGGGGGGTTCTCGGAATACCTCTAACAAGTTCAAACTGATCTTCGGTATTTTGTGGAAAGGACTCATTTACTGACACACTGCCAGTAGTTACGTAAAACGGATAGAGTCCCGTTCCGATTATTGGAAATAATAGTGAAAAAAGCACAAATAAAAAACCACCTAGTATCAGTACTACTATTCCTGCTATCATAAGTTTTGATGCCATCTGACTCACTCTTTTCATTCTTTGATGAGATATGCCTATATCATATCCATTATAATGTTTAAAATGGACTCCGCGCATGTCTTAATAAACTTTCGAATTTTGATTGAATGTAAGAATATCTTGTATTTAGAGGCTTTTGAGAATCTAATTTCATCTTCACTTATCTTGGTGATCCAAATTATTCAGATTAATGTCAAGAAATGTGTGGGTTGTGCATATTGTTCTCTTGTTTGTCCACTTGCTAGTTTTAAAGTAGAAGGAATTTCTAATTTTATGCAAAAATGCAATAAATGTCATTTATGTATCAATAGTTGCCCAGTTTCGGCAATAATTCCATGTTGGGAGGAATAAACAATTACAAAAAAGGAAGATCAGTTTATAGCAGGAGGAGGATTGGGTGGGTTACTCTCCGCAGCATTATTGGCTCAGCAGGGAATAAAAAGTTATTTGGTGGAAAAACTCTCTTTTTTTGGAGGAAGGTTCACCTCAATCAAACATAATGGTTTTGAAATTCCAACTGGAGCTGTTCATATGATCCCCCATTCTAATAGTGGGCCATTAGGGCAGATACTTAAGCAGGATTTGAGACTACCACTAGAAATTATTGAAAATAAGGATTTTACTGCTTGGTTTTGGCTAAACCAGCAACCAAGATTACATAGAAATTTCTGGGGTATTTTAAAGGCATTTCCAAGAATGAATCAGCGCATATTTATTTTGCGGAAGTTACTTCCTACAGTTCGTCATTCTGATCGGCATACTGAGTCGTTTCAGGAGTTTCTGGAAGTTCATACAGAAGACCCCCAAATTTTTCAGTTTTTTAATGCTCTGACTGGATTTGCTTTGAGTTTAGACATTTCCCAAGTGTCTACAGCAGCTATGTTCCGTTTTTTTAGGAGATTACATCAGAATAGTCGTCCAGGGGTGCCCATTGGTGGTTGTAGGTCTGTTGTAGCAGCACTTACAGAGAAAGCTAGAAGAAATGGCTCAACTCTACAAAAGAACTGTGAGTTAATAAAGTTAGAAATGGATGGATCACTTATTGAATCAGCTGTTTGTGTTGATCGAAAGACAAATGAAGAGTTTAGTGTGCAAGCAGATAATTTTATACTTAATCTTGGGTGTTCACAAGTGAATGATGTGTTAATAAACAGTCATTTACCTTTTCGTTTACCTATTATTTCAAGTTCGAGAGGTGGAGGCTTTATTTATCGTTCAAAAGAAACTATTCTAAGAACTTCCGTAGTGGCACAGTTTCCTGAAAATGAATATGTAAAAGGAGCGGTAGAGCCGACAATATCGTCACCCAATCTTGCACCTAAAGATGAACACTTATTATGTACTCACCAAGTGTTTCATTCATCTAATATAATTCGTGATACCCGTTGTGCACGGAACGAGCTACTAGAGACCTTCCCCCAGTTAAAAGAAGAGGATGAACTATGTGTCCATACGTTTCATAAAGATTGGCCAGTCAATAATGCACAACAGGGAAAAGATTTATCAAATTTTTCATTAATAATTCCTAATCTTTTCTTTGTCGGAGACGGATTCAAGGGTAATAATGGTTGGATGATGACTGAAGGTGTTGCTTATGGTGTGAAACAAGTAGTAGAAAAAATTCTCACGAAAAATAAGTAAATCCCCTCAGATAGGTTTTTGACTTGCTTTAAGAATTGCAGTTCTAGGTCAAAACATTTAGAATAGGTAATAGTTAAATAGTAAGACATAAGTTAATATAAAATCAACCAAAATAAATTATTTTTATGCTAAAAAAAAGATCACTCGTACAATTTAAGTCGTATCGGGGTTTGTAAATGAAATTCAAGCACAAGAAGAAACTGTTAATAATGATAATACTTTTTGCTATCATTTCAACTAACTCTTCCATAATTCCTTCGAATCAAGGATCGGCCAGTTCCAACCAGATGATTCAAAATATTGCAATAATCTTAGATTCTTCAGAGTTTTATGATTCTGATTTTATTGATGATGTTCTAAATGGGTTTGATCAAGTCAATCAAACCTATAATATTAATTATACAGTATTCAGGCTAGCTAATTACACCTCACCCCCAATTCCGTTCGAAAAAACAGTCATAAATCGTTATCCCTATAAAGCATTTTACACTATAGATGGTTACCAAACTAACCATACTCAATTGGCAACTGAGCTAATTAGTACCGAACAATATGACATGATTGTTTTCATGGGTTATGAGCTACGACGTGAAAAGAAGGAATATTTCCTACCTTCCCAATATAATGACACAAAATTCCTTTTTTATGATTTATCTGGTGAAATTCCTTCCCATCCTGGGGCCTCATTGGGAGATAATGTTGCAGTAATCAGTTTTAATGAAACTCAGGCTGGTTTTATTGCAGGAACCTTGGCAGCTGTAACAATATCTCCACAACCTCAAAAAGTTGCTATGATTGGGACTTATAGAAATAGTAGGGATGTATTTGATCCCAAACCAGACCCCCGCTCAGGACAACTTATGTTAGGATTTCAAAGTGGTTTTTTACGAAAGAATGCTGATGTGACATTTCTAATATCCTATATAGATTATTATTGGGGAAGCTGGACAAGTTACACGAAAGCCAAAGCATTAGCACAGGATTTAGATGACCAGGGTTATGAATTGATATTCTCTGCTTTACAAAATAACAATACATTGGGAATCATTGATGGATTTACGAAGTCTGTTGTAGCTGTTGATTCAAATCTCGTGCAAAGAGTTGCTAAAAATAATACTAAGGTCATTATGGCTATGTTTGAAGCTTTTAATAAAAGTCAGAATGGCTTTCTCCCTGGAGTATTTAGTTTCGATTTAGCAGATAACGTCTTTTATCCTAATGGGTGGGATGATAGTGAGTTGGTGAACCAAGCTATGGGGGAAATTTATACCGATGTGGTAATAAATAAAATTCCAATAGGTACTGAAATAAAACACGCTGAGAATACCCCAGGTTTCAGTATTATAGCTATTTTTGGATTAATATTATCCATACCAATTTCTAGACGACTTATTCGAAATAAAAGCTGAATATTAGGTTTCAGTAATAACCCTCTCTCCAAAGCTGTTTGATATTATGAACCTCACTGACGATGCTAAGACCCAAGATAAAATCTGTGTCATTGGGGGGTCAGGTTTCTATGATTTCTTGGAGGAACCATTAGAAATCTCTGTAATGACTCCTTTCGATTCTAGGGCAATTACAATATATCATCAAGAACGTGATGGGAAAAATCTGTATTTTTTACCACGTCACGGGGGCAAGCATTCCATTCCACCCCATAAAATCAATTTTAAGGCCAATCTTTTTGCTCTTCATTTGCTATCAATTCCCAGAGTGATCGCGACAAGTGCTGTTGGGAGTTTAAGAGACTCTATAAACCCAGGAGATTACGTAATACTTGATCAATTCATCGACTTTGTACGTCCATTAACTTTTTTTGATGGAGATTTCAGTATCGAATTTCCTCAAGGAATCAAAAAATCGGGGGTGGTACATTTAGATATGACAGATCCCTACTGTTTAGAGATGCGCAAGATTCTTTCAAGAATTCTAGAAGATGACCCAAAAACCCATTTTCAAGGAACATATGCAACAACAATGGGCCCTCGTTTTGAAACTCCAGCTGAGATCAAAGCTTTACAACAAATGGGTGCTGATGTTGTTGGTATGACAAATTCTTCAGAAGCGATTCTGTGTCGTGAACTTGGTATATGTTACAGTGTCATTGCAGTAGTAACAAATAAGGCAGCTGGTCTTCAGAAGCAGCTTAGCCATAATGAGGTTCTAGATATCTTTAATTCTCGTTCTACTCATCTTAAACAAGTTTTCCATGAAGTATTCTCCCAGATACCAAAGCAAAAGAATTGTTCTTGCGCATGGTACAACCAGTAATGAAGAGAAGGAATTAATGTCATTTATAAAAATAACAGTAGGAAAAACTTGATTTTACGAGAAGAAGCAGAGTTTGGTTCAATATTTTATTGTGACTAACTCCATCTAAGATAAAATGATGGTTGCCATGAGTATGAGAATCTTAACTATTTATTTGAGATTCTCTCCACTTTTTATAATTCCTAAGACAACTTGTACAGCAAAAGTAATGGCGAATATCTTCAATTTTTTCTGTTTCGTAACTATCACTTATTTGTTTTCCACAATATTCGCAATTGATATTAAGAAGCTGACTTTGTTCAGGAATACGGTGGGGATTGGAGAAAACCTCTTTTAGGAGAATATTTATCTTCGCACCTTCAATACAGGAGAAGGATTTGATTTTTTCAAACAGGATTTGATGCATGTTTAGAGGTTGGTTTTGCGTTATAATTAACATATTGAATTCATCTAATACTTCAAATACTTCTCTTACTTCGTTAATTGTATTTAGAAAATTGATGAACTCTTTTATCATTTCTTTTTTGACTTTAAGGTGTATTAACGCAGCACTTTCGTTTGTTAATGAATGAGGGTTCAAATAAATACCAATATGATGAATTACCCCAATTTTCATGAGCTTTTCAATTCGTGATTTCACTGTAGGGACTGTGAGATTAAGCTCATCAGCAATTTCTGAATATGTTGATCGGCCATTTTCATTTAAACGATTGAGTATTGTTAAATCGGTATTATCCAACTCAATTTTTTGCATTAAACCACATTCACTATAGCTTTGTAATAATATCTAGATGAAAGATTTTAAAATTTTAAGTTACTTTAAAGTGAACCAGATTCGGCCTCTCTAGCTACAATAGAGAAGAGTGTTTTCAACACCACTCTACGAATTAATTCACATAATACTTATTATATTGAGTTTTTTATTTTTGTTAACTAATACCTAGCTTGAATGGATATCTGTTTTTCTTGTTTCAACTTTTCGATCCTTTAATTTTTAAGTACATAGATCCTTAAGAAAAAGTGAAACATACTTATTCAGAATGAAATGTCTGTTAAAGCTTAGGATAGTAAAACAACTAGTGTTACTAATTGAACTTTGCGGAAAAATCGAAGTAAAAATGATAAAATGAAGTTTTATCAATAATGTGAGGTTAGAGAAAATGACTGAGAAATTAAAATGTCAAGTCTGCGATTATACTGAACCAATCCCAATGCATTGCAAACAACCAATGCATATTGAGAAGATTGATGGAAAAGAGACACTTGTGTGTTGGATGGGGACCTCCTGTGGCGTAAAAGATCTTCCTTCGCACCATAACAAACCAATGCAAATAGAAACCATATAGTAATGTATATTATAGGTGATCAAATGGCTGAAAAATTTAAATGTCAAATCTGCGATTATACTGAACCAATTCCAATGCATTGTAGACAACCAATGCATGTGGAAACTATTGAAGGTAAAGAGCAATTAGTATGCTGGATGGGACCGGAATGTGGAGTACAAGATATTCCAACTCACCATAAGAAACCAATGCAAATAATCGATGATGCAAGATTACCTGCCCAGGAGAAAGCTATTCAGGAAACTGACTCTTTTCGTCCTACAACAACACCTAATGGAGAGGGAAAGCTTTTGAAAACTCCAATACCATCCGTCCAAGAACTTCAATTTGCGAATTTAGGAATCACTGGGATGACATGTGCATCATGCGTCTCTACAGTTGAAAAGGGATTACTAAAAGTAGAGGGTGTTCATGATGTTTCACTCAATTTGGTGACCGAAAAAGCCCAGGTTAAATATGATCCTCAAAAAACTGATGTGAATTCATTAATCAAAGCAGTTGAGAATGTGGGTTATGGTGCAAAGGATATTAGTCCTTCTACCCAAACAGAGCTAAAAACAATTAATCTAGCAATCACTGGTATGACTTGTGCAAGTTGTGTTAATACGATTGAAACCCAACTAAACAAACAATCTGGAATAGTCGAAACTAGTGTTAATCTAGCTACAGAGAGGGCTCGAATAACCTTCGATCCTAGTTCTATTACAGAAAGTCAGATAATAAACGCTATTGACAATGTGGGTTATGGTGCAAAGAAAATATCTTCTTATAGAGTAAGTTCTGAAGATAAAGAAAGTCTTGAAAGAGCTAA
>JBHLKY010000033.1:33720-36999 GCA_048886185.1 Candidatus Hermodarchaeota archaeon
AATGTGGGTTATGGTGCAAAGAAAATATCTTCTTATAGAGTAAGTTCTGAAGATAAAGAAAGTCTTGAAAGAGCTAAAGAGTTACGGGTTCAAAAGTTAAGGCTATTAGGTGCACTCATCCTCAGTACCGTTATCTTGATTCTTAGTATGGGTCCAATGGTCGGATTATCTTTGACTCTGCCCTTTCCAGAAAATCTAGTTCCAGGAATATCCAATAATATCTTACTAATCATGTTACTAACCATTCCTGTAATGTTTGTCTCAGGGTGGCAATTTCATTATGGAGCGATAAAAGTACTTCGTCATCGTCAGTTTAATATGGATGTTCTTGTGTTCTTGGGAACTAATGCTGCTTTCTGGTATTCTATGATTGGGGTGCTTCTTCATGATACTGAGGCGATCTTTTTTGAAACAGCAGCGTTACTGATTACATTTCTTCTATTAGGGAAATATCTGGAAGCAAGGGCAAAAGGACAGACTTCTCAAGCTATTCGAAAGCTAATGGATTTACAGGCTAAAGAAGCAACTGTAATTCGTGATGGAAAAGAGGAGAAAATTCCTATCGAGGATGTTCTAGTAGGAGACATCTTGATTATACGTCCAGGAGAGAAAATACCCACAGATGGAGTAGTAATTGAGGGTTCCTCCTCTGTCGATGAATCTATGATAACAGGAGAAGCAATGCCTGTTAAAAAGACTGTGAAAGATAATCTTATTGGAGCAACTTTAAATAAGAATGGATTGCTAAAAATAAAAGCTACAAAAGTTGGTTCTGATACGGCTTTGGCGCAAATCGTCAAACTAGTTGAGGATGCTCAAGCTTCAAAAGCTCCTATCCAAAGACTTGCAGATATTGTAGCCGGGCGATTTGTTCCTACAGTAATATTAATTTCATTGATTACATTCATCTTTTGGTATGGTGGGGTGTCAATCGGTCTCTTGCCAACCTCATTATGGGGACAACAAATCAATAACTTCGTTTTTCCCTTCAAACTCATGATAGCAGTATTGGTAATTGCTTGTCCATGTGCTTTAGGATTAGCCACCCCTACAGCTATCATGGTTGGTACTGGAAAGGGTGCGGAACAAGGAATTCTAATAAAGAGCGCTGAAGCCTTGGAAGGAGCACATAAAATAAATACTATTGTTTTCGACAAGACTGGAACCTTAACAAAAGGGAAACCAAAGGTTACTGACATAATAGCTCTAAGAGAAGATAGAGCTGAGAGTGAGATACTAGAATTGGTGGCTTCTGCAGAAAAGGGTTCAGAACATCCCCTTGCTCAGGCAATCATTGAGTCAGCAGAAGAAAAGAAAATCGAACTATATGAACCCAAAGATTTTGAGGCTATCCCTGGGCACGGTATTCGGGCAAGAGTAAATGGCGATATAATTATTGTTGGAAATCGTAGATTATTTGAAGATCTTGCCATTTCTTTGGATCATTTAGAAGATAGTATTAAAATGCTGGAAGAACAAGGAAAAACAGTGATAATTTCTACCCTCAATCAAAAGCTACTTGGTCTAGTAGCAATTGCTGATCCTCTCAAAGAAACAAGTAAAGATGTAGTAACACAGCTAAATAAAATGAATATCAAAATATATCTAGTTACTGGAGATAACGAACGGACTGCAAATGCCATCGCTAATCAGGTAGGTATAACCAATGTTCTAGCCGAAGTATTGCCAGAACATAAAGCAACTATTGTTAAACAGTTACAAAAAGAAGGTAGAGTCGTTGGAATGGTTGGTGATGGTATAAATGATGCCCCTGCATTAGCACAGGCTGATATTGGCATTGCTATAGGCAGTGGAACAGATATTGCTATTGAAACTGGTGATGTTGTACTTGTTAGGGAGGATCTACGAGATGTTGTTGCAAGTATTCAGTTAAGTCGAAAAACAATTTCTAAAATTAAACAAAATCTATTTTGGGCATTCTTTTATAATGTTATTGGCATTCCGATAGCAGCTGGTATTTTGTTCATTCCATTTGGAATAACCCTTGTTCCTGAATTAGCTGCAGCAGCAATGGCTCTCAGTTCAGTTTCGGTTGTGACTAATTCTTTGTTGTTACGGTTTTATACTCCAGAAATAAAACATATTAGTAGAAGTCCACTCTCTCCAGCCTCTGCTATGTGATAATGTTTCTTATCATAAACCTAACAAAAAGGAGGAGAGAGATTCTTAATTCTATTTTAAAACGACAGAAATATAAATTCTGTATCTATCTAGAATACATGACTTCTTCCATTCATATAAGGCTGTATATTTTCAATATGTGTGAAATTGCCCTATAAGAAGATTAATCTCTCTGGAAAGATCAAGAAACAGCAAGATAAGACAAAAAACATTAAGGATGCCTCAGATAATGTATGAAGACGATCCAATCCAAAGATTAATAGATGTTGATTATTCTAGGGCTGATACCTTTGGGGAAAGAGCCTGTTCTCTCTCTCGCCTCATATCTAAAGGTTACAATGTACCTGAAGGAATTGTTATTTCAACTAAAGTATTCAAACGATTTTTAAATAATTTACCCGGTGCAAAACGTATAGAACATCTCTTCAAAACAGTAACTCCTGAAAATTCTGAAGAAATCGCTAAAGAAATACAAGAAATCATAATATACTCTCCCGTTCCTATGCCTATGGCCAATCCAATTGCTGAGAAAATTTATAGTCTTTTAGAGAATATAAAATCAGATTCTGTCGTAATAAGAACATCTGCACATGTTGAAGACTCTTCTAGACATGTATGTTCAGGTCGCGGTGTTTATTTTCATTTGAAAGACATCCGAGACATAATAAAAGTAATGAAAAATTGTTGGGCGTCTGCATTCTCTGCAGATGTGTTAAATGATTTAATGCAGGCTGGATTGCCTCCTGATAATATTAGGATTGCTGTAATCGGACAAGAAATGGTTTCAGCGAAAGTATGCGGAATTATAAGTGTTAAAAATGATCCAAAGGATAGAAACGTCCACATAAGAGCCAATTGGGGTTCACAGGTTCATGGAGGGGAAAATGGAATCTATTGTGACCAAATTATCGTAAATGAAGCAAAAATTGGGGAACCATTAGAAATTTACACATCATATAAAGACAAAATTTCACACATTCCTCCCGATACACGGCATGCGGTCATTATTGATAATCCACCAGAACAAAAGAGAGAATTATCACTTAAACAACAAGAAATAACAGCCTTAACCCAATTAGCAAAGAAAGTTAGAAGAGATTTTGAAGTCGACTATGATATCGAGTTTGTTTTTGACCA
>JBHLKY010000034.1:0-27921 GCA_048886185.1 Candidatus Hermodarchaeota archaeon
ATTACCAATAATAGAATTTCGGGTTACACAGGCACAGGTGTGGAGCTGCTAGGTTCTTCTGACAATCTCATTGATGGTAATATGATTGATAACAGTGTAGGCGAGAATGGGGTCTTCCTCGCAGAATCAAATTACAACACTATTACGAACAATGATGTTTGGGGTTGTTACGATGATACTTTATTAGAGACAACCTCGCAGAAAATTAAGTACAAAGTGGATGGAACTCAAGCATTTATCAGTCGAGGTGTCTTCTTGGATCCCTCCAACTATAATGTAATTGCCAATAATAAAATTTCCAACATTACTGGACTGGGATTATATCTACTTAATTCTATAAATAATTCAGTCGTTGAAAACCAAATTGCGAATAATGCAGAGGACGGTATTTTATTATTCGGATCCAATAATTCCGATATTTCCCACAATGTAATCTATAATGACGATCTTTATGGAATAAGCATTTCTTATGCATCTACTTATAATAACATAGATTGGAACGACTTCATTGGGAATAATATCGGAGGAACCTCTCAAATCAATGATGATGGCTCAGGAAATCAATTTTCTAACAACTTCTTAGTTGATCATGATAACACAGATAACAATAATGACAGTATCTCAGATAATCCCTACTATATTGATGGAGACGCAGGAAGTACTGATTATAGTCCGTATTCTCTTCCTGTACAACCGTTAAAAGATTTGGATTTGGCTTTAGCCGATTTAGATGCCGAAGTGGATTATGAATCGGAAACCCTCAATTTAAAAAATGAGGGTAATTGGGAAACGGTTAAGATTAAATTACCTGAAGGTTATTCGGCAACAAATATCAATGTTAGTTCTATTTACACAGATGGTATGATTTATGCTGAAGAAGCCCAAGTGCAGAATCCAAGAACATTAACAGTTAAATTTAATCGAACTGCATTAATCATCTATCTAGAATCAATTTTAACGATATTTCCAATTGACGTCAAAATGAACGTTACAGGCTGGTTAAATGGAGAATTTCTAATGTTCTATGGGTACGATTTCGTAAAAGTGCTCAATTCGGACAGTGCTGATCCTGCTTTGATCATTGATCAAGAAATAGAAAAATTAAATAACAATCCAGCCCAGAAATTTATAGATCACGTTATAATGCCAACTGTAGCTATTCCAACGCAAATACTCATTGATCAGATTACTTCAATATCTCAAAGGACCTTTGGATTAACAATTGGAATTCTTTTTGCTCCCATGATAACAGCTGTAGTAATCCGTAGATTTCATTCAAAAAAGAAAGTATGAAGTAGTGTTTGTGGCTATTTCAGCTTCCTTATTTTTTTTTGATCATTAGAAAGTAGCTCGTACTTTCAACCAATGGGTAATAATTTAAAATCTATATTTTCAAAGTAATTCGAGGATAAAATTATTGCCAAGTCGTTTTAGTTCAAGATATTTTGGGCGTGAAAAATTATCTAATTCAGATTTAAAGCAATTAGAAAAACTTAAGGGAGGAATCTTGAAAAGTTATGACTTTATTCAAAGAGGAAACTATGATAAGGCGTTAAATCTAGCCACACAAACATTAAAGGAGAGTGAAGAAAGTGAAGTCCTCTGTAAGAAGCCAATACTCGTTGACGCTATTATCTGCAAGGGATATGCCTTATTAGGACTCGGAAAGCTAGATGAATGCCTCAATATGGTCGAGAAAGGGGAAAATCTACTTGATTCGTTAAAAAACATCAAGAAATATGTAATGATCGAAAAACAAGCTATAATAAGCGAACTTAAAGGAATTATTTACAGATATAAAGGAAATACAATATTAGCATACGATTTTTTAAACCAATCGTTATCTATAATGGAAAAACTCAAGAATAAGGGAGGTCAGGCTGGATTATTAAATAATCTTGGTATAATTCATGCTTCTAAGTATGAAATTGACCAAGCTCTTGAATTTCTTCAACGAAGTCTAGGGATGTTTGAAGAACTTGAGATAGTGAGTCCTAAATGTAAAGTACTCAATAATATCGGACTTGTTCATTCTTTAAAGGGGGAATTCGATCTAGCCTTAGAATTTTATCAAAAAAGCTCTGAGCTGAATAAAGAGTTCAATGAAAAAAAACCAGAAGCAACTTTACTCATGAATACAGCACAAATTTACCACCATAGAGGGGATTTAGAAACAGCTATTGAATATAATCATAAGTGTCAGAAAATATTTGAAGAATTAAACTGCTCATTTGAAAGAGCGATTTGCCTCAACACAATTGGTACAATACATGAACTTAGGGGAGAATTGTACAAAGCTCACGATTTATACACAAAAGGATTTATCACATTTAAAGAAGTGGATAATAAACCTAGAACAGCAATGGCTTATAATAATATTGGTAATACTTATTTAGATGGTGGAGATATTGATAAAGCAATATCTCATTATGAAGAAGCTTTAGAAATCTTCAAAAATAGTTGTAATGATCTTGAAACCTGTATAACGCTTTATAACTTAATTTCTGTGAATATCCAACACGACTCAAAAGACATTTCACAAAAATACCTACATAATCTTCAAGAAATTAACGAGAGAAGAAATGATAACATCATAAATCAGATCTATCATTTAGCTCAAGCTCTTGTTCTAAAAACAAGTGAAAGAGTTATCAATCAGGCCGAAGCACAGCAGATTTTCCAAACAATTATTGATGAAAAAAAAATAAGGAATGAATTCTCGATTATTGCAAAGAAAAATCTGTTTGAATTACTTATCCAAGAACTTTCTACTTCAGGAGATGAAGAAATTCTTGATGAAATTAAAGAGATTTCCCAAGATTTGATAACAATCGCTAAGAAACAACAATCATCTTCACTTCTTATTGAAACTTACATTTTACAATCAAAAATGGCCTTATTGGAGTTAGATATAGAAACAGCACGGCAATTATTAAATACAGCCCGAAAGATTGCTGAAGAAAAAGAGTTACAACGGTTGGCTGTAATGATATCAAGAGAATATGACTCTCTATTATCTCAAATGAGTAGATGGACAAATCTAGCTGACCGTGACGTTTCTTTAGCAGAAAGGCTGGAACTAGCAGAGCTAGAAAGTATGGTTACCCGTTTAATCAGAAAAAAAGCAGAAATCGATGAACTTTCCGAAGAAGAACCAATTCTATTCCTAATTCTTGCAAGAAGTGGAATGAGTATGTTTTCTAAGCATTTTATCTCCGAGAGTCAACTTGTAGACCAGCTTATAGGTGGCTTCTTAACTGCAATCAATGCTTTTACACAACAAGCTTTTTCAGAATCCGGTACAATT
This sequence comes from Candidatus Hermodarchaeota archaeon, assembly GCA_048886185.1. Taxonomy (GTDB): domain Archaea; phylum Asgardarchaeota; class Heimdallarchaeia; order Hodarchaeales; family Hodarchaeaceae; genus Hodarchaeum. The sequence goes on from JBHLKY010000034.1 coordinate 3,308, forward strand.
GAAGGTATCAAGCATAGAGAGTATACAATTCTTATGAATCCCACAGATCCGTTACTTTGCTGTTATGTGTTTAAAGGGCCTTCATACTATGCACTTCAGAAATTAAAGAACTTTAGCGAAACTATAAAGGTTTCAGACACAATCTGGAATACCATGTTGGAAGCAAGCAAAATAGGTAGGGATATTTCGGAGGACAATGCAATCAACGATTTAGTAACCAAAATATTTCTCAGTTCTTCTGAAGAAATAATACAGAGTACATCAGAAGTTTTTTTCGGTCAAAAAATGAATATTCCAATTGAAAATGGCATATTTCTAGACATTTCATTTTTTAATGTCAATTAACATATTTAAAGGGTTGATCAATAGTCACTTCATATTGATCAAATTTAAGCAATGATGTAAAAAGACTTCATGAAATAGAAACTACCCTTTTTTTGGATTTCAAGCAAAATTAACGCTATAAACAAGGAACGGATGAGAAAATATTGGCAATGTCTTTCATATCTGACCTTATTATACGAGTAAAAGAGAAATTAAAACTCTCAGGCCCGACCAAAGTATTAGTTCAAGTGAAGCAACTCATACAGGAAGGAAATCTCAATTTAGCGTTGAATAAACTTCAACTTTTGGAGAATCATAGAAATTTAACCGAAATTGATCACCTGAAAGGCCAGATCTTAAAATGTAATATCTTAAACGAGAAAAGGGAGTATGATAATGGATTAAAATTATCTAAACAGACATTGGATGAAAGCAAAGAACTTGAACAGCCCTTATTAATGATAGATGCCATAATTTGCCAAGGAAATGCTTTACTAGGAATGGGGGAACTTGATGATTGCCTTATGAACATAGAAAAGGCAGAGAATCAGTTAAAAAGGATTCAAGACGTTAGAGAAAAAGAATTCATTGAAAGAAAAGCCGCGATAACAGAGCTAAAGGGAAAATTATATCGCCGAAAAGGCGATATGAATCTTGCTTTAGATCTCCTTGAAGTATCACTATCCATTAGAGAAAAACTCAAGGATCTCTATGCTAAAGCTGATATACTTAATAATATGGGCATAATTCATGCCTCAAAGGGAGAATTTGACTCTGCGCTAGACTATCTTCAAAAAAGTCTCGTGATTTATGAAGATTTAAGAATGAAACAACCAATAATTAAGCTGTTCAATAACATTGGACTTATATATTCATACAAAGGCGAGCTGGATAAATCCTTAGAATACTACCAAAAAAGCTTAGATTTAAGTGAAAAGTTCGAGAATAAACAAATCTCTGCAACTTTGATGCTTAACATTGGTCAAATCTATTTAAATAAGGGAGAGTTAGATCTGGCTTTAGACTACAACCAGCGAAGCCTTGCATTATATGAAGAATTAGAAAGTACATATGAACTTGCGATTTGCCTCAATAACATTGGGGGTATTTTTGAAAGGAAGGGGGAATTAACCCAAGCGCTTGAAGTCTATACCAGAAGTTTAAACATGTTTGAAAAGATTCAGGATAATTCAAGTATTGCTGTGAGCTTAAATAACATTGGAAATGTCTATAGAACCAGAGGAGAAGCAAATAAAGCAATATCTTATTACAAAAGGAGTCTAGAATTTTTCGAAGAAACAGGTAATAATCTTGAAGCAAGTGCAGCCCTTCTCAATCTGATTTTGGTGACAGTTTACTTGGAAAGTGTCGGGGATCCTCACCCATATTTAGAAAAATTACAAGAAATTGATAACAAAGAGGAAAATAAAGCAATTAACCAAATTTATAGACTCGCAAAAGCAATTGTCTTGAGAACAAGTGCTAGAGTTGTTAAACAAGCTGAAGCTCAACAAATTTTCCAACAAATAGCAGAAGAAGAGATTATCCTCCATGAGCACACAGTTGATGCTATGCTCAATCTTTGTGACATGCTTATACTTGAATTACGAACTTCTGGAAATGAAGAAGTCTTAAAAGAAATAACAGGAATTTTGCAGAAATTACAGACAATTGCTGAAAATCAACATTCCTACTCATTACTTGTAGACACATACATGTTGAAATCGAAAATGGCTTTGCTAGAGTTGGACCTTGATTCAGCACGACAATTATTAAGTGATGCACAACAGATTGCGGAAGAAAAAGGCCTACAAAATTTAGCTATGATGATTTCTGGAGAATATGACACCTTAATGGATCAATTAGGGAAGTGGACCGATTTAATTGACCAAAATGTTTCCATGATCGAAATGTTAGAGCTAACAGAATTAGAGGGGATGGTTCAGAGAATAATAAGAAAAAAGGCTGAGACACCTGAATTCTCTGAAGAAGAACCAGCTCTTTTCTTAATCCTTACTGAAACTGGAACGTTGAAATTTTCCAAACAATTTGCCCCTGAAGGAGCCCTAGATGACAAGGTCATTGGAGACCTCTTAACTGCCATCAACAATTTCATTCAGGAAACTTTCGCTGCAACTGGGTCAATTGAACGGATAAAACACAAAGAACATACGTTATTATTGAAACCTATGGATCCGTTACTTTGTTGTTATGTATTTAAAGGCCAATCATATTCAGCTCTTCGAAAATTGGACACATTTATTGATAAGATTAAAAGTTCCAGATCTTTATGGAGATTATTAAATAGTCCTGTTAAATCAGAAAAATTATTACCAGTAGAAAAGGAGATGGAAGATATTATTAGTAAAATCTTCCTGACACAAAAAAGCTCCGCCATTACCTAAAATTAAATTGTGTAATCAGCTCATAACTAAATAAACCCAAAATATGGAAATATTGCATTTTATCTTTTCAAATGCACATCATTAACCTATTAAAATTCTTGTGCACTTTTTCAACTGATGTTTGTTCAGCTAGAATCTCTACAATTTCCTTAGAATCTTTATAGGCATTATGAATCATTCTCAAAATATTGAACAATCTTAATCTTAGGTATTAAAAAAAATGTTGGAACCCACCTTATATGAAAAAGAAAGAGATTCTCAAAGAAATTTAAAGTGAGAAAAAAGAATGAATAGCAATAATTCAAGCATCTATCACTTTTATTTCCTTTTCAATCTAGAAGAGAGCTTAGATATTCTAGCAAATTCAAATCTGATTATTTTCTGGTAGGAAAATCAAACTAAATCTAGCTAATTTCGATAAGCGGACTATTAAAAGATAAAAAACAAGAATAAAAGAAGCAAATATTCATTAACGGAGTTTTAATTAAGACTAGATCGATAATTTAGGAGATTGGAAGGTAAGGAGAATGAAAGACGTTATTATAGCAATTTGTGGTGCAGCTGGTCAAGGAATTGCAACAGTAGAAGAATTAATCACTGGTATTCTAAAACAAGCTGGTTATCACTGTTACAGTACAAGTGAATTTATGTCTCGAATTCGAGGGGGCACAAATTCCACAATCATACGAATTTCATCCAGCAGAATTAACCCTGCATTCATTAATCGTATTGATATATTATTACCCCTTCATCATTCGGCATTACCACACCTTAAACATAGAATCACCTCAAACACCACTATCCTGGGTGAGGAAAAGAATATAGATGAATCTAGTGTTGATCTAGAGCAAGTAATCAAAATACCGTTCTCAGAGATTGCAAAAGAAGTAGGTGGAACTATTTACACCAACATTGTTGGAATTGGAGTATTTCTAGCCTTTTTTGAAGTCGAAGAAGATATTTCAGAAAGATTTCTCTCAGAACGATTTGCCAGAAAGGGAGATAAAATAGTACACCAAAATATTGAGGCCTGTAAGAGGGGATATTCGATTGGAAATGAACTAGTTAAAATTGGAAGATTTAAAAATCCGCTTCAAAAGGATAAATCAATACGAAATGACATAGTTCTCAGTGGTGCCGAGACTGTGGGAATAGGAGCAATTGCAGGAGGATGTAATTTTATTAGTTCATATCCAATGTCACCTAGTACAAGTGTGCTTGTATTTTTATCCCAAAATGCCGAGGATTTTGATATCATCATTGATCAAGCTGAAGACGAAATTGCAGCTATCAATAAGAGCATTGCAGCGTGGTATGCAGGTGCAAGGGCAATGATTACAACCTCTGGAGGAGGTTTTGCGTTAATGACTGAAGGAGTATCATTAGCAGGCATGCTTGAATCACCAATGGTTCTTCATATAGGCCAACGTCCTGGACCAGCCACAGGATTACCTACAAGAACTGGCCAAGAAGATTTACAACATGTTCTAAATGCAGGGCACGGAGAATTCCCTAGAGTCATACTAGCTCCAGGAAAACCCCAAGATGCCTTTTATCTAACGCAAAAAGCATTTAATCTTGCTGATAAATATCAAATCCCAGTTTTCATATTGACGGACCAATTTTTTCTTGATTCACACTATTCTATTCCAGATCTGGATTTAAACACGATAAAGAATGAGAAGCAGATAGTACGAACCAAAAAAGATTATAAACGATATCAGCTTACTGATGATGGGGTATCCCCAAGGGGGATTCCTGGGTACGGTAATGGTCTGGTAAATGTTGATAGTGATGAACATGATGAAGAGGGACACATAACGGAGGATGTTCATGACACCAGACCGAGAATGGTTGAAAAAAGGCTTTATAAAAAGCTCGAGCTGCTTAAACGAGAGATTATTGAACCAGAGTTAATTGGAAGTAAAAATTATAAGAAACTTGTGATTGGATGGGGATCTACATACGGAGTGATTAAGGAAGCGATTGAAAATCTTGGAAAAGACGACATTGGATTCCTTCATTTTAAGCAGGTATACCCTTTAGATGATGCCATTAATAAAATACTAAAAAAGGCAGAAAAGACTATTATCATAGAAAACAACGCCACATCACAATTTGGTAAAGTTCTTAAATTAGAACTAGACTTTGATGTTGATGAGAAATTTCTCAAGTACAATGGTATGCCTTTCTCTGTTGAGGAAGTTACAGAATTTTTAGAGAAAATTTGATTAAGGAGGAAAGAAAATGACAACAGAAATATTTGATATGCCACAAGATACTGACATTGCATGGTGTCCTGGATGTGGAAACTTTGGAATCCTACATATAGTAAAAACAGCATTAACTGAGCTTAATATTAGGCCAGAGGAATTAGTAATGGTCTCTGGAATTGGTCAAGCTGCGAAAACTCCTCATTATCTCAAATCGAATATATTTAATGGTCTTCATGGCCGAGCAGTTGCATCTGCTTTTGCCATCAAAGCTGTAAACCCTTCTCTCACAGTTATTGTTGAAACTGGTGATGGATGCTCCTTTGGAGAAGGAGGAAACCACTTTATTCACAATATTCTCAGAAATCCAAACATTGTGCATCTTGCTCATAATAATATGGTTTATGGGCTTACTAAAGGACAAGCCTCCCCCACGAGTCAGTTCGGCTTCGTCACCCCTGTTCAAGTTCAGGGGGTGACAAACGAACCCTTTAATCCAGTTGCAATAGCAATAACTCTCGATGCAGCCTTTGTAGCCAGAGTTTTTGTTGGAGATCAAGATAAAACAATAGAAATAATTAAAGCGGCAATTTCACATAAAGGTTATTCATTTGTCGATATATTACAACCTTGTGTAACATTTAACAAAATAAATTCTTGGAAATGGTTCAAAGAAAACACATTCTACTTAGAAGATTCACACGAACCTAATAATAAAGTCATGGCTTTTAAACGGGCTACAGAAAAAGGTAAAATTCCTTTAGGAGTTTTTTATATAACTTCAAAACCCTCTTTTGAGGAACATCTACCTGTCTATAAAACAAAAAAGGATCCACTTTACTTAAGAGAAGTAAAGCTAGAAAAGCTCAAGAAACTCTTGGACGCAAAAAGGAATTAATTAAACCAAAAAAAGTAACAAAATGGTGATTTATTGGCTGTAAAAGAGGTTTTAATGATAGGAGACCCAAAACTCAGAGAACCTTCAGAGAATGTTTCAGACTTTGGAGAAAATCTCCAACGAATAATACAGGATTTGAAAGATACGCTTACACATCTTCAGGCATCCAAGAAGATTGGAAGAGCGTTAGCTGCTCCTCAAATTGGATATAAGAAAAAAGTTATCTACTATGGGCTTCCTGATGAACCCTTTGTTATGATCAATCCAAAAATAATAAGTAAAAGCCAAGAAAAAATCTGGATATGGGATAGTTGCTTTAGTTTTGATGTGGCCTTTTTTATAGAAATCTTACGCCATAAGCAAATAAATGTAGAATATTTAAATGAAAGTGGCAAATTAGAGAGGAAGAAGTTCAAAGATGACTTATCAGAATTAGTTCAGCATGAAACAGATCACTTAGAGGGAGTTCTGGCAACAGATCATTTAACAGATGTCAAAAGGATTATGCTTCGAAAAGAATGGGAAAAAAGAGTTAGGTGAGAGATTTTATTGAAGTAAATACATCTAAATATAAGTAATTACATTTCTCATAATATATATGATCAATTCTAAAGAACCAGGGTTCCAGTAAATATTGGATTAGAAATAGTCTCAAGTGAATTCACTAGTAAGTATTGGATGCGTAAAGGATAATTACATTTGATTTTTAATGAATTTAAATCGAGAAAAATAGTGGAATTTGCTTTAAGAGTAATCTCTTGAAAGGGTATCTCAGTTTCAGTTCCATTCTGGAAAACCTGGATAGCAGACGTTAAAATTATTGGAATGTCACCTCTATTCTTAATATTAAATGTACTGTTCTTAATCATGTCTAAATCAAGTATAGTGGTGTACTGATAATGGAGAGCTTCTTCAATTGCTCGTATCTGACCCTTTGGCAATGTTAGCTGATTTTTGTACAAATAAGAGAATACTTTAGAGAATTGCCAGCTTTTTAACCAAGTAAATAAAAAATAAAAACTTTCCTTGGTCATATTTTCAGGAACAGCACATTCTATATTAAATGGTAAACCAAGAAATATTGCTAAGACAAGAAATTCTTCATTTTGGCTAGTGGTGAATAGCTCGCAAAATAAGAGAGGTAAACTTTGACGAGAAGGATTTCTAATGAGATCTAATGGCAATTTTAATAAGAATAGAAAATCAAGTGTTTTCATTGGAATGTCATAATAAAAAGTAATTCTATTTAGAAGGGTGTAAATTTGAAGAGGTTCTAATTGACTCCAAGCATCCATCTCTTGAATCAGTTTGTAGGATTCCCGATTTTTGATTAATGATTCATCCTTCACTTTTTCGAAGTAGTTGAGTAGTTTAAAAGCAAGGGCCTCTGATAACTCTGCATTTTGTTGAATTGAAGAAGGAAGAAAAAAGTAAAGAGAATAGTAATAAAAAATCAATCTTATATTTGAACTTCGATAAGGAATTAGAATGAAGTCTTTGGTGAATTTTGAGTTGAAAATTCCCTCAGCTTCTTGATCTATCCCCTTTATCAGTGGCCTCTTTTGACGTTGCTTTTTAGAAATTCCCAATATTTTTGCTATTCGAGTCCATACCTGTTGAAACTGCCTATCAAGATGACGATTTTGTTGGGCAATGGTCAGTTCTTTTTTGGGAGGAGGGTACATAGCAATTTTCTTAGATTTGGAACGAAGATCCTTTGACACTTCTTCTAAAGAGGAAAAATAAGATTGTCCATGAAGCATATTTCCTTCAATGTCAAAAAGATATAGTCGTATCTCCTTTTTCCAAAGAATTACTACCATATAAGAGAGACCCGCATCTGTGTTGATAACCAAGCTTGGTATACTTGGTAACCCCTTTTTGAAAACAATGTGTTTTTTTAAGCGACGTAACTCTCCCGAATCAGCACCCTTCTCTTTCACCTCCCTTCGTACAAACTTCATTAATTCTTTCTTTACTTCTCGGCGTACCATCAGTAAATTCGGTGATTTTTCAACTATTTAAGTTTCTTCACTATGCTAAAGAATCTTTTTCAATGTTCACTATAAATAACGTTTGTGCAAATGATGAAACTACGAATTCAGTTATTTGGACAATTAGGAGCGAATTTAGGTTCTAACATAGAATTAAGGTTTAATGAGAAAGAACCAACTCTTCGAGAAGTCATTGAGATGCTAATCAAAAAAGATGAAAAATTAGAATCTCTGCTATTGAAAGGAAATGATTTGAAACATGGTACAATTCTCTTGGTTAACGGACATATTGTTGATAGATCACAATGGGGCCTAGATGAGAGTCTTAAACACCGAGATCACGTGACAATCGATCAATTAGGTTTTCTGCCCATTGTAGGTGGAGGTTATAATTGCCATATTAGGTGATCTGAGTTATGGTAAATTATGTTGGTCAATCAATCCCACGTAAAGATGCTTTTAACAAGGTATCTGGTGCTGCTATTTATGCTTTTGATATAGACAACTTTCCTAACATGCTTTACTGTAAGTTTTTAACATCACCACACGCGCATGCTCAGATTCTTTCTATCGATACTTCAAAAGCTGAAGAATTACCAGGGGTCGCAGCTGTTGTAACAGGTAAAGATTGGCCTATAAAAATAGGATTATATGCAGGAGATCGTGACATTCTGGCTGTAGAGAAAGTTGTTTGGCTCGGTCAACCAGTAGTCGCTGTAGCTGCAGAGTCAGAGAGATTAGCATCTCAGGCTCTGGAACTAGTTAATATACACTATGAAATACTCCCCAATGTTTTAGATCCACTTGAGGCTAAAAACTCAACAAAAATCCTTGTTCATGAAAAGATGGCTGAATATGAACATTCACCTGCTTTCAATCCTATTCCTGGTACTAACATTGCAAACCATTTCAAATTACGTAAGGGTGACATCAAGAAAGGCTTCGCTCAATCCGATTTAATAATAGAAAACACGTTTTCTATGCCCCAAGTAGCTCATGCATACCTAGAACCACTTGTTTCAATTGGTCAATACAAAGAAGATGGAACAATACAAGTCTGGTCATCTGCACAATCACCCTTTACGGTAAGGTATTTACTTGGAGCTACGTTTGGAGTACCTATATCAAATATTACCGTCCATACCCCCTTCCTCGGTGGAGGTTTTGGGGGTAAAGCAGGTCTAAATTTTGAACCTCTAGTAGTTTTACTTTCACGAAAAGCGAATAATAGACCAGTAAAACTTCGATTGACTCGAGAAGAGAATTTTCGTAGCGCTCCTATTAGGGTAGGGATGATTGCGCATGTGAAAACAGGATTGAAGTCAAATGGTAGAATACTGGCAGAAGAACTTGAATATATATGGGATTCAGGTGCATGTGCAGATTACGCAGTAAATGTAGGGCGTGCAGGTGGTTATGTTTCAATAGGCCCATACGATATTGATAACATTAAATCTGATTCTTATACTATTTATACCAATAAACCCTACGCAACCGCTTTTCGTGGATTTGGCCATATGGAATTACATTGGGCCATTGAAAGACAACGTGATACCATTGCTAATGCTTTAAAGATGGATCCAGTTGAATTTCGGAAAATTAACACTCTGAAACCAGGAATATCTCTAACTGCAAATCAAGAGTGTCTTCGTACAGATGCAGGAAATCTCGATCAATGTCTTGAAAAGGTTTGGACTGAATTAAAATATGGCTTCTCAAACTCTCCAGTTGAAAAACCATGGTTATTTCGCGGCATTGGGATTGCAGGTTTTATGAAAGGGCCTGCTCAACCACCCAATAGTTCTGCATCAGCTTATGTTAAGTTTAATGAAGATGGAGGTATTTTAGTTTCTGTCGGAACATCAGAGATGGGACAAGGAACTATTACAAGCCTTGCCCAAATTGCAGCTGAAGAATTAGGACTTCCTATAGAAAAAGTCAAGATCAGAGGAGACCGAGACACTGATCGTGATGCATATACATGGCAAACTGTAGGATCCCGCTCTTTATTCATGGATGGAAATGCTGTTAAGAATGCCTGTAAAGACGCAAAATCACAAATACTTGAGTTAGCAAGTCAAGTATTACATGTTCAATCTGATGACTTAATAATTGAAAATGAACTAATATTTCCCAGGGGAGAAAAATGGAAACACATGAGTCTAGCTGAACTCGCAATGGGTTACATGTATGCCACTGGTGAATCTATAGGGGGACCTATAATCGGTAGAGGAAAGTATATTGCTAAAATGACAATGTTAGATCCAGAAACAGGTGCCGGAAAACCAGCTATCTTTGATACATTTGGAGCTCACGGAGTTGAAATTGAGATAAATGTCTTAACAGGGGAAATTACGGTTAAACGCTTGATTTCGGCATTTGATATCGGAAAAGCAATCAATCCGAGATTATGTGAAGGACAAATAATAGGAGGAAGTGTAATGGCTTTATCAATCGCATTGAATGAACAACTTCAATACAATGAGGAGGGTGAGCTATTAAATCCTAATTTGGTAGACTATGTAATTGCTCGATCAGGGGATATTCCTGGAGAATTTGTTTCTTATTTAATAGAGAATCCACAAGAAGATGGACCCTATGGCGCAAGGGGCATTGGTGAGTTGACAATGCTCGGTGTGCCTGCTGCAGTAGGTAATGCTATATTTAATGCGATTGGTGTCCAAATTAATGATTTACCTCTCACACCCCAGAAAGTTTGGTCAGAAATTCACCAACAACGACCAGAACTCATAATGTCTATGAAAAAGAGAATTTTGGAGGATTAAAGATGACTGAAACTATCTCACATGTAAACCTTCCTCAGTTTGAGATTCTAATCCCCAATTCAATAGAAGAAGCATTAAAAATGCTTCACAGTCACCGAGATAACTGTAAGCTTCTTGCTGGAGGAACAGATCTATTGAACGACCTTCGTCATCGATTAATACGACCAAAGGTTCTTATTGACATAAAAAACGTTCCAGAATTGAATACACTCGAATTCACACCAAATGAGGTACAAATTGGAGCAGCAGTAGCTATTTCCGAAGTATTGAAACAGCCTCTGTTAAAAGTGCATTATAATGCACTTTATCAAGCACTTAATGACATGTGTGATGAAATCCTGAGGAAAAGGGCTACTATAGGAGGAAATATTGCAACAGCTTCCCCAGCAGCGGACACTGCTGCCCCTCTTTTTGTACATCAAGCTGTAGTCGAAGTTCAATCTCAATCTAGAGGAAATAGGCGAATACCAATCGTTGAATTCTTTAGAGGAGTGAAAAAAAACGATCTTGTTTCTGATGAGCTAATAGTTTCAATCACAATTCCTAAACCTATCTCTGGAAATAAGTCAGCATTTATGAAGATGAAGCGTGGAGTAGAAGATTTAGCTCTAGTAGGAGTTGCAGGTTCACATGATCAACACCGAACATACTTAGGCTTCACAGCTGTAGCTCCGACACCTATATTTTTAGATATATCAGCTCTCATAACCAATAACCAGATCTCTGAAGATGTATTCCAACCAATATGGCAGGAGATTCTATCAAACATAAATCCCATAACTGATGTACGTTCATGTAGAGAATACCGCATTCATATTGCAGAAATATTAACTAGATTAATCATCAAGGAGATTATGTCATGAAAAAGCACATAAGAGTTATTGTAAATACTAAAACTTATGATATTCTAGCTAAACCTAATGAAACTTTACTTGATATTTTACGTAATCACCTACACATCACATCAGTTAAAGCAGCCTGTTGGCAGGGCGATTGTGGAATATGCACTGTTCTCCTCGAAGGAATTCCAATTAAATCTTGTTTAGTACTAGCACATGAAGCAAATAACAAAAATATATTAACAGTTGAAGGTTTATCAAGAGAAGGAGTTATTTCAAATCTCCAAAAGTCATTTATCACTAGTGGAGCTGTTCAGTGTGGATTTTGTACTTCAGCGTTTCTGCTTATGGGGCACTACCTTTTATCACAGGGTAAACCACTAGACCGAAAAGAAGTTGGACATCTATTAAATGGGATTATCTGCAGATGTACCGGATATAAACAAATTATTGATTCAATCATTGCAATTAATACAATCACGGAGTAATCTAATCAACGAATCCAAATCTTATTCAAATAACGTCATTTCTTCCAAGATTAAAATGAATTGCGGGTATATTCTTGAAAGTGAGGTTTGAATGTCTTTATTGTCTATTTCACAGAGCAGAAAGACAAATAGAAAGGTTAACAACCAATGAAGAACTTCGTTTTAGAGCTTTAGCTGGAGTAATCCGAATTATTGCCAACCATGTAGATCCTAGTGGTTCTGAGAATATTTCTCATCCTCTTCGACTTTGTCCCAGTTACATTGGTACTAAACGAGACAGATTTCTTCAAACATTCTTTCAAGTAGTTGACATATACAAGAAAGAGAAGTCAGAAACCAAAGCTCAAACGCTCTATCTTTGGCGTATGATTCAAAATGAGATGAAAAGCTTAAGTAATTTGCAAAAACAGCTGAATAAAGCTTTAGCATTAGCTACAGCAGCTAATATCATCGAATATGACCTTTTAACTCAGAAAAGGGAACCCAATATAAACCAAAAGATAGAGTTCGTCTTTAATTTTGCAGAAAAAGAATGGGATGACCTTTCTTATGAATTAATTCCTAACTTTTTGTCTAATATTAAATCAGCAAATAAAATTCTGTACCTTACTGATAACATTGGAGAAACTGTGTTTGATGCAAAAGTCATTGACATCCTCTTACACCTAGGTAAAGATATTATCATTGCAGGAAAAAGCAAACCTATTTTGAATGATGCTACTTATTTGGACTTAAGAGAACTTTGGGATAAAATAAATTGCAAAAATGATCTGAAAATCATTTCTATTGGTACGAATTCTGTAGGACTACTTCTAGATGAAGTATCAGACGAGTTTCAGGAAGCCATGAGTGAATGTGATTTAATTATAGCCAAAGGAATGGGTCACTTTGAAACTCTACCAGAGTATGATTGGAATCAAGCTGTTTGGTGTCTCTTTCGTACAAAATGTAATCCAGTTGCAATGGAAGCAAATTCAATTCTTGGAAAAAATTGTATTAGAAAAATTGCTTAGATCTGGATTGAAAGTATATGACTTCAGGAACCAAGAAAAGAACTGTATATTCTTCAGCGACAATTGCTGCTGCAGCATTCAATCTTCCAGTTATGGTAATTGCAGGTTTAATCATAGGGTATCTCTTATCCGTAAATCAAGAACCCCCCTTACGTGAAATAATACTAATTGGCACTCCCATCATATTTTTTGTATTAGCAATATTAGAGCTCTACTATGCAGTTAATAAACAACAATTGCAGCAAGCTCGTGTGATATCCTCTCAAAGTGGCTTAGCTAAGCTAATAACAATGGAAGGGGATGAAGAGGAGTAGTGTTTTCCAACACTCATATCCTTTCATCAAGTTAACCTATCATCTGGCCAATAGCTAGGTATAACATGAATGCAATAACGAAACCAAAGACACCAATACCCTCAATAAAGGCAATGAATATGATAGTTCGACCAAAGACTTCAGGACGCTCTGCAATAGCTCCAATGGCAGCAGAGCTAGCTGTTCCCAGAGCAAGAGCTGCACCTAATCCTGCCAATCCGATGGCTATCCCCGCTCCAATAGCTAATCCAAAAATTGCCTGTCCAGTATCTTCTTGTGCAGGTTCTTGAGTTGTTGAGGGACTGGCTACTACCGATGTAACTATCATTGTTAGACTAAGAAGGGCTATTGTTATTAGGCCTATTGCAAATTGCAGCTTAATTATTTGTTTTTTTTGATGTGTATTCATTCTGTTTCACCAAATGGTTGATTCTCCTAGATTTTTTCATTTTATTCTTATTTACACTTAATCAATAGCATTACTTGAAGTAAATTAGCAGTTCACGAGCGAATTCAATATCTATACCTTTCCATTTCGTTTCAAAGATAATCCTTAAATTCTCTGTTTCTTGCAAACGAAATATAATATATGCCAAAAATATACCGATATGAAAGGGGTATCCAGCCATCATTGTAAGTAAGGATTGAATAAACCATTCTTTTTGAAGTTGTTCAATTTTAGTAATAGATTTATCTTTCTCTCTATATTCACGAAATATAGCTTGAATTAGATCAGAATAAACTGTAGTTTGAAATTGATCTATTGCATCTTGAAATGAGAAAGCTTCGACAGCTTGGTCTAAAACGGAACGTAAACGATAATTAATAGGAATAATTTGAAACAAAATGTTCTTAGACGGAAAATTAAGTAATTTACTTCTTAACACAATATTAAGATTGATAAGATCGATCTCTGTTCCTATTATCTTTTCTGTTACCTTCCTATCTCTCTCATTTTGAGAGGGTATTATTACTTCCCATATTTGTTTATAAAAAGAATGATCAATTGCATTTTCTAATAATAAGATATTTTTTTGTTTCTGATATTCATCTAATTTTGAATTCAGTGCTTCTACGACCCAAGGTGTTTGGAGCTTTTGAATTAATTCCTCAATACTTTCTACTTTGGAGATAATTGCTAATTCTGTTTTCTCATCTGAATTTGCAATAATAAACTTTCTAGACACCAATGATTCAATATCTTTCGTGTGAATCTTACGTATTATTTGTTTTAGAATATTCGTGTAAGGTTTTTTTAAATAAAACTCTATAAGAGCGCGTGCCTTCTTAGGAGTATCCTTTAATAATACAAGCATTTCATCATAAACATTCTTGTAAAGTGAATCTACCAAAGTTTCGATGAAGTTGTTAGCTTTTAGATCCACACTAGTAAGTGAATCTTTGTATCGAGGAGTGTCTTGAAGATAACTCAAACCTTCAATCAATGAACTGGATAGTAATCGTTCATAATCAGCAGAAGAGAAAAGTTCCCCTTTTCGGGCCTTTATTCGGGTGTTTATGAAGGAATATTCCTTGGCTTCAGTCACTTGCCCAAGTCTCATAATTACACACTCAATTCGGATAAATAATCATATTTTACATAAAAGCTTATTTTCCCGTTGCAGTAAATAATCGAATCTCTTTAAAAGGTTGAAAAAGGTATCCTGAACCTTGGAAGTGAATTTTTGAAAAAAATTCCACCCAGCAAAGACGCAATGACTGAAGGAATGATACTAATAATTCTAAAGGAATAACCACAAATCCACCTAATATCATCCCAGGAAGGTATTCGATAAGAGTATGGGCATTTCCAGAGAATAGCTGTATGAAGACCAAAGAAAGAGAGCCATGAACCATTGTATAAGCAAATATTCTGGCGAATGATATTGTATTTGATATCATAGTGATTAAATAATCAAGTAACTCACCAATTCCATCCATTCCATGTTTAAAATGATAAATGGATGATAGAACCAGAGGTACTATGACTAACGCAAGTGGATAACTTATGTTCAATAGAGGAACAGGTAAGACTGGTATTCCCCAGTTTGAAACACCAAGACCATCAAATAACTCACCAACAGGACTGATAAAGTCAATATGATGGTGATGCATGTATTCTTCCTGACTATGGGCAATGGTTTGTAATGCTTTTAAATCGAATGTTCCCTCAGTAGCAGATAACCATAATGTTGGATTAGGCCCAAATGTGAATACCAAAAATATCAACCCAACATAAAATAAGAAAAACATGCCAGGTAAAAATATAGCTTCATTTTTATTATGACTCCATGCTCCTAAAAACTGTATAACCAGAGCAGATCCAATAACAAGAGCTCCTATAAAGATTGCTAGCTCTAATAATGCAAATTGACCTCCCTGTATCTCTGGTGAAAACCACAAAACTGGTAAGCCAACTTCTAATGCATGATGACCCCCAAGTCCCCTATAACTCCCGAAAAGAAATCCAAAAATCATGGCTGTAAACCCAATTGTTACTAATATGGGCCCCCCTTTGTCAAAATAGGATTGAAGTTCAGCCAGCATAGAATTCTGAGAGTATTTCTTTGGATTCAGTGATAAACCATACAAACCTAGAAGAAAGACCACAAGTCCATCAATAACATCACCAAACATGATACCAAAAAATATGGGAATTAGAAGACTTAAGAATTTAGTTGGATCCCATTCTTTATACCCAGGAACCCCAAAACCATATACAAGACCCTCGAAGGAACGTGAATAGATATTATTTCGTACTTTGGTAGGAAACTCACTGCTTTCTAGCTTTGGTTCAAGAATTTCAGCAGTTATTGAAGGATTAATATTCTGAATTTTCTTTAGAAACCGCTTCTTTTGCTTTGTTGGGAGCCAAGCCCATATGATATAATGTTCTTTACGTAATTGGGTTCGCTGTAGAATTCTTAACCGTTCTTCTTCTAAAGATAATTGTTCTTCCATTGCATGAATTTCGAGTTCAAATTCCTCAACTAATTCTTTCACACTATCTTGAAGTGCTTTTATTTCGTGTTCACGTTCTGTAAGTTCCTTCTCTGCTTGTTTAAGAGCTTCACTAGGAGTACCTTGAAGTTCCTTCGGAAATTTTACTTCTTCGAATCCTAATCCGCTTAAAAGGCGGTTCAAAGCTGATTGATAAGATTTCATTACCCCCACAAGGCAGGTCACCTTAACCTTTTTTGAAGGAACAGGTATAAAAATAAAATCTCCCCCTGTGAGCTGATCTAATGCCATTTCAAGCCGATATTGATGGATCCCCTTCAAAAAGCCAAGAACAGCATAAAAATGACTCCCTTCTCCAATATCTTGAATATTATGAATATCCAAATCTTTAATCTCTAATAATGACTCAATGAACTTTTTAAACTCATCCTCTTCATCTTTAAGCCATTTTATTGATTCTAATTTCTCTGTTAATGGTTTGATGGTTTCTAACAATGATTGTGCTTTATTATTGAGGTCAATTAATGAAAGGTTTTCAAAGTTCATATTCCCTTCTTTTTTTGAACTCATACTATCCAGAAGATCTGCTATTTTCTTAAACTCACTATGTAAATCAATGGTCTGTGTTTCAACATCTGAGAGTGGTAACGGTTCAGTTTGAGCAGTTTTCACTAAATCAATAATATCCAAATCTAACTTGCTACTATTACCGACTTCGTTTAGAAATTGCCTACCTAGCTCTTTTTTAAGTGAAACCTTTGCGATATTCATTTTTTGTGGGCGAAAACCCAATTATACGCCTCCATAGTAACTATTTGACGGGTATTCTATTGATTCTCGACTTTGAACATAATATTATTAATTATTTCGATAAAAATAAGCGAAGAATGAAAAGATAATTAATACAGTTCAGGGAGAAAAGAAAAGAAAGAAAGGAAAATTCATTGGTTAAAAGAGAGTCTTTCAATAAAATCCATTAAAATGCAAGGGAATCATATTGGATAATATTCAAGTCAAATCTATTGAAAATACATCAGTCAACCATTCTTTTCCTGATATATTCTCTGATTTCTTTTCCACGATAACTTCCAATGAAATCATTACCTATTTACGAAAAAAACGCGAAGAACAAAGAATATTGAAAGAAATATCTCTTTCAGACCTGTTTTCTTTACATGAAAGATACAGTTCGTTGAACACAATCTCATATCAGGTTCATATATCAGAAACGATTGAATTAATTGAGGGAAGAATAGTCTCAAGTGATATCAACCAATATCGTGGATTATTATTGAATATTGAGCGAGCTATGAGCTATTTTTACTTGTTTTATTGGATTTTCCGTTTTTTTAAATATTCTAATGCAACTAGGATTTCTCTCGAAAGTTATTCATTATTTCGACGTATGTTTGAACATCTATGGCAAATACAATATCCATGGGATTTGATCCGTCCAGCAAGAATTTCACGACCTTTGAATTACACAGAAACTCGTGAGATTCAAAAGATCGTTACTTATCAGCAGAAAAAAGCTTGGCAAATTGCAAAATTCATTGAAAAGAAGGGAGACGTCAAAGAATCACTAAAAGAGGTGGAAATTCTTCCACATATAATAAAATCTATGGGCATTACTGGACCAATTGCACGAATTTCAGGAAATTTTCCCTTGTTGATACCACCATCATCAGTCCATACACGACGATCAGCACAACTTTTTCTCAAGTATGCTTATTCCAATGATAATAATCTATTAAGTATTTTGAAAATAAGTTATGCTGAATTAATTCTTGCATTAAATAGAATTTCTCAACTACTTGGAGAATTTCCTATTGAATCTCCCGAGATTCCGAAAACACTGGTGAATGGTGAAGCCACAACATCCTTTGAAACTGTATTTGGTAAATGTCATTTAACAATAAACATATCCGATAACAAGATCATCTATTACAATTTCATTCCCCCCCAAATGACGAATTTGACTGGATTCCTGGAAATTCTTTCAACAACACCAGTCTCTTTAAAACCCATCTTTTTGTTATTGTTCGATCCCGAAATCTCTTTAAAGGTTAAGTGAGTAGCAGTGCTATCGATTCAACTTCAATTTCTTTTATTTATCTTATTCACTTTTATTCTTCTAATCTTAATAGCTTTGGATATTGATTATTTTAATCGTTTTCTTTCACAAGAGAAATATTGGAAAATAGCACCGAAACCCTATATTAAGAAGGATATAGGAGAAATTATTCAACAGCTTAATTCACATATTCAATCAGAAAGTCTTGCAAGAAGGTCAGTTCAAATTTGTCCTGTTGAAGCTTTAAAATTAATAAGAGATCATAAAAAAAACCTTATGATCTCAGAAAAAAGATGTCTGGGAGACACTTGTCTTGAATGCTTAAAATTAATCCCATCTCAAAGTACGAAATCGGAATAATAGAAAATAAAGTTAATCAGAAAAAAGATGTAATGGAAAAAGAGGGAAAGGAAAATTAGGGGATGATACCTAATTCCTTTTCTTTCTTGGCAATGTCAAGTTTCGTTTTTACAACAGTATCGGGATTCAGACTCATAGAGTCAATTCCACATTCGACAAGAAAAGTGGCAAATTCGGGAAAGTCACTCGGAGCTTGTCCACAGATGCCAATTTTTTTACCTTTTGCTTTGGCAGTTTCAATAACTGACTTTACAAGTCGTTTCACAGAGGTGTCACGTTCATCATAGATATGCGCTACTAGTTCTGAATCACGATCAAGTCCAAGAGCTAATTGAGTGAGATCGTTACTTCCGATTGAAAATCCATCAAAAACTTCCGCAAAACCATCTGCTTCAATTACATTTGATGGAATCTCAGCCATGACGTATACTTCTAATCCATTCTCACCTTGTTTTAAGCCAGCTTCAGCCATTGCAGAAATGACCTTTTTGCCTTCACCTACAGTACGACAAAAAGGTATCATGGTTATGACATTAGTCAGACCCATATCATCACGAACGCGTTTAATCGCTTTACACTCCATGATAAAAGCAGGTTTGAAGCTTGGGTCGTAATAGCGAGAAGCACCACGCCAACCAATCATTGGATTAGATTCATTGGGTTCATAAAGTGCTCCACCGATTAAATTGGCATATTCATTTGTTTTGAAATCAGATAATCTCACTACAACATCATTTGGATAAAACCCAGCAGCAATACGCCCAATTCCCATCGCTAGATTTTCTATAAAGAATTCCTCTTTATCTTCATAAGCAGAAGTTTTTTCATCAATCTTTCTTATGATTTCTCGTATTTCTGGGTCTGTATCAGCTTTTTCTTTAAGATCTTTATAATGATGTAAAGCAAGAGGATGAATTCCAATATATGAGTTGATAATGAATTCTTCTCGAGCTAGGCCAACACCATCGTTAGGAATCTGCCCTTGGTCAAAAGCTTTCTCTGGAATGCCAACATTCATCATGATTTTTGTTCGTGTTTTTGGCATTTCATCTAATAAAATTCTTTCGACTGTGAATGGAAGAATACCTTCATAGATAATACCTTCTTGCCCCTCCGCACACGAAGCAGTTACTTCCATGCCATCTTTCAGTACTTTGGTTGCATTCTCTGTTCCAATGACTGCTGGAATACCCAGTTCTCGTGATACAATAGCTGCATGACAGGTACGTCCACCACGATTTGTAATAATAGCTGATGCGATTTTCATGATTGGTTCCCAATCGGGATCTGTCATATCAGTAACTAGAACTTCTCCTTTCTTAAACTCATGAATTCGAGATGACTTCTCGATAACATTGACCTTTCCCTGTCCTATTTTAGAACCAACAGCTTGTCCACGAATCAATTCAGATCCTTTTTCTCCGAGGACGTATGTTTCAATAACATTCGATGATTTCAGAGAGTGTACTGTTTCTGGCCGTGCTTGGACTATGTATAGCTTTCCATCACCCTCGTAATCCCCATCTCCATTCTTAGCCCATTCAATGTCCATAGGTTTTCCATAATGCTCCTCAATGATGGTTGCCCATGTGGCAAGTTGAATAATTTCATCATCAGTAATACAGAAAGATTTTCGCATTGAATCTGGGGTATCTACATTTTTAGTTGGGCGACGTTGATCTGATGTATAAACCATCATTTCTTCTTTAGTCCCAAGACGTTTTCCAATTATTGGCCGTTTCCCATGTTTCAGGGTCGGTTTAAAAACATAAAATTCATCAGGATTCACAGCTCCTTGAACCACATTTTCACCGAGTCCCCAAGCGCCAGTTATAAAAACTGCCTCTTTGAAACCAGATTCAGTGTCAATAGAGAAAATAACACCTGATGATGCTGCATCCGAACGAACCATGACTTGAACACCTATCGAGAGATAAACATCAAAATGACCAAAACCTTTATCTTCACGATAACTTATCGCACGATTAGTAAAAAGACTAGCAAAACATGAACGACATGCAAATAACAGAGACTCCTCTCCACGAATGTTTAGGTATGTTTCTTGCTGTCCTGCAAATGATGCATCTGGGAGATCCTCTGCAGTTGCACTTGATCGTACTGCAACATCTACATCGTTTGTTCCTGTTTCTTCGCAAAGACGACGATACGCTTTTCGGATTTCTTCGTCTAAATCATCAGGTAGCTTAGCATAACGGATTATTTCTCTTACTTTTCTTCCACGTTCCTGAAGATTGCGAATATCATGAGTATCTAAGCCAAGTAATGCGTTTTTAACTGCATCTTCGATTCCAGCATCCTTTAGAAGATGACGATATGCAGCTGCAGTGATTGCAAAACCATTTGGGATCAAAACCCTTTTCTCTTTGAGACTATGATACATTTCACCCAAGGATGCGTTTTTTCCTCCAACTAAAGGCACATCTTCGATCCTAAGATCGTCAAACCAAATAATGTACTTCTCACTTTTATTTTCTGACATCATTTAACACGTCTATGAATTAATAATGAAAATTATAGAATTCGTTGCTAATATTGGGTTATTTCGGCATGCAGCCTCTTTTAAACAAAAATATATATATGTAATTTAATACACAATTACGTACATTTTTGATTATAACATAGTAAAATCTTTTAGAGCTAAAAAATTATTTCTATCTAGAAAAATGGAAAGATAATGAAAAAAAGAATTAGAAGAAAAGAAACCATATCTTCTACGTGTTTTATATGAATTAGATTTCAGATCTGCCTAAATTTAGCTCCTGCATAAGTAGCTTGATCACCCAGTTGTTCCTCAATTCGGATCAATTGATTATATTTTGATAACCTTTCAGAACGACATGGAGCACCAGTTTTAATCTGACCTGTTTTTAATCCAACCACTAAATCTGCGATAAATGAATCTTCAGTCTCACCTGATCTATGAGAGACCATCACTGTCCAATCATTATCTTGACTTAATTTTGCGGCATTGATGCTTTCTGTGATGGTACCAATCTGATTAACCTTCAATAAAAGCGAATTACAGGCTTTGGAATCAATAGCTTTTTGAATACGCTTAACATTAGTGACCAATAGGTCGTCTCCAACAATTTGGAGCTTTTCTCCATTTCTCTGAGTGAATTTCTGAAATGTTATCCAATCATCCTGATCAAATGCATCCTCAATAGAAATTATAGGATATTTATCAATGAAGCTCTCATAGACCTCTATGAAAGCATCTGAATCCAATGCTTTGCCATCAACAATATATTTCCCATTATCATAGAATTCAGATGCAGCTGGATCCAGAGCTAGCTTGAATTTTCCCGTATGACCAGCCTCATCTATCGCTTCCATTATAAGTTTTAATGGCTCTTCAACCAAACTTAAAGGAGGAGCAAATCCACCTTCATCACCTACATTAATAGCAGTGGTCCCATGTTTCTTCTTGATGATTTTTCTCAAGGTATGATATACTTCAACACCCAGAACCATTGCTTCTTTGAAACTAGGTGCATCTAAAGGCATTAACATAAATTCCTGAAACGCAATGTCATTCCCACCATGTTTTCCACCATTAATGACATTTAGACTTGGTACAGGTAATATAAATTGATCATTACCTCGAAGATTTCCAATATGATGATACAAAGGAATACCTTGACTTATCGCTCCAGCCTTGCAAACAGCCATAGAAATCCCTAGGATGGCATTTGCTCCCAGATTTGACTTATTCTCAGTGCCATCGATTTCAAGGAGGAGATGATCGATTTCTGTTTGATCTTGAGCATCCCTCCCAACTAGTTGGGGAGCGATAGTGCGGATATTCGTAACAGCTTCTGACACTGATTTACCCATGAGTCTGGTACCTCCATCTCTCAATTCCAAGGCTTCATATATACCTGTACTAGCACCTGAAGGTACCATAGCCCGAGTAAGAGTTCCATCATCAAGTGTGCATTCTACTTCGACCGTAGGATTACCCCTAGAGTCAAACACTTCTCTACCATGGATTTTTCTTATACTCATATGAATATCTCCTAATTATATAACAAAAGTTGATGGATAATCGTTTTTGGGACATGCTACTAGAAAAATAAATCTCTGATAAACTTTTAGGTTTCATTCTAATAAAAAAAAAGATCTTTGGTACTTATTTTTTCTTCTGATCTATCTTTTTTTGCCAAATTTCCGAATATGAAAGCCAAGGGGAAGGAACTCTAACCGTTAGAGCGTTAGGCTTAGTAATAAAGGTTTCAGGCAAATGACCTAATATCTCACCATCAACCTGATATAAACATTTCTTTTTTGGTGAATCCACATGCATTGAGGAGGTTTCAAAAGTTTCGACGCGTTTATGAGTTACATGCTTACCATCATAAACCTTAGGAAAAATTCTGAGAAGGGTGATCCGACTAATCTTATTTAGAGCTGTTACAGTGAACTTACCATCAGTCACTTCTGCATCAGGACAGATGTGCATACCTCCTCCATACCTTTTTCCATTACCTATAGCAAGTAACATTCTCTGACCTTCAATGAGATCGCTATTAATTTTAATACTTAAATCATAAGGTTTAAACTTCATAATTGTTTTTAAGAGAGCGATTTGGTAATTTCGTGTCCCGCTTAATCTTTTTGATCCTTTGTTTGTACGATCAGCCACCTCTGCGTCAAATCCCATTGAAGCAACTCCAGCAAAATAACGATTCGCAGCTTCACAGTAACCTACATCAAAATTTTTATTTTGCCCCTTTTTAAGACAAAGAATGGCAGCTTCCAAATCTCCTTCAGGAATCCCAAAAATAGTTGGAATGTCATCCCCAGTTCCAATAGGAATTGCAGCAAATACCCCAGGCTTTTCTGCTTTTAGTACGCCGTTAAGTACCTCATTTGCAGTTCCATCACCACCCACAGAACAAATATACTTGTAATCCTCAATTATTTGGGCTTGAGCTAGTTTAATTGCATGTTGAGGATGCGAGGTAAACTCAAAATCGTATTCCAAATTATATTTATCCAAAAGCGGGATAATTTGAGCATTCCATATCTTCTCAACACGTCCTCCAGCAGCAGCAGGATTAACAATAAAAAAAAACTCTTCCATGGTGGAATCCTCAAATGAAGGTGACCAATTTAGGTTTAAAAATTTAAGGAAGAATGCCCTTTTAAGAATGTACTTTGATCATTTTTCTTGATTACACGAAATATCAGAAAGAAACTTGGTTAAAAAAAATAAAAAGAGAGGTCCAGAGGAGGAGACTTAAATCTTCTTTATTAGCTCAGGAAGTACCTCATGCAAGTCAGCGATAACAGCATAATGGGCAACATCAAGAATCGGGGCTTCTTCATCGGTATTGATAGCAATTATTGTTTTAGAGTTCCTCATACCAACCAAATGTTGGATAGCACCAGAGATGCCACATCCTATGTAGAAATCTGGGGTTATGGTTTTTCCAGTTTGACCTACTTCATGATCATAGGGAACCCAATCCGCATCAACAGCCGCACGACTTGCCCCGACCTCACCACCCAATGCCTTAGCTGTATCAAAGATGATAGCGTACTTTTCTTTACCACCCACTCCACGACCACCTGCAACGATCAGCTTAGCTTTTGTAATGTCCACAGAGACCTTAGCAATCTTCTCTTCGACAAAAACTTCGCGTTTATCACTATCATTAATAGCGGGAGCGAAATCAGTAACTTCCCCAGAGAAAGAGTCATCTGGTTCAACCTCGGGATTATTTCCGCCTAAAATAGTTAAAAAATTTAATTGATTTTGAGGAGCTGACATGGTGCCAAGGAGTTTCTCTTCAAAGAGGGGATGAATCCCGAGAAGAGTGTTCCCCTCTACGGTCATGTTGGTGACGGAGGCAAACAACGCGGAATGGAAGCGGGCAGCCAAGCGGGGGATGATTTCCTGACCATATAGACTTGCTCCA
>JBHLKY010000035.1:0-27412 GCA_048886185.1 Candidatus Hermodarchaeota archaeon
ACATAGAGAGTTTGACTTTTTAATTGATTTTTTTCATTCATTGAAACTCTTTTTCCACCAGGAACTACTAATTTTAATTTTTCTAGCGTATTTAAGTATCTGTAAAGCGTAATATCCGATTTCTTTTCTCCTTTTATTCTGTATGCAGCACTTATTTCATTTAATGTCATAGGCCCTTTTTGAAGAATTTTTATTACCTGAACTAGCTTTTCATTATTCCATACTTCAGCTTCTTTACCACGGAGTACTTTAACAAATCGTTGTTTAAATGAAATTGCGTCTTGTGGAGTATCTGACATGATAAATACCAATTTTCAATAGTTTGGTAAAATTATTCTATTAGTTATTTCAAATAATAGATGAGTTTTTTTTCATTACGATGAAAAATAAATGTTATTACATAGAAAATAAATAATTAGCATTTCAAAATTAAAAGCTTCTTAACCTTCCTCTTTAACCCTGTAATTTCTTGTCAATCTTTCTCGTTTTTTGTTTGGGTAACTTATTTCTTGTTAAGGAAGCAATTTGTATTAGATCGGCTAGGAGCGAAGAATGTACTTCTTCATCGAACCTGAATTCTGATTTTTTTCTTCTTCTACTAGGTATTTTTCTCTCTTCCCAATCTATGAATTCATTGATAGCTTTTTCTGAATTTATTTAACAGTATTATAACAATTATAAGTTATAATTTTTGTTTTACTCACTTTTTTTTTGAAATATGGCATTGATGAGAATTACTCCTTGTCATTTGTAGTTCATGAATAAAACAATTCATTGATAATCTATTTTCATTACCGTAACAATAGACTATTAATAGAGTGAAACTATAGTCTTACTTATTTGAAAAAGAGGTTTTTTATGGAAATATTTCAACCAGAGGAAAAAATTTTTGATCCAAAAGCTGATAGTACTCAAAGAATCAGATCTAAATTAGTATCTACTTCGTTTATGCGCTTTTTAGGTGTTACTGAGCTTCCGTTGCGATCTCAATGGTTAATTCAGAAATTTCTTCTTATTGCAAATTTACAAACGTCTTTAATTATTATTTCTAGTACTTTCTATGTCTTGTTTGTTATTGATAGAATTGGTTTCAGTACTTTGGGTTTGCTTCTTTCTATTAGTTTTATTACACAAGCGATTCTAGATTATCCAACTGGTGTTATTGGAGATTGGATTGGACAACGTTGGAGTCTAGCTATCGCTTTTTGTGGCTATGGACTTTCTTATTCAGTTATTATCCATGCTACATCTGTTACAGATTTTTTGTTAGTATATCTCCTGAATGCTTTTGCTAGCTCACAGCAATCTGGTGCTTTAGGGTCTTGGTTTGATAATAATTACAAGGTGTCAGTAGGTAAAACAGATATTGATCGAAAAACCTATCGAGAACTTTTTGGGAGGCAAGCAATACTTTCTAGGTTTGTAACAGCAGCAATGATAATTTTAGGTGGAGTCACAGCAACAGTTTTTTTTCGGGAATTACTATTTGTGGTACAAGCATTTGGTATGTTTGGATTAGCTTTATTGTGTTTGATTCTTATAAAAGATTATCCTGAGATTTCTAAGCCCGAATTATCTTTTAGAAAATATTTCAATCTTTTGGGAGAAGGATTACAATTCAGTTTTGGTTCCAAACACATGTTATTTTTCATTGCAGGTGTAAGTATTGCTAGTACTACTTTTTTAATTTGGGGTAATATGATTCTTTTTCCTATGTATTTTGGATATACTGGATCTGATGGGGGAGCTGCATTTATTCGTTTTAGTTTTTATGTCCTAACTGCTTTCACTATGCCAAAAGCTGGAAAATGGAGTAAAAATCTTAATGCCCGTAAATGGATTCCACGCTTGCGACTGATTCATACAGTTATTTTTTATGCATGTTTTATATTGATTTTTACCATTTTCCCCTTTAAAAATGATTTGAACTTATTGGCAATTGTAGTAGTAGGATTTACTTTCCTTCTTACAGAATGCTTATTAGCTACTGACCTTTTTCTAAGACAACGATTGCTTATTGACGTGGTTCCTGATACGAACCGAAATTCTGTTTACAGTTTACTACCCACATTGAATTTTTTAGTTTCAGCTCCATTCATATTCATATCTGGTACTATTATTGAATTAATGGGTGTCCCTTTAACTTTAATCGGTTGTATGTTATTGGGATTTATCTCTTCTGGCTTCTTCTTTCTCTCTCTTCGATCTCTACCCAAAGGTATTTTAAAAGAAGAAGAGGAGTAGATAAAAGGCAAAATTATCTTGACAATAGTGATTCTTTAGCAAAAAAGCATGTTATCGCTAAGAATCTGCTAAAATTGGGGAAATCACAGGAAATTTGAAATGATGAAGTTAATAAGATATACACCCAATGTTACGGAAAAATATGACTTAGATTTCATTCTCTATTTGAAAAACTTCACTTAGATGAAGTATGAAGAGAGTAGGTCAATTCATATACAGTCAAATTATTGTCTGATGACCGTTACTACCTCAATCAACAAGTGAAGCTATCGCTTCCTCAGATTATATAAGCAATGAACTCATTACTAAAAATTCAGAAACCCAAGAAATCATTGTGTTCTTACTTGAAATTTCCGTATGGGACCCATTTCAGGTATTTACCCTAATAAATACCTTCCATAACCTATCCAAGGAATTGTTTCAAAAAAAATGTGATATAGGAATAATTTTCATTTCATTGATGTCATATTATTTACTAGCTATTCTAAAGTATTAAAAATTAATCTATTAAGAGTGGATTATTTGAAAGTAGCAATTATCGGATCAGGAATAGGTGGATGTTCTGCAGCATACTTTTTAAAGGAGCTAATAACTGAATCCATTGATATTACTGTTTTTGAGAGTAACAATAAAATCGGAGGACGCTTACTTAACAGAAAAATAAAACCAGTTGTAGTAGAATTAGGAGGAACTTTCTTTCATTCAATGAATTTAAATATGCAATATTTTGTGGAAAAACTTTCCTTACAAAAAGAAAAGTTCATCTTACCTAAAATTGGGGTCTGGAATGGATCAAAATTCATCTATAAATCTAGTTCCATGACTCTAGTAACTAATCTCAAATTATTAATTCGGTATCGAAGAAGTATGTTAAATTTATTGAGTATATTAAAGAGAGCAAAGCGAGAAATATTAAGTGTTTATGCAAATAATAGATTAGACAAGCATTATAATACATGTGAGGAATTATTCGGATCCCCTTTCCTTCTAGATTGCACCAGAAAAACCTTGGAAGAAGTTCTCAAAGAGAATGGAATATCTTCAAAACTGATTAAAGAGATAATAGAACCAGGTACTAGGTATATTTATCATCAAGACATAGACATTGATGGTTTTGCAGGTCTTGCAACGATAATCGCTTCTGACGGTTCTCCGATTTATAAAATAAAAAATGGAAATGTTCAGCTTAATAAAGCTCTTCTAAAATCAGTAAATGCTAATGTTAAAATAAATCAGAGAATTGTTAAAATAAGTAGGATCGAAAATAAAGCTTTCCTATTAACAACACAAAAAGGGGACTCAGAAGAATATGATGCGGTTTTTATAGCAGCACCCCTAGAACAAGCAGATATAGAATTTGAAAACTTAGCTATACCTGATTTAGAGAAAAGAGAATTTCGTAAAGTCTATATAAAACTCATCGAAGGCCAAATAAATCCAGAGTATTTTGGAATGACTAGTGTTTCAGAGATACCTGAATTACTACTCACTACTGCTGATTTTACAGGTCCTTTCGATAATCTTGAAACTTTAGGGAAGTCTAAAGCAGGAAACTTTGTGTATAATCTTTTCTCTCCTCGTCCCATACCCAATGATTTAATTGAAAAAATGTTTAGAGAATGTGTAATTGAAGAAGATTTCTACTGGGAATATGCCCATCCAGTACCTAAACCAGTAACACAGAATTTTCAACCGTTTCTCTTAGAGACTCGGCTTTTATATATTAATACTGTGGAGTCAGTAGCCTCAACAATGGAGACAATGACAGTAGCTGCTAAAAATGCTGTTTTATTATTAAAGAAAGAGTTGGAAAAAGAATAACACTGAGGTCAATCTTCTTGGAAAATAGGTTTTCATTCTTATATATAGCAGATGTGTAATAACCAACGATCACCAACAATTTATCAATTATCTTTTAATTAATTTTTTTCCTTAACCAACATAAGTATTCCTAAAAAAAGTTGATTTCTTTCGCCTATGACAATCTCAATAATGTATAATCTGATAAGGAATAACTAGATATCCAAAATCCAAATATGTTGTCAATTCAGCTAGTTTTCTCTGATCGAGTTTCCATTACATCAAAAAATCTGCCCATTACTTTTTTATTTAATCAATAATATTTAGGACAATAGGTTAATGATTTCTGTAATTTCACAGTCTTTAGCTTTCGTTTTTAGTTGAATAACAATGTAGTAGATTATTATGAAGAATAAAAGGCCAATAAACGAGGCGATAAAATAATATAATTCTGAAACATAAAAATCAATCAACCACATGCTCAAGAATTGAAGACCATCGATTAGTAAAATGAAAACAGCAAGTAATGAACGTTTTTCAACTAATTCAATAAATTCAAATGTTTCAGGAGATTTACAAAACTGTTTACTTGATTTTATTCGGAGATATAACTGAATAACAAAATATTGGCCTATCGAAATGGTAATTGCTTGAAATGTGAACACTATCAGAATAAGTTCTTGAAAATCAAGTACAGCTAAAATGATATTTGAAATCAACGCAGTGCTAATTATTACTATGAAATATTTCTCCAAAAGATTTCTACGATTTGAAAAGAGCGTTAAATAAAAAAATGCCAATTCAAGATAAAATAAATTATAAAAACTACCTAAAAATGCTAATTGATTATGGGTGAAAATAAAAGGAACTTCTAAAACAAAAATTATATCATAAATAAGAAGAAGTAATCCTGAATAGGTAGTAAATAAAGTTAGATGCATTAATGCTTCTTCTCGCACCTTCAACCAAGTTTTCAAGAGATCATAGGCAATTAAAAACACAAAAATAGATCCTATCATTAAAAAGCTGAAACTAATAATTGACAGTAAGCTCATTTTATACCTACATCCTCATAGATACGTTTTGCGTATTCTTTAACCCAATCTTCCAATGAATCCTCAAGAACCATCGTACATAAGCTACTTGGCCGCAATCTAAGAAGCTCTCCATAATGTTCGATTTTTTCTCGTAACTCTGTCCGAAGACGTATTGTAATACAAGTTGTTCTCGTAATTCTGTTTTCCTCCAATTACATTTTCTAGATTTTTCTAGTATTAAAAGAAATGTGTACATTGCACTCTTTGTACACCGATATTTATAAGCTTAATTCTCCATTGATGAAACAAACATTAGATTTGAGATAATGTTAAGAATTTATTAATTTGTGGGATCAAAAATGGCGTCAAAAGAACAACCTGCTTTAGTCCTTATGGATGTACATCGTGATTTTGTTTTGGGTGAAACTATAGTTCATGCCCTTTGTGGAGTCACATTGGAGGTATTTGAAGGTGAATTTGTTGTTATTCTTGGGCCAAGTGGATCAGGAAAAACAACATTGCTAAATCAAATTGGAGGTATTGATTCCCCTACAAAAGGGTTCATAAAAATTAAGGGAGAAGAAATTACTCAATGGGGGCCAGCAAAATTATCTGAATATCGTCGGCATAAAGTTGGATGGATCTTTCAGTTCTTCAACCTTATTCCTTCATTACGAGTATGGGAAAATGTTGGTCTTGCACTGGAATTTAAAGGTGATCACAAAAATGTGAAAGAGCGTTCTTGTAAAATATTGGAGGCAGTAGGGCTTGGTGATAAAGTAAATCGCTTCCCAAGTCAACTCTCTGGAGGAGAACAACAGCGCGTCGCCATCGCGAGAGCACTCGTGAAAAATCCTGATATAATTGTGGCTGATGAACCTACTGGAAATTTAGACTTTATTACAGGCAAAAAAATCGCCGACCTGTTGAAACAACTTAATAAAGAATCTCATGGAACATATATCATCGTTTCTCATGATGTAAATATGACAAAAATAGCTGAACGTGTATTTCACCTCAGAGATGGGAAGATTGTTTCCAGCAATGAACAAATTGCTAATATTAAAAACTAAACTAGGGGGAAAATGATTGAAAATCCTGACGAAAAAGATTTTTCGTGAGATACGCTTTAATAAATTCAGATCTATGGTTATAATTCTTACTGTAATGCTTACTATTACTTTAGGAATCGGTTTATTTACTTTAAAGCAATCACTTGATGAATCTTTAGCGGCTCACCACAAAACTTTGAATAATGCTGATCTTCGAATTCGTTTAAACAACTATAATCTTACAGAGAATAATGTATTAGCATGGTTGGAAAATCCTAAGATACATGAAGCAGGCATTTCAGATTTAGAAGGACGGATATTTCATTATTCTTCTATAATATATAAAAATAAAACCTACAAAGCTTACTTAATTGGGATTGGGGAACATAATACAATAAATCAATTAAAACTCGTGAAAGGAACTGATCAGTTATCAGATTCACAGCCATTGATTAATCAGCTTTCAACAAATCAGGTGCTTCTAGAAAGACATTTTGGGAAGATGTTATTTGGTGGAGGAGCAGAGCTTAATGATGAACTTACAATTCAGATAAATAATACATCAGCAATCTCTATGGAAATATCAGGATTTGTGGTCGATTCTGACTATCTATATCCTGTAGATGAACAAACAGGATTAGCTGCTGTAGGTAATTTACCAATAATCTACATGCCACTTAAAATCCTTAAAACTCATCTTCAAGTGAATGGAATCAATGAAATTTTAGTAAAAACTATCACACGTTCTCATAGCGCTAGTCAAATTGCTGATCAAGCCCTTAATACTATTATTGGTGGTAATCAAATTGAAACTGTTTTATATTGGGATAAAACTCCCGATATGGAATTCTATGAATTTGATCAACCTATGGAAAAATTGGGTTTAGTTTTTGGGATCTTTGGATTGATAGCAGGTGCAACAGCGATATACAATTCATTATCGAAACTTATTTTGGCTCAAAGGACTTATATTGGAGTTTATGGGGCACTTGGAGCAAAAAAACGTTCCGTTTTAACTCATTACATTGGATTTGGAATTACACTGGGGATAATCGGAACAGGATTAGGATGGATGGGGGCTACAATCATTAATTTTGCAATAGTAGAATTCTATACATTCTATTATGGCTTTCTCACCACGAGAATTGGATTTAATCCAGTGATTTGGATCGGTGGTTCATTATTTGGATTGATAATTATTTTCATTTCTTCATTAATTGCAACCTTACCTGTTCTTCACCTCACACCTCGTGAAGCTATGGTTGCTCCTTATACCAAAACCCAACTCGGAAAAGAACCATTATTAGAAAAAATAGCTTCTAAAATAGGTCTATTCAAGAGCTCAACTTCCAAACTTCCTCTTAGAACAGTATTTATGAATAAAAAACGCTCTTTGACTACGACAATTGCTATAGCAACGTCAATGATCATTTTCGTCACATCAATCAGTCTGGTCTCAGATATTCTATATAGTATTGATCAGGATTACTCACATTATGAGAAATATGATGTAAAGATTTCGTTACGAGAACCTACTTCAGAAAAAGAGATTAAGGATTGGTGTGATCAAATTGGGGGAATAAATATCGTTGAGGGGTATATTTCAACACAAGTATTTGTATCAGATTCTAATAGTGACCCACAAAGGGTCCCACTTGAAGCGTTTCATACTAATTCCTCTTTACGAGAATATCATATTATCAAAGGAAATATTAAAGAGAAAAATGATCTTACCAAGGATAAACTCTTGGTTGGTAGCACTCTTGCAGAGGATTTGAATGTGAAAGTTGGAGATAAGCTAAATCTGACTATTAGTCAAGATAGTATAATTTCTCTGAAAATAGTTGGGATTACTGGCGAATTGTACGACAATGCTCTATTATGGACCGTTGAAGCATTACGAGAGTATATTGGAATTTCAGAAAATGTCAATGCATTAGTTTTTAGTTATACAAACGGGTTAATGGAAAACGAGAAGGCTCAAATAGAACTTCAAATAAAAGAAAAATGGGATCCATACATCTATGCGGAAAGTGGAGAAACTTTAAAGACAATGAAATCGATGATAGAAACCTCAACAAGTATTCTCTTCCTTATTGGTTTTTTGGGTCTTGGAGCTCTAGTACTATTTACATTTTCTAGCATGTCCTTAGCAATGATAGATCGGGAAATGGAATTCTTAGCTCTTCGAGCCATGGGCTCAAAAAAAAGAAATATTCTTAAAATTCTCTTTTTAGAGAATTTTTTCTATGGAATTTTTGGAATTATTCTCGGTGTTCCATTAACACTCTCATTATTACGTCCTGCTTTCGATTTTATACAGAATGATATTTATATTACAGTTTTTGTCCCTATTGAACTATGGTTAAGTGTGGCGGGATTGATTTTGTTTTCAGTTTTATTATCTACTAGCATTCTTACATGGAGAACCTGGCGGAGTTCTTTGCCAGATATGCTTCGAAATAGGATGATTTCATGAAAATCACGATCTATCCAGCCTTTAGCTCGTTTATTCTATTCAACTAAATGGATCTTAACCTTTTTCTTGAAAATAAATATACTCCAGCTGATTCGGGATGTTACTAGTAAAATTTTTGCGTTCGCGTTATACGTTATACATAGTATATCTTAATGGTTCTAGTCGGTTTTTTCTACTGCGATTGACTTTACTCTTAGAATAAAGCTGATACCATTTCTTCAGAGAAGTAGAACATACGGAGGTTTGTGTGTAATACCAACGATATGTGTAGAATTATATAGCGTTTTATATAAAATGGTAGTCCTATCCAACTTTGATGAAATTTTTTTCCGTAAATTTTCCAGTTAAACTATTTTTGTAAACTAATCGAAGTTATATGCCATTTTACATATGTTTTTACATAAATTCAGTACTATATCCAACGCTCTATATAATTGGCTTAGAGACACGTATCATCGTAAGGTTATATGACTTTTTATATAACGTTTTATATAAAAAACTAGTTATATCCAACGATATTTGAATAATTTTCTGGATGAATACGAACTTGATAACAGATGACCAATATCGAATAGAAGAACTCTTAAGCCAATCAAGGTATGAGGAAGCGCAAGTAATTGTACAAAAATTGGAACAGATAGAAAATCTCCGTGTGGATGAGTACTTGAGATGTTTACTGTATAAAACGCGAATTTTGATTGGAAAGGAAGCTCTTCGAACTCAGGTTGGGACAAGACATAGAGGACAACAATAATCGTATAAGTGGTTGTTCTAGATCATTTTTGCAGAATGTTTTTATTTATGAATTTCTAATATTAAGAGGTCACTTCGCCATTAAGTTGAGTGAATGTTAAGAAAGGTTGTGAAAGATATGAGCTATAAATCACTTTCAATAATACAAGTTTTCTTTATTGCATTAGCTGCAATATCGGTATTTGATTTTGGATATATATGGACTGTAGATCCCTTAGGAACAGAGGATAATGATGGTATCCTTTTTAATAAGATTCTGTTTGATGAAGATGAAGGGATAATAGGGCCTATATTTAAAGATATTGATTTTTGGGGAGTGATTCAGTTTTGGGCCTATTGTTTCTTCATCGTAGCAATTTGTCAGCTGATAAAAGCCTTAACGGTGAAACCATAATAGTTACAACAATTTCTCCATTTTTTTGATTCTCATGTTAAAAAAAACGATAATGGAAGCTTTTTCCATAAAATTATCTGTATTTCAAGCATGAAAGTTTACCATAGTCACATGCCATTTTCTGTAAGTATTTACGGACATTGATTGACACATATAAAGATTTTTGTAAGTAAAGTATGATCTAGAGGATTTCAATCCAAGAAATTCTTAATCTAACGAATAAAAGTGATTATTGTTGCAAATCTCAGAGACCACAATGACCGATTGGTCCTTTTGGCATAGAGCATTATATGTTTTTTTTCCTCGTTTCTTAATTCCACGCTTTCTGAGTACATTTTTCCAATTTGAGGTGCATCATAAGAATAATTTGAACAATTTTCCTGAAGGAAGCCCAGTCATCTATTGTATCAACCACCGAAGTCATCTTGATGGCCTTATTGCGGCTAGTGCTGTCGTAGTACCACGTGGACCAAGAACTTGTATTGCTCTTATGGGTGCAGGAAATATAATGCAAGAAAATTGGCTTTTTAGACTGCTTCCTTATTTTGGTGCTTTTCCTATTTATCCAGAAAAGTCAGAGGTAGCATTAAATTTCGCGGCCAGACTATTGAAAAAGGGGATTGGCATAATTATTGCCCCCCAAGGTAAACGTATTATTCGCACTCCTTATGATGATTATTTCAATCTGGCTCGAGAAGGTAAAACAGGTGTAGGTAGACTTATATTAACACTTAATGGAAAAATTCCAGTAATACCAGCGTATATTCATGGAGCAGCAGAGGCTTTATCCCGAGGTAAAATTATTCCAAAGTTTGGTTGTTATATTTCTATTTCATTCGGTCCTCCTATTTTTTGGCATGAGTATTCACGTAATGGTGGTTGGAAAACTACTGATCCTGATTTTTTCTCAACTGCGCGAAAAATTACAGATAAAATAATGGAAAAAATCCGAGATCAGCTATTAATCCAAGAACAATCTCTTTTAATCATTCTTGAACAAAGTTTTGGAACGCCAATCAATAAGATTTCTATTCCCTCAAGCCAGAAAAGTAATTTTGATAAACTGGTTTATAAACTAGTTAGAGTTCATCCTAAGCGACTTCAGCAACTTATTAGTTCAGAATTTAAATAGAAACATTCCCAAAAGTCTTGTATAAAGTATTCTCAACTTCCAAAAGGCAGGATTAACACCAAAAATCTCCGAATTAAGACTCCCACTAGTTTCGAGAAAAGATTATCTGTTTTTTAAATTTTTAATCTTTGATGATGATCCATCAATGCAAAAGTGTCATGGATGCATTTTCCTTTACTTATTTTCTCAAATTTGTAAAAAGCTGGATTAACATTAATTGTTGTCACTATTATTTGTGGTTATTCAAACATAGATAGCTGACGATTGGATGTTTTTCTATATATAACCAAATTGTAATGTAATTGGATCCGCTCAAGTTATAGAACGTCTTTCCAAGCACATAATATATATTTGATAACAGAGAAAGCTCGTACATCCAAAGTTTGAATAAACCATCTTTCCCCCTAAAAAACTCCCTCTATAAGATAATTTGTAGTGAAAACATTAAATTTTTCCCAAAAAATCTAACAAACGCGAGTTGAAGAATTTTGGATGTTCATGGGCTATTCCATGATCAAATGAGACTTTTTCTATAATGCAATGCTCTGGTAGGTATTTTTCCAACAAATAGAATGTCTCCTGAGGCACTATAGAATCTCCAGTTCCGTAAATGAGAAGAATTGGTATACACAAACTCTTTATCCGTCTAAGTAGGTTATTTGGATTTTCATTTAGTTGTGAGCTAACCCGATGAAGAAACAACCTATTATGTTTCTTAATTCTATTCCAAACTAAATCAGTTAATATCGAAAAAAAATCTGATGCTTCAAGTGTTTTTTTTAATTTAAAGTTACTAATTCCATACGATTGAATTGTTGAAAACATAAATGGGATGGGACTAAGAAGTACAAGTCCTTTGATTTTTTTTGGAAATAATAGCGTATAAACTAATGCTAAAGCGGCACCAACACTATATCCAATGATAATTAGTGGTTTATCGATTTTTAAAACATTATTCAAGAAAATATAAGTATCTAAAACAATTTCTTTTGTCTTGGGGGCTTCATAGATCTTATTTGAAGATAGCCCGAATCCACGAATATCATATGATATTAGGTGATATTGAGAAAATAGACTTTCACTTCGAAGCTGATACCGCCAATGCTTCCAAGAACTACCCAAAAGACCATGTATGAAGAATATAGGCTCACCTTTTCCAATTGAGTAATAGTAAAGCACACGTCCTTTATTTGTAAAATAAGGCAAGAAAGAATCCCTTCTTAGTTTTACTTCATAGGCTAAGAATATTCATTACTCTGTCTCTTACTTTCTTCAACAGATATATAATTCCCTACAATAAAAGAATTGATAGAAGTTTGGTTTTATGATTTAAGTATTACCTGATTTACCTGATTTGAGAATGGATTTTCTCCTTTAGTTTTTTTATACAGCGGATGTGTAATAACTGACGTTATATGACATTTCAAAAGAAATATCCAAGAAAAATAAGGGGAAAAACTCCCTCTATCCACGAACTAAACCCTATTGCGTATAGCGCTGTTCGACTTCAGATTGAGATAAAGTAAGTTAATTAAAGGAAAAACTAGTATTCAAAATTTAAGGTATTAATGTGATTTTGCCTTTAAAAATGCTATCATAACTGGCTAAATATCGAACCAAGAAAATAAAGTCAACCTAGCTAAAGAAGAGATTTAGGAAATCGTGAGATCAAAAATTATACGAGGATCGATAAATGAAGGAGAAAAGTGATTTAAAACTCATTTTTGATTACCAACGAAAATTTGATAGAAAACTTGGCTGGAACACCTATGAAAACCTTATTCAGGAACAAGAAATAATCAATTATTTACAGCTCACCGTCTTAAAATTTACGGAAGAAGTCGGAGAAATTGCCCGGGAAATAAGAAAAATATTGAGGGACAAGAAATCATTTGATCCTGAAGCCTTTAAACACGAATTAGTAGATATATTCGTTTACTTAATTCAAGCATCAGTAGCACTGAAAATGGATCTGGCAGAGGAATACTACAAAAAAATGGAAATCAATAAACAAAGATTTCTAAAATGATTACATTTGAGTACGGCAGTTTTTCCTTATTAGGTTTACTAGGATTAGATTCTACTTCTTATAAGTGTATCCCTTTTACAAGGAACCATAGTTTTTTATCGAGAATTAATTTGTCGTTAAAAATTCAATAGAGTGAAAAAATTGAGTTTTTTTTTAAATTTTAGGAATGAGGAAGAAGTTTTCAGAAAAAATATTATTATTGAGAAATTTTAAGTGATGAATTATATGCTCAACTGGACACTCAGACCCCCAAAACATCGAGGTCAAGCACAAAAAGCAAAATGAATTTCCACGATTTATTAATCTAGACAATTATGAATTTGAGTAACTTCAGAAAACAATTCATAGGTAATTTTTTATTCAGATTTCATATAGAGATTTTTCTAGGGATTAATGAAAGTGTCCAGCTCTGATCTTCTCATGGTAATGATTCAAATTTTAAAGTTTCTTGCAATTCCTTGAGGATTTGAATATTTTCAGGATTAATGGTGTCGATAATTTCCATAAATTTGAAAAATGAGGTCAGATCAATATTGTTCTCTACAATCAGGGATTCATATTGGATAAACCATTTGGAGATTCTTTCACTTCTCTGTTTTTCATGAGTAAGATACCTCTGACGAAAATTATCGAGTTTTTCTACATTTAAATCTGGATTTTTTACTTTGACAAATTGTTTAATTGCTGTAAAAGCCTGAGAGATCTTTTGTTCATGTTTTACAAGATCAGTGTGAAGAAAGATTCGTGCTGTTCTGCCATAGTAGGCTGTGTTATGACTTCCTTTCCGTAAAATAGTAACAGTCTGTATTAATTCAGCTTCTTCTAGTTTCTGTAAATGAAAGTATAGACTTTGTAAGCTGATATCTTTAGCTTTTGGGGCTTCTTCTTCGTCTTTGTCCTCCTCTGTTTGCATCTCCTTTAGAATAGATAATATTTCTCTCGCGTTTAACGCCCTACGCCTTCTACTGTTATCTAATCGATCTAAAATTCCTTTACGTAATATTTGAATAATATGTAATCGCACTTTGTGACCGTAAACCTCTTCTTCTGGTCTCGAAATAATCTTCAGTGGAGGAAGAGATTCCCAAAAACTGTATAATATTTCTCGTTTTTCATCCATTGTAATCTCGTCACAAAAATTGTGTGAAATGCCTGTACGGGGTTTGAATTATATATTATGCCAGTATAGTAAAGATTAAATACCTTTTGAATGAATAAAATTCATATTGAATCATTCAAGTTAATACTGAATGATTCCAATCTGAATGGATTTATCATTTGATCAAGAAATTCTTACGAACAATTTATCATTAGAGAATAAGGAAAGAATAAAAATGGTCCAAGAAAGTTTAACTATCCGCAGTTATGAAAAAGGGGACGAAGAAGCCCAGACAGAAATATTTAACACAGTAATTATAGAAATGATACCTGAACCAGAACTCATAACAGCAGAAAAAGTTCGGAAACGTCACGAAGACCCAAATTTTATTCCAAAGCAAGTTCTATATCTTGTAAATCAAGATCAGAAGATTGTGGGGTATACTGAATGTCGGATTCATGGCGGCTTCCACGGCATTTTCTACCCTATGATTTTAAAGAAATACCGATCGAAAGAAACATTGGATCGATTGTTCAAAGCAATCTATGAATTTGCTAAAGAAGATTGTAAGAAAAATCCAGGAACGATCGAATCCCACTACGCATATGATTTCAAGAAAGCTCATGAATATTTCGAAAGTCAGACAATAGCAAAGGTAGTGGAAGTTCAAGATGCGCGTGAGATGCGTCTTCCAATAAACGAAATTAATTTTGAGATTTCGTCGGATTTTGAAATCAAACCTTTAACAAAAGATGATTTTTCAACGTTGATGACCTACCGTAAATCCAAGGAAAGTATTGTAGGCGAAGAAATTACGGTTGAGAATCTAACAGAGAGATTTGATAACGGAGAGATGTCATCAGAAGATTCTTTCCTCGTCTACTGGAAAAGAGATTTAAAGGGATATATACATGTTGGAACATATTCACCTGCAGATAGAGGACAAAAAGACACCACGGTGTACGGTAATTTTGAGGGGATGATTGTAGATCGAGAATTTCCAGATGGGGTAAGTCTTCGAAAGGCAATGATACAAGGAGCCAAGGATTATTTCACCAAACACAATGCAAAAGAAATGGTTGGAAGTATAGTACTTAACAATCCAGCACTTGAATTCTATAAGAAAATCGGTTTTAACATAAGTGAAGAGAAAGGGGCTAAACACTGGATCTATGAGCAATAAGTGTAATTTTTCCCCTTATTCTTAATTGCTAAATGTTTCATGTTGTATCGGAGATCTTCGAGAAAAGAAGTAATGTAGATTCTTAAAAAGAACTACAAGTTCTTAAAAAGAAAATTTTACTAATCCATCAAGATCTGTCGTCAAAAAGCCTTCTTGAAATCTAAGCTTTAACATTAATCCAAACCAATATTATATGTAAAATCCTACTTCTTTTTATATGTTGAAGCACACCGATAAGTAGACACTGGCCGTAAAAAAGACAATATAGCTATCACTATTGTATAAAACAACAACCCTTAGCCTTACGTAGCACTCAACCTCTAGTAAGTAATACTCTTTCTGTTGATCAGATCACTACAAATTAACTCAAAATTTTCAACCTAATCTGATTCGTATTCATCAACATTAAAAGTAGCAAAATACGAAGCTTTTGGAATAATTTCTGTTGAGATAGGATATGGTTCCAGCTCCTTAAACTTTACATAATACCCCATAAAGGAAACTTTATGTACATTGCTTGAATTTAAAATGAAATCTCCTAGATCCTGACGCCTATATTGTATATTGATCAGTAGTGAAACTGTTCCTTCCCATACACATTCCACATCACTAGGACATCTGGAATCATCTAGGACATCTACAAACTTCAGTTTAATCCCATGATCTTTGATAATTACTGATTCTCCAATGTGAAGAGAAATATCAGTACCGATCTCACCAAAATTAACTTCTGTTGGTTGCGGCAATAAGAAAAATGCAATCATTGGTCCAATGATAATAGTAAATAAAGAAATGAGGTAAGAAATGAGGATAAAGAATACACTTTTTGAAATCAATTCAATTTTCTCCACAAAATAACATGAATTATCAATCGAAAGACTTCAAATGATAAAATCATTCATTTCTTAAGATACTAGTGTTTAGAACATGTGTTCTAAAAAGCGGAACATTTTCAGATTCTCTATTATTAAACAAATTGAGTTTTGAGTAAAGAATGGGGTTAATAATTGCATTTAAAAGATTAAAACTTAGATATACATCTAAAATCGGAGAAATGACCGAAGAAAAAGTGCTAAAGATAATCCTTGTAACACGATCTGCTATCATGGCATCCTAGAAACAAATTTTTGATCACAATCTTTATGCAGCTGATGTCTTATATACAGCTATAACCCTAGCTTCCCAGGTTAAGTTATTTATTACTTTTCACGGCGATTTTTGTGGCAACTTAGAAATTTTCTCTATTTGGAATCCATTGGATCCCGAATTTAAGGAAAAATCATTAAATTTCAAAAAGACTTCTTCAACTAGTAAAGTAAAACTACCTTGAATTGAGCTGTTCAGCCTCAGATCAATGTAAGAGATAGAGTAAAAAATCGAACCAAAGAGAAGATTAATCAATACAGCTTTGAGTAAAGTATGCTTATAGCCTGTATTAAACGGTCAATGAGGAATAATTGTATGCCCAATCGTTATTTCGCAGGCATTTGGCTCCTTCTCCTCTCCTTTCCTTTCTTTTTTCTGATTATTTTCCCTACTATTTCCACGATGAATGTCGAACTGAATCAAAAGGTGGTTGATCCTCACATATCTGAAGGTGTATTTGACTTGGAAGAGCCCATCTCCTATCACTTACAGTGGAGTGTCGTTTTTTCATTAAATGGTTACCCCTGGGGGTACTTAATATGGCCACATATGATTAGTGGGGGGAATTGGTCGGCACCTTCTAGTCAAGGTTGGTTTGTCACAAATTTTTCAATGTGTCTTAATGATAAATTTAGTTATAATTTCTGGGTGAGTTTCCAAGTCCCCTATGATCCTTCTCCTACAAGTTATGGTTTTGCAGAGGTAGTAGAACCGTCTCTTGAAGAAGTTAAATATAATATAGATTTCTCTACCTTACATTCTGGAGAAAATAATCTAACTATCAAGTGTCATTTCTATTCTAAAATTGAAAAAGCAGGTAAGGCAAACATGGATATTCATATTGGCCCTTTAACTGTAGATATTACAGGACTTAGAGGAGCTGATGGGATACCTGATATGGCCCAACCCCTTCCAAGATTAAACGCTTATTTAGTAACTTTTATTTGTGGAATAATATTCTTACCTGTAGCTGAGGCCGTTCGTTTCTATGGAAAATGGATGATACAGCAGTTAAAGCAGATTTAATATCTGATTCATCTTTTAATAGAAGTTATAATCAGTTCTTGAATGATACCTCAAAAAATGGATAATGAAACTAAAATAAATTAGTTGTATAAGCAGCAAGGAACCAGTGTTTATTTTATGGCTTTATCATTTGCTTCTGAAAGATGTTGTTGGCAAATTTTCCAACTTCCATCACGTTTCTCCAGAATACCAGTCCATCGAATATTTTTCGATCCCCAAGGTTCTCCATCGAATTCTCCTTCATCATCCACTATAGCAGAGAACCAAGCAACATCTTTATTTTGCGAGATTACAATCTTAAGGTTTCTTATTTCAAATCCTTTGGCGACATTACGTGGATCCATCCATCCCTCTAAAAATTTCTCAAATTCGTTCCAGCTTGTAGCTGTACTCTTAGAGTCCGGAAAATATGAAAAAAAATCATCATCTTTTGCAAAGATACGTTCAAAGAGAGCACGATCCTTTGTCAAAGCCCACCCAAAAGCATCGTGGAGTATTTTGCTAATCTCCTGCTTAATTTTAGTTTCATTTAAAGAGGACATATTAAGTTCAACAAAATTTATTTTTATTTCATTATAAATTTCGTACATTTATATTGTTTGGTGTCTCAGTTTCAGGTTTATACTTTAGAATATATTTTTCAAAACCTAACCGATGTCAAACGACATTAAGAATCCGAGGTTCACAGCCTCAAGAAAAAAGAGAAATGGTTGAAAATTCCCTCCATCTACGACCTGGTCCATACATTAATCTAGAATAACTAGAGAACTACTGGATCGATTACTTCTATATCTTTTATTCGACTAAATGCTTGGTCATGAGTCACTAAATGTGTAATCCCTGCTTTTTTCATACAGATTAATATTGTCACATCACGCCCACCCAACCCAAGGTGTGAAACTCTTCTCATAGTGGCTAGTAACTCATCCAAGTCTCGTGAAGTAAACTCCAATGTTTCAAATTGAGCTAATTGGAAAATATTACTCTTTTCAAATCCTTCTATAGACCCTAGTCTTTTAAAAAGATAATGAGCAACCTCCACTATTATAATTGTGCTAACGGCAATATTTCCCGAATTAATCTGGGGATCAAGAAAAGAAACAACAGATTCATGTTCAGGAAGGTTTGCATCAAAATAGTATGCCCAAATATTACTGTCAACCATATACATTTAGAGGTGAGGCCCCCATATTGATTTGAGCTCTAATGGATCAATTTTATGAGCTTCAACAGTAATACATGCTTTTAATTCTAATATAAATTTTTCAGGATCGATAAATCGCTTAATAATAAGGGCACCATCTTTTTCTCGAATAATAGCCTTTTGGCCAGGAGTTAAACCTAATCGTTCACGTTCTTCTTTGGGAATGGTAATTCTTCCACGATCATCAATTTCAATAATACCCATTGCATTACCCATTCCCACTCTCAAACCCACTCATTTATAAAACTATTGATTATGAAAAAGATTGATTATATTAACTTGAGTATTTCAAGGACTATTCTAAAATTATGACTTCATAGGAATATCGTCCTATTTTTTATAAAAAGACCCTATCAATTCATCATTTTACTAATCTTTAGAAAGCTCTAATGAACTGACAAATTAATAACCTATTTCAGTAGATTAATCATTTTAAAAGTAATATCAAAGATTTATCACCATTTATTTTTATAAAGCTAAATCCAATGGTTACATTTGGCCTTTCGTGTGCTGAAAAACATACCTAATGACATTGAAAGAACTCAAAGTTCATTTAGAAAGTTTTTGATGAATACCATTTGTGTAACTAGATTATTCCGATTTTTAGAAGAGTGGATAAAGATGAATAAATTGTTAAAAGAAGCTAAAGAAATAGTAAAATATTTAGTTAATAAAATAGACGATATTGACTTAATTTATATATATGGAGGAATAGCTCAAGGAAGAGAACACCCACGATCTGATATTGAAATGGTTGCTGTTTCTCAAGAAAGATTAGTTCGATGGGAATTTATTTTGAATGATAGGCCTATTTTTATCTGGCCTTATAGTTGGGAACAGCTAGAACAAATCTCTACTGGAAGAAGTGGTTTCTGGAGCGTTGCTGGTGCTTCTATTGCACATAGTAAAATTCTATGGGCTAAATCTGCTGAAAAACATGCAAAGTTCATAGAAATTCAAAAAAAATCGATATTAGGTGCAGAATCTGCACTAAAGAGATCAATAAATTCATTTGATAAGTTATATGGCAAGTTGTGGCGTATTCAAAAGGTTATTGAAACAGAAAGAAGAAAGGATACAACTTTTCTTATCTGGGATCTCGTGAAAGAAGTAGTGGATATTTTAGCTGCTCTTAACAGCAGATTTCTACTAAACAATTGGGGGCAACAAATACAAGAGATTAAAACATTTAATATAATTCCCTCCAATTTTTCTGAGAGATATTTGTCTCTAATTCAATCAGAACCTGAAGAAGCATTGAAAATTGCTTCTGATTTAGTTGATGATGTTAATATGCTTCTTAAGAATTTTATACTAGAGAACCAAGTGTCATTTACCGAAGATTTGGTAGAAATCGTGACAGATTGGCCCACAGTTTTAGAATTTCTTAATAAGGCAATAACTGCGGAAGAGAACGGAGATCTTTCTGCAGGTCTTTTCGCCTCAAGTGATAATGCATGGTTTAATCTTTGGGCGTTTACGACATTACGAAATATCAAATGGGACACTAGAAGCTTTTTTTCTGCCAGTGTAGAAATAAAAAGCTTACCAAACAATATTTCAAACAATTTAACTGTTTTACTGGAATCAAAAAATTTATCTGAAATTCAACAAGCAACTTTTCAACTATCAGAACAATTGCGAGTAGAATTAAAAAATGCAGGTTGCACATTGCCAGAATGTTTCTCCTTAGAGGAAGCTTTTAGA
Organism: Candidatus Hermodarchaeota archaeon; assembly: GCA_048886185.1. GTDB lineage: Archaea > Asgardarchaeota > Heimdallarchaeia > Hodarchaeales > Hodarchaeaceae > Hodarchaeum. Next base: position 20,286 of record JBHLKY010000035.1, read on the forward strand.
TTTTTAAAGATTCATTATAATTAATTCAGACAGAATTACACCCTAACTTCCTCCTTCTTTTCACACAGCTTCGTTCAGTATGTCTTCGTACTAATATATGGACCAAGTTGCAATACTCCCTCAAGAACTAATTGTTATAATATGTTTGAGCGAGTTTGCTAGAAAATTGAAGCAGAAAGCGATAATAGATCGATTTCTTCGACAAAAAAAGCAGACTAGATCTTTCTAGAAATTTCATAACTTTCATGTGAAGAAAGATAGATATGAAAGCTAAAGAAAAGCAGACTTAAGATTAAGATGAGAGGGAGTTCAAACCAAATTTGATAGAGGGTTCCAAGAAAGAAAAAGATAAGGTGAAACCCTAGAAACGTGACACGAGGTATTATAGGTGCTGTGACCGTGTCATAAATCTCATTGGTGAAAAAATCCTTCTTTTGATATTTCCAAGCAATTATTGGAATTAATATTCCAATTATCATTAATAAAATCGCTAAATATAATGTATTAAAATATATAGCCTGATCCCAATCAGAATAGAAGCCAAAACCGAGTAATAAAATAGCTGTCTCTCTTATCATCTCTAGAGAAAAATATAACGGAATATAGCTTAGAAATGGAGTAATTCCAAAGAAACAAGCCCCAATTTTTTTTGAGTTTGCCCAAAGACCCCTACCGTAACGAACAAAGTTTGAAAATATGAAAACAACCATCCACCATCCGTAAAAATTTCCATAGGGAACTCCAAAGAAACTCACTTCGTCCAATGAAGTTGTTAACGGAACAAACCACGTCCAGAATCCCCCATCAAGACGAATGGCTATAGCATCCATTGAAAGGTCTATTGTTAAAGCAAGGGTGGCATCCATGAATGGTCTTACATGATTGGAGAGGTTTTTACTGTCTGAAATTATCATTGATGAATAGATAATCAGTCCCCACGCCAAACCTATGCTTAATGGTATGTTCTGTGGAGGGATTCCGATTTGAAGGAGAAAAAGAACATTATAATGATATGTCTCAAAAAAAAGTACATTACAGAATTCCAAAGTTACACCAAAAATACTCGCCCCCCCGAGAGTAACCAGATCAAGCCAGCTTTTTCTTAAAAAAAGGGTTATAAAAACTCCAGTGGATGTAATAGTAACAAAGACTTCAAAGATAACGATGGCAAGCGGAAAAGACATTAATATTGACTCTTAATAAAAATTATTAAACTCTTTGCAGAACCCTTTTATTTCTAATGCCGTAAAATATTGGTTTAGATTACGAAAGTACAAACTCTGGTATATGCAAAGTGATAATACAGGTAGGTACATTGATTTAAGAAAATTTAACCATGATAGACATTTGTACATAATCCCTTAACATAACTTATATAAAAAAATGATTAAAAAAGGCTGTGAAAAATCTCAAAGAACCTTTAAATGAGAGTATAACCGAGAAAAATCAGATAGCACGGCTAAAAACTCTACTTAGCGATGAAAAAATTTGCATGACCGTCTCAAGCATATGGTTTATTCTGATTTACTTAGCTTTGCCTTTCTTGGGATCAATTATTCAAGATCAAAATCTTCTATTAATTTTGATTACATTTTTTCCCTTTATGCATCTAATCATTCCTTTAAGTGTAATTAAAATCATTTCGAATCAATTTCCATCACAATAAGCTTCAGTCACGTCATTTTTTCATTTTTTCCATAAAGTATTAGTACGGGGCAATCTTGAGCTAATATAACATCTGAAATTTGATGATAAAAAGAGTGAAAGACTCCTTCATCAATCCATTAAAATGAAATGCTTCTGAAAAGAACTGGTATTAACAATAGGACTTTCATTTACTGATTACTCTATTTTAGTCATGGCAAAACTTTTCGAAAACAATGTATACATTACCACGTTTGATAGTTACTTTAAAGGACTCATTCCAAATAATGAATAACTAACAAAATAGATGTGCAAAAACCAAGGTTCAACGACATCAGAACCATGATGAAAAAAGTGTGAATTCCCTCCTCACTCTAACAAGTCACGGATTGAGGAAACTACTTGGAATAGAGCTGTTCGACTTCGGGTTGGGACAAGACATAGAGAGCCGCGATACCAAAAATAGTGCCAAAGGGAAGAGGGTCAAGGCGGCAATGACCATAGTACCAATACGACTCGAATTTTGATACTGGAGAAGACGCTTACAACTAAGAATAACGACGAAAGCATAGACCAATACAACTAAAGCAATCCCAAAGAGGAAAACAGAGAGAAATGGGGTAAGACGATTAAGAATGGCAGGGCTATCCATCTCAATCTCTAGCCAGTCAGAAATAAGAATATGAAAAGAAAAAGGTGAAAATTGAATATTGACTGTTTTTACTCTTTTTACTAAAAATGGTAAAGTATAAATAACCGTAAAATTACCCTAGCCAATCATGTATTCCTTCGCTCGAAGAATTAAGTATCCCACAGACAAGCAGTTAATAATTTGGAAATTGAAGAGAGATCAATTGAACCAAAAAGAAATTGCTGATAAAAGAGATGTGACAATCGGTTTCGTGAGTAAAAGCCTGTCTGAGGCCAATAGGAGAATTGAAGGATTACTTGAAAATGCAGCGAATGGAAATAAGATATCTCTTAAAGTATTAAATGGAGAACTCGGGTATGCTCGTGGTAAAAGCCACATGTTTGATGTGAAGGCATACATTACTTTTTCACCAAAGAATGGGGTACAAGTCTGGTATGAAGACAAAGGAGATTGCATAAACTGCGGAAAATATGGTTATTGTCGTGAAGTAATTCAACAGGAGTTTGCAGAGCGAAATTTAAAATTGGAATCCCCATCTTTACAACCCACATTGCTCATTGAAAAATTAATCACGGAGATTGAAAAACGGTTGGAGGTAGAATAACCTGACTCAGTACCAACCTATGTGTATGGATCCACCGAAACAAAAACGTTTAGTCATTAGTTATAAGGAACCCCTGATCCTCTTCGTCATTTTTTTGCTATTTCTGATCCCCCCAGTCGCCCCTCAGGAAGATACTACTCCTCTTATATTCTCAAATGCTTTCTATGAAGCGAACTATGATGGAATTGATCGTGTGAACGCTCTAGTCCAGACTACAGATGGGGGGTTTGCTCTGGCAGGTAGTACCTATGGTGGTATGTGGTTGGTGAAAACCGACGCAAATGGAGTAATCCTTTGGAACAAAACTTATGGCGGATCATACGCTTCCACTCTAGTCCAGACTACAGATGGGGGATTTGCCCTGGCAGGTATTGACAGCTACGAAATCTATTACAAAGCAAGATGGATATTGGTGAAAACCGATGAAAATGGTAACTTTCTTTGGAATCAGACTATTTTTGATAAACATGAAGCCAGAGAATGGAGGAATTGTCCTTCCGCATTGATCCAGACTACAGGTGGAGGATTTGTTCTGGCGGGTACTACTCCATTTGTAGGACCTGACGCAAATGCAGATATATGGCTAGTCCAAACAGACGCAGATGGGTTAGTGCTTTGGAATCAAACGTATGGAGGACCATGGGTTGATGAAGCTTCCAGTCTAATTCAGACTGCAGATGGGGGGTTTGCAATCGCAGGAAAAACCTGTTTGTGTGGTGCTGCGGCCTGTGATATGTTGTTAGTGAAAACGGATGAGAATGGGGTTCCTTTATGGAATCAAACCTTTGAAGGACCAGAGGGGGATTATGCTTCCGATCTAGTCCAAACTACGGACGGAGGATTCGCCTTTGTAGGAACTACTTGGTTAGATATGGTAGATGGTTTGGCAGACGTATGTTTGGTAAAAACTGACGCGAACGGAGTCATCCAATGGAACCGAACCTATGAGGAAACTGGAATTGTTCATGCTTCTTCCTTGGTACAAACACAAGATGGGGGATTTGCCCTCGCGGGTACAAAGTACGGTTCTAACTCTGACATATGGGTGGCGAAAACTGAAACAAATGGGGAAATATTCTGGAGTCAGACTTATGGAGGAATATGGAATGAAGAGGCTTCTACTCTAATAGAGACTACAGACGGTGGACTTGCGTTCGCAGGAACCACTTCGTCATTTGGTGCTGGTGGGGTAGACATGTGGCTCGTAAAAACTAATATGAATGGAGTAATAGAATGGCATACAGCGTATGGTGGTACAAAGACTGATGATCTTGATGCCACTAATTTGATTCAGACTCCGGACGGCGGATTTACGCTCGCAGGGGTAATCACTTCTTATGGTGTCGGTGGTCCTGCAGAGGACATATGTCTGGTAAAAACTGATACAAAAGGAACGATGACATTTATGAGGACTTATGGAAAGAAAATGTATGATGAAACTTTCACCCTGATCCAGACATCAGATGGGGGATTTGCGCTTGCAGGAATCACCAGTTCATCTGCTATTGGTGGCGGGTATAGAACATGGATAAGCGACCCCCGGCCGTGGAAAGAAAACCCGACTGATGGAGAAATGTGGTTAATAAAAACTAATGCCAACGGGGTCGTTCAATGGAATCAGACTTATGGGAAAATAAATCCGTACGGTGACACTGCTCTCCTTCAGACGATAGATGGGGGATTTGCGCTTGTAGGCACCATCAAATCATCTGGTACTGATAACGGGAGGATTTTGTTCTTAAAAGTAGACTCAGAAGGAAAAATATTATGCAACCAGACTTACAGAGACTTAGAGTATAATACTGTTTCTGTCCTAGTTCAAACAATAGATGGAGGGTTTGTTTTTATGGGAACCACGCAACAAGCTCCACTAGAGCCACCTGATGATCCTAGGGACATAATGTTGATGAAAATCGACGCGAACGGAACTGTACAGTGGAGTCAAACCTATGGAGAACTTGATGATGAGAGAACTCCCGTCCTAGTCCAAACCATTGAAGGAGAATTTCTCCTCGCAGGCGCCACTTATAGTGAAGATCCTTACCGTCAATGGTTTCTGAGGTTGACGAAAATCAACTCGACGGGTGTAGTATTATGGAGTCAGGATTATCGATTTCTTGAGTATCATTTTGTTTCGGCCCTAATCCAAACCGAAGACAGGGGATTTGCCCTCACTGGAGGTACTATTCCATGGGGTGATGGAAATCAGGACATTAGTTTGGTGAAGTTCAATGAAAATGGAGCTCCACTGTGGAGTCGAACCTATGAGGAAACTGGACAGGACCTTGGATCAGCCCTAGTTCAAACTGCAGATGGAGGATTTGCTATCGTTGGATCCACCACATCATATGGTGCAGGTGACTGGCGCATGTTGCTGGTAAAAACTGATGCGAGTGGATGGCCGATATGGATAAGGAGCTATGGAAAAGCTGGTAGCAAAAACTTGGGATCACTTGGGATAGAAAGCTCGAGATCACAATCGATTACAAATCATAGAACACCTGGGATGGAAGCTCTAACCACCTTTACAGTCATAATAGTCCTTATTTCGAAGATGACTAAACATAAAAGGAATAAGTGAAGTATTTAAGGGATACAAGATGAAAAATACATTTACTACTAATACTATCAAAAGAATAGTTTATTTAGTATGTTTTATTGGATTAGTCCTCGGTTCCCAGAATTTGATTAATTTCACAGTAGCAGAACCGAGTGGAAATAACGCAAATACTATGTCAACAATAACGTTCAACACAGAATGGAATCAAATCTATGGAGGAAGTCACATTGAAATAGCTTTTTCGATGATCCAAACAGCTGATGGGGGCTTTGCCCTAGCAGGATTTACTGAATCTTATGACGTTGGTCAAGGTGATTTCTGGTTAGTGAAAACCGATGCCAATGGGCAAGCGGAATGGAATCAAACCTATGGTGGAAGTCTTCGTGAATGGGCTTTTTTTATGACCCAAACTACTGATGGCGGTTACGCACTAGTAGGGAATACAGCGGCCGGTAATGGGGATATCTGGTTGGTAAAAACGGATTCAATGGGTCAACATTTATGGAACCAGACTTTCGGAGGAGCTGATTTTGAAGAGGCTAGATCAATTATCCAAACAGCTGATGGTGGATATGCTATTACAGGAAATACCCAGTCTTATGGCGCTGGTCTCATTGATTTATTGTTAATCAAAACGGATGTCAATGGGTCAATTGAGTGGAATCAAACGTACGGTGGAGCATTGGATGAAGGATTTAGTTCTAGATCAGTAATTCAAACAACAGATGCTGGTTATCTTATTGCTGGGAATACTGAGTCCTATGCAGAAGCTGGTGAGATCTGGTTAATAAAGACGGATATCAATGGGTCAGTCGAATGGGATAGGAATTATGTAGGAACACAAAAACCTACAGTGATCCAGACAACAGATGGTGGTTATGCTATTGGAGCTGGAGGATATGATTCCACAGTACAATTGATTAAAACAGATACCAGTGGGCAAGTAATATGGAACCAAACCCTAAACGGACAATTGCAAACTGAATCTCCTCCAGTTGTTCAAACAGCGGATGGTGGATATGTTATAGGATCTGATGAAATATATTTAGTTAAAACGGATGCTAATGGGCAAAAAGAATGGGAAAAAGAATTCGGTGGAGGTAACACTAGATCACTAGTACAAACAACAGATGGCGGATATGTTGTTGCAGGGAATAATTACGGAATAAATGGAGGAGACATGTGGTTATTTAAGTTCAATATATCTGAAATAACACCAACAGCTACCACAACAACCACCAGTGTAAGTAAAGCAACAACAACCACCAGTGAATCTGAAGCAACCACCGCCACCACAGCAGAAAGTAATCCAAGTTTTGGTCTGGAACTACTCATCTTAACTCTCTCTCTAGTTCTCTTCATTACGCGGAAACGAAGACGTTAACTCGTTACCTTCCTATCACAAATATTTAGAGAAGAAAAGAAGGAAAAACTCCTTTATCGGAAATTATCTAGGTTTAACGAATACTCTTTCGCTTGGTGATGAAAATAATCAAGCTTAATCCTATTATTGTAGAGAAAATAGTTCCAAAGTTGGTAGGGGAGTTTGATTCAGACCGTCCAAGATGTAAAAATACAATATAATCATCTAAAACGAAGATTTTTTGAGACCGTATCCCTGTTTTTGCAACGGTTTCAACCTCGTGAGTAGTAATATCGTATTTGTA
>JBHLKY010000036.1:0-26426 GCA_048886185.1 Candidatus Hermodarchaeota archaeon
GATAACATGTGTTCTTCAGAAACTTGAAGAGCCGAAAGCGCTTTCTCTGATATATAAACTCTGGTAATATCATGGTGTGTTATCCACCCAATCAACCGAGGAAACTCGTTTTTCTGACTTGGAGGTTTATCTACCACAGGAAGGCGTGAGATATCTTTATTTTCCATGATATGGACCACATGCATCAAAGATGCCTCTTTGCTTACACACACGAGAGGTTTATCCTTTTTTATTAATATATCAAACACATTCCAGTCCTTGGGAGAATTATACAATGCATTTTGGACATCACTTAGGGTAATTATCCCGAGAAACATATCCTGTTCAATAACTGGAAATCCTTCGTGACGTGTAGTACGTACAAGTTCTAATACTGTTTCTAACCTCGTTTTAGTATCAACTACAACCAGTTTTTCACGAGGTGTCATTGCTTTTTCAACAGTGATTGTTTCTAATAAGTCTACTCGAGGTTCCTCCAATACTACTCCTCGACGGATTAATTTCAAAGTATAAATATTTTCTTTCTCAAGAAAGATAGAGATAAGCCAACTAATCGCTACAACAAACATGAGAGGGATTGTAAGAAAATAATCTTCCGTCATTTCTGCTGTCATAATAATTGCAGTAAGGGGAGCACGACCTGTACCCGCAAAAAAGGCTGCCATGCCTAATAGTGCAAAAAGCGTAATAGGCACATTAGATATCACAATAATATCATCGATAAATATACTGAATATCGCACCTAACATAACACCTAAAAATAGTGTAGGTGCAAATACCCCACCTGATCCTCCAGTTCCTATAGTAAAAACAGTACTAAGCGCTTTTAAAATAAATAACACAATTAAAAGAGTTAAAGCCATTGAAACAGAACCAATTATTAATGATCCCTGAAATACAGCTTCTATTGGAAGATAAGTACGCCCCATTATTGTATAGGTTTCCCATTTGTTACCAAAATAAGCAAATGTTAATGCCAATGTTAGTCCTACAAATAATCCCCCTAGAGCTGGTTGTAAGAAATCAGGAATCTTAAACTTGTCATTTATATAATCAAAAATGTCTTCAGATTTATAAAAGAATTTTATCCATAAAGCAGAGCCTATCCCACATATCACCCCTAAAATGATAAAAAATGGAATTAAAGCAGGGTCATGATATTCTAAAGGAGGAAATCCAATGAAAGCAGGCTCTGTTCCTAAAAGCAGCTGACCAACAACTACACCAACAACAGCTGCCACAATAATGGGAATAAATAGAGCAGTTGTCCCTCCTCCGCTCATGAGAATCTCAAGAGCAAATAGTGCTCCTCCAATAGGTGCATTAAATGTTGAAGCGATCCCTGCAGCGACTCCTGATACAACTAATGTCCTAAGTTCACGAGGACTGATGTTCAGTTTCTGCCCAACTAATGAAGCAAAACCCGCCCCTATCTGGGCAATGGGGCCTTCCCGACCAGCTGACCCTCCTGAACCAAGTGTTGTAGCTGACGCTATGATTTTTATAAAAGGGACTCGTAAATTCATTTTACCATTTTTTAGGGCAACAGACTCTAATACTTCAGGAACTCCATGGCCTTTGGTCTCTTCTGATACCCTAGAGGTAAGAAGACCAACAATTATACTCCCAATAATTGGCGCAAGAAGAAAAGGTAACCAAGTAATTTGGGAAAAACCAAAACTTTTCATCACTTGTATTGGAATGGAATAAAAGACCTCATAAATTACTAATATAGCTACACGAAAAATCCATGAACCCAGCCCCCCAACGATTCCTACTGCGACAGCAAGAATGTTTAAACGAACTAGAGGGAATATATCTCGTCTTTTTCTAATGAAATTCTTTATTTGAACCCAAAGTAAAATAATTGCAGAAAATTTTTGAGAAATATTTATTTTCAATATTCAATTGCCACCAATTTTTTCTGTATATTATCTATTAATCTAATACTTTATATTTGGCCCTAAATGATATAAAAAATGCAATATGAAACCTGATGGGAACCTTTAATTAAGCTTTCTTTTAAACGCCTAATTTTACATTCTTTTTTCAAAAAAAGAAAGATTGCTAATTAACTTCAATAGTGGAAAAACTGATGTATTAATGATATTCAATATTCTCTAAATAATGAAAATAAATAAAACTCGATCATTTCTTCTTCCCATTCACCAATGAAAAGGGGGCTATGTCTAGAGATATTAGAAAATAAAATTAACAAATTTAATTTTTTTTCTTATATATTATGAAGAAATTGTCTCTTTTATTAAAATTCCTTTTGTTTGCTCTGTTGTAATGATAAAAAGGAAGATTCCCAAATCTAACGAATATTGAATAGAAAAAAAAAGAATTCAAATAAAGTCTATAAAGGAGATAAGAGATTTTTTTTGACTGGAAAAATGAAGAGGGATAAGGAAGGTTTTTACAATTCATAATGTTTCTTCTTTAATCGTGTAAGAGAACTTCTTATAGAAAAGTGAGATCAATCGATGCCATTTTCCATCAGAAAGACAAGTAAATCACGATTCCGATTTCAACGAGACGTTCGACTAGAGTTAATTGCTGTGATAATCGGATTTATAAGTGGAATTGCTGGATTTATCTTTCGCTTAAGTATTGAATTATTGGATGAGATATTATTTGGCCCTCATGGTCTTATTCAACTCATAAAAGCCCATTTAGGATTACTTGCGTCTATCATCTTAATTATTTTAATTCCCACATTTGGGGGATTTATTGTAGGTTATGCTATCCATAAGCAATTTCCTTTATCGAAAGGTCATGGTATACCTAATGTTTTGGAATTTATTCATATGCGTAAACCTATTGCCCTAAAAACTCCTATTGGAAAATTTTTACTTTCAATCCTGACAATTGGAAGTGGATTAAGTGCTGGATCTGAAGGCCCCATTGCTCAAATTGGAGCAGGCGCGGGTTCCTATCTAGGACAAAAGTATCAATGTACCCCTGCCGAGGCCAATATTTTGATTGCTGCAGGGGCGGGTGCTGGAATTGCTGCTGTCTTTAATGCTCCTTTAGGGGGTACACTTTTCAGTCTTGAGATCCTTCTTGCAACCATTTCTCTCCATACAGCTGTTCCAATTGCTATTGCTTGTATTGTTGCAGTTTCAGTCAATTTTTTAATTTTAGGAAACTTACCGAGTGTTTTCCAAATCCCTACTTATGCGATTGAAACATTTTGGGAGCTACCATTTGTTTTTGCTTTGGGAGTACTCGCTGGTTCTGTCAGTATTTTATGGCAAAAAACACTTTACTTTGCGGAAAATTACTTTGATAATAATAAACTTGATCTTCCCATCAATACTGCAATCGGAGGAATGTGTGTAGGAATTATCCTTGTTATTTTTTCTCTGGATTTAAGGGGAGCTGGTTATCCAATAATCCATGAAGCATTAGGTGCCCAATTTTCTGAACTTACTTCTTTAACTGGATTATCATTAGGTATTTTCTTACTTTTGGTCTGCGGCCTTAAAATTCTTGCCACAGCTCTCTCGTTGGGTAGTGGAGTTTCAGGTGGAATTTTTGCCCCTTCTTTGTTTATGGGAGCGACATTAGGAGCAGGATATGCAGTCATTCTGAATTCTCTATTTGACCTAAATTTAAATATAGGATTGTACGCATTATTAGGACTAGCAGCTCTTTTTGCTGGAGCCGCTCGCGCACCCATTACAATGATTGTAATAGCAATTGAAATGAGTGGTGATCTCCGACTATTACCTCCCATGATGTTAGCAATCATTATTTCTTTTCTTATCCATTTTCTCTTAGTTGAGGAAAGTATATATACTGAAAAAATAATATCTAAAGGAATTTCTAGTACAGCACGAACCGTTGACGAGCTGATGAATTTCATCACTGTTGATGAAGTCATGTCAAGAGAAGTTATAGCAATTCTTGAAGATACAATGATAGATGACCTTCTAGATGTTTTTATGTGCTATAAACATTTAGGTCTTCCTGTGGTTGATAAAGAAGGAAATCTAAAAGGTATGATTACATTGTTTGACCTTCGACGTGTCCGAGCTCAAAGATTAGCGATAGCTGATATGAAAGTTAGTGAAATAATGACAAAAGAAAATGAGCTGATAGTTGCTCATCCAAAATTGACCGTTAAAGAAGCAACGGACATGATGCATAGATATATGATTGGTAGATTACCAGTAGTTCTTCGTTCAGGGACTAATTTAAAGATCATTGGGATGTTCACACGAAGCGATATAGTTCAAACTATTGAGTCTTTTCAGGGTTTTTTAGAGACCGATCGTTCTCGTGTCAAGGGAAAATATGATGAGTCTGTTGAAAATCTCATGGTGGATGTAATCCCTGTCACGTATCAACATTTAAAAAACAAGGTAGTAGTTATTTCTAGAGATATTATTAAAGAAGCTGAGGAATTTATCAAGCAGAAAAAAGAGAAGAACACGATTAAAGACACGAAATCTTCCTAAGATTCTGTTCAAGAAAGCAAAGTTCCACATTACATGAGATTTTATATACTAACAAAGGACTAATTGTTGTGCACTATAATTGCAACATTGTTTGTTTAATAGACGGAGATGAGATTTATTGAATCCTGATGCAATGTCTGAGCCAAATTCTGAAGCAAAAGAACCGATTAAAACCACTTGGATCGATATTCTCTTTATCGGACTCTTGATTAATCTAGGCATTGTAATTCTTGTATCAATTGTTGCGATCATTCTAAACCGTGAATATCTGAATGAATTATTATTATTGGGGATTATTACAGTAATAGTCTTTATTATTGTGATTATCTTTATCCTAATTCTGTCTCTAGGACCTCCTATGCTTGCAAGGCGAATATTCAATTGGGATGAGGATAAAGAATCGAATTGGATTGTAAATCTTCTTCTCATCCTCAGTTTTTTACTTATAATAGGAACATCTATTGGATTATTCATACTTGTACTTCCCTCTTTTCCACAAGTACAAGATCCATTTAATCTAAATGCCATTAATTCAGTATTAGGAACAATTTATTCTATTTGGTGGTTCTTTGGATTTATTATATCTGCACTAACTGTAACCATCCTCTATCTATTGCTCGAAAGCGGTCATTAAGGAAGAAGAGAGCTATTAGAACCTTTTTTAATTTTTGTATGTCCCTTATAACTCACACTTGAAAATAGATTAAGTTGGGCGTATCTTTTTCCTTGTAATCCTTTTGAAAATAAGATAATCTGGATTAATTAATGAACTAATAATAGGATTAGACATGTCTATATGAGTTTAATCAAACTGATAGTTTCATTTTGAATTTTTAAATATAAATAAATTTATATAGACAGGATTATATCAGTTTCATCACTTTGAATTAAACTCTTATGGATAAATTGAAAAATTTAGGATTTATTTTAATTTAGACTTGCCTATATGGTATAAATAACAATTTGTAAAAAGAATCAATACTATAGGTGCTTTTAGATTTGCCAAAAGGTAATGCAGAAGTTACAGATCACATATTACATTCAAAAATAGAGTCATTTGAGCGTCCAGTTACAGTCAATGACCTTAAGTCACGTTTAAATTGGAGTCGGGGAAAAATTGATGGATCACTTAATCGTTTACAAGAAAAAGACAAAGTAGCGATGGTTAAAGTTTCATTACCGAAAGGACAACGTCGAAGATACGTTGGTTTACCTCATAAAACGTATTGGAAACGATTTTATCAACAAATCATTGCCCAAGAGAAAAATATCCTTCTGAATGATCCTCTTGGGGTGTTGAAAGATTCGATACCTGAAACAAGTCATCTAAATACCTCTTTAATGGAAGAACTCCAGAAAACAGTTAATAATCTTTATCGAACGCTAGAAGACCGAGAATTACAAATCAAATTTCTCAAACAACAAACTTTAGATAATAGTAACCAGATCGATCCCTCAATAATTATGGTGCTTAAGGAGCAAATGGAGCTGATTACATTAGCGGCTAATCAGCGTAACATTTCACCCGCAGAACTATTAAAATCTAGCATCCCTCAAATTGCTGACCCAAATTTCGACTTGATTACGAAAATCGTTACAGTTGTGATAAATGAGAGTCGATCCGAAGTCGATTCAATAGAGCGAACTGTCGCTCGAACATTTCTTCGACGTGCTCAAGCGTTAGAGCGCAGATGAGGTAAGTAAATTGTCTGACAGATTAGAACGAGAGACAATAAAGAAACTTACCTCGGTTTCAAATGTACTAAAGAATCCTTTTAAGAATTTAGAAGGAATTTTGACTCAACTTGGAGAAATAAATGGGGATTCTCTGTACAAAAGCGGAGGTGAATATGAAAGCGGATATGAGTTCCATTCTGTTGGTGAAAAAGCAAGAAGAGCACTCATTGAGGTTGAAGAAGAATATAACAATCCAGGGGAGAGTTTAACAAAAGTTTTACGCGATCTTGGTGAGATGTTCCATATCTGTGGAATTTGTGGCAAAGGTATTATTGAAGATGAGTTGATATCAGGCGTTTGTCTTGATTGTTATCGTAAAGGAGAATTATTACATGCTCAAAATAAGAGAATTGGAGAATTAGAAGCTCAAATTAAAAACATGGAGTCCAAATTAGACAACTCCTCTCCACAAAAATACATGAGTGATATTATTGATGAAATCTTAGCTACTATTCGAAAGGACATCGAGTCTGATCTCAAATCAATGAAAACTGGATTATCTCACACACAACTCGTTACTCCTCCTCCACCTCCTCCTGCAACCGATGGTCAAGAAAATAATAGTCTTAATTCTGATTTGGATTTTTCCAACATGTCTTTAGAAGAATTGCAGCGATTTTCCCCTAATTTTCTCTCTGAATTGTCTCTATCCAAGCGAAATCAGTATAATACTCGTTTAAGGGAATTACAGCTAATCAAAAAGATGACACCAAAACAGAAAAAGGAGTACTTCCGAAAGAAGCGAAAAGAGCAGAAGCAAGCAGCTGATTTAGATGAATTAAAGAATTCATTAAGAATTTTAAGTGAATCAGATAATTCTTTATTTTTTAAAATGAAACAACAAGCTGATAAATCAATTCTAGCTGGACAAGGAACTTTAGGTAATTTTGGTCAAAAAGAGGTATTTGTTAATTGCCATAAATGCAATACAACGAACAAAATACTCGAGGATTCAAAATCTAGATGTAAAAAATGTGGGGCGCTTTTGAGAGTATGAAGGCTAATACTTGTAAAAGTGGAATGCTAAAAAGCACTTTTTTCCGAACGCAAGAATATTCCAATATCCACTAAATTCTGTAACCAAGGATTTTCCTCTTTAGAAATAATCTTCGCATATCCTAGTGGAATATTATTTTCGGAAGAAATCATGACAATGGAATTTTCTTCGAGATCCTTGATCTGTTTTTCTAATGAAACAGTACTTATATCTATATCTTTGCCAAAAATAAACTTCTGAGTGCTTTCGGTATCCAATTGAATCTTTCTTTGAGTAAGGGGATTTAGAAAGGAGAGTGATTCAATACCAACAAGGAATTTCTCTTGAATAAAGAAACCCAGCTTTATTCGTGCGAAGACAAGTTTTAGAATGTTTTCTTGAACATTAGAAGAGAAGTGTTCAAACAACGGCAAATCATTTTGTTGAACCAAATAAATCTCATTTCTACGGCCTTCTATTTTTATAAGTCTTTTTTCTTCTAGTATCTCAGTCATAGCATTGTACCCGAGCAATTGATTAATTGATATTTCAACCTGTCTAATTTCCTCTTTTGTTAATAATTTATAAAGCATTAGGAGATCACTTTTTTTAACATTGCTATAAAAAATCCATCATATCCAATTTTTGGGAATATTCGCTTAGTTTTTGCTAATTGAGAATGAAGAGGGCTCTTCCAATTTGTTTCATTACCTGGGGAGCCACTTTCAAAGGGGATAGGAAGAATTGTAGCTTCCTTTGAATTTCTTCTAAGAAACTGATTAATCTGTACTTCTCCCTCTTCAGGCTCTAGACTGCAAGTAGAGTAAACTAAAGTTCCATTTGGCTTTAGTTGTTTCCATGCGTTGTTTAATAGAAGTTCCTGCTGTTTTGCATGACGAAAAATGTCTTTTATTTTTCTAGAACCCAATCGTTTATTTTTGGTGAGCTTAAGTCCTGTCCCTGAACAAGGAGCATCTAGAAGGATATGATCAACAAAGATATCTAGTTCGGGAAACATTTTAGCATCAAAATTGAGAACAATAGAGTTAATAACACCCATTCTTACAATATTCGCTTTTAATGCTGGAATTCTGTTCTTTGATTTTTCAATGGCAATAATAGTTCCTTGATTTTTCATTCTCTGAGCTAAGAAACAAGTTTTTATTCCTGGAGAAGCAGTTAAATCTGCAACAACATCATCTGTAGATAACGGAAGGCTTAACGGAGGGATCAGGGAAGTAATTGCTTGGATTGAGAACATTCCAGATAGATACTCTGGTGTAGAAACGATATTAAATGGTTCAGACCTGACTATTAACCCGTTGAAGTTAATTGTCTTTTCAAATTTGAAAGCTTCTCTTTCTAATTGTAATTTCAATAAGGAGAATTCAGTTTTTAGTAAATTGGGGACAATTATTCTTGAATCTTTTTGTTTAAGATGGGTTATAATCGAATTAGTTCTTGATTTTCCATAGAATGCCTCCCACCTCTTGATAAAGACTGATGGAATAACTTGTTTATTCATCGGTCAAGTTCCTTGATTTTTGATCTGCTTTTCCATTATTAATTCTAAATATGATTTCCTTTCGTCTTCCCCTGACCAATTAGGAAAGATTTCCTTAACTAGTTGAATAATTCTTTCCTTATTTCTATTAATCTCCTCCGAAAGTCTTGAATTTATCATTGTCTCAATTTCCAAAAATGACCCTAGGCCTTCTACTATATCAAATGAAATCAAGAGATTTTCTTGAATCCAATTTATTCTTCTCTTTTTAATCATACCAAAAACATTAAATCCCAGGTTTTGGAGAATATTCTTTACTTTACTACTATTTGAAGCTTTAATAGTTATCTCCTCACGGATTTTCATGTTTTTCCCTTTTTTTGGGCCTTTATATGTGATTTCAATCCTTTCTTTACCTGTGGTAGTTTGAATTTGTCTTAATCGTAGAGCTTCATCAGTTTTCTGGAAATTATGGATCGGACTGTTAAAATATGTGTCAATGTGGGTTATTTCTTCTGAAGGATTACCAAATTTATTTCTAAGATGTAACATCATCTTATCGGAAGAGAGGTATTCCTTTAGAGGGATTTTTATTTCTATTTCCATGGAATCGCAGCCACTTAAAACCTGAGTTTTATCTAAAATTTCTTTTTAATGAAAAAGTAGCAACATTTTTTAAACGACTTCATGCTAGGAATCCCATGATTAGAAATTAATTTTTGAGGAGATACCTCATGTCACCACCAAAGCAGTCTCTAGGAAAAAAAGACACAAAAATCGACATTGATGATCTTCCACGACCTCCTTCTGTATTTGAACACCCTCCATCTTCGATCTCTTATCCCGCTGACCTTACCCCTCTCTCTTCACTTTCACATGACATCTTAACACGTCCTCCATTTCCTGAGGCTTCCAAAAAACCTTCTTCCCAAAAGGAAGAAGGATTTATTATTCAAGATAATATAACTAGTGATATACTCAATGAATTGCGTCAAGCTGACTTTGGATCCTTCCTTGAGACTATTTCAGAGGAAAAACGACCCAAGCTAACTGTTGATGAGATTGAAAAGCCTCGTTTTTTGGCCGCAAAAGATGCTTATTTGGCTGCAGGAAAGAAACATTTAGAGCTTAATTTCAATGAAAATGCTGCTATGAACTTTTCGTGTGCTATCCTTAGTATGTATTTAGGGAAGGATGTTTTTGCTGCTACTCATTTAATGGCTGACTTAGCATCAAAATCACCCTCTTCTATCATAAATACCTATTTCTTTCAAGGAGCAAAATTACTTTTAAAAGGTATTTTGCTTAAAAATCCTTCCTTCCTAGTTCAAGCAGAGAAGTGGTTAATGGAAGACACCAATCACTTGTATAAGGAGGATGTTGATCTTATTCGTAGAGCTTTGCGGCAATCAAAGTTGCAAATATAAATTACGTTTGTTTTTATCTCAACTAGTCATACTTTGAATTGTTGAGGGTCGTCCAAACAAAGATTTAATCTGATACATATCCATAGAAATCTGTCTTCCCTCCTGGATCGCATCAGCTAACCAGTATATTCCTTTATGAATACCTTCACCTGTTTTGGCACTTGTCCTAAAAATATTGAGAATTCGACTCATTTTTTTGTTAATTCCCATAAAATTTGCTAGATCTTCTTCATTAAGCACTGTTTTATTTTTCTCGAGAAGATCTACCTTGTTTGCAAAGATTGCCAATGGGATATCTTTCAGATGATTCATCTTCAACATACGCCATAAATTGCTCCTAGCTTCAGGATAACGAGCCGGATCACTTACATCGACTACATAAATTAGTCCAGCAGAATTTTTTGTGTACATCTCCCAAAGAGCTCTTCTGAATTGTAATTGCCCTCCAAGATCCCATGCTGAGAATGTAACATCACCAATCTGAATCGTTTCCGCGTTCATACCGATTGTAGGGGTAGTATCGGGTATCCAGCGACCAGTTTTCAATCTTTGAAGCATTGTAGTTTTGCCAGCTCTATCTAATCCTAGGACGCTAATTTTAGCATTTTTTTTGGACATTCTATTAATTTCCCAATGATTTTATTTTTAAGTGAAGACAATAACGCATAAACAAAAATACTTGTAATTTAAAAGATTAACGATTTCTTTGGTAATTGGTTGTTTAGTATAATAGAACAGATATGAAGCTCATTTATAGGTCTCCTAGAAATAGTTCCTGATTGTAAGAAGGGAAAAAATTTCAGTAAGGTGAAAAAGATAATGGTAAAAACGGGGATCATTTGGTCAGACCAGTATACTGATTATAATTTGGGAGAAGGACATCCTATGAACCCTAAACGATTACTTATTCCCTATCAGTTATTTAAAAGCCTAAATATATTTGAAATGCCAGACATTATAACATTCACACCTTCCCTTGCAACAGATTCAGATCTCCTTTTATTTCATTCACCATCTTATATTGAAGGAATGAAAGCTTTATCTAAAGCTGGGGGAGGAGCCCGCTTGCGATTGGGATTGGGAACAGGAGATTGTCCTGTATTTCCAAGAATGCATGAAGCATCTCGTCTGGTAGTGGGAGGAGCACTTGAGGGTGTGAGACGAATTCAAAATGGAGATGTCCAGCAAGCTTTTGCAATCCTTGGGGGATTACATCATGCATTTGCAGAGCGCGCTTCAGGATTCTGTTATTACAATGACGTAGTTATTGCAATCAAATATCTTCAACAAAAGTATGGAATTGAGCGAGTACTTTATATCGACACGGATGTTCATCATGGAGATGGTGTCCTACAAGCATTCTATGAAGATCAAAGTGTCTTGGGGATTTCCTTACACGAATCTGGCCAATTCATTTTTCCTTCCACGGGACATCATGATGAAATCGGGAGAGGAGAAGGACTCGGTTATACAATTAATGTTCCTTTTTTTCCTGGGACATGGGATGAACTGTATATCATGACATTTGAGAATATCATACCTTGTATCTGGGAAGAATATGATCCAGAATTTGTTATTTGGCAGTGTGGCGCTGATGGTCATTATCTTGATTTTCTAGGTCATCTTGCTTTAACTACAAAATTGTATTCCTACCTCAGCAATAGAATAGCCGAATTAAGTAGACAGGGTAGTGCCCAGGGACGATTATTATTATTAGGAGGTGGTGGATATAATCCTGATTCCGTAGCTAGGGTTTGGTTGGCGAATTTGGCGGGTATAATAGGGTTTACTCTACCAAATAAATCTCCTCCTGAATGGGTAGATTTCTGCCTACAAAAATTCAATTTAAAAGTAAGTTCCCATGTAGAAGATGCTCCACTTAATCCCAAAAAGCTCGATGGCTATCCTTTCATTGAGGATGAGATTTTAGAAGCGACCCAAGAATCTATACGTTTTCTAAAAACAGTTCTAAAGGATATTTCTGCATGGGAGAACTGTAGAAATTTCTTCCAATAAAGTCATGCAGTTATCGAAGGATGAAGTTTATTCTCAGAATGTATAAAATTCTAATGTCTTCTTATAAAAAAATCTGGAAATAATAACAAGGCATATTTAGAGGAGAATTAACTCAAGTAAACTAATTCAGATAATCTTCCAAATGCAAATCTCCACCCAATACTCCACAAAATTGGAGGAGGTTCCTATAAAACATGAATAACAAGAGATCCGAAGATATCATCCGAGATGCAGTTTTTTCTTCTTCTATTTTTAAAGAAGGAGGAGAAAAAACGCTTAATCAAGCATATATTCCCGAAGAGCTAAAATTTAGAGAAGATGATATCCGAAGATTAAGTCAGAATTTTAGGTCTTTATTTCTAACTGAAAACAGAGGAATAGAAGGATTTTCCATCAATATTGCTCTTACTGGTCCTGCTGGCGTAGGTAAAACGGTAACAGCACGCTACACGGTTGATCATCTTCGAACAATGGCTGATCGCTATCATATTAAATTATACACAGACTACAAGAATTGCTGGACCACACGTACTAAAACATCCATTCTCAGGAGCTTTCTTCGCGATCAATTCGGGGTAGCGAGTCGTGGATTCAGCGATGAGGAATCCACCGATATTCTAATTAGACGATTAAACTCTGAACAAGCCTATTTAGTCTTGATATTAGATGAAGTAAGTGTTTTACCTCAAAAGGATGTTCGTGGCTTCATTCATCTCCCAGAAGAGTTTGGTGCTGAACATCGGATTTCTTTAATAATGATCAGTCGTCCTACTGAATGGAAGGTTACTCTCTCGTCTATGGTCTCACAACGGATTGCTGATGTGATACAATTTCAACCATATTCAATTGATGAAACCAAAATGATACTTGACTATCGAGCATGTTTGGCTTTTAAAACGACGGCTCTATCGGAAGATATCCTAGAAATGGTTGCTGAAATTTCAGATCAAACGAAAAACTTACGCCATGGAATTGAAATACTATATCGTGCTGGGCGTGCTGCTGATCAACAAAGATTAGATGAGCTAACTCCAGAACTGATTAGACGTGCAAAGAACGACGTTTTTCCAGAATTACGTGCTGATATTCTCGAGGAACTGAAGACACATGAGCTCTTTGCCGCTCTAAGTATCGCAAGAAGATTACACCATAAGGGGATAACAGCAACCACAATAGAACATTCCTTCAAGAATTATCGAATAATATGTGAGGAATGGGGTGTACGGCCAAATGCTGAAGCTGCTTTCCGAAATTATCTAACAACTCTGGAGACTATCGGGATTTTAGGAAAAGTGACAAAAGGGGTGAAGGGGCGAAAGGGAGTTCGTGCACGCCTTACCATTCATGACGTACCCGCTGCAGTTCTAATTGAGCGAATTGAAGTTTTTCTTTCCAAACGGTTCCAAAAATCTTGAGTAATTCTTGATCCAATAGGATTTTTGAAATATTTTATGATATAGAATGGCGAGAATATTCAATAAAATCCCCAGATGTGTTCATCATAACTATATTAGCGTATTGAGAAGAATTTTATTAATCTCGAGAAAAGAGTTTTCTATTCTATCTAAAAATAACTATTAAATGCGATTTTAATTAATATAAGAGAAGAATTTCTTTTTTATAAGTGGAGAAATGACTTTTAACCTAATGATGAAGAAATATATTTGTAACTAAATAAAAAATGCTGCCAGATAATGGGCAAATGGGCAAACAAAAAGAATAATCGCTAATAAACCACCATGTTTTTTATGAAACAGGCTGGAATATCCCAAAATCTTTCAATAAGGAGTGATTATTATGCCAGAAGTCTTTAAATCAAGAAGAAGCAAGGCTAAGCAGCTGGAAATGGCAAGAGAGCTGGAAAGAGTGCGATTCGAGCTTACAGAGAGCAATGTACCTGTGAAATTTCTCCAAGATTTTTCTGGTTTTTCCTTTGAAAGTGTGTCGATTCCAGCTTCTTCTAAAGGAGCTCAGATTGAAGTTCCTTATTTCATTGCTGAAATTTTATGGAAAAAATCATTGATTGAAGACTTTCGAGCAAATTTTCCCATTACTTTACGGGATTTGGAAGGGGCTGTCCGTAAAGAAGTTCGAGTAGGTGAATTACAACCTCTTCATACCTATTTCAATATTCTACTAAAAGATCTTTTCCTATTAATGGAGGAAAAGGACTCACAGTTCAGCGAATTAGAAGAGAAAAGACAAAAAACAAAATTTAATCAGTTGACTCATGAAAGGGTCTCAAAACTAGTTAAAATGACCGACAGTAGAACAGTACTTACTCAAAAGAAAAAGAACTTGACATCATCAGAACAAATTTTATTTGACAAAATAGTAGAATTAATTCAAGACTGGAAGGCTGAATTCATTCAAAAGTAAGTTGAGGGGCTATAAATGGGTTTTCCATTCGATTTAAAAGGTCGGTTCGAGTCATTCATTGAAGAATTCACAGATCAAGAGGGACAATTACATTATCAAGAGAAGATTCGTGAGATGGAAACTACAGGGGCTCGAAGTTTATATATTTCATATAATGACTTACTTATTCAAGACCCAAAATTAGCCCAAGAGACATTATTAAATCCTGAGTTAAGCATAATTGCGTGTGAAGAGGTACTCCGTTCAAAACTGGCTGAATTAAGCCCTGGATATTTTGAACGCCTCAAACAAGTTCATGTGAGAATTAGAAACCTCTCTGAAAAACTTCTCTTACGTTCTTTAAAAACCGATCATTTAGAAATACTTACGAGTTTTGAAGGTATCGTCATCGGAGTCACAGAAACAAAACCTCTACTGATACGTGGTCATTTCAAATGTGCTTCATGTGGAGAGAATCAAAGCGTCGATTTTCCAGAGGGGATTTTTACTCCCCCTTATCAATGTCGAAATGAACATTGTCAAAGAAAAGGCTCCCTTCAAATCCAACTGGATAAGAGTGATTTTATCGATTGGCAAAAAATAACCTTGCAGGAGAAACCAGAGGAGCTCCCCCCAGGCCAATTACCCCAGAGTACATCTATCCATGTTCTGGATGACCTCGTAGATCTCGCAAGACCAGGAGATCGTGTAGAAGTAGTGGGAATCCTCAAAGCAAGGGCAACTCGTTTCTTGAAAAGAGGACAACTGGCTACTTATGGTAAATTTTTTCATGGGATTTCGATTACCAAAGAAACCAAGGAATATGTTGACATCGATATTAGTGAAGAAGACGAGCTAAAGATCATTGATCTCTCAAAATCACCATATATAATTGAGAAAATACGAGATTCGTTAGCTCCCTCAATTTATGGCCGTGATCTCGTAAAAGAGGCAATTGCATCATTATTATTTGGTGGAACAGCAAAGATAACCCCTGATGGACTGAAATTAAGGGGTGAATCAAACATTTTAGTCGTAGGTGACCCTGGGACAGGGAAATCCCAAATTCTCAAGTTTGTGGCACAACTAGCCCCACGAGCACTTTATACATCAGGAAAGGGGAGCACGGCAGCTGGATTATGTGTTTCTGGGGATAGTAACATTTTTCTTTCTGATAGAGCTACATCAATATCTGAATTTGTGATTAACGAATTTAAGAAAGGTGGAGTAGAGAGATATAATGAAAAAATAGAATACAAAAAGATCACATCTGATTACAGGACCTTTCATTCAAAAAATCTGAAAATAACAACAGATCCAGTCTCACGAGTCTGGCGAATCAAATCACCTGAAAAACTATTCAGAATAAATACAAAAACAGGCAAAGAACTCGTATTAACTCCAGAGACTAATCTTCTTTCGATGAGTCATGAAGGATTAGTCTGGAAACCAGCGAATACTCTAAAGGAAAATGAAAGAGTAGCAACATCTCGTCATTTAGGAATAAAAGAAAGAAAAGAAGTACCTTCAGTTTATGAATTGATTGCTGATTACCCAAATGAAATAATTTTAACTAATGTTGATGAAATAGTAGCAGAATTACTTAGTAGAGTAAAGAAAGAATTCTCTATGACAAACAAAGTAATTACTGACCAACTCGGTGTCTCAGAAGATTCAATATATAGGTGGAAGAATAAGGAACGAATAGGAAACATTTCATTAAAACTTTTTGAAAACTTATGTAGATTAGCTAAAATTGATGTAGAAACACAATTGCCAGCGATAATGGAACTCGAAATCAAAAAAGGACAACGATTAAAATTACCAAAAAACTTGGATCCGAACTGGTTTTATATCCTTGGATTGATTTTTGGAGACAAAAGAGTTTTAGTGGATAATCAGAAAGGTAGATATGGAGGAGTGTGTATAGGATTTTCCAATCGTGAAAAGAGTCTCCTAGATAAATTCGATAAATTCTGTGACAAAATCTCAATCAAGGTCAATAAAGGAAGAGAAACTGAAGAAAGACCAACTGAATACAGAATATGGTCTAAGATACTTTTTCATATTTTCTCAAAATTTGGTTTAACACCCTCTCCAAAATCTAGCAATATTAATCCCACAAAAGATTTGTTATATTATCCTGAAGAGTACTTACATAATTTCTTAAGAGGATTGTTTGATTCAGGTGGCTGGATATGCGTCCGTGAAAGTGAGTACTCTCAAATAGGAATTACTTCAACAAGTAAAGATCTAATTGATTTTATAAGATATGCACTATTAACACTTGGTATTATTACCTATACTCGTCAGAAAAAACCTAGAATCGCAATAAAGAAAACAGGAGAAAAAATAATCAGTCGTAAAGCGAAATATGAATTAATATTTAATTCTTATACTGATTTTAGAATTTTTGAGAGATTAATAGGCTTTAGGCACCCCAAAAAGAGTGAGATTCTTCAAAATTATTGTTCAATAAAAAGACAAGACCATAGAAATGTCGACAATATACCATCAGCGAGATTATTGCTTAAATCGATTGTTAAATTTTATGGTTATACAAGTAGGGAATTAATTGGTTATAAAGGAACACTTTCTCGTTCCCAGCATAATAAAGGAATGAATCGTTCACAATTAAAATCAATTCTTGAGAAAATAGATACTAATTGGATGCGTCATAAAGTTAGAATACCTTACGAAATGAGGTTTTTATTATATAAGGAGTTAGAGACGTTTTTTAACTCTTCTCAAACACAGATTGCTAAAGACAAGATTTATGAGTACTTTATAAGGAAAAATAGAAATCCTAGGATTCCTATTGGATTGATAATGCGAATAATAAATGAGAATGAAATTAGTCCTTCTAAGAAGATAAATGGATATCTTAAGACGCTTATTTCCTCCATTAAACAAAAAGAAGAAGGAATTAAGGAAAAATATGAATTTTTGAGGAAACTTTGTGATTCAGATATTTTGTGGGATGAAATAACTCAAGTAGAGGAAATTACTTCTCCAAATGATGAATTTGTATATGATTTAACGATCCCTGGAACTCACAACTTCATCGTGAATGGATTTGTAACACACAACACGGCCGCTGTGATCAGAGATCAAGATACAGGGGAAATTACACTCGAAGCGGGAGCTCTTGTTCTTGCTGACCAAGGAATCGCAATGGTGGATGAGTTCGATAAAATGCGAACGGAGGATCGGAGTGCCATTCATGAGGCTATGGAGCAGCACACGATATCTATAGCAAAAGCAGGAATCGTAGCTACTCTTAATGCCCGAACATCGATCCTAGCAGCTGCAAATCCTCGCCGAGGAAGATGGAATCCGTTTAAAGGCACCGCAGACAACTTAAATCTTCCTCCTACATTACTATCTCGATTTGACTTAATCCTCGTTTTGGAAGATGTACCTGATCTGAAAGAAGACCATGATTTAGCTTCTCATATCTTGGGACTCCATAAGTCCCATACCCTTTCCACGAGTCCTCCTATTGAACAGGATTTACTACGCAAGTATATAGCTTATGCGAGGCGTGAAGTTCATCCCCGCCTAACTGATGAGGCGGAGGAACGCTTGTTAGAATATTATAAAGAGTTACGGCGGTCAAGTGGTAAGATAGAAGAAGGCCAGGTAGAACCGATTGCCATTACACCTCGTCAATTGGAATCACTTGTTCGATTATCAGAAGCCCGAGCTAAGATGCGGTTAAGTAATGAAGTCACTTATGATGATGCATCGGGTGCTGTGAACTTAATGAATGCCACTCTAGAAAAATTAGCCAAAGACACCGAAACAGGGAAGCTAGATATAGATAAGTATGCTTCTGGGATAAGTGCTAGATCAAGAAGGCAGTTGGATCGAATTGATGCCTTAATTGATAGAATGTTGGAGGAAGCTGAGGATGAAGAACCCGTAGCTATCAAAGACATAATAGATCGAGCAATAGAGGAAGGTCTTAGTAAGAATCAAGTTGTGAAAGCTATTGATGAAATGACCCGTCGTGGGATATTGTTCGAACCTCAACCAGGATTTGTAAAACGGCCATAAAATTGGCATAAATTGGGTTTTTTATGCTTGTTGAGTCACTCCCTCTGGATGATCGCATTAAAAAGGTAATAATCGATCATGACGGGATCAAAGAGCTGTTTCCTCCACAGATTGAAGCAATAAATCGAGGATTATTAACGGGGAAAAACCTCGTTATTTCCATCCCAACCGCAGCTGGGAAAACATTACTAGCGGAATTAGCTGCTCTAAAACACGTAGTTGAAAACAGAGGGAAGGCTATTTATCTGTGTCCATTACGAGCGCTAGCTTCAGAGAAATATACTGATCTAAAACGCTTTGAATCCCTCGGAATTCGGGTAGCTATCACGTCTGGAGATTATGACTCAACAGATAGCTATCTTCCTAGATATGATATCATTGTTTCAACTAACGAAAAAATGGATGCCCTTTTACGTCATCAAGTGAGCTGGATACGGGATCAGGTGACTCTTGTTATCATTGATGAGTGTCATCTATTAAATGATCAACATAGGGGACCAACCTTAGAAATTTTGATGGCAAGACTATTAAGCGAGAACACACACTCTCAAATCCTCGCGCTAAGTGCAACTATTGGAAACGCTGATGATTTGGCAGAATGGTTAAAAGCAGAACTAGTACAAAGTGATTGGAGACCTGTTCCCCTCCGAGAAGGAATTTACTTTGAAGACCGGATAATATATTCAGATTATTCATCTCGAGAAATTCCTTTCAGACGTAAAGATAACCTAACAAATATCGCTCTTGATTCTATCTACTCTCACGAACAAATGTTGATTTTTACTCCTTCTAGGAGATCAGCAGTTTCAACTGCAGAACGAATAGGAAAAAGTATCGAATCCCTGATCGAACCAAGAGATGCAAAGCATTTAGCTGACCTTTCAAAAAAAATTGTAAGAGATATTTCAGATCCCTTATCTTTAAAGCTAGCAGAAACAGTAAAGCGTGGAGTAACTTTCCATCACGCTGGACTCAACTCTCACCAGCGAGACATGATTGAGAAAGCGTTCAAGAAAGGGTTAATCAAAGCATTATGTGCCACACCAACTCTTTGTATTTCGAAAGATACCTTGATCTGGCATGGAATTTCCCAAACTGAAGTATCACGGTTGGATTCCTCCACAGAAGCTTTTATATTGCGAAATAACTCTCTAGTTCCATCAAAAATTAAGGAAATTAATATCAATTACAATTATGCAGATTTAATTGAAATTTCGTCTGTTTCTGGATACCAAATCAAAGTTACACCAAATCATAAAATGTTGGTGAAAAGAAATAACGAAAAGCTGATTCTTCGAGCTGATTCAGTTCATAAGAATGATAGAATTGCTACAATAGGGAAATTGAGATATAATGGCACAAAAAATTTCTCTATCCAAGATTTCACTCAAAACTGTAATACTTTTGTTGGAAAACAGGAATTTGATTCAGATATAGCTTACTTCATTGGACTAATGTTAGGTGATGGATATTCAGGGGCAGAAACAATAGAGGGGAGGGTAAAATTCAAAGGTTCACCCACAATTGTAAACTTAGATGAGGAAGTCCTAGAGCATTGTCAAGAAGTATGTTCTAGATTAAAAATTACTGCCAAGAAGATGATAAACTCCTATGGGACTCCTCAGCTGGTTATTGGAAAAAATAAGTGGTTCAGAACATTTCTAGTGCGTTGTGGAGTTGAAAAATCTCAAAGAAAATATATTTCTGAACACATCATGAAAATGGGGCAAGATAATATCACTTGCTTATTAAGAGGGCTCTTTGATTCAGCTGGTTATGTTACCAAAGGAAGATCAGTTGGATTTTCAACTACGTCCAAAATATTAGTAAAACAAGTTCAAAAATTGTTACTTAGGTATGGTATAGTATGTAGATTAAGGCAAAGAAAAGAAAATCCCATAAAAATGCATACGAGAGAATATAAAACACAAAAATATTTTGAACTGATGATTTCTCAAAAAAGATGTATACTTGAATTCTATGAATCTATAGGATTTAATATCCAAAAAAAGCAACAGGGTTTAATTAAATTTGTTTCAGAAATTAAATCGAATATCAATTATATTTCATGTCCAAAATGTATGTATAAAATCTATAAAAGTTTATTTGGGGGGAGAACAAAATCACAGAAAGAATGGGGGAATAAGAAACTAGAGATTATAAAATTACTCGGATGTAATGGTGAATTAGGATCTAGAAAAATGAAGGAGACGCTTGGATTTGAACCAAAAAAGGATGAAAGACGATTAAACCATCATTACGAGTTGATAAAGAAAAGAAAAATAGGAAAAGGGAGTAAAGCAGAATGGTTCTGGAGTTTGAATTCAATAGGTGTTTGGATCTACAAAAACTTACTTGTTTCTGATAATAAGTTTCTTAATATGTTTAAATTACTCAACTGTCCTTTATGTAATAGCTCTCTAGAACATTCAATGAGAAAAGGATGGAGAGATTCTGATTTTGACGAGGACATTTTTTGGGATCGTGTACGATCAACTAAAATTGTTCCCAAAGAATCCCCTGTTTATGATGTTGTATTGTCAAATTATCCAAGAAATGATCATATGTTTGTTGCAAATGGTTTCATTGTTCACAATTCTGCCGGCGTTAACTTACCTGCTAAACGTGTTGTCATCTCCAGCGTCTTTCGATACTCTATTGAAGAAGGATCCCATCCTATAAAGACGCTAGAAGTAAAACAGATGGTTGGGCGCGCTGGGCGGCCTCAATTTGACAAAGAAGGTGAATCAATTCTAATAGCTAAACAGGAGAGAGCTGTGGACTGGTTAATGGATCGCTATGTCCTTCGTGATCCTGAAGCCCTATATTCAAAATTAGCTGCAAAGCCAGCATTGCGACGAGCAGTATTAGGATTAATTGCCTCCAAGGTTGTTACGACTGTTTCCAATCTATTACATTTTATTGAAAAGACCTTTTATGGCTTTCAATTTGAAGCAGTATTCCTAGAGGGAAAAATTAGGGAGGTGATCGATCTTCTTATCGGATGGGAAATGGTTCTCCCTCTTGATGCCAATGAATCTCTTGAAACCACCCTTTATGGCTTACGTGTAAGTCAACTCTATTTGGATCCTGAAACAGCAGCTACCATAGCTGAAGGACTCACTTTAGCTGTTCAGCAATCTCGAACAAGAATTCATCCTGTGGCACTTCTTGATTTAGTTGTTGGAACTCCTGATATGATTTCATTGTCATTCCGCAAAAGCGACTGGAAAATAACTGAGAAAAGATTTGGAAAATTTAGTTCTAGACTGATACGACGCATTCCAGAACCAATAGACATCGAATATGAGTTTCGTCTGCGAGATTTTCGTACGGTTCTTTTTTTATGGGATTGGATTAAGGAATTACCTGTTGAACATCTTATCATGCGCTATAAAATTGGTTCTGGCGACATTCAACGTATTGTAGAGACTGCTACTTGGATAGTATCTGCTATGGCTGAAATTGCTAAATTGAAGAAAAGAAATAATGAAGAATATCATATCTTTATGAAATCTGCTGAATCCCTCAGTGATAGAGTTAAGTATGGAATAAAGAGTGATGCTGTGAGTTTAACCCGAATAAGAGGAATTGGTAGAAAAAGAGCTCGGATATTACTGGAACACGGGATTCGCGACATCAAGCAGCTATTGACTCTTGATCTCTCTAAGTTGAGCCAAATACCAGGTTTTGGATCCGAGTTAGCAAGAACCACATTGGAACGGGCAAAAGAATTAACAAAACCAATAAAGAAAGACCATTTCGATGTTGAATTAGACGATTATATTTTCTAAATCCTAGTAACTCGATTCATATATAGTTAGTATAATTCTCAAGTTAATTCAAGATAATCTTCTCCGCTAATGAGGAAAATTCTTTGGTGAGACAAGCAGTAGGTGCAATAATACGATATCAGGAAAATTATATCCTTGTTCACAAGGTAAAAATCATGGAAAGTACTGATTCTCCAAAAGATATGAAAGGAGAATGGGATTTTGTAAAAGGGGGGATAATGTCACACGAAAAATCGAAAGAGGAAGCTCTTTTCAGGGAACTAAAGGAAGAAACTGGTTCGATTAACTATAGTATGGTGAAAGAATATTCAGAGAAGCTCAGATTTGTCTTTAAAAGCGAATTTCAACAAACTGGATTTATTCATCAAGAGACAACTATGTTTCTTGTAGAATTTAACGGTGATATTTCTGATCTAAGACCTCATGATCAAGAAATTGATCAAATAGCAATATTTTCTAAAGAGGAGGTCTATAGCGCACTTACTCATCTAGAATCAAAGAAATACTTTCAGCAAATTGTCTTAGAGAAATAAAAACATAAACCAAGTTAATGATTCAACATAGAGTTTTATTATCAGCAAAGTAGAAGGAGTGTTTCTTATTGTCTAGCTGGAATAGTTTCTATTTTACATTAATATAATAAGTTTTATTGAACCTACGATCTTCAGAATGATTTTTGAGAGCGTAAACGTAAGCGTTATGATAACGGGATTCCAAGGCCGAATGGTATTAATTCACACGACATTAAATGAATCTTCTTTGTCACCATCACCATCGGTATCAAAATCCACATTACTTTCTGGAAGAGTCCCCTGACCATCACTAAGTTGCAGTTCTTATTGATATTTTTCCCATGAGATTGGTACTTCACCTTCTGTTGCGGAATCCCCAGTATTTTGAATACTTGTTGCCTCATTTATAGATCAAAGGAGATTATAATTCTATTTATCAAAAAACATCAAAGAGAGGTTTTAAGACTAAAAGAAATTCAGAAATGGTAGGATTTCTAATTTTGATCTTTATTAGAAGGGCGTCAATCAGTAATTGTACTCAAAAAATGTTAAACAAGAATTCTAGATTAAATTATCTAATATTACTTTTTCTTGTTAATCTTTAGATTACTAAACTATTATTCTCTGTAGATATCTTTTCAGCTAGTACTGGTAGGTTATCTTCCTCTGCAATCGTGCTTGAAGAATTGAAATTTCGATCAAAAGAGGAATGAAATGATTTTGTTTTAGATTTGGATTTTATACAACAAATTTTTGAACTTTTGAAGTACCTCGCCTTCTCCTAAGGCTTTTGATTTCAATAATAATAATTCACGTAATGTGAGCGCCTTCACATAGTGTTGAGTTAAGTAAAATTAAACAACTTTCCCTAGTTTTTAGATGAAAATCCTTATAAGGTCAAGAAATCTAAAATTAGTATTTTTGTTTAATTACAAGATTGCTTGACTGAAGAGGATTGATAATGAAGTTTGGTAACAAAAACAGTTTATTCTTAGGATTTTTAATAACATCCTCCTTACTACTGTTACAGATGATTTTATTCCCAATATGTTTTGCAAGTTCCTTAATTACAGAGCCTGTTAGTTCTTTCATGGCTGAAGGCTCTGGGTATAGCTTTGTTGGCGAAGAAATATTCAACCTTGCAGGTTTTCATGCCTATAGTATTGGTGATTTCAATAATGACAGTTTTGATGATTTTGTTATTGGGGCAAGTCATTATAATGGATCTTGGATGCATGGATATGGTAAAATCTATCTTTTTTGGGGTCGACCTACTGAAGAATGGGCTTCTCACCCTCTTTCTGAAACATCAGTTTCGTTCATAGGTGAGAGTGATAGTGAAAATCTTGGACGATGGTGTGCAAGTCTTGGTGATGTAAATGGTGATGGATTTGATGATTTCGCTGCTAGCGCTGTTCGTCATGGGAATTGGTCAGGAAAAACGTACATCTTTTTCGGGAAGTCTGATATTTCATGGGATCCTGAAACTCTTGTTTCTGAAGCAGCTAATGCATCATTTATAGGTGAAAATATTAATGATTGGAGTGGTCATGGTGTTTATGGTTTAGGTGATGTAAATAATGATGATTACAATGATCTTTTGATCAGCGGAGAATGGAATGATGAAGGAGGTCTGGATACAGGACAAGTGTATCTAATACTTGGTCGTCCAACTGATCAATGGACCAAAAACACTCATCTTCCTCAAGGTGCAAATGCGTCTTTTATTGGAAATTCAACCTTTCTCAGTTTGGGTGGTGATGCTGCTGGAATAGGGGATGTGAACGATGACGGTTACAATGATTTTGCAGTTTTTGCACAAAAAAATAATGATCCAGCTATTAATTTAACAGATTACCGCATAAGAGATGAACCTCCTCCTATTCTTCCTTCAAGACAGGTTTTCCTAATATTTGGTAGACCAACTAATCACTGGCAGATGAGTCAATCTATTTCAGATGCAAATGCTTCCATGCTGTATGAACAATGGTGGGGGCCAAGTAATGATTTTATTTCTGGGGCAAATGATGTCAATGGTGACGGGGTTGATGATTTCTTAGTTGGATCTTACATGGATGATACTGGTGCTACTGATGCAGGACGAACCTATTTGTACTTTGGTCGACCAACTGAAGAATGGACTCTCTACCCTCAAGCAGATGTTTCCTTTGTAAGTTCGAACCCTAACCAATGGTCTGGATTTTCTGTAGCAGGGGTAAATGATGTAAATAACGATGGCTACGCAGATATTCTTATTGGCGCACCAGAAAATTTTCTTGTTTATGATAATGATGGTTCAGTGTATCTTTTTTATGGAAGACCGACTGAAAAATGGCAATTGACACTTCAACTCTCCCAAGCTAATATTTCTTTTACAAGGGAATCTCATGGTGATGCTTTTGGCACTCACATGGCTGGTGTTGGTGATGTAAATAATGATGGATTTCATGATTTTGTTATGAATGCTGCTGCTTACGAAGATTGGAAAGGAAAAACGTATTTGATACTAGGTAGGTCTGATTTTACAATTACAACAACAGATACTATTACAACAACGCCTACTACATCAATATCTGAAAGCATTCCGGATTATAATACAACTTCTACTACAACCATACCTGCAACTAATGGTACAGCTGCTGACTTTATTCTGATGATTCCAGTTGTTTTAGTTCTTGCCACTTTTCACAAGAGACGAAGGAAAAATACCTAGGTTACTACTGTAACCTCATTAACCTTTTTTTATTATTAATGATTAACTTTCCTTAGTTCTTCCATAAAAAAGAGTTGTGATATTTTTTTCATAAAGTAAAAAAATATTTGATCAGATTTTTATAATGATAATGTCGTCAATCGTTGATTATAATTGTTAAAGCTAGCTGTTGAATAAAGAAAATCCAATAATTACCAATCAGATCAGCTAGAAAACTCATCTTTGTAAAAAAAGAAGTAGAAAAAGAAGAGAAGAAGATTAAAGACCTATCCATTAGAGGTAGGTTAATTAATCTTGCCTTCTATGCAGGCCATTTCCACGCATGCCAAATAATCAAAATATAAATTATAATTTCTACAATGGCATAAAGGATGTAATAGGCCCAAGCTCCTGGCATAAGCAATGTAATAAGTATAACACCAATAAAAACTATACCCAAGATTATGTTTACCCAGCGATTTACTTTTTCCATCAATATCAGGGAGAGGAAAACCATTAAACTCGGAATCGCCATTAATAGTGCACTGAACACCAGAAATTCTGGAGTAATCTGTACTCCTCCAATTTCTCCTGTTAATAATTCCGCCAGGTTTCCTGGTTTATAAAATCCCAAAACATCCGCATAAGAATAAAAAAACATTACTGATGTCCAGAGAGCTGATAGCTTTATCTTAACATTAATTTTCATATCTTCCATAATTTATTCACCATTTTTTCAGTTGTATTGTTTCATTCATTTGTTACAAGTCATACACAATAAAATTGCTTAACCTAAAGATAACAAAACATCTTGGTTAAAGCCTTTGATTATTAACCAGAAGGCTATAATTAATTCAAATAACAGGGTTGGAAGTGAAAGCACTA
>JBHLKY010000037.1:0-26093 GCA_048886185.1 Candidatus Hermodarchaeota archaeon
GGCAGTAGACTATCCCATGAAATAGAAAGTTTTAATCAAGCTGGAAATGGAACACATGCTCACCTAATCGCTTGGGTTAGAATTCCTACTTTTTCAAGCACCAGGTCGAATGACATCTTTATGTATTATGGTAATAAAGCCGTGTTTAATCAAAAAAATGCTGTAAATGTTTGGAATTCGAATTATGTGGGAGTTTGGCATATGAATCAAGATCCATCAGGAATATCTCCTCAAATCAAAGATAGCACGTTGCCCTATACAGATGGGAATTCTTCTGGATCAATGACATCTGGTGATCTAATTACGGGCAAAATCGGAAATGCTTTAGACCTTGATGGAACAGATGATTATATTGATTTTGGTACAACTTCTGAGGTTACTATTACTGACGCATTGACCGTTGAAACATGGTTTCGAGCTGATGATACTGGAAATACATATTTGATATCCAAAAATGGTCCTGGGCCTGATAAACGTTCATGGGATATCAGTTTTGACCCTTACAATACTACACACGGTTTTATAATATTCCGATATGACACTGATGGAGTTCTACCTCATTATGGGGAAGTAGATAACGTTTATTATGAAAAAAATAAATGGTACCATGTTGTGGGCGTGTTTAATCCATCTAACTATTTGAGATTATACTTAGATGGTGATCTTGTTTATGACAATACAACAGCTGCAGCTTCTCAGTATGATGCAGGAAATCCTTTGCGATTTGGCACTAGGGGAGATACTCCACCTCCAGCGGATAGCTATTTTGATGGAATTATTGATGAAGTGCGTATATCTAATATTGCCCGCTCTGCTGACTGGATAAGCACTGAATATACCAATCAATATGACCCAGCAGGATTCTATACTCTCGGTATCGAGGAGGAAACATTATGGTGGGAAGATGCATCATTTTCAATGAAAATGGACATTGGAATAAATAATACAAAAATTACTGGAACATTAACAGATTTTCCTCTCCTTATAGACATAACAGAGAGTGATCTTAAGACAGGAAAACTTCAAGCTGATGCTGATGACTTGTTATTTATTGATCCAAATGGGACAAAGCTAGATCATGAAATAGAATTCTTTAGTCAAGATAGTGTTGAAGGGCATCTCATAGCTTGGGTACGGTTACCACAACTATCAAGTTCCCAATATAATCTAATATCAATGTATTTTAACAATCCAAGTCTACCGAGTCAAGAGAATCCTACTAAAGTATGGGATTCCAATTTCAAAGGGATTTGGCATTTGAATAATGATCCAGATGATCCAGCCCCTGAAATACTAGATAGTACCTCTAATGACAATGATGGAACTACTTACAATGGAATGACATCTAGTAATCTCATAAGTGGGATGATTGATGGTAGTTTAAACTTTAGTGATACATTAGACAATTACGTAAATTTTGGAGATCAAGCTTCATTAAATATGGGTGCTGGAGATTTATCACTTTCTTTGTGGGTGAATTATCCAAATTATGACCATAATGGACCATTAGTTGGAAAAGGAGCATATGGAACTGGAGGGAAACGATACTATATAGCCATTGAAAATAATAGATTTAAGGGAGAAATAGATGATAATGGGGGTTCTGGAAAAAAAGTTATTAATACATCTCTTATTACTGAAAATAAGTGGTATCATGTTGAATTAGTGAGAGATGGCAACAATTTACGACTATATATTGATGGGGTTGAGAGTGCTGGCTCACCGATTGATATAACTGGTTATGGTAATCTTGATATAGCTCTACCATTTTATATGAATACTCTACCAAGTGATACAGGTGGAACCCTCAGTGATTGGTCTGATAATATTATGGACGAAGTGCGGGTTTCTAACATTGCACGCTCCAGTAATTGGATTAAAACATCTTATAACAATCAGAAAGACTCATCAAGTTTTTATTCTATTGGATCAGTTTTATTTTTTGATTTAAGTCCCCCTATCATCAATGATTTTGGAATAGATGATCCAGGTACTGGAACGGGGATATTTTGGGCTGATGTTAGAGATGAAGCATCAAGTGTTGTCACGGTCGACATTAATATCAATGGAAGCGTCTCATCTATGAGTTATAATGGTTCCCATTGGATATATCAACAATTAGTTGTCCTTGGCACGCTTTATGAATATAAAATTACCAATACTTCTGATAGTAAAGGAAATTATATATTAAATCCTTCAAACATCAAACAGAATTATTTCACCAATGATGTAATATCTCCCACAGTAGATGAATGGGATTATTTTGATAATATAGGCGTATATGGAACTTTTCAAGCAAATGTAAGTGATTCCTGGGGATTCATTGATACTGTTATTGTAAATGTTACAGAGTTGAATAGTGTACCCCGAAATGATTTATGGGCAATAATGGTGGTCAACGGTTCAAGTCATGTGAATGATACGATTAGTATGCCCAAGGGCTCAGTATTTTGGTATGTTATAAGAGTTAATGATACTGCGGGAAATTCATTTACCACCTCACCTATCCCTGATGTTATCCCTGATGTTAATCATCCACCTGAGGCTCAAAACCTCGCCTTATCACGGGATAACTCTCTTATTCTCTTACCTGTCTATAGTAATTCTACATTATACCTACATTATGATTTTTACGATGCTGACAATGATAGTGAAGGGGGAACCGAAATTCGGTGGTATAAAAACGGGGTTTTACAAAATTCATACAATAATTTAAAGCAAATCGGTAAAACTGACTTAATGAAAGGAGATCTTTGGAATGCAACAGTGAAACCCAAAGACGGCCAAGATTTTGGTACTCTAAGAACAACTGGAACAATAACAATCCAAAATACTCCACCAGTTGTCGAAAGTATTGTAATCCCAGCAAGTATGTCAACAGATAATCTTACAGTAACCAATGTTACCACAGATGAGGATCTTGATCCTATCCTTAGCTATGAGATTAAATGGTACCGTAATTCAACATACATACCTAGCTTGGACAATCTATATTTAATCACATCAGATAACACAAAAAAAGGAGAATCGTGGTCGTGTGAAATCCGTGCAAATGATGGGACAAATTATTCACAATGGGTAACATCTAATACCATTATAATTAATAATTCGCCTCCTACTGCCTCAAATTTAGCTATATCTCCGCTTAATCCTAATACAAGTAGTACACTTACTTCTAGCTGGAATTTTGACGATGCAGACAATGATAGTCAGGTTAATTATTATATTGAATGGTATCGTTGGGATACACATCAACCGATTTATGATAATTTAATAAATCTGCCATCATCCGCAACAACGAAAAATCAGGAGTGGTTTTTCAGAATAATTGTGAATGATGGTGAAAGTAACTCCACTAAATATTCCTCCCCAAAAGTAACAATTCAAAATACTCCTCCTACAGCCTCAGGGTTAACTATTACTCAAGATCCTTTCACATACACTCCCTTATCTGCTAATTGGAATTTCAATGATGATGATGGTGATAGTCAACCAACTAACAGCTGGATCATTCGATGGTATAAGAATAATGTACTCCAATCAGACTATAATAATTTAACAACAGTACCTGATGGTGCGACGAGTAAGGGAGAGGTTTGGAATTATACATTGAAGGTATATGATGGTACGAATTATTCGATACTATATTATTCTTCAATAAGTATCATTCAAAACTCCATTCCTACAGCTTCAGGAGTAACCATAACCTTAACTCCAACCACAACTGAAAACATTACAGCTTCTTGGAATTATCACGATGATGATGATGATCCTCAAAATACTAGCTGGATTATATATTGGTTTAAGGATAATTCATTGCAAATATCTTACACCAACAAAACTATAGTTCCTGCGAGTGCTACCAGTAAAGGGGAGTTATGGAACTATACATTGAGAATCTTTGATGGCGAAGCTTATTCAATCCAATATAACTCGAGTATTACTCAAATAGTTAATTCACCTCCAGTAGTAATCACTCCATCCTTTAATAAAACTGTTAGCGTAACTACAGATGATACAATAAATATAACCTATACTTATTACGATCCTGATAATGATGCTGAAATTAGTAGTGGACGAGTAATTTATTGGTACCAAAATAGCTTATATCGCATTGATAAACAAAATCAGACAGTTATATATGATTTTGAGACTACATCAGGTGAATACTGGCAGTATCAAATCAGAGTTTATGATGGATTTGAGTGGAGTCAAAATTTTACATCAAATTTAGTTGTAATTGGAAACGCTCAAAATAATATTCCTGAAGTCCAAAATATTTCCCTCTCTGCGAACGAAAACACTACATTAGATTCCATTAACCTTAATTATGATTATTACGATCAAGATGGACATCTACAAACCCAAATAGAAATATTTTGGTATAAAAATGGTGTTATACAAAGTGAATTAAATGATTCTATCGTGGTTGATTCCAGTTTTACTAATAAAGGGGAGATATGGAATTGTACAATCAGAGTGAGAGATGGGCTTAATTGGTCAATTCAATACAATTCCAGCAAACTATTAATTCTAAATGCAATCCCAATTGTTACAGAAATCAGCATTACATTAAATCCCACAACTGACCAAGATATAACTGCAGGATGGACATAT
This sequence comes from Candidatus Hermodarchaeota archaeon, assembly GCA_048886185.1. Classification (GTDB taxonomy): domain Archaea; phylum Asgardarchaeota; class Heimdallarchaeia; order Hodarchaeales; family Hodarchaeaceae; genus Hodarchaeum. Next base: position 4,618 of record JBHLKY010000037.1, read on the forward strand.
TACGATCCAGACAACGATCCTGAAAGTGATTGGATTATACTTTGGTATAAGAATGGTCAGTTACAGACATTATTAAACGATTCGAAAGTAATTAAATCAACTAATACTACTAAAGGAGAAATCTGGAACTACACAATACAAGTGTTTGACGGATTAGATTATTCAATCCAATATAATTCAACACAGATTGTAATTGCAAATTCACCACCCTCGATAAGAAGCCCAGCCTATAATAAGACAATTGATGTTACTTCAGACCATTCCATCGAAATATCTTACACTTTCGATGATAAAGATGGAGATCTTGAAGATAAGAACAATAGAATTGTTTATTGGTATAAAGATACTGTTTATCAAGTTACAAAACCGAATCATTCAATTCTTTTCTATTATGAAACCATCGAAGGAGAAGTGTGGTATTATATAGTTAGGGTGTTCGATGGTACAGATTATAGCATAAATTACACTTCGGTTCCAGTCTCTATAGGTGCTTCAACAAACGATCCTCCAACAGCTGAAAATTTGACATTGACTTTGAATCCAACAACACTAGACAATTTAAATGCCTATTATGATTATCAGGATAATCAAAATCATGCAGAAGCTGGATCACTGATTCGATGGTATAAAAATGGTGAATTACAAGTTCATCTCAATGATACAAAATTGATACCTTCGAGTGAGACAAAAAAAGGTGAGATTTGGTATTTTACACTCCGACCAATGGATGGTCGAGACTATGGGCAGCTTTATATTTCATTAAATGTAACCATTTTGAATACTAAACCAATAGCTTCAGGTTTAACTCTTCCTTCCTCTCCAAGCACTGTTGATGACCTAACTATAACATGGTTGTACAGCGATGCTGACAATGACATCCAGAATAATAGCTGGATTATTATATGGTACAAAAATAACCAAGTTCAAACTGCTTTCAATAATCTTATCACAGTTCCCTCAAGTTTCACTTCAAAAGGGGACTCATGGAATTTTACACTCCAAGTTTTCGATGGAGAAGATTATTCAATTCAATATAATTCTTCAACTGTAGTTATCAAGAATACAATCCCTCAAATCGGTGATTACACTTATCAATTTGATCCAAGTAATATTAGTTTAGTTGATCCAGAAATAAGATCCTCATTAACTGATCTCATCTTCTTCGTAGAAGATGAGGATATATCAATTTACTATGTGTTTGAGGATGCAGACCTCCCGATTGACCAAGACAAATCATTAATTCAATGGTATTATCAACTTGATACTGGAACATGGATTGAGATATTAGTATATCAAAATTTGACCTCTATACCTCATTCTGAAACTTTTGCTGGGGATCACTGGAAATGTATTATTACTCCATTTGATGGTACAGAAATTGGGACAGCAATTACCTTCCCAGAATTAGTCATTGAAAGTAGGCCAAAAATTGTTGATTGTATTATAACACCCCTTATCGTGAATAATGAAGGGAGCTATTTTGATGAGGGAAGGTATGAAATAACAATTATCGCAACTAATCTCATCACTATTTCAAGTATAGAAATTCATCTGAATGACAGCCTTGAAGAGGTTTATTATGCTAGTCAAAGTTCGGATAATAGTTCTATCTGGACCCTAATATATCAATTACCAAAAGTTGACTTTAAAACAAAATATCTCGATAATAGACTGAATATAGAGGTTAAAGCAGAGAGTATTGTCATGTATGACTTGAAAGAGTTTGGCATAAACTCCCTTTATGAGGATTCGTTCATTGTAGAAGATCAATCACCACCTCGTATTGTGGGAACACCACGATATGAGTTTAATGATGAAGAGAATCCTACAAACATCACCTTTTATGCTGATATTATTGATTATGGATCAGAAATCGCTGATGTCAGCATATTTTATTATTTTAAGGAATTTATCAGTGAAGGAGGAACTGGTTCCTCGGTGAGCGATAATTTGCGAAATGCAAGGATGGTTGCCATAAGTGAAACAGACGGAACGTATAGGTACTCAATAACGGTTTTATTCGATCACAACAAGACATCACGAGAGATAATCTATTATATTCAAACAACAGACTCAAAAGGAAATACAGGGATAGCATATGATATAAATAATGATCCAGACCGAATCAAAGATACCCGATTTACCTACATTCTTCCTGGTATTGATCCAACCTTTGTTCTGATAATAGTGGGAGTCACAATTGTAACTGCTATCTTTGGATCGATAATTTATGTCAAATTTATTAGAAAACCCGAGATTGTTGGTCTTGATAAAGATTTAGTAATGAACTCACTCTCAGAAGTCGAGGATAAAGAAATATGGAATTCGATAGATGATCATACAATTGGGATTGTGGTTTCATTCTTTGATCAACGCCATGGACCGATCCCAATAATCATAGAGCCTGAAATTTTGAAGGACAATTTTTCAAAACTTGTAGAGTTATCTGATCGATCTTTCAGTAGTACTGGTTTTTGCGAAAACTTCAATGCAGAAATAACCTCAAGCTATGACTTTGTATTAGCTCAAGGAACACGATCAAAAGTCATGTCATTTGGATTTGCGTTAGAACGGCCTGAAGCAAGAGGAGGTCAGGAAAATCTGACTGCCAATATTTTGATACATCAGGAACTCTTTCCATTGGTAAACCAATTTTTACTCAATATCCAACAGCAGATACACATTATTCACAAACTAATGGATGAAACTGGAGATAAACCTGAGATTAAGACAAAGATTCAAAACCTTCGAACGTATATTTCAAGAATTATTTTATCCTATGAGAAAATATATGGCGATGCAGCGGAATTTATTGAAGAAGAAATGATGCATTAACAGGGAATAGAATATTTTATTAAAATTGATGTTGCGAAAAGCTGGATTAACACAAGTAATCTACTAATAAAAGCAGTGTAAGGATGATTTTAAAACCATTTTTGTTGTTATTTCTTGGTTTTGTTATTGTAATCACTAATGGAGTGGGGATTATAGTAGTTACTCACTATTTTGTGAATTTTCAATCCAGATGCAAGGTTGTTATATAGGAACCAGATAATATTGAAATTTAGGAAATGAGGAATATGCTAAATCTAAAAACCAGAACATCCAAGCTAATTATAACCATAACGCTTGCAGTTATCTGTATGGTATTGTTTTTACTTATAGTAGCTGTAATAAATCCTGATAGTTTGTATTGGGGCCTTTTTCTTACAACAGGCCAACTTGTTGCAACTTTGATCTTAATTAGGTTTCTGAATTTAAGTAAAGAAGATTTAGGATTAGCTTACAATAAATCGAAGTTTTACTTACATATATTATCCATTTTTTCACTACTAGTAATTGTCGTTTTTGTTAAATACCTTGTAGAAGGTGTACAGTCAGTAAATGATATTTCATTTACCGTAATGTATTATTTCTTCTTCTATATTGTTGTAGCAATAACCGAAGAATTATACTTCCGCGGTATTTTATATAATATCCTTGAGTCTTGGTCAAAATATGCTGCACTAATTGGATCAAGTGTTGTATTTGGATTATTTCATATTAGATCAGGATTAATCGTCGTTGTAATAATGATTTTCACAGGGTTAAGTTTTGCTGTTGTTAGATATGTATCTGGTATGAATCACTTGCTAATCCCATTTCATTTCTTATTTAATTTTCAAAGTGCCTTGATTGTATTTAACGATTCTACAATGGTCTCAGGAACTCTATATTTAGGACTTTCTTTGTTAGTTGTAATAATCTTTGTCCTTATAGAATCAAGAACTGAGAAGAAGACTCCCTAAGGGGTAAAATTCCTTTTTACTGAGAGGTCGCAAAAGGCTGGACGTTAGTGAATGAATAATGACAAAATTGAATATTTCCTAATGTCGTCTAAAGCTGGTTTAGCTTACAAAAGTATAGATCTGAGATATTGTTTTCCTCAGCTTTATCCAAATATTCTTCCTCCTTTTCACTCAATACTAATTACTACTCGACCAGCAGAATGACCTGTTTCATAATGTCGATGAGCTTCGATAATTTGGCTTAATGGGTAAATAGTATCAATAACTGGTTTAATTTTACCATCTTCAATCCAATTCCTAATAAGTTCCATAGCTGAAGGACTTTCATCTGCAGTTCCAGTTTTAAATCTCTTATTTCTCGTTATAATATGAAAAATATTTCTTGGACTGTTAGCTGGATTATTAGAAATGTAGATTCCATCCGAAGTTAGAATACGCTTACATTTAGAAAGATTCTGAACTGCAACTACATCTAATATAATATCATATTGAATATCATTTTTTGTATAAGCTTCCTTAGAATAATCAATTACATGATCCGCTCCAATACTCTTTACTAATTCAATATTATTTGGTCCACAGACACCAGTAACCTCGGCACCATAAACATTTTTAGCCATTTGAATAGCAAAAGTACCTATTCCTGACGAACCTCCAATAATGAGGACTTTTTGACCTTGTTTTGGTGTCACTAAATCTCTAAATGCTTTCAAGGCTGGTGTGGAACCACCTGGGACTGCAGCAGCTTCAAGAAAATTCAAATTTGTTGGTTTTTTTGCTAAATGACATTCTGGAATAGCAACATACTCAGCAGTTGTTCCAGCATTTTCTGAAAAGCCATAAACATGGTCACCTATTTTCCATTTTGTAACATCTTTTCCTAATGAAACAATTTCACCAGAAAATCCTGATCCAGGGATTTTTTGTTTAGGTTTACGAATACCTCCAAAATATAATCGGAGAAAGAATCCCATTACTTTCTTTAGACCAAAAAATACTACCTTGGGAGCTTTTCCTCCACGATGGAGGACATCTCCAGTATTAATCGAGGTCCCATAATTTCTTATTAGAACTTCATTATCGTTTGGTCGTGGAATGCTTATTTCTTTTATCTCAAGAATCTCAGGGGGCCCGAATTTTGGAATCCAAGCTGCCTTCATATTCTGATTCTCATTACCACTGTCATTTTCGATTGTTTTCACGTTTTTCACCTAGTTTGCTTTGATATAATGTCTGACATTTATTTTCGTGGAATTATCCTTTCTGTTCAAAAGGCTGAATTAGCAACACTGTTTATTGTTTCACATCACAGACATGATCAAAAGAGATAGGACTAATTTTCATTACAACCGATCTTGGGTATGATATTAATATGAATTTGAGATCCAATCATAATCATTAAATACTCCTTATCTTTCCCCATGTATTCCATTATAACAAAAATTAGAGCTTTTTATGGATTATAAGGCTGTATATCGGAGAATCTCAAAATTGACAGAAACATTAGATACTTATGAAAGATTGGCTGAAACTCTGAATAAAATTCCAAACGGTTTTGCTAAAACTGAGGATGAAACACACCTGAAAGTTCTCCAGTGGATTTATACCCCAGATGAAGCAGATATCGCTAGTAAAATGAAGCTAATACCTGAAACAGTTGAAGAATTTTCTTTAAGAGTGAATCTCCCTATTGAAGGATTATCTAAAAAACTTGAAAACATGGCTAAGAAAGGCCAGATCAATGCTATTGACACAAGGAATGGAAGACGTTATGGTATTATGCCTTTCGTTGTGGGAATCTATGAGGAACAGTTGGAGAGAATGGATCCAGAATTTGCTCAATTAATTGAAGAGTATTTTCAAAAAGCTGAAAGCAATAACTTGTTTGACACAAAACCATCAATATTCCGTGTAATTCCAATAAATCAAGTAATAAATCCCGAGCTTACGATCCACACTTATGAAGAAGCTGAAGATATAATTAATGAAGCTAAGAGTTGGGGGATTAGAGAATGCATATGTAAAAAACAAAAGAGCTTACTTGGCAAACCTTGTAAATATCCTACAACAGTATGCTTAACTTTCTCGCGAAGAGAAAATGCTTACAATGACGAATCATTGTCAAAACCCGTTACAAAAGAGAGAGCACTTGAAATCCTACAAGATGCTGAGGAAGCGGGTCTTGTTCATTGTACTATGAATATTCAATCAGGGCACTACTACATTTGTAATTGTTGTACATGCTGTTGTGGTGTGCTTCGAAGCCTTACTGAAAGAAACCAGCCACACGCATTTGTAAAAGCGAATTTCATTATGAGTGTTGATGAGGAGCTGTGTACAGGGTGTGCTAGTTGTGTTGACAGATGTCAATTTGATGCTTTAGATGTTACAGAAGAGATTTGTGAAGTTGATCATCAGAGATGCATCGGTTGTGGTGTTTGTGCTATTATCTGTCCAGAAGAGGCTCTTAGTTTAATTACACGACATCCCTTGGAACCAGAACCCCCAAGAACCTTTAAGGATTGGATGAATCAGAAAGCGATATCCAGACATGTAGATCCTTCAGATTTACTTTAACAAATTATAGCTTTCATATTCTTTTAAAAAATCCTTTGAACCAAAGTTTTAAAACATTGGATTTTATTAGATGAGCTGGGACTTTCTAGAGGGAGATCTATTTTGATACTTCCCTTATCCTACTACCCTCTTTGCTCCAGGAATTCTTCGAATGACCAAATGGCTCAACCCGAAACACAATATAAGAGTTATACCTAAGATTCCAATGAATTTGACTAGTGGGTGCAGAATTATACCTGATAGTGAAATGGAAGTCACAACTAGAACTGGTGCATGGATAATATAGACTGTGTATGCATTTTGAGATAACATTCGAGTAAATGTGTTCTGATCATTGAATTTTTTCCGAAAAATTGGAATTAAGCTAATGCAAATCGCAAAACAATTGATTGAACCCCAGATAGACCAAAGAAGAGATTCCCAACTAAAGCCTCCCAAATAAACGGAAATGTCATCTTCAAACGCTCCAGTAAGAAAGATAAATCCAATCAGAATAATAATAGATCCTAGAACAACTTTCAACCAGAATTTTCCTTGGGATTCAGAAATTCTACTAAGCCAATTTTGCTGATAAGCAACAATCCCTAAAATAAACATACTGACGTAGGAGATAAAGTCACCAAGAGGTAAATAAAAGATAATTGGTGAAATTAATTCAACTGGACTGTCTGATGGGATAAAAATTCGAACTAGAAAAGTTAACAGTCCTACTAAAGCTATTACCAAAAAGATTTGCTTAATACTTGGAACTTCATTTTGATAATGTTCCTGACTGACTAAAATTGTCTTAAATCGCTCAGTACTAGTTAGTACTCTCCAAATTGTATAACAAATAGCTAGAATCAATAATGCTTGGACAAACCATAGTGGCCCTGCATTAAGAATAATACCTTTTTTTAAAAGTAGTGTATAAAATTCCAAGAGGGAATATTCGACACCAAATACCGTAAAATTCCGATAATAAATTAAGAGTGGTATAATAATGGTAACAAAGCTTAAAAAGGGAATTCCAAGGCGTATAAATCGATCTTTTAGATACACCACAGAACCTTTACGGTTATAACTCCCAGGGGTGAAATAGCCGCTCAATAGAAAAAATGCGGCCATAAAGAACGAGGAATTTATTGCTGTTACAATTGTTAACAGAATTGAGGTAAGAGGATCATTCGATCCTTCGAGATAGGTGGCGTAGTAATACCACGAACCGTAAGCACCATATGTTATAGCAGTGTGATGGAGAACTACGAGAACTGTAAGAAATACTTTTAAGTTATCAAGATAATGAACTCGTGTTAAATGCGTTTGAAATGTCTGTTTAAACATCTCGGATGTTTTCTCAACAGAATACTGCGTTCTTTGTTCATGAATTAAGATATTATCCATTTTAAACCATCAATGAGCTCTTATTATCTAAGAAGTTCCTTCTTCCAGTTTCTCCTATCTAATCAAAAAAAAAAAAGACTAATTTAATACTATTGATTGGTGCAATGGCTTTTTTAAAGAAAAAACGTGTTCTAAATTAAAGAACAATATGTTTTAATTTTTTTTGAGTAAATGTAATTCTCATTCAAAGGTTAAAAATGTCCTACTACTAGCTGCTAGCTAAAGGGGGCTTACTTTCAACAGGAAATCCCAACGCATCTCCAAGGTATTGGCCTATTAAACAACCCTGAAATTGGAAAGTGGACGGTTTCATTTGATTCCCATTCATTTATTTGTTCGCAAAATAAGAAGACTGCACTCTTCAAGAACATTCCGAAAAACATGGATTTCATCCGCAAACATTTCATAATAAGAGACATTCAACTCTTTTGCTAATTTCACTCCTTCTTCTGTAGTTACTGTCTCGGATTCGCTATTTATCCCCAATAGAATAATTGGCGGATAAGATGAAACAATTTTTCGATATTCGTGATAATGTGCTTTTGCCGCTTCAAACGAAAGGCGATTTTCCTTATCAAAAAGGATTATCGCCCCAAAGGAATCAGTTAAAGTTCTGGTCAAGTAAAGATTATTACCGCGGACTGGAGTAATCCAAATACTTCGGATAATGTTTTGGCTATTTATTTCAATGTCTTCCCTTATGTAATTACCAATATTTATCAAGTAATCTGGCGTTTTTGTAAGTAAATAATCACGAATTATCTTGGAAGAAAGTAATGGATCAGCAATAATATTTATTTTGATGGTCTTGGGCATTAGTATTATATTACAAACCTCTTATTCATAAAGCTAATGTAAATTTTAAAAGGTTCTAATTCTTACAACATATACAGACATTTTTTCATGGAGCTAGTTATTTGACGAGATTAACTCTTCTATCTTCGTCGCAAGACTAACGTCAAGATCGAAACATCAAAGAAAGAATACTTATTCCTGATATTACAATAAGATTAAATGAATTTCCGATAGAAATAAAGTATCTAAAAAGTGTAAAAAGAAAATGCATGTATGACACTATTTCACTGATGGATCATCATCAGAGAATGAAAATTTTAAAAAAAACAGATAATTTTTTCTCAAAAACAGGGGATCTTCATTTATCAGATTTAAAAAAACATTTAAAAGATTTCCAGCAATAGAAGCTTGTAATTAATCTTCTCCTAAATCCTAGACATCCCTCTCCTCGTAGATAAGGCTTTTCCTTGAATCTTAAGTGCAGTAATCTATATCTTTTTTTAAATCCCAATGAGCCACATTTTGCTGTTTTTTAAGATCAATCTCACTTGCTGTGTGTCTAATTATAATCTCTTGAGCATTAAAACGACTGGTGAAGACAATGAAAAGAATAGTATTTTTTATCCTCATAGTACTATCAGCTCTATTATTAATTTTTCTTTTTGCGGCTCTCTTCCAAATGACTGAAACGGATGAATCCGAAATTGATCCTAATTCTCCTCCAGTTCCTGAATTTAAAGATCATATTATACAAAGTGGATTATTTGGTCCTCTCTATGTGTCAACAATAGATTTAGACCAGGATTCCGATAATGATATTTTAGCAACAATCTTTCACGAGAACAAAGTTGTTTGGTATGAGAATAGAGGGAATAAAAATTTTCAGGAACATGTTATTGATAATGATTGTAAGCAAGCAGCTTGTGTTCATGGAACCGATCTTGATAATGATGGTGATCTTGATATCATAGCCTCCTCTGTAGTAGAAGGCATTTTTTATTACAAAAACCTTGGAAACAACTATTTTGAACAGTTTCCACTCAATGAATCCCTAGTTGATTGTTTTATTATCATACCAGTCGATGTGAATCATGATAACCTTATTGATATAGTTGCAGCACAACGAACAAATATTACCGTCTTATGGATCAATCAGGGCAATTTTTTCTTCACTCGACACACATTAACTGATAATCCAAATATGGTTAGGTATGTTTGTTCTGCAGATCTAGATAATGATCAAGATGTTGATATAGCAGCAATATCTGTTAATGGTTATATATTCTGGTTAGAAAATCAAGGCTTCGTCAATTTCTCACAACATAATATTGAATCAGGTTATATGGGAGGTCACGGTATTTATGCATGTGATTTTGATAATGATGATGATATTGACATAATTACGTGTGCAAGTGAAAATAATGAAGTTAATTGGTTTGAAAATAATGGGAGTGGTAATTTTTCAAAAAATGATATAGATACACAAACTCTAGATCCTGGATATGTTCATTGCTCAGACCTAAATAATAATGGATTTGTAGATATTATTGGAATGTCGTTTGAATTTAAACAGTTGTTCTGGTGGCAACATTTAGAGAATCACAGTTGTATTCGCCACATCATACACGAAGATTACGCAGGAACTATGTGTACGACTGGAGACATTGATAATGATGGGGACATGGATATTGTTGCTAGTGATTATCTCAATGGATTTATCTATTGGTGGGAAAATCTTCTAATATGATCAAGGCATTACAAAGTGAGATGATGGATTACAATTCTACTCCAAAAAATCCAATACCATAAAATAAGATAACCGCAGCTCAAATATATCTGTAATTGATCAAGCATGGATATGTCTCCACTCCATTCATTATCTGGAGATTTCAATTAAAAAATATGTGGAATATTTTACTCCGTTGTAGTTTTACTAGAAATCCAACCGATAATGGATGAATCTTGGGGGGGTGATTCTCAATTTCGAAAGGCAGCACACAGAATTCGATATTAATTGCCTAATTCGAATATCATATTAAAACTTGAAGGATCGAATTATTGTCTTCGATATCAGCGTGATAATTATGAGTAGAAGTACAGTAAAAGAATCCCAGAAGAAATTGGGTTCTCTAGAATCATTTCAAACTCCTTTAGCTATTCATGCTGCTCATCTATCTAAAATTTTCAATAGTGGACAGCAAGTTATCGCACTTAATGATGTTAGTCTTTCCATTGAGGAAGGATCTTTCGTTGGCATTGTTGGTGCCTCGGGTAGTGGAAAATCAACCCTTCTTCATCTTTTAGCAGGCTTAGATCGTCCCACAAAGGTTAATGGACAAATCTTAGAAGTTGAAGGAAGATCGTTACTTGGCCGCTCAGAAAGTTGGTTAGCTTCTTTTCGTGCTCACAACATTGGATTTGTTTTACAATTCTTTGGTTTACTTCCTACTCTGAATACTCTTGAAAATGTGATGATAGCCTCGTATTTTGGTGGAAGTAAGAGAACAACGAGGAGGAAAATCTCCGAGGAGATCCTCAGATTAGTTGGTTTAGACGATCGTATGCGTCATTTTCCCAATCAATTATCAGGTGGACAGAAACAACGAGTAGCAATAGCTCGTGCGTTGGTGAATAATCCTTCAATCCTTTTCGCCGACGAACCTACAGGAAATCTTGATACAAAGAACGGGAAAGAAATTTTTGAACTTCTGAGAAAGTTAAATAGCGAAAATGGTCTAACAATTGTCTTGGCTAGTCATGATACCGCTATTTTCGATTATTCCAGTCGTTTGATCGAAATTACTGATGGTAGAATCATCAGTGATAAAAATACAGGTAATATGGATTACTGATAGCTTTAAGTGATGTCGATGTTATTAAGGAAAATTAGAAGGGATCTAGGCCAGCGAAAGTTCCGTACAAGCCTAACTGTTATTGGATTGGCTATTGCAGTAATTGGTATAACTGGAGTCGCAATAACTAATAGTAGTGTAATTGAATCAACTGAAATAGCTTATGGACTTAATATTTCTTCAGACATCCACATTTCTGTACGTGAAACAGAGTGGAATAACTCTTCTATTGGAGAGATAAACGGAGTAGATGACTATGAATATGTATATCGATCTTATTCAACCTTATCAGTAAATCAAAAGCAACATAGAGTTTCTCTTTGGGGTATCGATATTTCTCGTGTTTCAAATTATCATTCTTTATATGGACTTATTCTGGACAGTGGTTCACTGCCTGATTCTTCCAAAAATGAGATCTTAATTGATACTAGTGCAGCTCATGCTTTCACTTTAGGCATTGGTGATACTGTTTTACTCCCAATTCTTTCTAGTTCTGATTCTCAAGTCAATAATATTAATTTCACAATAAGTGGATTAGCAAGAGCAGTTCGGGATCCAGGATATACATTTTCAAGTACGATTAGTGTATGGTTGTCTCTAGACAAGGTTCAAAGTTTATTGAGTAAGCCTGATGTGTTCAATAATATATTCATCAAAGTTACCGACGATAGTAATCCTGATGATGTTAGTAAGCGTGTAATGAATAATTTAGACGGAAAAAGTGTTTTTGTTGAGAATGTAGAGATTATTGAGATAAGCCAAGACTTTCGAATTGAGATTCTTGGCTTAATGAATGTACTTTTTTCTTTGGCAATGATCATTGGTATAATACTAGGTGGTATTTTAACAACAAGTACTATTCAGATGGCGATTGCGAACGAAAAGAAAGATATTTCTCTCTTGAAAATTAATGGAGCGACTAGGCGTCATATCTTTTTTATTTATGTTCTAGAAGCTGTTGTTCTCGGATTCATCGGGGCAATACTTGGGACGATTTTTTCAATCATTTTTGCATATTATTTGTTATCTGCCATAGCTGACCCATATGGCCTTAGCAAACTAATTTTTATTGTGCCTGAGTCGTCAGTAATTATTGGTTTTGCCATACCTATAATAATTTCAATTATTTTTTCAATTCCAGTAATAGTTGGAGCAATAAGAGTTTCACCCTTGACTGTTTTTCAAACTCAAGACACATTAAGTAAAAAAGCGAAAAAATACACAACCTCGTTCGTATTATTAAATTTCAGCTTTAATAACTTTAAACGAAAGAAAATTCGAATTTCGTTGATTTCAATAATGTTGATAATAGCAGTTGGTTCAGTTGTAGGCTTCAGGGTTGTTGGGGATAGTACGGTAACTGTTCTGGTTGATATTTTAGATGATTTGACTGGAGATGTAGAAATATCTACTTCTACTCCTGAAAATGAAACTTTGATGAGAATCTTCCTAACTGACTACTTTAATGAATATTATCCAGAAGAAATAGAATTATGGACCACAATTTGGAAGTTCAAGTATGTAAATATGTTCCCCTCGTCTGACATTGAACCTGAAAGTATGACAATATTAGGGATCCATCCTGAGAACCCACTATGGGAATCTTATTCAAAGTCTGGGTCATGGTTATCCCCTGAAACGTCAGAGAATCAAGTCCTATTAACTAACTTGTATGTGAATAAACATCCCAATCTCAATCTCTCCATTGGTTCTCAAATAAACCTTGGAACTCCACTTTATAATGAGACTTTCACAATTGTAGGATATATTAATGATGTGGATAATGGGGGAATGAGGCTTTACACCTCAATATCCACACTTAATCGTTTTATGGGATCTGAAAACTTAATTAATTTTGTTACAATAGAACTTAAAGATCATTCTATTGAAAGTCAGATGGTTGCAGCCCTTAGCTCTAATGAATTTGTATTAGCAAAATCCTGGGGTGTTGTAGGTATGACTTTTTGGAAAGAGAAAAATATTGAGGGAATTAATTTCATAATGTTATTCTTTGATCTAATGGGCTATTTTACATTGTTAGTTTGTATTATTGGTGGAGTTAATGCTTTTACATTGTCAGTTTTAGAACGAGAACGAGAAATAGGAATTTTAAAATTAATTGGTGCAAAACCAAGATGGATCATTATTTCCCTTCTTTCCGAAGCGTTGATCATTGGTACCATCGCTGGAATCTTTGGTATATTAGTGGCTAGATTTGTCATTGCTAACTCATTCCTCGATTTATTTGGACAAATCTTTATTCCAATTCCTATATCTTTTACTTTAGACCATATAATCTTAGCACTTACAACAAGTCTTTTAACAATAATAATTGCTTCATTATATCCTAGCTATCGTGCCTCGAAAACTTCTGTTATTTCAGCTCTTAGATATGAATGAGAGGGCTTATTTTTTTTCCCTCTCTATTCTGTTTATTTTTTTTGATAATATAGAATATTAAATTTTAAGTTTGGGTGTATTGGATACAAGCAAACCATGAAATTTATTTTTATATTTGTATGATAATCTTTTCATTTCTTTTCGAGTGTCAATACAGCCTTTTGTAAAGTATTATTTCACATTTTCACCAAAAAGAACAAGATCTACATACTAAGGTATATACTGTGAAATAATGTCATTTTAAAGTAATATAGGTTCTATTCTGTGTTTTATTTTACCACATAATCATTGAGTTATTTAAAAGAATCACAAAAGCTTTTCAAAACAACATCTAAGGAAATTCAGAAACTGAAGAATAAAGGCACCATCTTAGATCATTCCATAAACATTCAAAAAATAAAAGTTCCAATCCTTCCATTCTAATGTTCTATAACTGAATTGCTACTTCCATCTAAGGTTAATACTAACATTAGGAAAAATTAATAACACTAAAATTGTCTTAAAATTCGGTTTTGAATATTCACTTCCACAGTGATAGTTTTAAAAACTTAAAAGCTAGTAATATATTGTTCTTTGATCTTTCACGAAATAATTAAGGTTGAGGAGAATTAAAACATGAAAAAACAAGTGATAATCACAGTATTTATACTCATATTCTTAATAAAAATTACTCAAGTAGTTGCAGATGATGGGTATGTCCTGATTGTATATTATGATTTTGAAGGTGAAGCACCTAAACCAGGCGATACGTTGACGATAAATGCAGAGCTTTATAAAGAACGGAATCGGATTACAGATTCAGTTAAGGTGGAAATTGATCATATTGGCGGTATAGATAATTTAAACACTCCTATTTCAATGGTCGATGATGGAAAGGGGATTTTCAGTTATGAGCTAACTGTACCATCAGTGGTTGATGATACTTACATCTATCTTTCTTTTTCCGCGTTTGTAGACAGGGAGGAGGTTGATTCGGGGGGTCTCTCAATTGAAATATATGTAGATAAGGAAGCTCTCTCTCGCCCAATTAGCTTAATTTCTCATCAAGTGGCTGCTCCAGGTGAAACAGTTGAAGTATTCACCTATATCCCCGATATTGAATTTGGAAGGGTAGATTCTTCTGATGTTTCCGTCACAGTTGACTTTGAAATCCCTGGTTCTTCACTAGAAAGCATTGAAGAAAAATCAACTTATATTGGAGATGGATTCTTCTCAGCAAGTTATAATATTCCTTTTGATGTTGTGGTTGAGGATGGTTATTATAATACTCCACAATTATCAGTTGACATATTCTCTGAATACAGTGGAGAAGAATTTAATGATTGGTTTTTGATTGATATTGGGTACTTTACTTTATTTACGAAAGCTGCTTTTACTAATGATGAATTAACAATAGATGTCTTGGTTTTAGATCTCGATTACACCCCAATTGAAGGTGTAAAGATAAATACACAGATTGAGCTGGTAAATGAAAGTTATCAATCTGAGACAATAACATTGCTACTCCCCAAGACTGATGCTTACGGTAGAAGTACTAAAACCATAAAAATTACCGAAACGGATATCAGAGTTATATATGGTGATGTAAATGCCACTAAAGATAATTTGTCCTCATTTAGAAGGTTTTACCTTAGTTTATATGAGGATTATTGGCATGAGTACTTTATGGTCGTACCAACTCTGGAGTATTTAATAAATATGCTTGAGAATTATGAGAAGGGAGTTTCCATGGATTTGACTGGCTATCTTGAAGGAAAAAAATTGGTAAATGCAAAAATTGATGTTTATGCGAGTTGGAGGGGAGGACTAATTGACATTTTCACCATAAAAACAGATAATGAGGGTAGATTTTCATTTGATATTGATTGGCCCAAGAATTTTGGTTCTCTCCCCCAAGACCTAATGGAAATCACATTCGTGTATAATAATGGTACTGATTGGTTTGAATACGAATTTCTGATGACTAGACCAACTGATCTTGATTACAATAGTGGATCTAAGCCAATTATTAATTACAACGATTATAACAATTACCAAGTTGTAACAGTATCATATCAGCTATCATCCTCAGATAAAATAGGATTAATTTACGTGATGCCAATTTATACAGAATATTCGTTATTTAATTTACTCACCTCGGGAACAGCGGGACCCTTCATCGATTCGGATGGTATATTAGGCGCATCTTTTAGTAAACCTACAAATGGGATTATTTCCTTTCAGAATATCATTGATAAAGCCTTCACATTGGAATATCTAATGATTATTATTCAAATTCCTGATTCATCAGCTAGCATGGGTTTTAGATATGTTTACTGGTTACTTGATCCTGATGGGGAACCCATTAGCGAACAATCCGAGAATATTACAGGATTCGATATGTTCTCTGGTGGAGTCTTATTTATTTGTATGATCACTTTGGTATTTTTAAAACGTCGTAAAAAGTTGGATTGACACCAGCTGAAATAATATTGAAATTAATAGATACAAGTGCAATTAGAATCAAAAAGAATTAAGAAAAATCCTGATTTTCAAATATCCTTTTCATCACTACGTTAAATATCTAGGGACAAATCACAAGGTACTTTTTTTATCGTCTCAGAAGGTTGATTTAGATTAGAAAAGTATATACCATAATATATACCTCAAACTATCCTCGGGTATTTTATTTTAATTAAGATCATGACAAATCTCATTTCATTTTATCCTAATTATTTAGAGCATCTATAACCTCTATTTCCCTGATACATCACCCAAATAATTAGGAGATTTATTAATCATTATTTCATAATCGGAAGATTTTTAAGCTCGAAGTTCGAGGGTATTAGTGCGAGGCTCGAAGTTCAAGATATGAAGTGTGGATCATGTCAAAAACTAACCCAGACGATAACAATTTTGTGAAGTGGGTTGAAAAAGAGGCTGGAGGGTCATTAACACGATTATTAATACTTTGTATTATACATGAGGCTAACCAAAATGGTACCGACGCGTGGGGTTATGATATTCAAAAGAAATTAAGGTTGATAACGAAATCTTCTGATTCAGTTAAAAATAGCTCATTATATACCATATTGAAACGTTTCAAAAGAATTGAGCTTGTTAAATCCATAAAAAAGGAAAAGCGTGTGGTTTATACCTTAACAGAAAAAGGGAAGGTTTCAATGGAGGTAGGTTATGAATACTGGAAACAACTTGTAAAATCCAGTATTCTTGCTTTTGATAGTCTTGGCTTCGAAGTAATAGACTTTCTTAAAGAGGAGGAATTGATTGTTGAAGACGATTAAAGAATACTTGAATCAGGTTGAGAAGGTTATCATTACTCTTCATCAGGACAAATCCTTGGTTGAAGAATATGAAAGTCATTTAATGGCACAGTTCGATGATTTTCTAGCGGAAAATCCTACGAATCGAAAAAAGGAACTTGAATCTCGATTTGTTGCCCAACTAGAGGATCCAGATGTAATTGCTGATTCGTTAATTGAGAAAGAATTTGATATTGAAAGAAAGAAGATTTTTCCTTTTCAATTGGGAAGATTCAAGTTTATTTCAACTCTAAATAAATATTACAATGCAAATCCATTAACAACTGCAATTGTGACCCTTATTTTTCTTATTGGTTCCTCATTTAGTGTTCTTTGGATCAGTTCATTTTTAATATGGCCCTTATTTCCTGAAGAAACTCTATTTCGTTATCTCGCCGCATATTTTCTAATTTTACTAATTGTTGTGGCTTTTTTCTATTTGGGATTGAAAAAATCGTTCTCAGAGATCGTTATCACCAGTCTTTTATTCACGATTTTATTAATTAGTCTCTTAATGTTAATTCGGTGGCCTGATAAGCTCTATATCATTGTTGATCGATATCGTGATGTAAATCACTATTCTTATGACTGGACTATGATTGGAGTCCCAGACCTATTAGAATATCTTATCTATCTTCTGAGTATTGTTATAACTCAATTTCTAAATTACACTGCATTCATTATAATTATTGCGTCATTTGGCTACCTAATTAAACTTATCATGACCAAAAGCTTGTTCATTAATAGTAAAAAATTCCAATGGTCTTCCTTATACAAAATTGTACTAATTTCCTTATGTATTACAGTATACTTCCTAATTCCTGACACTAGTTATCGAATACCTCGTTTCTTTATGAACTCCTATGCAAATACCCCTCCACCTGATCCACTACGTTCCCCTCTTTTTTATATTATCACTATTGAACCAGGAACATCAACCTATGAACGCATCTTTCCTGGCCCTGAACCGTTTATAACAAAGGTTAAGGAATTTGGTAATTTTTCATGTGAAGAACATGCTCTATATACTGTTTCTTTTACTCAAAATGATTTTTCAAGAATAAACTCTTCATATACTGCATCCTTTAGCCCTGTATATCCAGGTGAAGGGAGAACATCTGAATTTCAATTTCCCATCTTAGGTTCGTTATTCCTTCAACCTGAGAGTATTCCCATAAAAAATCCTGAAGTTCTGAATTCTTCCTTTCCATTTGAAGGATTCGAACCTACTCAAAACATCGATGTTAAGATGATTGAATGGGGTGATCTAAGAGTAGGAAAAACACCAGTTATTACTGTCAAGTATTCCTCCAAGATAAACGATTACTTCTACACATTCCACTTTGATGAGCGAACAGGCTGGCTTATGCAAGCGACATTATCTAGAATTGATGGATCTTGGTATGATGATTATGATGGCTATGAACAATTAGTTCTAAAAAGGATATTTCTTGAGGAGACTTTTAACCAAATTTCTGATTACCGTTTCCTTGAAATGATATTCTCATTGAGTATCTTGATTATTACTAGTTGTGTGCTCGTTTATTCCTATCATTACTATAAGAAGAAGGGTTAAGACCAAGATTTTGTGTTTTTTTCTGTGAAGTCTGTATGTTTGATGAAGCAGAACATCTTGCTGAGCTAGGAATGAGACTTTTCTGGAAGAAGGACTTCATAGGAAGTATTGAGCTGTTTGAGGAAGCATTTAGCAAGGGAAAAGTACCAATATGGTTTTATCATCTTGCTGTTCGAACACACTCAACATTGGGAAACACCAATGTCGCAATAAGACGGCTTAAAGATGCAGCTGATCATGGGTGGGAAAAAATAGATCACACAGAACATTATGTTGAGTTTGAACCTCTTCAGCACCAAGATCAATGGAAAAAGATTCTTACTCAAATTAAAGAAAATCAGAATTACTACTATTAGTATAAAGAAGAAACTGGTTTTCTATAGGTTTGGTGGTAATCTAGCCTTTTACGAAGTTAAGAAATGGACGACATAGAAGTATGAATAGGAAAACTACTACAAAATTTCAAAGCAACTTTGGACAATATTGTGAAGTTCTGGTTTCTTACATTTAATAAATAATGGATCTTAATTAGTTAAACAACTGTAAACTAGTAATATTAACTCAATAAAATTCATTTAAGAGGAATTTATATGTCAGAAGATAAGGAACTAGAAAGGAATTTATCTGTAATCAAAACGAATCAGATAAAAATTATTTTTGGACTATTAAGTTATTTTATTATAGTTATACTATTTTTCGTTGTTCTATTATTGATATTTCCTGACTTTTGGTTAGTCTGGTTTGTGATTTTGATTGTAGTTGTATTATTTACAATTATTCTTCTTGCTAACTGGCATAAACAGAATTTTGCCTATAAATGTGAAATTTGTGGACACGAATTTAGAATATCTTTTTTATCGGATCTTCTTAGTCCCCATGGACTAAATTTAAGAGGTGGTTGGAAGTTTTTAAAATGTCCAAAATGTTATAAGAGATCTAGGGCTACAGTTATTAGAATTTCGCCAAATACCACTAAATAAATGAAGTTAAAATTCGTAAAAAAAATGAGTATAGTCCAAATATCCTAGGGAAGATCTTTACGGGTTTTCCTACCAAATTGGCGTTATTGAGCGGATTGCACTTGAGACCCTACCCGCAGGACAGCTACTTCGGATCGCACAATTAGGGCAGATATTCCACAAGAAAATCACGAAATAAATGATATTGAATCCAAGATACAGAATAGTAATTATAGTTCCTAGTTGTATTAACCATAATAACGGCAAAAAGATCATCGCCATAAGGGCAAGGAAGGCAACTGTGCCAAAGATTTCAAAAAATCGAGCAGATTTCCTAGCATTTTGGAAAATTCCTAATTTTGCGAATCTACTGCTAGGGATGATTCCAAAGATCCCAGGACAAAATTTTCCAATATATGGGCACTCTTGATAGGCACAGCAGTATGCTTGGAAAATGCAAGTTATAAGATATAGACCTACGTAAATCAGACTTAGGGGAGGGTATATAAACCATAAATAAAGGAAAATTGTTACCATCAAGATTAATAAAGGAATAGACATAATTAAATAAAGCCTTTTTCGCCTAAACGGGACACAATTCATGTCTACCTGTATTATATTGTTCATTTAGATGTATTCACCAATCTTCTCCTTTTAAGTTCATTGACTGGCCAGTCAATTAAATAAGTTTTGTTTGTGGAAGTGGTAAAATTCCGAAAGAACTTTTTAGTTCAGAAATAAATACATTATTTGTGAGAAACCTAATTTAGAGTAAATAGACTTAGAATTTCATTGATTAAGGCAGTTATGTCTTTTTCCGACTGTTTTTTCCCCTCCATGTAGAAATATATACCTAGACCATCAAAAATTGACAACAAGATTTGAGCTTTCAGAAATGGATTAGGATATCCAAGTTCTATAAAAAGATCTGTACATTGCTGATAGTATGGAATACATCCTTCGTTGAAAATACGAGTGGCATTTTCCTCTCCTACGCGACCTATGATTTGAATAAGGAGCTTAGGAAATCCTGGAGTCTTTGCTGCAAGACGAAGCCCTCCCTCAATGAAAAATTTTAATTTTTCCATGGGTGGGCGTTGTGGATCAGGTGAAATCACATGAAGCTGCTGTTTGAGCAGTTCTTCAACAACTTCTATTCCTAAGTGCTCCTTTGTCTTGAAGTGGTGAAATATTATTCCCTTTGAAACTCCTGCGTGTTCTGCAATAGCTTCAGTAGTTATCAAATCGAAGTCCTTTTCAAGAAAAAGCTTAGAAGCCGAGGATAGAATCTTTTTTCTGGTTTGTTCTTTCAGAACTTGACGCTTTATTGACATCTGTTCATCGATCTTATTGACCGACTAGTCAATTAAAAAATGTAATCATATTCTATTAAAATAAGTGAAAAATCACTCATCCTAAATAGATGTCTCAAACAGTTAAGATTAGGTTGCACCATAATTCAGGAAAGTAAATATACTATCTACTCTCTAAGTGAATCTTTGCTATCAAGCACCCTTTAGATCCCCAGACTGCTTATCTAAAGGACTTAAAAATTTAGTTGAGAAATCAATTCCTAAAACATCAATCTAATTCTATCTGTGGCGAAGGAATATGACGAGTACTCAAATACCAATAAAAATCTGTGTAATAAGCAATCCTAATACTATTGCCACTGATCTCCTACAAGATTACACGGGGGATGTAACAACTGAGGAGGTACTTATCGTAGGTAAACATAATTTTATTAAAGAATTCGATGTTGATAATTTCCACATTAGTGTTTACTTAAGTCAGCTCTTTAGTCAGAAGCCTTTGAAAAAGATTAGAGAGAAACATTATCGAGG
>JBHLKY010000038.1:0-13472 GCA_048886185.1 Candidatus Hermodarchaeota archaeon
TAAAATACTAAAGTCTGTAAAACCGCCCTATTAATTCAATTAATTATCTGGTGATCAGATGACCGATGTTGCAAGGTATTCAAATAATGGTTTAGGTCTAGATGAGGTTTTTGAGCGCCAACAGCAATTTGGGAAAAATATTCTTCCTAGAAGAAAAAAACGAGCCCCTCTATCTATTTTTTTTGCCCAATTTAAAAATCCCTTAATTTACATCATTACCATCGCTGCACTAATCTCGTTCATTCTAGAACAATATGAAGATACTTTGATCATTGGAGCAGTGATTCTTCTAGATACTGTAATTGGTTTTTTTCAGGAAAATAAAGCTGAAAATACCATGGAAACATTACGAAATCTTTTGAAGCCTACAAATAGGGTTATTCGGGGTGGTAAAATTGAGGAGGTTGAAACTATTGAGATCGTACCTGATGATCTTGTCGTTCTTCATCCTGGTGACAAAATTCCTGCTGATGGAACTGTTATTGAAACAGTAAATTTATCATTGAATGAGGCAATACTTACAGGTGAGAGTGAACCAATTTTTAAGAATCTAACAGACACAAACCGTGTTTTTATGGGTACTACGGTTATAGCAGGGAGAGGAATTATGAGAGTTACTCAAACTGGAGTAAGAACTGAGCTGGGAAAAATAGCTCACTCTCTCTCTGAAATTGAGGACGAAAAAACCCCACTCCAGATGAAACTAGAGGTATTTGGTAAAACACTTACTATGTTTGTACTTGCTATTAGTATTGCTATCTTTTTCACTGGAGTTCTTTTGAGTTATGATGTATTAGAAATGATCAGAATGGCAGTGGTTCTCGCCATCGCAGCGATCCCTGAAGGACTTATTATCGCTGTTACTATGATTCTGGCAATTGGAATGCGAAAAACACTCCAACGAAATGGTTTGGTGAAAAAACTTCTTACTGTTGAAACTCTTGGTTCTGTTACAACAATTTGCACTGATAAAACAGGTACACTTACTGAAGGGAATATGCAGGTTGTGAGAACTGATTTTAATGATGAAAAGATGGCCTATAACATAATGGTGCTATGTAACAATCAAGAGGATTCTCTTGAAATCCAACTCTGGGATTATGTAAAGAACATGGGTTTAGATCCTGAAGAACTTACCAGATCCCATGCTAGGGTTTTTGAAATTCCCTTTTCTAGCGAAAACAAATATATGGTAACAACAAATATAATTGACGGTAAAGAGATCAATTTAATGAAAGGTGCGCCAGATATTGTTATGAATATCTGTCAGCTTGAATCAAATGAAAAAAAGGAAATTTTGACCCAAATAGATGAATGGTCAAGTTCGGGTTTGAAATTAATAGGTTTGGCTGCTAAAACTGAAGGTGAACTTAAACAATTAAATAATTACACTTGGAAAGGTTTGATTGGTATAGAG
Source organism: Candidatus Hermodarchaeota archaeon (assembly GCA_048886185.1). Classification (GTDB taxonomy): domain Archaea; phylum Asgardarchaeota; class Heimdallarchaeia; order Hodarchaeales; family Hodarchaeaceae; genus Hodarchaeum. Next base: position 1,418 of record JBHLKY010000038.1, read on the forward strand.
GATCCAATAAGGAAATCAGTAATTGAAGCTATTGCGTTATGTCGTCGGGCCGGTATTAAGGTAAAGATAATCACAGGAGATTACCGGAATACCGCGATTAATATCGCTGCGAAATTAGGTTTATTCGTTGGCTCCGATCAGATTCTAGAGGGAATGGATCTAGAGAAATTCTCTGATGACAAACTGGATGAGATTGTTGACCAAGTAGTTATTTTCTGCCGTGTTTCCCCTTTTGATAAGTTAAGAATTATTTCTTCTCTTCAACGTCGTGGTGAGATTACTGCAATGATTGGTGATGGTGTTAATGATGCACCTGCTCTTCGTAAAGCTAATATTGGTGTATCAGTTGGTGGTGCTACTGATGTTGCTCAGGAAACAGCCTCTCTTATATTATTAGATCATAACTTTAAGACATTAGTCGATGCTGTGGAGGAAGGACGAACTGTTTTCGATAATATCAAGAAGGTTGTTACATATGTTTTATCAAATTCTTTTGCTGAAATACTCACCATCTTTGGAGCTTTTGTACTAGGATGGTCATCGCCATTGAATATTGCTCAAATCCTTTGGATCCATTTAATCTGTGATGGGCCATCCGATATAGCTCTTGGGTTTGAAAAAGCAGAAACAGGAATCATGGATGAACCTCCACGTAAAATAGAAGAAAATATTTTAGATTCTAAAGGGAAGTTCTTAATCGCTTCTATTAGTTCTTTTTCAGCCATCTTCTGCCTTCTAATTTTTGGGTATTTTCTTTCTATGGGAAATCCACGAATGGGCAGTACTTTTGTCTTTGTTATCCTTGCGATTCAATCTTTGACTTATATCTTCTCGTTTAGAAGCTTAAGGCGATCTGTTTTTAAATCAGGTAACTTTTTAGAAAATAAAGTACTGTTATTCTCAGTTATTCTGGGTATTTTTCAAATAATCCTAGGCTTGTATATTCCATTTTTTAGTGACCTGTTACAAGTTGAACCTCTACCTTTCTGGGGATGGGGAGTAATCCTCATTATTTCAATGATTATGATTATTACTGTAGAATTGGTTAAATTTATTGATAGAAAGGATCGCAAAACACCAGCTTACGAGTTAGTTTTCTCAAAAATCCATCAAATAGAACAGAAACTTTCCACAGTTCACAATCTCCATAATTTATCAGTTGATATCATGGAAGATAAAACCATAATACAATTTCACTTTAAAATTCCAGCTGAAACGAGTTTAGAGGTAGCTCATGCAGTATCCAAAAGTCTAGAGGAGCAGATTGCAGAACAATTCCCCAATTCGTTGAGAAATCGACTGGAAATCATTAGTCACATCGAACCTGAATATCTTCCAGCGAAGAAAGTACATCATCATCCTCAACCATCGATTACAGCGGAAATTCGAGAGAAAATCCAATATGCAGCCAATAAGATTCCCCAAATCAAGAAATGGAGTTATAAAACAATTTTATTTGAGAAAGATATCATCTCATTATCTTTGACCATCTACTTATCAGGCACAATGAATATTGTATCTGTTCATAACATTAATAACGAACTAGAATCAATGTTAAAGACAAATATTCCAACTCTTAAACGATGTATAATACATTCAGAACCTGTTTGATCATTTTTCAAACCTTTTAAAAAATCCCCGATTACGTCTTCAATGAATCATTACTCTGCGAAGAATAAACCAAAATTGATGAAAACATTTAAAAAATTGGTAGACAATCCTAAAATCGAACAGAAGTATTTTTACTTTATTTTAGAGAGAGATGAAACTCATCATTTTGGCTGTTGATAGATACATTTTCAAGAATTACCGAGAGAGTCACTACTACTAAATATGATCCAACAAAGATAAGAACTAGAGAACTCACACTAAGAAAGCTAAAGATCAAAATATCTGCATTATTCTTGTTGATAATTTTAATTGCAGCAATAAAGGCAATAATCATAGTAACCCATCCTAGAATAAATAAACAAATTTGAGCGGTCATCAAAAGAATAATATTTCCATTAAATTTGGTTATTATTATTTTCTTGCCATATACATTCGGAATATCTAAGGATAAAATGTATATAAAGCACGTTGGAAGTAGAATGACGAAAATTGAGAAACTAAATATAGGGAACAGTAACTCTTTCTCAGTAAATTCTAATAACGTCCCTAGGATTATCCATGAAAAACTGCAGAATATAATTCCCAATAGGCTCCCATAATAGATCCCATTTTGTCTTATTTGTGATGTGGATAAATTACTTTTTAGAAGGGTCATTCTCTGTACCCCTTTTTTGATAATAAATATGTTAAATGTAAGAAAAATAACGAAAGTACTGAGCGTGAAAATATATTTTTCAGTGAGTGAGACTAATGATGAGAATATAAAACGATAGAGAAAATTGAATATAAAAAATGAGACTAATACAATTATACAATGTATTACCACTTTGGGGTTGCTTGGAATCATAATACTATCTTTATTTTGTACCAAATAACTTACACCTACTTTGCAGTATATCTACAAAGATTAATGGGTGGATTATTTTTTCTTTTTGCTTTTAATGTTATAAAAACTTTGGTCTTCCCGCATCACCTCAACGAAAAATCACCTGTGGCAATATTTTATCGTGTACACATGTTTTTCAATCCCTCCATGAATCCTGGACACACGATTGTACATACCAAAACTTTAATTATTCTCAACTTTTTTTCTTCTTATATTATTCTTATTTTTCGGTTGGACTCCTCTTGCTGAATCATCCTCTCGCTATGCGAAGTCTCATTCCTTCATTCCTGTGTATATTTTCACTCATTCTTATCATCATTCTTTCTGGTTGCATTCAACCTTTGGATCAGGAACAGATCCAGGAAAACATTCCTCCTACCGCTCCTGAGGTTCTTATCGAACCAGATCCCGCGTTCAGTAATAGTTCCCTCACATGTATTATCATTGTACCTAGTTATGATGCAGATAACGACACTGTCTCATACAATTATGAATGGTTTCTGAATGGAAACTCCACGGGTTTAACAGGCGTCTTTGTATTATCGACTTTGACTTCAGTCGGAGATGTATGGGTATGTGTGGTTACTCCCTACGACGGGACTGATTACGGTCCTCCTGGGAATGATTCTATAGTGATTTCACAAGTTGAAAGCCCTAGAAACACCCCTCCCTTGGCACCTACTGTTCTCATTGAACCTGATCCTGCGTACAGTGATGACACTCTTAGCTGTACAATTCTCGTTTCGAGCTATGATGCAGATAATGACACAGTTACTTATTTTTATGAGTGGTTTCGGAATGGGAGTACAACTGGTTTGATAGGGGAGACTGTTTCTCCTACTCAGACTTCCGTCGGAGATGTATGGGCATGTGTGGTCACCCCCTATGATGGAACTGATTACGGTCCTCCTGGAAATGATACCATTGTGATTTCACAAGCTGAAGGCCCTAAAAATACCCCTCCCTCGGCACCTATTGTCCTCATTGAACCTGATCCCGCATATAGTAATGACACTCTTAGCTGTACAATCCTTGTTTCAAGCTATGATATAGATAATGATCCAATCACTTACTCCTATGAGTGGTTTCGGAATGGGAGTGCGACTGGTTTGACAGGGGAGACTGTTTCTCCTACTCAGACTTCCGTCGGAGATGTATGGGCATGTGTGGTCACCCCCTATGATGGAACTGATTACGGTCCTCCTGGAAATGATACTATTGTGATTTCACAAGCTGAAGGACCTGAAAACACCCCTCCCTCGGCACCTAGTGTCCTCATTGAACCTGATCCTGCATATAGTAATGACACTCTTAGCTGTACAATTCTCGTTTCGAGCTATGATGCAGATAATGACACAGTTACTTATTTTTATGAGTGGTTTCGGAATGGAATTACTACTGGGTTAACAGGCGCCTCTGTACCATCAAATCAGACTTTGATTGGAGATGAATGGACATGTGTGGTCACTCCATATGATGGGCTTGATTTTGGGCTTTCTGGAAGTGATAGCATTACAATTAAGGTCATTGTTTCGGGTACTTATAATCTCAATCCATCTATTTCTTTTATCTGTGCTTTTGGCTTGCTTGACTTACAATATACGCAGTTTATCTTTGTAGACTATGGTTCAACACTGGAAATCTGGCCAGCTATGAATGGTGAGGGGTATATGACGGGTTCTTCAGCATCAGAAGGCACTATAGATGTTAGTTTTTATTCGCCTGGATCCTGTTCTTATCTCTTCACCTTACAGGGGACTTTTATCGATAATGACACTTGGGAGGCGACATTTACAGTAGAATTTTCTGGTAGCACGTGTTTTGACTGTACTTCTCAATCGTGGCAAATCACAGGAACTAGAGTTTGAAGGAACCTAATCTAAATCATATTGCTAGTAAACCCTTTTCTTTCTAGATAAGTGGGAGGAGAAAGATATTTGGGATTATTATAAAAGGTGGATGATAATTGTTTACTGAGAATTTTATTACGAACAAAGTTGTTTCTAATGCAGGGTTTGACTTTTCAAGAGGAGTTTAATCTATTACAAGAAAAAAAATTCCTTTTACCTAATGATAAAATAAGTGATATTAAATATGATCTATATGAACATAATATTTGGGCTGAAATATTTTGGCGGAGACGGAATATTCATGCCCAGAGAGAGGATCCAGAACTATCTTTCGTTTTTCAGCACAATCCCTCTACTCTACTAGAAATTGGAGCTGCTTATGGCAGGGTCTTAAGGAAGCTCATGGAATGGGAGGGAGTCAATACTCGTTCGATGATGTTTAAAGGAATTGAAATATGTAAATATTTTAAACCATATTTTCAGCGTTACCAACTTGAATATCCCTCGTTACGAAAAGCTGAATTGATTTATGATAATTTTCTTACCACATCTGGTTTAAAAGAGACTTCTTTTGATATCATTCTATTACCTATGAATACTTTGCCGAGCTTTTCTTATAACAGCTTAGAAACTCTTTTTACTTGCGTAAAAAAATATTTATCTAAAGATGGGATGTTTTTACTCTCTAATTACAAAATTCCAAACCAAACTCGATTGCGTGAGTTAATGAGTAGGAGCCAAGGCTATTCTGGTGAATTAGATTTAGAATTAGGATCAGGATTTATCGCATCAGAACACTATGACTTACCAGCAATTCAAACAGACTATGGCGCATATATAGTTACTTATGTATGCTTTAATACTTTTTCTCGTAATTATGTTCTTGAAAAGAGAGAACTTATTCGATATACTCTAGAGTTTATTTTAAAACAAAAGCTTCAGAAAATAATTGAAGCTTGTGGTTTTTCGATCGAGATTTTCGATGATTCAAGCCATTCGTTTGTATATGGATTGGTTAAAACTTAATAATTTTATTCTACACATTACGAAATGACCAAACAGCCAAACCAAGAACAGAAAAAACAGGGATTCTTGTTGTTATGGTATTTCTTCTTCACCAATATATTCGCTACCAGTTCCATAGATCCAATAGTAGTTTTGAGTGGGAAGTCTTATTACATTAGAAAAATGATCAAACTTAGTTTTTGAAAATTGTCAATTGATTGTTAGTAAAAACTGACACATTTTTAGATAATACTTTATCAAATAATCATGATTAGAACCAGATGTTTTTTGTGCAATCATATCCATATGCAATAAAAAGCCTTATTAGGAATGAAAATGGTATTTCTCATTGTCATCATTTCGATGGAGAAAAATTATGTCAAATAAGGTAATATTTATCTTGCTGAAAATATTTACAGTAGTTGCAGTACTTGCTTTCATTAATGTACTATTAATCTTATTCTTTCCTGAAGTTTATATGACTACTAATTTCTCGATTACTCTTATATTATTTAATATCTTTATTGCTGTTGATAAAGCTGCTCAACCATTCCTTGTTTACGACCAAAAAGGTAAAAAAGCTAAAAAAGAGCTTTATAAAGCTCTTTCAATGTTCCTTCTTCTTTTTATGATTCCCTTGATAGTTTCACTTCCCTATCTTGAATATTCCTTAATTCAAAAGATGATACTCTTTCCAGAGTTAACTTGGATGTTCTGGATTCTGGGTACCCTGATGATTATAATTGGAGGATTTTTGTTGTGTATAAGTCGGATTATTCTTGGCAGAGAGAGTTCAATAGTAATAGGGATTGAAAAAGATCATAAACTAGTCACCAAAGGACCCTATCACATCATTCGTCATCCTATTTATGTTGGAAGTTCATTTCTTTTCCTTGGCTATTCACTTTCATTTTCTAGTTTGATTTGTTCGATTGTTATTTTATTAATTCTCGTGTTGTGGTTAAATAAAAGAATGACTTTAGAAGAGAAATTATTGATTGAAGCCTTTGGGGACGACTATCGCAATTATATGAAGCATACAAAGCGATTGATTCCCTTTATTTATTAGTTTGTCAATATTTAGATTCTTATGCTGAACTTTATCTCTTGTCATTCTTTTTCTAATATGATCCAGTGTGGCGTTGGCCCTCCCAAGTCATCAATAATTACTGGATATAATAACAATGGGGAAGCTCTCTTTGAATGTAGTCTTTTTCAAGATCACTTTGACCCCAAAAAATTCATACTATCCAAAATTTGGTACAAGAAGTAATACACTGTTCTAAAAATTCTAATAACTTCATAAGTCTGTTCGAATCCATAGCATCATAAAAGAGAGGTATTCAAAGGGTGAACGGGTATGAAGAATTGAAAACAAGTGAAAATGTCCTGAAAAATCGTCTTTTTGCAGTTACTACTGGAGTTTCTCTGATCATGCTAGTTATTCTTGTTCCTTTGCTTATCCAACTGATCTTACAAACAACTCCTCAAAGTGAGTTCATTGTATTTGAAGGATCAATGTTTTCATCTGATGCAGGCATATCACATGGTGGATTTGAATGGACTGCTTCCTATACAGCTCGTTGGTCAATATCAAAGAAATTTTTTAACGGGATATTAAATTTAACCTTAGATAAAGGCTTAGGCTCACATTTTAACAATGGAGTGAATTCAGTTGAAATTCCTATAACAGATTTCTTTTTTAATGGATCAGCCATTAGTTTTATTAATCAAGATTTTCAAGTTATACTGGATTTTGTTGAGTATGATACTATTTGGGGAGGAACGTATAATAATCAGTATATTGCGATTCAATCCTTAAATTCATCAGAGATTTGTGGTTCAATTGATCCATTGATGGTTCCAGGGTTTATTGAATGGTTCTATATTGAGCTGAGGTTACATCCGAATACTCAGTTATCATTTTTCAGTTAATCTCTGAAATGGTCATCAAATTAATGATTATGTAATGAATACTTTGTAACTTGTTTTTAAGGAAATTATGACAATAATGAATTAGAACTAGATTGTAGGGAGTAAAAGTATTAAAGTTGGTGAAATAAAGAATTAAAATGAAAATCTTTTTTATTGGATATTAGGAACTTATGATGAGAAGATTGGCCGATCTGAGAATCGTTGAATGAACGTTAGGGAACCATAATGAATTATAAAATCATATTAGCGGGAGATGAAGGAGTTGGGAAGACCTCTCTAGTCAATCGTTTTGTCCATGGATTCTTAGCTGGTGAATACAAAGCAACTATAGGTGTTGACCTTTATACAAAACAGGTATTTGTTGGTAATTCTGAAGTAAATTTACAAATCTGGGATGTCGCAGGCCAAACATCGTTTCGCCAATTCCGCCAAAGATTTTTCAGTGGTGCACGAGGGGCATTCTTAGTATTCGACTTAACGGTTCCTAAAAGTCTAGACAATCTTCATACATCATGGATAGAGGATCTCCAAAACATCGCAGGGGATATTCCAGTAATTTTAATCGGAAATAAAATAGATTTAAGAGAATTGGTCGCTGTCTCACATCAAGATATTAACTATTTTTTAACCCACCATTCTAATGTTGAGGAACATTTCATTACTTCTGCTTTAACGGGTGAAAATGTAGAGAATGCTTTTCTTAAATTGACTTCGCTCATGAAACAGTCATAAATAATCAAAAAACGGATTAAAGTACTTAGAGTTGAAATTGCTTTTCCGTCTTCCCTCGTCCTTATCGGTAAAATAAGGACAAATTGGTGACTAATGTTTACGTCTGTACTTCTTCAGTCCTCACAATTCTGAGTATAGCTTTCATCAGGGCTTTTTATTAACACGATATTCTTTAATTGGTATAAAGTCGTATTATAATCAATGTTTAGAGTTGTAGCTTCTATGTGGTTTTTACTCTGAGTTGATTACAATTCCTCATATTCAACTTGTCCATTAAGAATTATTTCAGATAGTTCAAACAGGAATAATTAAATTCTTATTCGAAATGTTATTGCATTCTATTATAGTAATATCTTTAGTAGAAGGATTTGGACAGATGAAAATAATAATTGTTGGTGGAACGGGATTTCTTGGTTACCACTCCTTACTCGAGTTTAGAAAAAAAGGGCATTCAGTAACCACAATCTCAATACCTGATGTAGAACTAGGAGATTGGTTTCCAAAGGAAGTGGAGGTGAAGTATATAAATGTTTTTGAACAGGAGGAACGTGTACTTCAAGAATTATTAAGTGGATACGACGTATTAGTGTATGCAGTAGGACCAGATGATCGTGTTACTCCTCCAGCCCCTGCTTATGATTTTTTTCATGAGAGATTGGTGAATTCTTGTGGAAAGGTGGTTGATGCCGCACGAAACGCAGGTATTAAACGATGTATTGTTTTAAGTTCGTATTTTGCCTATTTTGATAGGATTTGGCCTGAATTGAGGTTAGCAGAAAACCATCCATATATTAAATGTCGCGTAGAACAAGCAGAACGAGTTATACAAGCAGGTCAAGAAGAAATGGCTGTAATAATCCTTGAGTTACCCTATATTTTTGGAGCAATGCCAAGTAGAATTCCATTATGGAAAGAAGTACTACTTGATCGGATCCTGAAAATGAAAATAGTCTTCTTTCCAAAAGGAGGTACGAATATGATTGCAGTACAACATGTGGCAGAAGCGATAGTTGGCGCAGTTGAACGAGGGGAACATGGTCAGAGATATTTAATTGGAGATATAAATTTATCTTGGAGGGATATGTTGAATATCATTTTTAACACTCTAGGAATGAAGAAAAGAGTAATTACAATTCCTACATTCCTTGCTGCATTTTATGGAAAACGAATGAAGAAATTAGAACAAAAAGAGGGAAAAGAAAGTGGTCTTGATTTAGCTCGATTATTTCAAGATATACAGTCGAAAGAACTCTATTACGATCCAAGTGACACAGTGGAAAAGTTAGGATATAATCGATCTGGAGTACAGAAAGCAATTGAAGATACTGTTCGTGCTTGTTATCCTAATCGTTTTTGAGAAGTAATCTCTAGTGAGTTGAGGAAAAAGAGAAAGAGATTTCTTTTGTAGTAAATTCTGCTTTGTGCCCTTGTATTGTTGTACCCCTTTAGAATTGTGCTAGATTCCCTGTTTTTTTGGCTTGTGTAACTGTGTAATGAAAAATCCAAAGACCAATAATAGGAAAAGTTATTCCAAGGAAAATGACAAACAATATTTGGATATTAACAAAGAGTAATGGATCAACTCCTAAGCTTTGATTGAATACCATCGCAATTTCAGTTATTGTATTTCCACTTATAGTTGATTTTACTAAGTCAATACCATAAGAAATTGGGAATAACAAAGATAATATGACTGCTGGTCCTAATAAACTTATTGGGAAGAACACTCCTGAGAAAATCATGAAAGTAAATTCTAATAATCCCAAAAGGGGTTGCATGGCTTCTTTTAGCCTTAATGCTAGCCCGGCAAGCGTAAAAGAAAGTCCTAAAGTTGAAATTAGTGTGAAAAATATATAGATCCAAAGAGAAAGGTTGGTTAGATCAATCTGAATATCACCTACAGCAAAAGTAACTATCAAATATGTAAAAGGAATGAATATAATATTCAAGATGATTGTATATGTCATCCGTGAAAACATATTTGCAAGGGTTGAAGAAGGAGAAAGGAAAATTGTTTCCAATGTACCTGTAATCTGTTCATTCCGAAGACTGTTCCCTACATTATATATACCAGTAATTATGAAGTAGTAAATAATGAAGCCAAAAAAGATACTAGTTCCAGTAAAGGCGGTAGTTAATCCCACCTTACTATCTGTTGGAAGAAAGGCTTTCGCTGAAAAAGTAAAAAACAAGATAATTATTATAATTTGAATAAAATTCATTAAAAAAGCAATGGGGTAACGAAATTGGATTAAAATTTCCTTTTTAGACATTTTCAGCCATTGATACCAAAAAGATCCATTTGAACGTATGGGATGATCTGTAGAAAAGTTCGTATGCTTCAATTCTCTCACTTCCTTAATAGCTAGAAAAGCCCTCTCTTTTCTGAACGCTTTTTTCGACCCTTGTGAAAAACCAAATAGAGATCATGGGAATAAAGAAGGCAAATGCCAAGATTATACCAAAATCAACGTAAAAATTGACAAAATAATTTGCTTCAAATAAAACTGCTCTAAGGGCATTATTAACCCAAGTTAGTGGAAGAATTAGACTTAATAGCTGTAAAATAACAGGAAATACTGTAATTGGATAAAATACTCCTAATAAAAAGCTGAAGACCCAATTAACCACGGAAATTAGGGAATTGACATCTTTAAAGCGTAAAACAGCAGCACCAAAAATTAATGAAAGACCGAAAAGGGGGAAAACACCAATGACAAAAAGAAGAGCTGCTAGGATCAATGTCGGTTGAAGATATGCGCCAATAGGAATAGCGAAAAGAATTGAACCTAGAATCAATGCGAATATGAAAGAAAGACCGTTTCTAACCATAACATAAAGTGAGGTTCCAGTCAATAGCCAAATTCGATCTGTAGGGGTGGAGTAAAGAGTTTCTAGGGTTCCTTGCATCTGTTCTCGTCGTAACCAGTACCCAAAATTCCATAGTGAATTTGATACCAAGTTGAAAAATAACGTACCTAATAGTAAAAATCCAGCATAGTTTCCTGTCCCAGTTTTCGCTTCAAAACTTATTCGTGCACTTTCAGGAGATCCAGCTATAGCTGGTCCCATTAATATAGGGAGAGCTGCAAGCATAACTGGAGTTATGACTGACATCAATACTTGGCCTTTATACCGTCCATATGTCAGGAGTCGGGTAATGAATACATCTCTGGTTATTTTTAAATTTGATCGGATATCTGGATTGTAGACTTTCCCCTCTGTAAAATATTTAATCATAACGGCGTCACATCTTAATACTTGTGTCTGTTGATAAAGATCTCCCAGTTTTTTGAATAAACACATCTTCTAATGAGACTTCTTTCGGATTGATGAAAGAGATACGCCCCTTAAATTTGGTAATGGTATCTAAAATTTGAGACATTCGCTGTTTTGCATCGTCCACAATAAGCGATATCTCTTCCTTATCACCCAAATTTATACACGCGGCTCGTTTCACGCCAGTAAGTTCTTGAAGTTCCTTAATAAGAAGTGTAAAATCTGGAAACATTCCTTCTATTGATATGATCTCATCTTGCTCTAATTCTTCTTTTAAAACATCTGGATGATCAAAAGCAATTTTTTCTCCATGATCAATAATCAAAACTTTCTCCTTACCATTATCAATCAATTCTTCAATTTCACTCATGATATGGGTTGAATAAAGAATTGTTTTCCCAGTTTGGTGTAATTGTTTCACGATTTTGCGTAAATCTTTTCCTCCCTGCACATCCATCGCAATTGTTGGCTCATCTAAAATCAAAATTGGCGGATCCGATATGAGTGCACGTCCAAATGCAAATTTCATCTTTTGGCCTGAAGAATAAGTCTCAACAGGGCGATCTGCAAAGGAATTTAGACTCATTAAATCAAGAATTGATTGAACACGATCTTTTGCTTCATTGGATGGGACATGGTACAAGGTTGAAAAGAATTCCAAATTCTCTCTTCCAGTTAATTTCCAATAAAGTCCTCGTTCACCCATTAACATGGCTCCAATTGACGCTTTAATTTTATTTTCTTGATCAGGAGAATA
>JBHLKY010000038.1:13572-25900 GCA_048886185.1 Candidatus Hermodarchaeota archaeon
TTCCAATAAAGTCCTCGTTCACCCATTAACATGGCTCCAATTGACGCTTTAATTTTATTTTCTTGATCAGGAGAATACCCATTAACAGTAAAGTTACCCGATGTTGGTAATAAGAGTGTTGTCAAACATTTAATTATAGTTGTCTTTCCTGCTCCATTAGGACCCAGTAATCCTACAAACGCCCCTTTTTCTACTTGAAAAGAGAGATTATTAAGAGCAACAACACGTCGTGATTCTTTTGATTTTCCCCTCAATTTTTGAAATATTGATGGAGACCGTTCATAGATTTTCGTTAGATTATTAACAGTAATAATATTATTAGTCATTTATTGTAAAAACTCCTTAGAATTGAAAGAGACCCTTCTACTTATCTAGCTCCTCTTTTTCGTTGATAATTAATCTGTTGCCAATGAAACCTGATCTATACCTTGATATATTCTATAGATGTTATGTTTTTCTATTCTTTTACCTATACATGAGTGATATGACTAAAAAGCCATAAATAGGACATAGATTCCTCCTACAGCATTTGCTACTAGGTGAGTGATCAATAAGAATCTAATGTCTCTTTTATACCATACCAAGTAGACTACTGGAAGAAGGGCTAGAATCCTTACTGGATTTTCCCATGGTGAAAAAAAATGATACACTGAAAAGAGGATTACATTTAATAATGGTGCATATCCTTTCACATGCTCTTCCATACGTGGTAGTAGGTATCCTCGAAAATAAAACTCTTCCACAATAGTTAAAGTCGTTGCTGGTAAAATAAAGTTCATGATCGCCAATAATTGGGCTCCTGCATATGTTTTTAAATTCGATAACACCGTCGGGTCATGTATAATGACTTGAAAGTTGTATTCTTGTGGATACCAACTGAAGAAAGTATCTATTATAAATGGTTGCACAAGTGGAGCTACTACTAAGTACATGATCAATGTAAAAGCTATTAGAATGGGGATGAGTACAAAATATTGCCAGATCGGGCTTTTCTCTGTATATCTTATGAGCCTTTCATGTGGTTCTATTTTTTCCAATTTTCTTTTCTCTTTTACTAACCAGAGTACTTCGACCAAAATTAAGGTTGTAGCCGCTAGGTAACCAAAAACAGGACCAAGATTTGGATCAATTCCAAAGAATTTGACTACTACGGGTTGAGAAAACAAAATTAATCCTATAAATAGTAATACTCCAGGAAGTAGATGAAGCATAATGAGAAATCCAAGTGAATATTGATATGTTGAAACTGTATCGTTTCCTAATTGTACTCTTTTTTTATACTGTTCTGACAAGTTTCTAAGATTTAGCACAGGATGACACCAGATTAAATGATTTTATTCTAAATTTGGTAATTTTTTTTTACTTTTTGAACTTTATCAATAAAAAAAATTAAAAATATAAATAATTTGCTTTTTCATTAGTAAACCCAGTAATAATAGTTCTATTATGGCGTTTTAATAATGTTTCTCCAAATCCTAAGCAACCTATAAATATTGATTAACAAGGGCTTCCTATCTAAAACATTGAGTATTCGTAAAAGTATGAGTCAATTGGGGGAGAAAAAAAGAAAGATAGATAATTTGCCTAGCAGACTTCATTACTTTACTTTATGTATCTTATGCTGTTAATATTTTTGTTATAGGATTCAAGGAAATTATAGATTTTACTCTTTTCTTCCTCGGATCCTCGATCTAAATCCTAAAGCAGAGAGAAGGCCAATAAGTACAATAAATAGTTCAAAACTCGGAGTATTTTCTGATCCTATTGTTTTTTCTGATTCAGTTGTCATTTCTGATTCAATTGTTGTTTCTGATGTTAACGTGGATAAATAGCCATCAATATCAAAGCGAAAGAGGAAACCATCTGAATATCCTCTGATTGTAGGCTGATAAGCATTGCTGGTTGTAAAGAAATTCACTGATTGTGTAAAACCTACAATATAAAGATAATCATTGCTAAGATATTGATCCCAAGGATGATCTATTTCTCCCCCTCCTAAATAAGTCCCAAAGAAGGGTTGACCAGTTGGAGATATCATCATCATAATAATGTCACACCGGCCGTGAATTTCTTCTTGGAATGCATCTAAGATGGGAAAACCATCCGCATAAATATCTGCGTATCCACTAACGATGATATTATCTTTTAAATCAATATTTACGTTGAAAACGCCATCCCAACCCGATCCACCAAAATAGCTAGAAAAAATTAGTTCTTGACCGTCTGCGCTGAATTTTGTAACAAAACCGTTCCTCATACTATCAGTATAATTCGCTTTCCACGCGTTTATTGTGGGGAAATCAGTAGACAAAGTTTGACCAGCTATAATGATATTTCCTACTGAATCAGTCGCAAGTCCAAAATTATAATCAGAGTGTGAACCCCCAAAGTAAGTAGCATAGATCATTTGGCCAGAAGAATTATATTTTGCAATGAAGGTGTCGCTATGGGTACTACTTATAGAACTTTGGTAAGCATTTGTTGTTATAGGAAAGTTTGAGCTCAAGGTTGATCCCGTAACAATAATGTTGCCTTGGGCATCTATAGTAACCTCGTTTATCGAATCATTATTAGTACCACCAAGGAAAGTTGAGTACAAAATCGTAGAACAATTTGGTGACAAACGCATGAAAAATCCATCTGCCCCGCCGCCAAGGACTGGTTGATCAGCACTTGTTGTCACTGGAAAATTAGCAGAAGTAGTTCTACCTGAGACAATTAGATTGCCCGATGAGTCAAGGTCAACACTATCAACGGCATCCTCTCCACTGGCACCAAGATAGCTCGAATAAATCATTGATCCATTTGAAGAAAACTTTGATATAAAAATATCATAATTACTAGAGTAATCTTTTTGGTATGCGTTATCAGTAGTAGGGAAATCACTAGATTTTGTCATCCCTAGAACAATAATATTATCGGATTCTACTGTTATTACCAATTTTCCTCCATCCATGTAGGTTCCACCTAAAAAAGTAGACCATAGGAGTTGTCCATCTTTATCAAATTTCGTAAGGAAAGCATCACCGCCAACATTATGAACATCATTACCCCCACCAGCAAAAGTATCCTGAAAAGCATTCCTAACTGGAAAATTGGAAGATAAAGTATTTCCAGTGACAATAATGTTCTCTTCTGAATCAATAGCCACATCTTTTATCGTTTCTTCAATATCAACTTCTGAGTATGGAAGACCATCTCCTCCTAGATAGGAAGAATATGTAAAATCACCAATATCAACCTGCAGTCTTAAACTCTGACATGACTTAAATGTAGACGTACAACTGACAATAACTATGTTCAGTAGTAGAATAACCATAATGTTTCCTATAATTAATTTCGTTTTAGTGTTCATTTTTCATTCCTCGATAACCATCGTGCATTTTCTTCATGTTTCTGGATAAAATCTCTTACAATTAAGGAGGAAGAAATATATTTTAATTGACAGATAGTAGTTTCATTGTTGAAAGTATCTTCTCCTCTCTCTGATAAACCCTAACAACAACAATGATAAATATGAGAGTCTCTATCGGATTAAAAAAATGTATTCAGATATAAGTTTGTCTCTCTAGGGGATAAGATATGGGAAATCATGAGAAAGATTCAATTAATCAATATTGTGACTAACGGAACAATTATATTACTTTTTTTTTTAGCCAACAAGTAAAAGAAAAAACCATAAATGGTTTCAGATACTAGAATGAAAATTAGGAATGGCTCTGCTTACAAACCTGTTGATGAGTTGTACGGTTAGATGGATGGATTAGATCGACAAATCCTATTAGATCTTAGTGATAATTGTCGTGTTACGTATCAAGGAATGGCCCAAAAGCATAATGTTTCCGCTAATGCGATAAAAAAGCGTGTGACGAAATTACTGTCATTAGGTGTAATTGAAGGTTTTTTTGTTGAGTTAACTTACGCTATGATTGATGCAGAACCTTGCATGGCCATTGTGACAACTGATGGTACTGAAGATGAAAGTTTTATTGAAACGATAGGTAATAACCCTCTTGCTGGACCTATTGGAAAATTGACAGGGAGTATGTACAATATAATTGGTGTTTATCAAGGAAGTTCATCGTTAGCAGAATTAGGTTCTTCAATTAGGAATATACCTTGTGTTATCAATGTTGAACTACACCCCTTAATATTATTTAAAGGCAATAAAATAGATTTCTCTGTTACTGAGAAAAAAGTTCTCCAATATTTGGTATCAGATCCAAGAATGGCTATTAGTGAGGTTGCTAAAAAGTCTGGTCTTACCTCTAGAACGGTGCGTAATACTATTAATGAACTTATTAGTGGGAGCGGTGTTCATTTTGGTATACACATGAATCCTTCTGCAGGAACTGGGATAACAGTAATGATTAGAATCCATTGGGAAGAAAAGGCGATAAATGTAGGAGAAGTACTCACTTACCTTTCTAAAACTTTCCCTGAGGAGTTTTTTGTTCCTCTTCTGTCAGCAACAAATCCATTAGTGTTTGCCATCTTTTTAACTTCTGATTTAAGAAGAATACAGGAAATTAATCAAATCCTAAGACAAAAAACCGAATTCACAACAATCATAACTTATTTAGGAGAACCTGCACGTCTATTTCCTGATCTAAAACAACTTAGACTCAAAGAAATACTTTCTGAGGCTGGATTTCCAGCTAAATAATATGAACCTTTTAGTTCGAAAATGTGCCTCAGATTCAGCTTATGAAGTTCAGTTTTCAGCTAACAAAAAATCAGCTAATAATGCATTCAAGCAAGTGAAAAATTGTTCCAACCATTGCGTAGGTTGTACACTAGAAGTGTAACATTTAGTTGCCTTTTTTAGATTCCAACTGTATATAGAACTTTTCTCTTTAAATTTTGGCAGATTTCTTTTCGATAATTCTAGCTCAAAATTGTCCTCAATATTTCACTTTTTTGCACTAAAAGCGGATGAATAAGTCCCAATTCTGAACATGCCTACTCCCAATACTATTAATTAGTAAAAAAGAATGGTTTAGACGGTTGTAAAACCAAAGAATTAAAGGATTGATAAAAAATGAGTGAAAAAACAAATTGGTCTAAAATCCAGAATTTAGTTTTGTTAGCACTTCCGCTGGCAATGGGAGTCTCAACAATCATTTTAGCAATAGTATCCGCAGTACAAGGTACCCCACAACCAGATATGAGCTTAGTATTGGGATTAGGAATTTCTTGTTTAGCAATTTATGGTTTAGATAAAGAAACAGATACCGAATCCTAAACTAGGTTTTTTATCACTTTTAAAGTGCAGTGACAATCAAAAACAAGGATTAAAAATGAAATGGACATAATTAATCTTCAAGATCACTACTCTAAACTTAAAAAAGATCTCAATCAGTTTCAAAATGCATCAGGATCTCCAGATGAACTAACAAGGATGTTATTTTATTCTGATTGGATTAGAATATTTTTTACAGGAAATACCTCAACGAAACAGATTTCTATTCAAGTTGAAGTCATAACTGCAAAGATCCCAACCCTGAAAGATAATACCAAAATGCATCTTGTATTGGAAACACATATACATCATCTACACTACCTTTTACATCTTTTTGATAAAGGATTCACCCTTGATTTTATAGTTGAAGAAGGAATATGGTTTGCTGTAAAAAATATTTCAATCGAACCATCTCAACAACTTATGGAAGAGTTATTTCATTCTGAATATCAATTCTTTGAGTGTGGTTAATTCAAATGATAGAAAAATAATGGATTGAAAAATGGAGATAATTTAATTGAAGCAAAATGGAATAAAAGTAACTAATCTAGTTAAAAAATTTGGTGATTTACTAGCAGTAGATGACTTGAGTTTTGAAGTTAAATCAGGTGAGTCATTTGGTTTGTTGGGACCAAATGGGGCTGGTAAATCTACTACGATCAATATTATGACTGGGTTATTACACCAAACATCAGGTACAGCAATAATTGGAGGGTATGATGTTAGGAGTAATCCCCAGAAAATTCGGGAAATGATTGGTGTTTGTCCTCAAGAACCTGCATTTTATTCATATCTTACTGGTCGTGAAAATGTAGAGTTTTTTGGTAATCTTCATGGGATGCCAAAAGATTTATTGAAACAACGGACTGACAAATTATTAGAATTGGTAGGTTTAGTTGAAGGTGCAACCCGGCAAGCTGGGAAATATAGTGGAGGGATGATTCGAAGGATAAGCTTGGTTATGGCTCTTATTAATGATCCTGAAATCGCATTCTTAGATGAACCAACTGTTGCCATGGATGTACAATCAAGAAGAGCTACTTGGGAATTTATTAAGGAATTAAAAAGTCAAGGAAAAACTGTTATATTAACAACCCATTACATTGAAGAAGCAGAATCACTTTGCGATCGAGTGGGGATCATTGATCGTGGAACCTTGATTGCTCTTGATACTCCACAAGCTTTAATGAAATCACATGAAGCAAAGGACTTAGAAGAGGTCTTTCTAAAAATTACTGGTCGAAAAATTAGGGAATAATGGTGAAAAAGATGAAAATTCAACGAATTAATGCAATTGTGAAAAAAGATATGAAGAAACTCATTAGGGTTCCCGCAACTCTCTTTATGGCCCTATTATTTCCACTTATAATTACAGGTGCTTTTGGATTAGCATTTGGAGGAGGAAATCTAGCTGGATCAACAGTATACACTATTGGTATCGTCGATTTAGATGACTCAACATGGTCAAATTTATTTATTGGAAACCTTTCTACAAGTGAAGTACTCATTAACCAATCTTATGATTCAAATGATACTGCTCAAGCTGATTTAACACAGGGAAAAGTAGATGCTGTTATTATAATTCCTGATAATTTTGGAGTAAGTATTGATTCTTACTGGATTAACCCATTAAATGCTAGTACATGGGAAAATACTACCATTGGAATATTTGTCGATCGAGGTTCTCTAATAGTAAGCAATGCCTTACCTCCTCTGATTCACCAAATCCTGTTGACAACCCTCTATGGTGAACAGGCATTGAGTGTTGCTAACCCTGTAACACTAGGTAACCCATCAGGTGTTAAATCCTCACATTTCAGCCAATTTGATTATATGACTCCAGGGATGTTTGCATTCGCTGCCATCTTTCTTATCTTAATTGTCGCAGAGGGATTTACTGAGGAACGTACTGCTGGGATTCTGAGACGTATACAATTAACCCCGACTACTTCTGCAGAGGTTATCACTGGAAGTACTATTGCTTATATGATAACAGGAACACTTCAGATTGCTATTGTGTTCTTAGCTGCTGGATTTATGGGATTTAGTGTTGGAACAGATCCGATTAGAATATTATTTGCTTTTATTTTAGTATTATTACTAGTATTATGCAATGTAGGATTTGGATTAATTGCAGCAACATTGGCAAAAAGTCCAGGAGCAGCAACGGGAATTAGCTTCATATTCATTCTTCCCCAAATGTTTTTTGGAACATTTGTACCAATATCTAGTGAATTGATAAAACTCGTTCCAAGTTATTATGTTACAGACGCCTTAACCTCAATTTTTCTTCGTGGAGCAGAAATAACCAGTGAAATAGTTATTCTTGATTTCATTATAATATTCGGTTATTGTATAGTCATTGTCATCGCTGGAATCTTTATATTTGCTAAATTCGGACGAGAGAGATAATCTCTCTCATTTTTTTCTATACATCTTGAATTTGTATTTAATCATCAAAGATTATCTTTTGTTTTGTTCACGATTCCGACAAAAATCTTAGGGTAATAATCTTTTTTCTATTTTTATTCGAGAAATCAAATCAGTTTTGTACCAAAAAATAAATATCCCTTAATGAGTAAGATTATCGCAACCTTTGACTTATAAACCGCAGTGGATCGTTGAGTGGATAAGAAGGAATTACAATCATTTAGAGAAGTGCATTAAAAAAATCATGCCTTCCCTTCGGAGCGCCAAGGAGAGGCGCAATGACATAAATTCCCAAGTTAAAACGAGATATTCTCGTAAAGGAAACAATAAAAATGAACACAAAAAAATTATTGACAAGTATAGCGTTTCTCTCTGTCCTAATCTTCCCCATAGCGATGGCTGCTCAAGCAACTCCGTTATCTGGGGCTATTTTTACGACAACTGTGGACGGAACTATCGTTAATGAGAACGTACATTATGAGATTAAAGAGGATGTCTACCTTGATGGTGGGCCAGGCCCAAATGCACCATCGTCGGCTGCAGGTCTGCCTGAGGGTGACTACTATTTTCAAGTAACGGATCCAAGCGGTAAAGACCTCCTTTCGACTGACCACATTGATTGTCGCAAGATCCATGTTAATGAGTACGGTGTTATTGACTTCGTTTATCCTGGGCAGAATTATAAATATCAGAATGGAAAAGACTCAGGATGGATTACAGTGGACTGTCAACATAACACTGGTGTTGATGTGGATCATGCAGAACTGGGTGCAATTACGGTCCAGCTTTTTCCCTATGAAGACACTCCTAATCCTGGTGGTGTCTATAAAGTATGGATAACTCCAGTTGACAAGTATTCTCCTCTCAATACATTCAATCCCGAGGGAGATAAACATCAAGATGTCAACAATGAAGGCTACGCTGCTGGAAACTTCCATGGCTTCCTCCCTGCATGGTCAAAGACTGACAATTACAAAGTTAAACAACACGGTAAACCCTACGTGCCTCCAATGATCACTGTTCGTAAGTTCCATGACAAAAACATCAATGGAATCCAAGATATTGGCGAAGAAACCATTGAAGGATGGGCGGTCGATGTTACTGATTCTTTAGGTGTAACCAATACTGTCTTTACTACCGCCATGGTGGATGCTTCTGAACCAGGCACATACACTTTTGTTGAAGATACACCAACCGCTACTTTCCAAACGGTTAGTATTCTAGATGGGAGCATCGTATCCCAATATCCATCTGCCAATCCAACTGTGCTAGTCCCAGTCAGTGGGGAATCTGAGGAGACCCATGAGGTTGTCTATGGGAATGTAGGATTGGGCTCCATTACTGCCACGAAGATTTATGATCGGAATGGAGATGGGGTTGTTGATCCAGATGAACCTGGAATCCCTGGTTGGAAAATAGAACTTTCTGGTACGACCATAAATGGCTTAATAGTTGGTCCAATTATTCAAAATACTGGTGCTGATGGATCTACTACATTTTATGATTTACTTCCAGGAACTTATACCCTCACTGAGTTGGTACCCTTGATTGGCGGATGGATTTCAACAGGACCAACATCATATACCTTCACTATTGAGTCCTCTTTGACAGGGTCTACTGTATATGGATCTGAATTTGAAACTTACTTTACTAACTTCTGCGTTGGAACCGCTAACTTTGACACCAAAGGCTACTGGCATAATAAGAATGGCCTACAAGAATTAACAGAAGGAGACAGAGATTTTGTCAATCTACTTGCTCCTTATGCAGTGGCATCCGACTACTTTGGCAATGGTGATGAACCTTTTGATGGATTCTTCTCTGATGGCACTCCAGTTGACGCTGCATATAATAACGACGACAATTCACTGATTTGGGGCACAGGAACCTGGGAAGCTGAAGTCTCTCACTTCTTAATTGATGCCAATGCTGGTGGTGATCCTCGAGAACAGTTAGCACAGCAATTGCTTGCATTTATCTTCAACACAAGACACCGCCTTGATAATCCAGGTGCGACAATTCTGTTACCTGATGGCTCTTGGGTTAGTGCTCAAAGTATCATTGATGCTGCAATCATTGCCTGGTCAACTCCTGATTCTGCCGATGACCACTATTGGGAATCTATCCTTGATCAACTGAACAACAATGATGCTGTCAGATTTATTCACTTTTACCCTTGTCAGGTAATTTATCCCCTCCTGAACTAGAGTAACGTTCCAAAAGTGAGAATACAGAACCTGAAGGTTAAAAAACCTTCCCCTCTTTTTTTTTCAACACTCCAACTAATAATAATGTAAATTCTGCAATAGTATTCCTCTTTCTATTTTATTTATATTTTCTGTAAATAGTCTAAATTTAGTTATATAATTTTTTCAATTAATTTTGACTGAAATTGTAACAAATATTTAATGTTTTGAGCTATACTATCATTATTCTTCCAGCCATGGGTTGTTTTCCCGTTTTCCTTTCTACTTTTCCCATTGCCAATATGGTATACCCTAATAGGGATTGAATTTCTCTCTATCAAAGGAGTGATGAACTTATCGAAGAAAGCTTTGGATGATTATTGATAGTCAAAATTGAGGCTGTTATATGAAATCCTTTCAGTTGCCTAACAAAACTCTTAATTGGTTATTAGAAGACACTAATCCCCCTGTAAGAAATATGACGAAAAAATTCTTGATAGATCAAACACTTTCAACAGATGAGATCGCAGAAGTGAATGGTTATCATCCAATTGAAAAGCTAATTTCCTTGATCAAACCAGATGGAAGCTGGAGTAATTCAAAAAACCCTTACAAGAAATATACAGGTAATTACTGGCAATTAATTTTCTTATGCGAGTTGAATGCTAATCCAGACGAATTAATCCGTAAAGCGGGAGAGCAGATCCTCTCCTATCAACTTCCCGAAGGCGGCTTTACTCACAAAATAGGCTCTAAATTCCCATTGATATGTTTAACAGCAAATATCATTCGGTCACTCATTCATTTTGAGATTAATGATGAACGAACTCAGAAAGGGATTGTTTTTCTCACTCAACGCATTCTCAATGATCAGGGAACATTTTGTTCTCCTGATCCTTTATATACTCTCTTACCTGACTGTCAGATGGCACTTACAAAGGCCTTGGCTTTGTACGCTACATTAAACAATAATAAGTTGAACGAGGATATTAAGCGAGCAGTAGACATCATTGTAGATAAAATTTTAGAGAATAGAGTTTTCCGATATATTCCTAGTGGTGCCAAAGATTACTATAATTTGATTAAAGGAAAGAAAAGTGTGGAGATAAGAAAAATCAGAAAACAAATGATATCCCAACCTAAAGTGTTCGAAAAAACGGAAATAAAGAAAAGTTGGTTGAAATTCGGATTTCCTCAATCATATACTTCTGATGCACTTGAAACATTATATTGGCTCGTAATGAGTAAAATTCCCTATCATCAGGAATTTGATGAGGCTATCACTCACATAATTCAATCCATGGATCCTACAGGCTATTGGGTGAATCAGAGCTCTTTTAGAAATCCCATGTTGGTCGAAATTGAACCCAAAAACGCCCCTTCTAAATGGTTGACCTTCAGAGCGTGCTTTGTTCTCAAGAATTACTGTAATTTCTCAATTCAAGATTAATTTGGTTGAATTATGATCCTTTATTAGCATTAATCAAAATCTAAAAGGACAAAGTTCATCCTTATTATTTGCCTTTTATGACAAATTCAAGGTAGCGAAGAGAGTTAGGTATCAAAGTATATCTCTATATTATTGTCAAACGAATTTATTATGGCAAACCTACCAAAAGCCACTCCAAGACTTAAGGAGCCAATCCTTAATTGTTTTTGAGTACGAAGACAGTTTTAAAATTTTACTTAACCATCCCGCAAGGGTGACTCCTGCTTCAATTTTAAACCTGAGCTGAATGGACCATTCATTGGGTTTATTAGTATAATAGGTAATTGACATGGGTGCATAGGGTACCGCAGCAACAAATGGGCCTCCAACATCATAAATCAAGAATGCAAGTTTACAAGTTAATTTGGGGATTACACTTAGTCCTGCTGATCCTGAAATTTGGGGAGTACCTCGGTTCACGTTCACATAACTATCCCATATTGTACTCCAGCCAGATGCCACATTCCATCTGATCCCTGCCTTATACATTGTCTCTAATGAGACCCAACTTGAGATCGATATTTTACCCCAAGCGTTGAATTCAATACCAGCATCCACGGTTAATTGTAAATTAGCCCATACTGGTACGCTACCTGCCCAAAAATAAAATCTATTAGACAATGTAAGTAATCTGTAAGTCCACTCTTTGCTGTAACTGACTCCTACACCTAAGGAAGCTTCCAACTTTATTGAAGGGGTTATTTTCATCCACGATTCAAACCATTGTAGTTTAAATCCCTTCCTCTCCCAACCCATGAACCATTGTATTTGTAATATGGGAGTTGCTCTCAAAGTTATATCTAGACCAACAGTTCCACCAATTCTCCAGATCTTTTCACAAGGGCTAGGAGCGATCGTATAGCTCCATGTTTTCGACCAATCGCTTCCAGGCTTACAAATATTTTCAGTTATTCTACTAGAAGGAATATAAGGATGAGAATAATTGATAGCGAATACTTTATATTGTTCTAAAGCTGTTTC
>JBHLKY010000039.1:0-24473 GCA_048886185.1 Candidatus Hermodarchaeota archaeon
TCGAAAGCTTCTAAACTCATGAAGCTCAAAGCTATGAGTTGAAGATTCAAAAGGAATGAAGAGAGTAAATAACACTTGTTTGAAAAGGGCTGAGAGTAACTATCTTGTATGACCAACAATTAGAGCAGATTGAACAGTTGGTGGATCAAGCCAAATATGTTAAAGCATTGAACACGATAACCAACCTTGAACAATCAGAACTGATGAACAATGAACGATTGGCTTTACAATATCTGAAAAGCACTTTGTACTTGAAGAAGGGGCAACTTAAGGAGGGAAAAAGAGTGGCAGAACATTTACTAGAAAAAAGTAGAGAAACTGGAAACCAATTACGAGAACTAGATGCTCTCATGAATATTTCTTGGGCCTTACAATGGTTAGGACAAATAAATAAGGGATTACAACTGGTTAAGAGAGGTGAGAAGCTACTAAAGATTCTTGTTCAAGAACACCAGTCAGGATTGAGAACTAGAGAGGCAGCGCTCCTCTATAGAAAAGGTTCACTTCTTTTAGACCAAGGGAAGCTAAATCTCGCATTTTCTTTCTTGAAAAAAAGTATGTCTTTAAGAGAAAAGGAGGAGGACAATAAAGGTATTTCTGAAACTATGATGGAAATTGGACGATACTACTTTGATAAGGGCGAACTGAACCAAGCCCAAGAATACACCCTGAAAAGCCTAGCTATCAACGAGGCAATTGGCGACCAGCGAGGAATAGCTCATTCTCTAGACAATATCAGTTGGATTTATTCAAATAAAGGCGAACTTAATAAAGCTTTAAACCATTCCCAAAAAAGTCTGGCTATCAGCGAAACAATCGGAGACCAACAAGGAATAGCACAATCTCTAGACACAATCGGTTTTATTTATGCAAGTAAAGGCGAGTTGGACCAAGCCTTAGATCATTTCCATAAAAGTTTGAACATCAGTGAAGCAATCGGATACCAACATGGAGTAGCTCACGCCCAAAATGGAATTGGTGTTGTAATTGGTTATAAAGGTGAACCAGCTCAAGAACTAAAACATTATCAGAAAAGTTTGACTATTTATGAAGCCATCGGAAATCCACGACGGATTAGCGTACTCCTCAACAATATCGGATATTATTTCGGGGAGCAGGGTGATTTTCGATCTGCCACTGAATATTTTGAAAGATCTCTCACTCTTGCTAGAAAGAATGAATTTGATTTATTGATATCTGATATTCTTTATACATCAATTCGGCTTTTTGTCAATGAGCTTCCTTCAGAGACTGTACGGAGTTATTTAGATGAGTTACGCCAAATCAATAAGCGAAATAAAGACATTCCAAGAATTAGTCAAAGGTTTCGGCTAGCTGAAGCAATCGTTCTGAAAGCCCGCGGAAGATTAACTGATAAAGTGACTGCTCCAAACCTCTTTCAACAAATCTTTCGGCAGGTAGCTGAGGAAGATGTTATATGGCTTGAGCTGACTGTGGAGGCACTGATCAACTTATGTGAATTACTCTTAGTTGAGTTAGAAATCACAGGAAATAAAAACACTCTAAATGAATTAAACAAGCTTTCAGAACAATTATTAACCATTTCCAAGGCACAAAATTCTCATTGGTACATTGCTGAAACATATCTTATCCAATCCAAATTGAAGTTACTAGAGCTAAATTTGGCTGAAGCACAGGAATTATTAACTCAAGCTCACATCATTGCTCAGGAAAAGGGACTTCACAGGTTGGAAAGGCTCATTTCCATTGAACACGATTCATTGGTCAGCCATTTAACTACTTGGGATAAAATCATCTCCCAAAAGCTACCTATGAGTGAAATTATCAAATTGACGCAGATTGAAGAATTTTTAACACGGATAATCCATAAGAGATTGTATCAAAATGAAGAAGAAGTCCTAGACTATGCAAAAAAAGCTCGTCAGCTTGTTAAAACATGGAAATAAGTTTCCTTGGCAGGAGCACAGTGGAAAGTAACTACCAAACATTAGTATACCTAATATCACAGTAAAAATATTAACCCTGAATTCAGCCCACATTTGAAATGGTAGGGAAATAATGAAACCTAATAATATCTACCATTTATACTTAATGAGGAATGTCGAATAGTATTCTCCAGAAAGATATCTGTTCCCCATAAATCTTATCACACATATATTTAAGGATTGGATCTTATAAATCATTCTTTTTCGGACATCTCGAGCATACGTGGGAATCCATCCAATTATGATTTTTCCAGATGAAAATTCCAGTCAAGGATGATATTCCTTATAGTAACAAATTAAAAATTATATATTTATGAGCTAAAAATCCTTATGTGATTGTCTTTTAAGTTTTAAGAATTAGAGAGGAAATATTGGATATTTTCTTGTTTATCTGAATAATTTTATGATGTTTTGTGATATAAAGATAATTAATTATTAATCCATTATCTTAGAAATTGTTTCGACTCAACCTTTTCGTTGTCTAGTCAAGCGAAGAAATCTTTGTTTGTAGGTCTCAGGCAAAGGTGGTATATTTTCAGGATCGTAGATTTTTGGAAGTGGTTTTTCTCTCTTGTAAATATACTTGCATTTTGGATATGCTGCACAACCAATGAATAACCCCTTACCGCTTTTACGTTTTCTTTTAACTAATGCATGTCCCCAAGGACATACATGACATCAGAACCTATAAATACCAATTGACTTTAAAAAGAATTTTAAGATCCTTGTCAAAAGATGTTTATTTAATGAAATAATATGTAAAGCTTTGAGGAAAAAACCCTGTCTCAAATACTCTAGCAGAAATGCAAAAAGGAATTCATTATGCCTCGGAAGTGGAATGATTTAACCGATGATTCAATTGAGAAGCTTAAAGCTGCAAAGCCATTAGCAGAAGTGATCCGAGCTAAGTCCAAACCAGTCACACCAGACGAACTTCATCGTGTCTTACTAATCCTTATTAATATGAGAGAAGAAACACCAATATTTATTTCACAGATCTCAGAACTTACTGGCATTGCTAGAATTAAACCCATTCTAGATCATTTGCTTGAAAAAGACTTGATTGAGGGAGAATTCTTATCTGTCGCAGTTAGGGATGATGTCTTTATTAAAAAGCAAAGGAAAGGGATGGAAAAGGAAAATTTGTATACAGAGCACGATGAACAAAACAAGATAATGATCGATTTGCTGAATAGAAAAGCTATACTCATCTCCGCAATCAGGGCGGCTTTTGAATGCACAGAAATCGATATACCTTCCAGAATAAAATCTTTACTTAAAAACCCCCAAAAAAACCTCCTCACTTTGAGAAATGGCCTATTTCTCATAGAGATGCAGAGCCCGAAATTCATATGCCAATTATGTTTAGGAGAAATTTCTGCTAAAACGTATTTTCAGTGTGTGACATGTAAACGGTATACTTGCACTACACATTATGTTGAGAGCCAAAAGGTGGGTTATGATAAGTGCACTACATGTGGAAATAAGATGATTTTCTTTCCCTTTATGTGTGAGGGGTGTCAGCTTGACTTCTCTTCAGTAGATGAGATTAAGGGGAAAAACTGCCCTCTGTGCGGTTTTTTTCTCCCAGACCAGAAGAAACTCATTTCAACCAACATCAAAACGGTTCCTTCAAGTCAAATGGATCCGTCTCAAGATTTCACTGATGTTAAGAAATAGAATACAAAATTAGAATATAAAATTACGAAATCTCCCTTAGGAAGATGTATTGAGATGCACTTCCCTCTCCTTGAAAAACCCATGAATGTTAAATTACCTTTCTAGCAATGAGTATTCCTGAACCACTCTGTCAAAAAGGTTTGATTTTTCAGAAAAACTTAGTACTTTTTTCTGAAAAGAGTTAAGGAGTTAAAGGAATTTATTAGTCCGATTTTGAAATAATAAAAAAATGGTACAGATAGATTGCGTAAGGACAATCACATTAGTAAGCAAAAACGTAAAATTTATAATCCAATGGTTCAAAAAATTAAAAATATTGCTTAATCAACTGGTTGTTGTTTCACTAAATCGAGTGCCTCCTGTAAATAATCCCGAAATTCTGCATAATCAACAGGTTCTTTCATATCAGATCCGCGATAATGTGTCTTCTGCATCAGTAGTGCCAACTCCTTCTCAATCTTCTGTTCTAGGTTTTTGAGTTGTAACTCTTTCATTTGTTCCATTGTATGTTTCAATATTTCAAGTGCTTTTGCACCATTATTTTTTAGATAGTATGTATATTTCGCTAATAATATTTGCTGTGAAGTATATCCAAATACCGCTTTGGGGTCTCTAAGTAATGGATACTCCCCTAAACGATTCATTATTGTTTCTATCTCTTTTACTATTCTTTCATCTTCAGTAATCGCAACATTCTCGAATAAAAGATCCATTAAATGTATTGCAACTTCTCTATGATAAAGTGATTCACTTTCTACCTCCATTAGCTGCTTAAATATTTCTATTGCTTGTGCTTTTTCCTTAAATGACCCGTGTTTCAGAAGTAATGCGTTATCATGTTTTATAAGAAACATGGACAAACTATCCTCGTATAATTTATCTCTGAGATCCTCCATTTTCAGCAGCTGTTCTCCCGCTTTCTTCAAAAACAGTCTGTTGTTTTCCATCCTAAACCTTTCATAATAATATATAAATAGACTATTATACCCTAAAAATATCATTGAAGGTTGATCTGTTTGAATCTTATATTGCAAACTCTCCTGATGAGATGCTAGTGCTTCTTTATATTTTCCTTCTTGAAAAAAACAGTACGCTATGTTATCCAATGCTTTAATAATCTCGTTCTCTTGGTTATACTTTTTTGCTGTTACTAATCCTTGATTACTGTACTCATGTGCCTTTTGAATATCTCCTTTTAAACTATAAAACCGCGCAAGCGAAATAAGGTTGAATGGTAGATACCTACTATTATATTTCTTCCCCACCTCCATTCCTTGTAGGAAGTACTCTTCCGCTTGATCCAGCTTGCCGATTTGTATATACCAATATGCCACACCAAAGTTTAATGATTGAACAATGTCCTCTCCATCATCTGGGATTTTCGCGAAGGATTTTCTTCCTTTTTCTATATAAGTAATATTCCGTTCTATCTCCTCTTTTGTCGTTCCTCCTCGAAAACCCAAGTAATTCATATAATAAATCCCTTCAATCATGTATTTTTCCCATGTGTTTTCTAACTCTAATTTTAAGAATGAATTCTCTGCTAATGCCGCATACTTCTTGCTTAATTCTTGATTGTGCCGTATTTGACTGTAGTACAACCGATATGAAAGGTAGAGTATACATAGAAGATATTCATCTTTGAGTTCTGCAATTCTCTCCTCTACATCAACCATTATACTAAGGAATTTCTCAATGTTATATTTGGAATAAAGATAGTATTCTGCAATCCAAATCCTTGCAAACGTAATATCTCTTGGATCATCTAAAGCATCGGTCATTTCTTCCATTTTATTTATATCTCCCTCTATTACATAACAACTAAAGATTTCCTTTGCTTTTTGTGAAATGGGAGACAGTATTCATTCCTCCGTAGCTCATTCCTAATGATTAGACAATATATTTCTAGCTCCTTAATGTTCTTAACTTGTCTTTATTTTTTTCAAAGATTATAAATCTATGTGTTAGACTATGTTATCGTCTCCTCTCTGTTATAGCTTTAAGTTGTATCAATTATGATCTTTCACTCCTGTAAATTTCGATACAGAATTAATGAAAAAATTCGGGTTTAAGTGCTTCTAGAATGAAATTACGCAGAAAGACTCCTTGTGGTGTTCCCACGAACGGGCATCTATCTCGTATAAAGAAGGAGGGATAATATCTAAAAATATCTATTACATATCGATTTTTTCTAAGGAGGGGAAGGAATATCAAGTAGGTTAACTAAATGTTTATTAATGTCAAGATTTTTGTTATCTTCTTCGCTTTTATTTCATTCAGATCCTTTATGGGGAAAAAAGAGTACTGAAAGAATGATTAAACAAACTGACCAAATACTCCAAAGAATAGTTTCAACTGCCTTGATAATATCAGTACCGTTAACAGTTGTATATCCCCTTTCATTAATACTCTCATTTAGAAGGTTAAAAGAGCTAAAACTGAAGAGAAATGATAGAAGAGCTGCCCAAAGTATAATTCCAATTATAACATAACGAATAGATGATGGATTGGTAAAATTTGATTTATTTACCATTCTGTTTACCTCTTTCTCGAGCATTTGTTAAAGCTCGTGTTGACTGGCCTTAGATGAGAATAAAGGTTATATAAAGATATTAGTACATATGACTAATGATATCTGACATTAGTCAATGCATAAAGCCAGGAAAAAGAGTGAAACACTCCCTCCTCACCCTAATCACCGATTGGGGGAACTATTTGGAATAGATCTGTTCGACTTCGGGTTGGGACAAGACATAGAGGGACTAACAATAACAAAAGCAAAAGCTGGAAAAATCACAAGACTCTTTTACAAAATTATGAGAGCAGAGAATCAATTTGAAGAAATGGAGAAAAGGCAAGCCAAGGAGGAACCCTTGTACCAGGCTTATCTTAAGACCTTATAAATTTAGCACTGACAAATATTAGAAATCTCTTATGTTAATTGATTTGATGTTATTTAATGTCATTCCAGTCATTACTGAATTCGACCCACGACTTTAATTGTTTGATGTACCTTTTAATTTTTTTAAAGTTTTTCTGGAGAAAAATCAAAGAGTTTTCCGATCTTCCTAAATCTTGATCGTTCATAATTAAACCAAAGATCGTCTTTGAGATCTTCAAAGAATACTATAAATTTAGCCCCTCCTGGATTTCTGGTGTAAAATTCCATAGGTGTCAGGGTGTTCTTCTCATTAGGAAAAAACACTGTAGGAGGGATAGCAAATTCATGTTTGTCAATACTTTGAACCATTATTGATGCAAATTCTCCAGAGATTTTTATCCTTCCAGTTTCATTAAATCCTTCATAAATGCCATTCAATCTCTGGAAATGTTTGCGTTCAACAAGAAAATGGATTTTTTCCTCAGGAGTACCCGCTATCATGGCTAGAATTGACCCTATTATTGGTCTTGGACCAAGCAAATTATTAGCTAAGGCTATTATTCCAATGTTTAATGAAGGTATAAAACTAAAATCAGCTGTTCCACCGAACATATTTCCTCCATGTCCTACCATATAATGTCCATAGAAATCTGAATTTGTAAAAAATCCATACCCATAACCCATTGATTTTTGAGGAACATTATTGGAAAGGACTTTTTCAGCCATTGTACCAGGTTTAATAGAATTCTTTTGCATCTCATTAGAAGAAGCTTTACTAATTATTGTTACATCTTTATAAGTTCCTCCATCAATATGCATCATCATGTAAACCGCCATGTCCTTTACACAGGAGTAAATCCCACCTGCTGCCATAAATTCCCATCTGTTCTCAAAAATTCCTATTTTCCTAGTGTTGCCTCCTTTATCTTTTGGATTCACATGATATCCTTGGGCAAGGTTTTCATTATCCTTTAACTCTTCAGGAAAAAAAGTGGTAGATGTCATCTGCAGTGGTAGAAAAATCCTTTCTTTAATGAACTCTCTATAATCCTCTCCAGTAACCTTTGTGATAATCATTCCAAGCATAGCATATGCATAATTATTATAATGGAAATATTCATCGATTTCATGAGAAAATTCCCTACTATTGTTAATAACTCTAAAGAAATCACCTTCAGATGACATAGGAACTAGTTTTGCATTAGCAGGAATTATTAATTCCTCTTTGGCCATATTATACGAAAAAGTGTCATTACTAAGATCTGGGATTCCCGATGTATGATTCATAAGATGTTTAATTGTTATCGGATTACTGTCTGTTCCAAGTTCTAAAGGAATATAATTCTTCACAGGATCCGTAACTTTCAGTTTTCCCTCATCCACCAGTATCATTATTGCAGTACAAATAAATGATTTAGTGGTTGAAGCTATGTTATAAATGGTGTTTTCATCCGCAGGGAGGTTTTTATCTAGATTTTTTGCCCCAAAACCTTGTTTGTAAGCTATTTTACCATGTTTAATGATAGCAAAAGATAAGCCACTAATCTTCATCTTTGCCATTTCATCAGCAATTAGTCTATCCAACTTGTCGATAATAGATTTATTTAATTCTAAAACCATATACTTTTCCTCCTACTAGTAGAGAATTGTTATTTAATAATAATTATTAAAGTTACTGCCAGTGAATTAACTATATTATTTTCTAATTCCTATTATATATCTTGGAAGGAAATTCTAAACTCGAAATTAATCTGTTGCCAACCAACTTGAAATTTTGCTTCAATTTCGACCAACTTATGAGTTTCTTTCAGATAATCAGGAACCACGCCTAATTAGGAATTTTTACATCGGTTATTACATATCTGTTTTAGAATAATTGAGAATCTGACTATGCTAAACATGTTTTTCTAACCAGTCAGTAAGATCCTTCAACACCATTATTCGATCGTTTTCTAGCTCGTTGTAGACCTCGTGGTAAAGCCCATCATAGATATTAATCTCCTTATCTTCCATTTTAAAAACATTTATTAGATCTTCCTTGAAATCTTTAACCTTCATCAATCTATCTTCAGAGCCACACTGTACTAGTAGTGGAAGTGTAAAATTTTTGTAAACATCCACCAATCCATCAATATATCTTGTTATTTCTCCAGCAAGTCTGATAGTTATTTTTTCTGCATGAACATAGGGATCTTCTTGATATGCCTTTACGACTTCAGGATCGCGACTAAGCACGTTTGGATCTACATTTGGATTAATTGTAAGTTTTGGAGTTATTTTGGACAATATTTTCATCATCATTTTCAAGAGTTTGGGAAAAGCAGCTGAGCTTGTAGTAGTTCCCGAAAGAATTAATCCAGCCAATAGCTCTTCATATTTTTGGGCAAAATAAGCTGCAATTATAGCCCCCATTGAATGTCCAAGCATAAAGATTGGCAAATTTGGATATATTTCCTTTATAATGTCATATACTTTTTTTTCGTCTTCAATAAATTGATCAAATGAATCAACATAATTACGGGTTCCTTCAGATTTTCCATGCCCTCTGTGATCATCGGCATAGACAGTGTAATTGAGCGGGATTAACTCATTTACTACGTTTAGATATCTCCCACTATGTTCAAATCCTCCGTGAACAATTTGAACCACGGCTTTTGGATTATCTGGTAACCATGCTTGATAATAAATCTTTAATCCGTTCGCTCCTTCAAATTCTCCTTCTTGGTGATTCATTTTGAAATCCCATCCTATATTTAGATAAAATAAATAGTGATAGTTCTCATTGCCTTAGAACTCAAAACTTTAAAAGGTAATCGTGGCTTGAAATAACAATGTTCTCTCAGAAACTTGAGAGAAATTTAGTAGATTTGGAAATGAGATTACATCTTTAATCCCACCCATTCATGATGTAGGCCAAACTTTGAAGAAGTATTTTTATGATCTCATGTAAGAGTCAACGAGATTTTAACTTTAAGGAATTCCCTTCTGTAATTATAAAAAAAGATTCAGAAACAGGAATAAGTTTTGGAAGACCAGAAAATCCCGAGGTTGATATTGCACAAGTTATATATAACCAATGCTTCTGTTAATATTTCCTTCCAAGCCATTTACGTGATTGCCATAATTCATCAATATTTTTGGCCTTTTCACCATAACCCCAAAAGGGAAATTTAGCCATAACATCATCCAACAATACCATAGAGCGGTCTAGAAACCTGAAATGCTTAATAAAGAATCTCGCAATGCCATGACTAAATACGAATACTCCATCTGTTGGCTTGGTAAATGGACAGGCTCGGATACAGTTTGAACAATCCGCACCATTTCGTACCCATTGTTCATAGCATTTTTCTACATCAACATACCACTTATATACCCCAGAATGGTTAGATTTGTAATTATAATCCGGATCGGTTTTGGCTCTGTAATTTGGCTCCCATATAGGCATTTTATCATAAGAAATTGCCTGTGATGGGCAATGCTTAGCACATTTCTTACAAACTTTACAGAATTCAGTTACACCGAAGTTTATAGGCTTATCTACTTTCATGGGAAAATCTGTTAGCACTTTTACGATTCTTATACGCTGGCCATATTTAGGAGTGATGAGTAACCCATTCCGTCCCAATTGGCCTAGTCCTGCTTTGATCGCTAATGGTACTGATAATCCAACCCAGTTATCTGCTGGTATTGCCTTATAGCCTAAATTTCGAATGAATTCAGCAACTGAGGAACCTGTAAATGCCATCCGTGAGTACCCATTCCCCACAGCCATTGATGCTGGAATTTGTGGTGAAGATTTGATACAATCATAATCCATCTCAATAAGCATCACTATTGCATATTTTATTCCTTTAGGATAGGTTATCTTTGCTCCCATCATATTATCCGAATATAGGAATTCATAATTATCTAATTTACATATTCCAACATCACAGGCACCATTAACGATTGCAACACGTTTCACTATGTCAGCATTATGCTGTAAATCTGTACTCTCATATTTCGGTATAAAATGACCAACGCCAGCTGGATTCATTTTCTCTCCTTTTTCTCCACTCATAAATTTCTCCATGAGCTTTATTGGATCTGTCAAATCTTCTGGGCTTAATTCCTGGTCCATAAGTTCTGAATCCATACCAGCCATAACTCCATCCATCACTTCGGCTGCTGGGGCACCTCCACCACCTAAGTTCATCATTACTGCCATTATATCTGCAAATTCTGGAAGAGCGCTTTCCCAATCAAGAATTCCTAAATATCCTGTTTGAATTGTCCACGCAGCAGATTGTGCAGCAAAATCTAATGGAGAATACCCAGGTTTGTTCCATTTTTTGGACGCTGCGTCGAACATTGATTTTTGGTAACTAGAAAATGTTGGATCCCATAACATTCGTGACATACACATATTTTTTGATTCAAACTGTTCAATATCATCATCCATTGCATATGGAATTTTTCCCTTTAAGAACTGCTTCTCTAGTTCTTTTCTCCGCGCTTGCCGATCAGCTTCACTTAATTTTACTCGCGGTCTTGTGGGTTTCCTTTCTATTTTTCCCATTACACTCTGTAATTTCATCATTTCCCTCATTGATGCTTTTAGTTTGAACTTTCCTGATCGCATCGCACTCATTGGATTGATTTTTCCATCATTTACACCAATAAATGTCGCTGTATCTACGATCATTCTTGGTCCTTTTCCTGTTGGTTCTCCCTCTTGTAGGTCGCTACATAAACCATTCACGATGTTTACATGAAACACTTTTTCTAAATCTGTAAACTCGAAAGAAACTGGTTTATTCCATTTTTTGAAACTTTTTTTGTTTCCTTTTAAATTTTCAACTATATTAACTAATATTTCTCTTACTTCTGCTTCACTCATGTTTCTTATTTCCTACATTTAACTATTGGATTAGATGTTATTGTCTAATCACACTGCAAAATGAGTCGACTTAAGTCGACTTTGAGAAAATGTTCATATAGTCTTTTTCCACTTTCAGATAACGTCACTTCGACTTTTCTTCTATCTTTTTTAGAATTATGACAGTTGACAAAACCAAATTCAACAAGACGGGCGATTCGTTCCGTAGCTGTACTTGGAAATTTTAGATTGAAGAATTTCGTAATTTCTGTCATTGTGCGCGATTTGCTTTTTCCTAAAAAGTTGATTGTAAAGATTGACTAAATATTGCACATTTTACTGAATATTGCACCTTTTTAAACATTTCACCTTTTCTAGTCCTATCTCTTTATCTTCAAAACAATAATTTCGTGTGGGTTCCCAAGAACATTGTCCGATTCGTGATTTTTTTTTGTTTATACAGATCCTGTTCCAGCCACTTACCATTGTTGGGACAGATTTTTTTTCTGTAAGTTTTGTGTACCCCTAAAGAGTACTTTCTTCATTTCTAGAAAACCATCACATCTGTCCCAATCACCTGAATAAACACACGAATCACATATATTTTTCATATGAGAATATCTAATGAATGAAAAGATGATTAAGATGGAGTAAAAAAATATTAATCCAAAAATTAGTATTAATAGATCTCCGTACAAAAGCAGAAAATAAAATACTGTTCCTGTAAACACTCCAAAGAATAATCTTCTTATAAATACGAACTTCTCATGAAAAATGCCAATTGAGATAACTATAGCGATCGTAAGGGCAATAACAGCTATTATAAATGATAAACTGAGAGAAACCTCAATAATGACTGAAAAAACAAATAGCAGAGCAGCGACAGGGTATGCAACCAGACAACCCTTACAAACCCATACTCCTCTAATTGGTTCTCATTACAATAATACAGAGCGATTCCTATAGAGGTATTAGAACAGTATTGGTTTTTCACGATCGTGTTGTTACAATTTACGAGGATAAGCTGTCCATACGTCCTAGTGATCGTATGTTCAGTTACATTCTCAAAATAACCTAGGAGGAGGTTATTAACTGTGTTATTCTCAATTGTGTACGAAAATAATTCCTTTTTAGAAGATGCCTCAAAATGAAGTTCATCATTGAAATACGGAAATGGAACAGGACGTAGTAATTGGTAATACCATGTGAATATACTTATAAATAGTGGCTGCTAGTGAGTATGAAGTAACTGTTATCAAGGATTGACACTGGAAAGAAGCATCCGAGGAAACATAGGAGATTGCCACAGGAGCGACTCAGTTTTGGGGCTTGACAAGCTGTACCAATTGATAAATAGCGGACGAATAGACGAGATAGCACGGGAAGTCGAAACACTGGAAGGAGAAGAACATATAGAAGGGCAATA
This sequence comes from Candidatus Hermodarchaeota archaeon, assembly GCA_048886185.1. Taxonomy (GTDB): domain Archaea; phylum Asgardarchaeota; class Heimdallarchaeia; order Hodarchaeales; family Hodarchaeaceae; genus Hodarchaeum. The sequence goes on from JBHLKY010000039.1 coordinate 12,816, forward strand.
CTGGAACATTTTCTGGTCATTTTATAAAACACGTGACTTCGAACGGGCTAAAAGAGAAGCTGGTGAATTAATCGGCCAGGAGCCTGTATCATTGGTAAGTCAGGTCTTCCAGTTACTCATGGAGGCGTTCATTCTCCCTTTCGAGAACAAATCTGATGCAGCCTTGAGTAAGCTTGCTGCTGCAGGAGAGATAATCACGGCGTTACCAGGAGAAACGGTCAAGAAACAGCTGCTAGAAGCCTGGTCGTTGTACTGGAGAGGTTACTGCAAGTGCGGCATGGGTCTTGATGATGAAGCTTTAGAGCTATATGCCAGAGCACTGGACATTGCTTTAGCTGGACACTTTCCGTTGAAATACATGGCACCTGACATTCATTTGTGGACGGGAGTGTCATGCGGCCGTAAAGGTGAATTCCAGTTAGCTCAAGATCATTACGTGAAAAGTCAGCACGGTTTCAGAGAGTTAGGCAATGAATTTATGGAAGCATTCGCGTTACTAGGTATTGGATTCTGTCACCATCTTCAAGGAGATCTCGATACAGCCCTGGAGAAGTACCTAGGAAGTCTAGAACTCAGCCAGCGAACGGGCAATAAAGCAAGGGAGATGAGCGGGCTGTTTGAAATCGGCCATGTTTACTACAGCAAGGGTGAATTCCAACAAGCAGTGAACTGTTATCAACAGAGCTTGATCCTGTCCAAGAAAGACAAAACGGAACAGGGGTTAATTAGTCAAGTTGACTCACTGTACGGTTTGATTGCTGTCTATCTAGACTTGCAGGATAAAGGACAGGTCAACCAGCACCTGGTAGAGTTAGAGGAGCTGAGCAAAAGTGAAACCGGTAACAAATTCGGTTATCCTTACGTGGAAGTCCACTATTCATTAGCAAAAGCGCGCGTACTCAAAACACAGGAGCAATTCAAGGCTAAAGCGCAAGCCAGTGACTTGCTAAGAAATTTGCTAGAATATGATAAACTTGCTAAAAGAGAACGGTATCTTGTCCTGCTCGAGCTATGCGATCTACTGGCACAGGAAGCCAAGGTGATGGGAGATGAAGCTGTTTACCAAGAAATGAAGGCCATATTCGGTGATTTAAAGACTCTTGTCCGTGGTTGGAATACTGCACCTTATACCATCGACATATTGATCCTGGAGGCCAAACTCGCGCTGGTTGAGGGTGATATGGAGCAAGCATTCACAATACTGGAACGGGCACGGGAGCTAGCCGAAAAGAAAGGACTCGGTTACCTGACAGGCAAGGTGCAGGACCAGCAAGAACAGGTCAGGAAAGCACTAGACCAATGGCAGCAGCTGCTCGATAGGAACGCTCCCCTGCAGGAACGGCTGATGATGGCTGAACTGGAATTGTACATCAGAACCGCCATCAAGAAGTTCGAATTATGAACTAGTAAACGGGAAAGAATTGACAGCTGTTTTAAGGGAATCCCTGTAACTCGAATCATAAGAATAGAATATGAATGCCATGATTGCTATTTTTTCTAGTAAGGAATGCCAATAATGCTAAATTAGTAATAGCTCCAGCTGACCCAGCAATTAAATAACTACCAACGATTACCAAGTAAAAAACAAGTCTTATCCAACGTTATATGACATTGAGCATCAACAAAAGAAAAGATAAAAAACACCCTCCACACACGAAATAACCCTTACTTCATATAGAGCTGTTCAACTTCGGGTTGGGACAAGACATAGAGGGCCGCAACACCAAAAATGGTGCCGAAGGGAATATTGAAGAGATTCAAGGCAGCAATGACCATAGTGCCAATCCGACCTGAGTTTTGATACTGGAGGAGACGCTTGCCACAGAGTCAAGAGTATTTCAGATTATATCATTAATAATTTTAAAGGACTATTTTATCAACGAAAAGAGAAACACTCTATTTTAAGTGATTTTAGGATAAATGAAGTAATCAAGTGTGCTCAGATATGTCGAATATCTTTTGTTAGAAGCCTGAACATTAAATTAATCAGAGCGACATTGTAACCCATTTGTTCGCTGAAACTCGGAGTACATTGAAGTATGAGCTGAAATCTCAAATCAAGAATCGCTCAAGAAATGGTCATTTTTTACCTCTGAAAAGTATATATAGCTTTTGGCCATTAAATTTCTATTGTTTTTCAAGGAGGTTCATGAGGAATAACTGAATGCCTAATCGCTATTTTGTTGCCATCTGGTTATTTCTTCTCTCCATTCCCCTCTTTTTTCTTATAATTTGTCCTTTTTTCGCCTCATTAAATGCTGAATTAGATCAAAAATTGACAGATTCTTATATTTTTAGGGATAAATATGATCTGGAGAGTCCTATCTCTTATGATTTTCAGTGGAGTGTGTCTTTTTCATTAAAAGGCTACCCTTGGGGATATTTAATTTGGCCAAAAATTCCTTATGGGGGTAATTGGTCTGCTTCAACTGGTCAAGGTGCTTTTGTAGGTAATTTTTCGATTTATCTTAATGGAGAGAGTGCTTATAATTTTCGGGTCAGTTTAACTGTCCCCTATGATCCTGATCCAAATTCATGGGGATTTTCTGAAGTGAAGGCCCCTTCATTAGAAGATGTAAAAGATGTAGTTGACTTTTCTTCATTGGGTTCAGGAGAAAATAATCTCACTATCAAGTGTCATTTCTATTCTAAAATTGAAAAAGCAGGTAAGGCAAACATGGATATTCATATTGGCCCTTTAACTGTGGATATTACAGGACTTAGGGGAGCTGATGGGATACCTGATATGGCCCAACCTCTTCCGGGGTTAAACGCTTATCTTTTCACCCTTGTTTGTGGGATCCTATTCTTTCCTGTGGCAGAAGCAATTCGTTATTATGGGAAGCGATTAATACGTAAGGTGAGGAGTTCCTAAAAGCTGGAAAAATTTCTAGTAGAAATCACAGTTGGTTCTTGAGACATACTTTAATAAGGAATGATGTAATTAGGACAAAATACATTGTATCAGCAATGTGGGGATTCTAGTCTTGTCAATGCTGTCGGACAAAATGGCATAGTTATCCCTTACCTTGGTCAATAAAACACTTTTTGAAACATCTAAAGATCGATGATTTCACTGTTTAAGTAAGTTATCAATCAGTATTACGAATCATGGTATAAATTTTTAGTGAAAATAGTGACTTCTGAAGTCAAGATAGAATTAAAGGATTAACGATTCTAGAATTAATGAATACTCTTTCGCTTGGTGAGGAAAATAATTAAGCTTAATCCTTTGTGACTACTAGTTCTTTCTAAAAGTATTTAAGGAAGAAAAGAGATAATAAACTAGAACTCGTTTAGGAGTAAAATAATATAAAGGAAGGGTTGAAAATTGACAAGAAAAACGAATTTCCTTTTATTTACATCTGCAGAGTTGGTTTTAAAAACACAAGAGGAGAAAAACAGTAGATCAAAAAAATTAAAAACGTGTGATTATAATCTAATTTTAATGTGAATATGTATTGAGTATTTTATAATGACTTTGTATCTACTTCGAAATAATTTTTCTAGAATAATGCTAGGAAAATATCAATAAAGAGAAAAAACCAGATTAGAATAGTATTGGGGAATTTCATATTTCACTTGCATAGATGAATCCCAATTTCTTATATGGTTCAATTCTAGGTGAATCCTTATCTAAATATGTAAAACTTATGTACAGTTCAGCACGTTCCAGACCAATAATACAAGAAAGATATCCTATCAGGGAAAGACCAATATGCAATCGACCTTCACGAGAAGCTATTCAAGGAATCTATTAACAGAGATTAAAATTTGTGTTTTAGGGGAACCCTGGGGACCATTTATATACATATAAGCTTTCAGTGTGTTGTGAATATAAGTGTGAACCTAATTTGTCATAAATACTCCAGCGAACATAGCAAACGCCATTTTGAAGCGGTATAAAGAGAGCTTCTGTAATAGTTTTCGTTCCAGAAGAACTCCATGACATAGATTTCTTGTTATAGATGTTATCAATTGTCCATGTATTATCGCCTGGCCGTTTGTATTCTATCGATATTTTATATGTGCCTGATGTCCGAAGATAAAGTTTCATGACAGACCAAACAATATCATCGTTATCTTGATAGATATAACTACCTGAATGGACGTACGCTGGTTTATCCATTGTTAGATACTTTGTTTCAGTATCAATCAATATGCCTCTAACATGAACAGACCACACAACTGTGTACATATAACCAAATTTAGCACTGCTGTAGAGAAGATCATAGAGATGATTTAGCCCTATATCATATGAATGAGCTTCATGATCTCTTCTATACCACCAAGAGCCACCTGATTCACGCCACATGATAGAAAATTCATATGTCCCTGAAGTACCAATATCAAACCAGAAATAGGACTTCAAATCCTGTGAATTCCAGTCATCATCGTACCCTTGACTAAGGTAGGCATCTGAACTAATTGAAGCACTAGGAATCGCAGCAATATATTGCTTAGAAAGAGAATCAATCAATAGGGGATCATCCATTGACGGAGCAGTAAAGATATACCAAGTTACCTCTATTGTATCAAAACGATTATATTCCGTGAAAAGAATTATATCAGTAATACTTTTCAAACCAGTAGAAAAATAAGTTCTATCAGAATCAAATACTACAATTGAGCTGTGCCAGACAGAAGACCCATAATCTTTCGTCCTATATTCGATAACTATCTGATAGTATCCTGCTGTGTAGATAGTAAAATCCATTGTGGTACAAGCTATTTCACCTGAAGAGTAAATTAAGCTACTTGCTTCGACCATTGCAGAAGGTAAGTTATTATATGGTATATCAGAGCCAAAATCAAGTATTACTGCCCCAGTCCATATATACCATTCAACTTCAACCATACAAAATTCATCATCTTCAATTGTTGCCCACACAGCATCTACTCTCTCATATGAACCAGGTTCATACCAATCAATCTCATCTACTTGAGTAATCCAACCATTAGGATCAGGATTAGAGCCAAAAGGTGTATGACGTACCCTAATTTCGATTCGAAGACCTCCTTCTACGTTGACATCAAATACCAGATCAGTCCAAAGTATCTCTCCTTTTAGTGGAGAATTTGGTGTGAAATAAATATAACTCGCAGCAACATCAAAAATTCCAGAACCCCAATCTGGAGATAAAGGGTTACGATTTTTTTGCCATTCTCCTAGATTTGACAACGTATCTCCATCAGGGTCTTCATTTGCATCATTGATAAGCGGATTGAGATAATATGCTATTTCCCAACCATCAGGCATCCCATCATCATCTGTATCATTATTGTAAGGTAAGGTGTCATATATCAACTCTTCTGCATTAGTTAAACCATCGTCATCTGGATCGTTTGCCATACCCCAATCTCGATTAACCAAGATTGTTTCATAATTATGATCATCCCAATCAGGTCTGTCATTGCCAATGATGTAACAATCTAGATAGTCCATAAGAGAATAAATTATAGGATAATCTGAATCGTTTGCCAAAAAGTAATAATAAGGAGGATGATGAGGATTAGAAGCCTCGGAATACCAATCAATTTCAACATTTCCGTTTGCATCATGCATTTTTTCTATAATGTCTCCATTTTGATTTCTAAATGAAAATATGTGTGAAAATTCATGCAATAAAACATCTCTGCAGCCTACAATGTTCCAAGGCACAACTGGAGCGCTCCATGGATGGAGAAATGAGGCTGCAATAGCATAATACCCATCATAGAAAGAACTGTCACCTGCTGCGATTCTATCCGTTAAATAAATTAATAAAATATCATATTTATTCTGTGTAGAATCGTTTTTATTCCAAATACGTCCATAAGCATCCTGCATTACGTCATGATGAGATGTAAAATCAGTTGGAAATTCAGAAACCTCTATTACATCAAACTCAATATCAAAATTTGTTTCAAAAATATCTAAACTTGTCTCTACAAATTCTTCAAGATTAATAGCCCAATCATCACCCCAGTCAAAACCTCCTTCATACCAAGGGTCTTTTAGAAAATCAACAAGACCATCTGTTGCAGCAATTTTTACAGTGTAGTACGCTAAGGTAAACCTGTCTCGTGGAACGGCTTTTCGTTGAACATAGAGAGGATCATTATAGAAATTTTGAAAATAGTAATTTTGATAATAAGGGATTGCTCTAGAAATAAGTTGGGAAAACATAATTATATCCATAGCAGCAACATATGAATCTATTAGTTTGGGATAACCAATAGCTATTTTTGTACAATAAAAATTGATATTTGCTGAATAACAAGCAGCGGTGAAAAGGCATTCGATCGTCGATTTCTCATAATACGAACTGATGGCTTTCCAAGACCAAATAGCGTTCTTTAATTTTAGTCCAGAAGGGGTACCATGGCCAATTATCACAACATATACCCCAGAGAATGAATCAACAGATTTTTGAATCTCAGTCCTGGATGTTTTATATTGTATTAACCAATGTTGATTCTTAGTATTTATTTGCCCTGATATTTCCTGTACAACATCTAATGTGGCTTTATTTATTTCAGTAACAATAATTAATCCATTAGTTTCTTTAGATTCCAAATTTTGTCTAATTAAAGAATCTGGTGAACTAATTGAAGTTAATTGAACAGTTATTATAAAAAATAATATTCCACAAAGAAATATTAGTTTGAGTCTTGATCTATACTTTTTAAACACATTAAATTCCTCCTTATTTACTTTTTATACTATTCTCTACCCTTTCAATAAGGATATCAAACAACATTAACCTTTTTTAAATCAGAAAGGAATAGGATTCTAAAAAATAAACCTCAGAGGGATCATTGAAAATGATAATTTGTATCTTTCTCGCATCTACTATCATCTTTTCTCAATGTAACCTCTGATTCTCCTCTTTAGAATAGTGTACAATAGAAAATTCTAATATATAAAACTTTACGTAATTATGATGATTGGAAAAAATAGGATAGTATAGACAACTATGAACATTCTAAACCCGCAAAATAGACATTAATATAATTTATTCATATTTTATAGATTAACTACTAATTTTAAGAAATGAGAGGCCCTGATGGAATTCCTGATGTGGTCCAATCACTCCGTAACACAAATGCCTATCTTATTACAATGATATGGGGAATACTTTGCATATCTGTTATAGAAGTACTATGTGTCTATGGTATAAGTCTGTTATGACAGTTAAAGCATAGATAGGTTTCATTCCATCTAAGTTAAATAAGTCAAGAATTTGACTTTTATTCATTTGATCCTCTATGTCGTTCAACCAACGATATATACCTTAGTTTATACTTTTCTTGTCTAAATGTGCGATAGACGGAGTTCGAATTATTTATATTCGACCTTTTAAAAAAAATCGCATTACAAACCTATTATTCGGAGAATAAGTAATATCCTTATCATGGATTGCATAATCCTTCTCCCAAGCAATAATCCTTTTCAATTCTGCTTCTCTCAGAGTTCCACTGTCCATTTGTCCATCTAATTTATAGTTGCTATTTTTCAACTAAGGAATTGATAAAAAGAATCTTGGAAAGAAAAGAAAAAACACACGATCAATAATCTATGGAAAGTGTATGAAAAAACACCATTAGACTTAATACAAACAAAGTGTGTAGACCATCTATCATTGGTAATGAGTTTAGTCTTGTGGAGGAATCAACCTGGGAAGTAAAAATGGATTTTAGAATTCTTTTCTATAAAGACGAATTAACAAAGGAGAAGGAATTTAGATTGAAAAAGAAAAAAGTAGCAAATAAATTCTTGATTCCTTCAATTCTTCTACTAATAATACTTAGTACAGTTATCGTTATGAATATTTTTAATAAATCGGATTTTAAATGGGATCATATTTACGGTGGTCAATCAAAATACGCTATAAACGATATCATTCAATCTAAAGATGGAAATTTTGTAATTATCGGGACTAAGAATTATGGTTCAAGTGCAGCAAAGATTTGGTTGATAAAAGTAAACACTGAAGGCCAACCATTGTGGAATAAATTATTAACAGACGAATATAACTCAACAGCAGAAGGAAGTTCAATTACAGAATGTCCTGAAGGGGGATTTATAATAACTGGGGAATTTTATAATGAATCAATAAGAAAATGGCAAATCTTACTCTTTAGAGTTTCAGAAGATGGAACTGTTTTGTGGAGTAAAGGTTTAATCAATGATATCCAAGATGAAAGGCCATACAACATCATTCAATCTAGTGACGGTGGATTCGTTATTACTGGTTCCATTGATAATGATAGTTATCATAGAGATTGTCTGGTCACAAAAATCGACTCCGCTGGTAATAGAGTTTGGAATTGTAGCTTTGGGGGATATTCGACTGATATTGCTTACAGAATTGTAGAAATAGTCACAGATCAATTTGTAGTAGCAGGTCGAACACGTTTTCTTCCAGGTAAGGGGAATACCAACATGTATCTAGTTAAATTAAACAGTAGTGGAGTAATTTGGGAAAAAACCATTGGTGGAGGTTTATATACAAAAGCTTTCGACTTAATAAAGACATCTGATGGAGGATTAGTTTTGGCTGGATCTTCACGAGAAAGCTATGAAGATGACCAACAGTTTGCTGTGGTTAAAGTAAATAGAGAAGGAGAAACTGAATGGAGTAAAGTTTATGATTTCAAGGGAATTGGTTTATGTATAATTCAGTCCAAGGATGGAAACTTGGTAATAACTGGACAATCAATTGATAATACCTCACTTGGGGGAGCAGTGTTAGTTCTTAAAACAGACATGAATGGAAATATAATCGATTATCACCATTATGGTAGAGAAGAACATAGGGAAAGAGTAACAGCTATTATCCAAGCTACCACGGAATACATAATAATCGTAGGTTATGGTGAAATAGGTGGAGATTGGAAACCACTAATAATTGAGTCATGGTTTCACAAAATCTCGATTTAAATTTTTTTCTTAATCTAACCTTCTAGCTTAAACCGACCCCCTACTATCTAGAGAGCATTAGAATAATCATCGATATCAATAACCTTCCATTCTTGTTCAGTCGAGTGCGCTAGTTTTCCTTCAAAGCATAACTTTTGGAGGAATGCATAAACAGTATGCCATTCTGCATGAATCCCGAAACCCAATTCCTCTTCATCTCTATCGAGTTGGAAACGCTCAACTAGTCTATTTCGTACCTTGGGTAGGGTTAAACCGTCTTCCGCACTAATGATCTGAATCATCTCTGATTCAATCTTTTCAAATCTCTCAATGTGCTTTAGAATGTCTTTCTTTGAGTCCAATTTCTCACGTATAGGTCCATGTCCAGGTAGAAACAAATCTATTCTTTCGTTTGATAAACGATGTAGACTCTCCATATGGTACCTAGCATCAACGATAAATCCTAACCATTCTGGAAACCACTCAACTGGTGTTGTTACATCTCCAGTGATAATCGATTTTGACTCCTTTTCATACAAACAAATGCTACCCAAGCTGTGTCCAGGAGTGTGAATGATCTCCAACTCTGTGGTGCCTACTCTTAATATATCTCTATCATATAGCATTATGTCGACCTTACTACCGCATCCCCCTACCATTTCTATGAAATCCGCATACTGTTCCTCGGTTGGTGTAGCATAATGATAGAGAACGGAGAATATGGACCATGGGTCTTCAATGAAACATTTGTCTGAAAAATGGGCAGCGGTGCGTGCTGAGGTTCTTTCCTTTATTTTCGGACATGCACCTACATGGTCCGGATGTCCATGGGTGAGAATAACCATTTTCAATTGACTTAGGTTCACAATTTCCTGTATTGCTGCCAATATCCTGTCTGCCTCTGGTCCTACATGGGCATCTATCAGTGCAGCTTCTCCATTGTCGACTACAAGGTACAAGTTAGTATCAGCTTCGTCAAAACGTAGTAAGTGAATCTTATCCGTGAGTTGCATAACGCTATCTCCTGACAATCCTATTTACCTCAATCCTCAAATGATTATGTATGTCTTTTCTTTTTGTATCTCTTCTCGAAATTGCGCTGAAATTTACTGTAATTTTTCGCTTAATCCATGTTAGATTAATAATTATATAACGTTTTATATAAAAGCTTTAACCTACCCAACGTTTAATGACAATTTTTACGTATTTCTTAAGACTCTTGAGTTTAGAATTTCTTAAGACTCATGAGTTCCTTTACAAATTATGACCTTAGTCGAGATTCAGTAAAAGAAAGCGTTCCAGAATTCCTCCATTACCAGGATTATCTTCGTGAGGTCAAGTCTCTTGCGCAGGAGCATGTGAAAGACGGATAGGGTAGAATTATAACAAACCATAAAGTTGTAAAAAAGAAGTCTTCTTTTGTTAAAAAATCAGAACCTAGAGGGTGAGTTATGAAGATTATTAAGAAAAAAGTCTACAATCACTCAAAAACCATGAAAATAAGCTATTTTGATATTTTAAAAGATGAATGGCATTTCCTCAATGAGATTATAAATAGAGTAAACATTGATTTCAAATCAAAGTTCCCAATCTATCTTGAAAGCATAAAGAAGAGTCTGAAACAATATATAGACAGAGAATACGAGTCTGTGGATACTGATACTTTACTATCGACCAATAAAATGTTAAAAGACCATCTAGAGATAGCCCGAGTTTCAAAAGACGCTATTCTCTCATTAGCAGAATGTCAAGAAACCTCTGAAGAAAAATTTAGTGAAGCCAAAGATTTGCATATTATTCCATTTTTAAGGAGTTTAGCATTTGGTAGATATGAGAGCGTAAAAGCATTGACAGCAATCCTCCCCAGAAATGAGGCTTTACACTATGCTAAGAAAATTGTTGATCAAATTATTAGTACTGATGTCTCTGCAAAGATAGGTGATCCTATAGTAATGGAGGACATTGAGAAATACTTGGTCGGTTGGACAGAAGATTATGACGGAGAAATCTTTACTGCCTACATTTTGAATGAAAAGCAAGCTGGAGCTAAAATGTATAAATGTTGGGCTTCCGAAGTTTTGAAAGACGTGGAAGACAAAGAATTCCTCTATATAGTGACCTGTAACACTGATATACCATTTTTCCCAGCTAAATACCAAAATCTACGTCTCACACGGACAAAGACACTACTTGAGGGTGATCCTTATTGTGATTTCTGTTTTCATGATACTCGTTATGCTCCCGATACTCCCCATCCTGATGAAAAATTCTGGGAAGGTCTTGAATAGAAAATTCCATCTGCTATAAACACTCTTGCATCTTATACACCTTATATTATTAAAAGAGTTTTTTCCTGAAGATAGGAATGTTTTATGTTACAGTTTCTCCCGCTGAAGTAATTTTGTAAGGTACCAAACAATAAGTACAGAATTAATACCTCTGGATTATCTTTTTTTTAACCATGGAAAATATCAAAATCTGTACTCAAATAACAAGAGGTAGGTAATCCCAAATGATGAAACTCATTACAGTACATTTATTGAAAACACAAGTGTCAGGTTTAGACGAGCTAGTACGTAGCGGAAAGTATACTAATCGGGGCGAGGCTATCCGATATGCCATTCATGACATGTTGAAAGATGAACAGAGGAGACAACAAATGAAGGTACATTAACAGTTGAATCTGGTACGAAAGAGAAAAGAGGAATTCATTAACTTATCCTGGGTTAAAGTACATTATACATATCAATATA
>JBHLKY010000040.1:0-19867 GCA_048886185.1 Candidatus Hermodarchaeota archaeon
ATTACTGCAAAAACTCCAACTGGTATAGCTTTTGTCTTTCTACATAACTCGATTAGATTAATACTTGTTGTTTGAGAGCGTATAGCATCATCAACTATTAAAACATGTTCTCCTCGTCGTAGAGACCCCTTTGGGATATAGAGCGAGTAACTATAGGCTCCTACAAAAACTTGTTGTTCAATAAAATGCTCTACTCCAATTTCTTTTTTCTTTTTTGCATATACAACTTCTACTTCTAGCTCAAAACCCACAGCATATGCTATTGGAAGTCCATCTGTACTAGTAGATAGTATTTTATCAATGTCCATGTGGGAGAATTCAGAAACAACGAAAGATGCAATGTGTCGTAGAAGAGCGGTATTATAGAGGAGAAATAGATGATTGAAATGTCCATGCTCATCTATTGAGATGTTATTTCGAACTTCTTCCTTTAGCATATTCTCATAAGTATTAATAATATATTTAGAACGATCATCGGAAGGTAAAACGTGGCCCTTGACATAACGTGCTATTACTGGAACAGGAATGTTCAACATAGTAGATAAAGAATCGTAAGTGTTAGTCTTTTTTAATTGTCTTAATACACTATTAGCAAATAATCTCTGTTTTACTAAGCTTTCTTTATTCACTTTTCCCAACTTTAACCTCTAATAATTCTAGAATTCAATTAATTTTCCATCAAAAGGTGAAATGACCTTGATTTTTCCATTTCCTTTCTGTAAAACTTCTCCGATCATTATACTATTTGGTGCCTGCTTTTCAAATCGTTCTTTATCTTTTGGGTGAATTATTTCGACAAATCCAATTCCACAATTAAATGTTCGGAGCATTTCAAATGATGGGGTTTCTATCAATTCATTTAACTTTGAATAGAGTATTTCAAAAATCTTCAAAAGTGTTATTTGACTAAAATCTAAATAAATATCTAAATCATTCGATATCAGCTTTCTTAGCTTGGTAAAAGCTCCTCCTGTAATGTGCATCCTTCTATTGGCGAATGAAGTCTTTTTTAATACATCTAAGTAAATAGCAGTTGGTATTGTAAGTTCTTCAATGTAATTTTCATAGATACTATCACCTAATAGTCCTCGGGCCATTGAAAGTCCATTACTATGAATTCCAGTGCTTAAATGTCCATATATAATATTTCCCGCCTTTACTGGATTGTTTATTATACTATGGGTAAAACCAGTCATATGGATTCCGACTTCCATTCCCTTAAGTGTATTTAAAATGGCAGTTTCTCCACCCATGAATATAGTATTATATTTTAGGCATAATTCCGATAATTTTTTCACAACTAAATTGATTGCGCTTTCTTTCTCTTCCTGTAGAATGAGATGACAATTTAACGTTCTTGGATTGAAACCCAGAATAGCTAGATCATTAATATTCATCGCAAAAGCATCGATTGCTGCTGATTCGAAACTTCCAAATAACCAGTGTAGATATCCCTTTGTACCAATACCATCAACATGTTCCAGTAAATAACCATTTGATTTCTTTATAATGGGATAACCAGCTTCTGTAAAAATAGAATTGGTCCATGTTTTTTGAATACTTTCCAAAATACTCTTAGTAAATGGTTTTTCGGGATTATATAGTCCAAATGTCATTTTAACTGACTCCCTCTCCTATATCAGTTCTAAAGTGTAATTTTCCAGAAACAGAATTTACAGCATTATAGGCATAATCTCGTGCTTCATTAATTGACTCACCCAAGCCTAATATTCCGATTGATCTAGAGCGAGTTGTTAATATTTTTCCATCAGAAGTCTCATCTACAGAAGCGTAATATAATTTGCAATTAGAACCATTTATTTTATCACTATTAACAGCTATCTCCTCATTAGCCTCTGGTTGTGTGGGATATCCCATTGGGGTCAAATATACGCAGACTGTCGCTCTATTGTGCCATTTTTTCTGTTTTAGATTTCCATCTATCATCTCTTCACAAGACTTTGAAAAATCATCTAAAAGTAAAGGAAGGACATTCATTGCTTCAGGATCTCCAAATCGAGAATTAAATTCAATAAGCTTGACTCCTCTATCAGTAAGCATAAATTGACCATATAAAACTCCTTTATAATTACCAAGGTTCATGACAGTCTTCTTCATTATATTGATGGCATGATTGTAATCCTTATTTGACAGAAAAGATAATTTATGATCAGAGAGTGAATAAGATCCCATACTTCCTGTGTTTGGCCCTTTATCCTCGTTAAAAGCCCTTTTGAAATCTTGAACTAGAGGCATTGGTATAATTTTGTTTCCACTAACTAAGGCCTGTAATGTGAACTCAGAATTTTTCAGATTGTTTGGTTTTTGGAGCTTCTCTTCAACAATGACTTTTCTAGTACCCTTAGTCAAGACTTGTTTGACATAATCAACGATTTCATCCTTTGAATTTAAGTGGTCTCCCCATACTTTCACTCCCTTTCCTCCTGTCAAATAATCTGGTTTTATAACAATTTGATTGTTAAAATCTTTCAAGATTTTTTTGATATTTCTTTCAATATCCTCCAAATTATCTTCATGAGAAAATATGTGGAACTCGGGATAACCAGGTATCTTATTATCCTTCATAAGATTTCTTGTATAAGCTTTACTCCATTCAATTTTACTCATTTCCCTATTTGGAGCTGCACATTTAATTTCAGCCTTTTCAAGAGAATCAACAATCCCATTTGATAGGGGATTCTCAGGCCCTATTACAGCAAAATCTGCTTTGATTGATTTTGCATATTTAACAATTTGATCATTATCACCTAAATCACCAATTTGAAATCCTTTTGATAATTTTTTTATTCCAGGATTAATCGTACTCATAAAAGCGAAAAGACGAACTTCATCAAATTTAACAAGAGCTTCGGAGATAACGTGTTCTCTTGCACCATTACCTACTAACAAGAACCTGTTCATAACATCTTACATCCTCATTCATTGATCCAATATTCTTTAATAATATCTTCGCTTTTTCTGTCGGATAATTTCCGTCTAAACACGCTGTGCATAAGCTTTGAACTCCAATAGCGTCGTGTAAATCCTCGATTGTCATGTAAATTAAAGAATCACAGCCTAAAATCTTCTTTATTCTATCAACCGAGTTTGCCGCTGCTAATAACTCACCTGGTCGGGACATATCTATTCCATAAACACAGGGAAATTTTATCATTGGTGTAGTAATTCCAACATGAATTTTTTGGGCTCCTTTTTCATGTAAAAGCTCAATTACTCGTTTCAAAGTTGTCCCCCGTACGATTGAATCATCGATTAAAATTAGGTTCTTCCCCCTAATTATGCTGGGAACAGTTTCATATACTTTATTAACAGCATTAAAGCGATCTTTTTCAGTTGGTTTAATAAAAATTCTACCTGATGAACTTTTAATTAATCCATCTGCATATGGTAGTCCTAAAAATGATGCACAACCTAGTGCAGCAGTTTTAGCAGTGTTGGGAACTGGAATAACATAATCTACTTCTGTAATGTCGTATTCAAAGAGTAATTTTCCTAATTTTTGTCCTAAGTTAAATCTTACCTGATAAACCTCTTTTCCATCAAGATTTGATGGCGCTTGAGAGAAATAAGTCCATTCAAACATACAAGGATGTGATTTCTGATACATAAATCTATGTTTTTCAATAGATTCTCTTGAAAAGATCATTAAACTCCCTGGAGACACAAAATTATACTCTACAATCCCTAGCTTTTCCAGAATCCGCGTCTCGGAGGTTACAAAATAACCATCATCCAATTTCCCCCAACAGAGAGGTCTTATCCCATTTGGATCTCGAAATGCTATTAATTTATCGTCACCGATAAGCGCTATAACACTGTAGGCTCCATCTATTTCAGATAATAATCTCCTCACTGCAGAGTATATTGTTGGACTGTCTTCTAAATTCCTTTTTAATAATTTAGTAAGAAGAGCACCATCATTTTCTTCTTTATTGATATGAGGATATAAGATGTTACCATTGAACACTAAACTTAACATTCCTCTTCTTGTTGATTCGATAAATGGAGATATGTGGAAATGCATTGATTCTTGGTTTAAAACACCAATAGTTGGATATCTGGTAGAGCCAACACATGCATCGATAGTTTCAAAGGAATAAGGGATGTTTTTTTCCAAGTTAACAGCTGTTCCTTGACATTTTTCACTAATGAATCCATTAGCAAATCCAGTGAGACCTGCAGCCTCTTGACCTCGCGTACTTAAGTCCTCCAAACAATTTACAAAAGTACCAATGCTTATATTTCCTCCGATAACTCCTAAAATCCCACACATTGTTTATCATAACTCCAATATACATTTATCAATAAAAATGATTTTATCGCCAAGATTTGATTTCGGTTCTTCTTTTATAACGAGTTTCACTAGAGTTTCCTCAACTTGAAGCATTACATCCATTGCTTTCTGTTTGAATGGGTGAATTACTTTCCTAATATCCTTAAAGCTAACAATGCAGCATTTTGGCCATTATCTATGCCAACACAAGCAACTGGCACACCTTTAGGCATTTGAACTATCGATAATAAAGCATCTATGCCATTTAAAACTCCCGAGACTGGTACTCCAATAACGGGTCTTTGGGTTCTTGCCGCAACATATCCTGGTAATGCTGCAGATAATCCAGCAACACAAATGAATATATTCTCTTTTGATTCATTGATTATTTTTTCAACTAATTTGGGATTCCGATGACATGAGGCATAATGAACATCGAAATTTACTCTTCCTTCCAATTCAGAAGTAATAGTTTTAACGATATTTTCGTCACTTTTGCTTCCTGCTATTATGGTAATCATTGATATCCTTTCTCCATAATTCTAGTAAACGGTAGTGAAAATTAAAGTGCTCTTCATCCCATAAAATTTCTACTTTCCTCCCATTTAGGTTTAATAATTTCTTCTTGTATAGCCTTAATGTTTCGGCAAATATTAAATACTCTCTCTTTAAATTTCGCTCTGATAAATTACTTAAAGGTTCAGATGGCAGAACTGGGGTAGAAGCTTGAAGAATTATTGGCCCATGATCTTCTTTATCATCAACAAAGTGAGTTGTGCACCCAATAACCTTTACTCCATAATTTAAGGCATCTGGAATTCCATGCAATCCTTTAAAAGAGGGTAAAATTGCTGGATGAATGTTTATTGCAGTAAATTCATCTAGAATTACCGGGGTTACAAAAAGCATATATCCAGCAAGGCATAATATCTCAACGTCCCTTTTTTTAAGTTCGTACATGATTTTATGATCATATTCTCTTCTTAAAGAGTCATTCATTATATCTTCAATTTTCATTCCTCTTTTAAATTTGATAAAAGAGGGGGGTTCAAGAAATAAGGATAAAATCCCATTATTCTTAGCTCTTTCCAAAGAATATGAATTATTTTTATTACTAATAACAATCTCAACATTTGAATTAGGAATGTATCCTGTTTTACAAGCATCAATTATAGCTTGCAAATTGGTCCCACTTCCACTAGCAAGAACCCCAATTTTCATTTTAACACTCCATTGACTCTTTTATATGCTTTAAGGGTATTTTTTAATAAAACAGCGATTGTTAAGGGACCTAATCCTCCCGGAACTGTAGAAACAAATGAAGCTTTTTTAAAAATGAGATCAGTAAACTCTCGTTCAGTTTTTGTATTCGCACAGTCAATTGCAATGACTCCCTCCTTTAATATATCAGCATCGATTAATTTTGGCATTCCTGTGGCGGATACAACGATATCAGCGGATCTTAATTCATTAATAACCCGTTCCCTATCAACAATACGATGGATTTTTGTAACAAAAGCATTCTCTTTCTCTAATAATTGAGCAACAGGTGTCCCTATTAACCTTCCCCGACCGAGGACAACTGCCTTTTTACCTTTCACATCAATATTATAAGCTTCTAACAATCGTTTTAATCCTTCAGCTGCACAAGGAACAAAAACATCAGAACTATAGTATGATCTGCCAATATTAATAAAGTTAAGTCCATCGATATCTTTTTCAGTGTTAATGAGTTCGAGTATCTCATTCTCATTATATTGTGGAGGTAGCGGTAATTGAACCATAATCCCAGTAATGTCTATGTTCTCATTCTGTTTCAAAATTAATTCTTTGATTTTAGTAGGTTCAACTATATTATTAAAAGCGTATAGGGAATAGCGAATACCCACTTCTACACATTTACGTTCTTTCATACGTTGATAGATGTAAGATCCTTTGTCATTACCAATGATGATTGCAATCAATCTTGGATCGTATTGGTTTTTCTCGATTTCTGCTTTTACATTTTCAAGTATTTTTTGAGAGAGTGTTGTTCCATCCATTATTGTTCCTATATTCGAAACTACTTTTGACATTATAGTTCACTTAGTTGCCTGTTTCAAACGTGTGGTGACTTCTTTGTATCGATTAATGATTAAAGATGCATTTTCTTGCAGAATTTGTTTATACTCGTTCTTATTAGCATTTCTTAGTTTCTCTCGTATGAATTCTTTGTCATAATAATCAGGAGGGGCTTTTTTATCCCCTTTAAGCCAGATTCTATCAAATGTACGAAACTCGTCAGGGCCAAATGAATCAATCACACATAATTCATCTTTTCCACTTAAACCCATCTCTATTTTTCCATCTACAAGAATCAATCCAGCTTTATCAAATAATTCAGTCAATAAATGCGAAATTACCTTAACTTCCTCCAAAACATTCTTATATAACAACATTCCGTTATCCAAATTCATTTCTGAAAAGGATTCTTTCATTATTTTCCAAATATCATCACGATCTAGATTATATCGATCCTTTACTTCCTTCTTAGTGCTTACTTCAACAAATACTTGTGGAAATCGCGAATATTCCTTACATTCCATGTCCCTTGGAAGTTTTAGCGTTCCATTTAGAGCACGTTGTAAAGCAGATCCAGTTAATAAATTTCTAAAAATAAACTCAAAATCTAAAGGATTACATTTATACATGATAATGTAATCATCACCTCCTTCCAGCATTGCTGTTTTGATATTATTTTTTGATAAATAATTAAAGATCACTCGTGTACATTCAGCAAGTATCTTTCCTCTTCCTTCTATTTTTCCTATAACCTCATCAAAAACACTTAGTCTATCTGAAAAAACAAATTTAATTTTACCATCAGAGGAATAACCATCTTTATTTTTTCCTTGAATAATTTTTATGAAAAATCCTTCCTTTTACTATATCACAATTCCAATAAGAATCATAGAAAAATGTCAATTAAAAAATTTTTGCGTCGATTGGTGAAATCTACTTAAATAGAGATATGACAGTAGTAATATTTTTTAACATAAAGATGTTAAATTGCTTAGAATGACGAAACTAAATTTTAAATTTAGATAGTAATTTCCCTTCGTTATGAATAAAACTTACTTCGTAAGTATTTTTCCTAAAAATAACGTTTATGATCCTTTAAAGCGAGATATAGAAAAAAATTTGGCTGAATTTGAGATAGAAGCAAAAATTCAAACAACTTGTAATTATATGATCCAAGGTGACCTTGATAATAAACAGATTATTCAGATTTGCGAAGATTTATTAGTAGATTTTGTGTCTCATGAATATATTGTTAATGAAGACAAATTAATTTTTCCTGATTGGGGTCAAACATATGTAATTACGGTTGAATATAAAAAAGGAGTAATGGATGCTACAGGTTTATCATTAAAACAATTACTTCACTCAGTCGGGATAGAAGTCCGAGGTGTGAGATCAAGTACCTCAGTACTCCTATCTACAAAGACAGAAAAGGAGGTAGTAATTGTTGCGCTCAAAAAATTCTTAGTAAATGATTTGATACAGGACGTTATTACTTCAGAGGATAATTCTTATAATTTTAAGAGTGTTAAAATCCCACTTTTAAATATCGACTCAGAGGCCATGGTAAAGCTAAGTAATGAGTTAATGTTGGCATTAAATATCGAGGAAATGCGAAAGATTCGGCGTTATTTCAAAAATCTTGGACGTGACCCAAGTGATGTTGAACTTGAAACACTAGCTCAAACTTGGTCAGAGCATTGTGTCCATAAAACTTTCAAGGGTGTTATCACTTATGAAGGAGAGGAAATCAAAAGTCTGCTTAAATCGTATATAATGAAAGCAACAGAGATAATTAACCCAGATTGGTGTATTAGCGTCTTTTCTGATAATGCTGGTATCATTAAATTCGATGATCAGTATGCTCTAGCTGTGAAAGTAGAAACTCATAATCATCCCACCGCATTAGATCCATATGGTGGGGCTGGTACTGGAAGTGGAGGTGTTTTCAGGGATATTATGGGAGTGGGAGGAGAACCAATTCTTTCAACTGATAATCTCTTTTTTGGTTTACTAGACACAAATATTGACGATTTACCAAATGGGATAATGCATCCAAAAAGACTGATGAAAGGTTCTGTTGCAGGGATTCGTGATTATGGCAATAAAATGGGTATACCAACTGCAAATGGGTCAATTGGATTTCATAAGAATTACTTAGGTAATCCACTAGTATTTGCGGGATGTGTTGGAATTCTTCCAATTGAAAAATATGTGAGAAATCCTCAACAAGGAGATTTAATTGTTCTGGTTGGAGGTAAAACAGGAAGGGATGGAATCCATGGTGTAACTTTTGCTTCAAAAACCTTAACTTCTGAATCTGAGTCCACTGCAAGTAGTGCTGTGCAAATTGGTAATCCTCTTGAGCAAAAACGTGTGATGGATGCTTTACTAAAAGCTCGAGACCATCTCGACGGACCATTGTACTCTGCAATTACTGATTGTGGAGGTGGGGGCTTAAGTTCTGCTGTGGGCGAAATGGGTAAAAATTTCGGAGTAGAAGTAAACCTCGAGAAAGTGCCTCTGAAATATGAAGGATTATTGCCATGGGAAATCTGGGTTTCAGAATCGCAAGAAAGGATGCTTTTAACTGTTCAAAAAGAAAACATTGGAAAACTAAGAGAAATTTTCGAATTAGAGAATTGTGAACTCTCGGTAATTGGTAAATTCACAGATTCTAGATCTTTAGTTCTGAAATTCGATGATGAGATTGTGTGTAATCTGGATATGGATTTTTTACATAATGGTGTTCCACCAATTTTTCGGATGGCTAAGAAAACTAAGGTGATTGAAGCAAAAGTAGAGATTAATGATTCGGAAACGTATGGTGATGAACTATGTAAGATTCTTAGTCACCCAATGGTTGCAAGTAAAGAATGGATTATACGTCAATATGATCATGAAGTGAGGGCAAATACAATTATTAAACCTCTACAGGGAATTGAATATGACAGTCACGGTGATTGTTGTGTTATCAAACCATTGAGAGAATCATGGCAAGGATTTATTGTATCTAATGGCTTCAATCCAAATTACTCTTCTAATCCTCGAAAAATGGCTCAGAGTAGTATTGATGAGGCTATACGTAATAATGTTTGTAGTGGAGGAAGGCGAATTGCTATGCTTGATAATTTTAGTTGGGGGAATCCAGAGGATAGTGAAAACTTAGGTGCCTTAGTTGAAGCATGTCAAGCCTGCTATGAATCAGCGGTTACACTCGAAGTTCCATTCATTAGTGGTAAGGATAGCTTGTATAATGATTTTCTATCAGATACTGAAGAATTAATTACTATACCTCACACTCTACTAATAACAAGTATAGGCTTAATCCCAGACGTAAGAGATAGCATAACTACCGATTTTAAAACAGAGGGAAATTATATCTATTTAATTGGGGAAACCTTTCTGGAATTGGGGGGCTCCTTATTTTATGAAATAAAAAATATTTCTAGAGGAATCATTCCTGATGTAAATCTAAAGAAATCTAAATTAATTTTTGAGAAGATAGTAAAAGCTATTGATCAAAAGCTAATACTAGCTTGTCATGATTGCAGTGAAGGAGGAGTTGGAGTCGCTTTAGCAGAAATGTGCTTTGGAGGAAATATTGGAGCAATAATTGACTTAAATCAAGTTAAAACTGATTTAACTAAGAATTATCAGATCCTCTTTTCAGAATCAAATACAAGATTTGTTGTAGAAGTTAACCGATCTGAAGAATTTGAGAGAGTTATGATAGGTGTCTCATTTTCTAAAATTGGACATATAAAGGGAGAAAGATTAATCATCAAAGGTTTATCTGGAGAACGGATTGTTGATGAGCGAATTCATGATTTGAAAGAAATATGGAAAAAGACTTTCAATTGGTGAGCTTATGGTAACCAGTCTAGTATTAAGAGTCGACGGCACTAATTGTGCTCACGAAACTGTAGCAGCACTAGAATTAGCAGGTTCAAAAGTTGATCTTGCCCATATTAATCAACTTATAAGAGGGACGGTCAGTCTTGAAGATTATCAGGCTTTTATTATTCCTGGTGGATTCAGTTTTGGGGATCATATTGCAGCTGGAAGAATTATTGCAAATTATTTAAAATTTCAATTGAGGAAGGATATAAAACAATTTATAGAGGCAAGGAAACCTGTACTGGGCATTTGTAATGGATTTCAAGCATTGTTGAAATCTGGTTTTATGGATATTGAGGCTACGTTAATACAAAATGACTCGGGGTTGTTTATCGATACTTGGGTAAAATTGAGAAAAGAAAATGACAGTATTTTTACAAATGGAATAAAGTATCTTTTTATTCCAATCAATCATGGTGAGGGAAAATTCTATGCAGAAAAATCAATGATCAGAAAATTGGAAAGAGAAGCTAGAATTGTTCTGAAATACATTGACAATCCAAACGGTTCTACTGAAAATATTGCTGCCATTATGAATGAAGGTGGGAATGTTATGGGTTTAATGCCACATCCAGAAAAGTTTGTACATTATTATACGCATCCATATTGGACTAGATTACCAAAAGAACTGATGAATAAAGAAGGTGAAGGATTGATAATCTTTGAAAACCTTGTTAAGGCATGTGAGAAGTTATGAATCAAAATTATACCGTTGGAGTTATAGGTAGTCATTCAGCGGAAGAAGTTGGTATGAGTGCAAGATCGAATGATTTTGAAACATTGGTTGTTTGCCAAAAAGGAAGAGATGTGTTATATACCAAGTATAATGATTTCCTTTTCACTCATAAATTAGTGTTAGATAGATTTAATGATCTATCAAAGCCTGAAAACATGGAAAAATTACATAATTTGAATGTAATCTGGTTTCCTAATAGATCATTTAGTGTTTACATAGATTTAAACATTATCGAAGATAAAAAAACGTTTCCGATCCCAATTTATGGAAATCGAACTATGCTTGGAGTAGAAGATCGAAGATCACAATATGATCTTCTAGATAAAGCTAATATAAGGCGTCCATTAGAATTTAATTCTCCAGAAGAAATTGATCGTTTAGCAATCATCAAGGTTCAACAAAAGCATAAACCCCTTGAGCGAGCTTTTTTTTATGCGAATTCTTTAAGAGAATATGAGAATAAAAGGGATGGATTGATTAAGGATGATATAATTGATGATGTGGATCTTAAAAATGCTATAATTGAAGAATTTGTTGTAGGCCCCCGATTCAACGCGAATTTTCAAGCTTATGGTTTAATGGATCGTTATGGACGATTTGACTTTGTAGGATTTGACGATCGCATTCAAATGAACCTCTCTGGATTATTGTATTTACCTGCAAAGGATCAATTAAGCCTAGGTAATTTTTCAGTGACTAATGAAGAAATAGGTCATAAAGGAGTAACCATGCGGGAATCGAAGAAACCTCTTGTTTATGCTGCAGCAGAGAATTTCATCGAAATGTCTGAAAAACTATTTCCACCTGGTATCATTGGTTTATTTGCTTTACAAGGAGCAATTAATCAAGAAGGAGAGTTTATTGTATTTGATATTTCCCCCCGAATACCTGGATCTCCCTGTTTAGGCCCAACAAGTCCAGAAATGAGAAGATTATCTATAAAATACAAGCGTGCAATAAATTCTCCTCTGGATCTTTGTATGATGGATCTTAGAGAAGCCATCAGTTCTGAAAGGGTAGATGAGGTAACTACATGAATCAAGTTATGGCTGAACATATGGTTATTGGAACTGCTTGTAGTCACTCTGCGATGCAAATATTTCATGGAGCAAGACTAGAGGGGTTTAAAACAGTTGGGTTTACTCTTCCTCATCGAAAAGAAATATATCAATCGCTCCCAAACGCAACGCCTGATGATTTTATAGTAATGAATTCATTTAATGAATTATTAGATCCAGAAATTCAACGAAGATTGTTAGATGAGAATGTTGTTATCATTCCCCATGGTAGTCTTGTTGAATATGTAGGAGCAAAAAATCTCCTCGATTCCTTCAAAGTACCTATATTCGGAAATAAAAAGAGCTTAATCTGGGAAAGTTCCAGAGAAAAAGTAATTAAGTGGATGAAATCCGCTAAGCTTAAAGTACCTGAATACTTGTCACCTGATAAAATAGATAAATTCTGTATAGCAAAAAAGGGAGGAGCTAAAGGGGGAAAAGGTTTTTTTTTAGTTAAAAACGAGAAACAATTGTATGAGAAGCTTGGTTCGGTCAATATCAATGATCTAGTAATCCAAGAATATATTATTGGTGTGAGATATTATCATCACTTTTTCCATTCTGTCGTTAAGAATCGAACTGAATTCCTTGGAGTAGATCAGAGATTAGAAAGTAATGTTGATGGACTCCATCGAATCCAAGAATATGTCGATCCAAGTTATAATGTCACAGGAAATTCACCTGTTGTTTTACGGGAATCACTTGTCCCCCAAGTAATTGAAATGGGTAAGAATGTCGTTAAAGCCTCTCAAAAACTTTTTCCACCTGGTATTTCTGGACCATTTTGTATTGAAACGATTTGTACTCCAGAGCTAGAATTTTTTGCCTTTGAAATCAGTGCAAGAATTGTAGCTGGAACCAATCTTTACCCTCATGGTAGTCAATACACTTGTTACTATTTCCATGAACCAATGAGCACAGGAAGAAGAATAGCGAGAGAACTTAAAGAAGCGATTGAATTAAACATATTGGAGAAGGTACTTTCATGATTTTGGTCATTGATTTTGGTAGTCAAGTTGCCCACCTGATTAGCCGTAAAATAAGAGAACTCAATGTATATTCTGAGCTTTTAACCAACTCTCATTCAATTGATGACATATTAAATAAGAATCCTTGTGGAATAATTCTTTCGGGAAGTCCTGCATCAGTATATGATAGAAATGCCCCTAGCTTAATGAGTGGTATTTTCAATCTTGGCATTCCTATACTAGGTATATGTTATGGTCATCAACTTATAGCTAAACTTCTGGGGGGAAAAATCTCTCAAGGGAAAGGAGAATATGGCAAAACTTTCATTTTTCCTTCAGAACAAAACGGGATATTAAGGGGAACTCAAAAGAAAGAAATTGTTTGGATGAGTCATTCAGATTATGTTGTAAATGAACCTCAAGGATTTAATATCACTTCATATTCTGAAAATGGGTATATTGCAAGTATGGAAAATCCAGAAAAGAAGATTTATTGTGTTCAATTTCATCCTGAAGTTCATCATACACCCCACGGAAAAAATATCCTAGATAACTTCCTGACTTATGCAGGATGCAATCGTACTTGGTCTTTAGAAGAATTTATTGAAATAATGATTAAAAAAATTCGAAAACAAGTAAAAAATGCAAAAGTAGTTATGGGGGTAAGTGGAGGAGTTGATTCAACGGTAACAGCTGAATTAATTCACCGGGCAATAGGATCCAATCTTGTATGTGTATTTGTAAACAATGGACTTCTACGTAAAGGTGAATACCAAGAGGTTTGCAATCATTTCACAAAATTAGGCTATAGTTTTTTTACTATTGACGCATCTGAATTTTTTTTAAACAGGTTAAAAGGTGTGACTAATCCTGAGGAAAAACGAAAAATAATCGGTAAATCCTTCATAGAGATTTTTGAGCTGAAAACAAAGGAATTAGGAGATTTCAATTTTCTAGGTCAAGGGACTATTTATCCAGATCGAATTGAAAGTGCTGAACCATCATCTCAGGCCTCAGTTATTAAATCTCATCACAATGTAGGAGGATTGCCAGAGAAAATGAGACTCTCCTTAGTTGAACCTTTGAAAGAGCTTTATAAAGATGAAGTGAGAAAAATTGGTAGAATAATGGGAATTGATGAGAATTTTCTAAGGAGACAACCATTTCCAGGACCAGGACTTGCTGTAAGGATTGTTGGTGAGGTCACACTAGATCGCATCAAGATTGTCCAAGAAAGCGACTATATTTTAAATGAAGAATTAAAGAAAGAGAGTATTTACTCTGGATTATGGCAATCCTTTGCAAGTTTTCTAGATATTCGATCAGTTGGGGTTATGGGTGATGCTAGATCATATCAATATCCCATTGTTATTAGATGTGTGCAAAGTAATGACGCAATGACTGCAAATGCAGCTCTAATTGATATAGAAGTTTTAAAAAGAATTGCGTCTCGAATTGTGAATGAGGTTGATGGAGTAAACCGAGTCTTCTATGATTTAACAGATAAACCCCCATCTACAATAGAATATGAGTGAATATTAATTAATCACTCCAGTAATTTTGAATGATTAACCGTTAGATTTTAAACTATTAGGGAGATTTTCGATTAATATCTGTTTAAATTGCTCAAGTAGTTCAGGATTTCGAATGAACATTAGATTTGCTCCAATTGACTCATTCAACTTATTTACTTCCTCGAGATCGACAGAATCAAGCGTATTTGCAACTTCATATCATCTTTAGAAAATTTAAGTGAATGTTTTAATATTGTATAATGCTCTAATGCGTATTTATGGACATAACATGATTTCTAACCAAATACCACTGATTGAATTACATTAATGCAATTAATCAGCTTGATCGAAGGCCAAATCTAGCAATAAACGTAGAATAATAGTCAAAGCAGTCAACTGATTCTTTTTCATATAATGTAATCGAAGAATGAACGATTCTGGTTTATCATTAATCATCCCAGTTTTCTATTATTCTATTAGGGGTAAACAATTAACACCACTAAAGGGCATTTTAAATTGAAAAAAAAGTAAAAACAAGAAGAAGAACACCAAAAAAAATTAGCATCAAAGAAAAATATTTTTGACGCTTTTTTGATTGAAAAATTGATTGAGAATTTGTTTTAATATTAAGAAAACCAATTATAATCCCAAACAATAATAACAGGAATCCACATCTAAATATTAAGGACAGTAAAAAAAATTCGATGCATTGATTCGTTGACTCGTTGATTAGACCTTCATTTATATTTAAAAAAATTAATTTTTGCTTTGACCAAGATATAAGAAAGTCATTATCTAATAATTCACCTAAAAATAATCCCACAATTAAACCAAACTCGATTAATGCCATGAATACAAGACTAATTAAGATAATAGCTATTTTAAATCCAATGTTAGATCTGATAAAGCACTGAAATCTATTGATCCAAGAAGATTTTCTACTGTATTTATTATAGAAATCTTTGGTATTCATTATTCATTAACAATTAAAGATGTAGTATAAAAACCTTTAAATGACTGATCTTAGAAGATTGATATCCAGAATTCTGACGAGTACAATCAAAATGAGGTTATAGATAACATAATTACAATGAATTTTTTAAGAATGGAATAATTCACACAATCTAAGATTAGGAGCTATCAAGATGAATGGACTAGAGATAACGGGATTCGAGCAGTTGTTTTTCGGATTGTTCCTCATTATTCATGGATTAATACATTTAATATTCTTACTATACAATTATGATGAAAAAAGTAAAGTCTATGTGGGATGGTCAGGACGGTCTTGGCTCTTAGATAAAGTAATACCCCCAAACATAACTACTTATATCGGTAAAGTTACATGGATTCTTATTATGATTTTATTCGTAGGGAGCGGATTAGTTGTTCTAGATCTATTAGTCATAAGTGATTATTTAGCTCCATTGATAATCATCTCCTCAGCTATTGCTACATTAGCCTTTATAATATTTTACAATGGTTTATCCCCAACACCTTTTCATTGGATACTTGGAGTAGTAATTAATTTAGCCTTAATTACCTATATAATATTCTTTCTGGATAATATATTGCTGCTATTGGTTATTTTAATCCTAATAACCTTATATGGAATATTGGTTCATTCAAAAATTGTATCTAAACTAGCGATTCCCAAATCAAAAACTTGAAAACCTATAGCAACACAGTAAGCACATATAAAAAGAGATTTAATTTAGCAAATATCATTAATTAAATGAATAATATTCATGGGGTCTTGTAGTTCCGTTTTATAACATTTTATATACTGGAACAAGTTTTTTGTTATGTTAAATGACTAACTGTTTTTATATAAAATTTTTTTTCATTCTTATCTTTATTAAGTCCAAACAACCTTAAAAGATGAAAAGGAAAGCAAAAAGAGGATTTATAAGATTTACATTGAATTTGGGCATGAAAAAAATTTTTGTGAATATAAAACACTCCCAAGTCAGTTTTTTTATCCGTATATTTTTAAGAAATCAAGTTTCCTTAATAAAATAAAGAGCTTCTAAATTGATTGCTCAATGATATATCTTTGATAATACTATTTTATTATCTATAGAATGGATAGGGGGATTTGTCCTATGGTATTACACATAGGAGTTTAAGTTCCGAGGGAAAAAAAAATGAAAATAATTAAATCTAGAATACTAATATTCTTTGTATTTTTAACAGTCATCCCAGTCACTGGAGCTCTAGCGACGGATACTGGGGCTGTTGAAGGTTATATAGATAACACATCAAACGAGGATCTCTCAAATGTAAAGGTTACTCTACTTAAAAATGGGATCTACAAGGATCACGATTATACTGATGGGAATGGCTATTTTTTTGTCGAGTATCCCGATTTTTTCTTTGAACCAATGTATGTAGTTTTGAAGTGTGAAAAGCATGGATATCGAACGAAGTACGTCGGAACCACAATTGAGCCTTTTGAAACAACTCGGAAAGATGCCACTTTAAATTTCAAACGGGCATCGATTGTTGGTATATCTGACTACAAGGTTATTTATGACTTGAATTATTGCGATGAAGATGCAACCGATTGGTATAACTTCTTGGATAGCAAAGGTTATAACTGCAAAGTACTTGGGGATAGCCATCCAGGGAACTACCCTCGTTACGACGCTAAAGCAACGGAAGAAAATTACAAGTCATATTTAGAGGATTTAATTGATGATGCGTATTCAGGTGATTCGATCATATTCACAACTGCAGGCCATGGCGATGGCAATGGCCAAGGTAGCAGTTACATAGATGCTTGGGATAGTGGTTCTGGAGAATCTGGTGAAGATGGTAAGCTCTATGATACTGAATTAAATTCAATCTTTGACGATCTGAGAGATGGTGCTAAAGCTTTCGTCTTTATTGACCATTGTCTCTCGGGTGGAATAGGGCCAGATCTGATGAATAGCAATAATGGTGATCAAATCTACTGTGCAACGACTTGTACAGATAGTGGCCATGGATATGACAATGGCGATTATCATAACGGATTATGGACGTATTATTTCTTAGATTTCTCCTGGCAGCAGGAATATGGGGGAAATCCTGGGTATTCATTGGAGACGATTTTCGATTATGCTCATGAATATTATTCTGACGAAGAGCAGCCGGAATATCCAGAAGATGAACCCCAAGAATTTGATGGGAATCCAAGTTATTCATTTTATATCTAAATAGAATGATAACTTTAAAAACGAATTCCCATTCTTTTTTTATGAAGTAGCTAAAGATGGCATCAACATCTCAAACCAATGAAAATGGAGAATTAAACGACCATTCAAAACCATTTATCCTACCACTAGCTCTCATACTAGCTTTTATTTTTACACTTGCTTTCTATTACGTAGTGGATGAACTTCCAAAAAGCATTAATAGAATTTTGAAGGATTTTTTTCCTGATTATTCAATTGGTTCAACAGAACAGATGACTTCCTTTGAAAACCTTCTCAGGCCAATCGGGTATATGTGTTTTTTTGGTGTATTGATTTTAATATTTCTTGGATTCCTCAGCAAACGGTTTAAACTCACTTTTCTCGGATCTTTAACCTTTTACTTACCAATTTTCGGCCATTTTGCCGCAACAATGTTCTTATTCGCAGGAATTGGCGTTCTACGAATTTTTTGGATGCCATTGCTTGAATCATCCTTATTTTCAATTGACCTACTAAAACTTGGGGAGGTTGTCTTATTACCCTATTATTTATTGAAAGAAATAATATCAGATTTAGGAGGAGGAAATCCATCATTTATTTCAAAGTTCGCATTTAATTTCAGTAATTCAATGATTGGTTTAGGCATACTTATTTTTCTTTTCAGTACCATGACTTGGATATATGGGCGATATACATCTCAAACTCTTTTACTTGATCTTTGGATTTACAAATATTCCCGACACCCCCAATACTTAGGCCTCCTTGTGTGGAGTTATGGTCTCTTGGTTCAAGTAGGATCATTGTCATATCCAAAAGGGGGATATGTCCCTACTCCAAGCTTACCTTGGGTAATATTTATCTTTATAATAATAGGGGTCGCTTTACAAGAGGAACTCAATCTCCTAGAAGAATTTCCCGATGCTTATACAGCCTATTGTCAGAAGACTTCTTTTATCCTCCCTCTTCCTAAACTGATAACTATTTCCATAACGAAAATGAATAGTTTTTTCCTGAGAAAGGCTAGACCAGAGCGAGGTAAAGATATTATACTTATTTTAGGTGTATATTTCGGGATTTTAACCATCCTTTCATTCTTTCTTTTATACCTTAGTCAATAGATCATCTCTTTTTCTGACCCTCTCTTCCTCTTAGTTTTGTTAAATTACTGAGGTTTTCATTAATCTTTTTCGGGCAATATCATCGAAGCAATAAATATGATGAACAAGTTGTTTCATAAGAAAAGAATATTTAGTCTCATTCACCTGAAATACTCACAGTAGGAAATCATCCGAGCCTAGAATTTCTAAAGATTTGAGTAACGAGTTTTTTTGATGACATGAAAAGCAAGATGTTTTAGGAATTCAGTCTTAAATGAATTACCAAATGATGTAAGTCCATATATAGCCCCTATCCGTTCTTTCGGGGTGTAATTTCTGACAATCTTCATTTTTTTGAATTGTTTGATCACCCGAGAGACATTTGTTGGTGAAATACCAGTTAATATACTGATCTCAGTTTGGGTCAGATTTTCATTCAATAGTAAGTGGTAAATTTGTCGACGATTTTTCCCTCTTAGTACAAAAACAAGACTTTTTGTCTTATTTTTCTGAGTTTTAGCTGATTTAATATCTATTTTTGAGTTATCCTTGTCTTTAACAATGTAAGCTAGTTCTATTAGTGTAACCAGTCTTTTTGGGGGCATCTTCTCCCATGAACTTCCCTCTCTCTTCATTATTAATTTTCAACACGACCCCACGTTTAACAATTGATTCTCCCAGTAATTCTTTTCTTATAGTAAAGTCGAGGGATTACAGTTCAATTACTTTTTAAGAGTATTAGATGTAAAAAACTACAATTATTCATACTTTTCTTGCATTGAAATTTATCAACCAAATTTGAATACATTTGTTTATTATGGGACTGAGAAATTTAAATCTTAGATAAACTGATTTAGGGTCATTTTATTAGTTTATTAACGATGCAATAAAGAGAAGAGTCATGAATAAGTCTATTCTGCTATTAAAATTCTTATTAAAAGAAAAAAAGAAAGCTCTTATTGTATCTCATAAATCTTAGAGATAACAACACCCAAAAACTTCTATATAAATTTCTGACA
Organism: Candidatus Hermodarchaeota archaeon; assembly: GCA_048886185.1. Lineage (GTDB taxonomy): Archaea > Asgardarchaeota > Heimdallarchaeia > Hodarchaeales > Hodarchaeaceae > Hodarchaeum. The sequence continues at coordinate 19,824 of JBHLKY010000040.1, forward strand.
TAGCGTTGGGTATACTCAAAAATGACTTCAAAATGACTTCATAA
>JBHLKY010000040.1:19967-23401 GCA_048886185.1 Candidatus Hermodarchaeota archaeon
AACACCCAAAAACTTCTATATAAATTTCTGACATAGCGTTGGGTATACTCAAAAATGACTTCAAAATGACTTCATAAGATGTCATTGATCGTTGGTTAAATAATCAAAAATCAGGATGTTTAGACAAAAAAGGGATTAAAAGATTGGAATGTCCAGAATAAGCTACAAAAAAGGGATTAAAAGATTGGAATGTCCAGAATAAACTTTTCTTTTAAAAAGAAATGAAAGACAAGGCAAAATATATGAAAATGATTGTCTCAACCTAAAGTTATATAGAGAAGTTCATGAATTCATGAATGCATGAATCTATATTTTCCAATAAACAATCTATATATATAAAGGAGATCTCCTATGGATAAGCAACCTTTCGAGTCTACAAAAGCGATGAAAAGATTTCTTATAGAATCGATTGTTGATGTCACTGATCAGCTGAAAATTGTGGATCACTCAAAAAGGTTTGAAATACTGACGCATCTACTTGAAGAATCTAAAAGTTTCAACGAGCTTATGAAGATAACTAGTTTGCAAAAAAGTGCTTTAGGTAATCACTTGAATATATTAACAGAGAAAAATCTTGTTCAAAAGTTTATCCGTGGTTTGTATGAGATTACGGATGATGGATATGATCTTCTCTCAGCAGTTGCTAATTGGTACCTAACCTGCAAACTAAGAGAACATGAAAGGATGCTAAAACTTCGAAAATTAATTAAAAAATATACAAAATTAGGAGATGAAACTGTGAACATTATTACAGAAGGAGATCTAGAAGTTAAAATAATAAAATTGGCTCCAAGAAGTGTAGTTGTTTTTAAGGCAGAAGGTAAATCGCCCGAACATGAAGCATTTGAAAAATTGAAGAACTTCGCTGAACCTTTGGGATTACTTAGAAACCCAGAAAAATATCCAGTTTTCGGATTTAACAATCCAGATCCTACTCCGGATAGACCTGAATATGGATATGAATTGTGGATTACCATTGATTCTGACATAAATACGAAGAACGTTGAGGTAAAAGAATTTGAGGGAGGTTTGTATGCAGTAACAACCACTAGGCTTATTATCAATGATGAAAATATCGTTCCAGCTTGGAAAAGGCTAGCTGAGTGGGTTAAACAATCTAAAGATTATGATTATGCATCCCACCAATATTTAGAAAAACACCTTAATCCCACAGCTTCACCAGAAAATCTGGTTCTTGATTTATACTGCCCAATCCAGGAGGTTTAACCATGGATCTGCATTACGAGGTTGCCTCTGCAGAGGATATCCCAGAAATAACGAAAGTAATGACACGAGCTTTTGATCACGACGCTCGACTACATTTAAACGAGGAGAAAGGGGGGCCATCAGGTTATGATAATGGAGAATTCTTCCAGCGATGGATGGTTGAAGAAGAGAAATCTATAGGGTACAAAATTATCAATGGAGATAAGATTATAGGAGCTTTTATTATATTCGTTGGTGTAAAGGGCCCTAATTTCGAGGGGAATTCTTTAGGAACAATATTTATTGACCCAGACTATCAGAATAAAGGTATTGGATATCAAACCTGGCAGTACATTGAAAAAACACTCTATCCTGACGCCAAGGCATGGGTACTTGATACACCTAGCTGGGCTACAAGAAATCATCACTTCTATGAAAAAAAATGTGGGTTCACAAAGGTTGCAGAAGCACCCTTTCCAGAAGAAGACGATGCTTCTGGTAGTCTTTTCATTTTTGAAAAAAGATATTAAAATTCAATTCTCTCTTTTTTTTCTATGGAAAATGACACGTTTTCAAAGTTATATAAGTTAATGCTGCTCTGTCGTCGCTATGAAGAAGAAATTGCACGGTTTTGGCACAACGGATCAATTTTTGGAGAAATGCACCTAGGAATAGGAGAAGAAGCAATAATTGAAGGGATTCTAGCAAATCTACTTCCAGGTGACGTTATTGCCACAGATCATCGAAGTATTCCTCCTTTTTTAATGAGAGGGGGAGTAATTAATGGGCCAACAACAAGGATTGTGTTCATCTTCTAGAATTAATTATTGATCAAGGCATGGATTGATGATCCTAATTCTCACTCCTTTATATGAGTTAGTTTGATTGTTTGTTTGGGTTCGCTTATCCTAATCGAATAGATTCCTCTTTTTCACCTTCAAACCATTCAAGTTCAATTTCTAGTTGCATTTTACGAGGTTGATTGGGTTTAATTTTCTCTTCAACCTTAATTTCAAGAGTTAAAAGTTCTGGTATTAACAATTCTACACTTTCTTCTCCCTTTATGAGCTTAACCACGCCTAAATCGATTTTTTGAGCAATATCCGATAAAAAATTAACAATTTCGGAACGAGGAAGTTTTTCCTCTGATTTTAAAATTATATTTTCCATTTAGAGATCTCCTGATTCTTTTTAGTTTAGGATCAAAAACAAGAATTCAATTCAAATAATTATCGGAAACAGAAATTAATTAAGCATAATATTTTCTATCTCCGTCAATTTTCTATCTTTAAAATTAATTTTAATTAAATAATTTTTTTTATTCAGGTGAATATTATCAATTTCTCACAATTTACCTTAAAGAAACTAATCTTAAATGTGAGATTTCTAAAGGGTATTCCAGTTCATTTTTTTATTACTCAATGTGAATTCCTCTTTTCCAAATTGGTCTCTATCAGTTAATTTCGGCATCTTTCCACCTTATTTTACCATGTGCACTGTGGTTTATTCCAATAACTTGGCCTTGGTTCTTATCATAACAATAAGTAAAAAATATCCATTTAGCGTTGGTTATACTCAAAAATGACTTCAAAATGACTTCATAGAATGTCGTCGATCGTTGGGTAAGTTAAAGTTTTTATATAAAACATTATAAATTTGGCAAAAATGACTTCAAAGTGAATTCAAAAAATGTCATTGATTGTTTGATACAATACTATTCCTCATTTCCTTTAGGGAACAACTCCAAATCCAAGAATTACACCATTAAATTCAGTAATTGAAACATCCTTAAGTCCCACTTGGGCTAGATCACGAGAAATCTCATTTTTTGAAATAGTTGCTATTAATGGGTTCGAGACAACCAATTCAATGAATGAATCAATAATGAAATGATTAATTTTTTGGGGGGTGGAAAATGAGGCAATTATAACCAACCCCGCGGATTTGGTGACCCGAACAGCTTCTCTAAGAAGCTCAATGGAACTCAAATTAAAAAATTCCTTTCTAGTTTGATATGATGATAAATAACAAGCATCAAAATCTTTATCTGGTTCTCTGATTCTTCCACTGAGAATCTTTGTTTGATGTATTTCAGAGGAATACGGTAGAATGTATTTCTGAAAAGAGTCATCAGCTGCGACAACATGGAGGTGTTTAGCATAACGTTCAATAATCGGATATACATGTACATCCAAAGAAGCTTCCTGGCTGATAACAAGAATAGAATC
>JBHLKY010000041.1:0-20790 GCA_048886185.1 Candidatus Hermodarchaeota archaeon
GATTAAGAAAAATAGGAAGATCCAATTGGCTGGGTCTGTGATGAAGTCATCCCCCTTTGTGACAGCCAACCACAGATAAATAAGTAATCCTAAAATGAAGATCATTAGATAGATCATCAAACGTGGTATCATACGATACCCAATTCGGACATAAAATCCCAAAATCCCTGATTTGACTTCTTCGGTTATAAAATATTTTTCAGTTTGCTCATTCTTAGATACCACCCCACTTGTGACTAATTTGTTGATTTGATACGCGGCTGTTCCTGATGAGGTGAATCCGAGTTCTTTTTGAATCTCTCTGATTCCAGCTAGTCCTTGAGGGTGTGTTAACAGGAACCAATAGACCTGTAACGCTTTTCCTTGTAGTGTATTACTTGGTTCTTTTAATACCTGTGATCGAAGGGATTCTCGGATTCTCTGAAGGATTGATTTTTTTCCTAGTTGTTTTACGGGGAGTTTTTCCTCAGTAGCCAGTATGTTTGAGACTAGATCCTTTCTTGGCATTATAACCTATATCTCTCCTTAAATGTTCGTAGCATAAATCGATTGATTACCATTGTAATTAAGGCTAAACCAATTGTCCCTCCAATGATTAAAAAGAAGATGGGAAAATAGCGATAAGTGATGATCCCAATGAAATTAATTCCTGTTGATGATGAGGGTGCCGATGTGGTTGGTGTTGATAATTCTGTTAACTTGAGTAGTGTATTTTCCCCAATGAGTTCTACTTCTAAGTACCGTAGCGAAGTATTTGAAGCAATTATTGGTAATTTCATCCAATGGCTCTTTTTCTCATCCCACTGAAACAATGCTAGTTCTTCAGGATTAAATTGATCAGGTATCTCGTCTAGATCATAATAACACCGAAGTGAATACTCGGTTTCCCTCTCATCTAATTTGACTTCAAAAAACTTACCTTTTTCATCCTGAGCTGGAAGAAAGGTTTTCAAGTTGTGACTCATTGTTATATTAGCGGTTATTGGTTGTAGGCTAGTAGATGTAACAACAGTGTCGGTAAACGGGATGTATATAGGTTTTGAAGCTATTTCAATATTTACATAGCGAAACTCTTTGTCATGACTCTCCTTCAGCAGAGAACTGGTTTGGAGCCTGAATTGAGGGGCAAATTGACTCCTACTTGTATAGTTTAATCCGATTCTTCCATCTCTGTTCACTGAAATAAATGGTATAACCTGTGAAGTGAGGAAATATCCTCTTACTCCCTCCCTCAACAAGAGATAAGGAGCTTCTTCTTGAGCTAACTGCTGTACTTGTGAATAGTAGAATTCTCGTTCTTGTCGAACAGGGGTCTGTTCTCCAGCATTGATCAAATCGTCCATTTCTGGATTAGAATACCGTCCTGTATTCACCTCTCCTTCAGAATGGAGATATAATCTTACAAAAGACAGATCAAAGAAACCTCCCACCCCTACAATGAATATTCCTGGAAAATTTCCTCCATAAAACATGGAATTCCATTCATTCTTATCATAAATATAGCTGATATTACATCGAATTCCAACTGCATCTAGAAATGGGGCAATAATGTTTAGTTGTTTTTCCCTCGTAGGAGCCCAGCCAGCAATTTCGAGATCGAAGCGGTATCCATCCGTTTTTCTTGGATAACCTGCTTCATCTAATAGTTCATTCGCTTTCGTCACGTTATAAGGAAACCCAGAAACATTACCAGAATAATAAGGGAGGGTAGGTGAAATTATACTAGCTAATGGAATAGCATTTCCATCAAAAGATTCGTTAATATACAGTTCCTTATCTATTGCATAATTGATTGCTTGTCTAACTTGTACGTTAGAGAGTTCCGGCTTTTGATGATTAAACCAGAACATTTCAATGTAACTGACTATATTTGACTGAGCCCGATGCCAAAAGCTCTCATTTACCTCCCATTCTCCTGGATAATTACTCGCAGCAGCTTTTGTCACAAAATCTCCCTCTTGATTTGCCATCGCCATTTTCAAGTCCTCCATACTGCTGAATAAGTAGTAATCAATAGCTTCAAATGGTGCAAGTCCTCGAAAATAATCATCATTTCGTATTAATTTGTGATAAGTGTTGTTACTTGAAGCCATGTCATATATATAAGGACCGGTACCAATTGGATCAGTGATATTGTAACCTTCAAAGCTATTTGGGGAAATAATATCCAGAATAGGTGCTTGAGTGTGTATAAAAGCAGGAAAGGACTCATAAAATTTAATCTTTATCTGGAACTCGTCTAAAATTTCAACTGATTCTAATGGCATATCAAGGTACACACTATGAGTTGGAGCATATGCTGGGTGTGATGGGTCAATAAACCTATCATAATTAAACTTAACAGCGGATGCGTTAAATCTGCTCCCGTCATGATAAAAGATATCTTTTCTTAAGGAGAATGTCCATTCCTTACAATCATATGTCACTACCCACTGACTAGCCAAACTTGGTGTTAATTCTTGCGTATTAAAGTCGTAAGTAACCAAAGTATCAAAAATGAACGAATTAAGGTACTCAGACCCACCGTGTGTATAATCGAAAGTAAATGACCAAACAGATTGTCCGTAGACTGGATCCCAAACATCAAGATAGCGTAGCACGGAAGGCGGTTGTTGAATCATTTGATCTATGTCGGAGGTAGTTACCTTAGTAATCGCTTTTGACTCAATGGGGTAGACTGAAGCACTTACTTGAGGGAGAACTACCAAGGATGGCATTAATAAACAAATCACTATAAGTGGAGTGATTTTCATGGAACTTAACTGAATTTTTTGTGCTAAATAGGTAATCATTAAATTCATTGATTTTCTTCGCTCTTGGCCACGATTTTACATTACAAGATACACTTAAAAACAGATATTTAAGGTTTTCTACTGATTTTTAGCGTTTAAATCACTGAACGACCTGTTCAGATAGCTGAACAGGTAGAAATCTTATTCATGAGCTCATATCATTTCTATTGAAGTCTCGAGACTTACGGAAATATATTATAAATCGCGGACTCGTTATCAACCTAGGTTTTCATTATCCATTTTTCGGTTTCATCTTCCATATTCTGAATGATTTGTAAATAAAAATTCCTGTTCCGAAGATTAAGTAAAGAAAAAGCACTTTCTGGAAAGTAAAACAGGTGCAGGAGGGATTCTGGATTTTGAGCTCTCTCTAGCGAAGCTTGTAACAAAAATTGCCGCTGTCGGTAAGTTGAGAAAGTATTAGTCCATTAATGGAGTGAAAAAAAAGAAGAGGAGTGAAATCTTTGACGCCTGTAAAATGTTCTTAGGGAGGAAGGGTTTTTGCGTGGTCATAGCTTTAGATTTAGCACTAAAAGCTGTTTATAAACAACCAAATTTTCAAATAAAAGAAAGCCTTTGGGAGGGAAATGATAATACCTCACCCCCTTATTCCCACCCCTACCTTAAGTACCTGAAATCTTATCAATACTCAATGGGTGAGTTGTCTACAGTGGACGAAGCCCAAGGAAGATCTAGTCCCAAAAACCTCTTCTGATGGTAATTCTTCTAATGCTTTAGGTTTTGGAGCTTACCGATCTTGAGTGATGCTTAATAGCATTGAAGCTATTAGTCGATATAACTAATTAGATCGTTTACGTCTTTTCTTGACAATTTCCTTGGTTCTTCAGTAGCATAACCTATCGGAGTAAGAGCAAGAAATCTGTAGTTTGGGGGAACTTTACACACCTTCTCCATCAGGGATGGATCCTCATTTGCAATCCAGACAGTAGATAAGCCTTCAGCTGTTGCAGCAAGGATGACATGTTCAAATACAATACTACCATCAACCCAAGCAAAGTTCTTAAGGTCAAATTTTCTTTCCCATGACTTTGTTTCGTCCACAAATATTGCTACGACAACAGGAGCCTGCCAAATAAATTTATGATTCACGAAGTCTAGAACTTTTGATATATTTTTTATTACCACAAGTTTATAGGCTTGTCTATTTGCAGCAGTGGGAGCAAGGCGTGCAGCTTGCATAATTCGCATTAATTGCTCGTCAGTTACCTGTCTAGCCTTATCATAGCCACGGATGCTTCTTCTAGTCTCAATAACTTTGAAAAATTCCATCTTCACTCACTGAATTTACCATTTGATTGGAAAATAAGTTTATTCCTTTTGGAGGAAATTAGACTAGAGATTACTTACTTCTTTTTCTATCACTACTTTATATCCAGAAACTTCTTAGTAAGCACGGTGAAGAGTTTTCATGATTTAAAATACGTATTTCGCGCTTCCTGTTGGTCTAAATGCACCGCTCAAAAAAGAGTTCATGCACTTTGCATTCCCTGTATCACTTGTGTCGAATGAAAGGGTAATTGTGAAAAAGGATGATTTACTAGATATATTAGCCGCTATAATTCTAGGATAAGAGTCGTTATAAGAGAAAATAACCATACGCTAGTGAAGCTTTGTCAAACCTAAAGAACAATTGTTTTTGCTAATATAGAGTCTCCTCCCTCATTAACGAACCCTTCAACCCATTTGGTGGCGGCGGACAACGACCATGAGGATCCCCACAAAAGCTACAATGCCTACTGAACTCAGCAACTGGAGTACCGGTAGAATATCTAGAGGAGGTTCAGGGTTAACAGAAGAGTCAGATAGGTATCTTGAGGAAAGACTGGTCAGAGGAGGGACATTGTCCAGTATAAAAACACCTGAGGTAGCTACACGCCACGATCCCTCCGCACACATAGCCGTAACCTGAATGAGACAGTGAGAACCATCTGTTGCGGTGGTACTATCCCAAATATACGTCAGGTTGGTGAGGCCAGAAATCAAGGTAACCCACAAACCCCCATTATCAGCTGAATATGAGATAGTATAGATCACCTCATGGTAGAAGCGATCTGCTGTGGTGCTCCACTGAATAGTGACTGAACCGAAGTAAATGTTCCCACCTCCTGGCGATAGTACTGTGAATGGTGATAGATGACTATTATGAATGGTAAAAGGGCTGTTAGAGGTCGTGACATCCGTTGCACCACATGTACAGGTAACATTGATCCGAATGAGATACTGATCGCCATCATCTACAGTTGTGGTATCCCAGAGATAAGGCAGAGTGGTGAGGCCAGAAACCAAGGTGACCCATGACGACCCATTATTGGCGGAATAAGAGATTGTATAAAACACCTCGTGATTGGAGACCACTGGGCAAGTAATCGGGATAAGCCCGAAGTAAGTTCCTCCTCCTGATGGTGAAACGCGGGTCCACGGCCCAAAATGTGGAAAATGAGTTGGCAGCGGATAGGGGGTAACTAACGGATAAATATCGGAGTTATTTCCATCCCCCTCAATTGGATAGGGGTGATCTACAATACCATTGTCATCCTCATCAGGGCCAGTCCAATCAGACCAGTAGTTATAAGTAAAATTATTCATATCACCATGACGAACGTACACTTGAGAAGTCCCTCCAACATTATTGATGAAGTTGTTGTAATAGATTGCATTATTATCTGAATAGTAAATATCTATTCCGTAATTATTGTTTATGATGATGTTATTGAAGAAAATAAAGTTGGAAGAACCACCTAGTTCAATACCAATTCCATTCCAGTTATTGGCAGCAATAGTGTTATTCATGAGAACACAATTGCTAGAACCAACTAGTTCAATTCCAGCTCCTTGATTATTTATGATCGAATTATTTATCAGTACACATTCGTGAGATTCACCACCCCCAGAAAAGGGTATATATTCACCAATACCAATTCCTGTACCTCCATTATCGGTGACTGTGTTCCCAATCAAGCTGTTCCTCCCTGAAGCCTTTAAGAAAATTCCACTTCCACTAGCGTTGGTGACCAGGTTGTTAGTTATAGTACTACTTCCTGAGTGATCGAGATAAATGCCCCTTTGATTCTTGTGACATATGTTGTTATCTAAAGTTACTGTGCCGTCTGTAGCATTTTGAATGTAAATTCCAATTCCAGCCTCTCTTGATTCGACCCAGCAATTACGGATAACAAAGTAAGCACTAGTATCATGAATATAAATCGGGTGCTCCCCCATTGTTACAATATACAAGCCTTCTAGGATATATGGATTAGTTGCTGAACCTGTCCCGTTAGCCTCTATCGCAGCAAACCCGTCGTTATTGGAAATTTTAATAGGGGAGTGGGGTGTATACATCCAATCGAGACCCTGAACCATGTCTGTATCAAAATTGTCGCTTGTAAATGTTTCATTAACTACTGGTAACGTACAAGCTGTGAAATTATATACCATCATTGAGAATGGTGACCATTCATAACTTAGCGTTAGGTTTTCATTGGTTAGTAGGGTCGAAATCGTACAAGAAACTGTCGGAAGAATAACTCCATCTAAATATAAAATGAATTCAATGTTGGATTCATTAGAAGCACCAGTATTCCAGATAGTGGCATTTATCAAGTAGGGAGTATCCACTCTTGCATAATTCGGAGTTTGAAGACCAACTGTGATATCGTGATTGTGTTTGTTTACTTGATACTTATAGAGTAAGAAGACTTCTTGCTCACTTAAACCCCTATTATAGACCCGAATCTCATCCATCAACCCATTAAGATAATAGCCACGACTGTCCATAGAGCCAGGAGTATCCGTAGGATTTCCTCTATGTCCAAATTTTAATGAAGAAATAGAGGGAGTAATATCTATCGATGAAGTGGACAATAGAACCTGACTGTTCCAATAAAAAATTAAAGAACATTTCGTACGCGTGATGGCAATATTTATCCAGCTATTGAGAGGGATAGAAGGGGGAGTCATATCAAAGTCATAAGGAGGTACGGCAAACCGAAGTTCATTGGTTGAAAGCTTGGTTAGTGTCCAACCGATGGATGAAGATGAACTGAATTTTTCAACATATTTTTCTATTAATACCATCTCCCCTTCTATAGAGGTAAAATTCACCCATAAAGAAATAGTAAAATCCATAGTGCCGAAATCAAATATTGGATTATGAGGAATATTAATGAAACTATCTATACCATTGAGCTGAAATGCCTGACCTCTAATCCCACTTCCATAACTCACAGTTCCCTCAAAGGTGCCATGAGCATCACCTATCGCATCATTAGCATTATTTTCGCCTCGCCACCAATCAATTAACCCATTGGTAAAATTCACTGATTCCTGACGAGTAATTGAAGAGCTAGTCCTCATGGGTAGATTGTTAGCTGAATGGGAGTCTTCATAAGAAGGGGGCATCCAAGTACTAGGTTCCTGAGTGAAAACGGCCCCTATGACAAGGAAAGACAAGATACTGAGACACAAAAAAGCTCGGCGTAGCGACTGTGTCAAAAGGGAACCCCTCACAACCTAGTTCGTCACTTTTTTCAAAATTTTCGCAAAAACTTGAGTCGGAGATCGATGTTTCGCATTAATATTTGATAATTGTATTAGCTGGGGCATTAGCTCGGGTTTATGTTTTATCTTTTTTCCATTCTTTTGTTTTCTTATAGGATTCACCTATGATTGCATCAAAGATGGGATTCGAGAGGGTCGCTCGTTTGGGAAAGGTGCAATGCATCTCCGTGTTGTTGATTTTCATACAGGTAGACCCGCCACAATAGGAGAGTCAATGATTCGAAATTGTTGTTGTGGAGGATGCGATTCTTCAACCTGTTATTTTTTTGCGCTGATGGATAGTTATGGAAGAAGAATTGCTGATAAGGTAGCGGGAACAGTCGTTATAAAAGATTATTAATACTGAAGGACGATGGGAATTACCCCGTAGTGAGGATCCCCTGAATAGGGTAAATTTCACTCTACTTGAAAAAGCTTTATGCAGAAACTTTTTAATTTAGTTTTATTAGTATTCAACCTTCGCTCTGACATGATCCATATAAACACTGCAAATAGTACTTTTAGAAACTCTAATATAGATCGTAAAGTCGTCTGGATCACAAAATGTATCAGTAATATCAACATAAACAACCTTATATTCATATCCGCCAACGTTGATAGCTTTCCACGTTGATTCTCCAATAATACTCCCGTCATACTTAACTTTCGCTTTAAATTGTGCAAAACTCATGTCGGTCTTTGCTTTAAGGGACACTTTCACTTGTTTCACAGTTACCTCTCCAACTCCAAACGAATAACCATCAGTTTTAACTTCTCCCCAAGCAGTATAAAATGCAATAAAAGCTCCTAAGTTATCATTTGTTTTTATCCTAGAAGGGAAATATACCTGCCCTGCGTCGACTGCAGTTGAGCAATTCTTATAAAGTGTCCACGTAGCGAGAACTGTTGATGTTGTACTAATTGCTAAAAAGATTAAAAAAGCTGTACATAAAAATTTTTTCTTTTTATCTGATACAACTCCACATTTCATTATTTAAATCCATCTCCTCTGTTTTGGTAAAAGACAAAGTAACAGAAAGGTTCGTTGTTTTAATAATTTTCTTGAGGAATTGTGTACAAATTATTTATGAATAATTGACAATTGATTGACTAATTATTATGATTCTATGAGAGATCAATTAGAACGGTTTGTATAGTACGACTTCAATATTGATCCTCAAGTGAAAACTCTTCAATACCTCTGTTTTGGAGGAAAATTCCTCGAGAAATTGATGAAATATCTTCTATTATTTTCCCATCCTCCAATAAAAGTACTCTATCACCAGTTTGGGGGATGTTATAATCATGCGTAGAAATTATTAATACACTATTATTATTTTTAGCAATTTGTCGCAATAGAGTAATAATATCTTTAGCTGTTTCAAAATCCAATGCCCCTGTGGGTTCATCAGCGAGGATAACTTGAGGATTATTAACAAGCGCCCTAGCAATAGCCACTCGTTGCTTTTCCCCACGAGAGAGCGAGTTGATAGATGTGTGAATTTTCCCTCCCAAACCAACCTCCTCCAATAATAGGATAACTTTTGCTGTAAGGTTAACATCTTTGATCTTATCGATTTTAAATTTTAACTCCAGCGTTTCTCCACATGTAATCCCATCATGTAACTCAAAAAATTGGAAAATTATTCCAAACTTATCCCTTCTCAGCTTGGTTCTCCCCTCATCACTTAGATCAAAAATATTCTGATTAAAAAAGGTAATCATTCCATCTGTTGGTTCCTCAAGACCTGCTAATAGACTGAGTAAAGTAGATTTCCCTGATCCACTTGGCCCCATGAGAATTAATATTTCACCTAGAGTTGCTTCAAATGATACCTTTTGGAGAGCTGGAAAAGAGGAATTTGAGTCTATCGAATAATCTTTTTTGAGATTTTTTACCTGTAAGATAGGAGATGTTTGATTCAAATATATTCCACCAAATCACTAGCTTCTTAATTAAATCGAATTTCTTTTAATCTACCTTCTTGCATCTTAAAACAGTGATCAGTTCGTCTAACCATCCTTAAATCATGTGTGACCATGAAAATGGTTTTGTTTTGTTCATTACAAGATGTACGAAGGAAATTCACAATTCTAAGCGCATGATTAATATCAAGTTGACTAGTTGGTTCGTCTAAAATGAGTAGTTCGGGATTGTTGCTAAATGCGATCGCCACAGATAATCTTTGGAGTTCGCCTCCTGATAACTGACGAGGTTTATGAAAAATCCTTGATTGGAGAGCTACCTGTTTAATTAAAGTTGCTGTTCTTTCTTTGATATCTTTCTCTGACTTATAAGTTGAAACCATTAGCATAGGTAACATAACATTATCAAAGACATTTAACTCCCAGATGATATTGTTACGAGGATTTTGGAACACCAGTCCAATGCTATTCCGATAAAAAGTGAGTCTTTCTTCATAGGAGAATTCATTAATGATTTGATTTCCAATTCTAACAGACCCCGCAGATGGTTCTAATAAACCTGCGATAATCTTTACAAGGGTACTTTTTCCACTTCCACTTGGCCCTAGAATACTAATGAATTCCCCTTTGTTAATAGAAAGATGAATTCCTCTTAGCGTGGCTTTTTTCACCTTGTTCTTTTGAGCATAAATTTTAATAATATCCTTACATTCTAAATAGGCAAGCATATTTTAGCACATTCATTCAAACCTTTTCAATAATGAAGCTACATCAAATTTTCGGTGGATTAGGATAGAAGGAACCACCGAGATAAACATGAACACAATAAACCATGTTATATAATATAAAATGTCATCTATCGGAAAAATGATGGAGGGTGAGAGTCCTACTGTTTGATATATGGCTGAAACATTCCATAACGCGGATTGAAAGAAAAAAAAGAGACTAGAGGAGAAGATTCCAGTACCAACACCACTAACTATTGCCAAGAAAATGACAATAATTTCTTCGTATAATACGACATGAAGGACTTCACCTCTGGTCAATCCTAATGTCCTTTCTATCGCATGCTCCCGTACACGGTTATTTCTTTGAAAAAGACCAAATAAAATGAAACACCCTAAAGCAAGCATAAGAGAGATAATGATAACTGTTTGCTGTGAACTCAAGTAGTGTTTCCAAGATCGATCCAATTTAAATCGGTTTAATACCTCATGAGTACTCCTCACTTCTGCTGAATATTTGTTTTCAAGGATTTTAATAATATCTGTTGAAATTCTTTCAGAACTCTTTAGTAAAAAAAAGTGTTTCATGGTTATTGATGTTGGATCCTCCGAAATTTCATCTAATCCCTCAAGGAATTTCTGATGAATGATCATTGCTCTATCATATGGATTATTTGCGATCAAAGGATAGAGCTTAAAAGAGGATTTGATTGTAACATTTGTTATAGGATGATGAAATTCTGGTATATGCCACGAGGCATTGAAAGCAAGTAAATAAAGAGGGAATTCATTATTAACAGAAAGGCTTTCATATTGAAGGAAACCTCGACTAACACTGACTGAATTATTGTTCTTTTGTAGATTCTCTTGAAAATCAGTGATAGAAGGGGTAAATTTTGTTTGAGGATTATGATAAGCAATTTCAAAAAAACTTTCAGGATCTATTCCTAACAAATTGAGATCAGGTGTACTTTCAGTTCCACCAGCTTCTCCTGCTTCACGTTTGTAAAACATATTCGCAACAATGACTTTAGTGAAAGATACTTTCTCAGAAAGATTCATTGTTAAAAAGTCAGTTAATGGCTCCTCATTTATTTCTGTAAAACCTACTTGATAGTCAGCACCAACGGAGAATTCTGCTTGTTCTCTTAAGTGATGTTCTGTGGAAGAAGTTAAAGTCATCAAAATAAAAGAATAAAATATTAGCAGTGTCAGGAACAACCAAACATCTGAAAATGTCCGTATGAATCGCTTAATATTCTTTAGTGCTAAAACTGGAGCATAATAATATTTCTTCCACATCTTATCAGAAATAAAAGAAACAAATACACAAAAAATTGGCCTTAGTGAGAAGATTAATCCTATGGATAATCCCAACAATGAAATTATGATTATTAATCGAATAATTTGTTCAAAACCTGCAGAAATAATAGCTGGTTGAGACCAAAGTGGAATATCAAGAGTAATAACGAGATATGACAGAATTAAGAGTGAGGTTCCTGAAATGAGTAATTTAAAAGGCCATGAGTGTATCTGGACGTTCTCACTGAAATCAATAGGTGAAATACCTTCTTTCTGAAAAATCGCTTTAATTTTTACAGCAATTTTAACATATACTAATCCATTACTGATCATTATTACAAGAAAAGGGTAAAAAATCCAATTTGTAAAATTTATGAAAAGTGATGAGACTCCATCTAGGTATATAACAATAACCGAACCTAAAATTGAACCAAATAAAACGCCAGATGAAATTATTCCAACAAAGCTTATAGCCGATTCCAAGAAGAGGATAAAGATAATTTGTTTGAAAGACAATCCTCGTAAGAATAATGCGTGATATCTTCTTAATCTAGGTAAATTCGTGTTATTTACTACAAAATTTGTTAAATAAAAAGAAATTATGAAAACAGGAAGAGCTAAAAGTAAAAATTCTACTAAAAGATCAAACCAATGTTGATGAAACGTCTGAAGCTCTTCTTTTAAATAATCATAACAATCATACAAACCAACAATGTTCCCTCTAAATACTTCTAACCGATTAATATACAAATTACTCTCAAACACTTTGAATTTATAGGAATCAAACCGAAGGAATATATCAAGAGTGCTTTGCTCAGAGGGATTTTCTGGTGAAGACTCCCCGATTCTTTTTATAAGTGGGGAATAATCAGTTTTTTTAACAATAAGAGCGTAAAGATCATTTCCCAAGTTGATACCTGTAGAAATCCTGATATTAGTAATATAATTTATATATGATTTATATGATGAGAATTGATTATGTTCTAGTAGGTACAAAATTCCAACGACAGTTAGGGGGAAAGAGGAGGAGCCTTGAGAAATACTTGAGAAATAGTAGCTAGAATTTATCTCAAATTTCATCCTAGTGTCATTACGAATGACAAGAAGCGTCTCATTTTCATGTTGTGGTAATCTACTTCCAGGAATCAAGAAATTGTCGATTAATTCTCCTCTATCGTCCTCAAAATAGTATACATGACCATATTGAAATCCTTTGGTTGCGTTTCTATTAAAAAAAGGTATACGAGGTTCAATCCAAGAGCCATTAAGGTAATTTATCATTTCTGTGGTAGCCAAATGTGAATCAATGTCAGAAAGGATTTGATCGTTAGTTGTAACCTGATAAGAAAGATAATCAAGTTGATATAGAATCTCAAGTTTAAGATGATATTCGTAATTCTCATGTAATTTATTTTGTGTGGCTTTAAACAAAGTAGAATTATTAGAATCTAGAATAATACAGAAAGAAACAATGGTTGTACAAATGAAAGATAACGAAATAATGATCAACAAAAGCGTTTTGAAATTGCCTTTCAGGAGTTTCCATGTCATAAGAGTCTTTTCAAGGCGTATTTTAATCACCATATTGACTATTAAAGACTTTAGAATGAACTTTGTAATAATGAAATGAGCTCCTCACCTAGATTAGATATCGAAAATAGTTTCCCCTTTTTTTGTTCTGGATTGAGACAAACAATTATTCCTCTATCTTCTAGTTCTTTGAGAGTTCTACTCACTACTGAAAATGTGATGTCAAGTTTTCTTACTAACTCAGAGGGGAAGTGGGGCTTTTTAGATAACTCAATTAGTAGGTCTTCACGATATTTGCTGATTCTGACATAAGACACCAAGGACCATAAGGTTTTGGACTTGGTCAAATAAACCATCCTCCACATTCACACGATAGTTTCTGCAAGGATTCATACTATAAAAGATTTTTACACGTAAAAAAATACATTTTACATCCATGTTTTTGATGAAAAATTATGAGTGGATAAAACACTTGGAGGGCCAAAGAGGAGAACATTCCTCAAATAGACCCCAGTAATAGTTCAAGTCAGCAAAAACAGCTCATGCGTATGAAAAATGTCCTTGGGGAGGAAGGGTTTTTACGTGGTCATAGCTTTAGATTTAGTACTAAAAGCTGTTTATAAGCAACCCTATTTTCAAATAAAAGAGAGTATATTAAAGAGGAAATGAGGAGAGAATGAACTGCTTTTCTTGGATAACTATAATCTTACTATCACTTGGATGTGTGGGAATAGGGTAAAAATCCTCAATGAACACGAACTCTCCGATTTCGAAAGAAAACACCCAGCGTTGCAAAGATAACAAGATGAATTATAATTTCAGGATAGGGAGTTAGAGACACATTGGAAAGATGAATTTTAATTAACTCCATTTCATCGGAACTACTAAGTAATCCATTATTATAATAACTGATAGACCATCTTTTGATCAAAATATTACGAGATCGATCAATATAAGTGGTGGAATTAGAAATTCGATGGAACAAGGAGGAATTTGTTATCCTCCCTGAACTATTAGACCATACCTCCCATTTTGTATGGGTGGAATTAAAGCCATTAACCCACAATTTATTCTCTGAAAACTGTAAACGATCAAAAGAATCAATATATTCATGGTAATAGTGATAGAAACCCTCCTTCTCATATGAAGGAAGAATTTTCCAGCAATGAAAAGTCCCTCCAGGGGTTGTGATGGTTTCTTCCTCGATTGAATAAGAAAATGATTGTGATTCTCTGGTCCAATATTCTGGGTTAACAGAGGAATTCGAAATTTTAGTTTCATGAGTAGTAAGAATACCAGCTGTATAGTCAGAAAAAGGCGGATCTCGAATATAATAAGTGTTCCAAGGATCACGAGTGCCTGTATCCAAAGTCACCAGCAATAGTTCGTCAAAAGTAGTGAAATCATGGAAACCATATCCAGTATGATTGGGGAAGGGTTGATTGTCGTTATGCGTTCTACATTTAAGGTAAGAAACATTATACACCTTCCTATCTTGCCAGGTGATGATTGAAGAAATCTCACGGTGGATAGTTCCATTCTCAGCATGAAGTTGACTACCAGTATTGTCAAACGCTGAACTTCGAAACGAATATACATACGAATCTCCACTCGTCCACCCCTTATGAGCTTGAACCAGCCCAGGTGAATAAAAAAGGAATCCTAGCAATACTAGACTCATGAAAAGAAGAATTGGATATTTAAACGTGCGTCTCATCTCTTAAACCTCACAATGTGATATTATAAAAATAGAGATCTTTTGTGTTTAAAAAAGATAACAATCTCAATTCATTGACTTATTGAATAAAAGCACTCCCTGCTTTTTACACTGTTGCTCTAGCATCTAATCCAGTCTTGGATAGAAAAATTGAACCAAAAAGAAAGAGAAGAGGAGCGGATTAATGATTGCCCCTTTTCCTCCAGATTATCAACACACTAATACAAACGATTGCTGAAAACAGATTAGGAAAGGCTGTTGTGGCATCGGATTCTTGGGACGTAGTTATATCTGGTGTTGCTGTCTCTGGAGTGGTTACTTGCGGAGTTGTGATGGGTGGGGTTGTGGTCGGAGTAGCAGAAGGAGGCGGGGAATCAGGAGTCTTCAAAAGCCACATGTCATAATCACCTGCACCGTATGAACCGGTCCATCCTGCAATGACTAAGTCTCCATCAGCTGCCTGGAGTAGATCATTACCGACATCCATTTCTTTTCCACCAAATATTTTTTCCCAAACCAATTGACCATTAGCGTCTATTCTTATCAAATAGCAATCATTTGCTTTCCCTGATCCTTCAATTATACAATACCCTGTGAGGGCATATCCCCCGTCAGTTGTCTGGATCAATGAGAATAGACCTCTCTGGGATCCGTAGTTGTAATTCCACAGTACTTGGCCAGTAGCATCCGTTTTCAGTAACCAGTTTCCTCCATAAGATGCAGAAGTCCCCGCGAGTACATACCCCCCATCAGCCAGCTGAATCAAGGATGACAGGCGATCAAATTCTGTTCCTCCGTAGGTGGTATTCCACTGTGCTTGACCATTAGCGTCCGTTTTTACCAACCAGCCATCATAATTACCTACACCATACGACTCGGTATACCCTACAAGGGCATACCCCCCATCAGCCGTTTGAATGACCGAAAATAAAAAATCATCTTCTGTTCCTCCGTAGGTGGTATTCCACTGTGCTTGACCATTAGCGTCCGTTTTTACCAACCAGCCATTACGAACTCCCTCGTACGACTCGGCATCCCCTACAAGGGCATACCCCCCATCTGTAGTTTGGATTATTGATCCAAGCCCGTCAAAATATCCGAAGGTTTGATTCCATTCGTGCTGCCCACTGGCATCCGTTTTCACCAGCCATCCATCATCTTCACCTGCACCGTAAGAAGAAGTGGAACCTGCGAGCACATACCCCCCATCCGTAGTTTGGATCACTGATCCAAGCTCGTCAGAATATCTTCCTCCCAAGGTTTGATTCCATTCGTGCTGCCCACTGGCATCCGTTTTTACCAACCATCCATCACCATTACCTGCACCATACGACTCGGTATACCCTACAAGAGCATACCCCCCATCAGTTGTTTGGATCAGGCAATTACCCCAATCCGCTTCCGTTCCTCCGTAGGTGGCATTCCATTCCGTGTTAACCGCTATTGTTGACATAGAATTTACGTTATTTCTTCCATTTAGTTCTCCTGCATTACTAGGAGTGATTACTCCCAAACTCATTCCGACGAGTATCAGGAGTAAAAGCATTCTTTTGATAGTATCAGTCGTAAATGTCATTTTCACTTTTTCTGCGAGTAGAATAACTATTAAACATCCATAAATAACTCTTTTCTTCACTTAAATCACCTTTCTTCAATGTTATCATTTATACCAATAAATAATTGTGTTTTCAATTTTTATTTTCTGCTGGTAGACTGGACTTGGTATTTATCTTTAATTTTCCATTATTCTTATCATGATTTTTCGGATTTTTTTCCATTACTTTTTCACAAACTTCATATAAAAATTTTTTCGACGCGTGTTCTCGTAGTTCCATTTGGTTCTGCTACTGGAGCACTTATCGTAGCGAGTAGTAGAACCATAAAAAAGCCAAAAAGTAGTTGTGTTTTACAAAATAGTCCTCTCTTAACTGAATATTTTTTCTGTTTACACATTTTTTACACCAATTCTTATTTCTAAAGCATTTATTATTTTATAAATTCGTTAATTCTATTTCTAATTAGGTTTAAGTCTATTTATTTTCATAGATTCATAGATAAATACAGAAGAACCAAATAGTAAGAAGAAAAAAAGAAGAATAGTTCCAGGGTTTGTAATAAAAGGATCCCCCCAAATTAAAGCAGAAAGAAAGAAGAGAAGAAAGCCGAAAAGAAAAACAGATATATAGAGAGAGTAACGTGGAATAAATAAATTACCTATCTCAACATAGAAATCAAGAAGCCCAGTCTTAACTTTTTCATTAATAAGATATTTATTGGTATCATCGTCTTTACTAACAATACCTGCAGAAACAAGCTTTTGAATCTGATAATAAACAAGACCAGGAGAGGAAATGTCGAGAGCTTCATGAATCTCACGAATACTGGCAGCACCATTGTCCAAGAGATACCAATAAACTTGGAGTGTTTTTCCCTGAAGCAATTCAGAAACTATAGAACTACTGGAAATCCCTTTAGCAGTTATTTTTCGTTTTACCCTTGAGACATGAGTTTCATGAGTTTCGATTTCCAGAATTTCGGTTTGATCATCTTGTTTCTCTGAGATATCTTCAGTTTGCTTAGTCATTTATACACTCTCCTAACATACTTTGCCATTTGTTGATTTTTAAAAAGCATAAGAGGAAGAAGAACGACTATAGGAACCATTAAAATTGTTATAAAGGGAATTAACTGATATGTGATCTGTTTAAGTGTATCTCCCAATCGTAGAAGGTTGTAATTTCCCTGAAGTTCAACCTCAATATTGTGTAAGGAACTATTGGATGCAAGTGTTGATAGACGATTCCAAGAATCTGTAGTTTCCTCATATTGATATAAACATAATTCAGTAGGAGATAATCCCTCCACTTCAAGAGAATCATAATAACAACGAAAACGAAAAACAGTTACTGAATTATCTACTTTTACAGTGAAAAATTTCCCTAAAGCGTTTTGAGAAGGGAGAAAGGCATCTAGGTTATGACTCATCTTCATAGTTACAGTTAGTGGTTCATTAGCAGGATTAAAAATAATGGCATCAGTAACAGGAAAGTAGATGGCTTTATCTTTGATTTCAACATCTAATACTGTCTTTGGAAGATTAGAACTCGACTTCTGAACTTTCAATTGAGGGGAATAAGAAAAGGAGGAATTAGATATTGGATTTGTATAATTAAAATTAAATCGAAAACTACCACTGAGATGGAAGTATGGAGTAAGATCTTTCGATTGCCAATACCAGTATCTACGTGAAAATAGAAGTAAGTATGGAGATTCTTCTTGAGATACTTGTTGGACTAAACTATAATAATATTCTCGCTCTTGAAGAACAGGAGTAGATCGACCCAAGGTAGTATAACTATCTATTAATGGGTTTGAAAAACCACCAACATTTTTCACCCCGGTAGAATGAAGGAGAGGATAGGTAAATCTTGGGTCGAAATCAATTACAAAGGCAACAGCTAAATCAAAATCACCCATATCGTCCCACTCGTCTTGGTAATATAGCTCACATATAATACCCAAGTCCTGAAGGTTTTCTAAAAAAGGATCATACGGATCGCTACCAGAGACAACTTTAAGTTTAAATCGGCTGCCATTTTCATATCGAGTATATCCTTCTTGATCAAGTAATTCATTAGCTAGTTTTGGATCATAAGGGTATCCTTCAACTGAAGAATCATATCCAAGCATACCCTCAGGAATAATTGTTCGGAGTGGTTGTTTATTGAAGCTAGGATCAGTTTCAATCATAGCAATTTTATTTATCCCATAATTTATAGCAAGACGCACATTTCTATTAGCTAATATAGGATTACGATGATTAAACCAACCTAACACAAAAATAGGACGATTAAAAACCTCTGATCGAACATAATATGGATGTGGTGATTCAATATCAGCACCAATTGAAACATAATCCAGCTTCTGGGATTCAATGTCTGCATCTAACTTATTCTGATCATCATAGATTGTGTAGTGAATCTCTTTGAAAGGCGCTAGCCCTTCATGATATTGATCAAAACGACTGAAATGAAGGAATGTAGAATTAGATTGCTCTAAATTAAAGACATAAGGCCCCGTACCAATTGGTGTGGTTAAGTATGATCCTTCAAAACTATTGGGAGAGATAAACATGAGCATCTGGGCTTCACGGAGGAGAAAAGAAGCATAGGGTTCATAGAAATGAAAAGTAACCTGAAATTCGCTTACAATCTCAACAGATTCTAGAGGGACGTTATGAACTTCAATTTCAGAACTTCTATCGGTAGTAAATTTGACGGCTGAAGCATTAAACTTGGAACCATCATGGAAGATGATATCATCCCGAAGGTAAAATGTCCAGTGTTTACTATCATTAGTTACAACCCATTGATAGGCAAGAACTGGAACAACCTCCTGGTTTATCTCATCAAACTCGACAAGAGGTTCATAAACTAATGAAAGTGGTACTTGGATCTTCTCATTGAGAGGGTCAAGTTCTACATTTGGACTTCCTCCCTTTCGTCCGGAACCAAACCGAGCTATATCAGGTAAATCTTGGTTAGATGACTGAATTATCTTGTTTAATGAAGCATAACTGCTATTATTGATTGGAAATTCTGACTCGGAGTATTTCCAACATGAAGTAAATATGAGGAAAAGAAATAGTAGAAGGATGATTTTGGAATGATTCATAATCCTAAACCTTACAAATTACTTTAGGAGCTTCTAATAATCAAAGTCCGATAATATTGCATTTTCCAATGAAAACTCCTCTTTTTAAGGTTAGCTATCGATTTTGATTGTACTAACGTTAGTACTAGACATAAAAATGAGTAAATGATAAATAAGCCTACCTCCAGATTCCTCTTGGCTTAATATGTCATAAAAAGTGATATATACTACAGTATATACTTTTCGACGCGTGTTCTCGTAGTTCCATTTGGTTCTGCTACCGTGAAATTAATCAAATTCTGGAAGCCGAGGGCTAACCCAATAAAACATCCTATAAAGACGATTCTTTTGATAGTATCAGTCGTAAATGTCATTTTCACTTTTTCTGCGAGTAGAATAACTATTAAACATCCATAAATAACTCTCTTCTTGACTTAAATCACCTTTCTTCAATGTAATCATTTATACCGGTAGATAATTATGTTATGTATTTTTAATATTTACTTTCTGTTAGTAGAATGGACTATTTGATCTCACCTAGCATTTACTTCTTAATTTTCCAATATTCTTATCTAATATTATGGTTTTTCGGAATTTATTTTCATTAAACTTTCGTAAATTTCATATAAAAATCTTTCTACATATATTTGGCTGTACAAACAACTGTACAGGTTGTACAGGTAGATGTACAGCAAATTTTCCCCTTTATCAAATTGAAGCGAAGGTAGTAAACCTTGTAGTCAGATCCAGCGTGAATCAATAGAGGGCTTGGTTCGTTATCAAAACAGTTTTTCTTTAACCATTCTTCGGTTTCAGAGGTTTATTTGCACAAAAGAAAAATGAAAAAAGGTAGACTACTCCCTCTAATCTTTTTCTTTTTCAAGTTAGATTTCTCCTTCTACGGACAAAAACAATGATTACTATTAGTGAGAAGATGATGAAAGGGAACTCAAATGGTGTAATACCCGATTCACTGTCACTAATTGTCAAAGGGCTTGATGAAAACATTGTACGTGACGACGAACTGGTTGATGAGCGAGTAGTGATGGAGGGTTCAGTGGTAGGCTGTTCTAACCACGCAGAAATATTACCAACACTCACACAGCCCGTTCCATGGGAAGCTACATATCCATGATGTACGATTTGAAAAGAAAAACTTCCACTTGCACTTTCGGAAACCTCGGCAAGAGAGCATTTAAAATTATAAGAGACAATATAATCACACGAAACATGGGAAACATAAATCTCAGAACGTGTCTGGTTTGGATAAACTTGGAATGATAAATTTCCAGTTAGACCACGAGGCCAAATCTCATTCATGGACCAATCTATCATCGAGATATTCACAGCAGAAGTAGAATTTGCATGAACAGTAACTGACAAATTCCATGTTGTACCAATTTTAAATCCCTCATACCAATGGTTTAAAAGAATGGTTTCTTCTGTAGTGTTGCTAAAGAAAAAGCTTCCCAATTCGGGACTTAAATGATCAACCTCTACCGGAATAGAAGTACCTACTCCTACAACTATCTGATGAATGGAAAAAATTACCACAACTGTCATGATGAAAGTGATAACAGTCTTTCCC
>JBHLKY010000042.1:0-4760 GCA_048886185.1 Candidatus Hermodarchaeota archaeon
TAAAACTCCCAAGTACTCTCCAATCCAAACAGTAGGAAGCAGAGCTTAACTCCTAAGTGGAGAAGTTCGCCCACGAAAATCTCCAATAAATGCACTCCAGGCAAAGAATGCTATGATAATTCCCATGGGATTATACAACACATAGCTTCCAGGATGTATCTCAAACTAAATTTAACTTCAAATTAGATTTTCCTTGAGATTCTTCAAATACACTACAACTTGAGCTATATACAGTCCGTCAGTTTTCTCCCCAACAAATTACTTAAGAGATTTTTTTCTTGTTGAATGGATAATAAATACAATTGACAGAGTAGCTATCCCCAAACCCAACCCCGAGGTTGTGATTGGAGTAGAAGAATGGCTAGATTGCCCGTTAGATGTGAGTTGTGATATCTCGGTAGTAGCCGTTACCATTGAGGAATCAGTTGTATGTGTTTCAATCGCCCATTCTGGCTTTAAAATAACAACAGTGCAGTTTGCTTTTGCTGCAAATTCCACTGCTGGTGAAAATGCAGTGGATATTGGATAATAAGTATAATGCATGGGAATTGCATATTTTAAATCTGAGGTTATTTTAAGAGACTCTACAGCTTCAGCTCCCTCTTGGGGTGTCATCACCGCCACCCCCCCTATGGGTGCTAGGAAAATGTCGCAATTTATCTCTTCCATTTCAGGAATGTGCTCACTATCCCCAGCGTGATAAATCCTGGTTCCACCGATTTCAACAATGACGCCTACCCAATTTGCCCAGCGTGGATGCCATGGTTGACCCGTTTGGGGATTGTCTTTGTAGACATTGTAAGCAGGTACAAATTCGAGAATGATTCCAGAATGATTAACCACCATGCCTGGCTCTACAAAGGTTACATTTCGAAATTCATAAGATAGTATTTCACTACGAGTAGGCCCAATGCCATCAACAGATAAGTTCGGTTCTGGTGTATAGAGGCTTGTATTGCTATCACGTACTCTTATCACATCTGTTAAGGAGAAATGCTCCCCGTGATGATGAGTACAGATTACAATATCAGCTTTTTTTGCGTCACTTGACACTTCATAGGGATCAAGGTAAACAACAAGATCTCCTGACGTGATTCGGAAACCAGCTTCTTCTAACCAAGAGATTTTGATCCCATGATAGTACAGAAACTTATCACTAATAATTTCTTGATCATCAACAATGATATCATTCTTGATCCGTTCATTGCTTTCAGTAACTACTAGAACATAAGCTGTATTGACTAATAAATTGGAAATAACAAATGCTGTAATCCCTAATGCTAATCCTTTTTTTACCATGAATGATTACTTCCTTTTATAGACTATTGGGCTTCTTTAACTATTCAAATGATGTGATTGAGCTTTATCCTGCAAATATCCCTGTGTGTTATCTTTCGTGACTTGCAATGACTTTAAACTATGTTTATTTCTTTTTTAAGTGTCCAAAGTGAGATAATAGGGATAGTATCATTGATGATTCCATAGTTAGGAAACGTTCAGCAACGTTTTTAATCTTTTTCTTAGTGCAATAATAAAAGCCCCAAGGGAGAATTCGAACATTGGTTCAATTTAAATTGACACTGCTTCTCTAGATACGGATTTGAGTATTTTTATTACTGATTTCTTTTCATCTCTGGAGATGGGGACTGTGAGCTGGATTATTCATTACTGACACCTGTACTTACGGATCGATTTCTGTGTACGGAATGGTCCTACAATCAGGCCCTCCTTATGATTTAAAATTGGTCATACCCTCGTGATTATTCTATTTTCTAGAGTAATTATCTACAGAAGAAAATGGGATGATCATATGTGTTGACAGTTTTATTTTAGAGATTTTTCCATTTCAATTATATTTTCGCTTGTTTTAAATATCCTCCCAATTTTATAGCATATAGTCTTTCTTGAATTGCTTATCAGGCATCAAATCGAATCAAAATTTGTATTACTCATAGAATCAATATTTATTTACCAAATTCAATTTTATTCCAGATAAAAACGGAATAACTATCTAGTTCTCGGAAACCAACAGATTTATATAATTTTAAGGCTGCAACATTGGTAAGAGTAATATTTAATTCGATTTTAGAAAGTTCAGAATTGTTTTCCATCAATTTTTTGATGGTATGCACCAGTAAAGCTTTGCCAAGTCCTTTCCCTTGATATTCAGAAGCTAGTATTATCTCTGGAATGAATCCTTGTTCAGAAAAAATAATGGTAAAACAGGCGCCAATCACTTTATCATGATGAATTAGTATTCCTGTGCAATCATCCTTAAATAATCCGTCTTTAACAGTCATTATAATTTCAATGAGACGTTTACATTCGTTAACACCTCTATATTGTGCAAATAATATACCATCTGGATGTTGATCATTATAATGATGTTTAGCCATGAGCTTTGCTACAGAAAATGAGTACTTTGAATCCCAAGTAGTTAAAGTATAACCTGAGTTTACTTCAGGGTATACTAATGCTCTCACTGATTCTCCATCAATTACCATTCGAGCTCTTCTAAACTCTTGAAAACCTAATTTAATGATATATTTCTTCAAATTGGCAGATAGTTTTATTGCTATCCGCACGTGAGGCGTTAAATCCTTAAGATATGTGAAAGCAGTATTAAATAATTCCTGTTCGTGTAATAGGTACTCTAAATTATCCTCTTCTCTGATTGAATCCAGAACATAAAGTATCCTTATTTCTCCCTCAGAAGGATTGATTACTGTGAAACCGATTGCATGATTCGCCTGATCATATAAAGCAAAAATAACTCTGGCTTTCTGAGTTAATAAATCTTTAAGCTGCTTCTTAACAGCTAGAGCAGGGCTATTGTATTCCTTCTTGTAAAACTCCTGATACTTATCTACTACAGTAGAAATATCTTCCAGATTCCTTAATGTTACCTTCTCGATCATAAAACATCCTTCTTTTTAGATAACATTCTTTCATTTCAATTAGATATTGATTGCGGTGAGAAGAATACTTTTTGGGTTTTTCTTTCTTATTGAAGGTAGTCATTATGATATATGTATTTTTATCTTTTTTACTAAAACTAAGATTAAATCAGAAATCATTGGTTAAATAGCGAAGTCACTAGCAGCTTCCTGTTTTAAAACGGTTATAGCTGTCTATTTACTAGCTTAGGAATAATTTATGGAATTCTCATTTTTTTTGCCATGAGTGGGAAAAAAGCACAATCTATATACCCAAAATTTTTTAGATGAAATATCACGAGAATGATTCTATTTCTTCTAGTTCGACTTTTTTCCCAATAGCGGCATCATAATAAATTTTCCTTGGAGTGCTTTCAAATACACCATAAGGACAACGTTCTACACACAAATTGCATCCTATACACTTTTCTTGATCTACTTTAGTAACTTTTTGCCCTTTTTCTTTGACTATTGCTTTTGAGTAACAGGTTGTAAGGCATACACTACAATCTTCGTCACATCGATCAGAATTGATAACATTGCTTATTTTCAATGACGGTAATAAGCCCCAGCGGATTTCAGGTGTGTACAATCCAGCACAGTTTTGATCACAGTTACAGATGCTATCGATTTTTGGTCTCATCCCCCACAGGATTGTTCCGTAATGCCCTTGTTTTCGTCTCTCAAGAATAAGCTCCTTTGCTTCATCTTCATCAATAAAGCGCCCCATTCCATCAACGTGGCGTTTTTGTTGATAACGAGCAAGGTGGTTAATAAAAATACAGCGTTGGTCAACTTCCCCCGTGGCACCTTTTTTACAACTGCAGTAATGCAGATAAACGTCCTCCGCATTATCGAGGACCTGTAACATCTCATCTACTGATGAAGCTACCTGTCCTCCAAGGAAATTTCTTGCAAAGAAATTATAAAACGCTTTTTTTAATCCTGTATAGGGTTTTCTGTTAACATCTGCAGCAATATCATAAGTTGCGTTATCCACCATTTGTTGTAGCCTAGCACCATAAAAATTATACCAATGTTCACGTATTCGCCCAGGAAGGATTT
The DNA here is from genome assembly GCA_048886185.1 of Candidatus Hermodarchaeota archaeon. Taxonomy (GTDB): domain Archaea; phylum Asgardarchaeota; class Heimdallarchaeia; order Hodarchaeales; family Hodarchaeaceae; genus Hodarchaeum. The sequence continues at coordinate 4,002 of JBHLKY010000042.1, forward strand.
TCAAGAACTTTCCTGATCGGATATCATAAGCTTCCTCCTGAAGATACCAAATTTTCCGTGTATGTTGATAACAAGTAAGGCACAAGTGTGTTCACCCATTGGAAAGTGAGGTTCATCAAATCTTTAGATGAAATGTTTATCTGGGTGCAGCCTTAAAAATTAGTATGTATGAAATTAGAATGTTGAGTATGGTTGAATTTAGTCCCAAGGTTAGCTAATTAAAATTACTATTTAAGCTTCATTGAATTATCTTTGCGTTTTTCTTTTATTTTTTCTATAAAATTTGATCAGCTAAATGAAAGTGAGTCTCTTTCATTTGCAATAATTCTTCGATGGTCACTTCCAAAACTCTCCCAATAGCTCCCATTATTTCTGAAATAAGCCTTCAATCGATCCTTCTCTTGGATTCCAAAAGAGTATTGACTCATCTAATGGTGATTTCAAATTATATAGGTATTGAACAGAATTCTTTAATTTATATTTAGCTGCATACTTGATATATGTAGGTGCTGACGACATAGTGACTTCCTCGGGTAGGATTTTTACAAAAATGTCCATAAAGTCGAACAGGCTGTTCTGAATTGTGAACACGTTGTACTAATTTAAAGACTGGTTGTTCGATTATATAATTATTTAAAGATGTAATTTAAAGAAATAACCGCTCCTAGTATGCGTAAAGATCTTTATAGTGAAATTTTCTTAATAGAGATCTGGTTCCTACTATAATCAATAGGTTAAATTAAGAAGAATGTTAATATT
>JBHLKY010000042.1:4860-16102 GCA_048886185.1 Candidatus Hermodarchaeota archaeon
TTTATAGTGAAATTTTCTTAATAGAGATCTGGTTCCTACTATAATCAATAGGTTAAATTAAGAAGAATGTTAATATTGGTCTCCAAATTCAAATATAGAATACAAAGGGACATACTTGGAATTTTATCTTTGTTTGAATGGTGGCAATAATTGTTATGCTAAAATCAAAACAAATAATCTTAGACCTGAGTGCCTACATAGATCAGTCAATAATTGAAGCAAAAATCAAAGAAGCATTAGCCCACAACATATATGATTTTATTCTCCCTCTCGAAGTAGATTCATCAAATATTATTCTTGATTCTAAATCCTTACCTATTACTTTTCTGAAAATCACTGATTTTAAAACTGTCCACCAAATTTCAGCTAATTCAGAGCCAGAATTACGCTCTTTGTTTGAATCATCAGCTAAAATTTGTTTTGATCTTTCAAAAAATGAATGGGAAGTTATTCCATTAGAAAACATAATAGCTTGGGCTACAAATACTGCCTCTAAGATCTATTCTAGGGTTAACTCCCTTGGAAAACTCAATTTACATTTTGAAATCCTTGAAAAAGGTGTTGATGGTGTAATTATTGATGAAAAAGCAGTAAACTATGCTGAATTAGATAAAGTCAGGCTAAAATTAACTGATACATGTTTATCGTTAACCGAAGTAAAAATTGTTGAAATCAAGTCAGTTGGTTCTGGTGATCGTTGTTGTTTAGATACTGCAGTTCTTTTAGACGATACGGAAGGAATGTTAATTGGTAATTTTTCTAGTGGATTTTTTCTTATTAGAGCAGAAAACATCCTTACAGATCAGATACCACCTCGGCCTTTCCGAGTTAATGCTGGAGCTGTCCACTGTTACCTTTATACACCCACTAAAACCTTCTATTTATCAGAATTAAAATCGGGATCGGAAGTTTTTGTTGTCAATAACGAAGGACGTGGGCGTTGTGTACCACTTGGCCGTAATAAAATTGAACAGCGCCCAATGGTTCAAGTTACAGCTGAAACGGATGTGGATAAAGAGTCAATCAGCATCATTGTGCAGCTAGCTGAAACAATAAGATTTGGAGCTAGAACAGAACGGGGATATATAACTGTGGACCAGCTTAAGTCTGGTGATAAGGTTTTAGCATATTTTCCTTCAACTAAATCCAGGCATTTTGGAACGGAAATCAATGAGTCCATCCAAGAAATATAACCATATTTGTGGTGTTGTTACCGCTAAGACCGTTGACGAAGCGTTAACAATCATGGGAAGATACCATTTCTTAAGATTCATCGAAATTAGAGTTGATTATTTTGATAATCCAATAGAAGCCTTGAGAGAGCTTTCTACAGAACCCATTAACTTACCAACAAAATGTATACTTACATACCGCTATCCTGAACACCAGAATTCATGGGATTTTGTTCAACAAATATATACAAAAATTATCGAGCTAAAACCATCAATGGTTGATTTTAATTTTACATTAATAAAATTGTATCCTGCCTTCTTAGATCTATGCAAAAAATATGAAGTCAGACCTATTTTATCAGCTCATCTCAATGATACTCCAGAAGTAGAACAATTAAAACACCTTCACAATGATCTTAACAATCTATCAGCCAGTAGTATTAAAAAGATAGTTACAACAGCTCATTGTCTGGAAGACAACTTTACAACTTTAACTTTCTTGAATTCCTCTTCAAAAACTGATCTAATTTGTTTTAGCTTAAGTCTCATTGGTCGTCTATCACGTATTCTATGCACATTCTATGGTTCTCTTCTTACATATGTTACTTTATCTAACGACAGGGTGGGGCCTGGTATATTAACTTTAGAAGAATATGAAAGGGTAGTCTCGATGTTATGTCTTGATTAACAGGAATTTGTAGAATTATATGTATCATCAAATCATTTGTTCATGATTGAAATGTATAAAAGAAAGTAGAAAGAAAAGGAAAGAAAATTAGAGGCATTGATAATGTCATTTCGTATGCATCGTATTTGTAAAGGTGGTCGTTTTCTCATTATCCCAATGGATCATGGATTTACGATTGGTCCAGTTACGGGGCTAATTGATATTAATAAGACTGTGGAAGCTGTTTCTAGTGGTGGTGCAACTGCTATTCTGGGCCATAAAGGTTTTCTCCAGAGTATTGATCCTGAAATAATAGAGCCAACAACAGGTATCATTCTTCATATGAGCGGTAGCACTTCTTTTGGTCCAGATCCAAATTCTAAAGTGCTTATTGCATCATTAGACGATGCTTTTCGACTTGGTGTTGATGGTATTTCAGTTCATGTTAATGTTGGTGGATCTGATTATGAACCAAAAATGCTCTCAGATCTTGGTCAAATTGCTACAGAGAGTCAACAGTACAATATTCCCCTAATGGCTATGATGTACGCTCGTGGATCAAACATTGTAAATTCTTTCGATGCTAAAGTAATAGCCCATGCTGCAAGAATTGGCGCGGAATTAGGAGTAGATATTATCAAATGTAATTACACGGGTGATTCTGAAACATTTCGCGATGTTGTAAGGGGTTGTCCAAAACCTATAGTGATTGCTGGTGGCCCAAAGATGGATAATTCTTCAGAACTCATTAATATGGTTTGTGGAGCTATGGAAGCAGGAGCAGCAGGTATATCAATAGGGAGAAATATTTTTCAACATGATGATCCTAAACTCATAACACAAACAATGGCAAAGATTATCTTTGAAAACTACAGCCTGCAAAAAGCAACAAGCTTTTATGAAAGCCACGTTAATAAAATTGTGTGATTACTATCGGAAGTGAAAATCATAGTTACCTTAAAAAAACGTATATATGGTCATTTAGTCCTTGTGCGTCCTTTACAGCTTTTCTGGCTTGATATTGTCGCTGGTTTTTCAGGTGTAGTTGTATTATTACAAGGATTTCCTGATTTCTCAGATGTAATGTTCTTTTTTGCAATTTCTCTATTGGCTGACGCAGGCGCATGTACTTTTAATGATATAGCAGATATTGAGGTTGACAGCAAGTCCATTGAATCGCGACGTTTTCGTCCGTTAGTTGTTGGAACTGTTTCAGTCCGCTCTGCTTGGATTCAAGGATTACTCTTGTATTGCTTGAGTGCTTTCTTGGCTTTCTTTATTAATCCTACTTTCTTTCTATTAACAATTCTAATGCTAATCTGGGCATTTCAATATTCCTTTCCACCATTACGTCTCACAGGACGTCCATATATTTCCCAAGTTTATTGGGTAGTTTTCGTTTGTCTCTGGATAGCTCTTTTAACCTCTTATTTGGAACTACCATTTATTAAAAGTTTTTTCGACATATTTCCTTATTTAATGTATATGATGTTTTATTTATGTTTAGGAGAAACTATGGCGAAAGACATTCGAGATTGGGACAATGATAAATCTGCTGGAAAAAACACTACAACTGTTGTTATAGGACCTGCACGTGCAAGTGATTGGTCATTTGGCCTTGGATTTCTAGGTTGCTTGGGTTGGTTTTGGGCTGCTATTAGCTATAAACTTCATTTCTTTGTTATTATTGCTTTTGGTGCTATTGCTATACCGACATTTTACCTATTCTATCAATATCGCTCAAAATTACAGGTTGAATATAATAAGATAATTGGACGTCACTTTCATGTAACTTATCTTCTATCAATGGCATTAATAACAATTTTGACAACTTTCTCTATTGGTTTTCAAGTGATAATGTGATGAATACATTTCTTAAGACATTCTTTGTCGTAATTCATGCATGGTGAAATAATGGAATCCTTTCCAGTTAGGAAAAAATCAATTACTAAACAAATTCTTATCAATCTAGGTATATTAGTTAGTTCTTTAATTTGTAGTTTTCTTTTTGTTAATGTATTTCTTAATTTTCTCGCGTCGCAATGGTATTATGATTTGGATACACAAATTATAGGTGATGAAACTGAGTTATTGTATAATTTGGGAAAATTATTTCAGCTATTTGGTTTAATTGTCGCTATTGGTTTATCAAGCCTTATCGTAATTGCTTTTTTCAGAAACATTCGTCAAAAAAACTTCTCTAGATTCGCGCAGTTTTCCATAGCTTGGTTTTTCATAATCTTAGGGGTAATTACTGGTTTTACATTCTTTTTTCCTGAGGGGACTGGTGTTTTAGCAGATAGAGAATTCTATTGGAGAGCTGCTTTTCCTTTTGCAATAATAGGAGTCGGTTTTTCCATTCTTATGACCACTGAAGTAATAGAGAGTCAGAAAAAAGGAAAAAAACTGATTCTATGGCTAGTAATGCTAACTTTGTTATCTTTGGGAATCTTTACAACCATTAGTTATGATAAAATCCATCCTTGGGGTCAAGATGCAAACCACCCTTGGATGCTAAGTTTGTCCCTAGGAGCTCATTATCTGGTAACATTTTGGATAATAGGAATGTCTTTCGTATTATTAACGATCAAAATTCGTTTTTACATGGCTTGGAACGATTTAATTAATATTTCAGCATGTTGCAGTTCTTTAATAACTTTCATAGTAGCATTTCCCCCATTTATTCCAAGAGGTGTAACTTATATTGAGTTATACAGATATTTTGCGGTGATTTTAATATTGGGGGCTATTTCAATGCTTCTATGGAGTATTAATGAAATAATTAAACAAAAATTAGATGGAAATAAGTAAATTGGTAGAAGAATCGGAACTGGAAGCTGTTTGCATTTACGTTCAGTGGGTAGTAAATACAATAGGGAAAATACCTGCTGGGGAACAATTTATTAGCAATACAATTTATGAAATCTTTAATGTATCAATCTACTTGTTCTTACCGATTAATTTGCTGTTATGGACAATTTTTGTGATCCAAATACTGAATGTCAGACAAGAAAAAACAATAGTTGAAAAAATAGAAATATTACTAATACCAAGTTTGCTGGTAATTGGTACTTCAGAAGTTTGTATCCGATTTGTTCTAAGTGGTTCATTGGAATCTATCAAATTGGATTTAGACTATAAAGGCTGGATTCTTATCTTTATTTGCTGGATTTATCTAGTAATTATTCTAGAAACATCTAAGCTGATTTTACAAGATACTTCTATCGTTATTCCAACCATCAATAAATCAGAACTTAATGTGATATTAGCTCTTGTTCTAAGCATAATTTGGATTGGCATCCGTATAGTATTTGGGATTAATCAAAGTCTGTTGTTCTTAGAGTTTGTTAACATTATAAGTTTGTTATTGATTATTTTTATAACGTTAACAAAAGAGATGACACCAAAAATTCTTTTTCACTGGTTATTCATCATCAGTGTTTTATTCATAGTTCTTATTGTCTACCCTGGGATAATGGTTGATCCTCCAAAGATGGAAACACAGACCTATATTTATTTACGTAACCAATTCATTGGTATGGGCGTAATGGGAATCATCTGGACGCTTTTGCTTAGTCTTCTTGAACGAAATGAGTATTCAAGCAATCCATCACAGACCAAAGTAGGACATGTACTCCAATATGATTAACGAAAAAGTGTACCAAAAAGTCGAACAGCCCGTTCGGAATAGCAAACACGCTGTAGGAATTTCACGGCCAAGCGTTCGATTATATAGGTATTTAAAGATGCCATTAGAAGAGTTAGTCATTATTGATGGTTAATCCATTAATAATTCAATAGTCTAAATTTCTAAATTAAGGAAATATAAACAATCTAGATTTGAAATCCAATAGAAAATTGGAGATGTTGAAATGAAATGGTATTTTCCAATTCTGGGAGCACTACTTTTGATTTTTTTTTCTCCTTTCATTGATAAGGACTTACCAGTGGTTTTACCTGTACAAACTGAAGGTAAAAAATTTATGATTCCAGTAGGTGCCTTGTGGTTTGATCTCACCTCTTCAGAACCAATAAAAAGGTTTGCTTTAGCAGAGTTTTATCCAGATCAATCATTTATTGGTCGGTATGATATTAAGATCGAGGGTAATTTATATTTGGAAGACTATTCCCCTGCTTGCAGTGTTATTTGCCGAAATCTATGGAACAGCTCAGACGTTCCACATGAGATGTCTACGAGTGATTTTTTTCATGAAACGTATACCTATAGTTACAGCCAACCAACAATACACAACTCAGATTTTTCTATACAACTAGAACTAAAAGCTGACACGGAAATATCAACCCAAAATCCAGTTAAAGGATGGTTCTTATTGAAAGTGATTCATGATGGGGTAACTGAAAAACCTGATGATTTCACCATGCCAACGCCCGTGGATACAACAACAGCTACTGACACCACAGAAACAGAAACGATAGATTCAAACTCCAAACAAGAAGTTTCTTTTACAAATAGTTTCATTTGCTTTCTTTCCTTGGGAGTGCTCTTTCTCATACAAAAAAAGTTCAAATAGACCCTTAGAGTGGCTATCAAATGGAATGGCGATCCTTGTTTCTGGTAGTTTTTCTTATTACTTTTATTTTCTCTTTCACCATCAAAGACTTATCAATGGTTTTACCTGAACCAACTGAAGGTAAAATATTTAGAGTGCCAGGAGGTGCCTTATGGTTCAATCTCACCTCTTCAGAACCAGTAAAAAGGTTTACCTTAACAGAATTTTACCCAGATCAATCATTTATTGGTCGGTATGATATTAAAATCGACAGTATGTTGTATTTAATAGATCATTCTCCTGTTTGTAGTGTTATTTGCCGAAATCTATGGAATAGCTCAGATGCTCCTCATGAGATGTCTACAAGTGAAGATTTTCATAAAACATATACCTATAGTTACAGCCAACCAACAGTGGATAATTCGGATTTTTCTATACAACTGAAATTAAGAGCTGAAACGGAAATACCAACCCAAAATCCAGTTAAAGGATGGTTCCTATTGAAAGTGATTCATGATGGGGTAACTGATAAACCTGATGATTTCACCATGCCAACACCTGTGGATACAGCAACAACTACTAACACTACAGAAACAGAAACGATGGATTCAAACTCCAAACAAGAAGTTTCCTTTATAAACAGTTTTATTTGCTTTCTTTCTTTGGGAATGCTCTTTCTCTTGAAAAAAAAGGTCAGGTAAACCCTTGAAGTGGCTATCATATGAACTATTGGCATTCATTAACAAGAAAATAGAAAAAAAAAAGTCGTAATAATGAGGGTATAGCATGCGAATTCCTGATCGGATAGTTAATTATATATTATGGAAGGCTTCATCTGATTATTTCACTTTGAGGAGATTGAAAAAAACAGTTAAACTAGCCCATCAAACGGAATTTTATCGGGAAAAATTATCTAAAGCTGGTGTTAGAAGCATCAGTTCCATTGAGGATTTTATAACCAAAATTCCACTCACCCAACGAGAAGAGATTTCTCTCGAGGCCATTTCTCCTTATGATCTACTAGCTGTTGACTCGAGTAAAGAGATGGTTTTATTTGGACAGACCAGTGGAGCGACTAGTGGTCATTCTGTTCCTGTTTTTATGACCAAAAAGGAATTCAAGAAAGCTATCAAAATGGCAATGAGGTTACCTGTTTTCAAACATATTTCTTCTCGAGATCGCGTATGCCTTCTTTTTCCGATGGTTAGAACATTTGCTGGGCAGACAGCTGCAGCTATGGTGGAACATGCAGGAGCGTTACTGGCCAGTATGGGTACGCGTACTAATATCAACCCACCAGAACAAGTGGGCAAAACCATTCTTAAACTAAAGCCAACGATATTAGGGGTAGTTGCCACTGATGCCCTTGCTCTTGCTCAAATATTCAAGGATTGGGGGATAAACCCTAAGAGTATAGGTGTTAAAAAACTAGTTATAGGTGCAGAACTCTGTTCAAAAAATCGGATGAAGAGGATGCAAGAAATCTATGGCGCAGAGATGATTTTTAATTTTGTTGGTCAAAACGAAGTAGGATTACCAGGGATTCCATGTATCAAAGGAAACACGCATTTTCCATCGATTGCGATGTTTGTTGAATTGTGGTCGATAGATGGAAAACATAAGGTTGGTTTTGGTCAACAAGCAGTTCCAGTGATCACTCCTTTGTTTAAAAAAGCCATGCCAGTGCTCCGTTATTGGACAAAGGACATTGTTATCATGGAAGAAGGGAAAAACTGTCCTTGTGGACTTCAATTACCTTTATACAACATCTTAGGGAGAGAAGGAACCGAGATACGTGCGAAAAATGACAATGCCTTGATGCCTATCGAAATAGAAGACATTCTGTACAAAACAGCTATTGATGGTGTTTGGTACCAAATCGAGATAGATGAGGATACAGTAGCTATAACTGTTGAACATCGGGTGAAGAAGGAATGGAAAATACTTGAAAGCGAAATTGCAGGTAATTTCATGGGAGTCTTTGATCAAAAGATTCAAGTAGAGTGTGTTCCTGTTGGTACATTATATGATTATACAGTAATCCGTCCTGGTAAACCCATCTCAAGGATAGTTGATCATAGAAAAACTGAATCAGTTCCCATATTGGAAGGTGCATGATCTTAAGTTTCCTACAATTTTATTTCCAAAATACCAAAAACAGCTATTTATGGTGAGAATAATGTCAAATTCTTTTGGTCAAATATTTCGAATTACCATCTTTGGTGAGAGTTATGGAGAGTCAATAGGAGTTGTTATTGATGGTTGTCCACCTGGTATATTGATTGATCCCAAAGAAATCGAAGAGGCTCTTAAGAAGGGTGAAGCAAGATACTTACCAGGGATTACTAGTGAGCGGACGGAATCTAATGAGTTCAAGATCAAATCAGGTGTTTTTAATGGATTTAGTACTGGAGCTCCTATAACTTTAGAGATAGCTAATGAAGATCTAAGAGACAGTTCAAAATATGAAAAACGGAAGCATACTCCGCGCCCTGGTCATTCAGACTTTACTACGAGATTAAAATATGGTGGTTTCAATGATTACAGGGGAGGTGGTCGTTTTTCGGGCAGAGTGATGGTTGCGATAACGGCTGCAGGTTGTATTGCCAAGAAATTACTTTTGAATTACGCAAATGTCCGCATCTTTACATTCACTTCACAAATTGGCAGTATTTCATTTCAAATGAACGAATTTAATGAAGGAATTTTTGATAGAGATCCCTATAATTATCTATCTAGGTGCCCCGATTATGAGATTGACCGTATAATGGTAGAGGAAATTCTTAAGGTAAAAAATGAAGGGGATAGTATTGGCGGGATAATTTCATGCTATATTAAAGGTATTCCAACAGGTCTTGGGGAACCACTTTTCAATAATATTGAGAGTAACCTAGCTTCAGGAATGTTTAGTATCCCAGGAGCATGTGCCATTGATTTTGGAACAGGGTTTCGATTAGCTCAAATGAAAGGATCTGAAGCCAATGACCAGTTATATTACAATTCTCGGAAAGATCGCTTCGAGACTAAAACGAATCATAGTGGAGGAATATTAGGTGGAATATCAACTGGTATCTCTCCTATTACTTTCCATTTAGCATTTAAACCAACCCCGTCAATTTACAAACCCCAACATACAGTTAATCTAAAAACAAAGGAAAATTTTGTAATGAAATTAGGTGGACGGTTTGATCCGTGTATTGTGCCCAGAGCAGTGATAATAGTGGAACAACTAGCTGCTCTAGTGTTTGCAGATTTGTTCTTGTTGGCTGAAGTTGCTAAACCGAAAAAATTCTAATTCTTAGAGGAGACGAATGCAGCTCACACGGGATTTTAAGATTAGTGAAGGATCTAGTCCGTCCCACGCTTTTATGATATTTGGTTCATCCTTTTTGTGACATAAAGCAACAATTGCAGGACCAGTGCCAGAAACTGATGCTGCTAGTGCTTTATTTTTTAAAGCAATATCCATTGGAGTGGTATCATATTCAAATGATCGTGCGACAAGGAAGCCATTTTGTGTCATAGCCGTTAAGAAGTCTGTTTTGGCTTTTTTAATAATTTCTTGCATTTCTAAGGCGTTTTGTTGAAAATTAGTTATTTCCTCAAAAAAGTTAACTGTTTTTCGTGCCTTGAATTTACCAGGAATAAAAATTAAAACAATAATTTCAAAAGGCACTGGCTGATGCAACAATACCAGGTTCTGAGTGTTATTAGTGATGCAGAAACCTCCTAACAAAGAAGCAGTTGCATCATCCAGAGCACCTGTCACTGAAATCTTTGCTTGTATTGCAGCACTTGTACTAATGTCTAAAATTTGTTTTACAGAAAGTTGCACGTTGGCAGCATTAACAGTCGCTAACACAGCAGCATTAATAACAGCACTAGAACTTTTTAAGCCAAAAGCAATGGGAATATTCGAACCAACGGTAACTATTCCCCCTAATGGTTTCTGTTCTCCAATGTAGGTCAAAGTTTTTTTTATAGCAATTTGAACTGCATGTGAAGGCGCTAGCAACGGCTTATTCTCTTTTAGATTAATAATTACATCAGTAAAGAGGTCTTTTAAGCCTATAGCTGCTCCTGTTCCAGTAGCCAATGCATTAATAACACTGATAGCCCCAAAGGCATGCCCGTGACCTTTAAAAATGTTAATTAGTGATTTCCCTCCAAATAGACCTCATAATTTCTAGATCGGTTTCTAACCTGGTCCATATTGAAAAGGCTTTTGCTGCTTGACCTAAGAACATTTTTACACCACTGACGACATTTTTGTGATATTCAGTAGCTTGTTCAACTAGCCTTGTTACCGATGGGTTATAAACCATATCGAATACAAAAGTACACTTTTTTATCCAGCTTGTTGGAACAATAGTTGAAAAAGTTTGGCCAGCCATTCCTACTGGAGTTGCATTAACAATCAAATCAATATCTGGTATAATTTTCAGGGAATCGGTGAGAGAAATATATTCTAATCCGAATTCCTTAGCTAATTTTTTACCCTTAGCTTCAGTACGGTTAACTAATATACCAGTTTTATTTTTTAAAGCAACACACAGTGCTCGGGCAGCGCCCCCAGCTCCAAAAACAGCGTAGCTACCAATCTGGTCTATGTATTCAGTCAAAGCACTACTAATTCCATCAATATCTGTATTATACCCTTGAAGTTTCTCTCCATCAAACCATATTGTGTTAATTGCTTTTATTTCCTCTACTGATTGATCCAAGGAGTCACATAGCGGAAGAATACTCTCTTTAAAAGGAGTCGTAATATTAGCTCCCAAAAAATTTATCTCCTTAAGTCCCTCAATAGCTTTCTTGAGATCATTGGGAGCAAAGGCAAGATAACAGAAATTAAGATTATAAAATGAGATTAAAGCGTTCATGACAGGGGG
>JBHLKY010000043.1:0-15113 GCA_048886185.1 Candidatus Hermodarchaeota archaeon
AAATAATGATTTTTTTATCCAGATTGATAATATTAAAACTGAAGGCGATCCATTATGACAAAAAAGAAAAAAGCTAAACAGATTTATCTTCGGGTTTCAGGTAATCTTTATGATTCAATTGAAAAAGCAATTCAGATAGGAATTGCTGATAATGCCCCAGAGTTTGTACGTCGGTGTATAGTCAATCAGTTAATGGAGTTAAAGCTGTTGGATCTTGAGAAAAAAGATTAATTATTCACCTTTTCGTGCAACTCCAAAAAATACTGGCATAAATGAAAACAATTCAGTCGGGGGGTGTGTTTCAAGTATGTGCTTAAGTTTTTTTAGATTATCTTTGTTTTTCTCAGAAAGGAATCGAGTTAATTTATCAATTTCATCTTTATATAAGTCCATCACAACATTTGGAGAGAGGACAGCTGACTGAAGACCTACTTCTACTTCAAGACCAACTTTAGAAAAGAGTGCACGTAGTTTTCGTCCAATAAGGGGATCAGGAGCAGATAATGACTCAAAAAGGAGCTCTTCCCAGAGTTTACTAGCAGGATAATCGATACGTCCTCCATAATCAGGCTCAGCTAAGCAAGCTATCCACCCTCCAATACGAGTCACTCGCTTCATTTCTTTCAATACTGTGAGGGGTTCTTTTACCCACAATAAAAAATAATGGCTTAAAGTAATATCGAAACTGTTTGGTGAAAACGGTAATAATTCTCCTTTCGCGCAAACAACATGAGGATTAATTGACTCTCTCTTTGAATAATTTAATGCAATCAAATTCCAATCGACGCCCACTAGCTTTATTCTTGAGTTAATTGTCTGAATTTCTCTCAGTATTGCACCAGTCCCAGATCCCACTTCAAGAACCTTCTGTGCATGAAACAAATTCATCTTCCGGTATAACCGCTTTCTAGTTGATATGGTCCATTCCAGTTGATCCTCATAAAGTTCATTGAAATAATGAGTATCTTCTTCCGAATAAATTTGATCTTTCAAGCTTAATCGTTGGCCTGACTCTCGGGACATATGTATTCCTCACGATAGAAACTCAGAGGGCAACCACCACCACAGAGATTAAGTTGATCACAGTTTCTACATTCATTAGGAACATTTGCATGAGTTCGCAGTTCTTTTGATAGAGGATTGTTCCAGATGCTTTCCCAACTATCATTCAGAATATTTCCCAATCCTTTATAATAACTCTGACATGGAATAACGGTCCCATTAGGTTCGATAGCCATTGCTAATTGTGAAGCCGAACATCTTTTCACTCCTAATCCAAGGTTGTTGGGATCAAGTTCACAGTAACGAGTTGGCATATACCAAATAAACTGCATACCATATTCATCTGCCACATCCTGAATCGATTCGAGAATGGGTATTAGTTCACTCTCCGTTAAAGCTATCTTGGACATATTTTCCCCCTTTCCTGCATATATAATTGAGTTACAGGCGAATTGTTCAACATCAAGGCTATTAAGGAACTCTATGGTTTCTTCTATCTTGGGGGCATTCAATCGAGTCAATGTGGTGTTCGTTAGAGTGTAAGTGGGAGTATCTATGGCATTCTTTACGCCCTCAACCGTTTCTTTCCAAGCTTGGTCATTTCCCACCATTTGGTTGTGAATCCTTTCATCTACACTTTCGAATGTGATCTGAATATGATCTAAACCGTTATTTACTAGACTGTTTACATAGTTTGCATCTTTTAAATTTCGACCATTTGTAATAAGTCCAGTAACTATTCCAATATTCTCTGCATGGTCAATTAAATCGGATAGATCAGAGCGTAACGTGGGTTCACCTCCCGTGAAAGTCACGTGAGGGATAGAAATCTCCCAAAGTCGTTCTAGAATAGCCTTCCAAGTCTTTGTATCTAATTCAACTGCATTTTGTGAGTCTGGTTGATTATAGCAGTGTTCACATTTATTATTACATCGATAAGTAATAGCTAGATCCATCCGTAAAGGAGCTGCTAATTGTAGTTCCGTTAAATTCGATTCTTCCATCTGTAAGGAATGAATTGGACATATGTCATCTGTTATTGATAATGTATGAATCATCTCTTTCAATGATTGAAGATCTTGATTCGCTTGTTGCTCACTAACACGATAAAGGCCTTTAAGCTCCTTTACGATTTCTGAATCTGTCTTACATTTCAAAATCCTTTCCACAAAGAATGTTGCCGTAGAGTTAAGGTTCAATATTCTTGATGCGTTGATAATTAAGAGGCCACTATCTTCTTGGCGGCGAAGATGTAACCGAATATCTCCATCCTCCCCTTCTCTCAAATGTACAAGTTTAGGCTTATTTGAATGTTTCATTTAACGTCCACCTCCAGCACAAGCACAGGCACAACCAGCACAGGCACAAGCGCAACCTCCACCTCCTCTTGAACGCCCACCACTTCCTCTAGGAATAGGATGACTAATTCGTGTCACTCTACTTGTGAAAGACCTACCATGAGGAACCCAGTGCCATCTATGGTAACCATAATGGTAGTACCAGGGATAATAATCGTAATACTCTTCTCGCTCTGTTATTTGCACTTCTAGATCAGGGAGGAATTCCTCATCCAAAATTGCCCAGAACCAAGCCTCTTTCGGAACATTTTGAGGATCAAATTCAGATTTAATTGTAGCAACAGAATCTCGAATCAATTTTTCATAATATTCTACGGTTCTTTCATATGAATATCCACGTATCCGTTGTTGAGTAGATTTCACCAAACTGGACACAGCTTTTACCATATCACCTTCATCAAGACTGAGATCAACCTGAATGGATTTCAGAACTATTTTCTCGTATTTACGGAGATACTTTTTCGAAATACCTTTAATAGGTTCAAGAAGAGGTCTTTCTGGAGAAAGCTGTCTTAACAAACCCTTCTGGATTAATGTAAGTATAATCATGGAGATTGTGACATTAACAGCTTTTTCTAATACAACTGCCACTTCTTCACGACGAAGATCAGTTCTTGGACCTGCTGTAGGTACAGATACAAAAGGAGGAATATAATCCATTAATCGACGTCGTTTCCTTACATAAGTTATACTAGCAATGACAATAACAATAATTATGCCACCTACAACACCCAAAATAATTAGAAATTCCTCTGTGGTGAGAGGAATACTAGTATACCAAGTGACACCTTTTTTAGGAAATGATACTCCATACTGATACTGTTTATTAGGTAATGCTTCTGATTCGTGCCATTCGAAGACTTTACGTCCATTTGATAAGAAGTACTCGCGATCTGGTTTAAACCGATGATACTTTGTATAAGTTGTCTCATTTACTGTTACAGGAAAAATAATTCTTGTTGTTAAATTAGTATTACCTATAGTATACTTTGAACTCCACCATGTATTTCCAAATTCTACACTAGCCATATCTTCATCTTCAGTGTCTTCAAATATCATGTACGGTTGGTTTCCCTTAACATGGAGTACCCCGCTATCTGTAATTGTGGATTCATATAAATGAATCTCAACACCAATACTTATTACCTCAGATTTCTTAATATCTGTCACTGGTGTCCCATCTACATCAGCTATCACACTTTCTAGTTTATAATGCTTGTTGGGAAAGCCTATATCCACAATATCAATAGGATCACCTCCACTTTCTACAACAAATGTAATCCAGTATTCAATATCGGCAGAACCATCTAAATTGATACATACTTCGACTATTTCTTCGGGCACAGAGAATTTATAATCATTAACAGTATTAATGTTTCCGCTGATTCCAGTTATTGGTATAATCATTAATAAGAGAATGAAACAGATAACATAACAAGAAAAGTATTTCAATAACTTCATGATGATAACCTCGGTAATTGTTTAGCTTTGTCACAGTTTTACTGAGGTTAAGAATGTTTTCTTCACATACTTTTCTTAAAAACTCAAAAAATTCTCAGGTATGAAAGGATCATATATCAACATTCAGTACTGATCGAACGACTAATCCAATAATGAAAGTCAATGCTGCTACTCCTAAACTAATTCCGACAATTTCAGAAAATCTTTTCTTAAATGAAAGATCCTTAGCAACCGAAATATAAAACGTAAAGAGAAAAATCACAATAATCGCATTGATAATAGTGATTATCAAGCAAAAAATGGGAGATTGATTACTAAATACTAAAAAAGGGAAAATCAGAAAAAATACAGTAAGAACATATGCAGTTCCTGTATAAATTGCAGCTTTTAAAGGATTTTTTGTCGATTTTTCCTCAGATTTTGTTGCTAGATATTCTGAAGCTGCCATGGATAATGAGGCTGCAATTCCTGTAATTAGTCCAGCCAGTGCAATTAGTTGAGAGTTTTGAAATGCTAATGTTAATCCAGCTAACGCTCCTGTTAGCTCGACAAGCGCATCATTTAACCCAAGTACAACAGATCCGATATAATCAAGTAATTCTTCGTCTATCAGCCCTATAAGCTGTTTTTCATGAGCTTCTTCGTCGTCGATGATAGATTTAGCTTCAGGAATTACTTTCATGATTTTTGTATAGAAAGGTTGAGCTTGTCCTTCTCCGAGCTCCATTAGACGAATACCAAATGTCAATCCAAAGATCTTGGAAATAAAATAATAGACCCACTTTTTTATCCTACTGAGTTTCACATCACTATGTGTATATTGCTTCCAGAAATTATAGTGACTCAATTCATCCTCAGCGATCTTACTGAGTATTTTTTTATTGTGAGAATCTTTGATAGACTTCGAGAGCTTTTTATAAATGAAATATTCTGTAATTTCATTTTTCTGAGCTGTTAGTATGAGTTTTTTTGTTTGTTCATCAAACATCTATTGCTTCAACTCTTTTGATTTTATTCTCTCAAAATGAATGAAAGTTTGTAGAACAATTTATGAGTATATGCATCTGATGGATTACAACTCAGGAAATAATCTAATATAATTAGTACTCCCTCAATATTATTTGATCTTAGTACAGGTAAAAAGAGGCTTATTCAGAGAGGAATCAAAAGTTTAATCAATCTCATGAAAAATAGTTTTGTAAATGAATGACGTGATCATAAATGGCTGCTTATACAGATCTGGGTCAATTTATAATGAAATTGTTCGATGAACTTATTGCTGATTCTAAAGCTCAGTTAACTGAAGCGCAAAAATCCTTTTGTGAGGAGATGCCTCGTAGAGTGACCTCAAGATCTAGTGTGACGCTTGCTCAATCTGAAAGATTTGTTAAGGAAATAGCTGATCAATTATTACGAATTAATCAAGATTTGCTGAATCAATACGCAGTTTCAATCGCTAAGAAAGCACGGAGTGCTAGCAAGAAATCTTCTGATAGTCTAGAAAGAGACTTTGAAGAACTTAAACAGCAACTCTCTAAGAAAGAACAGGAAACTGAAGGACTTCAAGCAAAATCCAGATCTTTGGAACACCGAATTGGGATCCTTGAACGAGAGAAAGAAGAGACATTACGTCAAGCTTCGAAATTGAATAACACTGTGATTGAATTGGAAAAACGTCTTACAGCAGCGAATGATGAATTTTCGCGACAGATCAATGATCTAAATGTAGAATGGGAAACTAAATTCCAAAAAAACCAAGAAGAATGGGACAGCTATCTTAAGTTAAAATTAGCTGAACGTGAAATTGTAACCTCTGACACCGCAGAGACAGAATAACCAAAATATTTACTATTTTCTAGAGTACACTTTAGCTACAGCTTCTATTCCCTCACAAATTATTTCAACGAAATCTCCCTCTTTTATTTTGTGAGTAGCGGTTTTAGTTCCTAATACAGCTGGAACTTGAACAATTCCAGAGACTTCGGACCCGCGACTAACTCGTGTTCCATGATCGGTCACAACACCTGCAACATCCTTAACAACATCAGACCAAGACCAATCAATACTTGGACAGACTAATATGTGAGGATATTGATCACGAAAGGCGGAAATTCGGGCACGAGCGTCTTTAGGAGTGTTTGAAATAAATGCAATCCCATCTGTCTGTGATATTTGATTAGCTGCCCAGCCCTTTAAGATGATCCTAAGTTTTTTTTCTCTTTGCATTTCCATTCTTGTCATCTGTTCTTTATTAGTTCCAAGAAGAAAAATTTAGTAACATTTTTTTGAACCCATTGTTAATTTATTAGCCAAAGAAAAACTCTTTAGAATAACACTAAACCAAGATTAATATCAGTTGAAGCTTTATGATTTTTAGGAACCACAATAAATTACTACTTCTTAGCTTAATTCTTTATTCAAGCCTTGTACTAGCTGTTTCCCAATTAAACATTAGTTCGTGTAAAGCAATTGAAGTGACTCCTACCACAAGGGTTGGATGGCATGATGTTGTGGTTGTAAACTACACGTTATGGATATTAGAGGATGAAGAACCACCTTTAGTAGGAACAATTTACGTAGAGAATCCAGATATAATAGAACAAGAGGGTGTCCCTGAAAGTATTATTGAAGAATTTCCTGATGTGTATGCGCCACCAAATCTTGGTTTTGTGGAGGGAATTTTAGGAATGAAAGCTGGAGAAGAAAAAAATTGGGAGGTTCCTTTCTCAAGTGGAAAAGCTTTCAATAATGCCACAAAAGATCCCGACTATTATGGTAAGGACCTCTTCTATCAAATCAGGTTAAAGGAAATCTTACTTGATGCAAGTATACCCCCCTCAACGTTACTAGATCTCCCTTTTTTTCTACCTCTAGTTGGTCTTATAGGTTTACTTATCTCCCTTTTGATAATCTTACGAATTCAGCGATATAGTCGTACACATAATCTTTTTGGGTTAAAGAAAAAGTGTTACAGCTGTAGAAAATTAGCAGAGGTACGGTGTGGAAACTCTGCGTGTAGCACTCATTATTGTAAAAAATGTTTTCTAAACAATAATATGTGTGATGTGTGTCACTCAAATACTATGGTTCCTATAAAATGAAGGATTATTAGAGTAAAAATTCAAGAATTGCAATGATAATAGCTGCAATTGGAGGGTTGAATAAATTATCAGCTAAATACCAAGGTAAATCCTCAAAAAAATCAAAAAAACCCCAGACAAATGTGGGAATGAGTGGTAAGATGACCGAAGATACATTAAATCCCCAAACAATCATGAGAAAACAAAAACCGATCAAGTAATTAGTTAATAATCCCGCAACAAATCCTTCTACAGTTTTCTCTTTAGTAAGGGGTAGTCTAATGTGACCGATCCCTTTTCCAACTAAAGCTGCGGCAGAATCACCCATTACGGTTGTAATAAGTACTAGTTCCATCACCTCTATCTCATAAAATATGTTTACTCCAAGTAACAGTATTAGCCAGACAGCTGCAGTTAAAATGTAATTAGCTGGACGATCTTTCTCATAAGCACGTGTGAAATGATTAATCCAGGTTTTAGGATTAAATTTTAAGCGATAGATTTCCAAGGGGACGAAAAAAAGTAAAAATCCCAATAATGAAAGTTGGATAATCAATAATGAAAATTCATGCTGAAAACCTAATCCTGGAAACACCAAATGATAAGCTAACGGAATAGCCCATACTGAAAGATGTATAGATTTCCGACCTACTTCATTGAGAAATTTGAAATCTTCTGGAGTCTGATTTTTGGTATCAACCATGGCAAGATCACTTTCAAAGCTATTCTACCGTAGGAGGCCGGCCACGAAAGAATTGGAATTTATGATAGTCGTATGGTTCAATTGTTTTTAATAGATATTGAAATAAATCTTCCGCTTTTTTTTCGGCCTCACATACAAAAATATCAAGCGAAAGGTAATCCCATTCAGGCCAAGTATGCAAATGGCAATGACTTTCAACTAAAATAGCAATAATTGACAAGCCATATGGAGAAAACTCTTTAACGAATATTTCCTCCACGTGAAGTTGACTCTCTGTAATACCATTCCTTATGATATTCGTTAGTAACTCAGCATTATTTAGAAATGTGGATTTGACTCCATAAAACTCAGCGATAATCTGATATCCTACTGTTGGGAGATCTTTTACTTTCTTCTGATTAAAAGTATAGATTGCTGTTTCAGAATGTTTAGTTTCAAGAATACGTAACTTTTGAGGGACAGAGCTTAAAACATACAAATTTGAAGTGTTACCCAAGATTGTTGCTCCATGGTAACGATTAAAATTCTGAAAAAACTCATCAATTGAAAAACCTGCTTCCAATAAGTGTTGTTGACATACCCAAGTTTCATGAGGAGATTTTGCTCCAAACGAAACATAACCTCTCCCACCATTTATTGGATTTAGAAGGGTAAGAGCTTGATTAATAAAGAGTTTAAACCCTGGTACTGTATAAGGTGGATCAGTTTCAAAAGTATCAAACCGATGAAACCATTCTGATGGAAATGATGTACGAATATCCCATAATTGAGTCTTTAAAACAGTTTCCAAGTTTTTCTCATAAGCGAAAGAATTGATAAATTCTAGGACACGGGGATCTATATCAATAACAAGTATTTCTCTTGCACATTGAAGAAATCCTAATGTTAAGGAAACACCGTCATCATCTCCCAATATGGCAATTCTTTTCCCCTCCACATCACCATTTCTAAGCATTAATAGTGCTCTTTTTAACACTGTTTCTGAAAGACTCCGTGACTGATCATAATTATAATCAGGAGGAGGCCGTTTATTAAGGTATTCTATTACTGGATTAAAAAACTCTAAATACTGTTTTGAGACCTTTAATGACGAGTTTTCACAAAATTTTTCAAGAAAATCAAAAGAATAAGATAATCCTAATCTATCATGAATCCAATCATTGGCTGCAGTTGAAAAACTGCTTTTTGTTTTTAGAAATCCTTTCTTTAACATCTCCCCCCTAACAGCAGAAAGAACAGGAACAGGGATTTGCACATACCTTGAGAGATCTTTATTGGTTACTTTTTGATTTTTACGTCTGTACATCTCACGAATAATTCTTTCAACTCCCCTCGGACCTTCTTGCAAGTGGCTTTTCTCTGCAATTGATCTAAAGAAGGTTTGAGGATCTCCAAACATAATAAAAACCTATTATTATTAGCTTTTCATAAATATTTAAGACATTGTCAAGGCACCAGCCAAGAAAGAAAGGACTCCAGACCAAAGCGCTGTTCGAGTGTAAGTACGCCCTTTTTTACCTGTAGAAACAGATTGATCACGAGATAGAATTAGGACGCTGTAGAATAAAAGAATGATTGTTATAAGCATGAATATTGTGTAAAAAATATTATTGTGGAATTTAATGAATAGAGGAAGAGGAGCTAAGGTAATTACAGCAAGAAAGAATAGGGAAGCCAATTGTACAGCCCTTTTTGGCCCATACTTTACAGCAAAAGTGTTGGATTCAGCAACACGATCTCCTTCTATATCCATTATCCCTTTGATTAATTCTCGGCCAATCACACCAAAGAAAGTTATCAAAGCCATTATTAATACAATAAGAGTGGTATCTAAATCAGTTCCCCCTTCTTTTCCTGCCATTGCTATCAATGCTAATAAAAAAGGAGCCATATCACAGACAGCAACGGTCATGTTACCTATTAAGCCTTTTTCTTTTGTCCAAATATTATATGAAACTGATAGGAAACTAAAAACAGCCACCCCAAAAACTACAAGCAAATTATCTAGGAATAATAGGAATGAGAGTAAGATTCCAGCCGTTATCATCAACAAAGATAATGTTAAAGCATATTTAGGTTTAAGATCTGGATTCCGAACTAAGGGCCTATCCATTCGATTGTTTATTCGATCTGCCTCAAAGTCATGATAATCATTGATAGCCATTGATGCTCCAACAATCAAGAATGGAATAGCCAGTCCTAATACAGCTAGCTCCCAATATTGCGGAAGAAGCTCCAACACATTATGTATTGTACTCTTAGAAGTATCCTGATGTCGAACTAAAACAACGATCATTCCTGCTGTTAAACCAGCTATTGCCCCCATAATACCAAGAGGTAATCGAGTAAGATCATATATATCATGTAGAACGCTTTTTAGGGACAAGTAATCTCCTCATGACAAGATAGGCGAACTATCTATCAATTTCACCACGAATAAATGCTTCAACCTTATCACGAGCTTCAAAATCTGGGATTTGTACAGGAGGATGTTTAAATGCGTAACTCGAAATGGAAATTAATGGGCCAGAGATATTCCTGTCTATAGCTGTTTTAAGTGCACGTATAACATCAATCATTACACCTGCAGAATTTGGACTATCAATTACACTTAATTTGACTTCTATTGACAAGGGTTGATCACCAAATTTTTTACCTTCTAGGAGTAAATAACAGATTTTTCGATCTTCTAAAAATGGAACGTAATCGGAAGGGCCGATTCTTGTAGGAACATCATGAGGTAATAGACTAGTTACAGCTTCAGTCTTACTAATCCGTTTAGTTTTTAATCTTGATTCATATTTCATGTTCTCAAAGTCTGTATTACCTCCCACATTAAGCTGAAATGTCTTCTCAATTTCAACGCCTCGATCAAGCATCAATTGAGCTAAAACACGATGTAAAATTGTAGCTCCTACTTGAGATTTAATATCATCTCCTGCACAAGGAAGACCTTTCTCCTCAAACCTCCTTGGCCATTCTTTGGTCGAATCTGATACAATAAAAGTGGGTATTCCGTTAGCTAACGCAACACCAGCCTCCAAACAAGCTTCAGCATAAATTCTTGTTGCAGCCTCACTTCCCACTGGAAGGAAATTAACAAGAATGTCCGCATTTGTCTTTTTAAGTATTTCAGCAATGTTCACAGGTTTCATTTTTGCTTCATCATAACAATGGAATGGTTTGACCATATGAGGAGGAACACCATCAGAGATAGGGCCAGGGTAAACTAGACTTTCAGTTTCAGGAACTTCAGAGAATTTAGGGGTGCAATTGGGATGGATCCAAATAGCCTCACTGATTTTTTTTCCAATTTTGTCCTTATTGACTTCAAAAGCAGCTACAAATTCCAAATCACGTACATGATAGTCGCCAAATTTAACATGCATTAAACCTGGGACAGCAGAATCCTCTTTTTCATTACGATAGTAATGAACACCTTGAATTAAGGCTGAAGCACAATTACCCAGACCTGCAATAGCGACTCGAATTTTATTCATATCATCAATCTTCCTTTAAAACAGTCTTACTCTTCTTTGTTGGAAATAAATTACTTTTTGGTTTGCTAAGTTAGGATGATTTTAGAGCTTCCTTTTTTCAATAATAGGAATTTTGATAGGAAAGATACTATATAAGAAATCAAACATCGATGTAACGAACATTAGATTATCTAATAGCCTGTAAAAAGCACATTAACCTTTAGATATTGATTGTATTGCTAGCTCTATTGTCCTCACGAAATTCTTTAAAAAAGGTAAGACTTTGTACATCAATTTTGAAGTAGTTCTGATAATAAGTAATAATCCAGTTCCACCTCTCAAATCATCAATGTAAAAAGCTGCTTCAGCGGTACTGATCACAATGGAATCTAGAACTTGATTTAATGACGTTAGCTGTGTGAGAGTATTCTCGAACGAGGTGATTAGATGTGCATTTAAACTCTCAAGTACAGGCAAATCATCACATTCTCCAATAGAATGGATTACTAAACCATCAGAATCAACCAATGAAATGCAGGTACCAGGGAGCTGAATATCTCCAAATACCTCATCAATAACGGAAATTACCTCGTGAGTTCCCATGGTTGAATTCACCAAGCTTTTCAATACTAGAAATCGACATCTAAATAATAAAGGCATTAAACATAATCTGCTATATTCTAAAAACCTAAATTAATTATAATTTCATAACATAAATTAATTATTTTAATATTCCGAATTATAGCAATTAATATACCAGATTCTCCTTTTTTAGATGTATTCTAATGAATAAAATACAACTCGACCCCATAACCATTTATCTGATAGGAAGTAGTCAGCTAACTGACCGAAATGACTGTTGTGTCTATTTGGTTTTCAATCAAAATGATCCTGATTCCTCCATTCTTATTGATGCTGGAGCTGGAAGTAGTCAGTCAATTAAAACTATCATTAGGAATATTGAAAACATTGGAACGCTCAAAAATATTCGTTTTATTCTAGTGACTCATGCACACATTGATCACATTGGTGGCCTTAAGGCTATTAGATCACATTTAAAGCGTGCGAAAATTATTGCTCACACTTATGCAGCTAAGGTGATAGAAGATGAAGATCCGATATTATCTGTAGCAAAGTGGTATCAGAGAACACTCCAGTCTACAGATATAGACATAAATATTACACAAAAATACTCAATCAAACTTAGTGTAGGTCACTTTGACGTCATTCCAACTCCAGGTCATACGCCAGGTAGTGTGATTGGTTTATTAACAACTCCAAAAGGCCGTGTTTTATTTGGTCAGGATATTCATGGCCCATTTATGCCCGAATTTAACTCAGATATAGATCAATGGCGACAATCCATGCAGGATATCCTCTGCTTAGAATCTGATTATCTATGTGAAGGACATTTCGGGATTATTGAGGGAAGAGATAAAGTTAGGCAATTCATAGAGAGATATTTAAGACAATTCATTAGTACACCCGAATGATCAGATTGAAAATCTCATGTTAATAAGTCATGGTAATGAATTGTTAAACACAATCAAATTTTTATTAGAACAATAGGTCCATCGAGTTTCCTCCTTAATTTGTTTGATTACAAAAGAATGATTTTGAATTTTACATATATAATCGAAGACATAAAGATTATAGAAGAATTTGAGGATCTTGACCTTCCTCATTCCAGTCCCAGAATTAAAACTAATCTTACTCCTGTTATAGATTCTCCTCAGATAGATTTTGGTTTGGACTCAGATTCTGAAGATCTAAATTTGTTATATCTACAATCCCTTTTTTTAAAAACTACAGTACACTTTTTATTAGAAGAATCGATAATTTATAGAAGAAAGGGAATGCTATCTCTATCGTTCCACTATTTACTTGATTTGCACAAGATGAAAAAGGATCCTGAAGTTAAAAATCAAATAAGAAGTATAATAATACAGCTTGAAGCTACAAAGCATAATTTGTATAGCAAAGGAGGGTGAATTATCATTCTTTCGTTTAATTTTCTGTTTTTTCGTACAGACAGAGCCAATGGCTTTAAGGAAATTTTCAATAATAATTTCATCTTCTGTTTGAAACAATTCATATGATAATATTTACTTATATCTAGATACATTCAATATATGATTTTAGAGCAAACTCCCTTTTTAAATTCCCAAAAAGATATAAGACACGAAAATTCATCCCTATTAATTTAGGCTAATCTTACGTATTATGATTTAATAGTAAGGTTGGAGAACAAAGGGCAATTCATTTTGAATTTAGTCCCTGAATTAATCCCAAACACAATAGACTAGAGCTTTAGATACCATATTCGAATAATTTCTCTAGTGAAATCATCCTATAAATCAAATAAAAATGAGTAGATAATTATGAAGAGAAGAATGATCTATGGTGCAGTTTTTTTAGTTTTTTCCGTTTTATTAGTGTCTCAATTTATAATTTCAGCTAATAAAAACATGTTTGATCCCACTAATGACATCCTACAAGCCCGAAAAAGGAAAAATGAGCCAATATCAATAGATGGTGATGCTGATTTTGCACGACAAGCTAATAGAAATGGGTGGCCTGGCAGTGGAACTAGTACAGATCCATACATTATCGAAAATTATGATCTTGAAATTCCCTACAAAAAAGGGAAAAAATCAATTCCATCTACAGCCATCAGTATCAGTAATACCACTGTTGATTTTGTTATACGTTATTGTACGTTGTATAATTATAATGGTGATGTCGATGGGATCGTGCTTTGGAATGTTATTAATGGACACATCTATGATAATTTCATTGTTAACTTCGTTAATGGTATTTTTCTTGTTGGATCAGACTATATAACAATTACAAATAACAATATTCAAGGGTATAGTGAAATCGCATCTATAAATCCAACCTCTCAGAACATCAGGCTTAAAGTGAATAAAATTCAGGCCTTTATCAGTCGTGGGGTTTTTCTGGATCCCTCCAATCACAATGAAATAACTAATAATGTAATATCGGGTTGTACAGGTTCGGGGGTGGAGCTATTAGACTCTTCTGATAATCACATTGCTGGAAATACAATTGATAATAGTGTAGGTGAAAATGGGATCTTTCTTGCAGGATCAGACTACAATAGTATTGCAGACAATGATATTTATGATTCAGGAGCTATTACTCAATCAAATCCATCGTTACAAGGCATCAAGTTCAAAGTAGATAGGGTCCAAGCATTTATTAGCAGGGGTGTCTTTCTAGATCCATCTAATTATAACTTTATTACCAATAATAAAATTTCAGGCTATACAGGCACAGGGGTAGAACTATTAGACTCTTCTAATAATCTCATTGATAGTAATATGATCGATAACAATGCAGGTGAAAACGGGGTCTTCCTCGCAGGATCCGATTACAATAACATAACAGACAATGATATTTATGATTCAGGTGTTGCTACTTCTGTAAATCCATCGCCACAGAGTATCAGGTTAAAAATGGATGGAACCCAAGCCTTCATCAGCCGAGGTGTATTCCTGGACCCCTCCAACCATAATGTTATTACCAATAATAGAATTTCGGGTTACACAGGCACAGGTGTGGAGCTGCTAGGTTCTTCTGACAATCTCATTGATGGCAATATGATCGATAACAGCGCAGGTGAGAATGGGGTCTTCCTCGCAGGATCCGACTACAATAACATAACAGACAATGATATTTATGATTCAGGTGTTGCTACTTCTGTAAATCCATCGCCACAGAGTATCAGGTTAAAAATGGATGGAACCCAAGCCTTCATCAGCCGAGGTGTATTCCTGGACCCCTCCAACCATAATGTTATTACCAATAATAGAATTTCGGGTTACACAGGCACAGGTGTGGAGCTGCTAGGTTCTTCTGACAATCTCATTGATGGCAATATGATCGATAACAGCGCAGGTGAGAATGGGGTCTTCCTCGCAGGATCCGACTACAATAACATAACAGACAATGATATTTATGATTCAGGTGTTGCTACTTCTGTAAATCCATCGCCACAGAGTATCAG
>JBHLKY010000044.1:0-14190 GCA_048886185.1 Candidatus Hermodarchaeota archaeon
ACCTCTTTGGCCCCAATGCAAGTAGCACCTACACAATTGTCTGTCAATGTACCTGTGATAATTAATTGAGTGATATTTCTCGTCTCAAGTTCTTTCTGAAAATTTGTTTTTTTGAATGTGTTGGGATATCGTTTATGAACCAGAAGATCATTCTCATGCTTTGTTAGCTGAGGGTGGAGTTGCCATTTATCTGATCCCTCAATGAGGGTGGTATTGTTCGCATGTTGAATGTATATGATAGGAATATTGACTGATCGGGCGTACTTTTCTAACTTATTGATGTTTTCCAATAATTTTTTCTCTCTGTATATTGGTGTTTGCCGTTGAAAAAGCCCTATTTGAACATCAACAACAATTAAGGCGGTATTTTCCCACTTCATAGATAGCGGTTTAATTTGATGAAACTTAAGAGTTTTGAAATTGGCAATTATATCAATAGAAAAATCAAAATTATACGTGAATAAGTTTACTTTCCTTAACAGGATGAGGTTCTCTTGGAAATTGATGACCCTGAAGTGAACTGTGACATATTAATCATTGGTTCAGGAATCGCTGGCCTATCTCTTGCTCTCAAATTGGCTAAATTTGGGAAAATAGTGATTTTAACAAAAACGATACTTGCTGATTGTGCAACAGCTTTGGCTCAAGGGGGAATTGCTTCTGTCTTTCGGACGGAGGATTCTTTTGGAGCTCATTTACAAGATACACTTACTGTAGGTGAAGGAATTTGTCATCGTGATATTGCGCAACAAATTATATCTGCTGCACCTGCACGTATTCAGGAATTGGTTTCATGGGGTGTTGAATTTTCAAAAACTGGAAAGGGGGATTTTGATCTTGGATTAGAGGCTGGTCATTCATATCGACGAATTCTCCACGCTAGGGATATAACAGGAGCCGAAATTCATCGGGCGCTTTGTGCAGCAATTACACGAGAGTCCCAAGTTGAAATTCTTGAACAACACATTGCTATCAATCTAAAGATTCGTGCTGGGCGTTGTTTAGGCGCCTACGTGTTGGACAAAACGCGAGGGGTAGTTAAGAACTTCTCTGCTAAAGTAACAGTTCTCGCTACTGGCGGTTTAGGGAAGGCTTTCCTCTATACTAGCAATCCTGATGTCTCAAGCGGAGACGGCATCGCAATGGCATATCGTGCGGGAGCAACCATAATGAATATGGAATTTATACAATTCCATCCTACTCTTCTATACCATCCATACGCGAAATCTTTTCTGATATCAGAGGCTTTACGTGGTGAGGGTGCACGATTAATAGACAGTGATGGTAATCGGTTCATGGAAGCTTATGATTCTCGTCTAGAATTGGCTCCACGAGATATTGTTGCCCGAGCTATCGATTCAGAATTAAAACGGACAGGAGTAAACCACCTCTTCTTGGATATTTCATTTAAAGACTCATCATTTATAAAAAACCGATTTCCTAGCATTTACGATAAATGTTTTTCTTTTGGGATAGATATAACTAAAGAACCCATACCCATCGTACCCGCAGCTCATTATTCTATAGGTGGCGTTCGTACAACAATTTCTGGTGTGACAGATATACCTGGGCTTTTAGCAATTGGAGAAGTAAGTTGTACAGGATTTCATGGAGCCAATCGGTTGGCTTCCAATTCATTATTAGAAGCAGCTGTTATGGCTCATTATGCAGCTCAAACATGTAGAGATTTGATAGATAAGGAAAAACCACTTTCTTTTTCACCTTGGCACGCTGGAAATGCTGTTGATAGCGATGAATCCGTTGTTGTCAGTCAAAATTGGATGGAAATTCGTTTAATGATGTGGAATTACGTAGGAATCGTTAGATCTGACAAACGTCTTCGACGGGCTAAGCAGCGAATTCAATTACTTCAAGACGAGATTAATCAATATTATTGGGATTTTAAAATCACTTCTGACCTTATTGAGCTCAGGAACCTCGCTGATATAGCACAAATGATTATCGATTCAGCTTTCCATCGTAAAGAGAGTCGTGGTGCGCACTATACTGTTAATTATCCATATAAACGTAAAACTGCCAAAGATACCCTCATTAGGAAATCAGTGGTCAGTGATTTGCTGGCTCAAGAAACACAAAATCATTGAAAACAATTGTGGAGTTCTTCAGGATGATTCACACCCTTTCAAATATCATTTTCAGGTTTTGACAAATTTATTTCTGACTAATATTGAATGAAAAATTTATTGTAATTTTGACAACTAAAATCATTGTTGGAGCAAAAAACTAAAGAATAAAATAAAGGAGGACAATAAACGGGCAAACACCCCGATTATTTTGAGGAAAATGCATTGTCAATGGTAGAATTACTTACAAAAGAAAATTACCCAGAATTATCAGGATCATGGGATATACCCTGCATGATTTGTGAGCATTTAGAAAAATGTAGCATAGGTCAGGAGTTCAATCCTATTGGTTGTCCCTGGTTAAACCATTATTTAGCAATGCAGTTAAATCCTTAATCCTTTTCTGATTCCAATACTCTTTTTGATATTATTGCAGCTTTTTCTTAGCCTCATCAGAAATTTTTAATTTATGTAATTTTGAATTACCTTTATGAAATTAATTTTGATAGAACCTCCCAAACAATTCTGGTTTGTGATGGGGGACTATTTACCACCTCCTTACAGTCTTCTTCTCTTAGCTGCAGTAGTAGAGAAAGAACTACCTGATGTCGAGATAAAAGTTATTGACTCTCAAGCGGAAGAATTAGACTGGGCAGGGTTAAAAGAAAGGATTAAGAAAGAAAAAGCTGATATTATCGGTACGGGGAGTCACGCTACCTGTAATGTGTATAAGACGATTCGTACGCTTAATCTTGCTAAACAGGTAGATCCAGAAGTAATCACCATTACTGGTGGATCACACTTCACCGTTCTCGATGAGGAAACCTTAACTCAATACCCTTTCATTGATATTATTCTTCGTTATGAGGCAGAGAAGTCCCTTGTAGATTTATTAAGACATTTTCAGACTAATGGTATGTCTAAAGATGGATTAAAGAATGTTAGAGGAATAGCATTCAGACAAAATGGTGAATTTCGAAGAACATCTGATTATCTCCCCCTAACAAACGATGAGTTGGATAATTTACCATATCCCGCGTATCATCTACTCCCAGATATGAAGCGATACCATTTTGCCATGATGAGTGATACACCCTACATTCTTCTTGAAGGGTCAAGAGGTTGCACACATCATTGTACATTCTGTTCTCAAACCACTTTTTATCGTCATCATTGGAGCACCAAATCAGTAAAGCGAATAGCTAATGAAATGGAGTGGATGTATGATACATTTGGTAGTCGATTCTTTTGGTTCACAGACGACAATTTCTGTGGAGGTTCTCCCCGAAGAATCGAAGAACTCTGTCAAGAGTTGTTAGCTCGTGGATTAAATGGTGATGATATTGAGTGGTTTGCTCAGATGAGGGCTGATAGTATTATTAAAGTTGGTGATGGATTATCCACAATGAACCGCACAGGTAATTATTGGCAACTCGTGGGTGGAGAGTCCCCCTTTACAAGTGTATTAAACGATTTTAATAAAGGGATTCGCGGAGATCAAACAGTCATTGCAATAAAACTATTGAAAAGAAATAATATTTTGGCTCAACTTATGATCATGTTGGGTCATGAAAATGAAACACGAGAATCCATACAAAAGACCATGAAATGGGCAACAGATGTCGTTAAACCAGATTTTATTATCACAATGCTAGTAACGCCATACCCTGGAACACCATTGTATGAGGATTTAAATCAGAAGGGACGGATCATTGATAACAATTGGACGAATTATGATATGATTCATGCGGTTTGTGATATGAAATATCTCACAGCAGCTGAATTGCAGGAGGAACTGTATAAAGCTTATCGTCATGTTTATGACAGTTGGTCCAGACGATTTGGAGGAATATTCTCAAAAAACAAGTATAAACGAAGAATCTTTTGGTATTACTTCAAAGCGGGCGTTATTGGTCAGCTTAGGCGATTAATTCCGTAGGTTTGAATGGATTTGAATAATTATCAAAAAAGTTTTCAAACTTACAGATATTATCTAAAATAATAACTATCTGGCTTTTAGTGTGGTATTTTCTTGGATCTATCAAACTTACAGAGATTATCTAAAATAATAACTATCTGGCTTTTAGTGTGGTATTTTCTTGGATTCCTATATAT
Organism: Candidatus Hermodarchaeota archaeon; assembly: GCA_048886185.1. Lineage (GTDB taxonomy): Archaea > Asgardarchaeota > Heimdallarchaeia > Hodarchaeales > Hodarchaeaceae > Hodarchaeum. The sequence goes on from JBHLKY010000044.1 coordinate 4,200, forward strand.
GGTGATCTCATTTTTACCATCTGTATCAGTATGGAATATTCAAGAATCATTGAATTTTGAAGATAGTTCATTGAATATAGAAAGTAAAAGTATAGTGCAAGTATTACTATCTGCTGCGCTTTGGCCTATTATATTAGTCGCACTTCTCACAGTTGGTTTATTAATTGGGGGAGAAGTTGTTGGATACGAATATAGCTCGAATATCCCGCTTCTCATCCTCTTGTACTATATTAAAGTGGTTCAAGCATTTCTAATTCTCTTTTTAACAGGAATTTTGTCTGGAATCATTGCATTACTTCTCATAAGGCAAAGAATATTTAAGTAGAAGAAACTAGAAGTAATTTTAGAATATCTATGGTTATTTCAGATGATTATCTCAATATTCCGCAAGATTACCTTCTTTTTTAGCAGCTTGAACTGTGCGACGAAAATACCAAATCCCTAGAAGAGGGAGAACAATTGCTGATACCACTACGATAACAAACTCAAATTCAAAGGGTAATAACTCTGGTGCTTCTCCAATCATGACGGTCCGAAATAAATCCACACAGTAAGAAAGGGGAATTAATCGAGAGAACACTTGAATGAATTCAGGAAGAGCTGAGAAAGGAAAGAACATTGCACATACTATCATGAGAAGGAATTGAAGAAAGTTAGTAAAGGTATTCATAGATTCCTTATACTTCAAAGCGAGTCCAGCAAATCCAAATGAAAAACCAAAACATACAAAAAGGCTAAAGAACAATACAATAAGACCAAAACCTAAATTTGCAAGAGGTAACTGGCCAAACACGAGAGACATGAAGAAAAAAGTGACAATTACATTGAGGCCTGTCCACATAAGATTAGCAAAGATCCTGGAAACTAATGTAGAGAAGTAGCTGATAGGGGTCATGAATAAGGACTCTAAAGTGCCTTGATATTGTTCCTCTCGTAACGAATTGCCTATATCCCAAAGCGCTGTAGAAAGAAACATAAATAAGATAAAGGAATAAAACATTATACCAATCCCATAAGAAGCCTTATCTGGGGGAGTCAAGACTAATGCTGCTACCGTAAAAATGAACATAATGAAAAAAATCTGGAAAAAACTTAAGATAAAGGATAATTTGTAACGTGTTAATACAGTGAATTCTTTTTTTGTCATAGACCAGAATTGATTCCACCACAGTTGAAAACCATGTACTTGTTGTTTATTGAGAGAGATAATAGCCATGATTATTTCCTCCTAAAATTGTCCAATTCCCTCTGCTCTTTTACTCCTTGCTTCTGTCTTAGCAAAGAGCCAGTATCCGATGAGGGGGCAAATGATAGCAAAAGCAAAGAGTACACCTAAATCCAGAAATATATTACCAAAAAGCCACTTAAGACCAGTAAGCGCTGCCTGAATATCGTGAGTAACATAAAAACCTGGGAACATGAAAGCAAAAAGCTGTATAAAAAGTGGTAACACAGTAACGGGAAAGAAAACACCAGAGATTATTGCTAAGGGCCATTGGAACGTGTTGAAAATAGTATTGGCTTGTTTAACCTTCAAAACTAGCGCACCAAGAAGGAAAGATAAACCATTAACAGGGATCAATCCTAGGAGAAGGATAAATAGTGCTAAGAGTACTTGTCCTTGTAGTGGATTGACTCCGAAAATGATACAACCTAAAGCATATCCTAGTACAAATGTGAAAAGGGATCTTGCTTCCACATAAAGTGTCAATCCCGCTAAAATAGAAAGTTTATGGGCAGGAGACATAAATAGAGATTCAAGAGTTCCAAGAGTCTGCTCACGACGAATGAAAAGACCGAAGAGCCAGAATGAAGTCATTATAGATGAAAAAACATTTGCCCCAATAATAATAAAAGCGATGTAGTTTGCTTCACTTAAACCAGTATTTTTTTGGAAGTTAGCAGACGCAGCAGCAGTGGAACCAGCCATAGCTTGGCCTAATAAAATAGGCATGGCGGCCAGAAACAATGGTGTGAGAACATCCATGAATAAAGCTCCCTTATACCGTGAAATGACCTTTAATCGAACAATAAATGTCCCCCATAATACTCCTAGATGGCTGCTAAAAGAAATATCAGTTGATAGTACCATCTCTAAACCTCAGATATTAATTTGAAGCGTCAATTTGACGCGTGTCATCCATCAATGACCGACCTGTGATATGTACAAATACATCTTCTAAAGTAGTCTCTTGTTTGTCAATATTTCGGATGACTGCTCCTTTAACGTTTAGAGTTGAGATAATTTCAGGGAGGATCTGACGACTATCCTCACAAACAACGTTTAGATATGGTTTCTCATTTGTAGAACCATTATTTGACCGTTTGACAAGCATCGTGGCTGATATAACACCTGGAAGAGAGATCACCGCGAGTCTTGCTTCTTCAGAGATGGTACCCTCAATACTAAGTATGTCAGATTGGTTCAATCTGTCTTTCAAGTCATGAGGGTCATCAAGAGCGATGATCTGACCGTGATCAATGATCGCAATCCTATGACAAAGCTCTTCCGCTTCGTACATTTGATGAGTACAATAGATGATGGTCTTATTCTCAGATTCATTGTGTTCTTTGACGATTTTTCTGAGACGTCTTGCTTCTTTGACATCAAGAGTATTAGTGGGCTCATCTAGCATTAAAATGGGAGCATCATTGATCAATGATCGAGCGAAAACCATCTTCATTTTTTGACCAGAGGAGTAAGTTTCGACTGTCCTATCAGCAATCTTCTCTAGCTCTAACAGATCAATGAGGTTTTGAATACGCTCTCGTCGCACTTTTTTGGGGACATGGTACAAAGCTCCGAAATATTCCAAGTTTTCACGACCAGTAAGTTTCCAATATAGTCCTCGTTCACCCATCAACATGGCTCCAATAGAGGCTTTGACCTGCTTATCCTGATCTAGAGAAAATCCGTTAACTTTGGCTGTACCTGAAGTAGGCAGGAGGAGAGTGGTCAAAATTTTTATCAAAGTAGTCTTCCCTGCACCATTCGGGCCAAGAAGGCCAAAAATCTCCCCCTGATTGACATGAAAAGAAACGCCTTTTAATGCCTCCACTTCATTTTTTTGACTACGAAATAATCCTGTTCGCTTCTTAGAGAAATAGATTTTACTTAAATCCTGAACTTCGATCATTTTTTGGTGGGACATGAGTAAGTAACCTTCAATTGAGTTTATGAAAATGAGACTGTAATAAAATTACATTAACTGTTTTGTATTAAAATTACAGAAAGCATTTAAATAGCCTTTCGTTTCGGCAATCCTCCTCTGGCGATATAAAATCTCACTTAGCTGAAACTAATTTTAGATTCGCTTTTCTTTATCGGTTAAAACTCTTCTTTTTAGAATCGAACTCAATAATCTAAGAGATCACCATATTTAGGGAAATATTATTCTCTAAATTGGTAACCATTTTAGATTTTGCCACAGATTTTAGTATAATAGAAAATGATACCTAGAAGGAATTTATTGAGCCTTAAAAGTTGGATAGTGTTAAGTTCTTTCTTCAAAAAGCTTTTTCTCAACACAGAAAATGGAGAGAAATACTATTGATCTTCCTTTTCCTATCTCGTTGCCAAATTTCTTATAATACGGGCTGTAACACTGGATATAGCAATTATTTAAGAAATAAGATTGATTTCATTTAGAAATATGTCTGTATTAGCTTAAATAGCTACTGATGTCATTTATTCTCAGGACAGAAATGTGGAGATACTAGTCGGTCACATTCAGTCGCATCAGACCTGCTAGTCCGAATAGCCTCATGGCTTTCCTTGCGACTCTTTCTGTCATGTAACTCTTTTTCTTTGGTGAGTCTTCATGCCTTCCAATCCTAAAAACTCATCAAACAGTTCTGATAAACATAAATCTCCTAATTCCGACCATTTGCACCCTTTAGAACGTAAATACGGGAAAGAACCGAAGATTAAAATGGAAAATTTATGGTATTGGCACTAATCCTGCAAATATGAATCCTTAATCTATCTTCTAGAAATTTAGAAGTGGAATAATTGACCATAAGATGGTGAACATCTTTTCTTTAGGATGTCATTTTTTGGTACAACCAGAAGATAATTCATATATTTATTGTCTAATGTTGAAAATCTGGAATGAACCATTTCCTCCACAATATCAATATACAGAACCTGGTAGTCTTGAAGAGGTTGAGATCTAGCGATATTCTTCTGATTATAACCAATTCACGAAATATAGCAATCTAAGTGGTGAGGCAGAGTATTGGTATAAATTCAATTTCACGAATAATCCTCCTTGTCATAATGGAAATGCCACGCCATGTTTTTGGGCACATTATTTATGTTGGAAATTACTTATTTAGCCATTTGATAATCTCACTCATCCCACTCATACTCATCCTCAAGGTCGTGAAATTCAATATCAATAGTACTCACTGGAGCTCCTTTCTTCTTCGGATAGGGTATGAAAAAAATGTCTGACCGCTGTATCTTCCCACGGAGAGCGAAGAGCGCTATCGCGAATAATCCCCAGAGGTACAGGATGAATGCGACTGTTCCGACCAAAATAGCTATGAAAAAATCTGTAGTACGCCAGAATGTGTCGAGAGTGAACACAATCAGTACGATCACAGCATTGAAAATATAGATCGGACGGATATTCAAATTTAGGATGATTGTGTTAAGGATAAAGAGCCAATCATTTAGAGTGGGCATCATGACGCCAAAAATGCCCATAAAGAAGTAAAAGTGAATAGCTGCGCCCGCCACTGTTGTCAAAACCTGTGTGAGGGGGGTAACCAACGCCAAGGGGGAAATTACTAGATACCCGATCAATAATACCCATCCAAACCGGTTGGGGGCCATAGCAACCTTTTGAGCATATCCAATACGGTTGAAGGAGGTGATTAACATTGAATTCTCATCATTGCGACTAAGACCTGTGGCAAAGCTTGAACGAAGGATGTATTGGTCATGAATATCGTCATAATCGTCCTCTTCCTCATTTTTCTTCTGATCAAGGATCTGAACAAGTTCTTTGGCACTATAGACATGAAGATAGACATGAAGGAAACGAAAGGGAAACCAAAGGGCGTTGATGAGGGATTTGATGAATGGCAAGAAGTGCATGACTAACTGAAGTAGGAAGTACATAAACAGCTGCCGTACAAAAAACGCGAGTATGTCGCTCGGATCAAGGACTTCCTGGGAATACCACTGGAAAAATCCAATTAATCCTAATGCAATGAGGTCTAATGGTGTGGTTATGAGTCTCCCTCCCCAAAGTGGGTGAAAGGTAAGAATAAACGGTTATGAATCAAACACTCTTTCTCGAGGGTTACACGTACGAGAAATAAATTGGTCTTCAGATCCGTCAGGCGATGAAGGATCGATTTGATGGCAGAGAGGAATAAAGGGTTCCAAATTCCTTGTGTGAGATTAGAAAGGAGAGGGAGAATCTCATGGAGGCTTGTTTTCAGTTTAACGACTTGTCCTAATTTGGAAAATTCCTGTTCAACCTTAATAGTGTTTTGGACATATTTTTTGATTATCATATCTTCTCAGAAGATTATTCGATTTGAGACTTTTATATTAGAAAATTATTACTATTCTTTTAAAAAGAACGGAGTGAGAGTTTTTTGTGTTCCTTAGTTATCCTTCACAGACTCAGTAGCTCCTACTGAAATATCTGAACATATCAAATCCATACACATATCCTCAACAGAAACTACAGGAAAACTTTTGATTAGCGCTGATTTAAGAATTGGTGGATTGGAGATCATTTCATTACTGATTCTTGTCCTTGTTTTAGGTTTAAAACATCAGATTAAGGGGAATACCAATTTAAATTGAAAGTATCTAATTTAGACTAATATCCCTCTCTGCGAATGAAAGGTAATATCAATATTTGTTGCATTAAAAATTTTATACTCCTTTTTGCTAAAAAGAGGTTGAATTGATATTTCTGATCTATTTCCTTTCTCATTGAATAAATTATCGTTCAATAATCATTGTGAGAGCTTCTCCACCACCAAGGCATATTGTTGCGAGGCCACGGTTTCCATTTCGTCTTATTAATTCATGGGTTAAGGTAACTAATATTCGTGAACCTGAACATCCCAATGGATGGCCTAGGGCGACTGCCCCTCCGTTTACATTAAATTTATCATCAGGAATATCTAAACTATTTCGCACCGCACAACTAGCGGATGCAAATGCTTCGTTATGCTCGATTAAATCAAAGTCTTTTATTGAAAAACCTGTTTTTTCTAGTAGTTGTTTAACACCAGTAACAGGTGCCTCCATAACCCATTCAGGTTTTGTCCCATTTGTGCCATACGGCCCAATTTTTGCAAGTATTGGAATCCCCTGTTCTTGTGCCCGATCTTCAGACATTACCACAATGGCACTAGCACCATCTGATATCTGCGATGCGTTCCCAGCAGTAACTTTTCCATCTTTTTTAAATACAGGAGGTAATTTAGCTAGTTTCTCTAATGTAGTATCTGGTCGAATTCCTTCATCTTTAGTAACTGTAATTGTCCCTTTTCTTGGGATGGTAATTTCCACAGGGACAATTTCCTCTTTAAATTTTCCCGCCTCTGTTGCCTGATGAGCTAGTTGGTGTGATCGAAGGGCATACGCATCCATTTCCTCTCGACCAATATCAAAGCGTTCAGCTATAATATCCCCTGTATTCCCCATTGCCATATCATTATATATATCATAAAGGCCATCGTAATACATAGCATCAACTAATTGATCATTACCAAACCGATATCCTTGTCGTCCTTTCATGAGAAGATAAGGCGCCATTGACATGTTTTCTGTTCCTCCAGCAATGATAACCTCCATATCACCTGTCTTAATCATCTGCGCAGCCCACATGACTGCAGCCATACCTGAACCACACACTTTATTGATAGTTATAGCTCCTGTTGACACTGGTAGCCCAGCATAGATGCTTGCTTGACGGGCTGTATTTTGAGCGCATCCAGCAGAAATAACTTGGCCCATCAGTACATGATCAACGTCCTCAGGTTGAATTTGAGAACGATCAACCGCTTCCTTGATCACGACTGCTCCTAGTCGTGCCGCGGATAAATTATTAGAGAAAGCTCCTAACATCCGACCCATAGGTGTTCTACACATACTCGTTAAAACTGGTGTCTTCAATATACAGTCTCCTTCAGATGTTGAAAGGATCTAATAAACCATCATTTTTATTCTTTAGCAAAGTTACATTTCAATGATTAAGTCAAATTTCAATGCCACGACCAAATTTCCAGTTCCTTAGAATGCCATACAAGAACCCCTTTAGTTGATTTCAAACCATTTAATGACAGTTCATCAAATTGATGATTAGATTATTTTTTTTTTCTCTGTTTTTGTATCCTTTAGCGAGTTTGAGAAAATATAAGTTTATTGTTGGCATCTTTATATCGAATCCTTTTTAAAGGGGGATGTGTGAGGTTGACGAAACTAACTTAGAGGAAAGACCATATAACCAACAGATGTTATAATGAGTTTCATCTGGGTAAAAACTGAATACTGTGTGCAGATAGGGGAAACACAATAATGAAGAATAGAGGGGCATCCCGAGGAACATCAAAAGGCACGTCATTACGACCAGATACTAAATTACGTGCTAAAATCGTTCTCATTGGCGATGGAGGTGTTGGTAAGACTGCTCTCCGCCGCGCATGGTTGGGTGAAGGATTTAAGACAGAATACCTTATGACAATAGGTGCTGACTTTGCTTCCCAAGAAATCTCTTTATATTATTCAGAAACCAAATCGACATATGATTTAAAGTTTCAAATATGGGATCTTGCAGGTCAACCACGATTTAAGGCTGTTAGAGATCTTTACTATCGGGGTGCAATCGGGGCTTTGTGTTTTTTTGACATTACAAATCAGGAATCATATATGAACCTTGTAGAATGGATCCAATCATATTGGGCGTTAAATGGTCTTGGTAAAGCGCCCCTTCTCATCATTGGTGCTAAATGTGACTTACGTGATAATCCTGCTTTTCCAAGCCAAGTTTCTGCTCGTTATGGCAAGGAATATGCCGCTGAACTAACTAAACTCTTGCAACATAAGTATGGGTTCAGTGTCCATTATATAGAGACATCTGCGAAGGAAAACATTAATGTAGATAAAGCATTTAAAATTCTAGCAACAGAGATTATTCGAAGTACAATCCATCAAGAAAAGCTACGGAATGACCGTAAAACTAGTCAAAAAAATATGCTGACCGACCAGCTTCGATCTAGGTAATTTTATCACCATTATACTCTTTCTAAAGGAATCTCTTAGTCTCTGTTAACATTTCAGTATAAGAAATGTTCTTTTTTGTTTACTCCAGTCCTCTTCCTTGATATTATAACCTTGTTTGGCTTAACAACCAATTGAGCTAACTTATCATTTTTATGGGAACTTATCAGATTCCTCTTGTAATTATTGTATCCCCATTTTGTATTCCCATAAGAATTTTATGAGGATTATTTTGCTTTAAACCTAATGGAAAAAGCTATCACTTTTCGATTTAAATCAATTAGCTGCTTTAGTTTTCACCAAGTTTGAGGTTCTAATTATGAAACAAATTTTAAAGATTTTAAAGACTTTTAATTTTACAAAAGAGGAATATGACCAAAATCAGATGATTTTAGATATGGTTTACGATTTAGCTATGAATGAGATCATAGAAAAGGAACAAGAATGGGATGAGGAGGGAGCTCATTTTGACCCTGCAACAAAACAAGTATCTTATCCTTCAGGAATGATGGATCTTTTTAAAAAATGCCAAGAAAATGACTTATTTGCTATCATAGTTCCTGAAGAATATGATGGGTTTGGTTTAAGTTATACTTTATGGACTGCAGTCATTGAGTTGATGGCCCGAGCGTCATTAGCTTTCTCAATGTTCTTTCCGAGTCAAAGTCTCAGTATAGAGATCATTAATAATCATGGAACTCCTTCTGCTAAAGAAAAGTACCTTCCTCTCCTTTCCAGTGGTGACGCTATAGGGGCTATGGCTTTTTCTGAACCGAATGCAGGATCCGACATTTCAGCAGTAGCCACTAGAGCAGAATTGGAAGGAGATTCTTATTATCTTACAGGTAACAAAGTTTGGTTGTCACATGGTGGTGCCGCTGGTACTAATATCACTCTTGCTGTAACTGACAAATCAAAAGGTCCAGGAGGTTTAAGTGCATTTATCCTTGATCCTAAAATCGCAAAAGACGGGTATGAAGTAGTTCGGATTGAAGAGAAAATGGGTTTACATGGATCTATCACATCTCAGGTAGCTCTTGACCGTGCTGAAGTGCCCAAAGAGAATCTATTGGGGAATGAGAATGAGGGATTAAGGTTAGTTCTTGGAAGTTTAGCGTCGAGTCGTATTGGGATTGCTTCCCAATCAACTGGTATTGCTGAAACCGCGCTACAAGAAAGCATCAATTACGCTAATCAACGTGTACAGTTTGGTAGACCTATAGGAAAACATCAAGCTATCTCATTTATGCTTGCAGATATGGCTACTCAAGTTCACCAAGCTCGTTTACTTTATCTTAATACTGCTCGTATGAAGGATCTTGGAGAGAACACTCAAATAGAATCTTCAATAGCTAAATATCTCACAACGGAAATTGCTCAAAAAGTTACTTATGATGCAGTTCAAATTCACGGAGGATATGGTTATAGCAGAGAATACCGTGTAGAACGTCTTTTCAGGGATGCCCGAGTTCTCACTATATATGAGGGTACTTCAGAGATGCAAAAGACAATAATATCTCGCGGAACCTTAAGTAGAGCCCAACAATAAGAAAGGAAGAATGGTAGAATGAATATAATTGTGTTTGTTAAAGCAACGATAGATCGAAATGCTCCCCTTTCCCCAGATACAACCTTCCCTGGGGATCGTGATGACAAAGCAGACGTTATGACGAATAATTATGATAAGCATGCCATTGAAGCCGCTCTTCAAATTGTAGAAAAGACGGGTGCTGGTAA
>JBHLKY010000045.1:0-11823 GCA_048886185.1 Candidatus Hermodarchaeota archaeon
GAAATTCTTGGGATTAAGATTATGCCAACAGATATTGACAGGAATGATGGAGAATTAGTAAAACCATTGATCGACTTGATAGTTTATATAAGAGAGGATTTACGGAGTGTAGAAATGTATTCACTTTCTGATAGAATTCGAGAAAAACTCATGGAATTGGGCATTGTTCTTGAAGATAAACCAACAGGTACGGTCTGGAAAACTTCATTGTAGTTATCCAAGTGTATGTTTTCAATAAAGACATAGAAAATCAAGGTAAAATCTGCTGTATTCATAATAATTCTTTTAAATTCGTTTCTGACTTAAGAATTTTTCTTTTATAGATAAAGAAAGCTATTTATATTTGAAATCTGCTTAATTTTACACGATTTGTATCTTTTTATGAATGAATTGAAATTCAGGTATAGAATAATAAGGGAGAAATTGAGAATATGAAAAGAAAAATAATACTTATTTCAATTATGTTTTTTCTTCTAATAAGCTTATATACTGCAAATGGAGTGATTATGAAGCCAGCTTTCAAATTACAGCTGGAACAGTCATATCAAGTAACTGCCATTCCTTTCAACTGGTTTGACATTACTAACACAGGTACCCACTTAATTTTGGGTGATGATGATTATACCACAGTTAGTTTACCTTTTGATTTTCCTTTCTATGATGCATCATTTGATACAGCCTTAGTTAGTAGTAACGGATATTTAACATTTAACACAAGCACTTTTCCGACCTCGACAGTTGGTAACATCCCACAAAACTACTACACATATCTCATCGCATTATTCTGGAGAGATTTGTATCCTGATGATGGATATGGTGGTGGAGGGGTGTATTACCAGTCCTTTGGTAGTTATTTCGTTATCCAATATGATAATATCTCAACCTGCTGTATTGGTGAATTAGCAGGGGATTTTGAAGTCATTTTACACGATACTGGATTAATCCAAATGTTCTATGACAATATGACTACAACTGGCACAATTGGAGTGGATAGGGGAAACTATGAAGATTATACCACCTATTCTGATCCTACAAGTGGAACAGGAATTGAATTCTCACCTAACATAGGGGTATCGATAACTTCAGATCCGTATTATTATGAGTCTGACACAAGTTACACATTAACTTGGGTTGTACAGGGTGGTGTTTCCATTGACTATTTTGAGGTTTTTATGAACGATGTTTCCCAAGGAACTATAACTTATTCATACATGGACTTACCAGTTTCCCCATATAATAGTTATAACCTCACAGTAGTGCTGCACGCCACTGATCTCTCAATCTATCGTGATCAAATATTTCTCATTATACAAGAACCTCTCACGCAATATTTTGTTAAACAAACTATGTTTGATTGGATTGACATAAGAAGCACTGGAAACCATCTTTCTCTTAGTGATGATTCCTCTCAAACAGTCTCATTACCATTCCCCTTCCCATTCTTTGACGACACATTCTCAGAGGTTTCAATCAGTAGCAATGGATTTTTAACATTTGATATAACTTCTAATCCTACCCAGACTAGCGGTGAGATCCCCCAAGATCAATTTCCATACCTTATCGCCTTATTCTGGCGTGATTTGTATCCCGATGATGGATATGGTGGTGGGGGGGTGTATTACCAGTCCTTTGGTAGTTACTTCGTTATCCAATATGATAATATCTCAACCTGCTGTAGTGGTGAATCAGCAGGGGATTTTGAAGTCATTTTACACGATATCGGATTAATACAGATGTTTTATAAAAATATGGTTTATCCAGATGGAATAATTGGTGTCGATAAAGGGGATATGGTTTATTATACAACATACTCATTTAAGCCTTCAGTTAATGAATTAGGTATTGAGTTTACGAGAGGTCCAGGAATTTCCATAATTTCACCTATATATTATGAAGAAACTGAAACCAGCTACACATTAGAATGGTCCCCTATGAACACAAAGGACATTTTACATTACGAAGTTTTTATCGGAGGAATATCCCTAGGAACAACTACAGCCACGTCAATAATAATAACTGTTTCTTCCCCAAACTCTTATAATGTTACAGTTGTTCTATATACCACCGAGTCATCCTATCGAGATCAAATTCATCTCTCAGCGCTAAAATCAATTGTGTCTGGGTTACACACCGGTGCTTACTTAACTTACAGATTTGAATATACAAGTGATCAATATTACAATGAATACCAGTATATGATATATACAGCTACGATCATGGAGGAAATTTCTCCAAATCATTGGTTAGTTAATATTGAGTATTCTGTGTATAATGAATCTTCAATTGATCCGATTGACACATATTCAGTCGAAGAAGAATTGGATGCCGCCTTTTTAACTGGAAATACGCTCTTTTGGAGTAACGCTCACCTTTTAAATGTCGGTGACTCGTTTATGGGACTTGGAGGAACAGCAATAATTGTTGGCGAAAAAACAATTGATATTCCTGAGATGGGTGTTAGTTTCCTATGTTGGCAAGCGGAAATATCAATGGGAGTCGAACTTCCACAAGGTTTTGCATACTTCGATAAAATTACTGGCGTATTTATTTCATTAGAAACACCTAACTATCTGAACGGAAGACTAATAGATTTTATTTATCCTTTCGTTCAAGTCAATGATCCTCCATATCTCTCAATAAGAGAACCTGATGACGGAGACACATTTGATACCAACACGATTGAGGTTGAGGTTACAGCTACAGATGATAAACCAGGTTTGAGAGTTGAAGTCCAACTTGATGAGGAGGATTGGGAACTTATGACCAAAATAAGCGACACTCGCTGGAGTTATACTTTCACAGATGTGAGCGAAGGAGACCACACAATTCAGGTGAGAGCTACGGATAGCGATGGAATTCAGGTTACGAAATCTGTTTCATTTACCATAGGTGCTAAGGAAACTAGTTATACCAGAGAAAAAGATGAAATTCCTTCTATTTCCCCAGGATTTGAATTTAGTTTGCTTTTTATTAGCTTAATTTCAATATTCTTCTATTATAAACGCAGAAAATCCTCATAACATCTAAAGATTTCAATTTATAAGAACTGGGACATTCTTCCCCCTTTTTTTTCTTTTTTATTTCTCTCATCACCTAATATAAAAAGGGACATTATTTTTCATCGAAAATAGCTTTTTACGATTAATTCTCAAATGTGAAATCACAATTTGATTTACTTGAAACAATACATATTCAGATGTTTTAAACTCAAATATGGAGCTCATTATGATGCACGAGGATGAGAAACTGAGAAATTATTTTGAGGAACAATTTGAAATTGAAATGGACCACAATCCAATTGCAGCAACTTTTTTCGGTTACAAACATGAAAAATACGATCATCTCTTACCTAACGGAACACTTAAGGCTAAGGAAGATGATATGATACGCTTATTGCAACAAAAAAGATTATTAGAAACAGAAATCGATTATAACAAGCTTTCTGAGGAAGGAAAATTAGATTATGATCTATTAGAGTATTTTCTTGATTCCCAACATTTTCATATCAACGAACTTGCTCTTTGGAAAGGGGGACAAGATCCCTTTTTGGGAAGTCCTATAGGAGCTGTAGCAACTTCAATTTATTTACTCTATTCTAGAGACTTTGCTCCTCTAGCTATACGAATTGAATGCATTATTGAAAGATTAAAGGCGACAGAACAATTTTTAGAAGAAACAAAATCAATTTGGATTTGGCCTGTTAAGCTTTGGGCTGAACTTACCTTGGAGGAAGGTCCTAGAACTATTGGCTTTCTACAGTTAATACAACATACAGTTGAGCCAATTATTGAGACGGAACTAAACCAAAAATTAGCAAAAGAAATTAAAAACGCTAGCAAAGCATTAACCAAATATGTTGATTGGATTAACAACGAAATATTACCAAGAGCACATCATAATTGGGCAATAGGCAGTCAAAAATTTGGTAGACTGCTTGAATTAAGAAAGCTAGGCAAATCCCCTGATGAAATCTTGAAAATCGGAGAAAAAGCTCTGGCAGATACTAAAAAAGAACTTGAAGAATTAGCAAAGAAGCTCTATCCAGGTAAATCGGTTAATGAAGTAAGAGAGATTCTTAAGGAAAACCATCCTCCAACTTTTGAGATGGTTCTAGAACATGTACGGGAACTTACTCAGGATGCACGTGAATTTATCCGAAAAGAAAACTTAATGACCATACCAGAAGGAGAAGAGTTACAGGTGCTCCCTACACCTTCCTTTCTTATCCCTATTATTCCCTTTGCAGCTTATAATAGTCCGGAAAAGTTTTCAGATGATCAAATTGGCCAATACATTGTAACTCCCATCGAAGGACGTGAAGAGATGTTAAAAGAACACTCTTATGCTTCCTGCAAAAACACTGCGGTTCATGAGGGCTATCCTGGCCATCACTTACAACTAACAGCAGCAAATCTGCAACCAAATCTTATAAGAACTATTGTTCAAGGAAATGAAACAGTTGAAGGATGGGCTCACTATTGTGAGCAATTAATGGCAGAAAAAGGATTTTTAGGTAAAGAAGAAGTATTTATTCAGTTAGTGGACCAATTATGGCGAGCTGTTCGAATTATTGTTGATGTAAAGTTACATACAGGGCGAATGACATTTGAGGAAGCAAAAGATTTCATGATTGAAGAAATTGGGATGGACAAACACGCAGTTCTTGCAGAGCTAAAGCGATACACATTTACACCAGGATATCAACTAAGCTATCTTTATGGGAAATTCTTACTACTAGATCTGCGTGATTATGTAAGAGGAAAATTAGGGGAAAAATATTCAGATCAATTCTTCCACAACACAATCTTGGAGAGTGGGGGAATTCCAATACACTTTTTGAAACGTTTATTTGATATTCGTATTATTAAAATCCTAAATGAAAAATAGTGTAAAAAAATATAAGTTATTGAACATCTTAAGAAATTGATTGATGCGTCTGAAAGGATGAGCATTTGATGTTGTTTTCACAAAGGGATGTACAACGTGTAGCTGAGATCCTCATAAATTCAAAATACCTAGTTGTCTTTACTGGTGCAGGAATATCAACAGAATCAGGATTACCAGATTATAGGGGGCCAAATGGGGTTTGGACTCTTCGAGAGAAAGGACTTAAACCAAAATTACCCAAGAAACCAATTTATCTCATTGAACCTAATCCTGGCCATTTTGCTATTCTAAATTTATATGAGATTGGATTATTAAAATACCTTATCTCTCAAAATGTTGATAATCTTCATATTAAGTCAGGAATTCCTTCTGACATTCTTGCTGAACTCCATGGAAATTCTAGTAAGATGAAATGTCTTGTTTGTGACTCTCGATTTTTAAAAGAAGAGTTAGGATGGAGGGATCATATTCACGGGAAGGGATACAGGACGGAAAAACCGATGTTGAATCAACCAAAATGTCCTCACTGTGAAGGAAGGATTATTTCCTCTGTAGTTAATTTTAATGATCCTATGCCTGAAAAAGAGATGGAAGAATCTGAAAAACACTCTAGAATGTGTGATGTCATGTTAGTTGTTGGTTCTTCTTTGAGTGTATTTCCTGCTGCAAATTTTCCAATTATTGCTAAGGAATCTGGTGCTATTCTTATAATCATCAATGTCGGAAGAACTCAATTGGATGGATTAGCTGATGTTCGTATTGAGGCTAAATCTGGTGAATTTTTACCATTAGTGATCGACAAGATAAAATCTATTAGTTAATTTCTTTCAACTATCGTCTTAACAAGTGGATTGGCCTTGATCTGATCGATTCGTATTCTTAAGTTATTATTCTTTATCAATGAAGAATAAGTTTCCTCAATTATGTCTAAATTCTCCAGTTCAAAAGCCTCTTTCTGAGATTTGTCTGTAGTGTTTAACTCATTTTCTAACTGTTCCAAAGAATTAAGTATATGCCATTGATCATATTCAATGGGAGTGAGCTTTTTTGATATGATTTCAATCAGAGGAATAACACCATTTTCATCGAGTTGTTTCATAAAATAGATCTCGAATACAAGTGAGTCAGCGATCTCTTCCTCAAAATAGTTGATTAAATGCTTAAGGAACACTGTCTTTCTTTCACAAGATCTGAGAAATAGTATATATTCAGCGATAGAGGATAATATATTTATTCCCTCTAAAGCAGAAGGAATAGGAAAATATCCTAATGGCTCGCCAAATAATTCAAGATGCCTTCCTTTTCGTTTTCCCATCCAATATAACCAGAAATAAGCAAAACTTGAGTTTAAGATTATTAAAAGACTTTTTAGTTTCTTTCTATCATTATTTTTGGATAATATATAGTACACATCTTGAGCTGCAAACCAATCACATGAATTGTACGCGAAAGTATTTTGTACACTCCTTTGTGGAGTAACTATCTTTGGGGAGGTAAAAATATTTTGTGTACGAGGACGATTTATGTATGGTGGATTATCCAATGAATATTCTAATATTTTCTGAAACTTTTCAAGGTGTAGTTTTATCTTTGGAACTTGGTTCAAATTTTCTAAGGTTCTATTCACATATAAAATTCTTTTAAACGTTTTTAAATTTGTAGTATATTTATTAATGTCTGAATTCTTGTAAAAAGGTTTTAAATACATTTTTTCATCATAAGAAAATGATTCAATTACCTCCCAGTCTTTAGAATTTTGTTGATTCAGAATAAATACACCCATACCATTCCATTCATTAGGTAATCCAAACTTTCTTATTTGCTGCCTCGTTATCTTATTGAGACCAGTTACAATACCTTCTTTAACATAAAAATTGCTTGCTTTTAACATTGTTGAGTTTTTAGTAACATTCTCAATGATTTCTCTAATCTTTTTAGGAAAAAAATGAAAATAGTGATCCCAGCCTTCAATGATCAATTTTGACTGGGCAGCTTCGAAAATGTGCTGATCAGCTAGTTTTTGAATGAGATCTGATCCTCGTGGATATGTTTTTTCATATAAAGCACAAGAAATGCTATTATTCGGTTCTTTCTTCTTTTTCAGAATGATGATGTTTGTATGTACTCCTTGAGCCGTACCAAATACCTTATTCTCTCCAAAATTGATATATCGTACGATAAAGGTGTTTAATAAAAGTCGACTTCTTAATTTTGCAGCCCCAGAGGCCGTAATCCAATAACTTGAAGAAATCATTGAAGAAAATGCTTGAGAAGTCATTAAATCCAAACTTCTATGCAAGAAGAAGTACCATAAATCCATTTTTCCCTCATAATACTCTTTTAACGCTTTAGCATAAGTTCTGAAAAGCAACTTGTTTCCGCTTTCACCGAGATAAGGTGGGTTGGTAATAATTATATCAAAACCTCCGTCCTCCAAAAAGATTTCGGGAAAACCACAACTCCAATGAAATGTTTTGACATTCATAAGTTTTTTTGAGTCAATATTATATTCTGAAGAAAACATTCCGTCTAACTTGACATTTAATAAACTCTCTATTCTAATTAGGAGGTTCTGTATCTGTAGGAAAAATGGAGAATGCAAAGAACTGATTAATATTTGATGTATTTTCCTTTTTGTTCCTAGAATCTTCCTAATTTCATTCTGAGTTATTTCCCTCTTTATAAGAACTTGATTGAGTTCTTCTAACTCTTTTCCAAGATCTCCACTGATGTTTAAGGCAATCGATGCTTTCCGTAAATATTTACGTAATGGATAATCTACTTTAATTGGTTCAAAAGAATCAATTAATTCTAATAGAAAAGAGTCAAGCTTTTTTTGTTTCGTCAACTGAGACTTTTCAGCTTGGATATACCCCAGAAGGGAGTTCCCCTCCTTTAAATTAGAAAAAAAATAAGGAAGATTGCTGAAGGGATCCTTTGTAACATTATAGAAGTGAATTAGGTTTAGAAAAAGCCTTGCTTTGGCTATATTCAGGACATTAGGATTTATATCGACGCCATAAACATTTTTTGTTAGTATCAAGTTCATGGTAATTGAGAATTTAAAGTTAAATTCATCAGAAATTTCTAAAAGGTTAAGGGTACGAAAATTGCCAGTTTCATCTGCTAGGGTTATCTTAATACCCTCTTTAAGATTAATCTTTTTTGCCTCCCTCCAAATTTTCACATAAATCTCCATGAGAATTATTATGGCACTTTCTAGGAAATGAGCAGTACCAACTGCAGGATCTAGGATTCTGATCTGCTGTAAGATATTTAATAGAGATGTGATAATCCTTAGATCAGATGACATAAGGATGGTATCTACTGATGAGTATTTTGTTCCATATTTAGTATTTATTCTGTCAAGAAGATAAGATTCTATGGTTGTTCTGCATAAATAGTTCGTGACCGATTCAGGTGTATAATAGGCTCCCGATCTCTTCTTCTCGATTTGAGCAATTAGATTCTCATATAATCCACCTAATGTGAAGCCATTAAATACTCCCCCACTGTTTTCAAGGAAATTTAAAAGTGGTGGACCAGTATTATCAATTATAGATAACTCTCTAGCCTTCCTTTTATAATAAAAGCACTTATCTGGTATAGATATCGTTTTTAAATCAGGTTCAACTTTGAAGAAGATAGCTGGTCTTGGAACTACTATTTTTCCTAAATGTTCATCTTCGAAATAAGTCTCATCCAAATGATCATTGAGCTTCTTTAAGAAATAGATTAGGAATTTAAAATAGTTATCAGTCCTATAGGAAGATGAACTCAGTTGAGATTCTTTGAATTTTTTTAAAAAGTAATTCTTATCCTCATTGAAGAATTTTTTTTCTTGGATATACCAAAGAATTACCATTTGCAACATAAATCTATCTATAAATTCTTTTCTCTTTGTTTCATGAGAGGATCCGCTCATATTCTGAAGCAAGAGTATCCTAGTCTTTTTATAGAAATAATAGAACTCATCTATTTTAGATTTCATGAATACAAAACCTTTAAACATCCATAGATGTTTATAGTGGAATTTAGGATTCACTTTGTATTGATCTAAATAAAATATTACAGAATATTCATTGTGAACCTATAAGAAGCATTTTTTTCATCGTTACAAAAATATTAAGGTAGACTTATGAGGATATTCTCTGTTGGATATAATATATCCTTGAAAATAATAGATTAGTCCTAAAAACAAGAAAATTGATAGAAATTATTAGCCATCCAAAAAAGATGGGGGTGTCTTAAAAACACCCTTTTATAAAAGATAGCTTATTAGTTCCAATTTTATTTGAATAGAGCCGCCATTCGCGACACTTCTGCATGGATATTCAGGGGGGGAATCTGGACATCTCCTGGTGTCCAAGTTAAGAAATAATATCCATTTGGAGCGCGAGCTATAACGATTATTCCTGCTCCACGAACATTTCGTGCCACGAAATATCCTGTCTCCCATTCGTTCATAATCGCAGAAAACCGTGTTCCTCCGATGGTAACTCCTGGTTCCTTATTCCTCCATGCTGTCAATATAGCTGCACCATTTACTTGCCATTCGGGCTGGTTAGTCCAGTAGATTCCTCCATTAGCGTCAAGAATAGTGACAATTGAAATATAACCATTTTGAATTAGAGAGTTCATAGTATCTTGGTAGCTCATTTCAATACCTCAAGTTGTCTTTACATAGTGATTTTAAATACGAAAGTAGTAATTATATGTTCCGATATATATGTTTGCAAAATGTAATATAATGAAAAAACACAGTAAAACAGTTGATCATCATCATTTAGTTGAAATTATGTAACTTATACTAGAACTGTAAATTAAAGATAAATGTCAATTATATATGAGATATTAACGCGAGTTAACGATAAGATATCTCACATCAATTGAATAACTCAAAATTATTTTGAGGAGATACGACACTTATGACAGATATTGAAAGGCGTCAGCTCGTTTGGCGAGGGAAATTTGAATCGAAAAGAAATCTAGATCAAGTCAAAAATACTCTTGTATTTGAAATAATGGAAACAATTAATAAGTTTGAATCTGCAGAGGCGTGGAATAATAAGCTCATATTAAGTGAAAATATACCAGCCCTTCAGTCTCTTTTGAGAGAGTTTTCTGGAAAAATTAACGTTATCTATATCGATCCTCCTTTCGCATCAGGATTAACATTCAAAACAAACGCTCAACGTAATCATAATAAGAGCAAGAAAGTAGTTATTTCTTCAGATACTGAAAATTTGGGATTTAAAGATACTTGGGGAGAAGGAGGTTTGGATGTATATTTGACCTTTATGTATGAAAGACTGATCTTGATGCGAGACCTTTTGGCAAATACAGGATCACTTTTTGTCCATCTTGACTGGCACGCAGTGCATTATGTCAAAATCATTCTTGATGAGATTTTTGGTTATGAAAATTTCAGAGCTGACATTATTTGGCAGCGAACTCCAGGGCACCACTTATCTTCGACCATGGATGTCATGACGGATATTATTCTCTGGTATAGCAAATCTCCTGACTTTATTTATCACCAACAATATCAATCTCTATCTGAAGAGGAAAAAAGAGATAAATTTCCTTATCTTGAAGAGGAAACTGGTCGAAGTTTTACTCATGAGAAGCTTGAACAGAGTGCAAATGCATACAGCATTGGTGAAAAAAGATTAATTGATGGTAGAGAAATTACAACTAATATAGGATGGCGTTGGACTCAAGAAACATTTGATAAAAGAATAGCAGAAAATCCTCATCTAATTTTTTGGACAAGTAAGGGAAGACCGCGTTATAAACGTTATTCAGATGAATATCCAGGGAGGAAGATTGGAAACCTTTGGATTGATATCCCAGCTCTCGCATCGAATGATAAAGAACGATTAGGATACCCAACTCAAAAACCCGAGGTTTTACTTGAAAGAATCATAAGAATGACAACCAGAGAGGGTGATATTGTCGCTGATTTTTTTTGTGGTTCTGGGACTACAGTAGTAGTAGCAGAAAAATTGAATCGACGCTGGATAGGCGTGGACTCTTTGAAATATGCCATTAACTTGACTAAAAAGCGGTTAATCAACATAAGAAAGTCAAAAAGCCTCTCACAAGATGGGAAACCCTACGATAAAGAGGCCAACTCCTTTGAAATATTAAAACTAGCCTAATAAAATTGCCTATTAGGAACTAAAATGAATAAAGTCGAAACGATTATTATTTCTAGTTAAATTGAGAATGGAGCATCCCATATTTCTTGTATACGCCCAATTAAATGGATAGGGAAGGTTATAAGACCAATTTGATACTCCAAAGTGATATCGACATCCAGAACCAAGTAAGCATCAACAATGGCAAGCATCGGAATCCAAGAAGATACCTTAATATAAAGAGGAATTTGAAGAAAGTCTTTTGGATGTATTATCTCAATTTCCTGTGTTAAATTCACTAGTATAGTATCAGGGAATAATCCAAAGTCTTCAATGCTAACAACAGATAAGGAAGCCCTAATCCTACCATTTCTCAGGATTCCTGGTGAATGGTTACTAATATTAACAGGAATGATGATATCAATGAACCCATTGAAGCTAGACCCTTCTCGAGAAAGATTGGGATGAATTTCGGGATGAGGAGGGAGTTCAACTTCCACTTGTTGAGTAGAGAAAAAAGTAAGAAGAGCGATGGAAGCCAAAGAAAGAATTATGATGATGGGGATAACTAAAGGTTTCTTGGATCTATTAGTCATTATTTTGACATCCAAAGGTGTGCTACAGCCAAACTGGAAGCTAGAACCATAAAAACCAGTAATACCATCATGAGATTACTACCGACTTCAAAAATATAGGTTCCACCAGTTCGACTTCCGAGGAAAATGCCTAAAATTGTAGAGCCAGTCATAATTGCTGTAATTTTACCAACATCAATAAGGTTTGAATTATCCAT
>JBHLKY010000046.1:0-11726 GCA_048886185.1 Candidatus Hermodarchaeota archaeon
AGC
The DNA here is from genome assembly GCA_048886185.1 of Candidatus Hermodarchaeota archaeon. Classification (GTDB taxonomy): domain Archaea; phylum Asgardarchaeota; class Heimdallarchaeia; order Hodarchaeales; family Hodarchaeaceae; genus Hodarchaeum. The sequence goes on from JBHLKY010000046.1 coordinate 4, forward strand.
AAGAAGAAAGAGGAGGAGAAGAGAGGTGAAAAAATCCTATAAAGGATGAAAAACTGAGTTCATTATTGAATGGTGAGTGTGTGAGGGTTCCTTTTTGAAACAGATGAAATGTCAAATTCTTCTCCTCCTCACTGTGCTACATTTTGTCTTAATCCCAAACACGAGCTTGATGAGGAAGACACAAGGACAAATTATAGATAGGCAAACAGCTGAAGCACCCAACCATTCCATCCTACAAGATAAATCATCAAATAATTCTCTTTATGAACCGCACTCACCCATAAGTATTACAAGTAATAGCGATTTTCTCAATCAAGCGGCAGCTGAGAACTGGCCTGGGAACGGGAGCGCGACGAACCCATATATTATCAAGGGACTAACAATAAGCTCCGATGAAGAAATGAGAATTTTGATATATATTGGAGGGACAGATGTACACTTTCGAATAGAGAACTGTCTCTTAAGTCAGGGACGGAATGGAATCCAATTAACAGGGACAAAGAATGGACAACTCTTTAACAACATAATCACCAATAACAGTGCGGATGGAATTTTCCTGCAAAACGCAGAGTACAATATGCTGTCAAATAATATAGTCACCAACAACCAGGAAGCAGGAATTGCATTGCAAGACTCAGAGGAGAATATCCTGTCAAATAACACCATCACCAAGAATCGTCTTCGAGGAATTGGACTGAGCAACTCAGAGAACAATATCCTGTCAAATAACAAGGTCATCAGCAATGGAGATTCAGGAATAATACTTGGTGGGTCTCAAAATAACTTTCTTTGGGGGAATATACTCACCAATAATAATCACAATGGCATCCGGGTTACATACTCAGATAACTGTTATGTGTTAAACAATACTGTCACTAAGAACAGTGGTAATGGGGTTAATCTCTACGAATCTTCGACGTGTCAGATGATTGGGAATACACTTGCCAACAATAGTAACTATGGATTGCGTCTAAGTACGAGTGGGAACAACTCAATCCAATTTAATAACTTCCAAGAAAATACGGTAGAAGATAGAGGGTGGAATAACAGTTTTAAGCAGAATTATTGGAGTGACTGGACAAATCCAGATAGTAACGGAGATGGGATTGTCGACCAGCCCTATCCAGTCGATGAAGGGAATTTCGACCTCTATCCGTTGGTAGATCCCTTCCCACATGAACCAATTCTATTAGATCAACATCTAGTAAACATTTTTATCAATCCTAGCAGAGGTGAGCTTCTGTTCCGCACCGTTACCATCAGATGGGGGATCTTGGATTTAGGCGGCCATGAAATCTCTTATACTGTCTCCTACTCTGCAAATGGGGGGATGGACTGGACAATAATAACGACTGGGTTAACGACCCCTTATTACATCTGGAAAATCCCGTTAAATCTGAATGGTACGCAGTATCTAGCGAAAGTTAATGCTAGCTGTATAAACGGTGCATCCTGCGAAATCATTTCAGAAATGTTATCCATCAGTAATACTCATATGCAGCCATTCAGAATACTTCTACCCATGGGAGGAGAGATATACTCTAGACGCATCATAATTCAATGGACGTCTGTAGTAGACGTCTTCAATCATGAAGTGAGCTATACGGTCTCATTTTCAGCAGATAATGGCACTTCATGGAACATCCTTGCATTAAACGTAGTTTCCACAATCCTAAGTTGGGATAGTACAACTGTGATAGATGGCTCCCAGTATCTGATACAGGTCAATGCTAGCTGTACCGAAGGAGTAAGGCGTGTACGCAGATCAAATTCAACCTTTACAATTAATAACCCTCATAATATTCAACCATTCACAGTTCTTGCCCCCATGGGAGGGGAAACATATTCTGGCATCGTCACAATACAATGGACACAAGCAACAGACCCCTTTGACCATGTTGTGTGTTACACAATCTCATATTCCATTGATAATGGCACTCAGCCTTTCTCCTCTCTATCTTGGGACACATTAACATCAAACCTACTCCTTACAACCTTTGAATGGAACAGTACAACCGTGGTAGATGGTTCCCAGTATCTGATACAGGTTAATGCCAGCTGTGAGGGAGGGATGTGGCGCGTAGCCACCTCAACCACTTTTACAATTAAAAATAACCCCCAAAGGTCTAACTATCCCATGACACAGATGTCTACCCCTCTTATGGGCACCAAGGGCTCTCTAAATCTCCAATCTATCCTCCAAATTCTCAGTCCAATCGTTGTCTTGTCCTTCCTTGTGACCATGGTAATCATAATTCGTCGTCAACAACTAGGATGAGTCAGAGCAGCAGTAGTAGCTTCCATTAAGCAACTCTGAAAGAAAGTACAGGGAAAGTATAAGAAATTTACATCCCCCGAAAATAGATAAAAAGCGTACAGAGATTGGACCGATACCCCCTCAGAAAAGCTGACGACTCCTGAAGCGACCTGACGATAGGCCCGCTGAATTTCCGCACAATCAACTTGATTTTAGGGCAATGACTTTGTGTAAGACATGACGAAAGATTTTGTGAAAAATCCAAATTTCCACACTCTTAACCTTTTTTAAGTCTCCTTAAAGAATCATTTCCTTGGATTGGCTCTTGAGAGCACCATTCCGACCATGCCAGCCCCGAAAGCTCCAACTCCAATGAGGAAAATCCCGAAATTGCAGATACCAAATGGAAGGAATGGGGGATTAATCACTGATTGAATACCAACGGTGAACCACAATAAGGCGAAACCTAGAATCATAAATCGTCCCCACCTATCTCTGATCTCACAACTCAAAGAGCAATAACACCTAGATATAAGAACATCATCTCCTAGGATCGTTCTCGTCCGTGTTGTTTGTTTTCCACAATAAAGACATTCAGGAATGGTTACAACCTTCTCTTTAAATGGGGGATTACGTCAGATCAGAATAGATGCAGAAATAAAACATCTAGTGATGACCAGAAACATAGTTTTAAGCTGTCCCATGGGATTGACATCGTGAGGATTGTTTCTTCTCGTCAAAAAATTTCATCCATGATAAAAACGAACAGGCACAAGACCGAAAGCGCTCTATAAGAATCTCCTGACTCCTGAAGCCACTTGACGATAGCTCTTGTTAAAAATCTTAATTTCCACACGGTTAGCCCTAGAGCGTACAGATTTCAGAGCGATTAACACATTCTTTATAAATAGGGTTTAGTGGTCAGCTAAACCTCTCGACCGTGTTTTGATTGAATAATAGTGTTCTCGTTCATGCTCAATGAATCGCCGCAAAATCTTATTGGAGGTCCATTGTTCTTTAGGATAGGGCGTAAAAGCTTCTCGTGTGAATATTCTAGCTCCTTTTTGAATAATCAAATCTTTCAGCACATTAATACATCCTCTTCTTACAAGCTCAAGTCGTTCAAGAATTGGGGTCTCATCAAGACGAGGAATAGACATTCCAATATATTTTTCATATAGAATATCTGCCTCTTTTCCTAATCTAGATTTATACCACTCTTCAGCATTACAGATATGTGTTAATACTTGAATTGTGGTTCGGTTACTATCAGACAACTGTTCAGATAGTTTTTCTAGAGGAATTTCTCCAATGAGTTCTAATAAAGACTGACGAGAAAATTCCATTAACTTCAAATAATAAACCAATCTTTCTGACGTAATAGCTTGTTTATCAAATTCAAAAAGAGCTACAGTGCCTCCAGATTCCCCAAGACGAGTGATATTAAAGAGTTCTTCTTTTATTATAATTCGTTCATGTGTAGAAATTGAAATCTCCTCATTATAATGCTTTAACCATAAGATATGCTCATTTACTTCTGATTCGAGATTTTGTAACAAATCTTCTCTAGAATTAGCCTTTGTAATTGTACCTGGTAAGTCAATTATTCTACCATACCATTTATCAGAAGTTCCCTTTTCTATAGCTGAATATAACATGGTTAAAACCTCTAACCATTACTCATCTTTGTTCCACAATTTTTCCTAAAACAAGCCCTTGTGCGATTAGTGGCAGCTGACTTAATTAGTCGTTATTCAACCTTTTGGTTTTAGATATTCCTATTAATAATTTCCATTCATTCTTAGGTTTCGCGGTAACAATGGTTTTATTATGCCATGCCTCAGGTCGATAAATCAACTCAAAAGCAAAGTTCAAAAGATCAGATCTCTCGATTTCTGTTGTTTCCAAGAGATTTGTTGGGCCAACACCATGTAGCTTCAGGTCAGGCTCGGTAAACTCAAATAATAATATTATACTAATATCTGCTGCTTGATGTGCCCCTCTCTTTTGACCTAAAAGTAAAAAGTAGTGATCAGGGACAACGGGCTTATCATCTCTTGTTACTCTTTTGAGACCTAAGACCCAAGAATACTCTGTTGCGAATAAGGTGTCAAATAAGTCATGGGTGAAAACAGGATACCTCCGAATCGGCAAAATTCCAACATTTTTGGTTTGGATTCCTTTCACATCAAATGTTACCCCTCTAAACGTATGTAAGGGGGATTCAAGTTTCCTAAGCCTGTCTCTAAGCTCAATAACCTCCTGTTTAAGGCGATCTCTCTCTGATTCGAGTTTATTTCGCTGGGTTTCCAGTAATTGGCGTTCAGTTTCCAGCGCGCGGATTCGACGTTCCATCGTTCGCGTATAGGAGTCAGCAAAATCATCATGTGAAGCTTTCTTTTCATCCACAGGTTCTGGCATATCAAGTTGTTTCTATAATTATTCATACAAATTAATTTTGTTGATTTAATGAAAGATTACTCGAGAGGGGGATAGCATAGATTCTCAAGATCTGACGATAGGTTCACTGAAGGTCCACAAAATTTTATAAAAATTAGCCCTGGTGCGATTAGTGGCAACATGATTTTCCATCGATGAAAATTTGTCCTGCCCAGTGACAGGTTCGATTTTATTACTGATTTAGATTACCATTAGATTGAAACCTTTAAATACCAAGAGAGGTATTCTGAGACCACATTAGGTGGGGCTTTCCAATGAAGGACTTCACAAAGAGTAGGATATATCCATTATTTATTTCTTTAGTGATATTCATAGGAGTTTTTGTCATAGCTAATTTGGTTTGGATACTAGAGATTGCAAATCAAGTATTACTATCAACTAGGTTACCATATGGTAATATTTTACGAGTAATAAGCATCAATGTCTTTTTCTGGTTAGGATTCACAACTTTCATTACCTTCAAAAACTATAGAGATTCAAAGATAAAGGAATATTCCGTTTTTACCCTCTTATTATTGGCATTACTCATGCAAGGAGTGATTAATCTCCTCGTGGAGGTTCTCCCTGTGCTAGTCCAAGGGGGAGATTTGTTTCAAAAATTTAATGCATATACGAGTTTTGATTTTCTCACCCCTTATTCGATTCAGGAAGATCTCAATGGTTTTTCTGATGATCCTTTCATTCAAGTGATAAATCTGATTAATCGATACAGCATACTGATCCTAATCAATGATTATTTCATTCATGTGATTTTCGCATTGTATTTTATGAGAGGAGTATGGGTAACTTCCCCAAACAAAGTAAAATATACGTTTATTGGATTAGTAATTGGTTCCCTAAGTTTTAAATGTTTAACCTTTTTGATTTATCCAATCTATAGTAGTTTTACCCCTAATTTCGTTGAAGATTTGATTCTCATACTAGGAATGTTTCTCTTCACACTTCTCCTTATTTATACATACCTTTATCTTGGGGGAAAAGCATTTCGGTCAATTGATCCCCCAAATCCCACCCCGAGAATTCAGAAAGCAACAGTCTTATGGCGGATAAATCTCCTAGTTCTAATCTTATGGGCCTGCATATTGACACTAAATTACACAGGTAAAGTGATTGAATATTCAATATTCGTCTTGAATAGAGACCTATTTCATTTTTCAGACACAGGGTACTTTTTTGGATTTATCAATGTCTTTGATCTGCATGCGGAATTTCGAGGAGGAATATATGATGTACTATGGTATCTAGGGAATGTGATGTTCATTTTAGTGCCTATTCTTCTATTTACTAGTGTTTTGATATTACAGGGAAGTATCGGATTTCTGTACCCAGAAGGCCAGCTCATCTTTGAGAGCCAAATTTTCCGAGTGAAAAAAGCTTATGATGGTTTAAGAGCAGACATTAAGTTTCAACAGAGTCAGCTCGTCCACTCCCCGACTTTCAACGCCATAGCAAACTATTTGAAGCAAATTCCAGTGGATTTCTTCTCTGCTGATTAAATAATCCACACATCTCTCAAACAACATCCACTAAAGGTTAAAGAGCTTTCAATCTTTCCCCTTCATTCCCCGAAAATAAAACACTAGCGTACAGCTATTAGACCGAACCCGCTCTCCGAGAAGCTCCTAACTCCTGAAGCCATCTGACGATAGATACGCTGAATTTCCACAGATTTTTAAGAAAGTTAGCCCTTATGCGATTAGAAATACGATCATTGATTTCCATTTCTCATTCCTCCTTTATCAGAGTCAACTACCTCACGGTTAACCGTGGAAGGAGTTTTAAACCTTCTATTTAGGAATATTTGGACGACTATGCCAACGAAAAAAAGAAGGTATGCAAAGATTAACAAAAAGAAAAGACCCACCATAATTTGGATGGAAGCCCAAAAGGAATCATCGGGGAGGAGAGAAAAGATCAAAAGATCCCCAAGAAAAATACCAATGGCAAGGAGCATTAAGAAATAGCCAAAAAACTTCTTGAGAGGATGAGGGGCCATCAGGTAAACAACCATCCTATACAAAATAAGGTAGTTTTTTTATTTTATGAATCATAGAAGATATGGAAGTGGAAACTTCAAGGATTGTTAGAACAGATCACAATGCATGCTGGGAAAAAAGAGGACATTAAGTAGCCAAATACATCACCAATATCAGGCACAATACCCCCAACAAGAGCTTCAATATCGACAAAAGTTGTATATACAATAATCACGCCAAAGATTTTATAAAATCTCGAAAATACGAAAAAGCGTACAGAAATTAGACCGATCCCGCTCTATGAGAAGCTAACGACTCCTAAAGCCATCTGATGAGAGTATTTTCTCAGAAGAACGCATATTTATTTCCTGAAATTCCCAGAGAGGGATCTATTACTCATAAAACTCATATGGGTAGGGATCTTGATGGTATTCATCCCACAGGGGAAGGAGATACAAATGTATACTGGGTGAAGACAGTTAAGGGGTTCCACCTCATTTGGAGAGTTTAGAACCACAGATTGAACAAAACTCTTGATTTATAGAAACTTCTCCCCCACAACTATCACAGAGAGACTGAACTCTTGAATTATAAATATCTTGCTTTGCTTGGGGAAGTAGTGGAGATGAAGGGCCACTAGGAGGTGCTTTATGGGAAGAGGTGAATTGACTTGAGGAGAACTGACCAATTTGATAAAGGGCTTCAGTCTGTTTCCGAGAACGAAATCTCAGAATAAAGATCGCCACGACGACTCCTCCTACCCCAAGAATAACCGCTACTATGATAATAGGTGACAAGGGCCTGTTAGTAAAAGTAGTATTATTCACCTCCTCACGAAATTCGTTAAATCCTTGTGTGTCAGTCATAAACACAGAAACTTTATTTGAAGCTACCACGGAAACACTAGCAAAAGAGTAACCTCCAAGGAGAATACTTGAAGACAAATTTAACCAAAGATATTCTTGAGAGTCTAATGATAATTCATAAGAAACGGGCACATCAGGAAAAAGACTGCCCCCTTCTCGAAGAAAAACAGTATATTCAACTGCAGCTGTTGGACGATTGCGATAGTATTCACCTGCTGAATAACCTGTGTTTTCAATAACCAGAATATGAAACCCTTCAGCTAGCGTGAGATTAAATGAACATTGTTTGGTCTCAAGAACCAAAGTGCCTTCACAATACCTGAAGGAAGTACCTGGGAAAATTACAAGAAAATTTGTTAACACCTGGAAGGTTAAAAGGAAAAAAACGAAACCGACACGGGGAGAGTGCATCAAGAAACACATCCAGAAAAACCTGATTCTCATAACTAAAAAACTTATCTCCAAAGTTGAACAATTAACACGGATTGGCAGAAGGATTGACTTTTATAGGCTGAATAAAATCGTCAAATACGAGATTATGTTAAATTACCCTCGCGATATTTGTATTACTGTTAGTCGTTGTCGCTATTATATTGGGATGGTTACAAATACAAACTTCTTTCTCACTCAATATGCCACTCAAAATGCAGACAACCTAGTGTTTTGCGATTATGTAAAGAGACAAAAAGAGAATACCATGTGCGGTTCTGGTTAAATCCTCTTTCAATTAGAAATAATAGTACAAAAGCGGATAAGTACTAAACTGATACCGCTCTAGGAGAAACACCTGACTCCTGAAGCCACCTGACGATAGGTCCGCTGAATTTCCCCACGGGGAGCCCTTGTGCGATTAGTGGTAAGAGGGTTTTACATTGTATATAACCATTCAGACAGAACATAATTCACTAGATGTGTGTGATTTGAAGACTCATCAGAAAATAAGAACCCGAATGGATTTCCAATAGAATAACTTAAGAGTTCCGACAAAAAAATCGAAATGAGTGGATTTTTTCCCAAATCCGAGGAAAGTTCACACGACACCGGGAGAGATTCTCGAGATAACCTTTTATTTATTCACTCTGCTTCATTCGTGGTGTTGGGTTCATTCATTGAAAAATTTGGAATTTGTGCATTCAGAATTAAGAAGATATGAGAAAATAATGACTGAGAAAAAAGAACCTATTCTCTGTTGTATTTTCTGCCATTCAGAGTTTTATTCTGTTAAAGAATCTGAAAATCATACATGTGCAAAAAAATCACAGAGGAAAGGGAACTAACGATTGACACACTGATTATGGAAAAAACTAAACAACCAGATGTTACCATTAGGTTTCAGTTGCTTGTTTAAGGAATGATGAGTAAAGGATTTTAACCTAGAGAAAAGGAAATGGCAGGGCTGGGTAATAAATCCATTACAAAAAATAAAATCACGAATCTTATAGATCAGGGGAAATTAGAAGAGGCTCTTCGTGAACTAAATAATGTAGAAGAGAAAGAAAAAACCCTCTTAATGTTTAAACTCCTTAGAATTAGCATCTTGACAAAAACTGGGAGATATCATATTGCATTAAGGGAAGCTCTAGAACTGTATTTTACATACATAAAAAATATGCACCTTGACATCATCCTTTCGTTAGCTGATATTTATTGGCGAATTGGTAAAATACGGGAGGGTTCTGAGATTATAAAAGAAGGAGAAGGGCTTATACCAGAAACAATTCCAACAGAATCTTTACATTTACTGAAAAAGCAGTTTTATCTTTTAAATCTCAAAAGTATTTATGCAAGTTCCCAAGGGAAGACACTCCTTGCAATTCGATGCTTAAAACAAAATGTAATCCTGTCGAAGAAAATTAATGATCGAAAAGTCACCGCTGATTTATTTGATAAATTAGGAATCTTTTATTTAGATATTAAGCAGCTGAATCTAGCTTTGCGATTTTTTCGATCTAGTTTATTCATCTATCGAGAAATTAACTCCAGACATAACATTAGTTGGTTATTATACAGGATGGGGTGGGCTTATCTAATTGATGAAACCAATTTAGATCTTGCACTGTGTTATTTTGATCTGAGTCAAAAAATCTCTACAATCATAGATGATAAATACAGTTTAGCTTCAAGCCTATTCTGGTCAGCAGACATTTTAAAGACAAGGAACGACATTGTTCAAGCATTAAAACTATTTCAAAGAAGCCTGACTCTTTATGAACAAATCCAAAACATGAAAGGGATGGGATTGTGCCTTGAAAAGATTAGTCAGATCTATGAGACGAAAAATAATTCAGAAATGGCTAATCAATATTTCCAGAAGAGTCTAGCCGCATGGAGAATAGCTTACCAATTATATGGGATTCATATACGGTTATAAAAAGATACGTGAAACTATATTGGAAACAGATTGATGAGAAATGGGTATATTGAAAAATATAGATAAGACAGGTAATACTAATGGATGAGAGGACTACAATCTCATAACATCAGAAATTATGAGTATAAAAGAGGTTGGACAGGATTAGAAATGAGAAAGCAGACACACCCGAAGGATCAACAGCGGACAAATTTCAGACCGAATCCGCTCTAGGAGAAACCACTGACGCCATCTGACGAGAGATTGTGGAAAAATCTTAATTTCCACAATTTTTGAGAAAAATTGGCCCTGGTGCGATTAGTGACAGGAATTCAAGATTCCTTTTTTAACACTTTTAGAATTAAATCATGAAAAATCCTTTCAATCACTTCAGTGTCCATAGGGGTGGCTTCATAATAATCCACCCCCAGCACCGCTGCAGAATCCTGCCCATTAACTGAGGGTAAATCGTCAGAACCGGTAATAATTCCCACTAACGCAATTGGAGGGGAAGACAGAGGAAAATGGGCTTTAAACTCGTTGTACCAAAATTCGACCGCATCTAACGAACTTTGGTCATTTTTATCAAAGATAATTATGGCAGCAGAAGCACCACAATAATAACTCGGTCTTAACTTCTTAAAAAATTGTTTACCAGCAGTATTCACAAGAATGAGTTTTATAGATTGATTGTTGATAGTAATATTCTTAACATACCTCTCTAGCCCTAATGTGGGTAAATGACTTAAAGTGCGCCTCTTGGTATAGTTCGTAATAAATTGAGTCTGTAACTGAGTGTGATTGCCAATTATGCAAATTTTTAGGGGATATGGGATTTCATTCATGAAATAGCTCCCTTCTTGTGTCATGAAAGATTCGTCTGTTAAGAATGTATTCATTTGATTACTCCAATTACTCCCGACCTTAGCAAGAGATACTCTTCTAGTTGTAAATGGTTATGCGAATTAAGAGAGAAATTTCATACAGAGAAGCTTCAAAGAAGATATACCAAGGAGAACCTGATTCTTCCTTTCGAGGTAATTCAAGGAGAGAAAACAGCAGAGAAATTTGATCCATTTCCTCCTCAGTAAGTTCAAATTCTTTTGACTCATTAACCGCAAAAGTGGCTGATTCGTTTAATGCTGAGAGGAGAATAGGAATTGTGGAGGCGTGACTTCGAGTTAAATTTCCAATCGGGAAGGAATAAGAAGAATCAACTTTAGTAATAATTAAAAAATGTGTAGTTTCTTCTCCACCACGAAAAAAACAACCCGAGGAGAAAAAGACCAGAAGAAGACTTAAAGGCAAGAAGACCTGTCTACGATTGAGAGGAGTCAGCAGAATTTTCAGCTGCATAGATGCTTCCATCCTGTGAACATATAGTGTAATCTGAGAATTCGCATTCTTAAAACTATTCATTTCTGAAAAATACAAACACAGCGGACAGACATCAGACCGAAGACGCTCTCCGAGACGCTCCTAACTCCTGAAACCACCTGACAATAGGTCCGCTGAATTTCCACACGGTTAGCCCTTGTGCGATTAGTAGCTGTCCGTTTAGGAGCAGATGTTCACTCAATAATCTGGCTTCTTCACTAAAAGCTACCATGAAGCATGTATTCAGGCCGCTTCTACCTGTTTTCCACACAGTAAATAAGAGAAGGAATTTGTTAAGCAAGTTGAACAACATAGAAGAAGTAAAGGATTAAATCAAAGGAAGGGAAAGGCATTAGTAATTGCTAGACATACTGATCAACAAAAATATTAGGAATTCCAGTCGGCCCTTAAATCATTCATTTCACTTAATTAACATT
>JBHLKY010000047.1:0-11071 GCA_048886185.1 Candidatus Hermodarchaeota archaeon
TTGGCATGATGTGAACACTGACGGCATTATCTCGATGCGGGAAGCATTTAATTACGCGTTAATCATGGATAGCCGAGCTGAACATCCATATTATGATGATAATGGAGATGGAGTTGGTGTAAATGCCTTTTTACTCTCAACTGTAACTATTGGTCAAGATGGATATAATGGGAATAATATTTTTCTCTAATAACATTTAAAGACAATTATTCCTCTTCTCTCTCTTTTTTTGATCCTTGGATTCGTTATTGAAGGAATGTTAGAAAAAAAATTCTTTAGAGTATGCATAATTTAAAAAGAGCGAATCCTAGAGGAATTAATGACAAAAATATAATATCCTGATGTAAATGTCGTTAAAGGCTGGTTTAGATAGGAAAAATATATACTTCGGTATATATGATATCATATGGTAACATGGGGATTTGCCATAATAATCTAATTAATAAATCTATTATTGCTTTTATTATGGTAGGAGAAATAATGCATGGATGATAAGATCCATAAAGAAATGATGTGCTACTATCATGAGAGAGCAGAGGAATACGATGAACTATACAGAGGAATAGTTGGAAGGAAACGTCACATCACCCTTAACCCACAAGTCTATCAACAGGATATAGCTAAAACTTCTGAAATGGTTGCAAAGTTTGGTACTGGACACTTAATTGATATTGGGTGTGGACCTGGTTTTTGGTTTCTATATTATGCACAAAATTGTAGTAGGATAACATTGCTCGATCAATCGGAAAAAATGCTTCAAGAAAGTTCAAAAAGAGTTAAACAATTAGGATTAGAAGAGTCGGTCACTTTTATTCAAGGAGATTTTTTCAAAATACCTCTAGGACTCTCAGTATTTGATTGTGCTTTAACTGGATTTCTTTTAAGCCATTTTACCGTAAAACAAGAAGAGGCATTCTTTCTGAAACTCCAGAGAATTCTAAAGCCAAATGGTAAACTGCTATTTATCGATAGTGCTTGGAATAAGGAACGACAAAAGCATAGAAAGAAAGAAGGAGTCCAAGAGAGAGTTTTGAATGACGGTCGAGTATTTCAAATATACAAACGATATTTTAACAGATTGGATATTGAGAAAATGTTTCAGAGATATAACTTCGAAATAAAATTTTATTATATTGGAAAAGCGATGATTTCAATCATTGCAGAATATCTCTAAAAAAAAATTGTATAAAAGACGTATGTTGAGATTCCTTCATACCTGTTACATTATACTTATAGAGGATACCACGAGAAGCAATATTGTTCATAATTCTGGAACAAATCTGATATGTCGTCGATCGCTGGATTAGCACCAATAGATTTCTTGTAAAAATCAATATATAATGATTAACCTACTTTACAGTGACGATAGTGAATTTTCGTGAATTTTAAAAACTCTTTTTTTTTATTGGAGCGTGAAAAGGTTATTTGGTATATCACGAAAGGTTCAATATTCTCAAAACATGGATAACATTACAAGAATAATATTCATTAGTGTTGAGGTTGATTTAAATGAATATTTTTAATATCATGATCAGTCAATTATAGACTTCAAAGACAAAATAGCTTCTTTCTCATCATTATATATACTAAAAAGCTGTTGACTTAATTCCTCAAGTAGGTCTATTGTTTCATTCCTACTGAAAGGCCAGGAATCAATAATTTTCCTCCGAATTGACTTGATGACATCATTTTTCTCCTTTAATTGATGAATTGCGGATTCCTTGTGGTCTAGAAAAAAAGCATTATACTTCTTTACTGCTTGAGAGGCTTCTTTAAATAATTGGATTGAATCAGGAAGAACCGCTTTAGCAAATTCAGCCCATTTATAGCTTAATTTCCTGTACCTTAATGAAACAACCCTCAATTTAGGATTGTTAATGATGACACTTGCTTCATCAAGGAAATCTGCGTAAGTTGAACGAAGACCACCACCTGATGAGAGAAAGTATTTGACAAGCCCATGTATTCTCATGAAATTGTCATAAAGTTGTCCGTGAGAAAATTTCAACCATCCTTGTTTATCTTTTAGATTAGCTAATCGCTCTGCCCATAACTGAAAAGCATCTACACGAACACCCCGCATTTTACTATATAATAATTCACGACAACAATCAGATATTCCCCCGCGTATTGCTTTCTCTAAGTTGCTTACTTTTCCAAGAGATTCAATAATAAAAGCTATGTGTCTCTTAGTGGTACGAGCTTCAATTAGTTCCTCTAAAGAAATAGAAAAAGGGTAAAGACGTTTATCTCTCAAAAAAATTCGATTTGTTTCTTCATCTATCCCATAAACAACTCCACAATAGGTGGGAACAAGGCCGCTACCTAATGATAATGCACTATAAGGTAAAGGATACTTAATTCTCATTTCACCGAGTGAAGGAAAAATAATAATTGGTTTATCATTCTTCAAAGAATCGGAGAGGATCGTATAAAACTTTTTTTGACTACTGGTCTCATAAACGATTATTTTTAAACCAACCCTTGAGGCAATTCTTGGAATAAACCAGTCATTTGCAGAACTAACCTTAGATGGTTTATAACTAAGACGGAAGTAAAAACCTGCTTTTCCTTTGGACTTCATGCCATAAGTTAAATATTCTGCACCAATTCCTCCTCCTATCCCCATAAGAAGTGTATCCGAAAATGGTTCATCTGTGTCAGGAATGGTAACTCGCTCATACTCAAGGAGATTCCTGAAGGCTCCAGAATTCTTTTCTGTAAAATTAAAATCTTTATATTCATCAATAAACATGTTACAATTACCAAACTTTGCTTGGTTAATAAATTTCATGGTAACGAAGGAATTACATAAGGCGTTCTATGATGGCAAAAAATACGCAAACAATCGTTGATAGAATACCAGATAAAAAATAGGGATAAATTTGATTTGAAACTCCACTACATCATCAAGTGTGTCATAAAAGGCTGGTTTAGATTACAAAAGTATATACTAGGGTATATATGAACTGTTTCTGTGAATTATATGGCTCAACAAACAACGCTTCATATGCTGATATGGCAGTTAGAAAGTTGGTTTCAAGAATTAGTACGAACTTTATCCGAAATTTCGGAGGAAGAGGCGAAATGGAAACCTACAACACATTCTAAAACAGTAGACGTACTTAACCAGTGGTATGGGAAAAGAAAAGACTGGATTTCGGAACAACTTCTTGACCCCATCTCTACAATCGAATATAAAGTAGTGCATTTAGCACAATGGAAACAAAGATTTTACGAATATGCGTTCAGGGAGGGCAGCCGGAAATGGATAGACCTCGAATGTCCGGAATGGCCACGGTGCGTCGATTATTTGAAAAAAACGCAAAAAAGTGTAGTTGAGGGCTTTCAAAATCTGACAGATGAACAATTGGATGACAGGGTTCATACACGTTGGGAGGAGGACTGGTCAATGAAAAAAATTATCTCCACCTTGATCTATCACGATGCATATCATTTGGGTCAAATTAATACCATAAGAAATCTCTATAATATTTCGAATAAAAGAAAAGCTGATTAAAATTGAAAAAATATGTCCTTGTGTATTTCCGTACAGCTCAATAATCGTCTTAACTTCGTAAAAGGCTGGATTAATACCCAAAATTGACACTCTAATGAGATTTGGTAAACTGATAAATATTTTGAAAGCTTTTTTATAATCCTCAAAGACTAGTCTTATAATATTAATGGAATTTAAAAAAATCGAAAATGTTTGTTTTGATAGTATCGGAGGTTAATCATTAATCATGGAGAAAAATGAAAATTCTTCATTTGAGATTTTTCCTTATAGGTGGATTGTGTTAGTACTTTTTATGTTTGTTGCGATTCTCACCCAAATTATCTGGATAACTTTCGCCCCGATAATGAATGAAGTAGCTAGTTATTATAATGTAAATACTGATGCCATTTTGTTACTAGCTGCGAGCTTTATGATTATCTACATCCCAGTGAATTTCCCTGCTTGTTGGTTAATAGAAAAATACGGGTTGAAATGGGGAACTGGGATAGGTGTTATACTGACGGGTATTTTTGGCTTTTTAAGAGCATTCACAGGGACTAATTTTCTCTTTCTTTTACTTTGCCAGACTATGGTAGCTATTGGCCAACCTTTCGTTTTAAATTCATTTACAAAACTTGCTGTCAACTGGTTTCCAGAGGAAGAGAAGGCTACTGCTACTGGCTTAGGAACTATGGCATTATTTATCGGGATAATAATTACAATGATTGTTACTTACCCCCTTTATGCAATGAATGGTATAGAATTTGTATTACTCGTCTACGGATTATTAGCTTTGATTTCAATGATTCTATATCTATTATTTGTTAGAGATAAACCCTCACAACCACCGAATCCCTATTTTCGTGAAAAAACATTTCAAACGAAAGGAATGAAAAATTTGTTTAGAAGCAGGGATTTCAATTTACTCATCTTTTTATTTTTTGCTGGTTTAGGGATATTCAACGCCTTATTGAGTGCTATAGATGATATTTTTATCCGATTCGCTCCTAATACTGGGATAATTGGGGGATTGATCATATTGGGTGGAATTTTTGGCGCAGTTATCCTTTCTTCATTATCAGATAAGTTAGGTAAACGAAAAATCTTTTTGAATGTTGCTTTAATTGTAAGTACACCTTTAGCACTATTCCTAGGGTTTACTGGTACTGGGGATTTTATATTAACATTAATGTTGTCATTTATCTTTGGTTTCATATTGGTACCTGCATTACCTGTTGGACTAACATATGCAGCTGAAATAACCCATCCTATACCAGAAGAAAGCTCCAATGGGGTGTTAATGATGTTTGGCCAGTTAGGAGGGATAATATTCCTAATAATGCCAGATATGAATCTTTTTGGAGGGGTCTTTGGAATTGCAGCAATTGTGAGTCTTTTAATGAAAGATTCAGATTCTTATAAAGTAAAAAATGACCAATAAATCTATTTCCCCCTTCTTATTTCCAAATATTTTAGATTCACAGTGTTGTTAAAAGCCGGTTAAGATTAGAAAATTATATACCTCTGGATATACATTGAAACTTTACATAAATACAAGACCTAGCTCTTATTGGAATTCCCGCTTGAAAACATAAGTTCAGAACCTGCACCAATTTCTCGCTACATGTACATATTTATCACTAAATCTATGTTTGGTGTTGTTCATTGCTCTCCACTACTCCTCTTGTTAAACATCTATTGCATTAAAAAATATCTTAATATTTCATGAGCAAAAAGAACGATTTATTGCCAATCGGTGTTCCAGTTAACTTTAATTCATCTAGCGATAAGAAGTATCATTTTAAGAATCTGAATACAGAAAATGAGGTATGAACATGAAAAATCAACTAAGTTTCTTCAAATGTCTATTATTTTTTTTTTCTTATCTTTTCATACATGAATCAAATAGGTGAGATTTCCTCATCAACAACATTAATTGAATTACAGAATCAGTCACAACAAACATATCACCCTCATCTCATTGGTGAGATACAAATTGGGACAACCCATGAAGTTTTTGTTGAAGGTGATTATGCATATGTAACAACAAATAACGCATTAGTAATTATTGACATCAGTGATACTTCCCTCCCTAAAAAAATCAGTGAAATCACCATGGAAGGATTTGCTCCAGTAGCTGTTGTAAGAGATGAATTAGCTTATATAGTGAATATGGCATCTCATGAGTTTCTTATCGCAAATGTTAGCAGTCCTGAAAACCCTGATATCATTGGTAGATACTTCCCAGATTTAGACTGGGAGAACTTTGTTGACTTAATGATTAAGCTAGCACTAGCAGATAATTATCTTTATGTTCTTAGTAATGTCTTAGATCTGATGGTTTTCAATGTTCAAGATCCAACAAATCCCATTCTAATTGGAGAGTATAATACTGGGGATGGCAATGCTGGATTGGCTATAACAAATAATGTATTATTCTACACAAACAATGAGATTGGTATAAAAGTTCTAAATATTGGAAATCGATCGGCTCCATATCAAATAGCTTCTTTGAATATGGATCGTGGGGTCTTTGATCTAGACATTCACGGAGATATTTTGTATGTGTCAAACTATTTTTTTGGTGTCATACTCCTAAATGTTTCAGATCCATTCAATCCTAGAGTTATTAGTTCTCTTGGTGAAACACCTAATGCGTTTGATCCACCTAGATCAAGAGCAGTATCAGGTGATAAAAACTTTCTGGCAATTGCAAAAATGGAACGTGGGATCAGCTTTGTAGATGTTTCTAATCCAACTAAACCGCACGAAGTAGCTCTTTATAATGAAACACGACCCACAAATTGTTTGTATGATGGCAAATATGTTTATATTACTGATCATGATACTAGCAGAAGCTTTCAGATCGTTGAATTCGTTACAGAGGAATCTTCGAAATACACTCTTTCAACAGTGGAAACTGACACAACATCTGCTACCACTCCAAGCTTGGAAATCTTGGTAGTTGGTCTGGGACTACTTATACTCATCAGATTAGGATCTAGAAGAAAATTTGAATAAATGAGTTCAAAATCCCTTTTTTTATTCTTTTTATGACATATACATTCCTAATGGTTGGTATTATATGATTCAATATTGTCGCTAACAGATTTTCTTTTCTATAGCTATAGTTCATCTTCATTTCAATCAGGAGAAAGAGAATGAAGAAATAAGGGGAATTCCTTATTTAAATTTTTTGGTTCTGTTTGGAAATCCTTATTTCGTAAAAGGCTGGATTAACACTTATAGTACACTTCTATCAGAAGGGATCTTTAATGTATCCTTGATTATAAAAGCGAATTTATGTCCAAAAAAATTAGCTGAGATACCACTGAAGTTTATAATACAGAATGAAATGAAAATTGTTAAAAGAGTCAAAAGGTGATTGTTACCCTTTATACAATCTATCTTCAATTTTTCGTCTAAAAGGGAACCAAACTACAATTTATAAACTGAAGCTCTTTCTTTACTCTAAATATAAAGGAGGATGAAGTTACCGATGTGATATATTAATTATTTTTTTAGCTTTTTCAAGATATTCCTCTATTTGAGCATACGCGAGCCTTTCAATCAGTGGCGCATTTTTCTTAATTAGATTCTCCCATACACTTAACTGGGTCATTAAGGAATTCTCTTCTCCAGTTACTCTTTTGTGTAGTAATTGAAGTTCATTTTCTTCGGCTGCAATCTTTGCTTGAGCTAGTAGCTGCCTCGCCAGTGAAAAATTTCCCTCAATCAAAGCTAATTTTGCTTGGAGGATTGTTACATCAATAAGCAAGGGAAAAGTATGTTGCTCCAAGGCTAATGAAGCAAGATTGGTTATTAACTGCTTGACATCCAAGAAAATTTCATTTTCTTCTGTTATTTCATCTGGGGACGATTTTAGTTCAAAAAGGAGGAGTTCACAAAGATTTAACATGGCAGTTTTATTTGAATCAGCTAAATAATGAAGTAAGTCATGTTTCACATATGGATCGTCAATTACTTCTTGAAAGAGTTGCTGAGCTCGGGCTTTATCCTTAATCCTCAGACTAGTTTTCAGTATCAAGGCTTCTGATAGTTTATACCACTGGTTAAGGTATTGTTTGCTTTGTTCTTGCCTTTCATAATACTGTTTAAACATTTCAAAATATTTCTTCGCTTCCCTAATGTCCTTATTATCGAGCATTACCGCAATTATCTCGTGATACGCTAATCCTTCAGTTTCTTGACCAAATCGTAATTTTCTTTCTCCTAAGAATTTCAAGCCTCTCTTATAATAGTCTAAAGCAGCATTGATGTCCCCTTTCGATCGATAAACACGACCAATATGAAGGAATGTTTGACAAAAATAAAAATCATCACTCAGTCCCTCTAATAAAGGAAGAGCTTTTTGAAAGTGGATAAGTGCTAAATCCAAGTCTCCTTTAAGGTGATAAAGGTGACCAACATCTAGTAAATTCCATCCATGCACTAGCTTACGACCAACTTCAAACATTGCCATACTTCTTTCATAATACTCTAAAGCTCTATTCAAGTCTCCTTTTGAATATTGATACACATCTCCCAATAAATGGAGGCATAATTGAAGTCCATCCTTGTGATCCAGTTTTTCATAAATAGATAAACTCTTATGATAAGCATCAAGGGCGGTAGTGGTTTCGTATCTCGCATTAACATAAAAAAAGCCAATGTTAAATAATAGTTTTGATACACGATCAGTCTCTGGGAGGTTGTTAGCCAATTGCAGACTTCGCTGGACGTATATTGAAGCATTTTTTGGGTCTCCTTTTCTTTGATAGACATTAGCAAGGTTCAGGAGAGTTTCAGCTATACTCTCCCTATCTTCAACCTCCTCACTGAGGTTTAAACAATCCTGAAATATTTCTACTTGATGATCATATTTAGCTTCCATTCCAAAATTATAGGCCAAATAAACCAATACTTCAACCATCCCCTTTTTATTTTCCAACTTTTTATGAAGCGCTAGGCTTTCTCGAAAGCATTCCTCAGCACGGGCTGACTCCCGCAATGATAGGTAAATAATTCCCTTAATTCTTTGAAAAATGATTATCCGTTCTGTTCTTTCCAGTGGTTCTATATTTGAAATGTTCTCGAGAATTTGTTCTCCCTCCTTTAGTAGTTGAAGATGCCCAGACAGCCTCTTTATCGAATATGTAGAAAGTATTTCATTGGCCCATCTTAAGGCCTCTAATTTCGTGATGATAGCATCAACTAGTAATAACTGGTTTCTTGGCGCCTGATTTCGAACCATAATTAATGCTTTATCTGCAAATTCAAGACCTTTCTCGAAATTTCCTGTTTTAACTAGCACTTGACTCTTGAGGAACCATAATACCAGACGATCTTCCAAATCAATTTCACTAGTATTCATCAAATTATTAATGATCACTAAGGCTTCATTGAACTCATTTCGGTCGATCAGTTGTTGGATTTTTAATTTGTTCATCGTTTGAATTAATCATCTGTAATAAAAGTATTTTAGCTTAACTCATGGCATGGCAAAAATCGCGAAGAAAATCTTACAGAAGAGTATATCAGAGTAGATCGAATCGTTCTTGAAGTTACTATAAGAATTATAATAAAGCTGCAATTCGTTACTTGAAATTATTTCAATGTCGTCAAATTAGCCTCATACTTGATTTTTACCGTAATGTTGACATCTAATTAAATCTTGATGTAAGTTGCACAAAGGTCTTCATACTAATTAAAATGACTCCAGAAGATTTTAGGTCTCACGGTTTGTATTATGATGGAACTTATGACTACTATGTAGGGCATCATACACAATTCTCAATTCTTAAATTCGATTCAGTTACATCTGACCAATGGTTTTATTCAATAATTACCACTAAATCAGCTAGGTGGGATATTTTCATAACAATCCCTATATTTATAGCTGTTTTTGCACTGATTAAGAAGAAAAAACTATCACAATAATTGTAAGATTTTGTGTCAATCCAGCCTTTTGTGACAAATTTGACAACACAACTTATCCTCGAATCACTGACTTAGCTAGACATCCACTGACTTAGCTGGACATTCTATGAACACAATGAGAAAATTGTTGAATCGAATTTCACAATTTCCCCTATTTCTGGATTTATAATATTTTCTTTTGTTTCGCTGTTTTCAGTTTTACTTGTTCGTCGTAAAAGGTTTATTTGACGACATTATTCAGTTTTGTATGGTATATGAAAGATTAAGCCTTAGCACTAACAATAAGAAACCGATTGGGTAGAGCACCTTCTATTTGATGGTTGATTTTATATCTCCTCAAATAGGTTACAAACTCAACAACCCCATCTATGCAATTTACTGAGAATCCTTTCTGGCTCAATATTATGGCCAGTTCCTCTCCAGTAAAAGGAGTATGTGATTCTTTCATTTCTTCGTCTTCCAGAGCAGTACCCAATGACCAAATCTTTGTCAAGAAATCGTAGAGATCGCAAAGAGTCATTCTTGTCCAACTGTTTGAAAGAACCTCAAACTCAATATCTCGAACTTGAAAGAGAGTTTGAAACCGTTTTAGTTTCTTAAACATACTGTTTGAGAGTCTGAGATCTATATGTCCCTCACCTGGACTCTGATGGTCTAAGACTATTAATATTCCTCCTTCCTTCAGTACTCGTTTAACTTGCTTTATCGTATCAAAAAACCCTTCTTTACCTGAAAAACAGAGTACCTCGCTAAAAAATTGAACTCCAACCACAACATCAAAAGTATTTTCTTTAAAAGGAATTTTAGGTGCCATTCCTTGAACCAAAGAGGAGCTACCTATATTTGGTGTTCTTACCTGATGAGTTAACATGTACCATGACATATCCATTCCGATAACTGATGTTTGCGGAATTTGCTCAACAATCAGCCACCTAAGCAGACCTACTCCACAACCTATATCTAGAATTCTTGAAGCATCATTCGGAATAAGGTCGATAACCTTCTGTAAAAACTGCTTTCGATATCTGTTTCCCATCAGCTGGGCCATTTGTTTCTCGCTTGCAGACATCCTGATTTTGAGGCTGACTTCATTTTATTTTAACTTTGTCAAGTGGGTAAATATTTGCTTCTCAGTGGTGACAATTTCGTTTAAGTAATCCATGATAAGTCGTTCATCTGTCACAGAGTGACACCAAGAGGGTGAAACTAGCCTTTTACGAAGTTGGGAATTAAGAATTATCTCTTAATGTAAGGTTTCTCTAGGAAGAGGAAAAAGATTTGGTAATGCCTTGAATCACAAAATATAATGTTATGCATTTTTGAGTGCAATCCTTTAGTCAATCTTATATTATGGTTGCATAAGCAACCGATTTTTTTTCAAATCTAGAAAAACAACTTTAGATCACGAATATAGAATTGGAAGCTTTGCCCCATTGGCATGATTTTTGAATTTAAAAATCAAATTCTAAATAGTGATTTATTTATGGTAATAGAACTCAGGATAGAAATTCAACATGATTCTCCTCACCTTAATTTTTCAAAATCCTTTATAACGAAAGAGATTTATGGTTATTGCAATTCAAAATTTGATATATTAATGATTCCAGGTGAAATTAATGGGAAAAATTTGGA
>JBHLKY010000048.1:0-10619 GCA_048886185.1 Candidatus Hermodarchaeota archaeon
ATCTTCTCTTCTATCAAACTTAAGAGATATTTTCATCCCTTCTTTTTATTTAAAATCAGAGATGTTAATTAGACTATTTAGTTTTGCATTAAGTTCGCTTTTTAATCCTTTACGAATTATTTCTCACATGATATCGTGAATAAATAAGGTTGAGAATTGAAATATAATTATAAGTGACTACGCTTCCTACCACCTTAGGAAAATCAAACAACAATTAGTTGGAAATATAAAGATGGTTCTTAGAAAGGTTAGTTTTCTAGAAGCAACTTCTTTATTAGACTCCAAAGTATATCCCGAAGGGGCACATATGGATATAGAATTTGAATGTCTAGCCTTTGAAAGGTGTTCAGAGAAGAAAACATATGGCCCAGCGCCATACCGATTGTTACGAGTCACAGACAACCGCCATTCAGTAGTTAGAACGTTGTATATATGGGGTGACCAAGGATATACATATAATATGGATCTTGCCACCTCTCTTAAGAAAGGTGATAAATTAATAGTATCAAATCCCACAAGACCCCAAAATAATAGCTATTCTCGAGATGAATGGGGAAATAATGCTTTTTGGGTTAAACAGTGGGATGGTAGATCCTCAAAGAAGGGATCACGACTAGCTATGAGAACTGAATCAAAAGAGACATGCAGTGTTTGTAGACGGCCTATAACATCAGAAGAGGAAATTATCTATTGTCCAACGTGTCAGAATCCTTTTCACCCACCTCATTTTGCTGAAAGCCTCAAATTGACTGGAAAATGCCCAATTTGCGCAACAAAAAGCTCTTTCGATAAGATTATGAGGGATATTACAGAGATATTCGATTTTCCAAAAAGTAACCATACCAATACCTTTGTATTAACACGAAAAACTGATAGATTTTACTTAAAAGATAATCATAAGTCCTCAAAGTATGAAGTTATTCCATTAACTTCAACAACCAAAGACTTATTGAAAGAAGTCTGTTTATATATCAAAATGCGAACAGGAGCAGGAGTTAAAATTCTATCTAAGTCAGGCCAACAGTTCATTGGTATTTCTTACCAAGATGGAGTTACCCTAGACTTGTTAGAAAAAATAATGCTACAATATGAACAGAACCTAATACCTGAGTGAATAGGACTTGACAATAATATTTTTTTATAGATATTTTATATCTGAAAATAATATTTAGCTATTTGGTCTGTTTTCCCCCTTTTCCTTTCTATATCACTCAAAACAGTCTTCAAATCGCTTATCCCAGTCAATTTCATCTTGGGATAGAACTAGTCTACCAATTATAGCGATAGCTGTTTGACGTTGCTTCATGTCCCAATTAGCTATGATTTCTGCCTGTTTCTCATCAGTATTCTTTAAAACTTTCCGAACTAGTTCACTTTCTCTGATAAATAGGTCTGCAATGAAATCGTTTAACATTTCTGAAGATTTTAATTTTTTATCACAAGTTTTCTCTATTAATTCACCAATGACGTCGAAAATCTCTTTTTTCTGGCGTTTCACCTCATAAGAGGTACTGATGGGGAAGAAAAGCTTAGCAGCTCTCATATAAAGGGTTTTGGTTCTAATTTTTTTCATATCTTCAGAATATACTCGCTTTCCTGCTTGAACAACAAGCTCCACGTCCTCTAGCTTCTTTAGATACCTATAAATGGTTTTTGATGATTTTTCCTGGTCAATAGCTTTTAATGATTCCTCTAATTCATCCACTGTCATTGGTCTATTGCTATCCCTTAAAATGAGGAGAATTTGTGATAGATTCGAATCCAATAATGCCTTTTTTGCATTATCATCAGAAATCTCTTTCATTAGTGGTTGAGAGTAAGTTATAGCGTCAGTAAAAGGAGAATCAGGCAATTATATCACTATATAGATATTGAATGATAACGAATTATTAGTATTAGTGATTTATATAATTCTTGCCTTTACCGAGAATTTTTTATAAGCTAATTTGAGAATATTTTCTCACTTTTATTGAGAAATACTAAAACATTTTTAGGTGTGAATAAATTGATTGAAAATCGAAACATAGAATTAGATGCAATTAAAAAAGCTATGGACATCTATTTTGAGGGAATTAAGTCCTTAGATCACGATCAGATTTACAAAGTGTTTCATAAAGAAGCTAATTTGATGACGACGAATCCAGAAGGAAAAATCGTCATCCATGAATCCTCTGTGTGGAAAGATATCTGTTTAAACACTAAGAAGAATATCAAAGATCTTAGTGAATATAGTGTCTCTGCTTCTATTGAAAACATCGACCTGGTGCAAGATACTGCTTCTATTAGAGTAAAAATGAGAATGGAAACCCCCGAGAGAATATCAGATTTCAAGGACTACTATCACATGTTGAAAATCGATGGAAACTGGATGATTGTGGCAAAGACCTATCATGGAGACCATCATTCAAAATAGTAAATGATCATTTCAACTATATTTTTAAGGTAAAGACTCCAAACTATACTTCCAATACTTTCTACTTTGGAACTATAACATTGACCAATACATTAATTTTTACTACCTGACTTATATGAAACTACTTTAACCATTATAGACTCAGATAATAACATAAATTACTATATTCCAACAAATATCACCATGTTGAAGAATCTTCCTATTGCTCAGTTCAGTGTGAATAGCATTACCCTTAATGAAGGTGAATATGTACAATTTACTGATGAAAAGGGTGATAAACTCTCAAATCTTAAGATTTAGTAATCTTATGACATTTTCTCTGGATATTTTTACTTTATCCTCCTCTGAGATATTTAACTGATTGATACTTTCCACCATCTTCTTCAAACTACCGATTTGATGTAGATAATCACTTCCAGCCAAAATATGATCCGCCCCTGTAAAATCGATGATAATTTGTAACGCTTTTTTACAAAATTGGGAATTAAGACAAATATTTTGTTTAAATGTTTAATTATCTTTTGTAATTCTTGATTCAATTTCATTTATGGCAAAAAAAAATAGCTTTTACTGCCCAAATCAATTGTTTAAAAAACAAATTTGTATTCCTTTCTTTTAAAAGCCTTTTATAGAGTCAACTAGAGCACTTTCAATATATAATGGTGGAATATTAAATATGCGATGGATAGAAAAGTTTTCTAAGAATTTAGATCAATATGTGGGAGGAAGAGTGAGGAAAAAGGTAATGGAGGGTAGTGAGGAACTAAAATCAAAATCTAGTGGGGATAAGAAAGCTAGGTGGGTGAAAGAAGCTATGGACAGATTTGATGAAATGGTTGAAGAGGAGACCCGAGAGAAGGTGATGACAAGTTGCTCACATGTTTTTCCTAAAACACGTCTTAGACCACTCAAATCGAAATATACTGAAACAGGTAGTATTGATGCCATCCTCAAACTAATGCATCAGGATCGTTCATGGGGAGGTCTCTCGTATTATGAGTACCCTAAAAGGGAAGGAAATATAATCTATGTTACGAAAATTCCGTTCAATCCTATGAAATATGAACAATCAGAAGATATAAATGAAAAAAAATATCATTATTGTCATTGCGGATTAGTTAAAGCTTCTCTTATGGCATCAGATATAAAAATCTCCCCAACATTCTGTTATTGCGGTGCTGGTTGGTACAAGACATTGTGGGAAGGGATTCTTGACAAACCTGTGAGAATTGAGGTTCTTCAATCTGTTATTCAAGGTGATGATTGTTGTAAATTTGCTATCCATCTACCCCTATCCTGAAAATTGTTCAGACCTTGAACTTCAAGAAGCTATTGAAAGTTATTATTCCTATTACGAGAGTAATCATGTTCGTGAGTTTCGACAAGAATAGCACTGTATCTGAGTAATAGAAATTTATATTATTCAAGAAGGATTTCAAATGTTTTGTTTCACTCAATATAATCTTGAGATTTTCGTAAATCCTTTTCCAGATTTCTAATAGCTACTTGTACTAACAGTTCTTTGATAATATTACCTACCACTAAAAATATCTTCTTATATTATGTAACCAGATTAAATTTAGATCATAAAATGTTGGTTCTAGCTGATGGCTGGATTAGCACACTTAGGTATTGGACTTTCAGCTAAGCGGTTTGCTCCCACGGAACCATTATGGGGTTTACTAGTAAGTACATGTCTTCTTGATATCCTATGCTTTGTTTTCTTTTTCCTAGGCATCGAAGAGATGAATAAAGTCTCCTGGTCTCATAGCTTATTAATGGCAGTAATCTGGTCACTCCTCTCAATATTTGTTATCGGCGTTCTCAGTCGTAACAAGCGTGTTAGTCTGCTGATTGGATTTCTGGTCTTTAGTCATTGGTTAGTGGACTTCATTACCTGGCCAACAGGACCACCACTCTTTCCCATTGAAGTTTCTCCAGAATTAAGCCTTGGTTTGATTAACTTCCTGTATTCCAGTGATATTGGAATGATTATTGGAATCCTTGTCATCGAATTTGGGAGTTTGATCTTAGGCATCGGAATCTACATTTTGACCAAGAAACGACCCTCTCAGACAGTAGAAGTCATTATTCACGAAATTCCTAAAGCTCATTGGGGTATTGATGGGAAACCAGCAACTAAGTTGCTTAAGGATGCAAAACCACCTATCTAGTTCAATCTGATTAATAATGCCGCTACTACTATAATATTGTGATAACCATCAGAATCAAGATTTATATTCGTACTCTAGCTTGTGGTTGTAAGAACACAGTTACTTTTATGGTTCCTAGTGAGTACATGGTATATCTCCAGCACAAATTCTAAGCCCAATCTACTAATTGTTCCCGAAATAAAAATTCGCGACATTAATTTTCCTCATTCAAGAAAAGATTGTCAATCTAGAAAATGTACTCCTTTATTGAGAAAATTCTTCACAATTCTTGCAAAATCCATAAAAATTGGCCTCAGCGGTGTCAATAACAAAATCTTTCTGTTTATCGATCATTTTTAAGGCAAATACTATTAATTTTTTCGATTCAAAATCCAAGATTTTCCCACAGGATTTACAGATGATATGATGATGAGGCTTCATTTTTGCTTCAAATCTTGAAACACCCTTCACATTCACCTCTTTTATCAAGCCATTCTCGGTCAGGACCCTCAAATTCTTGTAAACAGTAGCTTTAGTTATTCTCGGTAACTTTTGATGTACTTCTTCAAAAATTTCTTCAACAGTTGGATGATTTAGATTGTCTTTGAGGAAATTTAAGATAGCCATTCGTTGATTGGTATATTTTATTGGTAAGATCTCCTGAAAAATGGTTTGATATCATTCTTTTGACTGATGCCAAGAGAGATTTCAGCTAATTTTCAAATATTTTTCTGTTTATTCATTATAATCCAATTAAAGACGTAAAAAAAAAGAGGAAAAAGAGGGGAGATTAATGAAGGAACTTTGAAACATATGGGCTATTGACTCCATTGGGCCTGAGAAAATGGCCTGATGGCCCTTTTCCTAAAAATTCTGTGAACCACGCCTCATGTTCAATCTCCTCATGCAATATTGCCAATGCAAGATCATATGTTCTGTGATCTTTTCCAAAGGTCATATTACAGATCTCTGTGTAACCTCGGACAGCACATTGTTCTGCTTTTAGGAGGATTTTTACTATCTCTTCAATTTCAGCTTTATCTTTTGGTAAATATGCAGGAGGACACGCAGAGATATCATGAAACTCATTCATATTTTCAGGTAATTTTCCACCAAGCTCATAGATCCTTGGGACTAATGCCTCGAAGTGATTTCTATCTTCAATTCGTGCATCTTCGGCTATTTTCTTTAGTCCTTCTCCATCGAATCCGATGAGATTTACCCGTAAGATGGTATAATAGTAGTATGTTGTTAATTCTGCGGAGGCATTTTTAACAAGAAGTTCCAATAGTTTCTCAACATCTACTCCAGCTTTTTCTACCATTTTTCTTGCTACTTCGGCAGTCATATTCATACTTCCTTTTGTGATTACTTGATTTCAATAATTCTTATCAATTAATACACAATATCAATGAAATTTTGTTATTATATAATAATACCTCTCTGAAAAAGTAACAATATCATCTTTAAACCAAAAATAATACAATTAATTTTATAGAAAAAAACAAGTTCCCAAGAAATTAGAGAAATCAAAGTTCCTGTCTTTTAAAGAATCGAACTAGACTAATTCCTAAGAATCCTAAAATCAATGATATCAAGAGAAACCCTGGGGCACTGATGTCGGTTGTACTACTGGTAATTGATCCAGTAGTGCTAGATGCTGGTATGGTACTGAATGGTTGAGTTGTAGTTATTGTAGAGGGTATAGAGGATTTTATCATCCATATTGTGTCCTGGTTCGAGTGTCCTACTCTATCATAAGCTATTATGGTTATATTATAATAGTTAGTAATGTCTAACGC
This sequence comes from Candidatus Hermodarchaeota archaeon, assembly GCA_048886185.1. Lineage (GTDB taxonomy): Archaea > Asgardarchaeota > Heimdallarchaeia > Hodarchaeales > Hodarchaeaceae > Hodarchaeum. Next base: position 6,369 of record JBHLKY010000048.1, read on the forward strand.
TATTGACATACTAGAACTGGTCGTAGTACCTTGAGATACATCATTTAGGAACACTTCATAGTAGTAAATCCCTGTACCTGTATCACTACCTGTCCATTCGATAATAATAATAGCTTGATTTGTTACAGTACCATTTGCAGGGGAGGTAATACTGATCATTGGATCATAGATATCTCTTATCACCCAGATGATGTCCCAACTTGTGTTATTTGCATAATCATGGGCAACTATGGTAATATTGTGATAGCCATCATTAGTTAACAACACTAGCATGTTAGAGCTGGTTGTAATACCTTGAGACACCTCGTTCAGGAACAACTCATAATAGTCAACGCCCGTACCAATATCACTGCCTGTCCATTCGATTATTATGCTGGATTGCTGTGTAATTGTGCTATTAGCAGGAGATATCACACTGATCATTGGAGTCGTCATATCTCGTCGAACCCAAATTATATTCCAGTTAGTATTACCAGCTTTATCATGAATTACTACAGTAATATTGTGATAACCATCAGAATTAAGATTTACACTCGTACTCTGGCCTGTGGTTGTACCTTGAGATATTCCGTTCACAAAGACCTCATAATGGTCAACCCCAGCGCTTACATCGCTACCACTCCATTGAAGAAGAAGTGTGTTCTGATTGGTTAAGGTGTCATTGACTGGAGAGGTGATACTGATAGATGGGTTAACAATATCTCGTTGTACCCAAATACTATACCAATTTGTTCTTCCTATTTTGTCATAAGCCATTAAAGTGATATTATAATAACTATCAACAGTTAAGGACACTAACATGCTAGAGCTGGTTGTAGTACCTTGAGACACCTCGTTGAGGAACACCTCATAATGGTCAATCCCTGTCCCTGCATCACTGCCAATCCATTCGACAATAATAGTAGCTTGATTTGTTATAGAATCATTTATTGGAGAAGTGATACTTATCATTGGATTGTTAATATCTCTCACTATCCAGATGACGTCCCGATTGGTATTACCTGCATAATCATAGATTGTTACAGTAATATTGGAATAACCATCAACAGTTAAGGACACTAGCATGCTAGAGCTGGTCGTAGTACCCTGAGATATCTCGTTCAAAAAGACCTCATAATGGTCAACTCCCGTATCTGTATCGCTACCTGTCCAATCAATAGTAATACTGGTCTGTTGCGTCACTGTGGCATTACTTGGTGATGTCACACTGATTGTTGGGACTTCTGTATCTCGTCGTACCCAGGTTGTGTTTGAAGTGGTGTTTCCTACCATATCATAAGCTGTAACGGTGATATTGTAATAGTCATCTGCAATTAAGCCCACTGACATAAGCGAATTGATTGTAGTGCCTTGAGATACCTCATTAAGGAACACTTCGTAATAGCTAATTTCTCCTCCCACAATATTCACACTCCATTCGACAGTTATAGCAGCCTGATTCGTTATCGTATTATTGGCAGGAGAACTGATAATAAGGTCAAAATAGGGTATTGTAAATTCTACTTTTGTGATAAATGCATCGACACCGCCATTATTACTAGTATTAAGTGCACTAAAGGTGGGATAAGTAGTAGATGCGGTAAATCCCGTCACATAGCATTGATCATTGTTGGCAATGGCGAGGTCTCTTCCATATTCATATGAATCGCCTTTAAGATAAGTGCTATACTTAAGGTTTTCACCAATTGAGTCTAATTTTGCTATAATTACATCTGTAACACCAGAATTGCCATCCCATTCATCATCATAAGCCCATTTCATTGGAAAATTACTTGAATAGGTACCCCCAGTAATGTAGCAATTTCCATCAGTGTCAAGATCTATTGCCCAGCCAAAATCGGTTTGATCTCCTCCTAGAAATGTACTGAAATCAATTCCATTTCCTGTAGCATTGAATTTAGTTATAAAACAATCCGAATTTCCCCCGTACTCAGTTTGGTAAGCAGTTGAGGTGATAGGAAATGTTGTACTTGAACTTGTTTGGCCAGTCACATAGACACTCCCATCAGAACTGACCGCAATACTATAGGCATTGTCAGAACTGGTACCTCCTAAAAAAGTACTAAATATTAAGCTGTTACCTGTTGGATCAATCTTCGTCACAAATCCATCAGTTTCAAATCCAGTTGGACTTGCATGAGTGTCTTGAAAAGCATTAACTGTGGGAAAATTAGGTGAATAGGTTAATCCAGTGATATATGCATTACCTGCTGAATCAACAGCTATTGCCTTCCCGAAAGAATATTCATCATTGTTTCCACCAATATATGTACTATAGATTAGACCATCACCATTGGCGTTTAGTTTCGTAACAAAAATATCGCGATCACCCTTATTGCTATAAGTATCGTTATAGGCATTTTTTGTTGGAAAATCTGACGATTGTGTAAAACCATAAATATAACTATTCCCGTTATTGTCTATTGCTATAGCATATCCTTCATCTCTATCGCTACCACCCAATCCTGTACTAAATATCATACCATTACCAGTCGCGTTTAATTTTGATACAAATGCATCAGTACCATTACTATAAGTACTCATATACCCTTTAGATCCAAATCCAGTAGGGTAAAAATCAGAAAGGGTGGTTCCTGTAATGAAGACATTCTCAGATTCATCAACAGCAATTCCATATGCATAATCAAGATTATCACCCCTTATATACGTACTGTAGATAATCCCCGTTCCTGTACTATTCAATTTAGTCACGAAAACATCAGTATACGCCCAATGACTAGTGTTCATAGCATTTTTAATGGGAAAATTAGTCGATGCTGTCGATCCTGTTATGTAAATATTCCCTGCACTATCAATTGCTATTGATTCACCTTTATCGTCTCCACTTCCGCCCCAGTAAGTACTAAATGACAGAATCAGTGGATCTATAATCAATTTCTTCGTTGAATCATATGAGGCTATTTTAAATCCATAACTATTAGAAAAGCTTCTTTTTGGAACATACATTGAAATGAGTGATGAATCCTCTTGATACGTTTTAAGACCTTTATCTTGAAGAATTGGATTTTTCAGATAATTTTGAGAATAATAAGAGACAGATTGACTTTCTACCTCGAGAACCAATGAGTTATCAAGTTTTAGAGTGATTTGATCTGGATTACCACCAGGATGAACAATGAAATCATATTTTAATCCCTGAGTAGACATATAATACCGTAGATCGATGCTTGGATACAGATCTAAATACCAGATTTCAGCAAAACTTGGTACATTACAGTATTCCTGGTTTTTATCAAAAAAGTTTGTTAGATGACCCATTTGTTTTATCGCAGTAGGATGAACTGTCGAAGCGGCTGGAAAATATATACTGAAACTTATACATTCCTCATTCTCCAGATAAATTTCATAAAACACTTTTGAGATGCCAAAACCTATTATATATGAGTCTCTTGAGTAATAGTACAAAAATTCTTCATTATTTAACTGGCCATTATTTTTGAGAAATCCTGAAAAGGGGATTGATGTATCCTCGTGAGAGGGGATGTTGTCTAATGTGGACGGGAATTTTTCCTCTTCATAACATATAGGATTATCAAAAAAGCCTATTTCACAAGGCTGACCATTTACAATTATTAAGCAGAGTATTGGAATAAGCAGAAAAAATCCAGTAAGAAATCTTTTTCTTATTTCATTCATCACTAATTCTCTCCTTTACCTACCATAATAAGAAAGCATTAAAACTTGAGAACATCTTTAAAACAATAATTATTTTTAAAGTTTCTCTTCTTTAATGAGATTTACATTTGTTTTCTCTTTCTTTATGACAAAGTTCCGTTAGTTTGAGATTCTCCATTAATTCTCTATTCTTATCGTAATAGAGAAGTTTAATCAGGATTAGAAGTTCTTACTCATATCTGATTATCATCAATCCTGGTAAAAAAATTGAAGCTCGAAACACAATGAGTAAAACAACATTGTGACAAAAATGAAAATTATAGAAATCGTTTGAAACAAAATAAAACTTTTAATCCCAAATAAATAGCGACATTGTATATTTAGCTAGTTCAGAAATTGATAGGGGGAAACTCTTTTACATACTCTTCGTTTATAGTTATTTTAGATACCTTTCTTATCATATGAAGTAGAATATCTTTAATCTTATGTCTCTGAGACACTGAATAAACATCCATTGTGATAGAAACAGTATTCAATGCTTTCGAATGAAGAAGAATCCTTTTTAATCTAGCATCTTTGTGGTTTCTGAAAAAAGGAATTGAATAGACTGTAGTT
>JBHLKY010000049.1:0-9633 GCA_048886185.1 Candidatus Hermodarchaeota archaeon
ATAGAATCCATGAACCATGGTCACAACTCATTAAGAAACCATTTACTGGTAATCGCCAATTTGATAGTGCAAGACCAGAAATTCTTTAGGAATTGAGGGGAAATGCACAACAAAACGTCTAATGGCCGTTTCTTCCTTAGATGAAGGTAATAGGGCCAGAAAGGAAGGTAAGAGGATTAGAACATGAAAACCTTTAAAAAGAAAGGTATCCTAGTAAGTCTGGCGTCGAAGCAGAAGTCTGACTTGCGGGTTTCTTATGAAACCTGAGGAAATTCCAGCCATTCATGTACGCTGAACAGTGGGATAGTGCCTGATGGTGGCTATTCGCTGTCAACCGAGAGGTTGGGCTCTGTTACAGAAACGACACGCCCCTGTTCTCATGGCTATGATGAAGTGAAGTCACTGGTAACAGTTGACAAGTTAATCTTCTGAGGACGAGCAGGGTATCGATGAAACGAGCATCCTCAGTGAATGCAAGCTGAAATAATGGTTCCTTTGGGGGCCATGGAGTGCAGCGCTTAGGTTGATGTCAGAAACTCTGATGGGGTGACCCTGACGAGCCAACAGAAGCTGGATTACTCTCTGGAGCGACGCCCTCTGCATTTTTTTACCGCAAATGTTATCTTAGACCGAGATGATTTTTTTGCCTTTCCGAAGTTCTCTAACAAGGGAACAGAAAACTCTTCTTGCTTGTCTTGCGATGTACTGGATATCTTTTCTCCCCCTGTTCGTTCTCACAATCATGGTGGTTTTTCCTCCAAATTTACCTCCAAACCATTTTCCGTTGGCCTTTACAATTGGTATCACAATGAATGCGATCCAGTTTTTTCCTTTCTCTCCACTCATTCTTGCAGTCTTTTTTTCTATCCCAACCGTTGTCAGTTCTCTTTTCGTGAACTATTCAAACAAGAAACATGCTATCAACTTAAGGATTGTTAGAACAACAGGAATAATCCATTTTACCTTTCTTATTGTAATGTCTTTCGTTCCAGTTCAGTTGTTAATCGAAATTCTCTTCAATCCATCCCTCAGTCACTACCAATCCCCCGTAAAAGCAGGCACATTTATAATAATTCTCTTTTTCTATTGCCTCTTCGTGGCCCCTGTCATTTTATTCTCTCTTTTCCTCGCTGCGCTTATCAATAGATGGGACTCACACACTGTCAAATCCTAGTCTTTAATTATAAGAGACAAACGGATCACTGTCTGAGAAATGGCTATGATGGGGTGATTTCGCTGGTAATAGTCGATGAGTTAATCTCTTGAGGACGAGCAGGGAAACGGTGAAACGAGTATCCTCAGTGGATGCAAGCTGAAGTAATGGTCTCTTCAAGGGGCCATAGAGTGCAGCGTGTAGATTGGTATCAGAACCTCTGATGGGGTGACCCTGATGAGCTAACTGAAGCTGGATTACTCTCTGAAGCTGCTCCCTCTTTATTTTACTATCATCTTTGTACACATAGATCTGTTATTGTGTGAAAGCTGAAGACCAATGCAAAGGTTTATGATCTGCTAAAAGGCAGGGAACTTAAATTATTTATAAGTTCAAGAATTTCTTGAAACCATAACGTTCCCAGAACTTTACATTGGTTTATATTATGGGTAAACTGAATGAGTATAAAAGCCGATTTGGATGGGATCCAGCCCAAATTACCTATTTAACGGGATTTTTAATCTTTCAGGGAATAATCAATATTCCTCTTTATTTTTTCTTCTTCATTCCTAACTTTAGTCATTTCACGAATGAGTGGGAAATTTATCATGAAATCCTTCTTGGAAACCAACCTATTTTTTTAACTCTGTTATTTTTTTGCAGTATAATCCTATTTATACAAATTCTTGGAAGTATAATTTTTGTCCAGAAATGTAAAGCCTTTAAGGAAACTGACCCACATAAAGTACAATGGGTCTGGAGTCACCTCATATATTTTGGAATTACTTTATCACTGATGTGTCTTCTTGATTTTATTATCCCTGAATCACGACAGTGGTTCCTCTGGAGGTGGAGCTGGTTCGTACTCGCAGGTCTAGCATTTTCTGGATTTTTAGCCTCTGTCTCCTTTATTGGCCTTCTGTTTTTTTCACTCTTTGTATTTCTTCGTGATTATTCAGTAATGCTAATGTCGAGTATCAAAATCATAGAAGATTACTCTTTTAATTATACTATTCTGGGAATGGAGACTATCCTTGTTGGGGATTATATTCCTGTAGGCGGAATAAAGATTATGTTAACTATCCTTAGATTATTTAGTCCAATGCTTCTATTTTTTCCAATTATCCTCTTTAAAATTGGTCTAACTCAGTTAAAGAAACCAGTCTCATCCACAGAGATAGATCAAAAAACTCTTGGCGATAGGGTCAAAAGACATTTTGGTATATATTGTTATTTCCAATTAACTGTTGCTTATTGGGTTGTTTTTCCTATTTATTTAATGATTCTTTATGTACAAGAATATTCAATGAATAACGAAACAGCAATTACTGTAGGTTATTTATTCTTTCTCATTATTACTGTATTATGTATTATTCTCCCAATTTTTTTAATAGTCAAAGATCAAAAAATGCCAATCCAAGTGTGATAATAGCTTGTTATGTACTCATCCTCACTGAATGCAAGCTGAAGTAATGGTCTCTTTGGAGGCCATGGAGCGCAGTCCTTAGGTTGATGTTAGAACCTCCGATAGGGTGTCCCTGACAAGCCAACAGAAGCCAGATTACTCTCTGGAGTAGCGCCTTTCTTTTCATTAACAGTAACAACCTGTATTGTGTTCACGAAATCAACAAAGACAAACTTAAAACATCTAACTATATTTGTAGTATTGTAGTCAATATTATATCTATGTAGTAAGATATATAAGTAACAATTTCAGTGGTAAATCTGAGCTAATATGGGATCCACAACCCGAAGGGTATCAGAGGCAGAGCTTCATAAGTTGAAAGAAATTCAAAACCATCTCAAACAGATTGGAATTGATATTAGTCAAGTAGAACTGAGCGAATCCATCACCAATTATGTATTAGAACGTTTTGATGATTTTATTAAGGAATATCGTGCCAGAACTCATGACAACAAGCAAGATGCTCTATTAAATTGGATAAACAGTCCTTTTAATGGTGAAGAACCAACTGATGCTGTTAAGGAACATGATGTGACTCACTAATGTTCATAGATAGCGTTGTATGGATTGCACTCAAATATAAACGCGATCAATGGCATCAAGAAGCTGTCAAGCTAAAGAATAGAATTTTAATATTAGAAAAAATTCATGTGACCGATTTTATTATTGTAGAGACGTACAATTTCTTATCAAGGAAAGTTTCATGGATGGCTGCCCAAGAAACGCTTGGGATGTTCCTTGAAAGTCAAAAGGTCGTGATTTTATACAACAATTTTCTTACTCTAACACATTCGAAGAAAATTTTAGAAAAATATAATCATCTTAGTCTAACAGACGCAAATCTTGTGTGGTTTTCAGAAAATTTAAACATTAACGAAATTTTAAGCTTCGATAAGGGCTTTGATAACGTGTCTGGTATTAAAAGAATATCTAGCTGAATTCTAGCTGAAATTATGCTTTTTTTCTCTTGGAGATTGCAGCAATCACTTCTTCTTTTTTATTAAAATTCCAATAAATCCTAAAAATACGACAATTACCGAAAATCCTGGAGATACGTTTAATGAAACACCACCGAGAGTAACTTCCTAGGTTTCAAGTGAGGAATTTAGAAAGATGCAAAATATGGCTTCAGAATATGACTTTCCGACGGGAAATACTATTTACACAAGAATGATGACAACTACTAAAAGAATAGGTAAGACAACCTGTTCCCTCTCCTCTACGATGGCAACTACTAGTCCCTCTCTAATCCAACGAGACACCGATTTAATACCAGGGGCCCCAATTCATTGGTCTCTTGTCGATTCTAGCGTTCATTGGGGTATTTATTGTGAAAATGAAAAGGAGATAGTGAAGAATTATTCAGATTCTTTGGAATGGAGTTCTCGTAGCTTTTATTTTAGCTATAAAAAGTGTTATCAGATCCTCATATTGCAGTTTCTTGTTAATTTTCGGTATCATCTTGATAATTGCATTAGAAACGGTGATCGCGGTGAGTATTGATATTTCATAAATCTATAATGAATTCTTTCCCTAGTATGACACAAACAAACCAATCAAGATCTGCAAACTGATTTAATGGCCTCTTTGAGGGGCCATGGAGAGCAGCGCTTAGGTTGATGTCAGAAACTCTGCTGGAGTGATCCTAACGATATGTGTAGTATAAAGAGATGTTGTTCATAGAATAGAACCCCAAGAGGGACTCACACCATGCACAGACGGCGTAAACGGGATATCAGATCATATGGATGATCCAAGGGCGAAGATATCTGGCATAGGTGATCGACAGGGAGCACATCTTGTTAAGATGAGTCTCACATCTAGGTTCATGCTGTTGAAATATTATCTGTCTTTAGCCGAATTAAGTAGAAAATGGTGGGTATTAATACGATCCACCCAACGATGATTCCAACGGCAATATGAGCGGGGGGATTTCGAGCGACGAGTATATTTGTTACAAAACCTAATATAAAAGCAAATAATCCCAATCCCGCTCCTATGAGGTCATTTTTTTTAATTATAATGGCTGCAGCAAAACTTATAATCCCTACACATAAACTTAACACTCCCCACCATGAGAAATTGATCGTCCAGTGTTCGAGATGATCGGTGATATAATTTAGATAACCTGGAGCAGATAGCTGGACAACTAAAGATAACCACCAACCCATGAATCCTACTAGACCTATGATTCCATAGACTAGAAACTGAAAGACGACCAGATTAAGGAGCGGATCACTTCTAACAAAACCAAATAGGTGTTGGCATTTTTGATACAACTTATTAGTCCATCTAGGAGTGGAATCAGGCATTTCAGTCTCCTCTGATTACTGTGACGTATCTTAATAAGTGAATCATATAATAATCAAAACTATACCGTAATTCTTCATTAAATAATTTATTTGTTTCTACATAAATTGATTCTGTTTTCTGTTTCAAATCCTTTCTTCTTATCTTACCTATAATTTCTATTTGATCTTCTTTTTTAGCATATCAGGTCTTGGTATTTCTGTAACAAATTACAAAGGAAACTACTTTCTTCACAACCTTAATGGATCAACAGAAGTTGAATTACTCTCTGGAGCGATGGCCACTTCTTCCTTTATAACACAATTCTTAATTTCTTTACAGTCTTGTTAATGTTGTTAAGATGTAAAAGAGCTGAGAAAAAAATAATGGATATCAAAACAGAAATAGGAATCCAGCTCAGATTGCGTTTTTAGTAAAAGAGACTACAATTAATTTTAAGATGGCATCCTTCTTAAGCTTTTAAAGGTCTATGAAAATACATAACCTGTCAATGAGGGTCAGTTACTTTAGGTAATTAATATTCAGTATTTTGACTCATTTTCCAGGGTCGATGCAATGAATTATTCATTGGAGTGTGCAATCTGGGAAACCACCTTAAAATGCAATTTACGTTGTTCTCATTGTGGATCGTCTGCAGGTCAAGCTCGGAGCGATGAACTTACCACTGAGGAATGTTTTTCGTTATGTGAACAATTAGCTCAGTTAGAGTGTAATAATATAGCTTTAATGGGAGGAGAAGTTTTTTTACGAAAAGATTGGTATGAAATTGCCAGTTGCATAAAAGATCTCGGCATAGAATTGAGTATTGTTTCTAACGGGTTTGTTCTTGATAAATACATCAATGAGGTAGCTCAATTAAAACCAACTGTAGTTGGTATCAGTCTTGATGGCTTACGAACGACTCATGACCTCATTCGTGGTGTAAAAGGAGCTTTCACCAACGCAATTGAAGCAATTAATCTTCTCAGAAGGAATCAAATCCATGTCACTATCATCACCGCAGTTAGTAAAATTAATTTCAATGAACTTCCCAAACTAAAAGCTCTCATTTATAATAAAGGTGTTAACTGGCAAATTCAATTAGCAACGCCTTTTGGTCAATTCACGAAAGATCAAATGCTTTCTTATGAAGAATTTTATGCAGTAGGGTTATTCATTGCTGCATTAAGAGCTAAACATCACTTCCAAAACATGCCCGTTGTTGGAGCCCATTGTATGGGATATCATTCCAGTATAATGCCAAATTTTCTTTGGAATGGGTGTACTGCTGGAATCAGTTCAATTGGGATCACAAGTAACGGTGGAATCGTTGGTTGTTTAGCCATGGGAAATAATCGCTTCATTGAAGGCAATATCCGAGAGCAATCATTGACATCGATTTGGTACAGTAGAAACAAGTTCCTTTACAACAGACATTTTTCGAATGATCAAATCGGATCATACTGTCTTCACTGCCATCATAACTTGACTTGTAAAGGAGGTTGTAACTCCGTTTCCTATGCACTGATGGAACAATTCCATAATGATCCCTACTGTTTTCATCGTATAGAAACAGATATTATCCAAAATCAGGTTAGTGAGGATTAATTTAAATTATGACTGATACTGTAAAAGGATCAGAAATTTCTCTTAATCTTGGCTGCGGATCAAATTACCGTATTGGTTTTTTGAATGTAGATCTATTTGATTTAACTGCTGCAGATTTTGGTGCTCATGCTGCTTTTTTACCTTTCAAATCAAATATTGTTGGGAGGATAGAAACATATCACTTACTTGAACATTTTGACTGGGTGGAAGTCAAGTATCTGTTGAATGAGTGGTTCAGAGTATTAGAAGGAGGTGGGAGTCTGATTATTGAAGTACCTGATTTAAAGGCTTCAGCTAGAAAGCTCTCACATTTAAAGGACTTATCATCTCAAACAGCAACCTTGCAATGGATTTTTGGTGTAGAGAACTCCGGAATGCGGCATAAAACGGGTTTCACGAGAGAAATTTTGTTAAACTTCTTGTTGAAGGCGGGATTCGTCGAGATCAAGAAAGAAACTCCTCAAAGTCATCAATATGAGAAAGGATTACGAATTACATGTAAAAAACCTCTTCACAATAAAAGTCAGGACTTAACTCTCATTCATGCTTTTAGAACAAATATTACTCCAATTATATTTTCTGGACAGGTGAAAAACATTCACCTTTTGGAAAAAAATCATATTGAAATTATAGAGCCCCTATTAGATAAAAAAAAGAAAATAAATATGCTTAACAATTACATTCATGCCCTTGCCAGACTGGCTATATGTAATCCATTATTAGCAGAAATATTACTGCAAATAATAACTAAAAATAACCACATTTTAGATAAATACCAAATTAGAATGAATAAAGCCATAAAATTTTTACAGGAGATCAATTTTCATCAAAAAATATTCACCTTATGGATTAAGCGTAAAAAAACACCTGGAGAATCAGAAAAAGATTATTTGGCTTTCATTGCTAATCTAGAATCTAAGCTTTACCAATCATTTATCACTGACTCTGATTTAAGAAAGGATTTTTCCTATATTTCTACCTTGATTTCTGAACCTATCCATTTTCTTGACTTTTTCTTCATCCTGCATAAGGCTACTACTTGTTTTAATCAGGGTCTTCGAAAGTTCTTTTTAAAACGGTATGAAGAAGCTAAAGACCTGTTTAGTATGTCTTCAAGATTAATTTCTGATAACCATGTTATCTATTGGAATTTAGGCCGTTTAGGAGCATTGACCGATGAGCCCAAAACCTCCTACTTCTATCAAACCGCTTTAACTTTATCTCCTAGTAAAGCTGACAAAGAAGAAATACTAAAAGAACTTCAAGGAGTAAGAGACAATGCACAGAGATCTGTAATAGATATGCCTGTTCTTCGATGAAAGAGTAACATCTACAAACCTTATCCCCTTAAATTTAGCATCTTGTTTAGGGATATGAGTAAACGATATACTAATGTGAGTGAGCTGTTTCATTGGTATAAACACCATACATGGGAGAAACGTTGGTTGTTTTCATTGCCATACCAGCTGTATATCCACTAAATATCCCAATAAGTAAAATAACCATTGAGATAAAACCAATCAGAAAAATTGACTTTTTTTTCTTAATTAGAGGATTATTGGGTATAATACCTATTATGATATAAGGAGTAAGAAATGGATATCCATTAACTACTCTATAATGAGTGGGAGCTAGGTGATAGCCATAGAGGAAAGATAAAACGCCAAGTATCGATTCAAAAATGGCGACAATTCCGTATTGAAATTTATATTTCTTTTTTGACCGAGAAACCATTTCAAGCTCGGCTGGGGTGAGGTTAAGTTGGTTTGCTAGTGTTTCAAGCTTTTTTCTTGATGGTTCCATGAATATTCTTGAGTTCATAGGAAGTGAATCTTAAAAATATTTATAGGTCAAAGAATACACAATAATGTATATTAGAGTCTTTTAGATCTTGATTTTGTTTAGGATTTCATTTGATAATTGTATGTTTATTGGTGGAAATTTTTTGAATAAGAAGAAGATAAATGAAATAGGAGAAAAGCTTCAAGTTTCGGTATCAACCATCGAGCAAGGTGAGAATAAAAGACTTTTAATTAAACCTTTGTATTTTCTTATCCAAATAGCGATCTTTATAGTTTCATCATTAATTGGTATGACCTTGGTTGTTATTAAAGAACGAGCTACTTATCCAATAGACTTTATATTTAATGCTACTCCAGTACTACTTCTTACACTTTCATTACATGCTGGAAATGGGATTTTTACGGTACCAGGCCAAAAAAAATATGGATTGAGTAAAAATATTAGGATAACAGCTGTCTTAGTCAATTTATTAGCTTCATTAATTATGATCAAGCTATTTCTGGACACTTCCGCCCCTTTCCCTAGGGGAGTAGCATATTCTGTTTTTAAGAATTCACCCCAATCACTCTGATTTTGACATATGTTCGATTGATCTCAAGTTTCATTGATATATGATGTTTATAAGAGAAAATATCGATTAAATTTTTGAGATTACTAATTTAATCCTTGGAGGACGTGGAGAGAGTGGTGACTTGAGTATCCTCGGTGAATGTAAGCTGATATAATGGTTCCTTCGGGAGGCATGGAGAGCATCGCCTAGGTTGATCTTAGAAACTCCGAAGGGATGACCCTAACAAGCCAAAAGAAACTCAATTACTCTATGGAATGATGCTTTCTATCTTGTAAATCAAAATAATATATGTTATAAGGACAGAAGCACCTCTTCTCCATGTTTTAGGCTGTTTTATTGGCCTTACACTCATGATTCTCGCAACTGTTCTTGAAGGCGTTCAACTATCACTATTAGGATCTAATTTGTTCATTTTGACATGGCTAGTGCTTGGGTTATGGGAACTTCTAATATTATTAGTGATTATATTGAAACAATGGAAGATAAAAATGTTTTATTCATCGTTGGGTTAAGACTGGTTTCCTACTTGACTTTACGCATTGGTAAAGGTTAGGTTTCTCAGTGGCCATTTTTAGAAAAAAATTATCAATTTGAGTAATTAACTATTGATTGCAGGAAAAATTCGAGTGAGAAAAAATATATCCTGAATCTAGTGATAGTTTAATAAGATAACATGTGTTCTTCAGAAACTTGAAGAGCCGAAAGCGCTTTCTCTGATATATAAACTCTGGTAATATCATGGTG
>JBHLKY010000050.1:0-9554 GCA_048886185.1 Candidatus Hermodarchaeota archaeon
GAAGTAGTGAACCGGACACTCCCAGATGGCATTTATGTTCTTCATGTTTATGGAAATGATTCTGTGGGGAATGAAGCAGACGCATCTGTAACTTTTACGATTAATACCAATATGACAATCACTTCTCATACAACCAAGAATACTGAAGAAACTAAAATAACCACCTCTCAAACGATAAACAATGGAGGAGATGGAACTGTTCTTATCCTCGGAGCTAGTATTCTAGGGGGTTTGAGTTTCGTTGGAGTTCTTTCTCTAATAATTCAAAAAGGGCTATTGAAGAAAGGGGAGGAATTGCCACCAGATAATTTACTTTCTCTTGATGAATAGATATTTACTAAAATACTGTTTACATTTGACATAGTAACATTATTATCTCGTTGATGCCTAGATTTGCACAGATTAAGTCAGAGTAAAAGTTTCTTAACAATGGGCCTTTGATATCAACTTCCAATATATAGTTAGTATTTTTTTCGAAAATTTTATAAATAATTTAGTTGTTAATATTTCTGTCCGTTAAACTTAGTTTTTATTTTCAAAAAAAACTTGTTTAGGACGCAAAGAAGGGATAGCTATGTCCTGTGTAAATATATACAAACATCAAAACAGGAAGGGCTATTACACCAAACTAGTCTGCATATCAGTCGTTATAGCTGTATTAATGGCTGTTCCATTAGTACAAGCTTATTCAACACCTTCCATGACTCCTTTGATAGTCATTATGGATCATTCCTCCCCAGAAACACAAGCTACTGTCACAGAACTTCAAAAAGAGATCCCTGCTGTCACGGTAAAATACAAAAGTATTCAATACTCTATTGAAACTCTCCGTACACATAGCATCATAATTTTTGTGGGACATGGAAGTTCAAAAGGAATCCAAACCGAAAGAGACGTTGTAGGTTACCAAGACCTCATTCTGAACGTTGCACCAGTTAATATCTTTGCAGCATGTTATTCACATGAAGCGACAAAACTTAGCACTAGAAAAACCATCCTAGGTTTTAAAGGCCAAATCGACGGTATTCTTGCAGCTAATTCCATTAGTTACTTCATTGGAAAATCTGCTCCTCAATTTGCTAAAAGTAACAATACACCAGAACGAGCAGCAAAAAACATTGTTCACCGACTAGTTGCCCTTGACGCTGGACAGCCAGAAATGTCTTTAGGGTTTGTGGTGGATTACGATGGAGGTGGTAGCACTACTAGCAGTAGCAGCACTCCATATATGTCGAGTGAAGAGTGGTTATGGTTTGGAGTTAGTCTTATCATAACTATATGTGTACAAGCCCTTCTTATTTGGGGGATTTCGTGGGTTATAGCTAAATATGGACAACGATTCGCCAGTGCTTTAGGTAACGCATTCCGATATATCTTCAGAAGAGGAGCTTCTGAAATATCCTGGCTCGCCCAAATTGCTCAAAAGAGTATCAGTGGTGTCACAATTGCAAGCATTGCTAACTGGGCATCTTTGATTTTAAGAATTCTTTCTGTTGGGGTCACAAAAGTTATAGAAGCAGTTATAAGTACAGCCAATTGGTTAGATTGGATTGTGGTAGGTGTTTCTATAGCATTTTCCATTTATGCAATATTTCAATCTGGGACAACATCTTTAGCAGTTGGTCTTGGTATTGCAGCTTGGCCTATTTATAAAGTAGCCATGAATGGAATAAAAAATTATATTGACCCAGATGGAATATGGAATGAGTATTACTTTGCTTGGTTCAGGGTTCTGATGATGTTCTAGGCTAAACCCTTTTTTCTTTTTTTTAATAATATCAATTATGATGATTATTTATTTTGAATGATTCTCGATAAAATGGATGGTATTAACTAAAATTTTGAACGTTAGAGCACTATTGGGTTCGTCTTCAATCCAGAATGGTAGAGTAATAAATGGTGTCTCTACCCATAATTTACTAAGACCACTAGATATGGACTCAAGAAGAGGAAAAACATCCCAGATGAGTGCATAAGGAATGATTATGTCAATTCTATTGAAATATCTCCACTGTACTCCAATTAGAAACTCACTTTCAGTCCATTGTAAGGTCGTTTTCCCAAATAACATCATAATTGAGATATAAAGCAAACGGAATCCAGCAAATAATATAATAAGGAATAATCCACCAATTATCAATATTTCTGCATTAAATCCGTAATTAAAACCCGCTTCAGGAAAAAAAACACTTTGATAACCAAGTTTTAAGAAATAACTTACTAATACTGTTGAAACAGGAATACAGCATAATCCAATAATAGCGAACAAGATTGTTCCTAACCTTGTCCGATAGACTGCCCCTCGTATGGGATGAGATATTAATTCCTCATTTAATTGCTGTTTTGATGATGTTTCAGTAATGAATTTCTTTCCTCGTATCAATCGTGCTGTGATTGGTAATGGTAGTGTTAATTCTTCTTTAATCTTATACTTTGTGAATATACTATTTTGTAAATAATCACCTAATTCCCGAAACCACTTGAAAGTTACTTTTTCATTATTAGATAGAATTTGTACAGCCTTAATCAAGTTACACATCATAAGAAAAATGGGAGTTGTTGTAAGAGATATTTCATGGGTTTTCGTAAAAGTATCTGTCCTAGTAATACTAATTTCTTGAGTATTTGTAAAAAGGCGTTTAAAAGGTGATGCTGCTCCGAATTCGATTTCTGAAATATCCTTGAAATGGATACTTCTAGTTTCCTGGTAGAGTGGATGATGAAACACTACAAGAAGCATTTGATTTGAATTATCGATATTCCAAATGACCTTCCTCCGTTGAGACAATATAATTGTGAAGATCACTACTGTCATGATTTGATATGTCAGAAATCCAAAAAAATATCCTAGTTTCTCTGTAATAGGAATTGCCGGGACGACTTCTAGGAGATTGAAAGGTCTTGCTAGAATTAGCATAAAATCTTTTTCACTAACTAGGTAAAGAAAGAAGAATAATAGTCCAAGAATTAGTAACGGAAGAAACATCCATCTAACTGCTCTTCTGAACTTAATATTCCATTTTTTCGATTTATACATAAATATTACAATAATATTAATTGTCATTGACAGAAATGCTGCGGTTAACAGCCCGAAAATAGGAACCAAATCTGAAACAAAGGTTAACCACCCAATAAGGATTAAAATGTTTACCAATGTCTTTTGAAGATATTGTTGGTCGGATATTCGGAATATAACTGGGAATTGCATTTTTTTTCACTAATGGATTGTACTATGACAATTCCTAATTTATTAAGAATATATTATACTTGGAAAATATCCTTTTAGATTTATTAAATCTTTTTCTGAGTAATTTAATAAAAACAATTTAATGTTCCCACTTTTTTTCATAAGATTGGAGATATATTTGGAAAAAAGAGAAGTTAGAAAAACTCAAAGATTGGGATAACACTTCATATCTAACTTCTAGGAGATCTTTTTAGTTGAAAAATTTGATAAAGTCAATATAAGCACTGTAGCCTAACATGTTTCCATCTGTTTTAGCAAAGCTGAAAACAACAGAATCAACTTTAAAGCGATTTGGGAACCAAATCCAATTCGGCCAAAAAAGTTTTAATCTATGCATTCCTTCCTTCACAGACTTTGTTTCAGAGATCCCATTTGTATAATAAACTGTAATTTTAAGAGACCCATCTATTTCCTTTAAATTCAATATATCCATTGAAAAATCCACTATAAAATACCGATACTTAATCTTATGAGCTAGGTACATTATTAATTTCATACGATGAGTCAATCTTGGAAAATTTCCAGATGATTCAGTAAGAAGTCGAACAACATTTCCATCATTAGACCATGTATCTGAAACCTCACCATAAACTGTTCCATATCCAATATAAACATAGTAACCATTTCCCCACACCTCCTCGTATGGAGGGGGTACCCTCATACTATTTGCACAGCCTAATGGACAGCTGTTTCTAGGAGGAAATGGATCTATTGGCATTGAAAGTCCCAGAGTTGGAAAAAAGACTCCACCAGCCAAAATAAGAAATCCAATCGTGAATGGGATATATTTCTTTTTAAATTTCATACTGTTTTCCACCTTTAATTACTTTTCATTTGTTTTTTTTTTCAAAATATCATTGAATATGCTTTATAATGTTCAGAGCCTTGTCTATGTTAGGAAACGATATAATTTATAAAATTTTTGAAAGAAATATTATCATAATCTATCATTAACTATTTCTTCTTGCAACTGCTATAAAATGCATAGTTAAATTTTATTAATTTGAAAGGGATTCATAGCATTAGGGAGAGGAATGCAGATGTCAAAAAAGGAGAATAAAACTTTAAAAATGTTTAAATTCATCCCAATATTCTCCAGACCTTGATTAAGCTAGTGGAACATATCTGAGGAATATCAAGTTTGGACGCAAAAACAGGATAATAGACCTAGAAGGATTCACAATTGTGTGAGAAAATAGCAAAGTATAGATTGAACCATTTTTAAATTCCCCGCGTATTGGAGAAATTACTGTTAAAGAATTAAAAGAAACAATCATAATGTAAAACTAAATAATCTATTTAATTTTTGAGATTTTAAATAATAAAAAGGGATGAAAATGGCACTTAGGTTTGATAGAAGAGAAGATATTCGAGCACTAATTTCATTAGTGCTGGTCTTATTAGCAATGATATGGCCAATGGCTGAGGATGTATTCAAAGATTTACTCTCAAGTTATCCTGATCTTTCTACAATTATAATAGGTACTGCTACTGCAACTATAGGTATATACTTTGGAGTACGGCAAGCTTCTGAAACTCTTAGCCCACCACCTCTAGGATTACCTGAAAAAGCAATAAGAGGTCTATTACTACTATTTCTAGTCATTGGCCTCAGTATTGGTATATTAATCCCAGATTATATGAACTGGGGATTCTTGGCTGGTTTCATCGCCGCAGTTATAGGCTGGGCATATGGAAAATAGCTATGATTTTGAATTCCCTCTTATTTCTCCTTTTTTTCTGGAAATAGTAAGGTAATTCGAATTTAAACCATTGTCATTAGAAAATGAGTATCAACGAATAAGTGTATCCTTCCTCCATCCTCAAAGTTTTCATTAAAATCCTCTACTAATCTTCTAGCATTAATAATGATTACCATAATAATAAGTTCAATGATGATAACCTAATGCTTTTAAAATTTTAATTTTATATTTCCTAGATTCTTTAGATCATATTACTTAAGGCCTTCTTTGAACTTATTTTGGGATTAAAATGAAAACAGGACTCTCTTTTGTTTTAAATACCATTCAGGGGAAAAAAATTTCAACAATACTATTAATACTTGGAATATTAGGCTCAATTCAGATTCTATTTACTTTAAATGCTTTCATATATTATCATTTAACTGAAGATGAATTCTCTCAGGGAGTTAAGGTAATAAATAATAACCCCCTTTTTTCCTTAAATGAGCATAATCCAATAAATATTGATGGCAATGGAGCCTTTCATTCTCTGGCCCAAAATGAATTATGGCCTGGGAATGGATCCTTAGGATCCCCTTATATCATCACTGGACTTAATATTACTAACAGTACAGGTTCCTCTGCATTCCCACTTGTAGAGATCCGAAACACCAATCTCTATTTCAACCTCTCTTTTTGCATATTTGGGGGTGGTAGTTATGGATTAGTTCTCTCAAATGTTACTAATGCATTAATTCAAAACAACACTATTCGTTATAGTTTAGGAGTCTATGGAGAAGGTGATGGGATTGTCTTAACCTCTTGTAAATATAATGAAATATCATATAATACAATCAATGGACATGATGAATTTGGTATAACTCTCTCTAACTCGAGAAACATTACCATCCAATCTAACCATTTAATGGATAATGGGGATGGTGGTATCACACTCTCATCTTCAAATAATAACACTCTCTCATCCAATAATGTCACTAGCAATGGTCGATTTGCATTAACACTTACCTCCTCAAACAATAATACTATTTCTGATAATAATATCATTGATCACGGTTACAGCATTTATGTTTCCTCGAATTGCCAAGATAATCGTCTTGTTAGAAATACTATCGATCAAAATGGTGAATTTGGTATACGCCTGACGAATTCCAGCAATAATACGATTAAGAGTAATAGGATTCTTCAAAATGGGATGGGGATGTTTATTGATTCTTCCCCACAAAATACCATTAAAGATAATGAAATCACATATTTCGGATTAAGGATTATTGGAGACCAACTTAATCACCTTTTCCAAACAGATATAACCAATAATTCTGTAAACGGCGAACAAATTGTATATTGGAAGAATATTAACGGGGGAACTGTTTCTGAGGGTGCTGGACAGATCATTTTGGTGAACTGTAGTGATGTATCGATCATTAACCAAGAATTTTCTAATCTAGAAGTTGCACTTGCATTAGATTACTGTAATAGGATTGAGATTAAGAATAATAAAGTATATAATTCAAGTTTTAACGGCTTTTTACTCCGATATAGTAACTCTTCGACTCTTGTTGATAATTATGTCCATAATACTGATGGTGAAGGAATTGTTCTAGCTTATTCAGAAAATAATACGCTTATTGGAAATTCCATTGTGAACAATAGCATGATTGGTTGTACAATAGGATATTCTTCAAATACCACATTCATCTCTAATAATATAGGCTTTAATTTATATGGGTGTTACATCTTATCATCTACAAATATATCCTTCTTTTACAATATTTTTGAAAACAATACAGAGTATGGAATCTATCTGGCCTCCTCTGAAAAGTCTTTCTTGACAAATAATGATTTTTATTTTAATAAACAAACAGGGGGAGCTCAAAGTTATGATTCACAAACAAATCCAACAATGAAGAATATCTTTGAATATAATTATTGGAACGATTGGATAGTCCCAGATAATGATTTAAATCGAATAGTGGATCAGCCTTACTCTATTGATGGCCCAGCTAATAATCAAGATCTATATCCATTAACCGTTCCATATTCTCAATATGTCCACACGCTCACTGAGCCTTTTATATTATATCCCAATGGCGGAGAAACATTATCTGACATGGTTACAATTCAATGGACATCCGCCATCGATTCATGGGATCATAACGTTAACTATACTCTTTACTACTCAAAAGACGGTGGCACCACATGGATCTTACTTCAAGCAGATCTAATAGAGACAAGCTATGAGTGGGACACAAATACAGTTGCAGATGGGACGGAATATTTGATTTATGTTGTTGCGAATTGCTCTGAGGGTTTATATTCAAGTGACTATTCTAATAACCAATTTGTTATTGAGAATCAGAGACATGCATTATCTCTCCCTCAAATTTTATTTCCTGAGAGTGGAGATATCGTGTCTGGGGAGATAACAGTTCAATGGACAGCTGCAATAGATTCATGGAATCATCCAGTTACCTACAGATTATATTATTCTCCAAATAATGGATCTAACTGGATTTTAATAGAATCAAACTTGACATCAAACAATTATACCTGGGATCTCTTATCCATAGAGGCAGGATCAAACTACCTCCTTAAACTAATAGCAATTTGTACGAGCGGTTTAACGGTAGTTGATATTACCGATGATGTTTTTAGTATCACCACTGTTCCTCATAGCCTTTCGGATCCAATCATCATCTCTCCCAATGGTGGAGAAACTCTTAAAGGAAGTACGCAAATATATTGGACCGAGACTGAGGATTCCCTTAATCATACTATCATATATTCGATTTATTTTTCCTTTAATAATGGTATCACATGGTTTGAAATAGCTACTGGTCTAACTTCTCGTACTTTTACTTGGAATACTACTAGTGTCGCAGATGGCTCTAATTACTTGATTAAAGTAAAAGCTATATGTGAAGAAGGGTCTGTTGTTGAAGATATTTCTGATGAGGTTTTTACAATTCAAAATATTGTTCCTACAAGCACTATGATCCCTACAACCTCTTATTCAGATGAGACAATTAGAACTACTTCAACAAGAGTACCAACAACACCTTCACCTACTACTACAAGTACAACAACAAGTCATTCTAGTTCTGGTGGAATACTTACGGAAAGTTTGATTGCACTTGGTTTTTTTCTCGGATGGCAAATATACAAAAAGATGAAAAAACGACCACGTTAAATCCTGTATCAATTTTGAGAGATTACAGGAGGAAGTTAGGAGAGAAACTATTCAAAATTTGAAATCATTACAGATCATTAGATCCATCTAAAATGCGAAAGAAATTAGAGAGTCCATCAGAGATAATTTTAAAGGATTTAATACTATCCTCTTAACTCATTTATTCAGGATGATTTGCTGTTCCTTAATTTTTGTTTTCTTCTGCGGTTTTATGTTCTTATGGAGTCTATCATGTTCTGATGAATCAAGTACGAGAGAGTTTAAGAAAATACTAATGGAATGGCTTCCTTCTAAAGACTCTCCTGGAGTTACGGGGAGGCAATAATCAATAGTTAGCTTATTTAATCCAAGAGACAAAATAGCAATTATAGCATTCTGAATAACTTGCAGGTCTCCCTGCTGGTATGTTAAGACAAGTAGATTTGGTTGAAAATCAGGATTAAATTCAATAAATTGATCGAAAAGTGATTTGTAAATCAAGAAACTGTACTTGGGATTTACAAAAAGCCCTTCAATCTTTTTAACAATCGTATTGTATTTCTCTTTCCATCCATATCCTAAATCGTGTTTACACGAACTTTCCATCCGAATGATGTTGATATCTTCCATTGTGGACTGTTTATAATGAAATGAAACAGTTTGTAAAGGAAAAATGCTAGTAATCTCTTCTATCGGAATATACTCACCTAATCCCGAAAGACAGATAAGATCAAACCAATACGATCCACATTGGGATTTATGTGTCATTATACATGAATTTTGGGAATCACTTTCTTCAAGGAGGCGAAAAAGGTTATTTATATTATTTGCTATCTCTTTTCCTGCTAT
The DNA here is from genome assembly GCA_048886185.1 of Candidatus Hermodarchaeota archaeon. GTDB lineage: Archaea > Asgardarchaeota > Heimdallarchaeia > Hodarchaeales > Hodarchaeaceae > Hodarchaeum. The sequence goes on from JBHLKY010000050.1 coordinate 8,966, forward strand.
ATAAGGGATACCATGACCATATAAGCCTTCACACAAGAAAAAAATCCTATAATCTCTATTCTGAACCGTAAATATGCCCATTCCTTCTAATTCAGGAGTTGTGTGTCCATATATTCCTGACATTGTATGATGAGGTGCTTTTTCCACCTCTGCAAGTGCCAATGCTAGCGCGGTATACAGTGCTCCCCCTAATTCGGGTTCGAGCGCAGTACCCCCTCGTAAGTGACAGTGGCCAATGATATGCATACATGGAAGATGTTGAATCCAAATTTGGCTTACTACTACCAATAGGAATCCCCATAAAGGAGGTACTTCTAGTAAAAATCATTTAGGGAGTTAAATAGATATTGCCTCTGGATCCTTCGCCAAGTTCTTCTTGATCAAAACCCAGTCTCACTAGATAGACAAGTTGAGTTTTGCAATAGTTCCCTTTATTGATTCATGGTATAATTTTACAATCATAATTATAAAGGATTCCTAATAGATTTGCTCTATGAATCTGCGGAGAGTCTCTCTAGACATTTTTTCCCATAAATTCCGTCCAAGGCTGGTTTAGATAAGATAATCACGATTGAGAATGGTTTGCGAC
>JBHLKY010000051.1:0-9222 GCA_048886185.1 Candidatus Hermodarchaeota archaeon
TTTTAAAAAATTAATATCCTGTAAGTTATCCACTTCCCAAATTCTTAAGAAATAGTATCATTTTTGATCCTTATACATTTTTTTCGCTTTCGAGTACACTCGTTGTCCATATTTTTTTTTCAGATTATTTGGAAAACCCTGAAATAAAGCTTAAACTATGAATTGAGATGAATATAGAAAATAATTAATTAGAAATAAAGGCTTTTTGATTTGATATTCTTAATGAAAAAGCTTGAAAAAAATGTGTGTTCTACAAAATAGTTTTATCAACTTTATTAAAAAATGATTTTCTTAACTAGTATATAACTGATAATTTATATTAATGCGTCAAATAAGGTAACTGGACGACCTACAGGACTTCTCTTTTTTGGATATTCAACTGCAAATCCCCTCGTAATCAATCGTTGTAAACTGTCATAGATTGTGCTTCGTGGAGCACCTGCCAATTGAACTAACTCTGAACGGGTAAGGGGTCCGTACGCTTTTAAAATTTCTAATAGAATGAGATCCAAATCATGGGTTAGTGGTAGCCTTTCTTGAGTCTTTGTAGAGTCTCTTTTAGTTGATGTTGAATCTAATAATAGATGTTTAAGAAGTAAAGAATCATACCTAATCTCTAAAGAAGCAAGTCTCTCTAGAGATTCTTTCCGAATTGTGTTAATGATGTTAGAAATAGACGTTGTTTCAGGTAATCCAAGAAGTTCCCGCAAATTTGTAATTTCATTATAAAATTGATTTAATTGAGAGAAATCCGAGGAGGAGAGATTTAAAGAGTTCCGAATCTCCTCTAATTTATTGTAAAAACGATAATGTTGTTTAATTGGGTATATTGATGGGAGCTCTAATTCAGATTGCATTTTTTTGAGGAGTTGCCATATATCTCTCACTTCTTTTTCAGAAACAACTCCTTTTAGGCGTAGTAGTCTTCGTAGCTCACCTAGATTCTTGTTTCCAAATGAATCTTTTTCTGGGGAAAAACTGCTATTATAAGTCAAATCAACATCAACTATAACATTAGATGGTTGTTTATATTGAATTTAAGCATTCTCATTATATGAAGTGAATACTCATCCTTGTCTTTCTATAGAAAAAAATAGTTGAAAAATTAAGGAGTTCTGCAAAAATGACAGAATTCAAAAAAAAATGACACTTTCCAATCTATGGTATTCAATAAACACTTTCTTTATAAAAACTAAAGCAAGAGCGGAGTGATAAATTCCGACAAAAATTTATTTACAAATTAAGTCGACATTACTTTATTTATCTCATTATAAATCTTTATTTATTAAATTTAAGTTCATGAAAAACGTTATCATATCATAGGATAATAAAATTCTACAATAAAAGAAATATTTGACTAATATTATTTGAATAAAGTTTATTGTCGGATTCTATCATTGTATTTCGAATAGATCAACAAAATTACTTAAAACTCTTTTCTTTTAAATTCAAATCATAAATTCTCCGAAGATTTTTCCCTAAAACTCTTTTCTATATGTTTTTTATTTTGTCGGCAACGTGATTGAACTAATCCTCAGAGGAAGACTACTTCGCCTGATATTGGAGTTTTCCATTTATCTGCTGATTAATTTTCCAGAAAGATTTTTAATCAATCTTTACTATGAAAAAATCGATAGCATGAAAACAGCTTATGTTGAAGTTAACATAATTTTGTGAGGATTTAAGCTAGTAATAGCAGGTTTTATTGAAAAGTCTGTTATTTTCTCTAATTGGTGAATTAATGATACTTCCGAATCGAAGTTATATCTGGGAGGCAATTAAACAACATCCCCGGACGGTCGCTCTCATTATTACATCGATGATTACACTCCCTCTTTTTGCATTCACATCTCTACCTCCAGTCGAAGTTACTGAAGAAATTCTACAAAATACAGTGGAAGAAATTCTCATTCCAATTGAAGTCCCTGTAAATGTTTCAGTTGAGGTTCCTATCGAAATTAATCAAACTATTGAGATGGAGGTCAATAAAACAGTTGAAGTGGAGGTTAATATCACAAAAGAGGTGGTGGTCAATACAACAATAGGAGTTAATATTACAGAAGGAGGAAGTATTTTTCTGGAATCACAACCGTTACCACCACTTATCGACATGGATATTGTCTTTTGTATCGATACCTCGGGTAGTATGGATGCGAATCGGATGCCACTAGCAAAAGCTGCTATTCGCAATACCTTAAATTTGATCAATCAATCGTATTGGGCGAATCTATCAAATGATCAAGTGAGTTTAGTATCATTTGATTATATAAATGATGGAGATTGGACGACTGATGCTACACTTCATGCTCCTTTAGATTATATAAGTAATCAGACACATTTATCACATCTTCTGAGTGAGGTGGAGTCTCTGAGTGGTCTCGGGGGAACGGACGCATGGGCTGGGTTGAACCTCTCATTAGATGCTTTATTCAACACACAGCGTAACTCCTCGGTTTTGAAAACCATCCTCTTTCTTACAGATGGAAAACATAATTCAGGTCCTTGGGGTACAGAGGTTAATGCGGGGAACTATGATGGCTTTATGCAACTCCCTTCAAATCGAGCACCTGCTTCAGCTAGTCCGATTGTAGTGGCTCGGAACAATAATGTCAAGATTTACTCAATTGGGTTGTTTGAAGGAGCCATATACGATTTTGATGAGTTATTTTTAAGAAATATATCATTAGACGAGAATTATGGAACCGCTGGTGACTTCTTTGTAGGGAATGATACGTTATCTTTATCCGAGGGCTTTTTAACGGCCCGTGATCATGCATCTGGTTGGGTAACTGTGAATAGCTCGGAAGTGGTACTCCAAGACACTGGTACATTCCAAATGTTTACCTATAATGTTACAAATGATATTAGAAGGCTTAAATGGGACTTAAATTGGATTGATTCTTCTGTTGACTTTAATTTGATAATTATTGACCCCAACAAGACTTGTATCGATATTTCTACTAATATCACTAAAAATATTATTCCTATTACCCTCAAAAAACCGAAATCTATCATTTTCGATTTCCCAATACTTGGTTTTTGGCAGTTTAATTTATCATGGCAAAATATCACAAGCCCAGGAGACCTTATTAAAGGAAGGCTCTCCTCTTACAATCCTCCAATCTTCATTGAATCTATAACGCAGTATAATTCATCAACTTTCAATACAACTTTGGAATCTTTTCCTTTAAGATCAATATTAATGACTTCAAATACTACACAACCATTTCTGGATTCTATTTCATTTAGAGTAACTGATTTTAATGATAGTGTCTTTAGTAATCAATCAGTATATTTTTTGGTCAATGTAACGAATAAGAATCCATGGTTTACTTATAATAATATTACACCTTATGTGCTTGCAAATTTCTCTTCTTTCAACATAAGTCATACTTGGGATCCTCCAGTTGTTAACACCTTAACAACGAACGAATCAATTTCATTTCTCTTCAATCTCACCTTTCTCGAACCTACTCTTCTTCAGGGTGATATCTTTTTTAAAGTAAACTGTTCTGAGGGTTATTACGACGCTGTAGCCCAATCAGTTACGTTGGATTATCGAATTACCACACAAAATGTGACTGTAGAAAGTCATCTTGAAAATCAAACAATAACTGTAGTTGAAAATCGTACGATTTCTGTCGTAGAAAATCAAACTATTATTACAGTGATAAGTTCTACTGGTTATGAGCTTAGAACCCAAATTACTCTTGTTCCTGGTACAACTAACGTTCTGAAATATACTTATGACCGTCAAATGTTTGATACTCTGAAATGGATAGGATTTTTTGCAACACTAGCTCTATTGATGTCTTTTTTGGTAGTCTATATTATGTCTCAAGCCCATCACTTGAAGAATCTCGCTAATAAATTTCGAGGACGATTTTTCCAAGACCAATCTGCCTTGGAATTGGCTTTACAGCGAGAAGGAATTACAATTGCTCCTGCAGACCTTAGTTCAGTTATGATGGAAGCTGATGATTTAGATCAGCTTGGAGATAATATTTTTAATTTAACAGGAAAAAGACTATCTCCAGAAGAGTTGATTAGGTTAGCATCTGGCACCAATATGGATAAGATTGCCGATAGGATAAGTTATGTAACTGGTATGTCGAAAGATGAGATTATCTCTCATCTGAGAGATGCTCCAAGCATTGAAGTACTAATAGAACGATTAAATTTAGATAGCGAACGATTTCTAGATATAATCGCTCGTGATGAGGATGTAATAAACTTTCAAAAAAGAATTTTTAACTTAATGCCTCCCACAAAACGTGAAATATCTGGAATCCGAATATATGATGATTTAAATGTTGATCAGTTTCGATCTCGTTTAAGAGAAAAGTTTTATTCTTAAAGTAAGGATAAATGGCAGTTTATCAAATTTAAAAACCATAGATTCGGTCTTTTAGATATTCATAATGATTTTCTGTGACCTCCCGGATATTTGAGTCTTCAAAATCACGTATCATCTCTTCCGCTGTGGATTGGAAGTCTTTTGCGCACTTCATATCCATAAAAAGAGAATCAACTGTGGGAATTTGGTATTGGCTAGTTATTGTGATAAAGTGCTGATCTTCTCTAATTTTTCCATATACCTTTACTGAGTATTCATTAGCGACTCTTTCAAGCCATTTATTCATGAGGATTCTTTCAGAGACTTGATTGAATATAATCCCATTAAAAGTCAAATTAGGTTCTGCTATCGAATTATAATCTGTCACAAAAGCTAAAAGTATTTCTACCTCCCTTGATAACTCTTCATATTTCGCTTTGCTGCAATCGACCACTCCTACAATAATATTAGAATTAAGTAATGCAGGAATAAATGAATTATTTCTCTCTCTTAGCTCGATTACTGGTAAATCAAAAAAGATATAACGAGTCCCCTCTTTTTCTAATATCAGAGAAATATCCCAAAAGAACTTTGTTAAATCAAGGGTTTCTGTTTTTGATAAAAAACTAGTCATACCACGTGGAAAGAGAGGAATCATGAAAAATAAAGGTTCATTTGTATCTTTATGAACAAATTTTGAGGGAAAACTACATTTTGACCAATCTGGTTCGGTTGATGATCTCATCTCTTCTATTAATGATGTTAACTCACCCATCCTCATTAAAATCTTGTCAGAAGCAAAAAATAACAAAGTAGAATACATATTTGAAAAATCAAATATACAAGCAACTGGGAAGTCAAATCGTTTTTCTTGATCTTCTTTTATCCAATTCTTCACAATTTCATAACTAATTGAAGCCATTACAGGAGTTTGACTAGCAGTTGTCCCAGTTGAAATAAATGAAACCCTGAACATTTTTTTATTTCCAATTTTTCAATTCGACTACTTTGGAAAATCTGTCAATGCAATACTTATAATCTTCTAACTCCCTTTTAATAATTTGTGAAATAAACCTAAATTTAAATTAATTTTCCCTTTTAGTGACAAAAAAAGCATATAATAGAGAATTTATAAAAATGGTCAAATGTCCAAAGTGTAAAAGTGAGTTAATATATATTGGTCCAGATTACGATGATGAGCAAGAGTTATGTTTTTGCTACTGGTGTGAAACTTGTCATAAACACTATTGGAACTATCCAAACTAATCTTTCAAGAATGATATCCTTCTAAAAGGTATATTTGTTCTCTTTTTTGTATCCAATTCAATTAGTTACGATGTTCTTTCAGCTCACTATAAAATTAATAATTATGTCATTTTCTTTATAGCAGAGAGCATATTATCCACTTGGGTTTGATGAATCCAATTGGGAGGTGCTGCAAGTAATGCAAAACGAAAAACTTGTTCTGCTTCTCTAAAACGTCTTAGTTTGGTTAAAACAGATCCTAAATTGGCATAAGCATAAGGATCATCTGGATTTTGTTTTAAAACCTCTTGAAATGCTTCTTCTGCTTCTTTCAACCTATTTTTTTGAGTGAATAATTCTCCCAAACGCATCCAAGCTGCAATTTGGGTAGGATTGTATTTTAATAACGTTCTATATGCTTTTTCTGCCTTCCTAAAGCGATCCTGTCTTTGTAGGAGAACTCCTAGATTATATAAAGCTTCAGAATAGGTGGGATCATATCTCAATGAGTTTCTATATGCCCCTTCAGCTTCAATTATCCGTCCTTTTCTTTCGAGTAGAATGCCCAGTTTATCCCAAGCCTTGATATGGTTTGGTTTTAATTGGATTGATGTGTGATAAGCTTGTTCTGCTTCCATCAGATGTCCTTTTTCAGACAGAAGATTCCCCAAGTTATACCATGTACTAGCTTGATTGGGTTCAAATTTTAGGGAAGTACGATAAGCATTTTCTGCTTCTATTAAATTTCCCCATTTATGTAGCAAACCTCCTAAATTGTTCCAAGCTTTGGCATGAAAAGGATCATTCTTTAATGCTTTTTGATAGGCTATCTCTGCTTCAGTTAAGCGATTTTGATTTTCAAGAGATATTCCAAGGTTATACCAAGCATCTACATTATTCTGGTTATTTTCTAAGATGGTTTGACAAGCTTTCTCTGCCTCAATATACTGTTTTTGCTCATTTAATACTCTACTCAGATTGATCCATGTGGCAATTTGAGAGGAGTCATGTTGTAAAGATGTTTGATAAGCCTCTTTCGCGTCGTTGAGTCGCCCCTCCTCCTTTAATAAGTCTCCCAGTTTTGACCATGCTTGAATGTTTTTTGGTTCGAGCTTAATCGCTATTTGATAGCCTTCCATTTGTCCTTGATCCATTAATAGATCTTTCAGGCGAATTAAAGCATTTTTGTTCTTTGGTTGATACTTTAATACCATTTTATAATCTTTTTCAGCTTCAAGAAGCTTTCCCTGCTTCTCAAGTAAAATTCCTAGGTTATACCAGCTCTTTACATTTTTTGGATTGGAATCTAAAGCTAATCGAAAAGCGTCCTCTGCTTCAGTTATACGATTCTGTTTAGTTAACAAAACTCCCAGATTTGTCAAAACTGAGGAGTGTTTACGATCATGTAATAAAGCTGACCAAAATTCCTCTTCTGCTTCATTAATACGATTTTGCCGATATAATAGTTTTCCAAGATTATTTCGTGCATTAGTATTACTAGGTTCATAACTAATGGCTTTTCTTAAAGATCTCTCTGCTTCAATGAGTTTTTCTTGTTTGTATAGACAAATCCCTAGGTGAAACCAAGCTTGCGCTAATGCAGAATTATGCCTCAGAGCAGTTCGATAAGCCTCTTCTGCATCTGATAACAATCCTTTTTTATATAAGCAGATTCCTAAATGGAACCAAGTATTAGCATGATTAACCTCGTATTTCAGAGCTGTTCGATAGGCCTCCTCTGCTTCAGTCAAACGACCCTGTTTAAGATGAAAAGTTCCTCTTTCACACCACCTATCGGCTTCAAAAGGTTCATCTTGAAGTAAGTTCATTTACTAAATCGCTCTGATACCCTAATATGAATATAAAATTCCCTACTGTCATATTAGACCATAAAAAGATATGTTAAGATTTATGTCCAATATTTTTTAAAGAAGTAACAACAAAAAATAAGAATATAAATATTTCAGGGTTAAAAAATAAGTTTATAATTCATGGTTTGGTTCATCTATGACATGGAAACATACACTAGGAAAACCTGGTAATACTTATGTCATAACTAAACATTGGGTGAAGAAGAACATCCCAAAATCAAAAAGATTACCGAAGTTATTCTCCAAAGAAGTTTGTCCCGATTATATCTATAATATTGGGTTACATTATCTCCCTGATAATCCCAAAATTCCTCAAGAAATATGGATATGCCTGAAGACGGGAGTTCTTTTCACAAAAACTGATATTTTAATGTGGTTAAAGGAATCACGATCAAAACTTGAAAACAGCATAGTAAACAAAACAATGGAATGATTTTTACTTAATATTTGTGTCTAGTGAGGCTTTAAATTAACTTTTAATGGTTTGGTATTTTTAACATTCTCGTAAAGATCAATTATTTTTTTCACTTCTTCATCTATTCCAGATACTTCAAATATTGTTGCGCCGGCTCCATCGTATACCCCCCCTGCCCCTATTGGATAGATTTCAACGTTTGCCAAAGCCTCCATTGCCTCAATTTCTGAAAATACCTCCCCACCAACCATGGGGAAAAGGCCAACTGGCATTCCACGAACGTAGTCAATCGATTGTTGTCCCCCAAGGTCTGGGACAATCTCTGTTACCGAGTATGGAACCATCTTTCCAATGGATATCGGTATTATGATTTGAATCCCTCGTGAAATAGCAATTGCATAAACAGAGCCAATTGTACCTCCAGCTGGGTGTGCACATAAAACTCCAGCAATCCAATCGGGTCCCAATGCGTTACCTCCTTTGATGATCACATCAGCTTTTTCAATCGATTGTTGGATAGGTTCAAATTTCGGTTTTCCGTTGTAAAAGGCTACTTCAGGGGTTCGTGTTTCAGAATTACTTACCCACAACGAACCTTCCACTATCCCTGCGACATAATTGTCAATATTAATTTGGAAATCAACATTATTTGTGAATTCTAGCATCTCACGAAGAATAAAAGCATTTGTTAAGCCTCGACCAATAGCTATCACACCATCGCTTAAATTCTCTTTCATAACTGGATGATTGAGGATTGCTTTAGCAATGAATGCACGACTTTCCCACGTATTGAATACTAGTTGACATCTCATGATAGTTACACCTCATTTTGACTAAAACTATCTGGATTCAAGTTCAATCGTAAAATAATAATTTAACTTCCGATAATCATTGAAATGGATATTTCAAAGTAACCAACTTTACAAAAACGAATAATTATGGCTAAATTAGATTACTTATGTTGTATCATGTATTTGAAACGCTTTTTATCTGCCTTAATTCTTCAAGTGGCTTTTCTAAGACGTATTGTCGATCAATTTTCCAATAATGGGTAGTAAAATCAAAGTTTTCTGGATAAAACCAGTAGATTGTTGATGCATTGACTGATGTATCTAATGTATAAGCGTTAAACGACTGGAAGAGCTTCCAAATTGAAAAGGCTAGTTGATGTTCTTGAAAACTGGGAAGAGCACCACCCCATAATAAGAAGCCATTATTTTGGAGTATATCCATACCAAATCGAAAAGGAGGGGGAGATTCTGTAATAAGATTGAAGAAGCGATTAGTCGTCTTTTTATCCGAAGTAGGAACCCAAAATACTCGAGTATTAACTAAATTGAATAGAATTCGATCAA
>JBHLKY010000052.1:0-9098 GCA_048886185.1 Candidatus Hermodarchaeota archaeon
AAAACCATTTCCAAATTATTAAAATTATTGTTAGTCCTATTATTCGTATTATAGACGAAAGAGTAACATTTTTCATTGTTATATTCACATTCTGAAGTTAATAATTAAGGTTAAGAAGACTTTCATTGATCTATACTTAGTTTTATTCTTTTTTTAGTGAATAAATTTTTAGAAAAATGAATCTTTTTTGAAATGAATGGAGGTTGTCTTCTCACCTAATTTTTCAAGAAAAAAATGTCCCAGAGAAAATACTTTTCTTAACCTTACCATCATGTAATGTAAAATTTACTTACTATCAAGAAAGAAAGGATCTACTAAGTATATATGTACTCCCTGTAAGGCTAAGGGGGCGGATCTAAAAAAGAGATAAATAGGTTTTTTAAACATATTTTTAATGATTTAAGCGATAGTTTTTCTCATGAATACGACAAAAAAAGATCCTGCAGTCTGGGTTAAAACAATAATAGAGAAATTTCTTAATGATCCTGCTGAGAATACTTTACAAGATAAAACAAATCAGAGAGCGTGGGCGGAACCACTTATTGGTTTCTCTAATGGCGCTGATCCTCTCTTTCAGTTTTATAAGCAGGATATTGGTGAGTTTTATCTACTCCCAGAAGAATTATTTGTCTATACTTATCCTAAGATCACCTTCACCCCCGAACAGTTAACCGTCATAAGTTGGATTTTACCTCACACCGATGTCACAAAGGCTGAACATCGTGATCAGACCAAATTTCCTACAGAGCGATGGGCGAGAGCACGGATATATGGCGAAGAGGTAAATGACAACCTCCGCTCGTATTTGGTGAAGAAGCTAACTAAAGAAGGGTTCCCTGCCTCAGCACCAATTTTATCGCCTCTATGGCATAGGACGATTTCAGATAAGTATTTCATCGCCTCAACCTGGTCTGAGCGACACGCAGCTTATACTGCAGGTCTTGGTACCTTTGGTCTGTGTGATGGTTTGATTACACCGAAAGGAAAGGCAATGCGCTGTGGGTCAGTTATTGCGAAAATCAACATCAAACCCTCGGAGAGGGTTTACGACGATCCTTACGCATATTGTTTATTTTATATGAAGGGAACATGTGGTGACTGTATAAACCGCTGCCCCTGTGGAGCGATCTCTGAAAAGGGACATGACAAGGAAAAATGCCGCAAATACCTTAGGAAAACCACACAGTACTATGTACAAAAGTATTTTAATTTCAAAGGGTATGGATGCGGGTTATGTCAGACGGGAGTTCCTTGTGAATCAGGTATCCCACCAGAATTATTATTAAAATGATCTGATTTTTAGAACAATATTGTAAATCCAGCCTTTGGCGGAGTCTAGAGAATTATCAAGTTGATTGTAAATACCTCAGTATAATAATTTTCTTAACCTAACCAACGTTAAATGGAAATTTTTTGCGTATTATTATAAAAAGAGTCCTAGTTAAGTGATTTGAATAAACCACAGTACACACAGTAGAAGGAGGTGGGAATCTATTGTAATTAACTGATGGGAACCAATTCGCTGGGGAAAAATTCATATTGAATGATGAAAACGATGAAATAAAGTGCCCTTTAGAAATCACACACCAAAGGCTAGTTTCTTGAAAGGAATTCGAGAGAAACTATTAAGATTCATCTGAAGAAGATCAAAAGCAATTTTTTAACTTCATTAATCTTAAATATAAAATGAATCAAATACTGAAATTACGGTAAAATGAATCAATTTAACATTGTTATTCTTAGTATTCTTCTGTTAGGGTTTACTAGCTGGACAGTAAATTTTAATATTAAGTCCACTACAGTTGCTTTCATTCCAAATGAACTGACAAAGGGACATACAACACTGGTATCAAAAAGCGCATATAGCCAAACGTATACTCCCCATTCATCTATTGTAATTACAGATAATGCCTATTTCGCCACGCAAGGTTTTTCGGGGAGTGGGACTCTTGATGACCCGTACCAGATTGAGTACCTTAATATTACAGCCCCCAGTGGTGATTTGATTAGTATCAGTGACACGACCGTTAATTTCTGTATTAATAACAATTTTCTAAATGGCCTGACAACAGCGTCATCTGGAATTTCTCTCACAAATGTTCACAATGCCGTTATCAAAAACAACACAGTCTTAAATGCCAGATTTGGGGTATTTCTCTTGAACATCACTAATTGCACGCTCCTGGAAAATCTGGTTCATGATAATATGCTCAATGGGGTGCATCTCAAGGAAGCTAGCAATACAACCATTACTAACAATACCATCTATAACCATAATTATGGTGAGTACCCCTACAGCAGTATTCTTCTCGACAATTCTTCGCATTCATCTATTACTCATAATTCACTATCCAATAGCTATATTGGCATAAACCTCCTTCATTCGGCTCACACTAACTTCATTAGAAACAATACCGTGTTTAACAATCTACAACATGGTATTCGCCTTGAATATGCTTCTAAAAACTTGATTACCCACAATATTATTCATGACAATCAATACTATGGGATTCTCTTTACATTAGGCGCGAACAATAACACGATTAGCTACAACAATTTCACTCGTAATCATGCTGGTGATTGCCAAGGTACGGATGATGGGGTCAAAAATGTGTTTACTTACAACTATTGGGATGACTGGCCCATTCTGGACGCTGATGATGATCTCATTATCGATACTCCTTATCTCCTTGATGGTACTGCCAATAATTCCGATCCATATCCTCTGGTATCGGTTAAGGCATATTTATTCAACAAAAGTCAGGGGAGTGGTTTGGAAAACGATTTAATCCAATTATTTGTATTGTTCATTGCTCTCATATTAGTTCCGAGTCTCACTTTGGGTTATTTTCTGTATATGAGAAAGGTAAAACAACAGGAACTTTCTCCTGAACCTGATGACCAGATACCATTTGAAGAAGTCTTTCCATCAGACCAGATTGAGCGTTTGAAACCCCTCTATCACAAACTCATTGTGGGATTAGAGAACACCCAGACTACATCACTCCCTGAACCCGTAACTATTACTCTCCTAGAACCTCCAGACTCCGTAGAATTAGTGGAATACTTCCCTTCTGAGATCAAAGACGATTTAGTCTCAGGTCTCAAAGGTCGCACCATTTTAACTTTGATTGAGATTGCTTATCAGGATCCCAGTGAAACTAATTTGGTAAAATTAGCACAAAGTCTCGATGTCCCCTTATCCACTCTTTCCAAAGAAATAAAACGCCTGAATGACTTAAAGTATGTCGAAACGTTTGTTTCCCCTAAAGTGCTCTATGATGCTCGTTTTAAAAACTATATTATCACCCCCAAAGGGTTTAAATTTCTATTCATTCTGAAAGAAGCATTACGCATTACAATTTCTCGTCTAAAAGAGACCAGGGGGGATATCTATATCTGAGTTTGTGCAATTAACAGTATTTACGAAGATAGAGGATCCATCAGAGTCTTTTGAACAAGATAAAACTATTTCCCAAATGGAGAATATCATTTCATTATTTGAACATGTTTTCTGGGAAAGAATTAGTTTTCATATTTAAGGTGAACAAACACTATGATTCGAAATAAACTTGTTTTTATTACATTAATCCTTGTTCTTTTGTTTGGAATGAGTTATTCTACTGCTTTCTTCGAGTTTCAACCGAGCTCTAAAGAAAAAACGGTGAATGAGACCACGCTACGTCCTCAAAATCCCCTCCTGAAAGTATCCAATATTCAAACGTATATCGAACATGGGCCTATTACCATCACCTCAGATTTTCAATTGAATAATTCGGGATTTCCTGGTAATGGCACCATTGACGATCCCATTCGGATTGAAGGGCTTAATATCACTGATACGAGTGGGACTTTAATCTATATCAGCGGAACAACATTCTATTTCTGTATCAAAAATAATCTCCTGAACTGTCTATCAAGTGCAGGCACGGGAATCGTTTTGGATAATGTTATTCATGGTAATATATCAAATAACATCATACATGACATTAATGGGGCTGGGATTTTTATTACCGGAAATTCAAATAATAATATTATTAACAAAAACTTCATCTATAATGCTCAAAATAGCATTTCTCTTTCTTTTGCAATAAATAACACTATTTACAACAATACCTGTTATTCAAATAGTGAGGATGGTATTCGTGTTGACTCCTCGGACAATAATACTATTGCAATGAATTTTATTTACGATAATACAGCGTGTGGTGTGTGGCTATGGACTTCAAATAATAATACACTAATTCATAATATTCTTTATAATAATTCATTTGGTTTATTTTTTGAATTATCCAATAATAATACAATTTCAAATAATAAAGTATATGAAAACAAGAATGCTGGTATTTCTCCGTACAATTCGTCATTATATAATGTAATTACTAATAACACTGTATATAATAATGCTCACAGTGGTATTACCGTCTCTAGATATTCCCATTATTGTGTTATCTCAAACAACACAATCTATAACAACAACCAAAGTGGGATCGTTAACTATGAATCTGAATATTCACAAATTATCAATAACACTATTTTTAATAATATGTGGAGTGGTACTCACATCTCATCAAGATCCCATCATTGTTTGTTTTCTAACAATATAGTTTATGGAAACAAGAAATATTCTGGAATCAGTGTTGGTAATTCTACATTTGTAAGAATAACCAAGAATTCTATTTATAATAATATTGAAAAGGGTATATTTGTCGTAATCGGTGCAAATAATACTGAAATATTCGCGAATATTATTTTTGATAATATAAAGCAAGGGATTTTCATTGAAACAGATTGTAATAATAACACAATAATCAATAATGATCTTTCTAGCAATAATCCAAGCGGATTACAAACATTAGATGATGGTTCAGCTAATAATTTTACTAGCAACCATTGGAGCGATTGGACAGGAACGGGGTCATATACCATTGATGGTTCTGCAGGGAATCAAGATTTCTCTCCCTTACTGAATCCATATCATATAACACCGCCTATCATCACAGCACCAACCTATGAAAATATAACATTAGTAGGGAAGGTACTTATACGATGGAATGCTTCAAGTGATACTTTTGGGCATTCTCTTACCTACTCTGTTCTTTATTCGACCAACGATGGAACTAGTTGGACAACATTTGCTTCAGGCTTGACCAGTACCAATTACACCTTAGATACCCTACTGCTCGCTGATGAGCCCATTATTTTCAAAGTTCAAGCTATTGATTCAATAGGATTTATTGCTAAGGCTACCACAGAAGAGACATTTCTGATAGAAAATGATCAACTTTCTATTCTTATAGTACTATCCCCGAATGGGGGAGAAACACTGAATGAAACTGTCACCATCGAATGGTCTGCTTCTCTGGATTCTCTCAATCATTCTATAACTTATGCGATTTATTATTCTGGTGATGGCGGGGCAACCTGGAATCTAATAGTTACTGATCTCACATCTACCACTTATGCATGGGATACCACTACTGTCTCAAATGGCTTTAGTTACTTGATCAAAGTGGTTTCCACCTGTTCTGGGGGTAAAGTAGCTGAAGATCTCTCTGACGAGCTGTTTACTATCCAGAATGAAATACCTACTTCAACTGAACCCTCATCTAAGTCAACTTCTACTACTCCTAGTCCGATCCCAGGAATCACGGGGATTGAACTGCTCATAGCATTGTTAATTCTGATGATGGGGAAGAATTGGAAGAAAAGAAGGTAAAATGAAATTGAAACGATCGAAATTGTTTATGATTACAAGTTTAATAATGCTATCTGCAGTGAATAGTTGTGTGGTAGGACAAGAGTTTCAATTCACTACAGAAAAAGAATTATTGAATACAAAGGCACTCCAACCTAGATCATGTATACAAAAAGTGACTGGTACCCAATCGTATATTGAACGTGGTCCTATCACCATTACCTCTGATTTTCAATTAAACAATTCAGGGTTTCCAGGGAATGGCACCATTGATGATCCCATTCGGATTGAAGGCTATAATTTCACTGATTCGAGTGGAACGTTAATCTATATTCGGGATACAACCTTCTACTTCGAGATTACGAATAATTATCTTAATGGGTTGTCAAGTGCTTCGAGGGGTATCCATTTTTACAATGTTATCCATGGAACCATTAGAAATAACACTATTTCTTCTTGTGGGCAAGGGATTGAGTTTTGGTACTCTAATGACAACACAATTATCAATAATACCGCATTCAACAATAACTATAACGGAGTCAAGTTTCATTTCACTTCTAATAATAATAAAATCATAAACAATACTATATACAATAATATCCAAGAAAATGGGATTTGGCTCGAACACTCAAAATATAATACAATTGCAAACAATACTGTGTTTAGTAACGATGACGGAATTAGATTACTCGACTCTAGTAGTAATAATACGGTGACAAACAACATTGCATTCGATAATAGATGGAATGGAATAGCTGTCCAATGGGATTCTAATAACAACATCATTAGTAAAAATTTTGTGAATAACAACTTAAAAGATGGAATTAATATTGCTGGGGCTAATAATAACTCTGTTATACAGAATATTGTGAAGAGTAGCAATTGGAGAGGAATAGCAATTGAAAAAAATTTTGCTGATAATATTGGTTCCGAAAACAATAATATCGATTTTAATATAGTCTATAACAATAGCCAGCAAGGGATTCTCCTTAATGTGGTTAATAATAATACTGTTACCAATAATACAGTTTATCTCAACTCCCAGAATGGGATTTGTCTCGAGGAGTCAAATGATAACACTATTGCAGATAATAATATTCATGATAATTATTTCACTGGAATTTATCTTCATAACTCAGTCAATAATACGCTGTCCAACAATACTCTGACGAATAACTATTTTAATTTGATTAAATCAGAAACATTGTTAACACCGGTCCAAGAGGGGATTTATGATTTCACTGTAACTATCCAGAACATAAGCACTCCAGTTTCAGCTAATTCTGTACCAATCTCATGGGAAAATGTCTATTATGAATTACCACTTGATAATGGTTATGGAATTCTGGATGAGAACGTTGTTGATCTAGATCTGAACGGGGATAATGATAAAATAGACTTATTTGATGTAACATGGTTCCATAATGAAACTCGCTCATGGGATGCTATAATCAACGATGGTTTTCAAGACATTCACGCTTACTCCATCTACGAGGGACTACCTGAAGATCCAGGAAGGTATCGAACATATTACATAGACGGAGAATCAAAGCTATTCCAGCTAGGGACTAAAATGCATTCGCTTTATATGGTAAATAAAGATCTTGCTGTTTTCGGATTAGAGGACGTGATTATTCTTAACCACCCAAGCCCAAACTTCCTGTTTGTTGTATACTCTCCAATTATCGATGTAACAGACTTTTACATTAATAATGCACTTATTGAAGTGAACTACACTCATACATTAGCAGCACCACAATTTGGGTTGGACTTGACATTCTATATTATCTCAGCTCAAACAATCGGGTCAGCTGAGGTAATAACATTTTCCTGTACAATATTAACCCGCGAAACCATGATTAGTAATGTGGCCTTCCGTATGAACTGGTCACCAGATGGTAATACTAGGTCCCAATGGGACTTTTTTACTCAAGAAATCTCGCTCATTGGTGATAACACTCCACCAACGGTGATAATAAATAAACCTCTCGCGCAAACATATGTGACTGATACAATCACTATAGCATTGTCAGGCGATGCAACTCATTATTGGTACTATATTGAGTCAGTAGACATACAAAATCAAACCTGGACTAGTAATGTGACTCGACCATTAAGTGATGGTACCTATACCCTCCATGTGTATGGGGAGGACTCTGTGGGGAATATTGTTCGTAAGTCTGTTACGTTCACAATTGATAATACTCCTCCATTGGTAATGATTGATTCCCCCCTCACCCAGATATACACGACTGATACAATCACTATCACATTATCAAGTGATGATGCAGTTAATTACTGGTACTACATTGAATCAGTAGATACACAAAATCAAACCTGGACTAGTGAAGTGACTCGATCATTAACTGATGGTACCTACACCCTCCACGCGTATGGGGAGGACTTTGTGGGGAACATTGGTCACATCTACGTTACATTTACAATTGAAACCGCAGTTCCTACGACAACAACAACGACGATGATACCTAGTTCTACAACCCCTACCTCAGCAACAACTACTCCTACAAAAACTGTTACTCCTGGCTGGAATGTTCTGCTTTTACTTCTTACTTTATTTCTTATGTTACCACTAAGACAGCGTAAGAAGAAATCTTAAACTTTCTCATACTCCCCTTTACTCCTTTTTTTTCTAAAAGTCTGTAAGTTAACCAAAGTTATAATACATTATACGTATCAACATACGTATTTTTGATAACCTATCCAACGCTATTTTCAGTGCGACCCCGTGATATCAGAAGATATTATTTGTCTAATTAATGTTAGATTAGTAATTATATAATTTTTTATATAAAAACTTTAACCTACCCAACGTTATACCACATTAAAAATCCTCATACTTAATTGAAAGAAAAAAGGGAGACCTCCATCCTCGTTGCTTGAAGTGTGACTATTTACTGTTTATTGATAATCATGATATCTTCAGAGTGAAACTTAAATAATCCAATGACTGAATTAGGAGGAATCCAAATTAATGAAAGCATTCTAGAATTTTGGTGTTCCATATTTCTTCAAGAATAAGAGCTAGCCAGCCTACTCTATGAATGAGGACATTAATATCTTTCCAATCAACATCAGCTAGTAGTTCTAGCAGTTGGTCTCCAGTAGTTTCTAGAAGCTCCTCTGTTAAGGAAATACGTCTGTTCTCGATTTCTTCAATAAAGTTCAAGATCGAATCTTCTGAAGCTTTTTTATTCTTAATCATTTGTCCTAAGATAAGTCCTGTTGCTTTTACAATCAAATCAGCTTTATCATGTTTCGCAAGATTGGGGAAATCGCCTTTGAAAAATAGTTTTGCCGTTCTCACATAGAGAGTTTGACTTTTTAATTGATTTTTTTCATTCATTGAAACTCTTTTTCCACCAGGAACTACTAATTTTAA
>JBHLKY010000053.1:0-5604 GCA_048886185.1 Candidatus Hermodarchaeota archaeon
CCGGTCGCGTCCCCAAATGCAATATCACTACCATCAATTTGAACTTTATCACTATTGAATAGATCAGTATCATTGATATCAACGAGAAGAGGAAAGTCGTATAATCGACCGCTGATTTTAGCTGAATCAATTTGAATACTTTTCCGATATTGAAGCCAGGGATAGGCCCAATCGTTAAAATAAGGATTTGTTTCAACTTCTCCTATTGAATAGAAGCGATCCGAATTGTTTTGATTATTCCAACTAGTTACTATCCAATCACTTGAATGAGCTATATTTGAGATACGTACCTCATCAAATTTACCCCCAAAACGCTCAATTAAGGGATCTAATCTCCCAAGTAGAAAGGGGTTAATTATATCAATGTTGCCATAGGATCCTATTGGTTCTACGGCTATTTCATTACTATCAATGTATAATTTTAAATTCGTCCCATCTCTAACCAAAACAACATAATGCCAAACTGAATCATCATATCTTGCTGAAGATTTTACGTATTCCTTAATACTATCATCATCAATTTCCCCTTTGATTTGTCCAGGAGAACATTCAGCATTAGGCCCCATGCTGATAGCATATCTTTTCCCACCAGTACTGGCCAATCCTTTCCCACCAAAGGGTGTTGAATCTGTGACTGTTGATATTTCAAACCACAACTCAAAAGTAAAATCCCCTGATCCCATATTTAGGGATAGATCATTTGAGAAATTAATATAATCGTCGTTTCCATCAAAATCTAAACAGCCACCGATCTTACCTACCACTTGATCATCTGAAGTCATAGATCCATAGGTTGTACCATCATTGTTATTGATTGTACTATCCTTTATCTGAGGAACTGCTGCTGAAGGGTCTTCTGAAAGATGCCAAACTCCCTTAAAATTTGTGTTCCAGACTCCTGCTGGATTTTCTTGTGGACCTACTATTAAATTCCCATAATACATCCAAATTTTTGCCTCAGTTAAATCCGATAAGTTCGGTAATCGAACCCAAGCAACTAATTCTGAATAAGAGGTATTATGGTATTTATTGAAAAATTCAATCTCATGGTCTAATCTATTTCCTTGTTCATCAGCGAAAGCAATATCATCTCCATCGATCTGAACTCTACTAGATGAGGCTAAATCAGTGTCATATAAATGTACCAATATTGGAAAATTATTTAAACTTCCCTGTACCTTATTTATATTGATAGTCAGGTCTTTTCTATAAGCTAACCATGGATATACCCAATCACCAATGGAAGAGGGTTTTTCTAAGGATCCAATCGAATAAAAGGTACTTGGATTGTTTTGATTTTCATACTCGGTGATAATCCAATCTCGGCTTCTTGAGGTAGTAGAGACTCTAAATTCATCAATTGTACCATTAAATAGATCAGATCCTTCTAATCCCCCCAATGTTGGAGGAGATAGTGGATCCACATTATCTATTACAGGTTCACTCACAGTAGTATTATATTCAACACCATTTAGATATAGATGATGAAGGTCATTTATAGAATCAAAAACTGCGACAACATGAAACCATGTATCAGTAGTTAAAGGCTGTTCAAAATCATTAATAAAACCCCATAAAGTAATTGAATCCGAATCCGGAGCTCTACCTGCAAATCTAAGTTCATTAGAAGTTGTAACATGTACGACGAATCGACTTCCACTAGAATCTTGAACTGTTTCTATATAGATATTTTGACTATTCCCAGCAAGAATAGATATATTTATCCAGCCTTCAAACGTGACTTGGGATGAACCTTTGATTGACCCACTTTTCTCTATTTCAATATAATCATCAATACCATCAAGCTTGTCAGAACCTCCAATTTTCCCAAGAACAGCTTCATCACCCTCAAAATTGATAGGTATTCCGTCATTATTATTACTGGTTGAATCGTATCGTGTTCCACTTCCTTCCTCATTAAGGTGCCAAACACTCAGATAATTTTCATCCCAAACTCCCGAAGGATTTTCTTGCCTCTCAATTGTAGGATTACCAAAATACATTGATATTAATGTGTTAGAAGAGCTTGAAAGAGAAGGTATTCGAACCCAAGCTACTAAATGGGCGTGTGAGGTATTAAAATTCTTATCAAAAACCTCAATCTCATGATCTAATTGAACACCAGAACTATCTGCAAATAATATGTCTCCCCCATCCTCCTGAACTTCTTGTTTATCATGTAAATCCGTATCAAAAAGGTTTATTAAAACAGGAAAATTTGTTAGATCACTGCTTACTTTTCCTGAATTGATAGTTACATTCTTTCTATAACGCATTGATGGAAAAGGCCAAGATTCAAATATAGGCCTATTCTGTTTATTTCCGAGGGAATAGAAACTTGAAGGATCAAATTGATTAATATATCCAGTTGATATCCAATCACTTGAACGTGCAGTGTCTGAGATCCGTACCTCATCCAGTGAGCCATTGAATTCACCTTCATTAGCAAAAAATAATCCAACAGAACTGCTTTGTATCTCGCTCACGGTATTGTCAGTATCAAATTGAGCTCCATCAATGAATAACTTTGCTACACCTTGAGATACGCTAAAGGTGAGTACTAAATGGTACCATGTTTTTAACTGAAGAGCTGTCCCCGTATCTAAAATCCAATGGGACACTTCCGAAGTGTCTCTATAAACGAAATCAATTTTGCTGGACAGTTCATTTTGAAATAACATCCACCCTTTATCTAATTGGCCATTACCTTTACTAATTATGGGGGGCCAAGAAGATGCAGTTGTTTCATCTCGAATATTAACCCAAAATTCTACAGAGAATTCTTGAACTAAATCTAAACTGGAATCAATCCCACAATTTATATTATTATTAGGATCAAATTGTAATCCACCATCAATTTGTGCATCAATTTGATTATCAGTGTCCATTCCACCTTGAGCAGTACCATCATTGTTATTTGATGTACTATCTCTTATCTGGGGGTCTGGATCTGAGGGATTATCACTTAAATGCCATATTCCTTTGTAATTAGAATCCCAGACTTTTTCAGGATTTTCCTGTTTTCTCGCGGTTGGATTACCGAAATACATCGAAATAATTGTATCTTGCGTACTAGACAAATTGCAATTGACCCATGCAACTAAATGCGCATGAGTTGAGTTATAAACTCTCTCATAAGTTTCGATTTCGTGATTTAAAATAGCACCAGTGGCATTTGTGAACATGATATCATTACCACTTGCCTGGGCATCATTCTGGAGATCTGTATCAAAGATATTAATAAGGAGAGGAAAATTATTGAGGTCAGCACTCACCTTTGAGGCATCTATTGTTATATTCTTACGATATCTCCAGCGAGTATCTGCCCAGCCAGAAACTGAATACTGTGATGTCTTAAAATTTATTCTTTTAGGTGATAGATTTTTCGAGGAATTCTTTATTAATCTAGAAACTGGATAATCTAACTTATTTCTTTCTTTATTAATTCCTAATCCTTTTAAAAATTCCGTAAATATAAAATTTGAGTTAGAAATGTTATTATCGTTTAGTGAAATCATTAGGCTAAGAATGTTAATTGATAAAATTAAGATTAAGGAAATCCTAGTGAACCTTTGCTGTAAAGCCAAATTCCTTTCACTTGCCCTTTCTGCTTCCTGAATTAAATCAATTATCTACGTAGGCAATAAATATAATGTAACTATAATAGAATGATGGATTTGTCCTTTGATCAAAAATTATCAGGTATGAAATTTTTTTAAAATAAACTAGATATTTTGGCCGTATTAAATGTTAAAAATTAAATAATTCTCTATTATGGAGTTTAATTGTCATAAAATCGTTTAAATTGTAATTAAATTAAGCAAAGGACTTATGGACATTTGAAGCATTCTAATGATAGACAACATAATTTATTATTTAGATACACTTTTCAAGAAAATGAATGTGGTGTTAATCCAGCCCAAGAAATAAAAATTAACGGTAGATTTGCTCAATCATTTATATATTCTTGAGTTTTCAATGTTTCATTTCGATTGATCTGTCGTCTATGAGTGATTAGATGAAAAATGATTCTGAGTTTTCTATTAAATATCCCGAACAGATCATCAATCGTTGGATATGTCAATCAATTTCTCCAGAAGTATTGAAGGAATCTTTCTCTTTAAAAGGAATATTAGGTACAATTTCTTGAACCAAGGATGAACTAATCATATTTGGTGTTCTTACCTGATGAGTCAACATGTACCATGACATGAGTTGATTCCAGGGGAGAATGAGATCAATATACTAAGATGGAATCTGTATTGTTAACTAAAACCTAGATCAGGATATAGTTTATATAGAGCGAAATCCACATTCACATGATGAGACGTCATTGGAGATTTTCTTTTAGAATTATAACACTATTAATGCTAATCTTATATCTCTCTCCCCATCGTACTGGTTCCAATCAATCATATGTTAGATCTGAGGAATTGTTAAATCCAAAGGACATATTGTTACGATTAAATGATACTTCGTGGGATAAGGAGTTTGGTGGATATTTTGCAGAAGTAAACGACACTGGTTTTGTTATAAGTGACAGAAAAGCTGTTGGTGATTATCATACTCTTGCTATTGCATATCTTGACCTTGCTATGTATTTAAATGACACACAATATCAAAAGCATGCAGTTTTAATGGAGCAGCTGTTAGATCGCTTCAAACTAAAAACAGAGGGATATACATTATGGCTAACGCGATCTTGGCAAGTTCAAACAAACCCTTTGATTGGATTTGATAGTAATGCTGATATCGTTAGCTTACATACCAGATTATTTGACGTAACGGGGGATCCTATTTACATTAATCGTGCATTAAACAGTGTTTCACTTATCGAAATGTATCACCACGATTCAATTCACGGAGGATTCTATATGAACCTTGATGGAATAACTCTCGTTCCAGAGTCGGATTACCGGCGAGTTACTGGATATTATGCGCGATACACAGAAGCTCTTCTAAATCTGTATCATATTACTAATAACGAGTCTTATCTTAATAGAGGGTGTGAAATACTTAATGAAACTATTAACAATGCCTGGAATGAAGAAATAGAGTATTTCCACCCTAGGCTTTTCGATACAAATGAACCTGATCCTACATTCACGGAATTTCAGTTACATGAGCAAATCGCTATTGCTCGTACTCTCCTTCATTACTCAGAATTTCGAAACCAGAATTTTTATCAGTCTTATGCACTGTCAATCATCAATCTAATCTTTGAAAAAGGAAGAACTGAGGATGGATTATTTATACATGGTTTTTATCCTAATGATACCCCTCATAACAGCAAGCTGTACGTATCTAGACAATGTCACGTGTATCAGACAATTTTGGATATGGTAGAACTAAATATTACTCTCTCTGATGAACAATCGAACACATTGGAGAATTCTTTACCAGTTCTAGAATCATTTCTTGGTCAAAATAGCAAATTATTTCTTAGAACAGCCTCGTACCCTAGGATTGTTCCTTGGGTAATTGCAGTGACAGTGAGTACAATTATCCGATTAAATAAATACATGAACATGACAACTCTCCCAACAACTACCGCAACGCTGACTACTACACTTAGTAGCACACTTCCAACCACGACCACACCCG
>JBHLKY010000053.1:5704-8880 GCA_048886185.1 Candidatus Hermodarchaeota archaeon
ACTACTACACTTAGTAGCACACTTCCAACCACGACCACACCCGAATCCATGACGACAACCAGCACCTCTAGCAGCGCACCACCCACCGTCACTCCAGGTTTCACGTTGATTTCAATGATTACTGTGATCTGTATTGTAACAATTCTTTTTAGACATAAAAGAAAGTGGAATTAGTACTATACATGGTGAATGACAACAGCCTGATTTTGGTGTTAATCCAGCCTTTTACGACCTCTCAGTAAGTAGGAATTTTACCTCTTAGGGAGTCTTCTTCTCAGTTCTTGAATCTATAAGTACAAAGAATCCAATTTAGATATTACATCTTAATCTTTTTTTTGAGCTAGTATTTTTAATTTGCCTGAGAGGAATTCTTAACTCTAATTTTACCAGAAAAAGTACATATTAAAGAATTTGTCAAGAAAAGTTTCCTTTAGAGCTTTAGGAGATTAGAAGGTTGATACATGAGCTAACAACAAATAAAAACAAATTAAAACCGCTTATCACTGATTTTGAATATCGACCTGTCCTTGAGGCCATTATTGAAGGATTTACGAAGGGAAGAGTCTTCGTTGATGACCCCTCGGAGCCTAGATCCGCGATAGTATGGACCTGTCCATTTGAAGGTGAATCATCGTTTTATTTTCTTGGTAAAAGTAGCCATACCCAATTTAACAAAGCATTTGGACATTATTTCAAAACAGAGATTAGAACCCTCGCTCAGAAGAACGAATGGGAACAATATTGGCCCGCACCGCTCTCGGACTGGTCTGAAGAAACATTCAAGGATATTTTCGGACATCAACTATTGGTTAAGGAGCGTACGGAATATTACATTCTTAATCCAGATAAATTTCGTCATTTACATTCAAATTGGAAGAAGAGCATACCTGAAGGTTATTCAGTACATCCTGTTGAATCTAAGGACATCTTTGAGCAAAACCGTGAAAAATTGCCCGAATTTGCCGATTTAACAGCATGGACATCTTACGATCATTTCAAAGAACGAGGATTTGCTTATTGCTTAATTAAAGATGACACAAAAGAAATTGTTGCAGGATGCACAACGGGGTATGTAGTTCATGGAAAGAATCCTCGCTGTGAGTTAGGTGTAGCAACTGATGAACATTATCGCAGACGTGGATTTGCCACGCTGGTGTCTTGTGCCACAATAGAGGAAGCACTAAATCGCAATTTGAAGGTTATAGTTGAGATCTGGGACATAAACGAGGCGTCTCTAAAAACACACCTAAAATTAGGCTTTGAACATCTAACGGATGGAACAAGTTATGGCTGTATGTTTGACGAATTACAACACTATTTAACTTTGAGTCATCACCTTTATGTCAATTATAACAATGCTCAAGACTCTATTCGAGCTTTTAACAAAGCTTTGGAAATACAAGCACGGACGGGGCAACAAATTTCCTCTGTAAACTATTATTTTGCTGCATGTGCCTATGCAAAAAATGGTAATATTGAATCTGCCCTACAATCACTTGTAGGGGCAATAGAAAGTGGCCTACAAGATCCTAAGCGTTTTTCTGAGTTATTACAATCAAATGAGGTTTTCTCAGACCTCCGTAAAACAAAAAGGTTTAATGAGATTCTTAAGAACGTACAAAGTTAAATATATGATTAGGAAAAAATATTCTTTCTCGAAACTATTTTCTTACTAGTCAAGCGATCTTCTAGCTCATTTAAATCTCTGATTACATATTTTCCCCTCTTTTTCCCAGTTCTGTCCAGATGGAAGCTATTAATTCCTATTTTTCTTGGGGATAAGAAGTCAGAATACCAGTTATCACCAACATGTGCTATTTTATTAGGTTCAGTTTCTATAGTCTTACAGATCATTTCATACATTTGAGGGTTCTTCTTTATTTCATTTTTATCTGATATTGGAGAAAAAATATGTTTGAAATAATGTCTAACCTTCTCGATCATGATTTCAATTATTTCTCTCGTCGTTCCGCAAACAATGATTAATTCATATATCTGACTGAGTTTTTTTACCACTGATAGGGTTTCTGGGTAAAATTTCACTTTATTGGTATGAGATCTGAATATTTCTACTGGATCGTCGTCCAATTTAAAATGATTGAACCAGTATGAAGGCAGATACCATCTTATATCCCTATTTCCAACATAATCATATTCTATTTGAATAAATTCTTTTGCCTCCTTAAAGTTAATACCTTGTTTCCTAGCATATAATTGAGGAATCATTGTATTCCAAACATGATCTTCAAAGCTCGAATCTAGGAGGGTGCCAACCACATCAAAAGAAATAACTTTCAACATGAGACTCACATTCATATGATTGGTTTTCTTAAGAAATTATTGGTATTAATGATATTAATCTGGTCATTAACAACAGAGTAATTCGGTTACTCTTTTCTAACTCAGAACCTGACTTGGAACTGTTTGTTTATACCATGACAGCTTTTTTTCGTTTTTCTTCTTTTACTGGTCTTCCTTTTTTTGCTAAAAAGGATTTAAGGTTTGATCAACCATCATCTCTCCAATTCGTTGAAAAAGTTGATCAAAGTCAATTATTTGAGCACAATGGGCTGATGATTGGTAAAGTTGATAAAAGTTAACAAATTCCACATCAATCCATTTTGCAGGAAACTTGCCATAAGAATTAACTATAAAAAGGAGTCCTGTAAATTTCATACAAAATTTTGTATGTTTAGATAATACTTCGATGTGAGAGATTATGAGAAGATTAATACCTTATTTTAAGTTTCTTTTTACCCGGTCACAAAAAATTACTATTGATTCAATACCAGATGGTTCCGTAATTGACATTGGAGGAGGGGGAGAGGGGATTATTGCTCAAATAGGAAATGAAAGAATTACCGCTATAGACAAAAGTCAAGGCGAAATTGATGAAGCAAAACCTAATGCTCCTACTGCAAATTGGATTCTAGCTGATGCAACTGATCTTTCTTATTCGGATGATTATTTTGACAACGCTACGGCATTTTTTAGTGGAATGTATATGTCCATGGAGACTTTTGGAAAAATATGTAGGGAAACTTATCGTGTTTTAAAAACTAATGGAGAATTTTGGATTTGGGACGCAAATATATCTAATGACAAAGATTTATTTCTTATTCGACTACATATCACCTTACCTAATGGTAAAGAAATTAAAACAGGATATGGCACAA
>JBHLKY010000054.1:0-8741 GCA_048886185.1 Candidatus Hermodarchaeota archaeon
TTCGTGGGCGAACTTCTCCACTTAGGAGTTAAGCTCTGCTTCCTACTGTTTGGATTGGAGAGTACTTGGGAGTTTTAAGATGGCTACAAATAATGAGGGTACCAAGAGAGATTCCGTGCAGTTGATAAATCTACCACTATTGTCATTAATGTTTGCTCACATAACAATGTAAAATTCCCTCGTGTGAATTGAAAAACCAGTATTTTAATTTGAATAAATTCTCGCGAAACATTTTAAAGTGATAGTTACGAGTCTCGTAATAGTTTCTCAAATTTATTAATTCTTTAATGTAAAAATATTAAAAACATTTAAATTATATTATTGATACATTAAAGGAAAGACCAGAGAAATCAATCAGGACTAAAGAAATATTAGTAAAAAAACAATAATTCACCCATTAAGTTACGGTGATGGGTGAGGATTGTGTTTTACGGCGGTATATTAATGAATAACCAAGAAGAAAAACTAATACATAAGACTAGATGGAATAGTAGAAGATTTCTCCTTTTGTATTGGTTCGCTTTCGTTTTCATTGGGACAGCCGCAGCAGCTGGTTTAGGAACAAGTGTATTAAATCCTAAATTACACCTTAATGAAGTGGATCACAGCTCACTCAACTTACCGAGTGAATGGGCTCCAGAAGACTGTATGGGTTCCATGTGTCACAATGATACGGTCGCCTCTTGGAATGAGACAGGTCATTCAAAAGCCGGTAAACTTTTATCAAATGGTTCATGGCTTGTAGGAGACGATCATATCTACAATGATACCTTTTTCCGTTCTTGTTACGGAGGCGATGAAGCATTAATTCAATGCCATACTACTCGTTACAACGAAACAGATGGGACCTACTGGACTGGAACTGATGGTGTTAGCTGTGCAGCTTGTCATGAAGAACCAGGCACAATAGATTATGCAGCTGATAGCTGTCAAAGTTGTCACGAATATTCTAGCAATAATATAACTGGAGACTATCAGATGAGTGCACACAGCGGATCATACGAGGATTTATTAGCAGGTGGTTATGCTCCTAGCTATTGTATGCACTGTATGACTGGACAAGGTATGTATATGGATGTGACAGGTAAAGAAGATTTTTTGACTTCGATCAACTGTGGAACTTGTCATGATCCTCATGATGCAACTAATACAGCCCAACTCAGAGAAGCCGAGGTTATTGACCTCTGTGGGACTTGTCATACTGTTGAAGTATTCGAAGATTCTAGTAATAAACACTTAGCTTACGTAGATGAAGGATGTGTTTCGTGTCATGGTTACCAATTGGATCCCAAACCCTGGAATCCCAACAATGCTCGTATAAACCATACTTGGGAAATTAATTTCGAAGATGCCTGCGGACAATGCCACACGGGACAAGTCGATGCACGAAAAGAAATGTTAGAAAATATTCATGGTGACTATGAAACTTTGAATGCCACATACCATACTCAGGTCGCAAATGTCACTGCTAAAGTTGATGAAGCAAATGGTACAGCTGGAGTGGATCTGTGCACAATCGAAGATGCTTATGCTTTGATAGAGGAAGCTGAAGAACTAATTAGTCTACTTGAACATGACGCAAGTCGTGGGTTCCATAATCCCACAATGATGGAAGATAACTTTGCACTAGCTCTAACCAAACTAAACGAGGCTTACGCTAAAGCTGAGGCTGCTATTGACGGTGAATCACCTGGTACAACCAGTATAACTGGTACTACTAGTACTAGTAGTAGTAGTACTAGTAAGGCAGCTAGTACGCCAGGGTACCAATTTTTCGCTGTTTTGGTAGCTATTAGCATCGTATCAACTGTCTTAATCTATAGAAAGAGACGCTAAATAGTTGGTTAATTCCATCTCAAGGAAGCAAAGCAATAACAGCACTGTTGCTGTTATCTTTACCTTTTTTTCCAGTACTGTGGGGAAAGAGAAAGGTCTCGTTGTAAAACATGAGTTTGTCGAGACAAGCTTAGATGAAATGATCCTCTAAGATTGAATTGGTTATTCATTAGTATACCGCCATATATTACGATCGAATTGATACCCCTTTCAGAAAAAATGAGATGATTTAATAAATGCGAAAAAGTTTATTTACACCCTTTAAGCCTACTCAACGGCTAAAATATCTATTCATCCCTTTACTAGTGTTACTCATAATCGCTCCAATTATGATGGACTCTCCAATCACTAATAAAGTGTTGGATTTGGAAGAGTCTCAAAAACTCACTTCTGATATTTCTCCTAAAGTAAGTAACCACAAACAAGACAGTAATCCTGAAGCATATTTTCCAAATTTTCTTTATTA
The DNA here is from genome assembly GCA_048886185.1 of Candidatus Hermodarchaeota archaeon. Classification (GTDB taxonomy): domain Archaea; phylum Asgardarchaeota; class Heimdallarchaeia; order Hodarchaeales; family Hodarchaeaceae; genus Hodarchaeum. The sequence continues at coordinate 2,303 of JBHLKY010000054.1, forward strand.
TTCAATTTCCTTGGCAGATACTCTAATTGATTACTTATATGACGATGAATCTGGTGGGTTCTTCCGCTCTGTTAATCAGTTCTGGTCTAATGATACCATTAATAAGTTGAAGTATTCTTACGATCAAGCTCAAGCTATTCTTGCATTACTGAAGCTTTCTGATGCTGTAATTAATGAATCTGAGCGTGATCTTGCACTTCATTATGCTCAACTGACTGGTAACTACATGATTACACACCTATATGACGATACATTTGGAGGATTCTATACTTATTCTGGAAGTTCATATAAAAAACCTGGAGTTAATGGTAAGGTCATCCTTTCTCTCTTGTCTCTTTTCAAGACTACTGGCAATAGTACTTATAGAGATAAAGCCATTGAAGCTTTTGAGTTTATTGACAAATTTGGTTGGGATAGTAATAGTGGGGGGTATGTTTACTTATTATCCCACACGGGTATTGTTGCTTCTTCTAATCCCAGTTCAACGGATCCTTATGATCCTCAATCAAAAAAAGTGGATCATAATGTGATTATGGGGGAAGCTATACTAGATCTTTACCAGTTAAATTCTGATTCTAAATATCTTTCTAGAGCAATCGAAATTTATAAATTGATCAACACCTCTTCTAGAGATCCTACAACTGGTTTATTCTATATTGGGTTCAATAGTGATGGAATTGTTGAACCAGATTATACTGACATTTTTATCAATTCTCTTGTGCTTGAATTCCTTTCCCAGCTGTATAATGCTACTGATAATAGTGTATATTTTAATGATTTTCAATCTCTAATAAACGCTGTTCTTTTGAATTTTTGGGATTCTTCCCATGGAGGGCTGTATGCAACACATCCGTATAATAGTCAAGTTGAGAGAGATGATAAAAAATATACAGAAAGACAGTTTTATGCAATTAGAGCTCTTGATGAAGCCTACAAACTGACTAACAATAACCTGTATTATAATATAATTCTTGATATTATGGAATTTCTCAATAATAATCTTTATGATAATATTCATGGGGGATATTATCTTTTGACAAATGCTGATGGCAGGGAAGGAGATCAAAACTGGAAGGACAAATATTCTGTTACTCAATCCTTGGCCATGTATGAACTAGCTAATCTCTGGTTATATAGTAAGCCTAGTGTTCTTAATGCTATCTGGTCGCCTTTAAATCCTAGACCAACGGATAATGTTACTATTAGAATTGCAGCTTTCGATGCAGATGGTCTTTCCAATGTATTGTTGAATTATTCTATGAACAACCAGCCGTACAAATTAATGGAAATGTCATCTAATGATCTAATAGGAAATATGTTCGAAATTATTCTTAATTCTCAACCACATGGAACAACAGTCAATTTTAACATCGTAGTTAATGATACCTTAGGAAACGTTATAGTGCGAGAATCGTATTTCTTTGTTTGGGAGGTTGATGTGTTACCTCCTCATGTTATGTTATTAGGGGTAGATCCAAGTAATAAGATTCTTGTCAATACTAATTTTAGTATAACTGTGAGTGTACATGATAATCCTACCCAAGGAGATGTTACGAGTACCCGTATGTACTATAAAGAAATAAGTCAATCAAAATGGGAGTCTAGAGCATTATTTCGAGTCGGAGATTACTTATGGAGGATTGAATTTCCAGATGGTCTCGAAAAACCAAATAATTATGTCTATTTCTTTGAAGCTATTGATAATCGTGGGAATTTTGGATTTAGCTCTAATTTTTACTTGGAAATTCAGGATCAGCCAGAAAATTTCCCCTTAACCGCATTTGTAGGTACACTTTTTTTCATATTATTTATTGTTCCTGGATGCATTATTGTTTTCAAAGAATACGACAAAAATAAAGCTCGTACAACTCTAAAAAACATTAAGAAGACACGTAGCGCGGCACGGAGGAAAAAGAGAGGGACAAAGCGTATAACGTAACGTATGGAGATATAATAATGATTTATATTGATTTTGGAGCTTTTGGGATGGATTTAGGCATGTTACTATTACTTTTTGGTTTGACTGCCCTTTTGTTTGATGTTTTTTTAGTGATCTATGGAGGGTACATTGAAAAGTGGGAAATTTATTCAGAAATATGTCTTTCTGCTAGTATTGTGGCTATTATTGTATCCTTCATGTATTTCAGTTATTCAATCATAATAGCTGATTATAGCTTTACCTACGTGAGTGATCATATAAATAACAACATGGACTTTTTCTTAAGACTATCAGCCATTTGGTCTGGACAGTCTGGGTCATATTTCTTTTGGGCATTTTTGGTTGCAATAATTTATTTAATCTTCAGAGTGATGTTCAGAGAGTACGCGCATGAAACCATTTACTGGCGAGCGTTTGTACTGTCAGCTCTTCAGGTAGCTGTTTTAGTGGCCCTAACACTTCTAAGTGATCCGTTTAAATTAAATGATAACCTGGTTTCTGATGGTATTGGATTAAATCCCTTATTAATGACTTATTGGAATCTCATTCACCCTCCAGTTATTTTCATTGGATATGCTCTATGTTTAATTCCAATGGTCATTGGAATAACAAGAATTTCTATCCTTAAAGATGGCAAAGTTCCAGACTTTGAAGGTAAAGAAAAATTGGATGCACTCTTTGAATTTATGGTTTCATTGGCATGGCTCGTTTTAAGCTTTGGAATAATAATTGGTGCTTATTGGGCTTATGTCACTCTCGGTTGGGGTGGTTTCTGGGCATGGGATCCCGTGGAAACTGCTTCATTGATACCTTGGCTCTTTATAACACTTTATTTTCATGGAAAACCATTCTTTGGAAAAAGTAAATACTTTGCAGATTATATTGTGAGCATGAGCTACATTAGCGCATTGTTTGCCACGTATTTGACAAGAAGTAATATAATTTCAAGTGTACACACATTTCAACCAGAAGCAACCTTAGAGAATATTCTTAAACATTTTATCCCAAAAAATAGTTTTCTTATGACCATTATCTTGCGATTCATTCCTGATGAAAGGATGTTATTACTTTTCATCGTCATATTAATCACTTTTTTCATTCCACATCTTTTTGGAATTAGGAATAAGGAAATAACAAAGATTCCCCTCTCTTTTGAAAGAAAAGATCTACAAGGATCTAGATCTGGTATAACTGCATTAAAAGTTTCCTTCATTTCAGGTCTTTTAGGTTCTTATGTTATCATCATTGGTTTAATTGCTCCAGTCATCTATGATATTATTGGTTATGTGATCACTTTTAGTCCAGAAGGATTTGGTTCAAGCATTATTATAGACCAATTGTTCTTTAATACAGTCATAACGATTTTTGGAGGAATTATGTTACTCGCGCAATTTTTCTGCACTTTCTATCCAAGATTAGATGTTAAGAAGAAGCTTGGATTAATGATAAGTGGATTGATCGCAGGAATCACATTTTCAGTAGGTGGAATGTTTTATAGAAATGGTTTCCTTGATCAGTTTCTGGGAGAAAAAAATCCACTACTTGTATTATTTAGTAACTTCTGGACGACTAGTGACAAAGCAAACCTAATTATTCCTCTTCTATTTCTGGGAGTAGTTGGATTATTGGCGGAATTCATAAACGTGGCATTTAATGAAGAGAAAAATCTTATCAGGAAAACATCTCAGATACTGTTGCATCTTTCTTTCTTAGTCATTCTTTTTGGTGCATTAATGAGTGCCAATATGACTGTTTCTAGTCAAATCTTGGTTCAAGAAGGGCGTGAATATCAAATTCAAGGCTCCTCTGTAACAATTACTATTGTGGATTTAGATCAAAGATTCCCCGAATCAGGATTTAATATTGTAGAATATGATACACAATTCATGTTGTCATCTGGTGCGCGAGTTATTGGATTTGGAATCAGTAGGCTCGCTTATGATAAGGTGAATCGAATGGATCATGAGGTAACGATAATTAGTGACCTCTTTTCCAATATTTACATAGTTACTACTGGAGTTTTCGAGAACTCGCTCTCTGGTATCTTTGAGGGTAGTTTACTCCAAATTAAAATCATCCCATATATCAATATATTATGGGCTGGATGTATCTTCCTCCTTTTTGCAATTCTTCCTTTGACCGTAGGGAGGTTTATTACTCTAAAAAAGACTTTTTCATTAAGAGAAATAGAACAAAAAGAAATGAAGACTGAAATAGTATTAAGTGAGAGTGTAATAAATGATTAGATCCGAAAACCTGTCGAAGTACGAAGAGGGAGACCCTTTGTTGTACAAGAATATCAATGAATAATATAGAGATGAACATAAAAATGAGAAATCAATCAAAGAAAATTAAATCAGTTGATGAAAATCTTGAATGGGATACAGAATTTCAACACTTCCTAAAGGAATGGTTCTCTGGGCTTATAGCTGGAATTGAAAAACTAAATGATGATATATGGCCCAAAGTTTTAGAATTAACTGGTCGTGCTTGTGCACATGTCCATTCTAATGAATTGTTTTGGGAAACATGGGAAGCTACCCGAAAACTTGATGAATTCCTAAAGAAAATTAATGAAATATATGGAGAGAAAGTCTTCGAGATAATCGATGATAATACAATATCAGTATTTTATTCTAAGTGTACTTGCCCATTAGTTGAACACGGATTAGTAGACTCACCTCTCCTATGTAATTGTTCTCCTAGCTGGTTAGCTGAGAATTTTGAATCCATTCTACAAAAGCCTGTAACAGTAACGACCAAAAAAACGATTTTACAAGGAGCTAAAAGCTGTAATTTCATTATTTCATGGGAATAAATGACTCTCACACAGTCGAGAGAACGAACAAAGAAAATTGATATATTCTCCTTTTATGGTATTAAAGGATTACTTTGCAGCTAAGAGATTTCGAATTTAAAGAACAGGTTCCAAAATTATTACTGTACAATTTGCTTTTTCTTGAAAGTCTTTGACCTCATTTAAATTTCCAATGGTCATATTACCTATAGTTACAGGATATGTGTAATGCATTGGAATAACATACTGTAAGTCTGATAAGACTTGAAGAGATCCGACTGCTTCAGCTCCTTCTTCATCTGACATTAATCCAGTTCCCAATATAGGAAGAAAAGCTATATCGCAATCAATTTGTGTCATTTCAGGAATATGGGCCGTGTCTCCAGCATGGTATATTCTTACATTCCCAAAATCGACAATTACTCCCGTCCAATTGGCATCACGGGGATGACTATCATCATAAGCAGGCACAAATTCGAGAGTAATTCCAGATTCTTCTTTATGATCCCAAGGTTTGGTATAGCAGATTGTTTTGACTTCTAAGGACTCAATCTCTTCGAGATCGGTCCCATATTGATCTACTTGTGCTGGTTTAGGAGTATAAAGGGTGGTGTTAATGTCAGCAATAATGCTGATATCAGATGGATAGAGATGGTCATAATGGTCATGAGTAGCAATCACAATGTCTGCCCTTTCAGCACCACTTGGAAGGAGATACGGATCAATATAGACCACTAAATCACTTGTTTTGAGTTTAAAAGCTGCAAATCCATGCCAAGTTATATTAACTCCATCATAATAAAGGAAATTCTTCTCAACAATAATTTCTGGCTGCTCTTCGGTATCATTATCATTTGGCACTAAAATAAACGCTATAGCAACTAGTAAAACAAAAAATACAGCTCCAACTATTCCTACAGCTAAATACTTATTCACCAAATTGAACTTCTTCCTTTTATGCTTAGTAAGCTGATCCAAAAGAATTAAACGAATTTTTCCATCTTGATTTAAATATATTTCCAAAACTTGGAACGATGAAAAATATGGAAATATATTTATAATAATCCCTCCGTATTTGGAACGAAAAAGGTGATTTTTATGAGCGAACCCTCCAATAAAAATGATTATTTGTCTAGTAAAACTATTGTAAAGGGGATAATAGTATTTTTATTATTTCGATCTGGCAGCCTCACAGCTAAACAGATTCAAAAAAGAATTGGGTTAAAAAGGCAAACAACGTACAATTACCTCAAAGAATTGCAGGAAGAGGGGAGAATAGAAGCTAAATATGAAAGGTTAGAAGATCGACCCAATCTAAGTGTTGCATATTATTCCATAAAAAAACCACCCTTCTCTGAAAATGAGGATAAACCTCTCACTCAAAGACACAAAGAGGGATTTAGTGTTGAAAGAATAAAAAACGCACTTGACTCGAATATTGCTGCTCTAATAGAGCTTAGAGCAACGTTCAATCGAATGACTCACGATGAAATTGATAGTTTTGTCAGATGTGCTCCTGAAGTATGGGGTTATTATGGATTCACATATTTGTTAACCGATGGGGAGTATGGGGAGCTTCAGATAGAGTTTAAAGAAATGTTGAATAGACTCCATAAAAAATGGAGTGAAAGTCAAGATCATGGAAAACATTCAGGGAATGTCTTTACCTTCACTTTCTACAAATCAGTTGCTGATTTCTTATA
>JBHLKY010000055.1:0-8577 GCA_048886185.1 Candidatus Hermodarchaeota archaeon
GGATTAATCCAAAAACCTCTTCAGTAATTCAAGGTACGGACATGTATGAGAAGAAGTCGCTTAAATGAGATAAATGTCATCCAAAAAACAACTCAGAATACTCAGTGGCGTATTGGTTTAGTATATCCAAACTCATACACGATAGGTATGTCAGGATTAACAGTTAAACTATTGTACCATCTTTTAAATCAACACCAAAACATATTCACAGAGCGAATTTTCTTTTCAGCTGATGTTCCTGGCCCTCCAAGATCAATTGAAACTGGAAAAACATTAACTCAATTTGATCTTCTAGCTTTTACGTTTCAGTTTGAACTCGATTATGTTAATGCCATTCAAATGTTGAAAAGATCAAATATCCCCATTTATTCAAAGGAAAGAACCCCCAAATATCCACTATTGATAGCTGGGGGGCCAACAGTCACTACAAACCCAGAACCACTTCTAGACTTTGTTGATATAATTTTCGTAGGTGAATTTGAAGAAATTTCAATTCTTTTTCTAGAGGCGATCATTTCAAGCAAATTTAGCAGCCTCATGGAAGAAATTCTTTCAGTTCCGGGATTTTATTCCTCCCAGGATCCTTTAACAAAGGTAACACCAGTTATAACATCAAACCTCAATAATGTTAACTATCCAACTGCTCAAGTCCGTCCAATTAGTGGTTGGAAGAATATAAAGGGAGTGATGGATGGGTACTTTCTTCAAGTGTCAAGAGGATGCGTACATGGTTGTCAATTCTGTTTAATTGGTAAAATATTTCGTCCAATGAGAGAAAGATCCTTAAATAAGTTATATGAATTAATTGATAAAGGAAACAAAGAAACAAACACAAACTTTTTTTCCCTCATCGGGTCAAGTACAGCGGATTATTCTCAGATTCAAAAATTAATATTACATCTAATTGAAAAAAAACATAAATTCTCCCTTCCTAGTATTAGAGTTGATTCAGGGATTGAAATACTAGAACAGTTAAGCCACAGTGGGTTAAGAAGTTTAAGTATTGCTCCAGAAAGCGCTTCCGACGATGTTCGTTTTAAGGTTGGGAAGAAAATTAGTAATTCACAAATTTCTGACTTTGTTTTAAAAGCAGAACAAAACAAAATCCAAGAACTTAAACTTTACTTTATACTTGGATTAACCCTGAATCCAGTCTCGGAATCACATCAAATAATAAATTTTCTCGACAGTCTGACTGAATTATGTTCCTCTCTCAGACTTAGTGTCTCTATAACTCCTCTGATTCCAAAACGTGGCACAAAGATGGAAAACTTTTGTGTTAATTATGAAGAAATTCAGGCCGGTTTTCAGTTACTTAAAGAAGACATGAATAAATCTATTCACCAAAAAAAGTTTCCAATCCATTGGGCAGCAGTACAAGCAATTCTCTCAATTGGAGGGCGAGAATTAGCACCAATCATGGCAGATGTTGCAAAAAGTGGAGGATCTTTCCAGAATTGGAAAAAAACTCTAGAAATGGAACCAAAAGACTATTTTCTTAAATACTACTGCCCCTAGGAATCATCGATTCTGCAATCAGAGGAAAGTAACACTGTTGATTATCGAGATTGAGAGTCGATCAGTGTTTTTGCATCTCGGAGGTATCTAAGAGCATCCCGTATATTTGCGATGGGAGAGAGAGGTGCGCTCCCAATACGACTTTTGTGAATGTTATCTAATAATTTCTCGGCTAGGGTTCGAAAGCGTGGTATTGACTTTGAGGAGTCAGCTGTGAGAGACTCAAGAAGTTCTTCGGCCTCTTCGATACGTCCTTGGGCTGAAAGCATAATTGCTAAAAGACATTGTCCTTTGGTTCGCTCGGGAATACCAACAAGCTTCTCTAAACTTTCAGTTATTAATTTTTGTGCTTCTTGAAGAATTTTAGGATCCTCAGAAAGTCGATATTCATTTAGATAAACTTCTGCCTGTGTATATAGAAGAGTTGAGCGAAAACTAGGACAATCGTCAGTATATTTCATTGCATCTTTTAAATAAGTCTTAGCAGTGCCAATATTATGGATATGAAACTCATATTTCCCTTGGATATAATGATAATGGGCTTTGGAACACTTTTTCAGGTTATTCACGTTGACAGATTCGAGAATATTGGGTACATTCTCTGATTTATTTAGATCTATTAGTAAATCAGCATATTTCAGCTGAAAAATATCTAGCAATTCTGGATCCGGAGAATCTAATTCTCCAACTATTGAAAGAGCGTTTTGTGCGTGTATTAAAGCTAGATTATCTTGTGATTCCAAGAAATAAATATACGCTAACCCATATTCTCCTTTTATCTGGTAAAGAGAAGAACAACAGGTTTGAGCATTCTCTACTACATGTTTGAAGGTTTTTTTTGCCTCTTGTAACTCGCCCTGTTCAACAAGGAACCATGCTTTTTGAATCATCGGGTAGATAGATAATCCACCACCGAATCCTTTGCTTAATAAGGCTGTTAATGAGGTAGCTTTTGATAAATATTCAGAAGCTTCGTTATGTCTTGCCTTAGAAGCATAATAAGATGCAAAATTAGTATAGGCTATAATTAAGCGATTATTAGCGTTTATTAACAGGTATTCCTGAATAGCTGTTTCTAAATGTTGTTCGAAGATTTCGCTTTCTTCCTTATGCGACATTAATGTGCACATGAGTCCTGTATTCAAGTGATGCTGAGTTTTTTTCACTACTTCTAATGCTTCATAGAAATCAATTTGGATTTCTTCAATATCCTTCTTAAAAGCGAAAAACTGGATTGGGAGAAATAAGTGCAAATACTTCGAATCAGACTTGAATTCATCTTCAAAAATCTGTTTAATTGTTGAATAGACCTTTTTGAAGGTGGCTATTTTGTCCAAATTACTTAATAAGAGGACATAGGGCGTAGCGACATCAAATAATGCAAGCCAATCTTTGGAGGTTTCTATTTGGGAATAACCCTCACCAATGATCGTGATACCTTCGTCGGAGTTAATTAGTTCTGTAATCCCAGCTCCAATATATGAAAGCAGAAGTGGATCGGATTGAGTTTCTGCCTCTTTAATAAGAAATTCAGATTTATCCTTGAAAAATCCTATATCAGCCTGAATCCAAGCTATTTTTGAACATAATGCCCAAAATACGCTAGGTGGATTTTCTTCTTTTTCAAGAAGATTCCGAATAAGGAAATACCAGTCATCGAGCTTTGGAACCGAGTCTTTTTCCAAAAATTTTGAAAAACCATTTGTTATTATATTGATCCAATGATCATCAATGCGATCAGCAAAAATCGCCAATTCAGCGGGAAATTCTATCCTTTTCATTTCAAACACTAAAACAGCTAATAATCAAATAATACTGACTAAGTTCAGCTTTTATTGAATGGATAAAAAGCTTCACGTTTTGACAAAATACCAAGGATGATAAAAAGATATTTTTTATTAAGTTTAGAAATATTAAAATAATAATTCGATACATCAGGTTTTAACCTTAAACGCACTTTTATGCCTTGAAATAAGAAATTATAGCATAAATGGAGTTTGATATATGTCTATCCTAATAGGCATCGTTGGAAAGCCGTCATCAGGGAAGACTACTTTTCTTAATGCACTTTGTGGGACATCAGCTAAAACAGCTGACTATCCGTTCACAACAATCCAACCAAACCAAGGAGTGGGGTTTGCTACAACACCCTGTGTATGTCAGGAACTTGGAGTGACTTGTAATCCTCGAAATTCAGAATGTGTTGATAGAGTACGAAAGATCCCTATTAAGATCATTGATGTAGCTGGCTTGGTTCCTGGTGCATATGAAGGGAAGGGGATGGGAAATCAGTTTTTATCTGATCTTGCTCAAGCTGACATTCTCGTTCATGTCGTGGATGTCTCAGGATCTCTTAATGAGGAGGGAGAAACAGTTGATCCTGGTAGTCATGATCCCATGAAAGACATTGCTTTTTTAGAGAACGAGATTGCTGCTTGGATCCGTGGAATCTTGAAAAAAGATTGGGATCGTGCTGTACGAAAAGCAGATACAGAAAAAAAGAATATAGTTGATTTTATTACTGATAAAATGACTGGATTAAAAATTACTAAAACTGATATAATGAAAGCAGTAAATTCAGCCAATTTAAATCCTTCATTGGTTAAAGAATGGACTGATGATGATTTACTTCAGCTTTGCCATGAAATACGGAAAACTGGTAAGCCAATTATCATTGCAGCAAACAAAATTGATCGTCCAACAGCGAAAAGTAACTATGACCGTCTGAAAAAGGAATTTGGTGATATAATCATACCAACATCGGCTCTCACCGACATTGTTCTTAAAAATCTTGAAAATCAAAATAAGGTTGAATATATCTCTGCTAGTGGCCGACTGAATCCCACGGGTAATTTGTCATCTAAGGAAGAGTCTATTGTTAACAAAATACAAATAGAGATATTGGAACCTTATGGAACAACGGGAATCTTTGAAACGCTGAATAAGGCCGTGTTCAATGTTTTAGAACTCCAACCAATTTATCCTGTGGCAGATATCAGCCATTTTAGCGATAATGATGGAAAAGTTCTCCCTGATGTATTTCTAGTTAGAAAAGGAATGACTATTAAAGAATTTGCAGGAGAAATCCATCAAGATCTTTACAAGAACTTCATCCATGGTATTGATGCTCGTACTAATCGTAGGATTTCCGAAAAATACGAATTACAATTTGGTGATGTTGTTAAAATTGTAGCGGCTACTTAAATCAATGCTAATCCTGAGTTTTATCATCCATCTGAGAGGGATATCTTTTTTGAATTAGTTTTTGCCTCTTAATCTCGTCAGACTTTCGATAATAATAGTTGGAAGTACGTATAGGCCCAAAAGATCGGATACCAACCTTTTCTAGTTTATCAGTTAGATCTTTTGCAGTTTCAGGGGAAATTCGACCCTCTTTGGCTAGAAAATCAATTATCTCTTGTCCCTCTTTTTCTGTCCTTGCTCTAGCTAAAAAATCATAAATATTTGGTTCATAATTACTAAAAGGATCTCCGTCCTGAAATGAAGAAGTAGTCGAATCATCTTTTACTTCATCAATTCTTATATTCATCTTCTTATCTATGAGTTCTTTATATAAAGCAGGAAATTTCTCTCGAATTTCATCGACAGTTATGTTCTGATCAATTTCAATGGCTTTAATTAAATCTCTCTTTTTTTGATCTTGATTAAAGTCATCTAGGGGATTTTCATCCATTAAAAATCTCTCAATAAAGTTTATTCTAGCAAGTGTGCATTGACACTAAATTCAGGTTTCTGGCCTTTTAAAACTAATCGAACTTGCTCAGCTGTAATCTGTCCAGCCCTCTCTTGTGCTTCTGTTGTAGAAGCACTTATGTGAGGAGAGACGTAAACGTTCTCCAAGTCGAATAACTTACTATATTTCACTGGTTCGACTGTAAATACATCCAAGGCTGCTCCTGCAATCTTTTTTTCTTTTAAGGCATCATATAAAGCATTTTCATCAATAATGCCTCCCCGTGCACAATTTATCATATATGCAGAAGGCTTCATTTGCTCCAACTCCTTCTTATTGATCATACCGCGAGTTTCATCAGTTAATAAGGCATGAATTGTAACAAAATCAGACTCCAGTAGTACTCGGTTCAGATCTTCGATTTTTTCTGCTCCAATCTTATGGAAAACTTCAGCAGGAAGATATGGGTCATAAACTAAACATTTCAACCCAAAAACTTTCGCTCTTTTCACAACCTCGGCTCCTATCCTCCCACAACCGACAAATCCTAATGTTTTACCAAATAATTCTATTCCCATAAGCTGGCTTTTCGGCCATTCACCCTTCTTAGTTCTATTGGAAGCTTGGATAATTTTTCGACTCAGAGCGAGGATAAATGCAAAAGTCATTTCCGCAACAGATATTGTAGAAGCACGAGGAGAGTTTACAACATATATTCTGGATTCTGTGGCAGCTTGGACATCTATGTTATCGACTCCAATTCCTGCACGACCAATCACTTTCAGGTGGGTTCCTTTCTCAATGACCTCCCGTGGAAGTTTAGTGGCACTTCGGACAATAATCGCGTTGTATTTACTTATCTCATTTAATAATTCTAGGGGAGAATAATGTTGTTCTGTTACCTCAAACTCTTTCTGTAATTCTGTTACTGCAGAGGCTGCAATCGAATCAGCTATTAAGATTTTCATTTTTACTTTTTTCCTTTGGACACGACAGATTTTATAAGATCATATTCCTTATATTTATCCCTATAAGCGATAAAGTGTTCATAAAAGTGTTGAAATCATATCTAAATGTGATTTAAAACTGATAGAATTACCAGTATTAAAGTTCCGATGTCGATATAGCTTTTATGAAAAAAGCGTTAGAAGTTTCGACACAATGAGCTCAAGAAAAAAAGTAAGTATAATTAAATCTAATTGATCTAAATTGAATACATTATACTAATGATAAGATTTTTTCCAATGATTCAGTAAACCAATTTAAGCCTACTCCTTTTGAATTCTTTGGTTGCATTAATTGAGGGAAAATTAGTTCCGAGGTTATTTCGTGAATGTAACGCCAATACTATGGAGAGAAATGAGTTCCCTTGATGAGAGAATTTAAAAATTATTTCAAATCAGTCCTTCTCAAGTATCTCCGGTTTGGAATGTTGCTGATTGAGTCAGAATCTCATATCTGCAGAACCTAGAGGAGGTAATCTGAATGAGTGCTTACAAGTATGTATCCAAATTCTGGAAAGAGAGAAATCAAGAATTTCGTAAATTAAGAATTGCCAGACTGATCGAGTGGAGGCGAGAACCGACTGTTAATCGAATTGATAATCCGACAAGAGTTGATAGAGCTCGTAAACTTGGTTATCGTAGGAAAAAAGGCTATATCATGGCAAGAGTCCGCGTTCCGCGTGGGGGCCGTCGAAAAATAAGACCTAGGAGTGGTAGGCGATCTAAAAGAATGGGTGTTAGTAGAATTACACCTAAGAAGTCCAGACAGTGGATCGCAGAAGAACGCTGCTGGCGCCATTTCCCTAATCTAGAGGTGCTTAACAGCTACCCTGTACTTGAAGATGGCCTTTTTAGGTGGTTTGAAGTTATTTTGGTGGATCCCTACGCCCCTGAAATCATTTCTGATCCAAAAATCAACTGGATTTGTTATAGAAGCAGCCGAGGCCGCGTTTCCCGAGGAAAAACTTCAGCAGGTCAGAAAAGTCGGGGATTACGGAAGCGAGGAAAAGGAGCTGAACATATCAGACCTTCCTACGATCGTTAAGCAGCTGTTTCTAATTTCTCAAAGTAAATATAGGTTCCGTTGCACTTTAGCTTAAAAACTTCCAATATCATAATTTAAAGAGTACGAAAATAAGAGCTTCAAAAAATACTTGAGGTAATGAGGATGCCTCGTAATTTTGTTGATTCACTCAATTCTAAAGATGAATCACAGTTATCGGCATGTCTTCATACTGCTAGCTGGCTAGGCTTTAGAGAGATTTGGATTAGCAATCTAACAAAAGAAGGAAGGAAAATGATCACACAACCTCCCTTCACATCGTTGGTACAAATATACGAACGATTAGATATTGGAAATAACAATGAATCGAAAACTCAAATTGTATCGTGCCTTCGTCACCAAAGAAGAACAGTCCCTATCATTGCAGTAACATGTCAGACTCCTGAACTCACAGCATGGGCAGCCCAAGACAATCGTGTTGATATTTTGAAATTTCCTGTTTTTCAGATTGGAAAATTAATGTCACGATCCATTGCAAATCTAATGATTAAATTTCAAAAGCACTTGGAAATTCAACTTGCCGAAATATACTCCCTTCCTGAACGGCAACAAATTCCAGCTTTTCGACAGATCCGTTCTGCATTAGATATAGCTTCTCAGAAGAAAGTTCCAATTCTCTTCACCTCAGGAAGTAAAAATCTAAGTCAAATACGCTCACCACGAGAACTAGCATCCTTGGGCCAAATGTTGCTTACGAGTTCTGCAATGCCTCTAGATTCACTTAGTCTTATTCCACAGCGATTAATCCAAAAGAACCTGATTAAGATCAGTCCAGATTATATCGCACCAGGGGTGTTCAAGATAACGTCCAGTCCAGAATTATTAATGAGCGAGAATGAGGAGGAATGAAACTTATGGATGAAAGGAATCGATACATTATTATTCGATTTATCAGTCCTATTCAGCTCCAAGAGAAGGATGCCTGGTTTATTGTATCATCAGAATTAAAAAGACTTTTTGGTGCATATGGAGCAGCGGAAGTGGGCCTTTTTCTCTCTTATTTTGATGAAAAATCGCAAGGGGGGATTTTTAGAGCAGCACATAAATCTGTCTGTCGCGTTAGAACGGCGCTTTGTTTTATCCACATAAGACACAATAATCCCCTATTCTTATATTCAGAAAATGTCAGTGGGTCATTGAAAAAAGCGAAAATCCTATTAACAGGTACAAAACATATAAAACGAGCCCATACTATCCGAAAAATGCTGGAGAACTATTGGGAAGAAAGCCTTGATGATGACACGAAACTACACTGAAGTAGATGTTGAAACCGTCCCAGTCTGAGAGGCTTTATTAAG
>JBHLKY010000056.1:0-7641 GCA_048886185.1 Candidatus Hermodarchaeota archaeon
CTTTCCGATTCACCTGTGATACTAATACTCGGACTTACTCCGTCTTCCGTACAGGTGATAGTATCAGAGGCAGAGTTGCCCACATTATCATAAATAGTTACAGTAATCGTCCCAGACACATCAGCATCATTAATGGTATATTGACCTTGGTAAGGAGCACTAGAATCTTTAGCTGGATCATCATCACCAAAAATACCAAAATCTATCCCCCGGATTCCTGAATCTGCATCCACTCCTGTTGCAGTAATTGTGATAGTTGCAGAAGAATCAAAGGAATCTGAGAAATAGAATATATTAATCGAATCATCGCCATATACTTCATCTGTATCACCTGATTCCGCATACGCCGCCATAGCATCACTTAAAGTTGGATTTGCATTATCCCAGCCAACATTCGGTAATGTAAGTCCCTGAGAAAGATGAATCTGGGTTCCGTAGTCATTACCAATTCCCACTACTGCTGATCCAACAGTGATCCCATCTCTGGTAATTGTGGTACCTAGATCAGGGTCTTCTTCAATATCTCCTAGTAATCCATTAGTAATCCATTTGTTCTCATTTCCGATGTAACCTATGTTCACTTCTCCTTGATAGAGATTTCCTGTATAATTCCATACAGCGGTAATGTTTATAGTTATATCGTCAAAAGTACCATTATTATTGTCCCAGTACCGTGAACCATCAAAATATTCATAGCTGTTACTTAGAACAGTAATATCAGTGATTTTAACACAATCTACATGTACTTCTTGGGTTGTGGTTGCTGATCCATTGAAATCTAATCCATCACCAGCTAATTCAACGAATGGGTAGTATGTATAATTCCCGATTATCATTTCAGAATCAACTGAAATGCTAACTGAGTCATCTGTATCGTTTTCAATGGCAACATTAATATCTATAGGATCATCTTCCCGAAATATAGTTACAACATCAATCTCAACAGGGGGAACGGCAATATTGGTGCCCTCATAATAAACATTACCTGTAAATACAAGGTCAGATGCATAATTTGGATTGATATTATTATCATTAACACTAAAAGAAGCTACTTCGATATTATGATTAAAGTTGTAAGTAGCAGAGGATGTTTCAGTTGCGGTATTTGAGCTAGTATCATTTGCCCAAGCTTTGAGAGCAATATTGTTTCCATTAGGGAAATCCCAATCTGTTTGAATTTCAAATGTCACTGTCAAATATTTTCCATTACGACTTGTTGATCCCGTGCCTAATGAGATATGATTGGCTCCATTATCGTTGATTTCGCTAAAAGTATCCGTTCCATTATCATACCCAACTGAATATTCAAATGAATTAACTGTAAAATTGAGTTGCACGAAATCTAAATCGCCATATCCATCCTCATCACTCGCTACTACTTTAAAAGAGTAATACGTTCTTCTTGAATGGACTACTCCAAAATCAGAGTCAGTGATTGAGATATTACTCACAGCGATTTGTACAATACCAGCACCAAAACGTGGTTGTAATTTACCAAAAGATCCATAACCATTAAGAGGAGGAATTAATCCCTCATAAGCAGCTGTTTCTTTAGGAGAAGAAGATTCCTCATTAACAGTTGATTTTTCGTCTTCCATTTCTATTTTATTATCTTCTGATGTATTTTCAATCTTTGGATAAACCACTTGGAAGCCAGTTCCAGATGACGCCTGTAATTCAAATGCTGTTGAAAGATCTTTCACCATTCTAAGTGAGAAGTAACCATTTCCTAAATCTCGACGTTCATAAACTCGATTAAAGAAAGTAAATCGGGTGACTCCCTCCTCTTTTTGGGGAAGAGTATCGAGTCTGTTAAGTACTTGAGTGATCACAGCAATAGGTGTAATCAGCATAATTATTACAAATAAGTATGCCAAAACATTCCCAAACCGTTTCGGATACGCCAGCCAGAAACCATACAATCCAATGGAACTAAATAAACCTAGTAAAGTTTGACTATTGACTATAGATGTTGGGGCCAGATGAAATCTTATCTGCTCAAATTGAACCCCTTGTAAGCTAGTTGTCTCATTCCATGACGAAATCGCCAATTCAAAGTAATCCAGCTCTTGAAAAACACTCGTATTAAAATGAAATTGAATAGTTGTTCCCTGATACAACTCTCGTGCATTGATCAATTGTACTGAGTTATTATCTCCCTCGATTGTTGCTATATCGAATGGAAACACACTAACAGTAACATTATGCAATCCTCCCCAACAAATAAATCCTTCTGTATCATAAGTGAAGATCATTCGCAATCGCAATGAGAGCATTTCAAAAGGATCACTTGGTGTCTTGAAGATAATGCGGAATTTATAGGCGTCTTGCTTGCTTGTGATCTCATGAATCTTCATCCCCTCGTCTGATACAAAAGTTTGGTTATGAAGGCCTTTAGTAATAGCTCCATTTTCCCCAAAGGCGAAATAATTGAAGATGGGATAAAGCGTATTATCTGGTCCAATTGTAGAAACTGAACTTATTGATAAGAATAGGAAAAGCAATAAGCTTCCGTTTAAAAAGTATTTTTGATATTTTAAGGGCATATTATTTTCTCCTTAGGAAAATAAAGCTTTTTTTTGATAATTGTGAATGAACAATTTACTTGAAACAAAGAGGGGTACCCATTCCTCATTTTATCTCGACAAAAATCTTCGTTGTTTGATTTATACTGGTTTTATGTTGATGGTAGAAATATTATCTAATTATATATGTATGTAACTCTAATAGGGGATTTTTCTATTTTTTACTTTTTAACCTCTTCCGAATGGAGTGACGAATTGTTTTCGGATGAAAAAATCGTAAAAATGATTTGTTTCCCCTCCTTACTATTTAAAAAATAGTAATTCCGTTCCTCCCACCTTTAGTACAAATAGGATCTGTTTTTTTGATATAATCCACTAAAAACGGGAAACCAGGAATTTAGTGATCTCGGAGGGGCTTTTCCCAAACAGGTAGAGGATAGCTTCGAGTCCAATGCCTCCAGCATCTGCAATTACCTCTATTAATTTTAATTCCTCATTAGTGTGAATTTCTTTGAGAATCTTATCCCAATTTTTATCAGCTTCCTCGGTTCGGACGATATATTTTCCTGATACTATTGTTGTTAGAATTTCCTCGGTATTGCGTAATGAAATCACTGATCGATGATCTGATCCGTATTTTATAAATGTAAGCAAGATTTGAGCCAGGATAGAGCCATGGCTGAACTCAGGAGGGGAGATAATCTTTCCTTTTCCTTTTACTTTGACGATTCTCCCTGGGAATCCTGCAATGTCAGTTAAACTTTGACCATCTTCCGTTAAACTTACGAATTGACATCCTATTTCTGGAATTAATTTACCAAACTTTTCTCCAGTATTAACCAATGTTTGTGCTGCTTCAAATAGTTCTCTTGTTGTCTGAAGTCTTTGGTTGAACACTTTAGCTTGTTCTGATGAAGGAAAACAAATATTACAATCGGGAGGAAAATCCATCGAAGCCTTTTTTCTGTGAATATCGCATAGTGGGCCAGCTGTCCTAAACTGCTGGCATTCCTGACAGATTATTTTCATAGTATCTATTAATGAGATTTCTTCGGTCGTTATTCTCAATACAAGATCAGAAACTAAATTGTCAAAAGCAGGTCTTGATGTAATAGGAGATGGAGAGGAAGCGGGAGCTTTCAGATATGTAGAAACCACTGGTTGTGAAACTCCTAATATTTGTGCAATCTCCATCTGGACAAAACCAAGCTCAGCTAATTTTTGGGCCAATGCTTTTCTTAAGGGGGTCAGAAAACTTGAAGGTACAATCTCACAGATGAATTGCATAGAACCACAACTTCATTCTTTATTAATGAATTATTTAATATTTATTAATCCAGCTTATAGATGGTTTAAACTCATTTATTGATGTTTGAAATCCGAGTGATAAAACACGTAGAGTTAAACTTTTTACTGAATCTTTATTCAGGAAGGATATTTCTAATAATGAAGCTAAATTTAGACCTTTTAACAACAATTCCAAGGTCTCTTCTACCAGATAGGGTTACTTCCGCACGATTTATACATGGAGGATTAAATAATCGAAATATCTTAATCAATGAGAAATGGTTAATCAAACAATTTTTAATCAGTGATGAAACGACTGATCCAGTCTACCAACGTTTTCTTCGTGAAAAGAACACACTTGAACTATTTAAAGATAATATTCATGCGCCAAGGTTATTAGAATATACTGATGACCCTCCAAACTTTTTTATCAGGAGAAAATGGGTACAAGGAGTTCCCATCACATTTACTCAAGCTCAAGATTATGTTAATCTGTTAATAGAAGGATTATTTTTTATTCATTGCCTAGATACTCCGTTAGCTGGAGATTTCAATTATTTTGATGTGATTAAACGGTATCTCCAAGAATATAAGAGAATTTATACTGATTTCGTTACAGATCCTTCTGAACTTGAAGAATTGCCATCTATTCCTCCTGATCAGCTTTTGGGTAGCTTTTTTTCGAATCAGCTATCTCAGATTCATGATAATGCTTCAGATAAAACTGTAGCCCGAATTCATGGTGATCTAGTTCTTTCTAACATTATTTTAACAGATAATGATAAGAAAATTGTCTTTATTGATTGGGAATACTCGACTATAGCTGATCCATTGATTGATTTTGCCTATCTCCTTACTCAAAACGACCTTTCCCCTCAAGTACAACTAGCTCTTATTCAAAGCTACCAAAAAAAGCTTCAACGGCCCCTAAATATTGATTTATTGAATTTATACCAAGGTTTAATGAATCTCATGTCTGGTCTTTGGTATTTCATTCATGCTTTTAGACTTAAATCATTCCCCTCTCAATATAGCAAACAACAGCCTCCTTGGAAATATTTTATTCAATTGGGCCTGAGAAGATTTCAAGCCATAGATCTTGTTTCGAGAAATGAGGCTATTTTATAATAAACAAATGGAATAAAATCAGTAATACAGTCTAAGTGCTTCAGGCCGTATTTTTATACCCACTTGATCTGAAATCTTGAAACTGTTATTGTTGATTGGGATTTGAACTCTGATCACATTATTCCTAGCAGGATCTGCCATTAGATTCTCTATTTTTGTTGAATGTTGTACTAAAATCCTTATTAATAGGGTCATTTGATGTACCATGGGCTCAGGAATTATAGCTATAATTTGTCCTTCAAAACAGTTAATTTCAGTGAATTTCTCTTTTGAATATGGGATCTCTAAGGGATCAATAAATACTGCTGATGGTTCGTTCTTAGAGCTTCTGATGAGTGAGATAGGAACATAGATCTCTCCAATCTCTGTTGAAAGAATGGCTTTTTTTCCTTCCTCAATTTCGGTGATAGAGAAAATTTTATATAAATTCTTCAGACCAAGGGTAACAGCTGCATCAACAGAATCAGGATTTAAAGTTACCTCCATAGGAGAGCCCAATTGCAGAATTTTTCCTTCATGAAGGATAATTAGCTTGTCTGCTAACATTTTAGCCTCTTTCAAGTCATGAGTGACAAATAAAGTTGTAATAGCTGAAACTCTTTGAATATTCTTGATATAAATTGCCAATTGATCACGTAAATGTGCATCAATATTACTCAAGGGTTCATCTAGTAACAAAAGTTTTGGTGATGGAGCTAACGCCCTTAACAGACTCACTCGTTGCTGTTGTCCTCCACTAAGCTCGTGAGGTTTTCTTTTCAACAACTTCTCAATTCCCCCAAGGGTGGCTAATTCAAGTACTCGTTTCTTGACATCTTCCTTTGGCCACTTTTGTGAGACAAGGCCAAAGGCAATGTTGTCGAAAACAGTCAGGTGAGGAAATAAGCTTTGATTTTGGGGAACATAACCAATTTCTCTTCTATCGATTGATTGATATGTAATTTCTTTTTGATCAATAAAAATTGAGCCCGTTTGAGGAATAAGAATACCAACAACCGTTTTTAACAAAGTTGTTTTCCCACACCCAGAGGGGCCGACAATTGCTATTAATTCCCCCTTTTTCCCTTGGAATGAAACGTCATAAAGTACCCAATGATCTTGATATTTGAAGTACAGGTTTTTCATTTCAAAAAAAACCATTTCTTGTCACATTATTCCTCAATTAGCTTCAAAAGCGAAATTCCAAACTACCAAATCTTTCTATAATCATAAAACTAATAACTGTTATGATTACAAGAACAGCCGAAAAAGAGGCAGCAGATCCAATATTTCTTGTATCAATAAGACGATAGATTCCCACAGGGATTGTCGCAAAATTTGCTCGGGCTAGAAAACTAGTAGCCCCAAATTCACCTATTGAAATTGCAAAACTAAATAACCCAGCAATAATTATTCCTGGAAGAAGTAGAGGGAGCTCAATTTTAATGAAAGTTCTCAAGCGAGATGCTCCAAGACTACGGGCTACGTTAACTACTGTCGGATCAATATTTGCACGTGTTCCAGCAATAATTCGATTGGCAAATGGAAAAGCAATTAATGTTTGTGCAATGATAATTGCTAACGATACATCTCTATAAATTGGGGTAAGATGATACAAGCTAAATAATGCAAACGCTAGAGTGATGGAGGAGACTGCTAATGGCAGAATAACAATAATTCCGCTTATTGATTGACGTAATGTCAATTTGGGGGTTCCTTTATAGGTTGTTTCATAATTTAACCCATAATTCAGAAGTAATGCTAGAATCGAAGCTAAAATTAATACGCCAATTCCAAATACAAGTGAATTGATGATCATAGTTTGAGGAGCTAATCCAATGAAGCTTCTCAGATTTAAATCTAATAATCTTGTATAATGTTCTAGTGTAAAGATCCCATCAGATGATGTGAATGACGCTATGAAAACGCCTATTATCGGTAACAGACAGATAATTCCTACAATTAGAAAATAACCAAATACTGACAACAATCGAAGTATTGTACTTAGTTGAAACGGCTTAGGTAACAGTGTTTTGTCAATTGTCCAAGCATATTTTGCTGTTGGAATCTCATATTTGTTTGAGAAATGAAGGTATAATATGATAATTACAATATTGATGAGGATTTGGACAAGTGTAAGAGCTGCTGCAGCATTAAAATCAAAGGCACCTTTAGCTAGTGAATAAATCCGAACCTCGAGCGTTTGATATTGCACTCCGCCTAAAACTAATACAATTGCAAAACTATTGAAAGCATAAATGAATACCAAGAGCGAAGCTACTGCTAGGATGGGAAATAATTGAGGAAATTGAATTTTCCAGAATATTTGCCATTTTGATGCCTTTAAACTCCTACCAACAGCTTCTAATTCAGGATCAATATTTTTCCATCCTATTTCAGTTAAGCGGATTATTACTGGTATATTGTAAAACACATGAGCTAAAATTATCCCTTCATAGGTATTGTAGATATCAATTAAACGCATTCCAGTAAAGCTTTTCCAAACCTGATTTATCCAACTCCCGTGACCAAAAACTGCAATAAATCCAATTAATACCACAATTGGGGGTAAAATAAATGGGATTGTCAACAGATTTCTTAATAAACTCCTCCCAAGAAACTGATAGTGAGCTAAAATATAAGAACCAGGTATTCCGATGATTAAACATAATATAGTAGTTAATAATGCCTGTTGAATGTCCCAATACAAGAAATACTTATT
>JBHLKY010000057.1:0-7013 GCA_048886185.1 Candidatus Hermodarchaeota archaeon
ATTATTTCTCCAGTTTTTTGACTAAATAATAAATTAAGACCATTAATGGAAGGTAATCCAATTTTTGGATTATCATAAAATCCTTGAGCAATTTTAATGACATAGTAATCCCCACCCTTAATGTAACCATATTTTATATGACAATCTCCAGGTGGATCTTTGAAGATCATCTCTCCCACAGGAGGGACAACAACTTTCCCTTGTGAATAGGCAATAAATCCCTCCTCGATTAGTTTAAGCGGATCTATTTCCCTTAAGACTTGTTTTATTTGGTTTAATTTCACAATTTCAGGCATTCTTAAACATTTCTCCTCAATTTCCCTAATCAACCAAACCTGCGTATTTACATGTTATCTCCACTGACCTGACAAGGGCTTTCGCTGCAATGGTTGCATTCTCTTTGATCAAATCCCCTTCCTCATTAAGAGTCCCAAGTCCAGGAGTTAAAAACATATTACCACTGTAAATTGTAGCTCCAAGACCTAGTCCCATCTCATCCAAAGCGATAATGATGGAATTAGTATTCGCAAACATATCTTCCATATTAAAAATTGGAATTCCAAATTCATTGTCTTCCCAAGTTTGCTCATAATTCAGTTCGGTTCCTCCCATGGTATAACTTTTTGTTATAATCAAATTCTCCTGAAATTTGCTTGGCTCCAAAGATTTGAAGGTTTCAACAATAATTTTATGATAATCATCTATTGGTCTCGTTATTTTTTTAGGGTTGTCACGGAGTATTTTTAAAACTGCAATCAACCCTACAACAGCATCTCTTCCTGGATCCATCATAGAATAACGAGCTTTTCCATGAGAAGATACCTCACCATATCTTTGACCTCCTAATCCTAATCCTTTTCGAAGAGGTACCATTACCTCCTCTTTCCCAACGATAAGGCCACAAATTGGTGCTCTTGTAGCTTTATCCATACTCCACATCATTATGTCCCCATTAACATCATTTGGGCTAAGACCAATAACAGGAACACCTCCACCGCCATCGAGAACATAGGGTAAGTCAAATTCTTCAGCAAGCTTCCCAAATCCTTTTTTAAGAATGGGAATACCATTTTCATCTTTTTCACCGTACCCATAACCCGGAGTGTCATATCCAAGAGTAGCAAAACCCGTTAAAAGTTCAATATGCTTTTCTGCGACCATTTTGATTTTTTTTAATGACTTCTCTGCATTTGTTCTTGTCATTAATGGAACAAGATTGGATTTTACGCCATGAACTTCATATTTTGTTCCTACAAGTTTTACAAGAAGTGAATCAAGATTTGGTAGGCATTTTGATTCAACAGCAAGCTCACCGCTAGTAACGGACCTATCAACGAAAATATTTTTGTAACGTGGTGGAAATGGTCTTCCATAACCAGCAATATACTCAGAGTCCTCACCATATGGAACGATAAATCTCCCTCTATAAGGAGTACCCACCCTTAATATTGGTGGAGCCATTAGCGTTTCAAATGTTGCTCTTATAGCTGATTCGCATGTATTTGTTGCAGCAGAATCGTAATCATCTCCATAGATGTCTTTAACAACATTTCTTAACTCATCCTCGATCTTCCTCATTGGAATAACGTGTTTGTTGGCAACGATTATTTCTTGGAGAACATAGTTTGGTAAAGGGCCTGGACATGAGGAACTCCCTGGATATAGCCCAAAAGAATCACGCTCGATCCTATTAAGGCCTAGTTCGTTCGTGATTCTGGAAGCTTCTTCTCTAATCTTAGGAATATTCTCATAAATAGATTGGTACCATTGAAATTTATGTTTGGTTTTCATAGACTTAGCTCCTGCTTCTAATTTCGTACAATATGATCTTAAGATTTAAATCTATTTTAGAAAGATCCTTAATTTTGAATTTTTTATTGTTTAAGAATGAAAACTTTTTACCATTCCTGTTGTTTTTAATTCATTTTTCTCTGAAATATTGCTAGATCTAGGAATAAAAATGTCAATTGCTTCAAACTAAGAAAATAAAGGAAAAAGTTTAGAAGAAATATCGAATTATCGAATACTTAAGCTGCTCTTTTTGTCTCTTCCTCTACTTTTAAGGCACGTCGAAGTACTTTCCCCACTTGAGTCATTGGTAGTTCCGTTCTGAATTCAATAGATTCTTCGTCATGAGGTTGCTTATATTTAACTAAATTTTCCCTACAATACTTTAAAACTTCAGCTTTAGTAAGTTCTTCATTTGCTTTAGGGACAATAAAAACCTTAACAGTTTCTCCGAGTTTAGGATGTGGTACACCAATACATGCAGCATTAGATATTTTCGGATGGGAAATAAGAAAGTCTTCTATTTCTCTGGGATACGCCTTGAAACCACCTACAGCAATCATATCTTTCTTCCGATCTGTGACATAAAAATAGAAGTCTTCATCGTATTTTCCAATATCCCCAGTTAAAAAGTATTTTTTTCCGTCAATTTCCCGCATAACTTCTTTAGTTTCTTCTGGTTTTCCGTAATATCCAAGCATCACTTGAGGACCATGTATTGCGATTTCTCCTTCCTCATTGGGACCTAATTTTTTTATTCCAGTCTCAACATCCACAATTATGCAATCAGTGTCGGGATAAGGAATCCCAATTGAACCCTCTTTTTTCAGTGGTTTCTCATAACCAGGTGCTGCTGCCATCGGGTTAGAATGAGATACTGGAGATGTTTCTGTTAATCCATATCCTTCTGACAAATTAGCTCCCGTAATCTGTTCATATTCCTTCAATACAGCCAAAGGAAGTGGAGCTGCACCACTTGAACTAACAAGTAAAGAACTTAAATCATAATCTTTGAGGTTTGGATGATTTAATAATGCAATATAGAGCGCAGGAACAGTATTGAAAATTTGTACTTTGTATTTATCAAGGAGATATAAAATTTGAGTGAAATTATTCTCCCTTGGATCCAGCATCAAAATCCCCATTACACCATACATCACACCCAAGTTCATTGCTGTTGTTGCTCCATAGCTATGATAAAAAGGCAAAGAACCGATACCCACGGTTGTTCCTCTTTCAGGAGCAGGCTGCATCCAAACTGAACATTGTTTAGTATTAGCAACAAGATTTTTATGGGTCAACATGGCTCCTTTAGGAGTTCCTGTGGTACCTCCTGTGAACATTATCACAGCTACATCTTCTGGACTAATATCGACTTTGGGTCTCTGATTTGCATCATATTTCTCATAGATCTCGTGCATATAGAAATCACGAGGATCTTTCTTACTTATTTTCCCTGCTAAACTCCCAAGAAATCCTTTGATCCTTGATAAGTATTGTTTTACGGAAGCCACGACAATAAATTCTAATGATGTAGATCCTTGGTCACGTACTATTTTACATGTTTCATATGGTTTTGTTGGCGGGGACCCAGGACTAATCATATCTGCACAGACAATCCCTTTTGTATCACTTTGTTGCAATAATCCTACTAGCTCATTCACAGGATATTGAAAATTTAAAGAAACGACTATGGCACCAGCCTTTAAAATACCATAATAAGCAATAACAAATTCTATCATATTAGGTAAAAATACTGCAATCTTATCCCCTGGCATCACTCCTTGATCTACAAGGAATGCTGAAAACTTATCCGTTAGCTCACCAACTTCCCGATAAGTTACCTTTGCGATCTTATCAAAACTCGTAGTCTCAAGCACTAAAGCAATATTATCAGGAAAATCCTCAACTGATCTATCTAAATTCTCAAAAAGCGGAATCTCTGGATAATCTATGGTTTTTGGAACCGCTTCAGGCCATAAAGGAATATCATTTGGGTGTACCAATCTCATTCACTTATGAATCAAATTTTTCAATTAAAGACGCTCTTATCCTAATTTTACTAATAAATGTTCCCTGTGATTGAACTATGTTTCCTAGGTTAAATGAATAAGATTGATGACACTTAAAGAAAACCTTCTTGATAATAAGAGACCATTCTTGACCCAGCTTTAAACCAATCCTTAGTAGCTTCATCGAAAATATTTTTAGCCCTATTATTTGCCTCTTGAATTAATGAAAATTCATCAATATTCAATAATTGACTATTTTTGATAACTAGTTTTCCATTAATAATCACATTATCAATCTCTGTTCCTGTAGTAGAGTAAACGAGATTAGGTACAAAGGTTTTGAAAGGTTTGACAACCACAGGCGTCATGTTCATCCTTTTTAGATCAATTGTAATTATATCAGCATGTTTTCCTACTTCTAGACTTCCAATTTTCTTTTCAAGTCCTAATATTTCTGCCCCACCTAAGGTTGCCAAGCGTAAAGCGTGCCAAGGAGGCAAAGCAGTTGGATCTTTATGAAGAATCTTAGTTAAAACACTAGCCATCCTCATTTCTTGGAACATGTTATAATGGCCTGGCCCAGGTCCTTGATCTGTTCCTATAGCAGCTTTTCCTCCAAGTTCTACATAACTACCAAGGGGTGGGACGCTACCGTCTATTATTGCTATGGATGAAGGACAACCAACCATCTTAACTCCGCTTCGTACCATTAATAATCTCTCTTGGACAGTTGTGTCATGAATATGAGCAGCGATGAGTTTATCATCAAGTATACCGTTATTTTGAAGAACACTTATAGTTGTGGAATCCTTACCATATCGGCTATTGATTTGAAGTCGTTCTCGTTCTCCTTGTGCCACATGCATGTGTACATTACAATTACGGTCTATTGCTTGCTGTTTGACTTCTTTAAGAAGGTCTAGAGAACAAAAGTCTAAAGCTTGAGGCCCATACATGGAGGTTACAAGCTCCTCGTCTCGAAATAAACGAAAAACATCATTAGCTCTTATTAAAGCTTTTTCTCCCTTTGATTGATCAAATTCATAAAGATCTGTTGGTTTTAAGTGGGATCTATTTGAACTAACATCATTTATAGTTTCTATTGCAACCACACGAACCTTTAAAGGTAGATAAACTTCTTGTACTATACCTGAGACAAAACTAGCAAACTCTGCAAATGTAGTGGTTCCTGATTTTAATCCCTCTATAACAGCAATTTTCGAGCCTAAAATTAAATCTTCCTTAGATAAGTACTTAGTTAATGGGCCAACTCCTTTATTCATCCACTCAATTTCAGGAAGGTCTTGAGCACCTCCCCTTAAGAGGGTTAATCCTGTATGGGTATGTGCGTTTATTAATCCGGGCATTGTAATATGATCAGCGCCATTAATGACTTGATCAGCTTCCTTGTACTTTAAATCGGTACTTTTTCCAATAAAAGCTATTTTGCCATTTTCTATTCCTATCGCTCCATTTTGTATAAAGCCTAAGCCTTTCCCCTGGAGAGTCATCAACCACGTATTGATTATTGTAATATCCAAAATAAAACCTCAGATAAAAATAAATGCAATAGTATTTGTATTTTGCTGGTTTTAAAGAGCATTATATTATTAGTTGAATCTATTTACTTAATTGATCCTATAATCCTGCTTTTGTATCAAATTATAACTAAATCACTTATTATCTCAATCCTAAACTCCAGCAATGAGTGGCTAATGCCATACAGGTTGCCATTCTGTCGAATGTTTTTTCATCATTCATATCGCCACGTTTTTGTAGGAATAACCCCTCCAGTAGGACATTCAAACCAAGATGGAAGGTCAGAGCAACCTCATATGCCTTATATATTTCATATAATGATAGACCAGCGATTGAAAGACACCTTTCATATCCTTCAATGAATGACTGAATTTCTGTAAGTAATGCTCTTAAATTCCCCTCTTTGTAATAATAATCAATTGCAGAATGAAGAAAAAAAGTCCCTACATCTTCCATCCTATCAGCGGATTGTTCTTCTTCAACATATTCAGGATCAATTAACCATGTTTGAATTCTTTCGTTGCCATCATCATCAGTTTCCTCCGAGAATAAAACATTTCCAGGATGGAAATCCCCAAAACCTGCTGTTCCACTTGAGGAACCAAGTATTTTCGCGAAAGAATTACTAGCAAGGTCAATTAGCTTTCTCTTTCGTTCTTCTGGTAGGATTAATTCTTGAAATACCTTTTTCAGTATGAAAACATATCGTTCTTTGTCTAATGGTCTTAATTTGGTCGAATGGAATTTAGAAAGAGCTTCTCCTGTAAGCTGTAACTTTACTTTGTCATTAATTGTTGAATCATAAAAAGTTTCTCCTTGAATGCCTTCGTATATCAATATTGATTCATAATCAAATATAACACGGGGAGTAAGAACGCCAGTATCCTTTAATTTCGTTGCTAGACGATTGGTCAGCATTTTATTTCTCAATGCCTCGTCAGGGGAATCAAAGCTTTTTATGGCAATTTTTAAGGTTAAACTCCCCTGTTCCGAGTTAAATGTAGCAGTGACTAGTTGTAGACCTTTTGATCCCACTTTATGAATAGTGGAGATGTCATTTAAAACAATAAACCTAGATTTTTGCCCAAATTTAGTTACTTGAAGTTCATCAAAATATTCTTTTAAATTCTCCACAATTACAGCTAATAGGTGTTTTATCCGCTGTTTTTTTCTTACTTGTTCAGCTGCCGAAGTGTTATTCATCGTCCTATTACCAATCCAACGAAATTATTTATTGGATTCCTCTGAGAACTGATCGTGATGAGAATACAAAAAGGTGTGCAAATATAGATTTTATTATAAACATCCAATAACATGTTTGAACTACTCATCTTAGAGAGGTCATGTTAATTATAAGAATTACTTTGAATTAATCGATTCTAGTAATTACTCTTAATTGGATAGATAAGAACTTCATAAGAGGGGACTGATAAAAGGATAACTCTTTCTGGTCAACAATAGAAATTCCCTATCTTGGTGCTTTCAAATGTCCTTAACACGTGAGGAATTACATGATTTAGTCCTTGCAGGAAAGATAGCTCATTTAACTTTGAATCAGATAGAAAAGCATGTCAAGCCTGGTGTTTCTATTGGCACCCTCTATGATGCAATCGTAAAAGTCATTGTAAAAACAGGAGATGTTGATTTGGCATTCCCTCCTAATATTTCAATGAA
>JBHLKY010000058.1:0-6946 GCA_048886185.1 Candidatus Hermodarchaeota archaeon
AAGTTAGAGGCAATAGGTACTAAATTTACTTCACCTTGATGTTTACTTGAGGTATAGGAGTTACCCGAAGTATCATTAACAATGATTTCAAATAAAATCGTACCTGCATTCATTTGAAGAGTGTCATTAATGTACCCTGAAATTGTAGGTTTCATTATCGCAGTCAAGTCATTACGTGCTATTCCAGCACATTGTGTTACATTGACAAGTATGGTGTCTATTTCTCCCCATGAATCAGTCACATTAGCATTAAAAGTGCCAAAATAACCGATATTGCGATAATATTCCCAATCTAGCACATTAGGAAAAACTGTATCGTAATTGAAAGTTATATTTTTTACAATTGACCCCTCAGTTAAGTAATTACCTGCAGAATCTGTTGTATTATAAATCTGATAACAAAAGAAGTCGTTAAAATTAATCGTTGAAGGTTGGTAAACCCAGAGACCCGTTTCATTTAATATCATATTCTTTAATGTTTCATTTAAGTTAAGCGTGACGCTCTCAACATTAGAACTACTATCAGAGATATTTGCCCAGAATTGAGGAAATCCATTTCCAGGATCATCAACACCAAAATCATGGATAACAGGAGGCATATAGTCAGGAGGGGGAAAACTGATGATCTGCCAACATTCTTCATGTTGATCTGTGTTATCTGTAATTCCAAGATATTGCGTACTAGTCCATTGAGATCCTGAAATCAATCTTGGAAGGTTCTTTTGGCGAGGAAAAGATAATCCAGTACCCCTTGTTGATGAACTTCTAATAATTAGTGTTCGATCAGGATCAACCTGATCAGGAATATCATTTATTAAAGTATTTATGCCAGAGTTAAGTGGATCCCAATTATAATCCCCTCGTTGGACATAAACTCCTTCCTCTGGAGGATGTTCAACCACATACCAACGAATGCGGTTTTTATATGAAGAACTATCATATCGTCCAAAGGTGACTTCATTTGTGTCAGTTATCTGACCATATATGGAAGTTTGTTGTAATCCGTTATCTGTGCAGTCATACGTGAAATAAACCCAGCTAGAGCTCATGTTAATTATAGGGTCATTAGGATTCCCAGTAGCAGCAATTAAATCAGTCACCTGTATTGTGGAAGTAACTTCTACTTCTCCACTATAAACACTGTATTTTGAGGGCCACTCTATAACTTGAAATCTGATTATGGCATCGGTGCTAGTAGCAGCTTCAGCTCTTTCCGCAATAACTGTTGTTGAATTCTGAAGCTCCACAGTCATAAAACCATCTTTGGTATCTTGTTGAGTGGCCGAAGATTCATTTACTCTACTATGTCCTATTACTATTGATCTCGAAGGATCAACCATAGAAACTGAAGCTATATTACTAGTTTGACCCGTTTCAATACTAATTGATCCTCGCTGAACAAAAATTTCAGGACTCTCAACAATCCACCATGAAACATAAATGTTTGGATCTTCAACGACTCTGTCAAATTTTATTTGAGTTGGTGAACTGATATAACCACTGACCTGATGCTCGCGGGGATGGCTAGCAGAGCCGCATCCTGCATAGTACATTATTAGAAAGGCCTGACTTGGGTCAACAGTTCCTCCAATATCTTGAATAGATTCAATTCCATTTATAAACTGAAAAGAACCATGATAAGTTCTGAAACCAGTTGTACTAGCTCCAAAATATTCCTCTTCTTTCTTTATAGAGTAAAAACTCATAGGATCATACTGGTTATTGTACTCTGTTATGATCCAGTTGAGGGGGCGTGAAACACTAGAAATTCGAACTTCGTCAATTATTCCATTGAACCATGCTTGACCATTTCCCAATTGCCCAGTATCAACATTTCCACCCCCAATATTCCAATCAGTATTCCAACCAAGATTTGTACTATTACCATTACTCCAATCTATTGAGTTTGTATCGTCTAATCCATTGATGTAAATCTTATTGTTTGCCAAATTATTAGTGTCTAATACACATGTGAAGTAATACCAAATGCTAGCAGACCACGTTCTTGTTTCTGTCCACTTATACATCGTATCTCCATTTTCAATCTTAAATACAAGAGCACCATCTTCACCTTGATTATAATCTGTCCCAGTAAGGATGATTGCCATATTTTGTTCATCTGTCATAAATTTTTCTAACAGAAGAGTTGACGTTGAGGAAGAGCTAGAATGACCGCTCTTAAGCTTAAACCATCCCGAAATAGTCACATTTGTACTTGGATTAAGAGAGAAATTTGGAGGAATGTTTATTTCATCATTAACTCCATCAAAATATTGTCCATCACAAATTTTGCCCAAGGAATCATTATTCCCATCTTGAATGCCATGAATATGGTTTATGGTTGAATCATAATGGGTTGCCCCAGAATTTTCATCCGTCACAGATTCATTTACGTGCAAAACTGTAAGATAATTAGAATCCCAGACACCTGTAGGATTTTCTTGGTTTCCGATATTATGATTTCCGTAATACATCGAAATAGTGGTATTAATCGTACTTGATAAGTTGGGAATTCTGACCCACGCTACTAGATGGGCATGAGTGGAGTTATGTATTTGATTGAAGTACTCTAATTCGTGATCGAGCTTCATACCAGCTATATCAGTAAATAGAATATCATCACCATCTGCCTGTACATCTAAATGCAGATCGCTATCATATAAATCTATAAGTACTGGAAAATCTTGTAAGTCTGCAGCAACTTTCATTGAGTTTATTGTAATATTTTTTCGATATCGAAATAAATTTTCTCCCCAACTATCTCCAACTTTAACTGACGATTTTACAATAAAACCCTGCTGATCACGTAATTCATTAGGATCATTATTTGACTCTGGATGGGATAACTGATAATTATTCCAGTCTCTCTTCACATCTTCATTCTCTTTATCAAGAAAATTATGCGTGGTAACATTACTTATTAAACGTGGGAGTTCTTTAAAATTTTCTTTCGCTTCAAGAATTTCATCATTCTGAAGTTGGAAGGTGGGAATGATGACATTTATAAAAATAACCACATATATTGAGTATGATATAAACCGTGAAGGCACCCTCAAGTTATAATCTCTTCCATTTATCTCTATTATTAAAGATTTATGGATCGAAACTTTGTAGAATCTGACTTCCCCTGTAGAAATTTAAATACTGAGTCCTCGGGCTTATCATAATGAGGACTAGTATGTTAAATTAAAATCATCGAATATTAGAGAGTTTACTGGTGAAAGTGAATGGCTAGCTGAATTAAGTTAACGTAGGGTTACCATCCGGTGTCGCTAATTATATACCTTTCCAAATAAAATTTCAGCCTATGGGCTTCATTTGACATTATTAGGATGGGTGCGTTTGCGCGCATGTTTTTTGAGGGATTTAATACAATTTACTAAAATTAATATCAGAAAAAAAGAGAAATAAAGATTGTTGAAAAGATTTTCAGTATTTTCTATTACACTAGAATATCAAACCAACAATTTAGAATTATCAGCATCAGAGCTGTCTGGGTAACAAATGCAAAAACATATCAGAATTCTTTATTATTTTACTAGCTTGAAAATATTTCTTATAATTCTGTTTTTTTTACTTCATATTGCCATATCTTGTGATCCTAGTTCAATCAAATTGATTTATACTGACCACTTAAGATTTGTTCGATTCGTTGTTGTTTTCCTCTTGCCAAGATGTTAATAATTCGTCCAATCTCTGGTTTACTTGGAAATTCATGGATCACCAATTGATAATGTTGTAAAATCGAAAAAATGACCCAATGGATTTCTGACATCTTCTTGGTCAAGATATCGCTCTCGCTTTTAAAAGCATCAAGAACTCGACCTAATTCTGCATGGGTTATTTCAGCTTTTGGAATTCCTAATTGTGCAGTAATTTGTGTAAGTAACTCCTCTAAGTCCGATATTTTTATAAGCGTAAATTCATCTGGTATGGCAATAATGTAACTTGAAGAGGATTTTTTTCGTATTATGTCATCACTTATTTTCATGTAAGTTCACTCCTGGAGATATTTCAAATACCACTTCATATCTGTTAAAAAACTAGGGCTTGTTTCAGGAACTAAATCACTATTTTTAAAAAATAAAATTCATTATTAAAATATATATTTGAAAGAGATATCCTTATTTTTATCTTACTGAAAACCAGAGGAAGATAATTCAATAATTCTTTTTAGAAAATCCTTTTGTTTTAAATAATGTGGAGTTTGGTTACCACTTAAGTATAATTGATTCCTACTTCATTTAAAGAAACAAAAGGAGAGTATTTCTGTTCTACCAGGAGATCAGTCAATATTTCATAGTAGGGACAATTTGATATTACTATCGTTTAAATGGTTAGTTTTAAGAGAGGTTTGTTTCCAAAAGAACAATCGACATCTTGGAACAACATGTTGGAAGTGCATTCCGATTAGCCCCGTATGTAA
The DNA here is from genome assembly GCA_048886185.1 of Candidatus Hermodarchaeota archaeon. Classification (GTDB taxonomy): domain Archaea; phylum Asgardarchaeota; class Heimdallarchaeia; order Hodarchaeales; family Hodarchaeaceae; genus Hodarchaeum. Next base: position 4,427 of record JBHLKY010000058.1, read on the forward strand.
AAAGTGTAAAAATTATGTTATGAGTTTCCCCTGTTCACATTGTGGTGGTGAGGAATCCCTTGCAGATCGGAAATCTGACGATTTCAAACCCATTGTACCTATCGATCTTCAAGGGGATTTTGCGCAGCCACCAGAATTTAATCCAAATCCTTCTTCAACTTCCATCCCCCTTTCTACCGAATTGAAAACAAAACCCATTTCAGAACCTACCTCAAAAGGATTGTCAGAGGCCTTTTCAACATCACCTATTGTCTCTTCTTCAGAATTAGATGTTGAACCAAGCATTCTAGAGGGGCCACCTCACGTCCCTACTCCCTTAAAAGGTCCTCCTATGAAAGAGGCTCAAAATATCAGTCGTGTTGTAGAAAGGATGGTTACCAAGACCGAAGACACTGATTATAGAAGTTTTGTTAAACAACGATTATTAGAAATAGAAACAGCTATTCAGAGCATCCAGACTGATATACAATCGTTAATAGAAGGCCAAAAACACATAGAAAACATGTTAATAGAAAAAGAAGAACAGGAACCAGAACAAGAATCACAAAAAAAGAAACGTTGGAGAAAATAGGTTGAAACTTAAACCATCAGATCTTCGTCAATTACATTATCCCTTTCTATTATAAATTCGGTTTTTCTCCCTCTTTAGAATATTAATGATGATAACTGGATTCTTCCTAAATAGCACATTATGAATAAAGATCTAGGAAAAAAGATTCAGATTTCTGTAAGGAATCGACTAAAAACACCAGTTATTGGATTCCTTAATGCATACTTTCTTTCAAAAGTAAGCATGAATCACTTTAAAGACCACATATTATTTTGGAACTGGTGTCATTCAAGTGAGAAGTATTTGGAAACCCGAAATTTGCCACGGAATAGCTCCTTCTAGATTTGAAGGCTGGTACTATAAGCTGGTTCATCAGAATAGAGAGGCTGCGATAGCTATTATTCCTGGTTTTTCATCAGCCCATCCTAGTCAAGCGTTTATACAAATCTTCAACGGGATTACAGGGGATTATCAATACAACAAATTTAGTTTGAATGACTTTCGATATACCAAGAATAAATTTGAAGTCTTTATAGCTAAAAATTATTTTTCTACTAATATGATTAAATTGGATTTGAGTACACAAGACCAAGTGGTAAAAGGGGAACTCATTTTTAAAAATCAAGTGCCTTGGCCAATAAAATTCCTCTCCCCAGGAGCAATGGGTCCTTTTGCTTTTTTACCACGTATGGAATGCTCCCACGCTGTTTTAAGCTTTGATAACGAGATTTATGGAAATTTGAGCGTTAATGGAGAGGAAGTTTCTTTTGATCATGGAAGAGGGTATATAGAAAAGGATTGGGGAAGTTCCTTTCCTAGTGGATATGTCTGGATGCAATCTAATCATTTCCCCGAACAACGGGTTTCGTTTATGGCATCTATCGCAAGAATTCCTTATTTAGGAAGATCTTTCACGGGTTTCTTGTCAGGTTTCTTATACAAAGACAAATTATACTTATTCTCTACCTATAACCGGTCAAAATTAATGGATTTAACTATTAATAAGAATCAGGTCTCTTTTAAGCTTGTGAAAAAGAAACAAGTGCTTGAAATCAACGCGATTCAAGCAAAATCTTCTGATCTGAGAAGTCCTATTCAAGGGAAAATGATAGGAAAAGTCCTTGAAAGTTTAACCTCAACTATACATCTTAGATTCTTTGATCAACAGAAAAATATTGAATTTAATGGAACAGGAAGCTTCAGTGGTATGGAGATAATGGCAAAAGAAGAGGATTTACAATAAATTTTAGAGTAAACTGAATATTAAACTGGATTAAAACATAAATAAGTAAAAAAGAATTTGAAAAAATAAAAGGAAAAGTAAAGATAGGATTTTCCTTTTTCTTTGATGAATTAAATATTTTTCCTAATAGAATCTCAAAAGAACGGTAATGGCTCCTCTAGATTCTGGATGATTTTTAAGCAGCTAATCATGGATCCTTATTAGATCTTTGAAGCTGAAAAATATATTAAATTCTCATTTATCTCCGTGGTCTCTTTTTCCTATAACAATCTCTACAAAACACAGGTCTTTTCCCATCTGGCTTGAAAGGGACTTCTGTTTCTTGTCCACACTCAGAACAAGTAACTTGAAACATTTCCCTGGGTTGTCGATCGTACTTAGGGCGTCTATCGCTCATATTACTCACCTATTTCCTCACATTGATTTTTCTTAGAAACGAATAGGATCCATCAGAATTATGAATTTAATCTCCATTTTGTTAAAAAATCACACTTCAGTCCAAAATCCAGTTTCTTCTCCACATTTTGGGCAATAATCATCTTCCTCATCCTCACATATGGCATTTTTGCCACAGTTTGCACAAATATAATCAGCTGGGTTTCCACAGTGCATACATTTCGGCCGTTCCTTTTTACTCATAATAAATTCCTCATCCATTAATTTAAATGGTGATTGCCAGTTTTTCATATAATTCTTTAAAATTACTAGGTTAAAACAAAAAGTTTCA
>JBHLKY010000059.1:0-5806 GCA_048886185.1 Candidatus Hermodarchaeota archaeon
AGTTTTATTACAAATCCATTGAACGTTGCTTTCGTTGGTACTAAAACACCGTAAGATTCTAATTATGCCTCATCTTTCCATCCATAAAAAGCTTTTTGTAATCTGAAAAAACAGCTGGAAGAAAAAAATAATCAAAGAAATCCTTGAAATTTTTCACGTTGAAGAATCTCTCCTTTTAAATTCGTTGTTAATAATTCTTTGATTTTTATACTTCTTTGATAGTTACCCAGAAGATAAGAAAGCTTGATATAGGCTGTTTCTGGGAGCATATTAAATAAAGGAATGACACCAGCATTCATAAGCCTCCTTCCACTTTCATAAACCGATAGATTCGTATAACCATGTAAACATTGTGTGGTCATTGCGATAATCATCCCATTATCTATAACTTCTTCTATTACTGAAATCAGATTCGAAGAAACATGACCAAGCCCAGTTCCAGCAAAAACTATCCCTTTATATCCAGCGTCTCTATGATATTCTATTAATCCTGGTTGAATACCTGGATAATGATAAATCAATCCCACATTCTTCTCAAAGTTTTTGGAGATACGGAGCCTTTTATCCTCAGATTCCTTAAAATTTGAATGATTATCATCCACTGAATGCATAATTTTTCCATTCTCTATACGTCCTATTGGATCTCCCCCAATTGTTTTGAAAGTATCTCTACGACTACTATGCATTTTACGAACTCGTGTTCCATTATGAATGGCACAGGAAGTATCGGATGACTCTTCATGCATGATAACAACTACTCCTCTTTTCGCTTGAGATGATGATGCATACAGAATGGAATTATATAAGTTAAAGTATGCATCAGACGATGGACGGTCAGAAGATCGCTGTGAGCCCGTAATAACAATTGGAATAGGCGAATTTGTTATTGCAAAAGAAAGAGCTGCGGCAGTAAATGCCATAGTGTCTGTTCCATGTGTGAGAACAATTCCTTGAGGCTTTTTTTCTCTGATTAGATTCTCAATTGTTGATAAAATAGTCCTATAATGCCCTAAATTAATATTTTCGGAAAAGATATCAAATAGAAGTCGAGTTTCAATTCGTGCTAATTTCCCGATTTCTGGAAAGGAGGAAAAGAGCTCCTCTGGAGTCAATGCGGGAATAGTTCCGCCTGTGCGATAATCCAAGCGTGAAGCAATTGTACCTCCACATCCTAAAATAGGAACAAAAGGTAATTCAGGGTTTTGGGAGACTTCAATTTTAGGAATTTTGTACTCACCTTTAATATGACTGATTTTTCTGACAGAATGTATATTCATAACATTGAATCCAATATTATAACCAGTTGTTAGCTTTAAGCTAATAAAATCTGAATCTGCGAGGTCACTCCTAGGAAGAATTACTCCTTTCAAAGTAGAAGTATCTTGGTCAATTTCTATCTCATCCCAAATTTCAAGTCCTTGTCTTTTCAGCCAATCCAAGGTTGGATCTTTATATCCACCATATCTATCATCAGTCAATGTTACTATCTCCTAATTGTTACCGTGTAACATGCTCTTTCAGGCGTTTCCTTAGTGCTTCACTTACGAGTTTTCCATCAATCTTCCCCCGGGCCTTTTTCATAACTAATCCCATTAAAGGAGAGAAAGAATTCATACCGCGTTCTTTTATAAGGTTTTGAGAATCATTTAAGACATTAATGATTAAATCATCCAATTCTTTTCGAGTCATCCTACCCCCAGATTCGCTTATTATATCAATTAACGATTTATTAGGATTAATTCCTATTAGTGTTAAAATATTAGGAATAGCCTCTTTGGCAAACTTTTCTAATTTTAATGCATCAAAAACTTCCATTAAGTGTTCTTCGGTGATATTATCAATGTTAACTCCCTCTCTTGCAATCATAATTAATGTTTGTGTTAATGTAGTAAGGATTATCTTAGTAGGAACACCTTTTGCTACAAGTTCTTCAAAGATGTCAGCATAATCTTCATATACTAATTCTTCAGCAAGATCTATAGGAATAGAGTATTGTTTACTCATGCGTTTTATTCTATCACGAAAAAACTCAGGAAGACTTTCCTCTATCTTTTTAACTCTATTTGAATCAATAACAATTGATGGAAGATCAGTATCAGGATATAACCTACTTCTGCCATGTAAATCCCTTGTGAACGAAGATATCCCCTCAGCATCTACGTGTCTAGTTTCTTGAGGCACGCCATCGAAAGACGCTAATAATCGTTCGTGAACAATTGAAAGGGCTCTTTCTGCTTCTTCTTCATCTCCAATAATTAGAATAAACGCAGATGTCTTCTCGTGACATTTCTCTTTTAATCCTTGGATTTCATCGCTAGAAAAATTATATTCTGTTAGATCTTCGTCACTATGGATTAAACCTTTCAAATTTGTAAAAGACTTTACTCGATCAGAAAGTTCGGTTCCAAATCGTTTATCTGGTTGTAATTTTAAACTTAACAATCCTTGAAATCCAGGTACAGGAAGCATTAATATCTTTTCCTTTCGTTTTAAAGCAGAACGAATTAACTTTGAGGAAGTTGTGTTAAAAAGATCGGTTACATCATGAATCTGATAAGGAATGTCTTTAGAATGAATATTTCGCTTCTGTAGTTCTCTCTTAATGGCTATCAGTCCTTTTTGCCTTTGGATCTCGATATCAATTGCGATAGGAATCAACTGAAGCAGTTGAATACCTTTTAACTCAACACGAGCTCCTTCAATAATACTCACATTAATATCTTGACGAAGAGTGCCCAATCCTTTACGGGCTATACCAGATGATTTAATCAACATCCCTAATGATCGGGCGGCACAAATCACTTCCGTGGGGGAATACAAATTATAGTGAGTTACAATTTCAATTAATGGTATTCCAAGGCGATCTAGTTTAAAATAAATATTTTTATCCTTGGTTCGATCATTATCCTTACGAGCTGCATCCTCCTCAATATAAACCCAGGTGATAGGCAGCTTCTTTTCTTCAACCATTGAATGTTCATCGCTTAAAAAAATGTGTCCATTATAACCAACAAGAGTTGTTCTTTGAAATCCGCAAGGAACAGATCCATCCAAATAGTTCTTTCTGCAAACATTTGTCTCTTCAACGATGTTACAATTCATCATTTTTGCTAATTTCACACCATTATAAAGAGCTTCGTCATTAATTCTAAAAGGAGGTGTTTCATCTAATTCATAAGTGCATATGTTATCAAAAACTTCGTAAAAAATTGTATGATCTTTCTTAAATTCAATCAGAAGAGCGGGGTCGTACACGCCCATTTCACCCAATACTGGCCTAAATTTTCTCTGGATGATCGCTTGAGGGTTCTCATTTGTTAGGATTGCAGGACAATGACAAAATAATTTCCTTTTAGTTGTAAGTTGTGCATGAATTTCTATCCCAGCTTTAAAACCTAAAGCCTTATAATCATGCACATCTTTGGACATTCTTTATCTCATCCAAGGATATTAAAAATTATAAAAGATATTTCAATTTTATTCACATGAGGTCAAAAATTAGTTGGTTACCTCATCAAGAAATAAAATAGAGGGAGAGGTTAATCATTTGGCCCACTAAAGATTATGACTGAAATATTTCTCCTCCCCTTCTTTAAAACAACAATCAGGATAATACTTTGCTAGATAGACGAGATGTGTCAGTAAAGTTGTCATTAACAAAGTCTCTAAAAGGAAACAAAGATCACAAGAAATTCTCCAATCAAGTTCTCATTTTTCAAAAGTTTTGTATCAATTGAAACCGTTGAAATCATAATTGATAAAACCAGAAAATGTTATGTATCCATTCGGGTAAATCCAAACAGCAGATGGTGGATATGCCATGTTGGGGGAGAAAGATTCCTTTGGAGCTGGTTCATTCGATTTTTGGCTGGTGAAAAACGATACCAATGGGATCGCTGAGTGGAACCAGACCTATGGAGGCCCTAATGATGATCACCCTAATTCTCTGGTGAAGACCATGGATGGGGGACTTGTGTTGCTTGGCTCCATTGATCCCCCAGATAGGTATAATTACAGTTACTATATAGTGAAGATTGGCGGCGAATCACTTGTTTCGCAGTCACCACAAGCAGTCTTGCTTTTCTCTTTTTTCATTCTACTCGGAGCGATCGTAGTGATCTTCGTTTGGCGACGCAAAAGATATTGATCCTGAATATTAGCTTACATTGTGTGAACACTTAGTTCCATTCTGTATTTTAATAGTAAATTCTCAGATAGATCAGGATAGAAATAAATATTGCTTGAATAATCTATAATATCAGTTTAATACTGATTAAGGTTTTTTTTACCTGCAAAAACATAAGATATCTCTTATCATGAAAGACAATGCTGGTTCAAAGACATTTTATGAGAATATGGACTTATTTATTCAAATTTCTATTCCACTGTCAAGAGAAAAAAGTATAGAATGCTTATTTTACGTTCTGTTTCCTGATGCTATTTGACTAGAAAACATATTATCTACATTAATTGAAGGCAATCATATGGAAGCATTAATCCTCACAGCTGGTAAAGCAACTCGTCTCTATCCTCTCACCAAAACTCTCCCAAAACCGTTGTTACCGATTGCAGGACGACCATTAATTTGTCATGTATTGGACGTGTTAAAAACAAACATTGATCATGTGGTCATTGTTATTGGTTACAAGGCAGACTTGGTTAAACAAGTCGTAAGCCAAATAGATTATCCTTTTGATATAAGTTGGGTATTTCAACAGGAACAACAAGGAACTGGGCATGCGGTGAGAATTTGTAAGGATTTTATCGATGAAAATCCTTTCTTAGTTATGTATGGAGATATTTTCACAAGTGATCGTACAATTGAGGATATAATTAAGCTGGGTCAATCTAACAATCTCCATGGAGGTATTCTCTCTGCAAAGCTAGTGAATAATCCAGAGAAATATGGATGTCTCGAGATCAGGAATGAAAAAGTGGTTAAAATATGGGAAAAACACCCCCAACCCCCTAGCAATTATATTAATGCTGGAATAATGGTTCTTCCTTATGCAATTTTTGATTGTCTAGCTCATACACCTAGATCGAATCGGGGAGAGATTGAGCTTACTGAAGGTATAAATCTACTTATCCAGAATGATTTCTCTTTTTCTGTGTATTATATAAAAAATCACTGGATAGATATTGGTTTTCCCTGGAATTTACTTACTGCTAATGAAGTTAAAATGAAACAGATAATATTATCTAAGGAATTAGCACCTCCACCAAGTGTGACAATGGATGGTCCGGTAAAAATTGCTGATAGTGCAACGCTCAGACCAGGTGCTTTTATTCAAGGTCCTGTTTTTATTGATGCCAATGTAGTTGTTGGTCCAAATTGTTATATTCGACCGTATTCTTACTTAGGGAAAAATGTAAGAATTGGAAATGCTGTAGAGGTTAAAAATAGTCTGATTCTTGATAATACTACGATAGGTCATTTGTCTTATGTTGGGGATTCCATTATAGGAAGGGGTTGTAATCTTGGTGCTGGAACAAAGATAGCAAACCTAAAGTTAGATAATAATGAAATTAGCATGACAATTAAAGGTGAGTCTATCCCTACAGGGCGAAGAAAACTTGGTGTTTTAATGGGAGATAATGTAAGGACTGGTATTAATGTATCACTAATGCCTGGAATCATCATTGGAGAAAATTCACAAATTGGTGCTCATACATTAGTTAACCAAGATATTGCCTCAAATACTTTGTATTATCAGGATCCAAATAAGGGATTAATCCAAAAACCTCTTCAGTAATTCAAGGTACGGACATGTATGAGAAGAAGTCGCTTAAATGAGATAAATGT
>JBHLKY010000060.1:0-5723 GCA_048886185.1 Candidatus Hermodarchaeota archaeon
TCAGTTATTCTACTAGAAGGAATATAAGGATGAGAATAATTGATAGCGAATACTTTATATTGTTCTAAAGCTGTTTCAAGATACGTTTCGTTTGCTGTAATATTTCGTTCAGTTACGACAATTATTTCATCTACAATGATCCTTCCAGACATCTCAGTCACGTTGGCTTGCATGAAAGTACCTTCCCCAAAATCTATAGTCCAATTCAATCCATTAAGCTTGCTTTGATTGTAGAGCGTGTGTCCAGCAGGTAAGCTCATATTTATTGACCAATTAGATATGTATTTCTGTTCACCTGGAAATGATTGAAGCATTAACATCATATACTGTATTTTTGTGAACAAAAACTCAGCGACCAATGCCTTGTCACTATCATTCCATGCGCCAATATAAACTCTCCAATCTGAACCACTCACATATTTAGCAAAATTGGATGAAAGGGCCATTATTGATATTTTAGTTCCAGTTGCTGTACTCAAAGGAATAATTTTGGATTGAGTTACATTGATATCAAATCCGAGGAGAATCAGTTGTTCCATTGATATTCCTTGGTAGAATGCCTCTTTAACTGGGGCATACTCTGTTCGCTCTGCTGGTGGTGGTTGTCCTCCAAAATCAAATTGTGTATAAGTTACTCTCTTAGGTTCAACTATTACATTAATACTCTGTTCAGTGTTATTAAATGTTCCATAAATTGTATAGGTTCCAGGTAGAACGTTGTACCAAATGTAACCAGACTTAGAGATATTTATATTCGCTGATCTTTCTGGTCCACTATAATACACGTTTGTACAATTAACCAATGTTCCATTATAGTATCCTGCGATATACAAACTCCCTGTGTCATTTAATGTTTTTTCATAGTTCCGTGCAGCAATAGCAAGATCTTTTATATTGATCTTTCCATCCCAATTCAGGTCTAGTTCAGTATTCCAGTCCTGATCACCTACCATTGATCCAATGTTTCCAGCTATGACCTCGAGATCTTCTCTCTCAACTTTCCCATCCCCATCACTGACATCACCTTGTAATGCCACAGTTTTAATGCCTTTTTCCAAGCTAGCTTTATCAGTAACTGTTATATTATCCGGTACATCATATTCGACATCAGGTTGAAGAGATGATATATTAGAGAAAAACGTTTGTCGTAAGAGGTCAGCAAGAGGAGATTCTGGAATAATAATAGTAAAATTCATGATAGCACTCCCATTGACTAGTACCTCGATGTCTTGTAAAATAGACATTTCGACTTGAGTGGCAACACTTTCCACCTCTGCTTGAATCAACACTTTTCCATCTGCTGAAGCTTCTGTAGCTTCATAGTTATAGGAATCATCAAATATTATTGGGCCTAATGGGTAATTCTCAGTTGGATAGTATTTGTTGTTTACAATGTAGAATGTATCATTAGCATCACGTTTCGTTAGGCTACCACTTCCGATTCCCATCTCATCAGTTTGCATAGCCGACACTGTGATGAAAGGAACAGCTGAAATGACGATATTTGTTGAATTATAACCATAAGTATTCCAATAGATTACCAAATCACTATCATCATAATAATTGGAGTGTAGTATTTCAGTATCGGCTGTTGGATGCAATTCAATGTTCTCCGCTAAGTATCCTCCACTAATGAGCCATTCATACACTCCTATTGCGTCTGTATCCAAAGAATCACGGAAAAATACCACTTTCGTTTCATTAGGGGAGCTGTAGCTGGATGCCCATAACACGGTTCTATTCAAGAGTTCCCATATAGTAAAACTAAAGGAAGTTGGTTTATACCATCCAAAATAAGCTTGTTTATTTGGATCGTTTATTATCAGAATATCTTTGCTTGGTGTCTCCGAGGAAGTTTCTGACCTACTAAGAGGAGACGTATTCACTGGTGTGGTATTGAGGGGGAAGCTTGTCACGTTAGTATAGAGTAGAAAAGCTAATATAATAGCTGACCTAATTTGTACTTTTTTCATGTTTTTTTGACTTCCTTTTTCTTATTATTACGAAACCAGTAATAATTACAACTAAAACGATGGTAATTAATATTAGAGTGTTGATATCTGGGAATGGTGGTGAACTTGGAGTTTTAGTGAGGCCTACTGATATTTCCGCCCTATCAAAGGATTCTATAGGAATTAGATTAATGTACGGAGTTAGAATGAATGTGTCAATTCCATAAGGCGTCGAAAAGTATATTATTGAACTATTTTGTGATGGTATTTGTGTCAGGTTAAGTTCAATCCACATTAAGCTCCCATATCCAGGAGACTTTTCATCATTGCCAAGTAGAGACTCTCCGTGTATAACATACCCCTCTTCATTGTTAATTATTGGAATTATAGGTATCGGGGAGTATTCGGAAAAAAAATCACTTTTATTACCATTTGTGTAACCGATTTTTGTGGCTTTAAGAAAAGTTGAATTGAAATACAATTTTACTTGCCATGCAAAACTTTGCAGTGTTACATTAATAAAGACAGTAACGTTGAATTTATCACCTATACTGGCCGTTATAACGCTTGAGGGTTCTAGCCACATTGCATTTGCAGGATGAGGTTCAGAATATACAAATGCTTCAATATAATTGATCGAATAACTCGATGTAATCATTAAAGTAACAAGGAAAATGCTAGGTAAGGTAGCCTCCCTAAATTTGCTTTTTTTTATGATATACATTTCTTCCACAGTATTATTTTATAAGTATTAAGAATATTATTGTATATAACAACACGTTCTTTATGTATTTATTTTAAGAGGTTAATAAAATTAATTTCCACACAAATAGCTTACTGGCAAGTACTTTTTGCTATTTTTCTTTTCATTAGTTATTGTGTATCTCAAAATTCTTCTCTTGAACTGTCTTAGCATTACTTACAACCCTTAGAAGGAATAAACAACCAAGAAAGAGTATAGATATTAACTAGAATTGTGTTATAGGCTTAAAACTCTCATCTACCTTGAATTAATGGTTCATTTTATATCTACAAGGTAATTATAAGGTTTATTCGTGTTTAAAAAGTGATTCAGAATTCTAACTTGATTTTTTTTCACTTCTCTTAATCAATCGCCAAATGCTTTTCTCTTGTATTGGTCTCATTCCAAATAAAAATCGTAGAGTATTCTCTTCCCTGATTATAACTAATAAAATGAAAATGCACACGAATGAAGAAGTAATGATTAGCATATATTTTATCAGAATTCCTACATTTAATTGGATGATAAAGAACCCGAAAATTATTAATATTGTTTGATGTAGAATATAAAAAGGTAGAACCAGTTCATTGAGGAATTTTCGAGACTTGGAATCCTTATTAAGATATTTATTGCCTATAAAGAGAATTATAACTAAACCAGTCCACGCGAATATAGTTCTAAATAGCCAAAATAGTGGTTCTGAAAAAGGATATTCATTTGGAGTGGCTTTGAAGATATCATTATGGAAAAAATAAATCACAATCATCAAGAGTGCAAAGCAGAAACCGTTTATTATTGCAATCTTTCTGACATTTTTATTTATTGTTTCCATTAATTGATTATCAAATGCTAAAATAAATCCATAGATATAATAAAATAGATGTGAAAAGATATTCCAACCACCGAAAAGAGGGAGATCTGTCAGAAAAGCATATAATATTTCTGACAAAAAAATAGGAATAGGGAACAGATATATTGCACGAGGATTTCTCAACAAAGATGTTATCTTTTCCTTATTCTTTTCTTTTTGTAAAAATGTGAAGAAATTTAGTGTTAAAAGTGAGAATAGGAATAGGATTACCAAAAACCACAGATGGTGGCCCAAAATTGCGAAATTTCCCCCAAATCCATAAATTCCATTAAAATAAGTAGGATAGAATTCAAATAAAGAACCTGAAAACTCACCTGTGTTAACACGCTCTAAATACACTTGTAAAGGGATATGAGTGAATAATCCAACGAAAAAGGGAACCATTAATCGAATGAATCTTGAGGAGAGATAGTTTCTATTTTTTATTTTCCTACTCTCAAGGATACCTAAGGTAATGAAGGTTCCCATACCTGCGATAATGAAAAATAATGGCATCCCCAAGGCTGTTAAAAATGACATATAGGCGGTTAAATTTGGATCAATCACATTATTTTTGAGATGCCAATCTTCTCCATCGAAAAACCTTGTGCCATGATATATAAAAACAAGAAAGATTGCAATAATCCTCAACCAATCAAGATCATATCTTCTTTCAGATGAAGCACCATTTGAATTACTTCCATTTTTAATGGTATCTTTCATGAAACCATTAGTTAAAGTATTTAGTTTATATCTATTTTAGTCTGAAAGAAAAGGGATGTTGAAGCTACGAATACTCATTTTAAAGGAATTTAATCAACTAAAACTACTTATGTGGCCCTCAAATTGGATTAAAATGGCTTAACAAACACCAAACGACATCTAATATATTAGAAGAAACAAACATACATGTGTTTGATATATATTTAATATTAATAAACTCTATATAACACAAGATTCGGAGATAAGATAGCAAAGACATTTTTTATATTCAAAAAAGCCTAAACTGACAATAATATTCTTCATTTAATCAGTGATTGGCTATTTTTTAAATACTTGCTCGGGGTAGTGTTTTTTGCCCATGGACTGGATCATTGTATGGAAATCTAATCCTACATATGCTGCTGATCGTTTTAATGTCTCGATTTGGTCCTCGCTATAAGGAATTCCTTCCTTTAATGAGTATTTAATGGCCTCATTGGCCCGATCTCCAGGCCATCTTGAACTTGGTCCGAAATACTTTATTTCATAATCCTTCATAAGCTCCCTCACGCGTTGAACGGCATCCTCTTTTGAATATAGAAAATCAATCATTTGAGCTTCAAAAATATGAGAAATTCTTCTTCTTTTGTCCGTTTTGGCTATAGGTACTTTTTTTATTGGTCCACCTCCAAGTGAATGAATCACTTCAATCATTCTTAGTTGAATATCTCCTTTATATCCCGAATAAGTTGAACCATGAGGAAATAGACTCCCTTTCAGATCTCCTCCTTTTGGATCAAATAAATCAAGAGGATCAAACGTTGAATTATAGTCTTTGTCTGCAATATATTCAGGTATTGTTAATTTTTTTCCAGCTTTTAATGCTTTAATCCCATAGCTAATTGCCATACGTGTTAATGCCATATCTAAGGTCATAATTCCCTCTTCATGCGGAACTGAGATAGCAATTGGATTAGTTCCTACTCTTACCTCTGTTCCTGCCCCTTTGGTATAATCAAGCCCTTCTGGATCATCTCCCATGGGCCTTGCACATGCGATTGTTGTACAACTCACTATCCCAATCATATCAAAGTTCTCTGCTATTTTTGCACTCCATACTCCTGCGGCTCCAAAGTGATTTGCATTATTTACATATACCCTAGCTAAACCCTGACTTCTACCTAACGCTTTAACCTTGTTTACTGCCATCATTGACGTGATATGCCCAGGAGCACCATTGGCGTTAATCACTGCAATGGATGGATATTTTTGTTTTAGGATAATAGGTTCTGCTACTGGGTTGACAGTAGCTGTTATTCCAACTCGTTTAACAGCTTCTTCTAGGCCTGTTCCTCCAGCAATACCATGAGAAAATATACCCCGTTTATCAGCTTCCAATAAAGCAAATGCAGTTGCTTGTGCTGATTCTTCAGAGTAGTTGGCCTTCTTTAAAACTTCAACTGTAAAACTATAGAGG
>JBHLKY010000061.1:0-5578 GCA_048886185.1 Candidatus Hermodarchaeota archaeon
CAGCTGGACTCCTTCTGATGTACGACCATAAAATGAGGCTTTCTAAAAGAAAAATATAGTTTAGATATAGATTGGGACCTTCCAAGACAATGATCCTAAATCTAACAAGGGTACATACTAATTACTCTGATCTAATGAAAGATTTACAGCTGTGTTGGAAAGTTTAAATAAGATGAATGACATAAAAAAGGAGGTATTCTTAGTACATCTTTAAAGAGTTAGATAATCATTCTACTTTTACGAAATACGGATAGGGTGATGCATTGGTACGAGGTCAAGTTTCAAGGGGGAAAATACGATTATTATTCCAAATGTTACGAATAAATCTAAAAAAATCTTTGATTACACTCATTGGAATGATGATCGCACTTGCTATGATCGCTTCATGTTTGATTTATCTAGAATCAAATGAAATAGACTATTTTTTAGGTTTTTTTGAAGAACCTATGTATAGACAGTATCCAGTCGTATATCATTTTCATGATAATCAGGGTTCAAATAGGAATTTTTCTGTTGAAGAAATTAAATCGATCCAAGGTTTTCTTAATAATCATTTTACGGAATTTAGCCTAAACAATACTCTTATTCAATCAAAATACCCATTCATGTGTTCTATGTCTAAAAATACACTTCTTCAGAACACTGATAAGCGGGTTCGTTTCCTTGGAATCACTTTCGATGAATCTATCATAGAAAATTGTGTTAATGGGAGTAGATATCCAAGAGCAGAAAATGAGGTGTTAGTTTATCTTCGAGAAGAAGATTCACTTAAGCTAGCAATAAATGAGACGAGTAATTTCTCTGTCCCCTATAACCTTAATGACATCGGTCAGTTCTACAATCTCAGTCTAAACGTATCAGGAATATTAACCAAAAAAATTAACCAGTATCCCTCTTTCTTAAGGCACATGGTTGATCCTTACGAAATTCAGATAATCCTGAACATGAATCAGTATCTATCAGTACTCAATACTTTGAGAACTCTTTCTGATGACACAATCACAAATTCTCTTAAGTTATTTTATTCATTCGATTTTTCTCATGTAAACCAGCAAAATGTACTCCAAATTGTAAATGGATTTGCTAAATTTAGGAGATTAGATCAAGCATATAAAATTACGGTTGAGACTTTGTATGGGACAGTAAAATATGATGGTTATAGAACCTCTTCTTGGTCTTGGTCAAGTTCTATAGAAGACAGCATAAATAAATTTCAAAGATTTGTCTTTGTCTACTCTGTCCTTTGTATTCCAGCTTTTCTTATTTCATTCCTTTTAGTGAATTTTTCTCTTGGGATAATCAATGAGCGTAGAAGAAAAACCTTAACACTCTATAAGATGAGGGGGATATCAAATTCATTCCTTTTTGTGGCTTTATCCACGGAAACTATAACTTTGGCATTTATTGCTTCAGGGCTAGGGATAATTATTGGGATACCAGTCTTTATTTTGATAGCAATTACTACTGGCTACCTGAATTTTGATCTGGGTAAATGGCCACAAATAATGATTATTTCTCAAACTACTGTCCTCTCTGTGATTGGAACCAGCTTGTGTTTATCCTTCCTATTACACCTCCGAACGATTACCAAGCTCGCTAATGCCAAAATTGTTGTTTTAGAAGAGGAAGCAAGTAAAAAGAAAAAACGAAAAAGAGGCACTATTCGGCAAAATATTGATATTTTCTTATTAGTTCAGGGAATAATAGGGATTATTGTCCTTAATTTTCTTCTAAGAATTGCGAATGAAGTTAGTCAGCTAGAGAGTAGACTTGGTATCTTTATAATGCTAGTTGTTCCTTTAATTATTTTAAGTCCCTTATTCCTCTTGATCGGTTTTCTTTTTGCATATAATAGATTAATTCCATTCATTTTAGACAAATTAGGAGGATTTTTCTGGAGAAAAGACATTAAAATGCTCGCAGTGGCAACTCGTAACTTAATTGTAAATATAAAAGTCACCATACGTACAACGATATTACTAACAGTTACCATTAGTTTTTTAATGATCTTATCCTCTCTTCCCGTCTCTTTCAACCAACATTATATTAATACAACCTATTATAAAGAAGGGAGTGACTTTGTCATTCGAACACGTTATTTCATCAATGAAAGTACAACCTGTAATCTATCAATGGAATTGAATGAACTTACTGGAGTGACTGCAACAACAGTTTCGCTTGTTGATTATGGACAGGTTGAAATAATGGGGATTGAAGATAACTTCGATCAAGTGGCCTTTTGGAAGGCTTATTATGCAAAACAAAGTCTCAGTAACCTTGTATCAGCACTTTACAGTTCTGAAAGTCAATTTCCTGTCATTATTGACACTTTTTCTCTAAAGCTAGAAAAATTGAAACCTAATGATCAGCATTTACTTAATTTAAATAAACAGAAACAGATGAACGTTACAATTGTTGACACAACAGAGTATTGGCCCAAATTAATTGGAAGACATGGAGAAAATGACAGATTTCTTATCATAAAGAGTTCAACGTTCTATGAATTAATCGCTGAGGGTGAATCCTATATCTGGTGCAAAATAGATCCAAGCTCAGATAAGAACGAGGTTCTTGAACAGGCTAGAAATGTTACACTTAACTTTGGAGTTGATACAAGCTACCTCCGATATACAGAGGATTTACTAATAATGAATCAGGATGACCTTGAAGGAAATCTTCTTTGGATCATTACGAATTTTAATTTCCTCGTTGCTCTTTTAGTGCTATTACTCCTGCTATTTTTATTTACCATGACACGATTAACAAGCCAATCAAAAGAAATAGGTTTGAGTAGAGCTCTAGGGATGAAATTTCGACAAGTATTTCTCTTAATGTTCATTGAACCCTTTGTCTTGGTTTTAATAAGTGGATTGCCAGGAGGATTAATTGGTTTAACGCTACTAATGGTTTTTATCAACCTTGGTCAAGGCCCTCCATTAAGTTATGATCCACCGTTCATTTTAACGATTGATATACCATCTGTACTCTTTATTTATGGTTCAATACTATTCACAGCAATCATAGCTGGATTAATTACTTCGTACCGAGCAACCAGAGCTGATGTATCGAAGATACTGAAAGTGGAGTGAGTACAATGCTATTGGAGTGTAAAGATCTAATTAAAATCTACCCTTCTCCTATTGAGGGATTAATGTTCCCAGCATTACGAGGACTGGATCTTAAGGTACAACCTGCTGAAATAATATCAATAATTGGTCCTTCAGGGGCAGGAAAATCCACCCTTTTACGACTCATATGCACATTTGATCACCCCAGTTCGGGAGAAATCTGGTTTGATGGAAAATTAGTAAATACTTTCACAGCTTCCGAATTAGAGGCATATCGTTTGAACGAGGTGGGTGTCATGTATCAAGCTCCCGAAGACAATCTTATCTGGGATTTAAATGTCCTGCATAATATTATGTTACCAATGCGTTATTCCGGTAAATTTAGAGGGAATGAAAAAGAAAGAGCACAGGAATTGTTGGAAAAAGTTGGATTAAAAGGGAAGACTCATCGAAAACCCTCCCAACTCTCTGGAGGAGAGCAACAACGAGTCTCAATTGCTATTGCATTAGCGAATAATCCTAAACTCCTTCTTGCTGATGAACCCACTGGGGAGCTAGATAGTGGAACCACGGCAGTAATAATTGATTATTTCAAACAATTAAACAAGGATGATGGATTAACAGTTCTTGTCGTGACCCACGATAAACGTTTTGTGAAAATGACAGATAAAACTTATAAAATTTTAAACGGGAGATTAACAACCTATCATATTCGATCAGAAGAGTCATTTGAGGTTGATCTCGAAGAAGAAGTTGTAATAGTGGACTCCCAGGGGACTCTAAGACTACCTCGTGAAGTTTTTCATCAGTTTAAAGATTTGGGAGCAGTAAAAGTCCAGATTAAAAATGGAAAAATCGAATTGATCCCCTTTAAAGATGAGGCAAAGAGTAAGGAGAAAGAACAGAAATGATAGATCGGAAAGTTATTTACAATTTGCAACAGGTATACCGATGGTATGAAAGTGCTGTGGAAGTCGTAAAAGCGGTAGATGGAATCGATCTTCAGATCTATAAAGGGGACTTTCTTGCAATTTTAGGCCCTTCTGGTTCAGGTAAAACTACATTACTTAATCTTTTAGCAGGACTTGATAAGGCCACTGGAGGAACGATAGTGTTTAATGATGAAAATTTAGATGAATTAAACGATTCAGCGATATGTGATCTTAGAAGACACGAAATAGGCATCATCTTCCAGTTTTATAATATGCATCCTTCATTAACAGGCCAAGAAAATGTGGAATATCCCATGTTGATAGCAGGTATTCCAGCACATCAACGGAGTCAGCAAGCGAATGATCTACTCAAGGAGGTAGGGGTTTTTGATAAGAAAGACAATTTTCCTGCTGAATTGTCAGGTGGAGAAAAACAACGAATTGGAATTGCACGAGCTTTAGCGAATAATCCTCAAGTAATTATCGCGGATGAACCGACAGGAGACCTCGATTCTGATAACGCAGAGGAAATAATCAACCTCTTATTACAAGTGAATAAGCAGGGGACCACAATTATCATGGTTACTCATGATGAATCGCTCCTAACAGATGACATGAGGGTTCTGCATCTGGTTGATGGGAAAATCGTATCAATCATGAAATAGAGAGTGAATATTTTATAAAAACAGGATTGGAAAAATTGTCAATAATTAAGAGACATTTAATTTTAACAGAAGGAGAATTTCCTTATCGAAGAGAGAACTTTGACATTATTACAAAAGATTAGCAAAATCTTCAACTGATGAAACGAAAAAACTCTGTAAAGATCGTTCTAATGGTAATCCTTGCCATCCCACTTTATGGCTATGCACTGGTGTTGGTGGGTACAATATTAACTCTATGAATCATCCTATTCTTATACAATCAGATGAAAAAAACAGATAATTATTTATCTACACGAATCAGACGGAAAATCCAAATTCCTGCTTCTCCAAGGATAGAAACAGGGATTTTTTGTGAGAGATGTGGAAAAGAACTCACTCCTCACGCAAGTTATTGTGTTGTATGCGCAGCAAAAGAGTGGTTTGATTTGGCGCTCACCCTCATTCAATATGAGGGTGTCCGCACCACTGAACAAGTAGGAAAAATTCTCAGAATGTTTAGATATAGATTGGGCACTCCCAAAACCTGAAATGGCTTGTGAAATTCCATATGAAGCTCCTGGCTCAGGGTTGTTCCCAATAAAATTACTCTCAGAAATATTGTTATTATTTGAAGAATAGAATCGTACTAGTCCTTCATATTTACTATCCTTAATAGTATTATGCTTAATCGTATTATTAGAGGAAGATTGGAACTATTTTTATAATCTCCATCTCAAGAAAAGCAGTGATGAGTCTTTACAGTCTTAATCTTAGGGAAACAGTTGTACTGACCATGATATCTGAGAATTATTTCGATTTACTCATATCCTCTACAGTGCCAATAGCCATAATCGTTTATTTAAGTCGCAAGGAAGATGCTTTTCTCATTGGAGAGACAGACATAACAGAAGTCCTCACAGGTACCCTCTATTAA
>JBHLKY010000062.1:0-5555 GCA_048886185.1 Candidatus Hermodarchaeota archaeon
ATTCTGGATATTACTGGTGGATTCAGTCCGTTCATTTCCCAGATTCCTTTATTAGACGGTTATTCTTCTAATTTTTCCTCTAAATGTTGGTTAGAGTCTCTGATAAGTAATGATAGTGGTTATTTTGGATCTATCGTATTTCAAAAAGAATTTGCCAAAACTAATGCGTCTATTCACCGCACAAAGGTTCAAAACTTAACAAACATGGTTTTATGGCCCTTTAAATCTATTGAATCCTGGGAGAACTACACAATACAATACCATAACCTGAGTACAGACAATAAATACTCTGTTCTAAAATATGACAGATTTAACAGCGTTCTATGGGAAGTAAGATCTTACACGAACAATATCACCGAATGCTTATTTGTTGACACAAAGAAAGGGGTGACGACAAGGATTGAATGGCATAATAGCAGTATAATCCCTCATGATTTCATTATAGGTGATGATCTCTATCTTAGTGGTACTGTACATATGGATATTATTGAGGAACAATCAGATCAAACAACTTCAGGAGCTCCACCTCCTCTTCCAATAATCTCTATAATTTTTCTCGCTGCAATACCATGTATCTATTATTTCAGCAGGATTAAGGATTTTTTTAATTGGGGGAGAAAATAATAATATTTGCAAGAATTATTTTAAGGTTCAAGTCTAGGAAATGGTTACTTTTCAGACAATTTATTCTATCTTCTCTGATAATTTGCAGTTTGATAATTAGCTTTCAATTGGATAATATTATCGGGTCAAGCGGTCTTGCTCAGCAATTTGAGTTAGTAGGGAAAAAAATTGGGCAAGTAAGCTCATCTGATATCCGTTTTTCAGGGAATAGTAATAGTGGGATTGGGGATCTGTTTTTCATAACAAATAATTTTGATGAATGCGCCAATAAAGCACTAAAAGAAGCTATAGGTGCAAATGTGCAAGTGAAGAATTCCACTTTTGTCATAGAGTTCTGGGCAACTAGGGGAGAATCGAAAATAGAGACTTTGCTATTAACAATCGGGGATAATTTCTATTCACATCTAGTAGCTCATATAAATGTGTCAGATCAAGAAGGTACCCTATTAGTTCACAGTTATTCTATTCCTCCTGAAATGACTAATGTTACATTAAACTTCAAGCGAGGTTCTTCCAGGGTATTCCTCGATGGCATTATCGATATAACTGAGTTTGAAACCTGGCCAAAAAGCAGTTTATTAGAAATTGTTGCAGGTGGTGCGTTTCCTGAATATTACATAACATCTTCATCCGTTGCTGCAACACTTAAGTTGGATTCTGAAGATCTTGGTGGGTACTATGGAGAGATTAATCTTGATCCTAGTACTTTTTCTAATGTGGTTTTCTCTCTCAACAGTCAGGATATTTTATCCAAAATAGAGAGATCCCTGGAAAACTACATGGCAAGTTATGGAGTATCATCTTTTAATGTCTATGGATATTTATTTACTGCAGCAGAATCGTTAACTCCCCTCAAAGGAGTAATAATAACTCAGATAAAGCTTTTACAAGCCTTTCTATGGTTATTCTCATTATGGGGAATCATTAGATCTATTCAAATGATTCAATTTTCCACAATATCGAATGAACGGTTTCTTGTGTTGAGCAGCTCGAGTTGGATGTTCAGGATTGGTGATCTTCTTTTTGATACATCATTAACGACCATTCCAGCAATCTTCGTAGGAAGTTCATTAAGTAGTCTTCTCATTCAGCTTGAAGAACACGTTTTGGTTGGATTACCCTTTGGAGAGATCGTTCAGGTAAGAGAGATCTCAATCTCTATAGGGATTATCATCTACTTTCTTGTCCTTTTTTCTCTTTCAATTATTGACTGGCAATTATTTGCAGCAAAGTCAACAGAAATTTCAACCGAAGTAGAGTACCTGCTCCTAAATCCCTTTAAACTTATAGCTCTGTTATTTCCCATTGTCATATTATTTCAATTTTTTGATGACTTAATCACATTTGATCCTGTGGTTCTTATATTGATAGTCATTGGAGTATGCATGTTTGTTTTAATGATTTCAATTATAGCATCTCTAGGAATTATTGTATGGTTTTTTTCAAAGATTACTATGATTATATGGGATAAAATGCAGATCACTTTAGGAAAAGATTTTTATTTATTAAGCAAGATATCGTCTGCTAAATTTAAGCGAAAAGCGCTGTTCTTAGTAATTATCACATCATTGTTTTCATCATTGTCAGTCGGTAGTCTACTTATACAGAATTCCTTAGAATTAAAACATACATTCGATGAAGGTGTGCCTTTATATGTATCAGATCACAATACTTTTAACCGTACACTTGTTAAAGAAATAGCAAAACTACCAGAGATAGCTAAAATTATATCAGTTGTTCAAACAAATAAGATGGCAGACTTTGGTACAGAATTGCATTTTTTTACAAACATTGGAAAATTCTATGGAATTCAAGCTGATCAAATCTCTTGGTTTTATGGCTCACAAGTGAAGGAATGGGGAGTCAATTTCCCCGGTCTCCTACAAAACCTCACAGGTTTACTGGTCCCGTACGAAAGATTTCCTGTTGGCACCAATTTAGAATTATATTTTTTCAATAAAAGTATAAATGCCATAGATTCTATTAAACTTGAAGTTCAAGGTCATTATCAGCAATGGGCTAATGATGAGGATCTTGACGCGGTTATCTTACCGATAGATACACTCGTTTCAATTTTGAATGCTTCGACTGAATCTTTTGAATCCAAGTACCTTATTCAACCTAAAGGTAACCTTGTTGATGTATATAATGCATTAAAAAGAGTAGTTACAGACCGAAATATCAATACAATCGATTTACAGCTTTATGCTCTTGGTAATTATGCTCTCTTGGTGCCTGCAACATTGACGATTCATTGTACCTTACTCATAATCATTGGTATTTTTGTAGTTGAGGACATCCAAAATAAAACCTACTCAAAGGAAGCACGGATAATTGCCTTCCTCGCCCTCAATCGATCTCCAAGATCAACGTATCTCAAAATTAAAATTCTAGAAGGAGTGAATTCACTGATTACGATATTATTTACCGCTCTTTTTACTAGCTTTTTAATCTCAATTCTATTATTGGAAACTGGTATGATTGATACACATCTGGTGTCGTATATCTCTGCTTCAGTTTCGTCTAGCTTTTTGCATATTGTTCCTTTATTATTTATTATCTATTTAATTGAACTCCTTCAACTTATTTTCAATGGTATTAAGTTTTTCAGGGAATATGATATTGTATTGGCTTTAAGACATTATGAGTAGGAGTAATTCTTTATGACCAGTGAGGTTTCGACTCTTCAAATCATTGATTTAACAAAAATCTACCCACACCCCCTTAATCCCCAAGTTAAGACTCCTGTCTTGGTGGGTGTTAGTTTTGAACTTGATTCCTCCGAACTTATGTATCTTTTAGGCCCTAGTGGTTCTGGTAAATCTACACTATTAAATATCCTATCTGGTACTCTAGATTTTGATGCAGGGGAAGTTCGTTTAAATGAAAAATCACTCCATCTACTTAACTTTAAAGAGCGACGAAAATATTTACAAGACGTAAAGAAAGTCGTACAGATCCCAAGATTGAACATTGATTTTAACTTATCACTGAAGGATAATTTAAGATTACCGCTCATCCTCGCAGGTTCTTTTCCTCGTGAAGAACAAAAGAAATGTGTAAATGTTCTACTAAAGAGGATTCAGCTAGAAGAACTTATCAAAACCCCTTTGAGGAGTTTATCTGGAGGAGAATTACAGAGACTAGCAATAGGAATTGCTATCATTGTGCCTCCTAAATTACTTTTGTTAGATGAACCCACGAGTCAACTTGACCATACCAATACATTGATTATTCAAGAACTTGTAAATG
Source organism: Candidatus Hermodarchaeota archaeon (assembly GCA_048886185.1). Lineage (GTDB taxonomy): Archaea > Asgardarchaeota > Heimdallarchaeia > Hodarchaeales > Hodarchaeaceae > Hodarchaeum. Next base: position 3,877 of record JBHLKY010000062.1, read on the forward strand.
AGCTGTTATTAGAGTATGACACTCTTTGCATTTTTGCCACACATGATGAATATTTACTCACAAAAAGCCATGGACGCGTTTTACGACTTGAGAGAGGAAAAATCAGGGAGGAATAAGTGTGGAAATCATCATTCTCGAAAATGTGTCTTATTATCTCGCTAGTCTTAATCGCTTTATTCTTACAGATGTTAATTTCGTCGTTAATGAAGGAGATTTTGTTACTGTGAAGGGTCCATCAGGATCCGGAAAAACAACCTTGTTACATATCTGTGGCAGCTTACTGTTTCCAACTAGCGGCACAGCCAAGATTTTTGGTCTATATTCTTCAGACTCTACTGCATTACAGATACGTCCTAAGATAGGGTACGTTTTTCAAACATCGATTCTCCTTGAGCATCTTACGGTCAAAGAGAATTTTTCGATTCTTGCTCGGTGGGCTGGAATTGATAAGAGTCAGACTGAAAGGGATGGTGTTGAATTGCTTACAAAGTTTGATTTGATTGATTATTTCAATCAAATCCCCTTAAAAATGAGTTTAGGACAACGTCAACGAATTGCCTTAATTATTCCCATGTTATTAAAACCTAGGTTGATCTTAATGGATGAACCACTTGGTTCAATTGATTTTAAGCTTCGTAACCTCATTATCAACCAAATTAAGCTAATGAAGGAAGAAGGGACTACTATGGTTGTTGTAACCCATGATTTGTCCATGGATAAAATGTCTGATGTTATATACAATCTTGTTGATGGATCGTTGAAATGATCATTCTTCAAACGAAGTATTAATGTTTCTCAACCAATTATTTGATTTTATTAAAATAATAATATAATTTATCTCCTTGACTTTGTCAGTTAAATACGAATTCTTTAACCTTTTTCATTAAGCAAGTTAACAATATCCCTTCCGATATCTGAAAGTGAGTATAATCTTCCTTTTTTTTCGTTGGGTGTAAAACAAATCACGATGTTCTTATTTTGCAACGATCTGAGATTTTTACTTACTATTGAAAAGGATATTTGTAAATTTTTAACTAATTCAGAGGGAAATTTTGGTTTAACAGCTAGCTCTTTTACTAGCTTTTGCCGATTTTTACTTCTCTTAACATAGGAAACTAGAATCCATATTTTACGTGTCTCATCCTCCACTAAAATCACTTCATTGATTTTTCCATTCTCCCTTAGCAGGAACTTTTATACCTTGACTTGGAAAATAAAAGTTTTTTCTCTCAGGTGGTTTTAAATTGTATTATTTGCATGAGAATACTAAACTTTGACAATGAAGCTAAACCAATCTTAAGATTTTAAGAATTTTAGACTCAAAAAATTACAATTTCCTCTTAAGAATTTGTTAAGTTACAACCATCTCCCCTAGTAAAAGGATTTTTTATTATTAAAAAGTGTGGAAATTAACTTCCGATATTCCTTAGTTGCTATCGATAACAATGCTTCTGGTACCTATACGATTGAGATAATTTATTTTGGATATCTGGTGAAAGAAGGCTCTGGTGACACCTGTGTATGGGATATTTCTGCCTGGTTAAATCAGCTTACTTCCTCCTCATCTATGGTTCAAATCAACCAATTTCGGGATTATCGTTTTTTCTGCGCCTTCTTATATTTGTAAGTCTCAGTCTGATCCCTCTAAAATGATATCGGGATTAATGGAGGATGATTAA
>JBHLKY010000063.1:0-5489 GCA_048886185.1 Candidatus Hermodarchaeota archaeon
TCCACTCGCCACTGATTCGTTGGACGGCCAAGAATCAGGTATGCTTGTCCTGATCCACTTCCTGCTTCCCAACTACCCTTTGCTCCAATTATTATATCATCATACCCATCTTTATTGGTATCACCAACGATCGCTACTGCATTTCCTGAGTTATACAAGTTATCTTCTCCGATAAAGGAGGCACTAGCTTCAGCTAGGTCTATATCCATTTGCCATTGATTTGTTGGCCGACCGAGAATCAAGTACGTCTGACCTGCACCGACTCCTCCCTCCTCATTCCCGCTTGCTCCAATCACAATATCATCAAAACTATCATTATTAACGTCTCCAGCACCTGTTACAGCGAATCCCGAATAATCAAAGCCATCTTCCCCAATGAAAGAGGCGTTGGCTTCAGATAGATCCATATCCATTTGCCATTGATTTGTTGGCCGACCGAAAATCAAGTATGTTTGGCCTGCACCAAGTCCTCCCTCATCATTCCCGCTTGCTCCAATCACAATATCATCAAAACTATCATTATTAACGTCTCCAGCACCTGCTACAGCCCGTCCTGAATAGTCAAGGCTATCTTCCCCAATGAAAGATGCATTGGCTCTAGATAAATCTATATCCATTTGCCATTGGTTTGTTGGCCGACCGAGAATCAAGTACGTCTGACCTGCGCTGGATCCTCCCTCATCATTCCCACTTGCTCCAATCACTATATCATCAAAACTATCATTATTAACGTCTCCTACTCCTGCAACGGACCATCCTGAACTATCAGAATATTCTTCTCCGATAAAGGAGGCATTAGCTTCAGCTAGGTCTATGTCTATTTGCCATTGATTTGTTGGCCGACCGAAAATCAGATATGTTTGGCCCGCATCATTTCCTCCCTCCTCATTCCCGCTTGCTCCAATTACTATATCATCATAACCATCGTTATTAACATCACCTGCACCTGCTACCGCAAAACCAGAATTATCATGGCTATTTTCCCCAATAAAGGAAACATCAGCTTCTGACAAGTTAATATCCATCCGCCACAGAGTAGTTGGACGACCAAAGATAAGGTAAGTTTTTCCAGCATTTTCTCCCCCCTCATTATTTGATACTGCTCCAATTATAATATCATCATAACCATCATTATTAACATCACCCACACCCGCCACGGCCCATCCAGATATGTCCTCACTTTTTTCTCCAATGAAAGAAGCGTTAACTTTTCCTAGATTTGTATCCAAATGCCACTGATTAGCAGAGAGCTGGGGGAGTTTTGTAGTTTCATCTTTAATACATTTTATAGCTTCTGATGGGTCATTATTAGAGGTTAAAGGTTGATAGAAGTTAATTAACATTCCTAGAATGAATAGCCAAACTATCAAACATGGGATAACTTTCATCTTAAAACTATCATGATATTTAATAATTGTTTTTCACTCCATGTTCTCAATATTGTTTTCATATATTTGATCCAAGATATAGTTTAATATTGTGATCTATTTTTAGCTTTTTTTGCAATCTTATATTTTACCATTTTCATTAAATTTAACTTCCTATAAAATCTCAAAGAAAAGATTTCAGGCAATATTGAAAGAGGATAAGACTGGATAATATTGGTATTAAACATTTCTGTAAATAAAATTCTTTCTTTTTTATTTATCTCATTAAAAATTCCTTTATTGTTAATTTCTAATTATATTGTAGCTTTAATTTTTATTAATTCTGTTTGAGCCTATCTAATGCCAATAATGAAAACAAATAAATAATTAATGATAAATTTAATAAAGTTTTCGAAAATAAAATAATAATTGTCTATTAATCACTTTTATTTTAGAAAGTGAAATAAAGAATGAATCAGCAATGAAAAGAAACTAATTCAATTTAATTTAGGTTTTCTATATGTTCAATGCAAATCATAAATCAGTGATTCAACTAAAAATAAAATAATAAAATGCTTTTTGTGATAATTATTCATTGAGAATGATCAAATAGATCTATCTTGTTATTTCGTAGATCACGATAAAGATTTCTAACCCATTTTTCTTTCACTATTCCTTTAAGCCCCAGCCATGCCCAAAAAAAGAAATTTGACACATCTATTTCTTGTATTCGATGATCAGGAATCTTAGTTATCGGAAGTTCCCTCCAAACTCGCTGAGATGCTAGTAAGTCATATACTGGCAATAAATCTTCTCTTATAAAAGACTCCTTCGCAGGTATCCCCAACTGCCCAATTATTTTATCAAGTTGATCTAATATTGTTTGCCAATAATCTTTCCTTTGAGACTTCTCTATAGCATCAGGTAATCCCTCTTTGAATACCATTCTTTGTAGTATAATCTTAAACTTTGTTGTATCGGGCAAAGATTTTGAAATCTCTTTGTAATGTTGAGTTATTGCCTGAGTTAATACTTCAATTAAATCTTTGGCAAAATATCGGGATTGCGGATTATTTATAACCTCTTGATAGCATTTCAAGGCATTATTGTAACTTGAACTAAAAATTTTTTTCAGAATAGCATCAATAGAACAAAGATCAGCACTTAATTTATTAAAAACTTCCTCAATGACCCCTCGCGATGTATTGATTAAATCTTCATCTTTTCTATCATAAATTAGGAACACAGACAACGGGGCACCATGTTCTACAATCCGTTTATCACTTGAAAATTGATTACTAATCCGCCAATTATACCATACGGTTCTATTCCCAGTTACAGCTAAGTCAGGGCCACAAAGTTCATTATAGATTGTTTTTTGTTTTTCTGTATCTAACCCCTCAATCACCCTCAATTGAAGTCGTAATGCTAGAGTGGTTAAATCCTCTTCTAAGGAATCCATGGAAAAATAATCTAGTATTATAGGACCAGAATCTATAAATGTTTGAATAAACACCTGTTGAAAAATCCTTTGCAGTGACAATTCAACTTACACTCTTATAAATTACATAAAATCCGACTCAACAAAGAATAAGCCATGAAATACATTATATTTGGCTACATTTCTTTTCCTCTTCAAAATAGTTTTTGATGAATATAGCAGGAAAAGAACATTCACAATTAGATTAGGTTTACATTAATCCATATTATCTTAATTTTTTTATCGATAAAATTTTTAAGAATATCTATTAATATTTTGGATGGAGTAAAAGGTATGTCAGGGCGTAAAGAAGAGAAGTTACGATCTGTTGAAGAGAGAGATCCTGCTAATGCATATTTAGAACCAATCCCAGCTAATTCTTTTCTTAGAGCTCGCTTATTGAGATTATTCACTCAAGCGGGATTGGCAGACCTTGAAGCTCAAATATTGTTATCTATAATTCTTCATGGGGGAAAAATGAAAACAACCTCTTTAGCAAGAGATCTAGATATTACTATATATCGTCTTCTTTCAGGTCTTCCAACTCTGGAGGTACTTGGTTTAACATCAATCTCACACCACCGTCCAAAAACTGTGATTTTGACGATTCCTTTGGAGGATATAATCCAGAGATTAGCGCTCCAAAAACTTGGTTCACAAATTAGGAGTACTCCTCAAGAAGCTCACGATCTTCTAAACAGGATTCACTTGGAATGTATTAATCATAAGGAAAATGACACTCTTAAAACTCTAATCAATTATTATCAGAGTTTAAGGAGTCTTAAAAACCGCGTTAAGTCCATTTTTCACATTACAGATTTTGCATTTTCCTCTTTATTTCTCCAGAGTAATGAGAGCTTCATATTAGCTTCTCTAATCAAGGAAGGAGGTTATGTAGCCAAACGAAATTTCTTTAAAGAGATCATCAAACCTTTTAAGAGGGAGGATTTCCGAATTGATCTTTCAGATTTAAAGAAAGATTTAAAATATTTAGGATATTCTAATGGAGAACAAACGAAAATTGCTTCTCAAATAAAATTATATTTTGAAGAGGGAACGAATCGAATAACAATATCTGGAGAAAAAGACTTTAATATAATATTAAATAATTTAAGCCCCTTTTGTCAAACCATTTTCAGTGGATCAACAAAAGAACACGAATCCGAGAATGGACGTCATCCAAAAGCAACTGTTGCTCTTGTGCTAGTAAAATCACTAGATGAGATCGCAGATTCTCTTCACAAACCTGTTAAAGAGTTTTATTCTGTTCATAAGGATGACATTCAGCATTTAGAATATGCAATGAAGTATGTAAAATTCATTGATCCTGAAATCTTTCAATCAACTTTAAATTCATATGATTCTTTTATTAAAAGGTTGGATAGGGAGTTAAAATATGTGAAATATGTTAGAATAAATGTCTTCCATGATAGATATCTAGAATTTATTTTATCACGAATAATTGATAGTGAAAATAAGAAATTTCGCCTTGAATTCATTGTTAATGAAGAATTACACGATAAATTTATCAATGTTATACAGAAAGAATTACGAGCAGGATATATGACACGAGGAATCCTTCTAAATGATAGTGTTGTTTTTCTTCCAGTTTTTGAGATATTAGACGGAAATCTTATCATTATGACATACAAAGCTGAGAATAGCTGCTTAACATATTTTGAAGAGATATCGCAAAACCATCCTGCAACGTTTACTACCCTCAATAGTGATGTAGAGAATGATTTACTCCAATTTCAAGAAATTTTTAGAAAACATCAAAATAAAGTCATACATTTAAGTAATTACATGATTAAACAGTAATAAGTGGTTGATTATGGTTAATCCTGAACATTTAGCCCGAATAACTGGATCTCCTGTAAAATTAGTGCTTTGTGGTTTGGATTTTGCTGGAAAGACTGCTCTTATTTACCGTTGGAAAACGGGTAAATTTAATCCAGATCTAAGTCCTACTCTATCACCTACTCTAGAAAGTGTTTCAATAAGAGGAGGATTAGTTTATGCTACTGTATTTGACTTGGGAGGGCAAAGAAAGTTACGAAAGCAATGGAAAGCATATCTTGAAAGAGGGAATGCTGTTATTTTTGTCATAGATGCGCATGATAAAGAAAGGTACTTTGAGATGAGAGATGAATTTAATAATCGAGTTCTCCCAGAATTAGGGGAGAAACCCTGCGCAATTATTTGTAATAAACTAGATTTGATCTATAAACAGAGTCAAAAACAATCAATCAATGAATTAATTATCGAAGTTGAGGAGACCATCCAAAAATTACTGCAATTATCCATAAAAAAGGAGGATCTTGGGCAGTTTGATGTGATAGCTACTTCAATGGTTAATGGGCTAGGATTAAAAAAGGTTGCTCAATTTTTACGTTTAAGATTAGCATAGTGTATTTCATAATAAATGATCTATGAACAGTAAATTTGATGAGGAGATGTAATATGCCAGTCATCCATGTCCATATTTGGAAAGGAATCTCTGAAGAGAGAATTAAGGAAATAATTGAAGGTATTACGAATGTATTTGTAAAAATAGGAATTCCCTATCAAGCAGTAGAAGTCATTATTCACGAAATCCCTAAAGCTCATTGGGGTATTGACGGAAAACCCGCAACAGAGTC
>JBHLKY010000064.1:0-5082 GCA_048886185.1 Candidatus Hermodarchaeota archaeon
TGACAAAGATTTATTTCTTATTCGACTACATATCACCTTACCTAATGGTAAAGAAATTAAAACAGGATATGGCACAAAAATAAAGAATCGTGGTATAATAGAAATAAAACAAAAACTTGTTGAAACCAAGTTTCACATTGAACTTGCAGAAAATCATGGAAAATGGTTTTTCATAAAGGCAATCAAAAAAATGTAGTTTCATATTGGTTTTTTACCAATTGCTAATCTAGCCTTCTGTGAAGTTAAGACTATAATTGATAGTTGAAAATCCTTAAGTAAAACATTCCTAAAATAGCCAAGGCCGACGTTCGAGAATATTTCATTCAAGAAGACTAAAGATAGGGATAAATATTCTTTTAAAACGAAAAATAGGTTGATTACATCCATGGTTATGAAGGTCGAATGAACTCTCCAATTCTTTTCCATAATTGTTTTATATCATATTCGTGGATCTCTTTATTCTCTGCTACAAACTCTTCAAGAATTTCTGATATTCTTAATGATTCAAAATAATTTATTCTTTGCGCGAGTGTTGCAACCATAATTTGACGTTTTCCTCCACGGGCTTCATCGTCATCAACTGTAGAAAAATATAAATAACTATCCATGTCAATATTAGCAACTCGTAGTAATACCCCTTGAGCAGCATAATAATCAATGGTACCATACATTGGTCCTACAGTCTGGAATAATTGAATACCGATAGTTTCGACTGAAATTGGTAATTTTGGTTTCTGTGGATAAACATCTTCTAGTTTTGGACCAATCTTATCATCCCAAATTACTAAGAACACAATAATTGTTTCTTCTTCTTTGATTTTTTTAGAGCTTATTTCTATCTCTTCATTTGCAAATAATTTATCTCTGATCTGTCTACTCAATAAATTATGTCTTTTTCCCCGATTAATTTTCCCAGTTATACTTGCTAGAAGATCCATTTCGTTAATTGGTTTGGCAATGTAATCATCAGCTCCAAGCATCTTCCCAAAGCGAACATCTTCTGGAGAATTTTTTACAGTAAGAAAAATAAAAGGAATTAGGTTCCAATCAGGATTGTCAATCATTTTTTTGAAAAAATTATAACCATTCATTTTTGGCATCATGATGTCGCAGAGAATTAAATCTGGTAGTTGATCATTGGATTCAAGAATCTCTAAAGCCTCAACTCCATTTTTAGCTGTTATGATCTTGTATTCATTATTTTCTAAAATTAATTTAGTATGTTCTAGTAATGCCTCATCATCTTCCACTAGAAGGATCAAAGATTTCATTCTGCTGTTTCCTTTTTTAATTATAGCAAATTTACTTGAACAGCTGAATCCCTCAAAATGATACTTTATTAAAAATTCCTTTTGATAATATACAATTTTACGGATTTCCAGCTCATTTGGCAACTTTAAAGATTTTTGGGGCGCAGGAATAAAATCCACGAAGGATTATGAAGCAGAACTTGCAGAAATCAAGCAGAGACGGCTTAACTTTTTTCAAGGACGACAGTGACATGAAGTTTCTAGATACTTCTTTCCTAATCGATCTCATTCGAAAAAATACATCTCTAAAAGAGCTTTTGAATGAAATCGATAAAGATAGGGCACATGTGACAAATACTATTGTTGCTCATGAATTTTTGATTGATGGCTGTGATCCAGAATTAGCAGAAAGTATAATCAATTTCGTCCAAGACACAAGATACTGACAAAGCTAGTATAAAAATGAAGATTATTAATTAATAGGGATTTATATAAATGTTACACTCTTGCTTTAGTATTAATCCAGCCTTTTATGGAATTGGGAAGTTTTCCTAATATCTGTTTGATAAAGGAAAGGGCAATGTATGAATCAAAGAAAGGTTTATGGAATTAATTCTGACTCTGAATCTCTATCAAAAGCTGATTAAGATGCTCTAAATCCGCAACAATTATATCCAATGTAGTTAATCGTGCCATAATCCCATAAAACTCAACTCTTCGAGGATCGTTGTTGGCTTTCAGTTTAATCTCCCAAAGATTGCGTTTCGCTTTATATTTACCTATTAAATCGAATAATTTTTCTAGAATTATTTGGATTTTATCTTTAAGTTGCTCTGGAATTTCAGATTCGAGAATACGAAAGGATGGATGTTCATCTTTTACATCATTAACTTTAAACATAATTTTTCTACCATTAATAATTTAAATTCGTGGGAATTCCTCAGACACCAATATTTAACTTTAGCATCAACTTCTTCTAAATAATCTTGGACAATTTACTTATATATCATTAACTAGTTAGCTTATACGTATATTCGTTAATTATTTATTCTTCTTTACATTAAAAAACGGATTATAAAGGGATTAAAAGAATATTAACAGGATGATTTCAGATCGTAATTACATTAGCGATTACAAAACTATATATGGAGTATGAGGATTATCTTGATCTTAAATACAAAGAGGAACGGAACTTTACTTGAATCGTATGAGAATAATGATTAAGTCCATTCTTTAAGATTTATAATGGATTTTTTCATTTTTCTATTGAACAAAAAATAAACTTTCTCAAAGTAAAAATATAAATATTCGAATAATGACTACATTTAGTATCAAAAGTAATATTTATAATAAATGATCTAAAAATAGATGGTGTAAAAAATGCCTGGTTATTCTACTCATTTTTTTGTTGGATTCTTGATTGCAATCCCTTTCTTCCATTGGGATGAAAAAGATCGGTTAAAAACACTAGTATTAGGGGCTTTTGCAGGGATTATTCCTGATATTGACGGGATTTGGGCTGTAATTACTGTTGAGACAGGAAATCCAACACTGGACTATCTGTTCTCACATCGTGGATTTTGGCATAATCCAATTCTTCCACTTTTATTTGCAATTATTTCAGGTGTATACCTCGCAATTATATTCTTACCTCAGCGAAAAATGGCAAAAGATCATTTTTGGTCACTGTCACCTATCGCTCTTGCATGGTTCTCTCATTTAATCCTCGATTTCGGATTTACTACTACAAACAATATTCCCGCGTTAATCTTTGAATTACCACTTCTTGCTGTTTATGCGCTAGATCAAATATCAGCATTCGCTATTTCAGCTCTTTTTGGATATATCCTCTGGAAACGAGCTGGTTGGTGATCATTGATAGAATAATATCTTCATTGATTTTTAACAATCATTCTACTGAATTGTCTAGCCACTCTTGATATATAAGTCGTTAGTATTAGCGCTAATAAGGTAAGAAGGATAATATTTGAAAAAGATCTTCAGGAATCCAGAATCATTACTACGAAGGATGTGTTACCGATTTTCAGTCATAAAAGGCTGGATGCCTTATATGAAAACTAGAACTAGTACTTACTCATATAACCAGTAGAATAGCCCCAAATACCATGAGTACCATGCCAAGTAGTCGTTCTTTGATTTCCTCTTTTAAAAATAGCTTAGCTAGGCTGGCGGTTACAAAAACTGATAATAATGACGCAGGTTCTGCAACTGTTACTTCTAATCCTGCTATAGCAATTAAAAGCATTACATATGCCCATCCATTAGATATACCGGCAAAAATGACTGTTTTAAGGTTGTTTTTCAACGCAAGTATGCCATCATTATACCTTCTGGTATAGATTGCTAGTGTTAAGAATATTAATCCAGCAAAAAAAAGGATTGAGAAAGCATAAACTCTTGAATCTATCGTTCTTATAGCATAAGTATCAACTGTTCTCCCAAGTGCTAAAAAGAATGAACCACCAATCATCAATAACGATGCCTTTGATGTTTTTAAATTTTGGACTTTTTCAGTGATCTTTCCAGGATATAAGAAGAAAACCCCAATGAACATAATAATCCCTCCTAATGCTCGAAATACTCCCACATCCTCACCTAGAAAAATTAGACCTAGCACTAATAGCCATAATAGTGATGAATTATATAGAGGAGCAATTAGTGAAGCATCCTCTTCTGATAAGGCTTTCACATAGGCAAAAAAACCAAATGTGTAAACAATTGAACTGATAAATGCGAACGTTAAATCCTCTAATCCAGTAAGAAATGTTTCTTTTGGAATAAACACAAAAATTGGTAATAAGAATAGTGCTCCTGTTAAAAAGAAGATAGCACTGATTATCAACGAATCATATTCTTCAAGTTGCTTTAAAAAAATTCTTTCAGCACCTAACAAAAAAATTCGAAAAGATAGGGCAATATATGAGATTATTACAACATCCAAGTCAAAAACTTCCCTAAAATCATCAATAAACTCATAAAGATTTGACATACTTGGATTTGGAAAAGAAATTCGGTTGCATACGCAACTATATTATAAAATAGTGGTCAATGTTGACCAAAGCTTGTTTAAAGGGAATAAGTTCTGATTTGGTAAAAAATAATTATCTACTTGATAATTACTGCCTTTACGATCCTATTTGCAATAAAATAAGGGTATAAATTAGGTAAGCTATCAATTAAATATGTGAGTACTTCAATTTTCGACTGAACTCTTCTTTAATAGAAGATATGGCATTAATGACGTGAATAACTTGTTTTCTGCTTTTCGTAAGGTTTTTTCAACAGCATATCTAGAAACCTTAAATTCGCCTGCTAAATCTTGAGTTCTGATTCTTCGTGGAATTTCATAGTAGCCATTTTCAAACGCTCTAATTAGAATTAATAACTGATGTACTGTCAAATTGCTAGTTATTTCTGCTATAGATATCATTTGAGAAGGAAATATTCCTTCAGATTCTAATTCTTTTATTGATATAATCTTCGTGTTGGGATATGTCTGTAATACTTGCACTACTGAGGATAAAATGGAGTTATCTAAGCAAACGATCTGATAATGACTCCATCCTCCCGAATATCTTATCGGATAAATCGATATCCCTCCTTGCTGTTGAATCTGTGAATTAATTGTTTTATCACAAAGACATTTCATGCTAATATAAGAAATCGTTGTCGGATTACTATCAATCGTCGTAATTTTCCAATCATGAGTATTTGGATAAAGATCGTTGGCTATTTCCAAATTTTTCCCATTAATTTCACCTGGAATCATTAATATATCAAATTTTGAATTGCAATAACCATAAATCTCTTT
>JBHLKY010000065.1:0-5021 GCA_048886185.1 Candidatus Hermodarchaeota archaeon
ATTTGAGAAGTTTGAAATTCGAGAGAGGAAAAGAGATTTCTTTATAGAAAAAGTCGTAAATTATTGTAATAAGAGATTAAAAATATGGGTTGAAAAAATGGGAAATTATAACTAACTGTATATACCCCAGTATATCCTTTCTTAAACCTAATCAACGTCAAATGTCATCGTACACCATGTCAGAAGAGAAAAGGATAAAAAACTCCCTCCACAAACGAAATAACCCTTATTTTGTATAAAGCTGTTTATCCTCGGATTGGGAAAAGATTTCGAGCTTAGATATTGTTTTAAGATCATCTGGTCAAATATTCCATTAATTGGGGATGTACAGCATAAGTTTGGCCTCTCTTTCATCTTAAAATGCAGCTTACAAGATCCAAATTTACCGGTATGAATAAACAGATAAAGCGTTCTATGAGTTAGAACACCTTAAATGAGTAGAAAAGTTTAAATAACTGTTTTTATGAAGAGGAAAAGTACCTTTGATTGTTAAAATGTAAATCAGATTCATAATGAATATTAACTAGAATTGATGTGGAGAATTATGACATTTTATGAGCTTCGACTTGTGAAAACGATCAATTCCCGCATATACAAGGTTTTTTCACTAATATTATTCATTATTATTCTTCTACTACCTTATCCAATCACATTTTTGAGGCTTGGAGTCAAGTCACATGGAAAAACTGTTGAAATAGAAACCCAAACCAAGGAAAATCTCCAGATAAACACAAGAAGAACCTTGAATGGGCTTGAAGTAATCACAATCGGATGTTGGAACTATCTAAACGAATCTGTCAATTATGATCCAATACGAAGTGCAATTAGAGATGTATCATTTAACCAATGGAGAAGGCATTCACTAATATTCGATACATTAGTAGAGTATGATTCCGAAACGAAGGAAATTATTCCAAGTCTAGCTAGTCAATGGGTAGTCTCCAATGATAGCACATATTGGGTATTCACTCTTAGAAACGATGTATACTTCCATGATGGGACAAAATTCAATGCTTCATCAGTTGTATTCTCTTTTGGGAGACATTGGGACCCATCAAATCCCACATATATGCCTGGAGGAAGTGAAGATGAGCGTGGAACAATCGAAATCAAGAGTGAATATGAACTTATATTTCGCTTCAAAAAACCCTTTGCATCATTTATTTATAATCATGCAGCAACACATTATATTATTTCCGAAACAAGCTTTGATTATGCAACTCTAATGACTCCTATTGGAACAGGTCCTTATAAATTAGATCTATCATCAAGTAATTCAAGCTTTCAAAGCTTAACACGAAATCTCCATTATTTTAAAGGAATCCCTCCTTTTAAAAAGATTTATTATAGAATATATGACCGATTTGACGAATTAGCGACAGCGATTATCACGAGACAGGTTGATTTCATTCCAGCTTACTATAATATTGAGGAAATGGTGCAAAACCAAAGTTATTGGATGATAACCACCTCAAACAAAACAAATACAGTACTATTTGGATGGATAAATCAAAATAATACACAATTGGCAGATTGGAGAGTGAGAACAGCACTAAATTATGCAATAAACCGAAATGCATTAATTACCCTAAGAAAGGGGTATGCAACAGCGAGTCAGAGTGTTCTACCGCCAAGCTCCCCCTTCTATGATACCGAAACTACAGGATACCCCTACAATATTGCAAATACGACTAGTCTGCTTGATGAAGCAGGATATATAGTTCAACGGGATGGCTATCGATTTCACCTGAATCTTGGAGGGATAAATGCTATGGGAGGAAGATTAAATCAGATAAAGGCAGATTTTGAAACGATAGGAGTGGAAACTGACATTATATTATTTACAAACCTAGCTGAGGGATGGTCGAAATGGATAAACGGAGAGATTGACATCCAAATTCTCGGAGCCTCGTATGCATTAAATCCACAAGTAGAATATCAGCTATTGCATTCAACAGGAAGTCAGAATTTTGGAAAATATCAAAATGAAGAAGTGGATAAGTTATTAGCTTTAGGAGAAGAAACACCTGTAATCCAGGAAAGAGAGTATTATTACGCAGCATTACAGAAATTAATCCAACGAGATGCCCCATACCTGCTTTTAATAAATCTTGATACATTTTATGTAACAACAACTCAAATAGATCCATATATTGGCTATTTCAATGAAAGGTTTGTTTTGAATTATGATCCTCAGATCATAATACGGAATAAATTATCATTCGCATCAGATAATCAGATCATATTGGATTATTATAAAATGAAAAATGTGGAGATATCTAATAAAGCAATTTATTTCCCTTTTACTGATGCAGTAGTAGTTCCCACAAGCTCATTAGTCCTAAAAATGAATATGAGTATGTGTCACAACCTCAGCACATTTTTAACTGGTCAGAATGAAATAGGAAAATTCTTACAGATTAGTAGTGACCAGGAGAATACTGACTATCGGTTACGGTGGTATTACAATTTATGGGAGGTTAAAAGTGAATCACAATCACAGTTAGGGATTTGGCAATACAGAGAAGAATCAGAAAGATGGGAGAAGCTAGACACAATCAAGCAAAATTCAACTCTTCAGTATGTAGAAGTAAAAGTAGAAGGAGGAAAGGCGCTTCTACGATTTGATGCTGACCAAATCATCCAATTATCCTATAAATTAGTACCTTTTTTCCTAGTTGCCTTGGGAGGATTGGTAAGTTTTGCAATGGTCACGATTATTTACAATATCAAGAAGATTAAAGAAGTTAGAAAGATGTGTGGACTATAATGGTTCAAGACGAGACACTTCAGGTTGTTACAGTAGAAGAACCAGAGAAACAGACATTCAGTACACGAATAGCTCGAAAAGTTAGAAAGACATTTCGAAACCAGTCAAGTTCGACCACTACTGATCCACTCCTCCAAGGTACAACATTACAGATATATTGGTACCTATTAACCCATTTACAAGGAATGGCTGGAATTAGAGAAATCCAGAAAACATTAGAGCTCTCCTCTCCAGGAGCCGTGTCTTATCATATAAATAAATTGATCAAAGCTGGAATAGTATCAAAAAATGAGCATACAGAGAAATATTATGTGAAAGAAGAAGTTAAATCAGGAGTATTAGGCCTGTACTTCAGATTAGGACATCGTATGGTTCCACGCTTCACTTTTTATCTGATAATATTCATTTTAGCTACCCTCAGCTTCTTAATCTTCCTTCTTACACGTGGAGACCCTTATATATTAGATCCCAGTAATTGGGTTTTTCTGTTCGTCCTAATCTTTGGAATAGTAGTCTTCATCTATGAATCACTGAAAATATGGAGAATAAAACCCGAATAATCCTAAATTAATCTTCAATTGCACAAAGACCAAGAAGGAAAAGATGAGGAAAAAATATGGCGAATGGTAAAACAAATGTAATGCTGGTAAAAAGGAAAAGACTAATTTTTTTTATGATGTGTTTACTAATTGGCCTAATGACACCAAACATGGTAAATAGTGTTCCAACGAACGAGGAACAGTCACTACAATTGACCTGGTCAAAGACACTTGACAACCCCACTGGATATGGTTTAATTCCACTCCAATTTCTTTATACAACAGGTGACCCTTTAGTGAATGAGAGCTATTTTATTACTGGTTTGTATATAGTAAACGGAATAGAAATACCCTGTTTTCTGAAAACTGATTTAAACGGTGATCTTGTATGGAATCAGTCTTTTATACATCCTTCTAAACCTCAAGGACTCTTGAGAAGTCTTGTTCAGACATCTGATGGGGGATTTGCTCTGAGTGGTTGGATAAAATCATCGTTAGGAAATGATTATAATACATACGATCTGTGGATTATAAAAACTGATGGAGATGGAGTTGAAGTCTGGAACCGAACATTTAATGGCCAGAAAGACAGTTTTGATTATGGCAGCCAAATTCTAGAAACTCCAGATGGTGGATTTTTGATTTCAGGTTGTACTGGAGCTGCTGAAAACTGGGAAATTGATTACTGGTTAATTAAGCTAAACGGAAATGGCACTGAAATATGGAATAAGACCTATCATCGAATTGGTGCCGACCAGGCAACTGCTCTTGTTCCTTTAAGCGGTGGTAACTTCCTAATTAGTGGCTTATCAAGTCAATATTCGACCTCAGAGAATCCTCATTCTATTTGGGTTATAAAAATAGATGAAAATGGAACAGTTATCTGGGATAAAGTATTCAGTAAAGGAACTGAAACGCTCGGTGCTTGGGAAAGAAATTTGGTGGGAACTAACGACGGAGGTTTTATACTAAGCTATTATCAACGAGCTTCTTTGCATGTGGGAAAAGATTATTTGGTAGTAAAAGTTGACCAAGAGGGAGAGGTTGAATGGGAGAAAACTATTGGTGGAGATGATTACGATACTCCATCTGCCTGCCTCCAAAATGAAGCTGGAGATTACTACATAGGTGGTTCTTATGACTCTTCTGAAGGTGAGTATGAAACTGGTGACTTCTGTTTAACAAAATTATCCAGTTCAGGAGAGATTCTTTGGCAACAAAAACATGGTGATAGAATAGCAGGTGAAACAATTGTGGATATGAGATTTATTAATGGGGTAAACTCAAATGATACTATTGGTGTGTGTGGCCAAGTAAACTTCGCTGGGGACTATTCTTCAGCTAAATGTTGGTTAGGTAGATATGAATATGTTAAAGATATAGATAAACAAAGTAGTTCATCTGGAATAATAGTTCTTTCCTTAGGACTGGGTATCATTACGCTATTTTGCAAAAAAAGACTTTACTAAAATTATTAGCGTAAAGGAAAAAAAAAGCACTTAGAGCATTTGACTAATTAATAATCCAAGAAATTTATTTTGATATAATAAATATGTCATAGCCTGAGTTGAGACACATTATACATATCAAGATATATGTATTCAGTTCAAATCCAACGTTAAAGCAATAGCTGCAAGGATACCAAAAATAATTACAATTGCCATTCTCGACTTATCATATTAAGAGATAAAACTAGCCTTGTTTCTTTCGTT
>JBHLKY010000066.1:0-4967 GCA_048886185.1 Candidatus Hermodarchaeota archaeon
AAGCCTTGATGATGACACGAAACTACACTGAAGTAGATGTTGAAACCGTCCCAGTCTGAGAGGCTTTATTAAGGATTTCCATGCAGACACCTTTTCCATTATATTCAACCTAGTTAATAATTATTAATTTAATTCTGTTTTCTCACTCATTTTAATGACTTAGAACCAAACCGTTTTCGTTCTCCCCAAAAAAAAAATTTTTCTCAGAGATCCTCATAGTTCCAGTCTTAAATTTGTCTTACATAAAATATAAAGTTGAAAAAGTTTCCATCATTTATTTAAAATGTGTCAGGTTCCCTTTTTTAGATTCCAAATAAAGCGGTTAAAGAACGTATAGAATCAATTATTGGGGGCTAAGATGAATCAAGATTCAAATATCCCGTTCAATCGCTACCAAGGTCATCGTGCATCTGTTGTAGCGGTTGTGATTTCTCCTGATGGACGTTATCTTGTAAGTGGAGGCCTGGATCGTACTCTACGAGTCTGGGAGCTCGCGACAGGCAAGCTTCTCCATATTTTGGATAATTTTTTCCTTATATTCATTCGAACACTTGTAATCTCTTCGGATGGCCGATATCTCCTTAGTAGTAATGCTGATAAGACTATTCGGGTTTGGGAACTCTCAACAGGGAGACTTCTTCACACCCTAGAAGGACATACAGATGTTATAAACGCGGTTGAAGTCTCTTCTAATAACAAATATGTCATCAGTTGTAGTGACGATTTGACAATCTGTGTGTGGGATCTAGCAAGTGGTGAGCGTCTACACGTCTTGGAGGGACATCTGGCTGGAATTTATGCTCTTGTTGTCTCTCCTGACGGTCAACACATTGTCAGTGGGAGTAATGACGAAACAATTCGGGTTTGGGAACTCAAAACAGGGAGACTCCTTCATACCTTGGATTGGCACACTGAGCATGTTATTGCTGTGGCAATTTCCCCTGATGGCAAGTACATTGTCAGTGGAAGCGTAGATAAGACTATCATGGTTTGGGAGTTAATCACAGGGAAAATCGTATTTACTCTTGAAGGACATACGGATGATGTCTATGCTGTAACCGTCTCTGCTGATAGTCGTTACATCGTCAGTGGTAGTGCAGATAAGACTATCCGTGTCTGGGAGTTCGTAACCGGCAGACTCCTCCATACTCTTGAAGAAAAAACTGACAGTATCTACACACTGGCAATTTCTCCCGATAACCAATATATAATAAGTGGCTGTTATAACGAGATCTGGATTTGGGAGCTAGTTTCGGGGAAGCTCGTCCAGACTTTACGGGGCCATACTGATCATATTAATGCGGTAACAATCTCTCCTAACGGTCAATATATTGTCAGTGGCAGTGATGACAAGACAATCCGGATTTGGGACTGGGTGACGGGGAAGCTCGTCCATCTCCTAGAATCCCATATCCGCTGGTTTTCTCATCTGCTCGTGGTTTCGAAGGACGGCACCTATCTCATCAGTAGAGATTGTGACATCGTGCAGGTGTGGGAACTCGGCACAGGAAAACTCATCCGTACCTTAGAAGGACATACAGATGAAATTAATGCTGTTGCTATTACCAATGACAATGAGTATGTTATCAGTAGCAGCTGGGATACCACTGTTCGTGTCTGGGAACTAAAAACAGGCCAACTGATAAACAGGCCCTTAAGATGGCACAAAAAGTATGGAATTGTGCTTGGTGTCTCTCCTGACAATAAATCCATATTCATTGGTTTTAATGATGACAGTATATTAATTCGTGACCATCTGGCATTTAAACTCCTCCATACATTTTCGTGGCAAGATAAGAATGTAAAAACAATTGCCATCACCCCTGATGGCAAATATGTCATAAGTGGCAGAATGTCTGGCGTTGTGCAGGTTTTTGAGCTATCAACCAATAAACTAGTCCATTCTCTGGAAAAACACAAGAATGCAATTGATATTACAGCAGTGTCCCCTAACAATCGGTACATTATCAGTAGCAGTAGTGGGATAGATAGTACAATATGTATCTGGGAGCTCCCATCAGGTGAACTTCTCCATACCCTCCAGGGATACTCAGAAAGCACGTATAACCTATCTGTTTCAACAAAAAACCTCGTTGGTATAAGTAAAAATGATCCAACCATACGAGTGTGGGATTTGACAACTGGTCAGCTCCTCCGTACTTTAGAAGGGCATTCCATTGATGTCGATACTCTTGTAGTCTCCCCTGATGGCCAATATGTCTGTGGGTGCAACAATAAGAAGATTGTTGTTTGGGAGCTGTCAACGGGTGAGCTCCTCCGTACTCTTCGTTGAGATATACTCAATAGCTTTCTTGACGGTCAGCCTGTGTGATCTTTATCATATAAAGCGTATTTGAATCAATCTTTGGCTTTTTTTTTGTAAATTGAACATACAAGTTCATCTAGGGGCTCTTCTTGCATATTCTGGAGCTTATTCAACGTTTCATCAACAACGCTTTCAACTTTCATTTTTTTGACCAATTCATTTCTAACAGTCTCTCTTACTGATCTATCAGGATCTCGCATGGCAATGTACCCATATGTTAAGAGCATTTTCATATTTCCTTCAGGACGAATCAGGAATTTGAACACTATTTTGCGGAAAATTGGATCTGAATTTGATAAAAGGGGGATTAACGGATCTGATGATCTACAAGCTTCATGAGTCATGACTTCCATTAATTTCATGTATCTATATCTTCCCACCAATACGTCTTTAATTAGAAGAGGGCGCATTTCTGAAAATGCAGGATTTTCAATGCAATTTTGGAATTTGACTAGGGCCTGTTCCCATACTTCTGGATGTATTTCGTCACCATTCACAATTATTTCTCGTAGTAGATTTAACGCTCTTAGATCACCTTCTAGTAGACTCAAAAATCCTAACGTATTCATCGCTAGTTTTGGTAATTCTATTTTAAATTCAGCGGTATAAGGATTTTTTGCATAAAGAACGTGTTTTATGGAGTAGAATGTGATGTCTGGGTTTTTCGCTAGTTCTTTTCGTAATGTCTTAAATTTCTTTTTTTTAAGTAATTTTCTTACTCGTTTAAAATGTTTATCTTTGTACCCCTCTGGTTTTTCCATTATGGTGACTGAGGATTCAAGTCCTGGGGCATCATCAATTTGGCTGATAGCTTCAGATGACTCTGATGAGATATCCAGTTCAGAATGGACTGCTCTTCCAGTGAGATCGATAATATCTGTTTCACGACTGCCCTTGATTGTCAGAGCTTTTGGGCCGTTTACAAGTGGTGGAAGCCTTCGTTTCCCTTCCTCTCCATCAGGATAGTCTCTGACTTCTACTTCAGTTAACGTGGGACAATAAAGAAGTGGGGTCAGATTAAATACTTCTATCGGATTGTCTATTAGTCGTACTTCCCTTAAGCGTTTACAATTCATTAATGGAGTTAGATCAACGGATGATAACCTGTTGCTGATTATACTAAAGTATTCAAGTTTAGGGCAGTGCTGTAGGGGAGTCAAATCGATATTTTGGAGCCGATTATATCCTAGCTCAAGAGATTTCAATCTTTTACAATCTTTTAATGGAGACAGGTCGATCTGTCTGATTCGATTATTATATAATGATATAGATTCTAAATTCGGTAAATGTCCTAAGGCAATAAAATCAAACGATCTAAGCTCATTCTCTTCTATACTGATCTGTTTGATTTTGTCGTTATTTCGTAAGTACTCTAAGCCTCTTACATCGATGATACCAGTAAATGGCATCTTAATTGCATCAACCTCTTTTTGATCTTTGAGGGATTCAACTGAAATATATGGAAATCGAGGAGCTACCCAAGGTTTTTTCTCCATTAGAATTGAGTCTATCTTACTTAAAATCTCCCTTTCAACTACATCTAGGGGAATGTAAGCTCTCCCAGCTGCAGGAATCGAGATTATCCTATATCCTGTGAAGACTTTCGTTAATCTTGCGAGCTTAATGATTTCATTAAGTGAATATTCTTCAAGAATGTCCTTTATGAAACCTATAAAATATTTTGATTGCTGATACTGAAAGTTGATGAGTTCATTTAATGAATAAGTTGCAGTTTCTGACTTATCAGGAGTTTTTTGAGTGCTTTTCACACAAAATAAGAGAACAATTCCCTCTCTTCCAAAAACAAGTGAGAACTGTTCATCTGGTTCCATCGTCCATCCTTTAATGGCTCCATCTATAATTTCTTGCGCAGAGATTCCACGAAAAGCTCTATTTATTCTGTCTTTGTCAATAGTTGGAAAGGGGTAGATATATATTCTTACGGGCTCTTTAATAAACTTTAAAATTACATAAAGATAATCTGTAGGATCTCCTAAATCTACATTTAATTCCTGGGCCAACAATTTAGGAATTGTGGGATCAGAAGAGCTCTTATTCTCGTCAATTCTATAACATAAGGATTTGGTTAGTTGTTCGACTTTCTCTCGTACTTCGGCTTGTCCTAGATCTGTCTGCTTAGTAATCTGATTTATTATACGCTCTGATGTATTTGTCACGATTTCTCACGTATTACTCCCGCTTATTATTAGTAACTGAAATTTATAATATAAGTCTATAAAAGGAGAATGCAATTAAATAATTTTTGGAGTATCTGGGATCCTTGGTGTCGCGTTGTCAAATAAATGTCGTTAATGAAAAAACCGAACTATTTTATAATTAAGGATCAACAGTGGTAAGATGTTCACCTGAAAAATGGGAAAAACATGGCGCATCATTAAGGATTCCCAAGCAAGCACCTTCTCCACCTTAGTATCAAGCCCTTCTGCTCACATTTACTCGACAACGGCAGTCTGTCCTGTTATGTGCAAAATGTTTCTTCCAACCGTTTGTGTTGGAAGTCTTGCACAATTAAATTGGTGATACTATTCTTTTTAATTAATGGCTTTTGATTTTCTTTTAGAATAATGTGATTAATCATGTCTGATAATTTTCTCAGTACTGCTACAGAGGCCGCAACAGA
>JBHLKY010000067.1:0-4911 GCA_048886185.1 Candidatus Hermodarchaeota archaeon
TTGATTTTTGACCCTGGAACGTTTTTTTCTCATATAGCAGCTTTAGAATAATTATGGCGTATGCTAACTAATCAACAGTTACTTTATCGTCTTCTTCTTCATTTTCTGATAGCCTAACTCCTGTAAAAACTGTCTCCGCATCCCAGGTTTATGGCAGTAATCCTATCATCTAAAGGGCAATAGGATAAACTATTCTTAACTCAAAACATTTTTCTAATAATGAATATGCTTTTGCCATAGATACCCCATGTCGAGTGATTGATGAAGTAAATGTAGGTACATAAAAAGTGATCAGACCATCACGAAGTGGGGGTATTTCCCCGAGATAATTGATAAATTTTCTTTCGTCCTTGCTAAACTTCTTCTCATGTGCTTTAAATCTGTTAAAATCTATGGTTAGTTTGCTCAATATGCTCAGATTCAAATATTTGTATACTAATCCTTGAACATATTCATTATGATCACCAAACATTGGATCCTCAAGGTTTTCCTGGGTGAAGTGTGATTCAAGAGTGTTGTGAAGATCAGTTATTCTTTTCCTACTGTAGGAACCTAATTTTCCTTCAGATACCACACTTATCGTTGAATATTCTCCCCTATGTGATAATATACTAAAGTCTTCTCTTTCAATTAAATCAAACTCTCCCTTTTTTATCGCTCTTTGAGATACCTCTGAAACGAGAGCAGATACTGCGGAGGTAAGACCTGCAGCCAAATCTAGATCTTGACCTTCTTCCATGAATGTTTTCGTATAAAAGGCAATCCCATTATTATTACGACAAATTATTGAACGTATACTTAAAATCTCGGAAAAACGCTGCGTAATAACCCTTTCAATATGTTTCTTTTTCTCAATGCTCCGAGAATGTCTTCTACGTACACTTACGATTGCAAACGCAATCACAAGGGGAGTAATGGCAACAGTAATTATAAGAGGTAAAATTACTTCCCAGTTTAGAGAAGGAGAGGGTAGGGAAACGAAAAAGGGTTCAAATGAGGATTTTGTGCTTATAAAAGAATGTACATCATCTTTTGCTGAGATAGTCCAACTAAATGCCCCCGTCTCCGAAAATGATAAGATAGTAATATATAAAGTGCCATTAAACTCCAGATTCACTGTTTTAACATTAGATCGTAACACCTCACTCCCTGATCCTCCTTGCGGTTCAAATTCATATTCTAGAGTGACTTCAGTAACTCCGGATCCCCAATCTGAAACATTAGCCCATATTAAAAGGGAATTATCTAATTGCTGTACAACACCTGCGTCAATGATGACTGGTCCCCAATAAGTCCTCAAATTAGAATCATTAAGCAGTATAATATTTGGTTTTGCATCAAAAACTTGAATACTATAATTGAAAGTTGTATTACAAGGTAAAATGAGGAAGTAACTATATATATTCCCAATGTAAGTCATCTCACCGTTAATGGAGTTCCATAAACCATCATCAAAGTAATCAATAACAATTTCGGTTCCGATTACAGGCCCAAAAACGTCCATGGCATCTACCCAAAAATTTAAGCGAACAGAAGTATGGTTCATCAAAATCTCCTCATATCCAAACTCATTAATAATTGGAGGAGAATTGTCTTCTATATTCGTTTTAACCCAAAAAGTAATTACGGAATTATTACAGTTATCAAAAGCACTTATACGATAAGTAAAAGCGTTTCCAGGAACAAAACCAGATACTGTATATGTATAAAAGTCTTCAGATCCATTCCAGATCATACTTACATTGTAACTGGAAATAAAAACATATTCAAGCCTTATTGAGGAGGTTTCATTCGGAAGCCCACTCCCTGTTGAATATTCGATAACTTCTGCCCAGAAGGTTACAGTACCATTTTGGTACTCAACTATTCCTGTATTTAAGATTTTAGGAGCTGAATAATCACCTATTGTGATAGTACGACTTGTTTTTCCGATATTCCCTACGCTGTCATTTGTTGAAATCTCTATGGTAATTTCATCATTATAATTGAATATATGATCAAAAGAATAAAAATAGAACCAGTCATAATTCATTTCATACTGACTTGTAACTCCTTGCTTCGTAAAATTGATATAAAATGTATTGTTAATATTTAATGTATCACCAAATGGATCATTTGCCCAAGCAGTAATGAAGGTCTCCCCATCAACTGTTGTTGAGTTTTCAATAATGAAAAAGATCTGAGGAGCAATTAAATCACTTAAGTCTACTTTTTGGTATTGATCAGGTGTAGGTGTGTATAGATTAAGAGCCTGGTCAATAGCTGTAGTATAATACCAAACATCGTGAAGACGAAAGTCAAATCCCTGAATTTGACTAGTATAGAGATTATTTGTGATGTTTATCATTGATACATTAAGCCAATCACCAAAGTAGTCCTGTGTATAAAAAAGAGTGACATCTGTTGCATTGATTGGCCAATCTATAACTGTTGAATTGAATTCAACAGTACCATTCCCAAATTCTTGTGCAGTGAAGGTTAATTGAGGCATAGCATTATCATCAATAGTATTTATGTGTTCATATCCATCATTAAGATTTCCGGCTAAATCTGTCGCAATTATTCGATAGACTACCGTATCATTATAGTTGAAAGTCCATTCAAACTCGTAAGTGATTTCTCCCAGAGCTGTCATTTGATATAACGAGTTATTAAACCAGGTTCCATTAAATATTGAAATTATTATAGAAACACTGCTAGTATTAACCCCACTTTGATATTCGTTAAGTTCTTCAACACTAGCAATGAATATTACAAAACCTTCCACATGCGTGGTAAAAGTATCTCTCACATCATAAATTAAAGGCTTAAACGAATCTTGAGGAGTAATCAAACCAAATTCGGGAAAAATACTGTCATTATTCACATTACCCACACTATCGGTGGCGGAAAATATCGAGTAATTTAATACTAGCCCATAATATCCAGTAGTTTCAAAGATCCAGAATCCTGATGAGTTTAGATACATATTTTGAAATGTATCATTGATCCTTAGTATTACACTCTGAACTAGGCTTTCTACATCAGTAATATTTGCATAGAATTCTAGTGTCCCATCCTCATTATCAGTGACATTATATTCATGAACTACTGGAGCACTAATATCTCCCAACGTAAAAAATTGATTTTCTGAAGCCTCTCTATTCCCAGCAACATCAACAGCTGTTATATTGTAACAGACACTTATACCAATCAATGGCAATCCTACTAATGCAGTATCATTAAAAAAAAGATTGCCATTTAATGTAACCATTAAATAAACATTGTTACGTAGTATGCTGCCATTAGAAGAATCTTTAACCGTTAAATTAAGATTTACAATATGAACATTACTTACATCATAGATCTCAGCAGAAAATGTTGAATTAGAAGGATGGAACTGAATATTTGTGATAATAGGTGGATCATTATCAATATATACCTCCATTTGGACTGAAAAGTAAAAATCAGGTTTTATATGATAAGTACGTTCTCCTGCAATCTCTAAATACTGTAAATCGTTATTTAGTGAACTTCTATAAGTCACGGTTATATTATAGTATCCAAAAGGAATATCCGTAAATATTGCAGAACCTGAACTACTTGTATTCCGACTCCATGATTGGGATTGATTCCAAGAGTCAGTAAGAGTAACATTTGCGTATTGAATACTATTATTATCTAGATCAGTCACATCGACTTGTATTGTGGCAAATCCGGGTACATCGTCGTAGAGGAGCCAGTTTAAAGTTCTTGTCCAATAATTCCAGCCATCTTGATGTAATTCTGTTCCCCAAAAACCTCCCCAAAATGCCCTCCTCTCAGGAGCCAAAGTTAAATCCCAAGCATGTTTACCTTTGTCAAGAGTCAACCAAGTTGCATCACTAAGGAAAATGTTTTCCTTATCAACCCTTGCTGCATGCTGTTCTATTTCAACTCCAATAGGGATTAAACCATATCCTTTTATATGATGAATATTTTGTGCTGTTGAATAAATGCGAAGATAAGTATCATTTTTGAGACCTTGAGTCACAAAATGATTAGTATTCAGAATAAATATTTCAGTTGACGATTTTACACTAAATTGAATGCCTAATTTAAATTCATCATAATGTCCCGCCTGCATTGTCATAATAGGAATAGATGCGTTTATTAATGAATCGACAGTATCTGATTCAGAGACAGAATTTGAAATTACAATCGCATCAAATCCATCATATTCATATGAGTTATTAGAATCATGACAGGTGACTTCATAATTCAAAGTGGAATTCATATAATTGAGAAAGGGTAGATCTTTATCTACATTCAAGGATTTGGCATTGTCAACGATAAAAAGTATATGAGGGGTTTGAAATGGTTGAATATCAAATAAGGGAGTTATTTGGCCATTATTAGGAATTTTATCATTCAAAGAGGGTATAAGTGAAAAAACGGTATTCTGATCTTCATTCAAGTTGATTAAGTGAATTGATGCGAAGATTGCATACATTAACAACAGGGAAAAGACCATAGATTTGATATGTTTTGGAATTGCGAGGAAATTCAACTCTTTCAATCCTTCAATTAAAGATTCAGAGCGATCCTATTTCCATGATAGGAACGATGATTTTTGAAGGTTCCTCAATACAATGTGAATTACATTACATGTCCTAAAAGCTAATCCAGAACGAAGCTCCTGCCAACAGATTTTTCAGTTATTGTGGATCTGAATATCGCTTATTTTTCCTTAGTTTGTGGATACACGGGTTTAATTTTCCTGTTATTGGTGTGGACTTTCATTTTTAACGTATTTTTTATTGAAGTTGACATATAACTTATATTATAGACAAGTAATGTTAATAAAAACTCACTATTTTAGTCATCCACCTTTATGAGAATACAAGAATACTCCTGCAATACAGACTATCATAAAAATCATCAGGACAACAC
>JBHLKY010000068.1:0-4506 GCA_048886185.1 Candidatus Hermodarchaeota archaeon
ATATTCCTTCTACTTCGTTCTTCTTCGTGATTCTAGTAATCATCATATAAATTTTAAGTATGAGATTATAATAAACAAGCCATCAGCGGAATTATCATAAAATCATTATTCAATCGATTATATAACTCAATAGATTTAATATAATCAATGATACTCTCTTGATATTCCCCAATTACAATTGATTTTATATCTACTCCAGCCCATAACAACAATCCTTCAAAATATCTTATTTGAAATCTTTCTTCCGTTGTAAATCTAATTGTTTTGGATATTATTTGAAAAGCAGTTGAATAATCTTTAAGAAAAAACGCTACGTATCTAGATGATAGATAAGCTAACCACACCTCATAATGACGATATTCATCTCGTTGTGAAGGGGTTAATTCATCTATTAGGGTAATCTGCAATCACTAATCGTGCCACGATTTCAATCCGTTTAGACAAACTGTCTCGCGTTAGAATCATTCTTGCATCCATTTCGGCTTTCTGAAACTTTCCATGAAAATACCCAAGTCAGAAAACTATCCACAATTCACCCTCCAGCTGATCTTCTCCTTCAAGTTTCTCAACTGCCCTCTCTACTTCTTCATTCCAACCCCTATCAAATAATTTAGACCAATCCCGAATATCCATAATTTTCACTCAAAAATAACTTCAAAATGATTTCATAATTTCTGAAAATTATATATTATGAATACACAATTTCATAAGAATGATAGAATCAAATTGGTACTAAATCATTCTTCATCAATAATTGATCTTTCTAAAAATATATAGGTGAAATAATTGACGCTATTCGAAGGATTTCTCAACATAGGTTTCATTATTACTGGACTAAGCTTCAGTGTATTTCTAGGGAGTTTGGTGAAACATTTCCTTGATCTTAGGAATTTAATCTATAGATTATTTGACGAGTACAAGCAAGATGAGTTGTCAGAAAACTTAGCTAAACTTGATAAGAGTCTTATGAGTAGTGCTCGCAACATATTTTTCTCTGGCTTTTTCATGGTTATTGGTTTATTCATATCTTATCTCGGAGTGCTAAATAATTAAACCCCTAATTTGGGCTATAATTCAAAATAATAAGAGGAATGGTGCGGTCAAGATTACCATTATCATTAAAATAAAGTATCTAGTCAGCTTGGAGTTTATTAGTCTTGTTTTCCCGAGAATTGTGCTCAATCCTGATATAAGGATTATAACCAATAAACTAAGCGGTCCTTTAATTACTAACAAAGGGATGCTATAAAAACTGGTTCCCAGCAGTCCAAGGAGAAATTTACTTTTACGCATATCCCATTTATTAACTGGGAAACGTTGCATTGGATTCTTAATTTCTAGTTGCATGATTTGCATGCAAAAGCCGGCTATTCGATAAATAACTATGAGTAAGATTATATGGATCAATGTGTTCTCTTTTGGTATAATGAATAAGACGATAAGGGTAATTCCAGTAACAATAATCGGAGCTTGGTAAAGGTGTTTACGTAACATCTGAATACGTTTAATAGCGAGCCAATCTTTTAGTAAATATGCTCGCCAAGGTGATTTGCCGCTGATAACAGTTGTACCCCTGATATTTTCATTGATTAGCTCAGGGGGTTCAATGGTTTTCCCACCAAAAAGATCTTCTACTTGTGTTGCTTGAAATGATAATATAGGCATGATCTCTGTCATATCTACCATTGGATTGTATTTCACTGCAACAAGACTAGCAATACATGTAACTGTGACTGATTCCAAAAATAAAATGAATAAGGCACCCCAACTACTTAAAGGAACACCAGATCGAAAGAAAAAACCTGTTGCTGATACTGTTGCATTAATCAAGGGGATAAGAATGTAATTGGAAAGAGTATTGAAAGGGATGATAAAATGCTGTTGTAACATTAGAAGTGCTATTACAGGAATTCCTATAACAATCATACCTCCAATTAGAGAATTATTATTTACCCATATTAGGTACCAGCTTCCCTTGCGCCTGAACCTTCGAAGAGTAAAGAAAGCTAATTGTGCTATACTTTCACAAAGATGGTAAGTAAGAAAACATATAATCAGCACATATGCTATTCTCCACCAAGGTAAATGAAGTACAAACATTAAAGGACCAAATAAAAACACTAAAGTTGGTCCAAAAACGAAGGATACTTTGAGAGACTCAGTTATTCGCGTTGAAACATACATTACAGATGGTTCAACTGGAATACGTTGAAAAAAGTGAGTATCTTGTCGCCCACTAATAAAAGGATTCCGAAGTCCAGTTGCTCCAGCAGTAATCAAATAAGACAATATTGTGACAAAAAAGACTAGAAATCCGAATGATAATAAGTCTCTGTGAGGAATTGATGGTTGAGTGTTTTGTTGTGAGAAAATACCTAAGAAAAGAATAACTAGAAGAATTCCAAAAATCAAAGCATAAAACAACAATAATAATATACCAAGTATTAAAATAATGGGTGAGTGTCGTTTTAGTCCAATTTTTATTCGCAAACGACTTAAATCATATACTTTTTCAAGCAAATTCTTTATCGTTTCCAATTATTCTACTTCCTCTCCACCTTCAACTACAGCGAGGTATACATCCTCAAGGCTTGCATCCTTGGTTAGTCTATAACGTACCTCAGAGAGTGAACCTCGAGCTACCACTTGACAATCATGGTTCAAGATAATAACATCTGTACAAATACGTTCTATATCACTGAGTAAGTGACTACTGATAAGAATTGTTCCCTGAGAAGTAATAGCGAGTTCAGACACACCTTTATCTATGAATTTTGAGAGGAGATTCAGACAATAATGTCTTCCACCAGGATCAAGTCCATTGAGAGGTTCATCCAGAAGAAGAAGTTCAGGTCCTTGGATAAAGGCAGCAGCGATAGATAAACGTTGTCTATTTCCTTCAGATAAGGTGGTTATCATCTGCTCAGCCCAACGTTTCAATTTAAATGCATTCAACAAGGATTCTATTCGAATACTTTGAATATCCTTTGGTATTCGAATAACAGAGGCGACCATCTCAAGGTATTCTTTTGGAGATAAATGTTCGTAAAAGACATTCTCTTCTGGAACGTAACCAATGCGTTTTCTACAAGTATGTAGACTCTGGTGATTTACAAGGCCGTCTTTGCATGTTTCGTCTCCAAAAAAAGAAATTTGGCCATAAGTCATTTCAGTAAAACCCAGTAAGCATTTGAATAAAGTAGTCTTCCCTGACCCATTAGGCCCAACCAGTCCTGTACAAGAACCTTTGTTGATTGTTAATGATAGCTTATCGAATACAGGGAACGTACCGTAGTTTTTTATCAATTCTTTTACATTAACAACAGCTTCTAGTTCTTTCATAAACAGCCAGCTTTAATTTAATAAAATGAGTATATTAAAGAGCATAATTAAATTGTCCGAGTTTAGATTAAATTTGGTCATAGCAATTAGGCATTCAGTTATTCCTCATGAACCTCCTTGAAAAACAATAGAAATTTAATAGCCAAAAGCTATATATACTTTTCAGAGGTAAAAAATGACCATTTCTTGAGCGATTCTTGATTTGAGATTTCAGCTCATACTTCAATGTACTCCGAGTTTCAGCGAACAAATGGGTTACAATGTCGCTCTGATTAATTTAATGTTCAGGCTTCTAACAAAAGATATTCGACATATCTGAGCACACTTGATTACTTCATTTATCCTAAAATCACTTAAAATAGAGTGTTTCTCTTTTCGTTGATAAAATAGTCCTTTAAAATTATTAATGATATAATCTGAAATATTCTTGACTCTGTGGCAAGCGTCTCCTCCAGTATCAAAACTCGGGTCGTATTGGCACTATGGTCATTACTGCTTTGAATCTCTTCAATATTCCTTTGGCACCACTTTTGACATCGCCGCCCTCTATGTCTTGTCCCAACCCGAAGTTGAACAGCTCTATACGAAACAGTAGCCACCTTCTTCCCTAACAGTAGTTCTCGTGAGGAGGGAGCTATACGTTTGTCTTATTTATTCTAGTGATAGCTTGAAGGCTAATAGCTTCCACAGTAGTGAATCTTTCCCTAGAATGGTTACTTTTTCTCGAGTAAGTTTCGCAATAATATCAGATATACTCATGTCATCTGATAAGCCTAGTATTTCTTATACTTTCATCAGTTCAAAATTTAGTTGATTAAGCTGTGAGAAGTTTCTAATCTTCAGGTCTAAAGCCTTTTTTAAGTCTCTAATCGTCATAGAGTTTATAGAGGTCTATTATCGACACATTTGCTTGAAAACTCAATTCGTCCTACACAAATTTAAGGATCTGCCAATTTGTGGTTATCATATCATCTGATAATTCTAATACTATAGCAGTAACAATAAAAAATCCACTAAAAAGAAAACATATGTATGTCCACTAAGTCTATAACCTCTCTATGAAGTAAAAAGTTAGGTTTTGGACTACTTAAGTAAAGGTAATTTAATTCCTCTAAAACTAGGATGGGGCATGTAACGATGCAGAAATATCCAGAAATTGTAATT
>JBHLKY010000069.1:0-4482 GCA_048886185.1 Candidatus Hermodarchaeota archaeon
CATTTCTTTCTCATTCTTGTTTCTTTGGTTGTTCCATTTTCATGGCCCATTGTTATCCTCTTCTTTGTTAATTCCCTTCGTTTCATATTATTATCCCTTTCAATTCACTTTTATTCATGTTGGCTATTATTATTCTCAATTTCGTGTCATCATGTATTATTCAATAACTTTATATATTTATGATATATTCAATTATTCAATATGATATGTAATATGAGATATTGAATAGACTTTAAAAGCTTTATGGCTTTTGTCAATTGTGTTGTAATTTTCCCTAAGAAGCCGTTATATTAGCCTAATCCAACGAAAAAATTTTTAGAGATGCGAAAATGGCGATTATTCCTGACCCAAAAAAGCTAAAACTCTTATATGATCTGCTTCAAGATCCGACTCGCTTTGACATTTTTCTCTACTTACATGTAAACCAACCATTAACACTGAAGGATTTAGCCCAATCTCTGCAGAAAAGTAAGACGACTATTTTTCATCATATTCGAAAATTAGAAGAATTCCTCAAGATTGAGGAAAAAGAAGAAGGGAGACGACTAAAAACCAAATATTTTCACATAAATTGGGACAAATTAAAGCCCAAAGATCCAGTCTCAATGCTTGAATTCGCAAAGATAGAAAATTTGCTGGTAAGCAACATAATGGAGAAATTCTTAAAAGGAAAGGAATCATTATCAACGGATGAACCAATTATCAAAACTTTCATGAGAATAGAGGAAATGCAACAACTTCCTGAGGAAATTGAAGCAGAACTAAAAAAAGCTGCTAAACAAGAGACACCACACCCCCCTCACTTTTATGCCTACATTTCTATCCCATTAAAAGAAATTGTAAAGAAAAATGAAGAGAACTGAAGAGACACGCGAAATGCCAAAGCTTGAAATTGTGGAGATCGAAAATAGTTACTTAAACTTCTTCACACCCGCAATAATTATCGCATTAGGTCTTTTTCTGGACATAATGCTTGGTAAACCGTTTATATTAGCCACTTGGTTTTTAGAGCAATCTATTAGGACAGGAATTTACTTAGAGGTGAGCTCCGCTCTAGATATAAGTTTTAGTATTTTTAGGGTAATAATAGCAAGTTTGGTGGTCTTTTATATCTTTATTCCCAAACTAAAGGTATTAGACGCAGAATATCACCCACCTAAGGTGAGAAGCCTGTTGTATGTTGTTCCAGTATTCTGTATCATCATTTTAGTGAGAAATACCATAGGGTTTATTTACGAACTTGTGGGAAATACGGTACCTTGGAGGTTTTTCGGATTTTATGGCTCATTTGAAAAATTCCACCACGATCCAACGTTTTTCGTTCTAAGTCTGATCTATATTTTCCTCATACATCCGATCTTCTTAGAGCTGTTTTATCGAAGAACGGTTATCCCGGCACTAGAAGATCGAGGACTATCACCCCTGCACGCAGTACTGCTCTCCAGCTTTGGATTTGGCATAGCGTTTTTACCAAGTTATTTTCTCGCGGAAAATTTAATCGGAACCATGTTCTGGTTTGTGTCTACATTCCTATATGGGCTAGGAACAGGGATAATCTATATCCTCACACGAAATATCCTGTTCTCTGGATTATATACGGTAATGTATTTCGGATATCGATATTTTGGGGAGATGGGACAGTTGGGGCAGGAACCAACCCTTCTCACTATTCGGTTTATTATCGATATTGTTGTGCTAGTTGTAGGGATAATGATATTGATTGTGGTAATAGTGAGACTATTAGAGACCAAAAGCTCCCAAAATTGGGTGAAGATCTTCAAAACCCCTTCAGTCCCAAAAATTGAACGAGGAGTGATAGGGTTTCTGATACTGACCTTGGTCTTAGTGATTACCGAAATGACAATCAATAATGCCATTGATACCATAACAGAAGGAAACTTTTTCCTGACGATCCTGTTAAATCTGATATTTTATACCCTGGCATTTACCATCCCATTCTGGTTAACAATCACATCAGAATTTACCCTGTCATGAGCAGAATTTGGAATCTCAATCAAGCAATCACCAGAGATTTCCAGAGAAAGCTTAGTTGTATGGCAATAAATCGTGAATAGTTGTGGAAAAAGATAATCAACTAGAAAACAGATTTTCATCGAATGTTCTAATATATAGTCTTTTTAGGCAGATAGGATCCCAATCATCAGAAATATTGACTATTTCAGTTTTTTTGTTAACTCAATCATTTTCTAATCAATTTATTTATGAATAAATTCTTCATACTATATTCCATGGTATATACTTTTCAAAATCTAACCAACATTACATGACATAGATCAATATTACTACGACTGATAATACAACAATAATTCCAAGTATGAATAATTAGTAGAATGGGACGATTTTTTGGCGTCCTCTCCTAGAATCAAGTATGGTTGTCCTACAATTGGGAGGCCAAACATTGAAAGGATTAAGAATTCACCTGTATTGACCTCTATTCACTTGATTTTCCTTTTCTTTTTCTGTATTGCAAGAATCAAACCTGTAATTAATATAGCCGAGAATTCAGGAAAGGAAGTCGAAATATCTGAAGTCGAATGATTTGAGCTGCTAGTAATTATAATACTCTCTTCATTATTATCTTGAGATAATTCACTAATACTTTCTGGTGTATTTTCCAATCCATATTGCCAAGGGAGAAAGTTTATTTTTGAAATAGTTAATGTCACGTTTGTGAGTTCATTTGAAGAAATTGGGAGAGTAATTGTACCTTCCTTATTGGTAGTTCCTCGCCAATAATATGTCGAATTAAGTAATGTTACAGTAACATGACTGATTGTTTGATCATTGCTAAAAGTGGCTATAATGGTAGAAGTACTTTCATTTGAAATTGAACATTCAAGTTGTGATGGAATTATTGTCCAAACAGGAACCTCAGGATCACCCATTAGGTTATATTGAATGAGTGTTTTATTTGAACTTTCTTCTCGTCCATTTAATCTCAAAAAATCGTCAATATAGTCAATTTTTGCACGAATAAACGCTTTTCCTGGTTGGTTTCCTCCCACTGTAAAGAATTGTTCCCAGAATCGTGATGATAAACCTTGAGTAAACCAACCCCCATGCTCTCCATTATACCATCCCGAATCGTAATAAGCCGAACCAGAACTAGCAATACACCCGATGCCCGCCGTCCGAAGAATGTATTCAGAGAGGCAATCTCCTGGTCTAGCAAACGTACCCGTTGAACATGCACAAAGAAAAAAGAATCCATATTTCCCTTCTGTATCGATTTCTGACGTGGTATCTATCAACAATTCATTAGAATACCCATCATTTCCATAATCAAATAGTGAATCATTATCCTCATCATTAGTGAAAATCATTCGGAACATACTGGTAGTTGATCCATGAGAATCAAACATCCCAGTACTGACTCCATTATTAATTTCTTCTATAATATTAAATTCATTGAGAGGTCTATCAACATAAAAATCAGTTGTCTTTAAGCCTTCAGTTTCCCCAAGAAGAACGCTAGTCCAATCTGAAGGAAATATATTCGTTTTTAACCAATTATGATTTCTATTTGCGTCAAATTCAGCAGTATCTTCTTCATCAAAGATATTATTGTCATTATCATCTGAATCAAACCTCGCAAAGGCGCCCCCAAAAAGAGCACGTGTCATCCAAGACCCAACTGGAGGATTTCTTTCATAATTGATCAAACGATTAACTAACTCCCTCATCTGATCATTATTATCAGCAGGTAATCTTCCTACATACACCTCTGCGTCCCAATCAAAATAATCAATGATTGAGACAATTCCATCAATATTATTCTCCCAATTGTCATCCAAATTAGCATAATAATGATCACAACTCACATAGTCATACGTTCCAGGTGCTTGTGCTGATTCTACTCTAACTGATCTAGTGGGAACATGAGAGCGTCCACCAGCAAGAACAACCCATTGAGTATTCCTATTTTCATGGAAGTCTTGAATACATTTCTTGATGCACTCTGCTTCATCTTCACCTTCATAAGTTGAAGATATATTTTCAACTGTTTTAATAGCAGGAATGAGACCACGTTGTAATTTCCAAATTGCCAATGGTTGGACATCATCATTGAATAGTTCTGAGGTGATTATCAAGTAATCAACATCATTCAGAGATGATATTTGAGTGGTATCACTAGCATTTACTATTCTTGGATTAGCTAAATGTAGAATGGGCAAAGATTCAAGATTTAATACTATAGTAGTTAACCAGACAATCATAACTATTCTCAAGTAGATTCTTTTCATGGGTGATCACTATTAACACTAAAATAAAGGAAAAACAAATATTTAGAAATTGTGTTGTTTCATCCTTTTCTCCTTACTGTTTTTTACAATTAAACTTAAATTCTATATTTCAGTGCAATAAATATTTAGCAGGATAATAAGATTGTATATGAAGATCCAGCCACATACTAAATCTTGTTTCCTTATGAGAATGTCAAATAAGTTATGAAAGCAAAAG
>JBHLKY010000070.1:0-3621 GCA_048886185.1 Candidatus Hermodarchaeota archaeon
ACCGTAAAATATGGGGATTTGCTCCCGTCTTTTTAACCCAATTCCAAAAATTTTTCTCACTGACTTTATTGGCATTACGGGGAGTCCACAGCAGATAAGGATGTCCTAATTCTTCAGGTCTGGTTTCATTAATCCATCGCTCTAGTACTTGGGTATGTTTCTTTACAAAGGGAATCGTTCTAGTTCTATTATGTTTAGGTACCCATGCGACAGTATTATGAGTTTTAGGACGTGGACGAATAATGATTTCTTCATTCTCAAAACTAATATCGTTTATCCGCAGATGTACTATCTCGCCATTTCGTAGACCAAATTGGAAACCTAACCACATCCCCATCTTAGCTACATGATGTGGTGCCACTTTGATATATTTAGTCCACTCCTCTCTTGGGATACTCCACTTACGCTCACTGTGGTTATTTCCTCTCCTTTTTGGATATTTAAATTTTCTTAGTGCCTTAGTAAGCTGTTCTAAGGTAAATAAATCCATTTCATCAGCTAGAAAGTTCAAGTATGAACGATAAGCAGAAATTTTCATCCTCCTGCCTTTCAATTGTTTATTACTGAAATAAACATCTACATTTTCTGGGATAGTCTTCAAGGAGTAAGTATAGCATTTGATAGTATTCTCAGAGTGACCTGTAAGCCTCGACCAAGCTTTATAATCTTCTAAAAATGCTGGATTTGGTTGTGGAGATTTAAACTTCTGTTTCAAAAATTGCATCTCCTGTTTCATCTTCTTGATAAATTTTCTTGAGTTCCTTTTCTGTGACTCCCTGTTTCTTCATAAGCCAGTCTACCGCGCGTTCTAGTGTTTCTACTTTGAATTGGATAGTTTGTAAGTACTGTAAGAAGAGCTCAAAAGATGAATAAGATTCTTGAATCACTTCATACACTTTAGCTATATCATTAGACTCTGTCGGTTCTAAAAGATTAGGGTTGCGTTGTACAACGTCTACAGAAGCAAAAAAAAGTTTGGATAGCTTAGAAAATCCATGTTTCTTTCCCCATGCAGATAATCTTTTTTTCTCTTCAGGATTAATCATCAGGGTGAATTTATGGGTTTTTCGTAACATTTTTTTCTCCACTTATAATAGAGAAATACCCATATAAATACCTATGTAATTAGTCATTAATCCAACGTTATATGACATTAGACAATAAAAAGATCAAAATTCCTAAGAAAGAATGTGATTATAGCTCAAAGGATACTTAATAAATATTGTTAGCTAACGAGAATTGGATGCTAGAAGATGACAGATCTTACAATTTCTTCTGTATCTCAACTTCCCATATCCAATCTAATTCAAAGTCTCCTTTTAATTATAATACTCTTCTCTTTCATGCGATGGAGAAAAAATTTTAATCTGGATTCTCTAAAAAGGGCAATTCTGATAGCAATTGTTTTAATCCCACCATTTTTACTATTAGCTACTTCGTATAGGAACTCTCGTATATTATTTTTAAGTACTGGGTATTTAAATATTCTATTTTATATGAAGGGCCCTTTTCCTTTTCCTTTAATGTTTTCTTTTATTTCATTCTTTATTTTACTTATATCCCCTTTTTTAGCAGGTTTCTGGATTGGAAATATTAAGAAGGGAGCACAGATAGGATTTATGATAAGTCTCTTACATATCTTCATGTTGTCCCTAGATAGCTTAATTGTTTTGCCATTCGCTCACGGAGGAGACTTTGGGCCAGAAATTGATCTCTTGGCTCTTATGCTCATAATTATTCCCCTTTTTATCGTTATCCTAAGTTTAGCAGGAATGATCGGGGGATTAGTAGCTTGTTCCAGTATTGAACAAAGATTGAGAGTAGTTACTGACTTATAACAGATTTGTGTAACTCCATATTTTCTATTTGTAGTCCTAAACATCTGAGAATATGATTGGTTTTATTTGAGTGCAGTTTAAAAAAAATGTTAATTTTAATTTTTTAATACCAGCAATTGATTTGGATTTACATTTTTTCATCCATTGATAATAAATATTATGCTATAAAGATGAAATTAAGTTTTGATTATTAAAGCAAACTGATTTATTTGTTAGGGTTATCTCAATACTGCTAAAATTAATAGATTGATTAAAACATCTAGAATGAGATAAATCTACTATGATTCATACATCAACGAATTCAGAAAAATTGCATAATGCACAGTTACCTGTCTCATATCCTTTCAATGATTGATGTAAGAGAGGGTTTTTGCAGATGATCATATTGAACTGCCTTCATTGCAACTATTCTTGACGCCAATTAACTAGGATGGGAATTAATACTCAGTTGGTTTCTCCAGAGAGTTGAGGTGGGACTGATAAACAAATAAATAAAAAAAAATGCTGATATAAAATCAGCAAAAAAAATTCCAGTTGAGTTGGTATGGCATTGGTTTAAATTGGGGTGGGCCCAGGCCCAGGCCCGGGAGGCCCAGGTGGTGAGGATGGTGTTTCATACTTATAGGCAAAATACAGATTATATGTTCCTGTCCTTGTACCGATAGTTGTGACAGAATTTGGTTGCCATCTGTGAAAATGATACTGTTGTATTTTGACTTCCCACATGATTTGGAATCTATAGGTGCCATATGCTGCACTTGGTAGCCGGAATCTAGTACGAACTTTCACTGTTCGTTCAGGAAAAGTATATCCTCCATTTATCCCATCATTTTGTGTGTGTTTTACCCACCACCTTTCTGGATTTGAATAAGAACCCGAGGAAAACGAACCATATCCTGGATTCAGGTCTACATATTTCAGAAGCCCAGAAGGATTGTAAGGGGCAGGGATTGTACTTGCTAAATCAGCAAGAAACTGAAAGATATAAGTGGCAACTGCATCGGGATCGTTACCACCAGGTCTATCCTCAGTTCGACGGTAAGCGGATCTATCACTTAGTTCACCT
Source organism: Candidatus Hermodarchaeota archaeon (assembly GCA_048886185.1). Taxonomy (GTDB): domain Archaea; phylum Asgardarchaeota; class Heimdallarchaeia; order Hodarchaeales; family Hodarchaeaceae; genus Hodarchaeum. The sequence goes on from JBHLKY010000070.1 coordinate 2,905, forward strand.
TCATTAACTCCGATATATCTAGCGCTTATGCCTGGATATCCATAATAGTACAAACTCCAGGTGAGTTTCACATGTTTTATGTAATATCGTTTCCATTCAGTGGGCCAGTAATTATATAACTCCCAGTCAGGGTTCACAGAGGTCTCTAGAATGGGCTCAAAATCGACCAAATACGAATTAGTTATTCCGGTACCAACCCAAGTCCGAACACCAAGAGTAACAACAAGATCATCATATGGCGCATAATGGTATTCGCTAACGGGGCCATAATGATGCCCATCTGGCTTGGAAATGATTGGCGAGAGTCCTGGTGCAGCCGAAACAGCCTTTATGTTATTTGATAAGAGGGGTATAACAACAAGCCCCAACACGACAGCTGTGACGAGTAATTTCCTCATTCTGATATTTAAAATCATTTTTTCTCTCAAATTCTCACCTCTTTTCTTCTTTGACCAACTTGAAATGCATGGTCTCCATATCCAATGATTTTAAGGTTTAAAAAACCTTCTACCGTGAATCTACAGGATCATTGTTCTCAGGGTATCGTCTTCAAGGAAACATAACGGATTTATTTTGTCCTTAAAAATCAAAAATGATTACATTAAAGATTCATAATTGTAAATTAAAATTAACCCAAATTTAATTTTAGATGAATAATCCAATTTAGTATTTATGTTATCATAATTGTAGAAATTATTTATCAATTGAAAATTTTCA
>JBHLKY010000071.1:0-3574 GCA_048886185.1 Candidatus Hermodarchaeota archaeon
AAGATATGAATAATCCAATTAGCATGAAATTAGTTAGAGAAAACAGACAAAAAGAGGGACAGGTATAAAGAGATAGGTTATAATGGTCTTCAAAGAACAAATAATTTACTTCACTATACTCTGTAACTTCATAAATCGTCCCATTAAGTGTTCTTTCTTCTTCAATTTGAATTAAATTGTGTACAATGTAAAGAGCGAAAAAACTCGTAACAACGACTATTCCTAGTACACTCCTTAAAATAAACCTTCTCTCCATAGTAAAAACCTCTCCATTCATGAGAATATCAAATTAAAATTTTTTATTCTTTTTGCTCAAGCCCAGACTCCAGGAATAATTACCATCGTAAAATTTATATATGCCATTATAATTTAATGAAAACCATTAAGACATAATGAAATATGTCTTAATTTTCTGGAAAATGAAAGAGGTGAATGTCAAATTGAAAAAAAAGGCTTTAGTTCCGCTTTTAGGTTTGTTTCTTATAATTGGAGTTTCTGCAGGTATATTTATCGCACAATATTTTTGGGAAACAAATATGACAATGCAACTAGTTGCTGATCCTTATGAGCTCTATGGGTTACAATTAGAGTACGAAGATGGTACACCAATAACAACTTACGATTGGGGTGATTTTATTCCTGGGGAAACTAAATCATTCAATTGTAGTCTGCATTATCTTGGGACCGTTACTGGAAATGTTACATGGAACACAACAAATCTCCCTGCTGGATGGAGTGTTGCTGTATGGGTCTGGGAAGTCGCTCCAGGTAGTCCAGAAATACCACCAATATTTTGGCCCGAAAATGGGGTCGGAACACTTCCACCAGGAGTACGATTTACCATTCAGATCGATCTCACAGAAATAAGTGCGATTAAATATGAACCATATTCTTTCACACTGACTTGGTGGTCTGGTCCCCCATAATCTTGAAATTAAATTCCCAAAAATACCAAAAAAGCAGATAGGAGTTTAAGGATGGGATTAATTATTCAGGTGAATTTTGAGTATTAATCCCTTTTTTACCATTTCTGTTTCCACATTTTACAGAAGATACCACACTCCCGAAACACAAGAACAGCGTACAGACATCAGACCGAAATTCAATTCCGGATAATGGGAGATAGGAATGAGAAGAATCATGCCACTCAATCTAATAGATAGAAAGTAGCGTGTCCGAAAATAGAGCCACAGCAGACCGAATGCTACCAAACAATAAACATACTACTATTTGGCTGTTAATAGTATCTAGAAGCCATTTGACCTACATTCCCTCTCTAACCAATTTCATGGTAATTGGATTATTCATATCTTATTATTTCTAGATTAATGGACTCAAAGAAATAATTATTAATAGTTTTCATAAAGCCAATAGTCATCCAAAATTCTTAGTTTTTACTGCCTCTCTCTATATTGACTTTTATTGCCTAACCTAATTTCGCTTGTTATTTTATTAGGTTTTTCTCAAGACCTATTATCTATCCCATCCAACCAGTTAGAAATTATTCAAGGTTGTTTTCATGTCCAACTCTTAGATCTAATTGGCCGAATAAGGCCACAATGCAAGCTTAGAATCGTCTACTCAATGCTAGTAGATCGTTTATCCCAGTCCCCCAATGACAGTGTAGTCAGAGTAGGAATCATCCAGGAGGAGTTCCATCGGCATAAGCATGACTTGGAAGATGAATTCTTCTATGTTATTGAGGGGAGGTTGTTCATCGATTTAGAAGAGGAAACAATCGAGTTAAAGCCAAAACAAGGATAGACTGTACCGAAGGGAATAACACATCGCACTCGAGCTCCCCAAAAAACAGTTATCTTAATAATCGAAAAAGACACAGTGATCCCTGCAGGGAATGAATAATCTTACAATTTGCGTCTAAATTAACATAAGTTAGTTAAACTAATTATTTTTCCATGGGTTGGGAAATTTTATGAACAATCCACCAAGTATCATCAATTTTCATAAGATTAAAGTAGTCAAGATATTTAACATTCTGATTTTCAATAATTATCTTGGCTTGAGCATTGTGTTTATAAACATCAACGTAGAATACTTCAGTTTTCCATTGTAAGTCAGGATCGACATCTTGCGGATCATACCAGGAGTAATATTCCTTCTTATCAACAACCTTCAAAATCCCTTGATCATCGAACATGAAAAATTTCCATTCATCATGTAGTACCTGTTCATACAGCTGGGGGTCAGCCTTCACATGACCTTCATGATAATAATCCATAATAGCCTTTTTTATGAGATCTATTTCCTCATTGTATTGAACGTCATCCATTAACCTTCAATCTCCACTGATATCGTGTTAAAACCACCCATAAGTTACAATTTCCTTTTTTATTCTTTTGGGTGCAGGCAAAAGCTAGTTGCCTAAATCCAACACTACTTAAACAAGATTGGAAATGTGCCTATATCATATAAAGCAATATGACAATGAATATATCAAGCTAATACCCCGATTACGCCATTACGAATATTACAAGTCTCCTTCCTTTATTTTACTAGAAATTATCAATCGCATTTAGCATCCCTGATCAAAAAATGAGTATAATATTTTTTAATATCTGAGGAAGTGAAATCCTTGAAAATAAAAATAATTTCAAAGAACGAAATTTATGCGGATGCTTTAGCCAAACTCACATATGATGTTCGGCAAAATTCTCCTCTGAAACAGGACGATCGCACTTTGGATCGTTTAGAGGCACAATTTGAGGATATAAAAGAAAAGGATAATATTATTCTCATAATTGCTTATGAAGAAGCTGTAAACGATCCTGTTGGGAGCATGATTGTTGATCTGAATATCATTCCAGGAATGGGGATTTATCTACCATGGCAACCTGTAATACATCCTGATAGAGACGAAAACACGATTGCCCCCGCACTAATAGAGCAATCAAAGAAATTAGTGAAGATTCATTCATTGTCAGGGATGGAGGCTTGGCTCCCACTCTCGTCTTCCGGGATGGAACAAATGTGTTCCACTTATGTAAAGTGGTATGAATCACGCGGATTCACATCAGTGGGAACAGAATATTACATGAATGTGAGAACATCTGATGTGACACTTGATGATATTCAACTTCCAAGCGAGATCGAAATCCTTACTTTAGATAAAGTCACCAATGAGGAAATCAAAGAAACCGTCTTTGAAACGTTTAACAATAGCCAAGATGGATGGTTCCTAAATCATAAAAAGCCTCAACAGGTTGGATTGTTTTTAAACTGGTTTAACAGGGATGAACCTTATGATAAAGATACCTCCATTGTATTAAAGAAGTACGATGAATTTGTCGGATTCATTGTGGTTCGTTTAGAAGATGATAGACCTAATATCGGACCAATTGGCATTTTACCCAAAGCTAGAGGAAAAGGACTTGGAAAAGCCCTGTTAACAACAACTTTGAGACGATTGAATGAAAAGAAATATGAGAGTATTGATCTGGAGGTTAATACCATTAACGATCAAGCTCTAAGCCTCTATATGGGACTTGGATTCCAAAAGCAATATCGCACATTGATGTATGCGTGGATTCCCTAATTGTCTCATTGATATTTCTCC
>JBHLKY010000072.1:0-3489 GCA_048886185.1 Candidatus Hermodarchaeota archaeon
TAGTTAATACTTCATCTCTATCGATTACCTCTAGTTTAAAAATAACAGGTCTAATTCCATCAGTACAGCAGGTTATGTAGGAATTATCGGTTTTCATCCAGTTCCATATTTTACCAGTTTTCGAAGTCAATTTAATTTTCCTAATTTCACCAAACGACCCTCTAATCGGAGATAAGAATCCCTACGGATCCGTTCGATCTTACATGAAACTTGATCATCTGAGGTAGTGACCCAATAATTCTAGAAAATATGGTAAAGGCAGAGAGAGATCATTGATATTGACAAATTATCCCTGCTTAAAAATGTAGAACTATAAGAGGAAAAAGCATGAGAGAATTCAATTATTATCAACCTACTCGGATTCTTTTTGGTTGGCAGCGTGTGAATGAAATTGGTAAAGAGATTTCACGTATTGGAAAGAGTTGTCTTCTTGTCACTGTTAAATCCTTTCCCGCCTTACAACCGGTATTTGACAAAGTAAAAAGATTGTGCATTGAAGCAGGAGTTGAGGTGACTCATTTTGATGGTGTTGTTCCCAATCCAGACATCTCTTGCGTTAAATTAGGTTCTGAAATGGCTATTGAAAATAAAGTTGATGTTGTTTTAGGGGTAGGTGGCGGTTCAAGTATTGATACTGCTAAAGCTGTGGCTGTTGGTGCCACTCATGAAGGAGAAGTGTGGGATTACCGTCTAGGACAGAAAAGAGTGTCAAAGAATCGAGTTCTACCAATTATCGCTGTCCCTACTACAGCAGGCACTGGATCCGAAGTCACCCCAATGGCAGTAATAAAAAATCCTGATGAAAAGTTCAAGTCTGCACTTGCTGATTGGTCTCTAACCCCAAGGGTTAGCATTGTTGATCCTGAGCTTACCCTGACCCTTCAACCGTATATTACTGCAGCAACTGGTTTTGACGTTTTTTGTCATGCATTTGAAAGTTTTTTACATATAAGAGCTTCAGATTATGTCGACCTTCTCGCTTTAGAGGCAATAAAACGAGTGATTAATTATCTTCCAGTTGTTGTTAAAGATGGTTCAAACAAAGAGGCAAGAGAAGCAATGTCATGGGCAAGCACCCTTGGGGGGATTTGTATTACCAATGCGGGTACTACACTTGCCCATGGAATTGGTATGGCTATTGGAGGGCATGTTACAGATGTAATGCATGGAGAAGCACTAGCAGCTTTATATCCAAAAGTTAACCAGTGGACGTGGAAACATGCAAAACCAAAATATGCAACAGTAGGTAGAATATTTAATCCTGATTTGAAAAATGAATCTGATGAAGTGGCAGCAGAAGAATCATGCAATGAAATGGATGTGTTTCTGAAAAAAATTGGTTTATGGATTAATTTGAGGGAGCTAAACGTGCTTGAAAATCAACTAGAAGCAATTGGGGCTGATACAATGAAACTCAAAAACTATTCTGTTCATCCTAAAGTCCCAACCCTTTTAGAAATAAACAATCTTATTTTAGCAAGTTACGATAAGTAAATCACGATGATTGGAGAATTCTCCTTTGCTAATTAGTATAATTGATTCTACAGATTCTTTATAAAGTTCTGGTTTAAAATTTTTCAGGATCCCTTAGTGTAATTTCCATGAGTAAATAGGCCTCTGAGAATTATCGATTATGTTCAGATTCATCATTAGTTCAACATTAGAAGACGTTAAAGCTAAATTTCCCATGATCAATCCTATTCTGAAAACGTTTATATATAGGATTTAATGTTTATCTAATTATAATAGACAAACATTAAATTAATAATGTGCTTGATATGCATGATCCTTGGAAACCAAACCTTACTGAATTTCAAGAATTATTTTCTAACGATATAATGCTTAAGGTACTAGTTACACTAGCTCAACAAAAGGATATGCGCTCCTCTGCCTCAGAATTAGCATTAATCCTCAACATTCATAAAAGTACAGCTAAAAAATATCTAACTTTATTACAGAAGTATAATTTTGTTAAGAAAAAAGACTATTTGACACATCAAGGGAAGCCAAGTTATTATAGACTAATAACTAAACAGATACCAATAGTTTTAGACGTTGATACTTTATCTAAAGATTTACAAGATGAATTATTCATACCAGATGTTAAAATTAGAGAAAAAAGAAATATCTATCCTCGTATAACATATGTTTTCGGTGAGGAAGGTAGAGTAGAGGTTATTAAAGTTAAAAAACGTACAAAAGCTCCTAAAACTATCACATTCAAGATTAAGCTGAGTCAGAAAGAAGGTGAGCTAATTAAAATTCTACCTCACCCTACAATGGACCCAGAATCTTTCCTTACGATTTGTTCTAAATTAAATATCAAAAATAAGTTCACTAAAAAGTCCCTATATCTGTTTATATTGAAGTTAAAGAAATATGGAATCATTGACGTCTTTTTGTGAGGATGTGAATATAATAAATCAAATTAATGAAGAAAGCATGATTTTGAATAATCAAACAAACCCTAAAACAGCTCGAAAACAACATAATAGTGATCTTTCTCATATTATCTATCGGGATCGATTCCGAACTCTTATTGGTATTTTACTCTTCTTTTTCGTCTTTTTGTTTCCAATATTAGTGAGTGTTCTTGACAATATTTGGGTTAATCAAGTTGTTATATCTATATACATATTTAGTTTTTTATTTTTAATAATATACCTATTAATCGCCGCTATTTTCGTAATTATTATTCTCTTTCAAATAACATATCGCACAAGATGTTTAGATTTCTTTTTTCAAATGCTTATATATTTTCAATTCATTATGGTCAGTTTTCTGTTATTACCATTGATTTTCCTAACTAATTATGTATGGGCTCTTCGCTCAGATATTTATTATTCTCTTGATTGGAGAAATAACCCTCAATTTAACCAATTTTTTCTAATCATCCACATTTTTTGGCTAATTTCATTACTAATATTCCTATTAGCAAGGAGATCATTTCGTAAACCGATTTTTTGGCTTGATTGGCTGGAACCTGACAGGCTTACAATAATTAATAAAGGAGCGACTGACATTCATGAAGTTGAAGATGGGTATTCCCAAAGACCGCTTTTTTTGCCTTTTACTGAAATCTCGGATCATATTCACGATATTGCAGCGTTTCAGGAGAATTTTCAGAGATATGCGAAATTTATTGCACGTAAAGGGGAATTTATCGATTGGTCGTTGAAAGAAAAATCAATTGTATTTTATCCACGTTTTTTAATACAAACTCCCAATATCCTCTTACGACCAATCCATTTTTTTAAATTTTGGAAAAATCTTCAAAATAAAAAGGAATTAACAACGATTGAACTTGATTATATAACAAAAAATTTGTCTATTCGTGTATCCTCTGGGGATTATACTATGTTAGAACGTGAAGTAACATTTCATCTTCTTTTGGAAAAGATCTTACAATCGGTGAAGGAATCAATGATTAAATTCCTTGAAGGTGATCTTAAAAGCTCCTATAATGTTTTTCTGAAGATTTGATAACTT
>JBHLKY010000073.1:0-3153 GCA_048886185.1 Candidatus Hermodarchaeota archaeon
CCTGTCTCGTTTCTAATACTGAAAAAATATAAACAGGATAAAATTGCTCTTGCTTGGATGGTTCCATGGACACTACTACTGTTTATTGATAAAACAGGTTCTGAATTATACTTCAGCTTGCTACTATTTAGTATAGGTCTTGTTCCAGGGATAATAACTGATATAGCTGGAGTTTTTGCCCATAAATGGTGGTATCCTCACTATAACGACCGTATTTACTCGTTATCTATTTTTTGGGGGTGGGGGATTATGACGTTGCTTATTTTCCGATTTTATGAGCTCATCATGACTAATTTTGAAATTTATGGGTGGTTTATCATCATATTATTCTTCATATTATGGATATTCGTTGATTTTACGAGAGGCAAGACTTCTCTGAGGAATTATTGGACATTAGTACGAGCTGGTGTATCTATTCTGTTTCTAGCACTCTCAAATGATATTTTATTTCTGATAGTAGCTGCTACTGGGGCTGTATTTATTGAGGTTCTAGGAACTGAATTAAAAATATGGATTTATTATGATTTTACCCCTTCATACATCTATTTAGGAGCAGGATATGCCCAATTATCATATATATGCCTGCTACTAACGAAATTTATTATTTATGATACAGTCCCTATGTTTATTCAACTAATATTGATAGGATTAGTGATTATTCTATTTATCATAGAATATTATATTGATCTTCGATCTACGAGATTAAATACAAAATAAAAAAAGTGCTAAAACAAATGAGGCGATTTAGAAAGGTAGGAAAAATTGAACTCAGTGCCATAACAGACCTTGCTAGGTTAAAAGCAAGCACAATTATAGGAATGGTAGTTGTTTTGGGGATTGTTAGCGTTACTAAGACACTTCCTTCTTGGGATATCTTACTTTTGGCAATTGGAACAGGTTTTCTAGTTTCCGCGAGTACAAATACTATTAATGATATTCTTGATCTCGAAATAGACAAACTAGAAAAACCCAATCGCCCCTTACCCGAAGGTAGAATAACAATACCCCAAGCATGGTTTCTTTTTGCTAGTGAGACAATCTTTGGACTTATTCTTAGTTTTTTTCTCTCGATATATTCTTTTATCCTTACTGGATTTGTATCTATTGTTTCTATCTTGTACTCGTTCAGGTTAAAAAATTATTTTCTTTTTAAAAATATATTAACAGCATTTGGGATAGCTTCTGCATATCTTGTTGGCGTATTCGCTACTTTTGAAAGTATTCCACTGCCCATTTTATTATTCTTTTTTCAGATAATGATTACAGTTACTGCTTTTGAACTCCATAAAGATATTGCAGACATCACAGGAGATCTCAAATATCAGAAAGTGACATTTGCTACAAGATTTGGGGCAAAAAAAGCTGCTTTTATTGCGGTCTCACTTTATATATTTGCTTTTGTTGTTTTTCAGGGTATCTTACTGTCGTCAAATACCACATTAATTAATTATTTATGGGTGGTTGATATTATAGGAATTTTCGCTGGTTTTTCTTTTTTGATTCCAATACTCCGAACTCAAGACTCTGAAACCATACACTGGTCAAGAAAACGAATTATGGCTCTATTGGGGGTTTTTGTAATCGCTTCAATAATTACTTTCATCGAAACATAATGAATTGGTCGCATATTCAAGACTTAGAGTGAAGAATCACGAATAAGATTCATGTTCTTGTTAAACTGTGAAAACCAATGTGGAAAACCAGTTGGATCTTTTGGATATGATTGGAGTAATTTTTCAAAGAGGTAAATTTGTTTTTGGAGTTTGCGAAGTTTAAATATGATGTCATAATTAGGAAATGATCTCCAAACAATTCTGAATTTTGACGAAGTATTAATATTCCTTCCATCAACTATCTGTTTTAATAATTCTTCAGTTATAATTGATCGCTTTAACAAGAATTCTAAACCAGTAATCTGTATTTTACGTAGCATCTCAAGTATTAATTGATATTTGATATGAATTTCCCCGAAGTGTTTCAAAATATTATGATTATATTTCCATAATTGATCTTCAACGAAATTCCCCTTGTTAATTGTGTCTGCAGCAGTTTTTCCTGCATAATAACCCGCAACTAAAGCTGGTCCGTGGCCTTCAGCTGAAAAGGGATTTGCGTGAAACGCAGCATCTCCTGCGACAATGAAACCAGAGGCGACAGCATTCATTAATGGATATCGCATCGGAATAGTGTAACCACCTTTCGCTAGCACCTCATAATCAGAATAATATTCCTTTAAAATGTCCCATAAATGTTCTTTCATCCCTTTTTGGCTTTTTACGTTCATCGGCCACCCAATGCCAACATTCAACATTCTTTTTCCCTTAGTAAATATCCAAAAATACCCCCCACTTGGAATATCACTTCTAAACTCCAAGAATATTTTTTTTTGAAACAAATGGTCTTCATTCACCCTGATTATTTCACGATAACTACTTGCAATATCACTCTTGTTCATTCTGGTTTCAATATTTGGAAAAAGATTTTGTGGTAAGGTTTTTCTAATCTGGTAATTGCGCCCACTAGAATCAATAGTAATTTTCGCCTTAATGAAATACTGACTCCCATTTTTTTCTTCAACGATGGCCCCTATTACACAATTCCCATCAATTTGAGCTTTAATACCCTTGGTTTCCGCCCGAACATTGACTCCTAAGTCAATAGCTTCTTTTAATAGCCTTTGACCATAAAGAAAACGATCAACTATGAAGCCATGACCTTCAATAGGTAAATCTACCTCGGCTGCTCTTAAAACCATCGATTCAAAGGTATCAGACACCTCCGAACCATGGGGTTGTATAATACCCACTTCTTTCTCAAGAAAAGATGTAAATGATTTGAATAACCCATCACCACACACTTTGTTACCAATCTGGTCAAAAGATTTAGAATCAACTAGTATTACATCTAAACCCATTTTAGCACAGGTAATTGCAGAAATAACCCCTGCAGGTCCAGCTCCAATGATTAAAACATCAACTTCATCCATTAAAAGTCCTCAATCAGCAATAGAATATCAAACAATCAATATTGTAGTATTATTGAAATAATAAGTTATCAATTAGTCAGAGGTGCAAATGTACCAAATCGTTAACGGTTTCTGTTAAGCTAGCATATGACACAGGTAATCACTGGTTATAAGTGAATTGATTTTTG
>JBHLKY010000074.1:0-3093 GCA_048886185.1 Candidatus Hermodarchaeota archaeon
TGGATGATGATCTACCTCTTGATGCTGATCAATCGCGAATCTATTGGTATTATTATGATAATCACACCTCGCGATGGCTCGAGGAGCTTTCATATCGCCAACGCATAACTATTCCCTCTTCAGGGGCTTCTCCTGGTGATCGTTGGAGGTGTGTGGTCACTCCCTCGGACGGCTTGGCGGAGGGTCAGAATATTACCTTCCCTGTTATAGTAATTGAAAGTAAACCTCTTATCCTAGACGAGAGGCCCCTTATTTCCGTTTTAAGTGATATTGAAGGCCATTATGAGCTATACCTGACTGCTACGGATCGCAATAATATCACGACTGTGGAATATGTGTTTGATGATAGTGCGATTGATACTCAATACGCCCAGCGTAGTGGTACTGCCGATGTGTGGTTCTTAGATTTCCAACTCTCCATTACAGACTTCCCCAGTTATCTTGGCACCAATCTCACAGGTGAGGTCAAAGTGACGAGTATGGTAAAATATGGCAGCCAAACGTTCAAGATATTTACCAAAGTTCCATTTAGTCTTGAGGTGAAAGATGAGGCCCCTCCCCGAGTTGAGAATCCTGGGTGGAAGCTGGATAATGATCTTGCACCGATTAATATTACCTTTTACGCTGATATCATTGAATATGGTTCAGAAATCACGACGATCACACTCTACTATTACTTCCGACCATTTGAAGGGACAGAAGCACCTGTTGGGATAGGCACTACCCTTTATCGAGTTGTAGATGTGGATTGGAGAATGATCCAGATGAGATTCCACAATTCCACTAATGGAGTTCCCATGTATGCGATAACGGTGCCTTTTGATCATAATGGTACAGCTCGTGAGATTCTCTATCGAATCGTAACGTTAGATAGTGCGGGAAATAGTGGTATTGCTTATGATATTGAACGTGATGACCCCGCACGTATCGAAGAGACCCGTTTTACTCCCTCCCCTCTAGGGATTGATCCTACCTTGGTCTTGGTTATTGTTGGTGTCACTATCCTGGCTGCTATTTTTGGATCTATTGTTTATGTGAAATTTATCCGCAAACCAGAATTAGTTGGTCTAGACAAGGACCTAGTTCTTGACGGAATAACGAAAATTCCTGAAGTAGAGGTGATGACAACGCTTGATTCTCATACAATTGGGATTGTGGTCTCGTTCTTCGACCAACGCCATGGGCCTATTCCAATTATTGTAATACCAGAAATGTTAAAGGATAATTTTTCAAAGTTGGTAGATCTTTCGGATCGATCTTTCAGTGGCACTGGTTTTTGTGATGACTTTGATACTGAAATCCCCTCTAGCTATGACTTTGTATTAGCTCAAGGTCTTCGTACTAGTGTGATGAGTTTTGGCTATGCCTTAGAACGGCCCATGGCTAGAGGAGGTCAGGAAAACCTCACTTGTAACATTCTGATTCATCAAGATGTATTTCCATTAGTTGAATCTTTCAAGGAGGAAATCAAAGTAAAAATTCACGAAATTCACAAACTTATGAACACAGAAGACTCAGATAAGAATAAAATTCGTAATAAAGTTCTTATATTGAGGAAATTCGTATCATCTATAGTAATATCGTATGAGCGAATTTATGGAACAACGGAGTTAATTAAAGAGGAAAATTAATAATTTTTAATCTGGAACAGAAAAATTAACGCAAATAATCAATTAGAAAAATATTAATAAAAATATATTAGTTGAAAAACTATACTATTACTCGTGATAAGAGAAAATTTGATAGATGTGCTAGAAATTCCGCATTCTTTATCATTAAGGCTGGGATTTCATACATTGGAGAAAAGGAGAATATTATTAAAAACGGGTCTGTTTCACTTTAAACGCAAGCAAGTGTTTTATGTAAGATTGATGCATGATCAAAATTACTTTGGTTAATTGAAAGAGTTTAATGAAGTAATTTTGACAATATAGGGATATTTTGGGAATACCTAATGAAATTATATTAGAAAATGGGTTAATTTAGAATTTAATTATATTTAATACTGTAACTTTCAGAAATCTATTGAATTTTTCAGTAATATGGATAACAGTCAATTTTTATATAGATTATTCAAAAGAATAGGTTATCTAGATTGCTTTAAAAATTGTAAGTCTAAAAATATCACAGGTAGGTCACTTACCAAAGGTGTAGATTCTTTATTAAGACTCTTTTCATTTTTAAGAGAATGCGGAGAATTTTCGATGATTTGTGATAGGATACATTTCAGAAATATACTATTTTTAGGTATTTTTTTCTTAAATGTTATTACAATTCTTATCCCAATACAAGAAGCTAGACTACTAGATTCTGATGAATTTGCTACACAGTTCTTGAGAGGTTTTGGAATTAAATTGCAAAGAGATGATGATTACTTCACAATACCCTGCCTCAAAAGTAATAATTCTTTCACAAATCCTCAAAATATTGTTAAAAATCCCTTTAAATCACATTTCAAACGCTCTGAGTATTCTATTCCAAATTGGGCTGATACAAGATGGCCTTATAGAAAAAATATAACCATAGATCATCAAAAAGTTGAAGGGGATTTGACTAATTTTCCTGTGTTGATAGAACTATTCGATTCTGATCTACAAAATGAAGCTCAGGCCACTGGAAATGACATTTTTTTCACTGATTCATCAGGATATATATTAGATCATGAAATTGAGCGATATAAGCGGATTTACAACTCCACTCATGCTCTTTTAACCGCTTGGGTTAAAGCAAATCTATCAAATACTCAAGATACTATTATTTCGATGTACTACGGCAATCCTACACTTTCAATTCAGGAAAATCCTTCTGTAGTCTGGGATGCAAATTATCGAAGTGTTTGGCATCTCAACAATGATCCGACAGGTATAATAAATGATAGTACATCAAATAATTTTGATGGTTCATCAGGGGGATCTATGACCCAAAATGATCTTGTTTCTGCAAAATTTGCTACTGGTATAGATTTTGATGGAACCAATGATTATATTGCTTTTCCTGATCCTTTAAATACCGAAACTATGACGATTTCAGCATGGGTTTATCTTAAAGTAGCTGTTAATGATTGGATTACAGTAGCAATGAGGGCAACCACTG
>JBHLKY010000075.1:0-2582 GCA_048886185.1 Candidatus Hermodarchaeota archaeon
TGTGTAATACCAACGATATGTCTCATCCATTATTACATTCTGATAACTTGCTAGTTAAATCCTGATTAGTATGGAGTTAAATCAAAGAAGCGAGATTTCTCTATATTCTTGATATATCCGTTTTTTAACCGAACTAATTCCAGTTTTTAGTAGATCATGATGAATCCGAGAACTTTAAGGCGATTTTCTTTGGATTTCTACAGAAATAGCAGATATAATGGAAATCAAAATAAAAAAAACACATAATAGCCCTAAATTCATATTAATTTGAACAGTGACTTCTTCTGTAAAGAACCATATTAGAGGAACTCCAAAAATCGCAATCCAAATTGGGATTATATATAAAAGAATAAATAATATAACATCCCAAGGCCATAATAATCTAAAAGCTTGTTGAATTTTTTCAGGTAGATTTGCCTGCCACCAAGTTAATGGTTTATCTATTTCAATAGCTAGAATTGAGGCAAGTAGAGCAGGGGGTATTGGAGCAAAACCTCCTCCGACGAGAAATAAAGAAATTGAGAGGAGAAATTGTATGCGAGCTCCAAATCGTTTGTCAATAAAAAAAATAGCCCAAATAATTATTGAAACACCATTGATCATGGCTAAAATACCTGTAATAAAGAAATTTGGGATTATTGTAAATGCAGGTTCTTGTCCCAATGACCAAAACCTTTGATTAGGACCAATAGCAGAAATAACAAAGCCTTCTGGGGCTGCATTTCCTTGCAAAATTTCAAAAAATCCATGTTCAAACCCTGCAAAACCAGATAGAATAGCTAAAGCTGAAACAATAATTCGGATTGCATTATTTTTCGTTGAACTTTCATTTAAATCTAATTCATTCTGCATTTTGTTCTTTCCGTTTTTATCATTTTAATATTGTTGAACACCAAAATTCACTTGTTATTGAGATATTTTTACTTTTATTGAAAGGATAGTAGCTCCTAAAAGGATTCCTTAATTATTATCAGTTTGGATAGGATGATTATAATTCAAAGGATTTCATTCTCTTATAATCTCATTCTATGAGTAAATGATATCTCAGATCATTTTTTTTAACTGTCAATTGTATGTATGAAAGGATATTTTTGGTTATAATTACTGTAATTTTTTCTTGGGGTGTACATAGGTAACCCAACATAAGAAGAATGGAGCTCTGAAATAGCATCAACACCAACAAGTAAATCGATGTCTTGGTCCCCAATAAGAGTATAAATATTCAGATAATAACCTATTTTCCAGTTACAATTAGTCTTAAGAAAGCCCCCCAATCTTTAACTTTGGGTAGAAAAGATGGTGTACTTTTTACATATTTCTCGAACGTTGAACCATACCTACGAATTAGCTCTTTGTCTTCCGAGCGAGCAACGAAATAATAACATATAGTCGCTAATATCGCTAGAATCAGTGCAATTATATTCTGCGACAATAGGGCCAAACCAAAACACATGTAAACTCCTTCAGCATAATGAGGATGCCGTATATACTTAAATACCCCGTCTTGCAACTTTTTAGCCTTTTCAGGATAAATAATATAAAGAAAAAGTTCTGTATCTAACGTAAATCCGCCATTAACCGCGTCACGACCCATTAATGGATACAATCCGATTAATAGAATTGCTAAAGGAAAAGCTATCTGCCAGGGTATAATAGTTTGGTAAAGGATGTTATTCTGGTATGCGGGGTAAAGCATGGGAATGAATGTGTTATTCTCTACCATGATAATCAATATTATTGTCATCGTATTTGGTGGTATCACAGGGATAAGGTAGTAGTAGAAAAATTTCGTATAAGCGCGGTCTTCATACTTATTCCGATAATTTTCACGGATTTTTTCCGCATTTCGCGAAATCCGTGACATAGTCCAATATGCAAGCATGTAAATGACAATTGCAACTAGTAATGGAGCCCACCAATCAATCATATTCAATAAATGTACTAGAACCAGCACTATTCCAGTAGAACCTACAATTATAGAAAGAGTTTTGGCGCTGGTGATCTCTGGCATGTGTTCTTTGAGAATCTCAATACCCGATTTCTCTGAGTCTGATTTCAATAGAAAAATCACTTCAAGTTGACGTGTGTGAACTTTTCTAAATCCACATTAAAATATCTTCTGTATTGAATGATTTCAGTGGTTCTTCTGGGTCTTTCATTAACTCAGTTTATAAGCTTGGAGAATGAGTGAATGATCAGGCATTAAAGGAAATATGGCATCCATAAGTGTTTTAACTGGGAATTCACAGAAATTGAGGATAACAGATACCGAGAAGTGGGATTGATCTTGATTCAAGAAGGTGCATTGACTAGTCGCAATCCTACTCTCCAATTTGATTTTTTAGTTTTTCAATCTTTAATCCAACGTTCACTGACATTTCATTAATTAACTTTTAATTAAAGAATAAATAAAACCAACATTTTACGACATCAGAAGTCTTCAAGTTATTTGAGAAGAAAAAAAGACTGAATCAACTCCCTCCTAGGCGACTATTTGGTATAGAGCTGTTCGACTTCAGGTTGAGACAAGACACAGAACGCCGCGAAGTTGGTTTCTCTTTGTTGAATTACAAGGATTTTAG